>NZ_BMFR01000011.1 GCF_014638995.1 Virgibacillus oceani
GATAAATTTTTAGTAGGTAATAAAGATAAACATTGATTAATTACAGTATTATGAGGTACCATATTAATTTATGTTTTCGCTCCTTTGTAGAAAGTTTGTTAATGGGAACAAACCTTCATCTCTACAATAGGAGCTTTTTTTATGTTTGTCTACATATGCAAATTACTAATTTACAGTTTCTGTAAGCTGTGCAACGCTAGTGGGTCAGACCCCTTGTCCCAACAGCATAAGCGGGACAGAGGGTCTGACCCCCCTGTCCCGCTCAAGCTGCTTCAGAGTTATTTTTATTTGAATTTGCGCTGGTTTTCCAACCTAGCAGGAATAGAACAAACAAGATTACTAGAGTCACGATAGATGAAAGGATATTCGATTCAATTAAACGTACCAAGTTTCCAAGTACGATTCCAACTAAACCAAAGTCAGCATCTCCAAATGTTGTTCCTTCAAATCCTAACGATCCTAGAACTGGTAACAGTAATGCTGGTAAGAAGCTGATTAAAATACCATTAGCCATTGACCCTAGTATCGCACCTCTTCGCCCACCGGTAGCGTTACCAAAGACACCGGCTGCAGCACCTGTAAAGAAGTGTGGAACTAACCCAGGAACGATTACCTTAAGTCCGAGTAAAGGTAAGAAAAGCATACTAATCAAGCCTGCTACAAAACTAAATAAAAATCCAATGATGACAGCATTTCCAGCAAACGGGAAAATTGCCGGGCAATCTAATGCAGGTTTCGCATTAGGAACAATTTTATCCGCAACACCTTTAAACGCCGGGACAATTTCACCGAGCAGCATTCTTACACCAGCTAAAATAATATACACCCCGGCCGCGAATGTTAAACCTTGCATAAACGCAAACACAAGGAAGTTTTGCCCACCACTTAATTCCGACTCTATAAATGAAGGACCAGCAAATCCAGCAACTACGAAAAAGAGAATAATCATCGTTAGGGAAACTGCTACAGAAGTATCACGTAAGAAACCTAATGATTTCGGAACCTTAAGCTCTTCCGTTGATTTTGAATTTTTCCCTACTAATTTTCCAACCGCCGCTGACACGAAATAGCCGATAGAACCAAAATGACCAATAGCAAAATCATCAGACCCTGTCACTTTTCTAGTAAATGGCTGCAGCATCGCTGGAGATAATACCATTAAAGAACCAAGGATAATAGAACCAATAATAACTAATGATGTTCCGGTGATTCCTCCAGTTGTTAAAATTACCGCGATCATACAAGCCATAAACATGGTATGGTGACCAGTTAAAAAGATGTATTTAAATGGGGTAAACCTAGCTAAAATAATATTTACAATCATACCAAACAGCATAATCATTGCTGTTTCCGTACCAAAAGATTCCTGAGCTAAGGCAACGATTGCTTCATTGTTAGGGATAACACCTTCAACAGCAAATGCCTCATTAAACATGCTGCTAAATTGACCAAGTGCCAGTACAATTACATCTGCCCCGGCATTTAAAATTACAAACCCCATAATCGTCTTTAATGTTCCAGAAACTACATCAGCAAGGCTCTTTTTCTGAACAAGGAGACCTACTAAAGCAAATAGCCCTACCAAAATTGCAGGAGTCCCTAAAATATCTTTCATAATTAAATCAATCATCTGTACCCCTCCGTCCCATCAAATAAATTAAATGTTTTTCTCTAGTGCTTCACGCAATTCCTGTTTATCCATCAAATTTTTAAGCTTAACAATATTTTTCTTGCCATCTTCCAAATTACCTACAATATCCTCTGACCCTAGATACAAATCAGCAAGCTCCGTTTTTGCAGTAGATAAATCTGTGTGGGATACATCTGCCTCTTTACCTAAGTCCTTTAAGATTGAATTCACATTCATTTCTACGATCATACTGCTTCCTAACCCATTCCCACATACTACTAAGACCTTTTTCATTTTAAAAAACCTCCTAATATAATTTAATAGTTATTTATTAAATCAAGCACTTCATCTGTATTGGCTGAATCGATTAATCGTTGAACATTTTCTTCATCGGACAACATTTCAGTGAGCTGTGACAATGCCTTTAAATGTGTCTGATTATCAATTGCCGCAAGTACAATAATCAATTGTGCACGATGTTTTTCTTCATCTGAGAAATTAACAGATTCTTTTAATCGTAATAAACTCATTCCCAACCGTTGAACACCAGCTTCTGGCCGTGCATGGGGAAGAGCAATATTTGGTGCAATGACAACGTAAGGACCTAGCTCTTTCACGTTATCTATCATAGCTTGTACATATTCTTGGGTAATGCTAAGCTGTGTCACCAAAGGCTTGGCGGCTACTTTTATTGCCTCCTCCCAATTTGATACATGATCCTCTAGTTGAATGGTGCTTTCAGTAAGTAATTCTTTGAGCATTGGTTTCTTTAGCTCCTTTATCTGATGTCTTTGCTCTATATTCATTTTGGAAATGGCATCTATTAAATTTTGCCGGTCATGAATCGTTGCATAGTTTTCAATCACACGTATAATGTGTTCCGCTTCATCATATTCCTGATAATCACTCTGGAATAAATCATTTACCGTTTGCAGGATTTGTTCTTTATCCGTATTTGATAAAATGGCCGGAACATGAATAACCGGTATTTCGTTTTCTTTTATATAATTGGTGGAAAATATCACATCGGCATTAACACGATTTAGATTAAATTCTCTCATTGATTGAATTGCAACAACATCCAGGCCAGCAATTAACCCCTCAAGCTGTGTCTTTAGCATGTTTGAAGTTCCAATGCCATTCTCGCAAACAATAAGGGCCTTATACTTAAGGTCAACCTGCTTGTTCTCCTTTTTAAGCCAGCCACCAAAATGTAAAGCAATATAAGCCGTTTCTTCATCCGGTATGGACTTTCCTACATAGTATTCCAGATGCACGACTACCCGCTTAGTAAAATGATAGATTTCCGAATAATTTTCTTTAATGCTGGATACTAAATTACCAGACGTTTTCACATTGTATTTTAGACGGTAGTACGTCGGCTTAATATGTGCTATTAGATTATTTTCAAGCCCTCCTCTATCATCGAAAATGACACAGGCATACGTTTGAAAATCGGCAATCATACGCTGTGCCACTTTTCGCAAGCCTGACTTTTCGCGTTTTGAATAATAGCTGAAATCATCACGATGTACTTTTAAACCAAGTAGATTCATGGTCAAAAAACAAATTTCATCCGGCGGTATCATCACATGGAAATGTTCAGACAATCTCTTCATTATAAGATTGGCAGCTTTGTGATGTTCTGTTTCCTTCAGAACATTCTTTTCTTCCTGGTCAATTGTCACAAACTGCCCGGACCCCACCCGTTTGATGATGATTAACAATTCAATTGCCAACATCTCAATCATTTCATCTGTCAGCATTAGAAATAAACCATTTTCCGCTTGATTAATGAATTGAATGATTTTCTCTTTATCCGGAACGTATCCATTTTTCAAGAATTCTTTTGGTCCAAGCATCGTATAGATTTTTTCACGAATGGTTTTCCATTCCGAATCAAGCATAATAGTAGAAAACGCGTTGGACAGCAGTTTGCGCTTATCTTCCTCTTGCCCAACAACCCGATAGCCTTTAGACCTGGAATAATCCAGGAGCAATTCATAGGCTTTCAGCTGTTCTTTGACTTTTTTCAAATCCTTCACAATCGTTCCCCTGCTCATCTGTATGCTAGCTATGAAGGAATTCATTGTTAACATGGTATCTTCAGTCAAAAGTCTTACAATTAGTAATAAAATACGTTCGCTTTCTGAAAATTGATATACGTATTCATCAGTCAAATTATATTCCTGCAGATTAATTTGCTGTTTTAATGACTCCGGCAACCAAAAGCCCTGACCATGAATGTTTTGTATGGCATCAAAGCTCTGAGAAGCGAGCCAATCATTAATCTGGTCCAGATCATAATAAATAGTGCGCTTCGAAATGCCTAGGTTTTCAGTTAACTGTTTTGCATGTATCGGTTTAGATGATTGCAATAAAACGGATAATAAGTGTGCACGCCTTTTATCCAAAATCACTGAAGTATCCTCCCTGGAAGCAGATTGATTTTTGCAAAACTATACTTCTATATGATGAAACAACATCTATGGACCTAGTATAATCTTTTGAACTCAACATTGTAAGGGGTTTCTCTAGCCATATTTTGTAATAAATGGTTTTTGCAAAATTGCACAGATGTAACTGCGGGACAAGGGGTCAGGTCCCCTGTCCCGGGACAGGGGGTCAGACCCCTTGTCCCGCCATTGACCTTGTTCCTTTTGACACCGCACTGTTATAATCGAATTAAAAAATACTTTAGAAAATAAAGGAGATAAAAAATTGATTGAAGTCTATACAGATGGGGCATCAAGCGGCAATCCCGGCATTAGCGGCGCTGGAATTTACATAAAAACCAGCGGAAAAATATTTGAATACGCACTTCCTTTAGGGATGCTTTCCAATCATGAAGCTGAATTTCATGCTGTTATAAAAGCACTGGAAATTTGCAAGGAGAGTTTTCCTGGAGAAATACTGTCATTTCGTTCAGATTCTAAGCTTGTGGTTGATGTAATCGATAAAGACTTCACAAAAAATCAAACCTTTCTTCCCTTATTTGAAAAAATCAAGGAGGAAGCAAGCAACTTCCCCCACTTTTTTATCAAATGGATACCAGAAAAGAAGAACCATCATGCAGACCAGCTGGCAAGAAAAGCAATTCGCATGCAGTAGCGGGATAGAGGCATGGGGTGGGACAAGGGGTCTGACCCCATGTCCCATGACCCCATGTCCCACCACCCCGCCTATTGAAATGCTTTATTTTTTACTGTATTCCTCTCGATTTCTTCCATATTAATATCAAATCCGATTCCGGGTTTTTCTGGTACGTGCAATTCGCCATTTTCAACTATTACTTCCGGTTCAATAATATCCTTCTCCCAGTATCTTGATGAGGATGCTGTATCACCGGGCAGGTTAAAATTCTCAAGCGTTGTTATAGCAATATTATGCGCGCGGCCGATACCTGATTCAAGCATCCCGCCACACCATAGTGGTACATTTTCTTTCTCGCACAAATCATGAATACGTTTCGCCTGTGTCAGTCCGCCTACTCTGCCAACCTTCATATTAATTATTCTAGCACTTCCTAACTCAATCGCTTGTCTGGCATCCTCATACGAGTGAATACTTTCATCCAGACAGACAGGCGTTTCAAGTTGCTTCTGTAATTTAGCGTGGTCTATTAAATCTCCTGCCGTTAATGGCTGTTCAATCATCATTAAGTTAAATTCATCCATCGCTTTAAGTACTGCCAAATCGTTTAACGTATAGGCAGAATTTGCATCAGCCATCAATGGAATATCTGGGTAATTAGCGCGGATCTCCCGCAATACATCAATATCCTTCCCGGGCTTTATCTTTACTTTAATACGTTTATAGCCTTCTTCTACCTTTTCCTGAATTGACTCCAGTAATCTGTCCGTATTTTCCTCAATTCCAAGACTTATCCCAACTTGAATTTTTGACCTTACACCGCCAAGCAGCTTAGCTAGAGGCACTCCCTTTGATTTAGCATACAGATCCCATACCGCCGCTTCAAGCGCTGACTTAGCCATATTATTACGTTTATACATTGCAAACAATTCCTGTAAATCTTTCGGATGTTGAATTTCTCTTTTGACAACTGCAGGGATCAGAAATTTCTCTAGCATATACCAGCTGGACTCCGTAAATTCTTCGCTGTACAACGGTCTTTCCGAGGTTACGCATTCCCCCCAGCCTGAGAGACCATGTTCATCTATTGCTTCCACTAATAAAAATAATCGATCCTGTTCTGTCCCGAAACTAGTTGTAAACGGATTACGCATCCGCATATTCATTTTGTATAATTTTACGTGATCAATTTTCATAAACTAGCTTCCTCCTTTTTAAATCGGACCCCAATTCATCATCACTGCTATCGCTAAATATACCGAACCAATTGCAAACCAAATCAGTACTAATGGAAAAACATATTTAATCCATTTCGTCCATGGTATCCCCGCTATGGCGAGGTTTGCCATTAAAATACCGGAAATTGGTGTCACTACATTCGTAAAACCATCCCCCATTTTGTATGCCTGTACTGCTACCTGACGCGTAATGTCCATAATATCAGCAAGCGGGGTCATGATTGGCATTACAATAGCTGCTTGCCCACTGCCCGATGAAACAATTAGATTAAATACACCGTTTGCCACAAACATTACAATGGCACCAAGGACACTTGAAAATGGCTCCATCACTGCTGCCATGCCTTGAACAACTGTATCAAGGATTTGTCCTTCTTCTAAAATAACGACGATGGATCTAGCCATCCCGATAATTAATGCTCCATAAACGAGCCCCTTACAGCCATTGAAAAATTCCTCAACCAGCTTATTCGGGGTAATTTTAGCAATAATAGCTGTTCCAATTGCAATTACGATGAACATGGCTGCCATTTCATTCAATGACCATGCAAATTGAAAAACACCAAAAATGTAAATCGCAATACCAGCGGCTAACCAGGCAATGACCAATTTATGTGTAGCTGTTAATTCTGTTGGGGCAGCTTCCACACTTTTTTCATCATACTTCGGAAACCTATTATTACCTAAAACACTTTTTTCCGGGTTTTTCTTAATTTTGTTGGAGTACCACCATATATATAAAATAGTCGAAATAAGCACCGTTATATAAATCAGTATCCGAAAACCAATCCCTGAGAACAGAGGAACCTGTGCAATTTGCTGTGCCATACCGGTTGTCAATGGGTCTAGAAACGCAGTATTAAAGCCTGCATAAGCACCGAGATAAATAATGGATACCCCGACCACTGCATCCAGCTTCATAGAACGCGCTAAAATGATTCCAATCGGGATAAATGCGATAACAGCATTTACGATGATCCCTAATGCTCCAAAGATTGAAAATAACGTACATACAATAATGATCAGCAAATATTCCTTGTTTTTTGTCTTATTGATCGTTTTCATTATTAGGGCATCAATCGCACCAGTGTGTTCAATGACTGCAAATGCTCCGCCAATTATTAATACAAGGAATATCAATCCAGCTGAATCAATCATTCCCTGCTGTATCGCACGGAAAATTTCGATAAAGCTTGATGGCTGCTGTTCTGTAGCATGATAGCTATCAGGAACCACTGTTGTAATGCCATCTATCGTTTCCCTGTCAAAGCTTCCAGCGGGGATAAAGTAAGTTGCAATTGCTGCCAGGAGCAAGATAGCAAACAAAATTACATACGCGTCCGGCAATCCTATCTTCTTTTTTCCCTTTTGCGGCTTCTGTTCTTCGGTCATAGTTTCCCTCCTGTTTGATTAAAAATTCTAAAGATTTATAACTTGCGTCCAATTATAATAAAGGATATAATTTATTTCAAGAACAAATAATGCAAAAACTTTAAAAAGGTGAGAAAATGACCCCGGACTATTTAGTAAAAACAAAGGAGCACTTTCCAACATTAACAAAGGGACTGAAAAAAGTTGCAGATCATTTAATGAATGAGCCTGTAATTTTTGCGATACATCCCGCGAAAAAGGTAGGCAAAATCATAGGAGTCAGCGAAACAATGGTCATTCGATTGTGCAATACGATTGGCTATAGCGGGTATAGCCCACTGCAAAAGGAAGTGAGGAAGCATCTATTAGACTTATCCCAGCATTCAAATGAAGAATTAAATAAAGAGAATTACAGGGATAATCATTACGCAGAAAGCATGATAACCGATGTTACAACGATTAAGCACAATATCGAAAAAGCGGACACTAAAACGATGGATGCTATTGTAGAGACCATAACAAATAGTGATAAAATCGTGATTGCCGGCTACTATCACTCCTTTACATTCGCACACTGGCTTTATTTTAATTTGAACTACATTACAGGTAACGCCGCTTTGTACCGGCCGGAAACCGATGCTGGCTTACTCGATTTGCTGCCTGAAAAATCCAGTATAATCGTTTTTTCCTTTTACCGTTATGCACTTGATACATTGCGGCTAGCAGAAGAGGCAAAAAACAAAGGGATAAAAGTAGTTACGATTACAGATTCGCGGGTTGCACCTGTGACAGAGTTTGCCGACATTGTTGTACCGATAAACATGGTCAATAAAAGTTTATTTGACAAAGGACCCGTTACATTGTCCGTTATCAACGCTATTTTGCATGAAATTATTCAGCGTGTTGAAGAAAGAGAAAAAATCCATACAACATACAAATACTTCATAAAGGATGGCGAAGAATAATGAACGATGCAATTGAACAAAAAGTAAAAGATACCTTTCAGTACTTGCATGAGCACGCGGAAATAAGCTGGGAAGAGGTTGAAACTACTGCCTATATTCGAGAAATATTAGAGGATGCCGGCTGCAGTGTAACAACATTTAATGATTGCACCGGAGTTATAGGTGAATACGGAAATTTTAACAGCAACCTTCCAGTTGTAGGAATACGAGCAGATATTGACGCACTGTGGCAAGAGGTAAATGGGAAATTTCAAGCTAATCACTCTTGCGGCCATGATGCACACATGTCCATGGTTCTAGGTGTACTATGGATGCTGGAGCAATACCCTGAAATTAAAGACAAAATAGCCATTAAGTTTATTTTTCAGCCAGCCGAAGAAAAGGGTTCTGGTGCCTTAAAAATGGTTGAAAAGAAAGTAGTGGATAATGTTGATTATTTATTTGGTGTCCATTTAAGGCCCCATCAGGAAACAAAAATGGGACGCGCGACACCAGTCATCGTGCATGGTGCCACAAAAACTGTCCGTGTTGAGATAAAGGGAGAGGATGCACACGGAGCAAGACCGCATTTAAATCATAATGCAATTGAAATAGGTGCAGAAATTGTAAATATGCTTAGCAAAATCCATCTGGATCCGCGTGTCCCTTACTCTGTTAAAATGACATACTTTCATGCTGGGGGCAAAAGCGCCAACATTATTCCAGGCAATGCCTCCTTCTCATTAGATCTCAGGGCACAAAATAATGAGCTAATGAAAGAACTGGAAAATGCGGTAACAACTATTTTGGAATCAATTAAGGAATTATATCAGGTAGAATATCAAATAACGATGCACGGTATAGCAGCAGCAAAGACAAATAAAGAGGCTATCCGTATTATGGAAAAAGCAATTGAGGAAACGTTAGGTGCAGATAAAGTCGACCAGCCCTTGGTTACCCCAGGAGGTGATGATTTCCATTTCTACACCATTAAAAGACCAAACCTAAAAGCTACCATGCTCGGATTAGGATGTAATTTAAAGCCCGGCCTGCATCACCCGGAAATGACATTTAACAAAGACGCATTAATGAATGGAGTAACAATATTGTTCAAAGCCATTCTGAACATCTATGAAATCAACGAAACTAAATAGGAGTTGTGCGGGACAAGGGGTCAGACCCCTTGTCCCGCTTTTGTCATTAAAAAAACTAGGGCATCCTAGTTTCTTTTTTATGATTTCATCTCACTGATCATCCCGTGCACTTTTGTGACTTCCTCTTCGGGTACGATCAGATAATAAATCCCATCAATCTTCGTACCGGATCCTTTCACCTGATAGCTAACAAAATTCTTCCTTGTATCCTTATAGCCGGTCAGCAATTTTTTCATATCATCGAATTCCAAATTTGTTGTCATGTTATTCCCGAGAATATCAATCAAACCATTAATTTTCGTAACGGATGCCATGGAAGCACCTTGGTTAACAATTCCCTGTATTACTTGACGCTGCCGCTTCGTTCTGCCAAAATCGCCATTCGGATCCTGCTTGCGCATACGGACAAAATGCATCGTTTTGTCTCCATTCATTTCCACAGGTCCAATGTTAAAATCATATTTTCCATCGTTCCAGGCAATTTCATTATCGACAGAAATCGTACCAAGCTCATCAACTAGCTCCTGCAGCCCTTCCATATTCATACGCACATAATAATCAAGCTCAATATCCAAAAAGTTCTCCACCGTAGCAACAGACATGTCCGCTCCGCCAAATGCATAAGCATGATTGATCTTGTCAGCAGTCCCTCTTCCGACAATGGTTGTTCTAGTATCACGTGGTATACTGATAAGCTGCATTTTATCTTTAGTCGGATCAAGTGACAGCACCATTAATGCATCTGATCGCCCTCTATCATTGGCACGTTGGTCGACTCCTAACAACAGTATATTCAGAGGCTCCGTTGCTTTCACTTTTTTCTTCGTAGCATTATAGTCAATGGATTCGACAGGTTCATGCATCTTTTTGTTTACTGTCTCTTTTGCGTTGTTATAAACGGAAAAAGCATATGCACCAATACCTAATGCAAGCACCAGAATAATAGCAAGCGGTATCTTCAGCCAAAGCTTTCTCGATTTTTTCTTCCTGTCCGATCGTTTCATTGTAAGACCCCTCATAACTTATATATATCTATTCTTTAGCCCATGTCTAGTCTAGTTGCCTATTACTAATTTACTATATTAGTATACACGAAACACTCAACATTGAAAACTGCTAGTTAGAGGCAGGCTTCGTATCTGGGACAGGGAGCCGTGGCGGGACAAGGGGTCAGACCCCTTGTCCCGCCATCACCCCTTATCCCGCTAAAAATCCTCAAGCAATACTTTATCCGGGTCAACTAGGCTTGAGAACTTCCATGTCTTCCCTTCATCTTCGGAGGTGAATTTCGCTAGTACTTTGCCTCCTAGATAGTCCCCATTCTCTCCTTGATTGACTAGCATTGTTCCATAATCTTCGTTAAAAACAGGAGCCTCTGCCACGGTAAAAATTCCTTTGAACTCCTCGGGAATTGGGACTTCAATCTCTTCCCAGCTATCCCCGCCATCACCAGTTCGGTAAATCTCCGGTCGCGGTGGCTGATCTTCTATATTAACTGAGCCAAATGAAATAAATCCGATTTTATCATTAATGAATCCACCACCAGTAACTAACGAATATTCCTCTTCAACTGATCCTGCAAAGTACCATGACTTACCGCCATCATTCGTTTTATAAACAAAATTCCCTTCACTGGACATTGTACGGCCGCCTGACACGATAAGATACCCATCCTTCTCAGAAGAAAAACCTAACAATCTCATTCGAACACCCTGTATCTGGTCAGTTACTACTACATCATCCCATGATTCCCCTTGATCATTTGAAAACAGCAGCCGCAAATTCCGGTTACCACCTGTAACGAAAGCTGTTCTCTCCGGACTAATGACATAGCTTCCCTCAATTAGGTATTGTTCAGATCCGTTATATTCTCCTCCGAATAATTCATCGACCGAAACCGGCACCTTCACCCAATCAGTGCCATTGTCATACGTCACTTTTAATGTACTATCAACAATTTTATAGCGGTTATTATCATTCAGCTGTTCAATCCCCGCTTCCTTTCGATACTCTTCCATACTTTGAACAGGCGGCAGACCAATTTTTATATCTGAAGATGGCTCAATTTTTTCAAGTCTATAAAACCGCTCGCCTTCCTTCTTTACATGCAGCTTCCAGACAATACCGTCAACAGCCTCTTCCTCCAGCTGAATCTGGAAAACTACAGCAGCGACAAACTCCTTCTCATCTCCCTCCAGTACATGAAATCTAGTATAAGAGGCATCGGTTATTTGACCATTTGCTTCAAGTTCTCCCATCAAATCAAACCATAACCGATAAGCAATTGTTTGTAATTTCGTATCATATTCCGTTATTTCCGTCGTTATCGGTAAACTATTATTTATTTCTTCCACGTCCAGCTCCACCGCCTGCTTCTCATCTGAACTTTCCTTTTTAGCAGTCGGGTGCTCCTGCTTACTGTCCAAATCAGCAGAATCTTTATTTGTTTGACCACCACATGCTGTTAAAACCAGACAAAATAATATAGTTAGGCTCCACAAAATGTTTTTCATAATATATACGCCTTTCTCAAATTCACTTTAATGATTTAGAAAATTTATACAAACTTTCATCTACTAAATTCTATCATAATAACTGATCAAAAAAATAGGAATCAGGCAACACCATAAATAGAAAATTAGCATGTATTCAGACAATAATTCTACAGTTTCTGACTTCGATAACTAATGTAATTAAGAGATTCAGTTCAGCAGTTCAGTAAAAAGGGGAAAATTTAAAAGAAGCCCGTGGGAATTTATAACTCCATGGGCTTCTCTTGATTTTTGTACGATAATCCTATGATCTAGCACATTCTAAACAAAATATAATCTATCTTATCATCAACCTCTGATGTATCTGGCATCATCGCCAAACCATTTAAACAATTTTTCACGTAACTTGTATCTGACTTCATCATCAATATAATACAAACTAGTTAGTTCTGTAATTTTCCCCACTTTGCACATAATACTATTTCACAAGCAGGGTACTAATATCTATTAAACAACACTGCCAACCATCATTATCAGACTCCGTATGTACCGATAAACGTCAGGAATCGTTTCTGCATCAAATGTAATCGATGTAAAATTATTTCTCTTTACAACTGGAAGAATTTCAGCAGCATCCGCTTGCCCTGAATGTATAAATGAGATTTCTACTTCAAACGGGCCATCGATAATAAAAGGATTTATTTTATTAGTATTTTTAATTCCTTCTATCGTCTTTAATTTAATGGTTTCGTGTGATCTTTGAATACTTACATTTTGAGCTGCTGTCCTATTGATAGTATGCTTTACAACAGCTGTTTCTATAGAAGGGATTAATGCAGCTGCCTCCCTGCTTAACAAATCACACCCACTTGCCATTACAACAGGAACACCGTAGTAACCTGCTAATGCCGCATTCAATCCAAACTCTCCATATTCATTACCATTAACTCTTATAGTTTGTATAACTCGTCCATGAAATGTATGATTTAATATTCCATTTGTACCCATTCTTGTATGATAACCAACAAAAATAGCAGCATCGAACTTTTCATTAAGCCCTTCCACCATCGCATACTTTTTCGGTGAACCCGAAATAAGATCTGCATTGGGATTAAGTTGCTCAAGCAAAACATTTCTCATTGTCCCATGGGAGTCATTCACAACAATTTCCGATGCACCGACTTCTAAAGCACCTTCTATACAAGCATTAATTTCTTGAGTCATATACATTCTGGCTTTTTCATGTTCTTTCCCATCTCGTGCAGTATGTTCTGAATGAATTACCCCAGAAATCCCTTCAATATCAGCAGAAATATATAGTTTCAGCCTAAACCCCTCCGAATAAAAAGATAATTATTAAACATTGAATCCAGTTTTGTAAAATTCTCTAAGAAACTCTTCTCCCTGTCGTGAAATCGTTGAACCAGCTCTACCCTGCCTTACTATTATCAGGCCCAAATCTTGGAGTACCTCAAGCCTCATTCGTAATTGCTGCTCCGAAAGAATTAATCCTTTTTTCTCTAAATATACCTTTAATGCCTTTCTGCCATAAGAAATACGTTCTTTTTTGCCTTCATAAAAAGCATCAAGTATTTTTATGTTTTCATCTAGAAACCCATGTTTTTCAATCTCGGCAATAATTTTATTAACGTTATTATTAGCTTCAAAAACAGTATTAAATTTTTGTTGATCATAGTTAGAACGGAGGTGAAAAGGTAACGATTCAATGCCAATATGATCCCCATTCAAAAATGCTAAATACGTGATAACATTATAAAGATGCTTTACATTGTTATCCCAATTGTATTCCTTAAAGAATTCTATAACCTCATTTGTAAATTCAATATCATTTCGTTTTATTCTCTTTTTGACGTTATGGATCAATGGCAGCAGATCGTCCTTCCGTTCGGATAAAGCCGGGATATTAAGTGAGTATTTAGCTAATAATTCATAAAGATCACGACGAAACAATTCTTTTTCAACAAGTTTTTTACAACTTATGGAGCTTGTTGTAATCACTCTGCAGTGAAAAGAATGTAACTCACTGCCTGATAAACGTCTAAACTTTCCTTTTTCAAGAACGTGAAAAAGCTGTTTCTGAATGGATAAAGGAAGTTCTCCAATTTCTTCTATACAAACAGTTCCATTTTCAGCAAGTTCAAATAGGCCATAGGATATTTCCTCACCCTCCTCCGAACCAAACAATAATTTTTCAATAGTATTAAAATCGCTTGAAGAACAATTAATAGAAATAAATGACCGTTCTGCATTAGTGGAATAATTATGAATCGCTTGTGCAAACATACTTTTTCCTGTACCCGGTTCACCTTCTATATGAATATGTATAGCATGACTATCCTCAGAATAGCATTTCGCAAGCTGTACTGTTTCCTTCATTGATTTACTGACAGAAATGATATCTTCAAAATAATATTGAGCTACATTTCTTATATCCTTATTGCTTTGTATTTCTTCTTTATTACGACCCGATAGCGAAACGCATGCTTTGAAATAACGTTTAACAATTTGCGATATTGGATAATTTATATCCAGCAACTTCACGATTTTCTCAAAAGTACTAATGTCTAATAATCTTGGTCCTATGTCAATTACATTCGTTAATCCCCTAGGCAAAAGCTGACGCTCACCAGGTGTAACGATATAATTGATTGATTGAGGTATATTATCTTCAGGTGTATAGGCTACATAGTTATGTTCAAAGATCGTTTCACGGAGAGATTGAACTGTTTCTTCCGCGTTCATTTTATTATCATTTACTACTAAAAGTTCTTGGCCAGGCGGGAGATTTAATAACTTTTTCGTGTTCATATAGTTAATATCACGTTTTGCAACAATACAAGGACAATCATTAGGAATTAGCTGCGTAACTAAACCCTTGATTTGACTACTTGAAATAACAACCATATCACCACTTTTGACAGTATCACTTTGCAGATCCTTCACTGTTATCGGATGAATATTTATTGTATCACCAAGTACTTCTTTTATTTGCTTTGTGATGATGTCTAAATACCTTTCTTGAATGGCAATTATATTTACATTTCTAGCTTTCATTTCCTACAGCTCCTGAATCTATCGTTGATTGATTTTCTGACTTATACGAGATGACAAGACACAGAATGTCCTTCACCGATTTGACGTAATTTCGGCACCTCCTGTTTACAGATTTCTGTTGCAAGGGGACAACGTGTATGAAACGTACAGCCACTTGGCGGATTAGCTGGACTTGGAATATCGCCATTTAAAATGATCCGTTCACGTTTTAATTTAGGATCAGGAATCGGCACTGCTGACAGTAATGCTTTTGTATATGGATGCTGTCCATTTTTGTATAACGTTTCTTTATCAGCAATTTCTACTATCTTCCCTAAATACATAACACCGACTCGATCGCTAATATGTTCCACTACACTTAAGTCATGTGCTATAAAAAGATATGTTAAATTAAACGATTTCTGCAGATCCTTTAGTAAATTCAAAATTTGTGATTGGATGGAAACATCAAGAGCCGAAACAGGCTCATCGGCAATAATTAATTTCGGATTAATTGCCAACGCCCGTGCAATTCCAATTCGCTGCCTTTGTCCCCCGCTGAATTGATGTGGATACCGATCGGCATGATAAGCACTTAGACCTACGATTTCCAATAACTCTGTAATTCGATTCATTCGGTCCCCTTTATTATAACCATGTATGATTAGCGGTTCATTAATAATATCTCTTATTTTCATTCTAGGGTTCAATGAAGCATAAGGATCCTGGAAAATCATCTGAAAGTTTTCGCGTGTGTTACGTATTTGGTTATTAGTTAAATTACTAATTTGGTTACCTTCAAAATAAATCTGTCCCTCAGTCAGTTCCAGCAAACTCATAATTAAACGACCTGTAGTAGATTTTCCGCATCCACTCTCCCCAACAAGGCCTAAAGTCTCACCTTTATTTATTGTAAATGATACATCATCAACCGCCTTAATAAAAGAGCGCTTTCTTCCAAGTACCCCTTTTTTAACCGGGAAATATTTTTTTATATTTTTTACTTCAACTAAGGGTGCTGCCATACTTACACCTCCAATATTTTCTCTTGATCTTGATATAGCCAGCATCTGCAAGTGTGGTTTCCGTTAGTTGCAAGCAAGCTTGGATCCTTTTTCCAACAGACATCCATGGCAAATTCACAGCGAGGGGCGAATTTACATCCTTTAGGCATATTAGCAGGTGTTGGTACATTCCCTGGAATAGAGTCCAATTTTTCCAGATCTTGGCCAAGCTTCGGTACAGAACCTAATAATCCTTTTGTATAAGGGTGTTTTGGATTTTCAAATATGGATAGCACATCTGCTTCCTCTACAACCTCACCCGCATACATAACTACCACCCGATCACACATTTCTGCAACAACACCAAGGTCATGTGTAATAAGCATAATTGATCTTTCACTTTCATCACGTAACTTTCGCATGAGATCAAGAATTTGAGCTTGTATGGTTACATCTAATGCAGTAGTGGGTTCATCGGCAATTAACAGTTTAGGGTTGCAAGCCATTGCCATTGCAATCATCACACGCTGGCGCATCCCGCCTGACAATTGATGGGGATATTCATTAACAACATCCTCTGCACGCGGAAGTCCGACCAGCTTTAACATATTGACCGCATGATTACGTGCTTCTTTTTTATCATAATGCAGGTGCAATTTAATTACTTCTTCCAGTTGCTTTCCAATTTTGTACACTGGATTTAACGATGTCATTGGTTCTTGGAAAATCATCGCTATTTCATTACCCCGAATCATTCGCATTTCTTTTTCACTCAGGTCTAATAGACTTTTACCTTCAAACGTGATTGAACCATCAACGATTTCACCTGGAGTGTCATGTAATAGACGCATTACGGATAATGAGGTAACACTCTTCCCACAGCCTGATTCTCCAACAACACCTACAGTCTCTCCTTTATTAACCGTTATCGTAACACCATCAACAGCTTTTACAACACCATCATCACCATGAAAATATGTTTTCAAATTTGTAATTTCCAGCATTTTTTCAGTCACATCGAAATCTCCCTTCTTAGAAATCTAATCTTTTATTTTCGGATCTAGTGTATCTCGTAATCCGTCACCTAGAAGGTTAAAAGCAAGCACCGTCAAAAAGATTGCAAGTCCTGGATAAAATGTAACATGGGGACTTGTACTTAGATAATCCCTTCCATTACTTAACATGGCGCCCCATTCCGGAGTTGGCGGTTGAGCACCTAAACCAAGAAAACTCAAACTAGCAGCAGTTAATATCGCAGTCCCTATTCTCATCGTAAAATTAACAATAATACTAGATGCTGTTCCTGGAAAGATATGCTTCCAAATGAGTCTTCCATTTTTCGCACCGATCGATTTTGTTGCTTCTACGTAAACGGTTGATTTAACAGAAAGAGCACTGCCGCGAACGATTCTGGCAAAGTTGGGTATATTAAAAATGGAAATTGCGATGATTACATTTCCAAGACCTGGACCTAATATCGCAATAATTCCAATAGCTAATAATATTCCAGGAAAAGCAAACAATACATCACAAATTCGCATGATGATACTATCTACCCATCTCCCATAAAATGCACTGATTAATCCCAGGACAGTACCTACAACAGCACCTAACAGAACGGAAATTGTACCTACAAACAATGAAATTCTAGTACCTACTATGATTCTGCTAAAAATATCTCTTCCAAAAGCATCTGTTCCTGCTAAATGCTCCCATGAGGATCCCTGCAATACATTTACATAATCGGGTTCTTCAGATGAATATGGTGCAATAGCAGGACCAAATATCGCAATAATTATCAATAGAAATACGAAAATACCCGACACCATTGCAAGGCGTTGTTTTTTAAACTTCTTCCAAAACTCCTTGATTGGCGAACTTTTTTCTACACTTTCTGAACTTAACGTCACTTTAGCTGCTACTTCCGCGGTTTCAGGATTAGCCATATTGATAAAACCTCCTTTTCTTAGTCATATCTAATTTGTGGATTAAGAAAGCCATAAATTAAATCTACAATTAGATTTATCAGGATAAATTCCAGTGCAAATAAAAGCATTTCTGCCTGAATAACTGGATAATCACGAAAGGCAACAGAATCAATCAACAATCTTCCAAGACCGGGCCAGCTAAATACAGTTTCAATGACGATAGAACCCCCTAATAAGAAACCAAATTGCAATCCTGTCATCGTTACAACTGGTATCATTGCATTCTTTAACCCATGTCCCCACACAACTTTATGTTCATTTAATCCCTTTGCACGTCCAGTCCTGATGTAGTCGTCTTTGAGAATATCCATAAGGGATGACCTGGAAAACCTTGCCACTACAGCAGCAACTCCTGATCCTAATGTAATCGAAGGAAGAATATAACTTTGCCAGGATTCTAATCCCCCTACAGGCAGCCAACCAAGTTGAACGGCAAACACTTGAATAAGTAACAACCCCATCCAGAAAGAAGGCATTGAAATACCCGAAACCGCTCCAAACATCCCTAAATAATCTTGCCACTTGTTACGTTTAGTTGCGGATATCACCCCAATCAATAAACCTACCATTACTGCCCATATCATGCTCCAAAATGTTAACCAGAAAGTTGGCATGAACCGGGACGCAATCTCATCAAATACCGGTCTGCCTGTTTTAATAGAGGATCCAACATCCCCTTGAAAAATTCCAGAAATAAAGTTGAAATATTGAATATGTATGGGCTGATTGAGTCCTAGCTCTTGGCGTACTACTTCAACATCCTGTAAAGTCGCATCCTGGCCGGCAACCAATCTTGCTGGATCACCCGGTATAAGATGTACAAATAAAAATATAAAAATAGATACAAAAAATAAAATTGGAATAATCCCAATTAATCTTTTAATAACATACCGAAGCATCTAACCCCTCCTTTATTTAAAAAAAGGGCTGAGCGCAGAACACTATAACTACGCCCAGCGCCTATTTTTATTTATTGAACAATTTCTATATTTTCAGCACTTAACGACCCATCAGGCAATAAATATATTCCTTCCAGATAATTTTTCTTTCCATAAATTGTATCGTCAACGGATAAGAAAGCCCATGGTGTTTCCTCCCAAATAATCTTTTGAGCTTCAGCGTATGCCTGCTCTCTTGCTTCTAAATCGGCAGTTGCTAAACCATCGGCAATCAAACTATTTACTTCCTCATTATTGTAATAAGCTGTGTTATATGATTTTGGAGGAAAAGCATTTTCGCCTCCTACAAGCGGGCGAATTCCCCAGTCCGCATCTCCAGTAGATGGTGACCAGCCACCATAGTACATCTCAATCTCAGCATCCTCCGGGTTCTGTACGGACCAAATACTATCTGAAAGTGTACCTGTTTCCATAGGAACAACTTCCGCTTCCACATTAATTTGTGCAAGCTGCTGCTGAATAAATTCCATTCCCTTCAAGGTAGAAGAACTATTTGATCCCCATATAGTTGTTTTAAATCCATCTTCATAACCCGCTTCTGCCAGTAATTCTTTTGCCTTTTCAATGTTGTATTTATAAGGTTCTTGTTTTGAATAAAATTGCGTGTTGGGAGCAATGATTGAATCCATTGGAGTAGCAAAACCTTTCATCACGACTCCAATAAATGCTTCCTTATTAATCGCATAATTTATTGCTTTACGAACTTTGACGTCATTAAAAGGTTCTTTCATATTATTCATAGCTAGGTACCGAACAATAATAGATGGAGCATTTTCTACTATAATACCGTCTTTACCTTTAACACTTTCCGCTTGTTCTGCTGGAACTGGATATATGAAATCCGCTTCACCTGTTTGCAGCATGGCAATACGAGTTCCATTTTCTGGTGTTGGTTTAAATGTAATAGAGTCTACTTCATTTTCTGTTGCATTCCAATAATCTTCATTTTTTGTCACCGTTAAATGATCACCCGGCTGCCAATCCTTAAATACATAAGGGCCTGTACCAACTGGATGCTGTGAAACTTCATCTCCATACTCTTCTAGAGCTTTCGGACTCAACATCATTCCTGCTGGATGTGCAAACGTATTGATCATAGCACCAAAAGGTTCAGATAGTTTTACTTTCACTGTATACTCATCTACGACCACTGTTTCCTCTATAACTTCAAACAAACTAGAGCGTATAAGCGTACTATCTGGATCTGTTAAACGATCAAGGTTAACTTTAACAGCCTCAGCATTAAAAGGTGTACCATCGTGAAATGTTACCCCTTCCTGTAATTTAAATGTAAATTCTGTAGCATCTTTATTAGCTGAATATTCTTTTGCGAGGACTGGAACTACATTCATATCCTTATCAAACCCTACAAGGCCCTGCATCATCGTTTTTTGTGCAGAATAAGAAAGTGTGTCATTCGTATCATGAGGATCCATACTGATAAAATTTGCCGCAACAGCAATGGTTATATCTTTGCCTTCTTTTTTGACAATTTCTTGTTCTGCATCACCATCACTATTAGAATCAGAGTTATTCGTCGTGCTGGAGCATCCTATTAACGCAATGATTAAAACTATAAATAGTGGAACCAACTGACTTTTTCTCACTATTATTCCTCCTCTAAATGAATAAAGATATTAAAATGCTAATGCTTTCTTCAAATGAAATGATGGAATTAATTCACCTATTTCTTCTTTTCTAGCGTTGTATAGTTTCGGATGATGATAGTCTTTTAAACGTACAATTTGGTCATCACTTAACAATCCAAGTTGTATCAACACCTCCATTGCTGCAGGATAGACTGCCCTGCCATTACCATCTGCAACTTTAATTGCAATTCCTAAGCCAGTCTCTTTATCACCAATACAATAGACACCTTCAGCACCAGCCTTACCAATAAATCTTCCTTTCCCGGCTAGCATGAAGTCGGTACAAAAACGATTTGTTCCTCCAACCATTTCAGGAGCGGCTGTCATCGCCTTTGTTATTCGTTCAACTGCAATTCTCCTTTCTTCGTTAAGAGACTTTGGATTGGCCATCTTTGCATATCCATAAGCAATGCGGTCTAATGGCAAAGCATGAACTGGTACCCCGCAGCCATCTATACCCATTTCTATTTCATCAATAGGATAGCTGCACATCTCACTAATAACCTTAAGAATTCTTTGCTGAACTGGATGATCCAATTCATAGTAATTATCCGTTGCTTCACCCATGAATTGGGCAGTTGCTAGCATCCCTGCGTGTTTACCAGAACAGTTATTATATAATGGCGTAACTTCCTCCCCTTGAAGAATAAGGCTTTTATAAGTATCCTGCCATCGGGGTATATGGGTTCCACATCCTAAATAGCTATCATCAAGTCCTATCTTTTCCAAAATTGATAAAACCCTGTTGGTGTGCATGCTTTCTCCATTATGCGAGGCAGTACAAAGTGATAAATCCGCATCACTAAGGTGATAATAATCAACTGCTCCAGTTTCCACTATCGGTATAGCTTGAAATGGCTTCATAGAGGATCTAGCGTAAACCTTTTCTTGAATATTTCCTACTTGATACAAAAGATCTCCTTCAGAATTTACAACTGCTGCGTTAATTTGATGACAGCTTTCTACCCGCTTACCTCTTTGTACTTTAACTAGATTAATATCTTCCACCAATTCTCCCCCTTTCAAATATTTAGATAATTTAGATACATATTAAACCACGTTTCAACCATTTGCAACCTATTTATTTAAAAAAATTATATTTTTTTGCAAATTTTTGCTAAATTAAAGACCATTTGAATACTATTTAAACCTATTTTTAAGGTTTTAAAGAATTTATTTACTGAAAATGCATAAGTTCGCGTTTTAATACATACTGAAAGGGAAAGGTCGAAACATAATATTCCAAAGCTTGTGACGTAAAGTAACCTGTGCAGACAATGCCTTGATGGAGAATTTCTTTGGCATCTTGAAACAGGAAATTTATTATGGAGAAGAATTAGTAAACTACGAAAAACCAAAAAGTAGGATTGTAGAATAGATCCACTGGTACAATCTTGAACGTTCAAAAGAAAAATTGGCTGGATTGAGTCCAGTCGAATACCGAACTAAATCCAGCCAATCAGCTGCATAATAAGAAACTTTAACTTTTTTAGGGGTACCACCGTAAGAGTATCCTCTTACTCACACAGTTTCATTTACAAGTCTTTTTGAAGGTAGCTTCCATGTTTAGTAGTCATGTCTACACTCCCTATTCTAAAAATCCAACAGGAAACAGTACAAGCTCAGGTATATACGAAATTAGTAATAAAATAACAATCAAAATAATTATTTGCGGGAATAGGTATTTGAACATTTTTGGTACTTTGATTTTCGCAATGGATGAAGTTACAAACAAACACACTCCAAGTGGTGGTGTAACCATACCAATTGTTAAGTTCACAGCCATCACAACCCCAAAATGTACCGGATCAATACCTGCTGCTAAAACCAATGGCAGGAACAATGGTGTGAAAATTGAAACGGCACTAATGGTATCGATAAATGTTCCCGCAATTAACAAGATAATATTAATAATGAGCAATAATAGAATCGGATTATCTGAAATGCCCCCCATCATGTCGATAAGCTGGTTAGGAATCTGATTATAAGACAAGAACCAGATAAATAAGGATGCGGTCCCGATTAAGAATACAATTGCAGCAGTTGTTTTTGCTGTACCTAACATAATCGGCCACAAATCTTTTATAGAAATTTCCCGGTAAACAAACATTCCTATAATTAATGCATACACAACAGCGACTACACCAGATTCTGTTGCTGTAAAAATACCTGAAACAATACCACCAATAATGATAACAGGCATAATTAACGCCAAGATTGCATCTTTTGCACCTACAACTATTTCTTTAAAAGTTGCTCGTCTATCACTCGAACGATAGTTATTCTTTTTCCCAACATAATAACTGTAGCCCATTAGTCCAATCCCCATAAGCAGACCGGGTATTACACCTGCAATAAATAAATCGCCAATAGATACACTAGCAATTACACCAAATAAAATCAGGACAATACTTGGAGGAATAATCGGACCGATCGTAGCAGCAGTCGCAACAAGACTGGCTGAAAATCGTACATCATAGCCTTCACGGTTCATTGCTGGAATCATCATACCTCCAATTGCAGCTGCAGCAGCGATTGCTGTACCAGTTAATGCAGAGAAAAATACACTCGCAAGTACCACAACCATAGCAAGTCCACCTGGAAGAGGCCCAACAATGGTCTTGGAAAAATCAATAAGCCTTTTTGAGATACCACCTTTTGTCATAATTTCACCAGCTAATATAAACAGTGGCACTGCAACCAAAGTAAAATTATCAATACCGCTAAATACCTTTCTTGGAACATTTATTAATAAACCTGGGTCCGTTAACATAATTCCAATAATCGATACAAAACCCAATCCAAAGGCAATCGGTACTCGAAATACAATTAATACAAATAATAAAACAACTAACCAAATCATGAGAACACCTTCTTAATATGGAAATACAGCATGAAAAGTCCACTTACAGGCAAAGCAAGGTAAACATAGGCTTTTTTAACTGGTAAAATACCTAATATTTGCCCGGACTCGAAGTTATCCATCACAAGAATAAATCCATAATATACGAGTGCAGCGATCATAACTCCGACCACGATGAATTCTAGTGTTTTCAGTATGACGGAGAATGACTTTGAAATATTATCGTACAAATCTACTGTTAAGTGTTCACTATTTTTGATAGCAAGTGCAGAACCAAATAGAATACTATATACGAAACTAACCATTAATACTTCTTGTGACCAACTAAGCGGTTGTTGTATGACATAGCGAAAAACAACCTGAAGCAATGTGACGACAACTGTAACAGATAAGCAAATTGTCGTTATGATTTCTAACAATTTCCCAAGAAGAGAATCTACTTTACTTAAAACCATCTATACTCACCCTTTCCAAATAAAGTGAAACCTCATTTAATGGGGCTTTCCTCCCTCACCAAATGTTAATTGAACGAATCAGACCATTAAGGGCATCATGAAAGTTCCTTTTATCCTCCTATTTTTAAGGTGGGAATTTCACCGCACGTTAAGACGGGATAAAAATTGTCCCATAGGGCAGAACCCTTATGGGACAACCTCCTATTATTCTGCTTCTTTAATTCTATTAACTAAGTCAGCCGGAACTTCCTCACTTACCGCTTCTTTAACATCTTTTGTTGCTTCACGGAAAGCTTCCCGATCTGGCTCTGTAATCGTTACCCCATTATCTTTCAACGCTTCAATAATTTCTTGTTCCTTATCAGCAAGGTAGTCACGTTGATATTTTTCTGTTTCTTCAACAGCACTTTGAATTGCTTCTTGGTTCTCTTTACTTAAACCTTCCCAAACCCCATTGTTCATCAACACAACGGCTGGGGTATACGTATGTGCTGTTAACGCAACATATTTTTGTACTTCATAAAATTTCATTGAATTTATAGTCGGGAGCGGATTTTCCTGTCCATCTACCACACCCTGGTCTAGGGCTGAATATAACTCATTAAAAGCAACAGGCGTTGGACTTGCACCAAGAGCTTTCATATGTGTTTCCCAAACCGGTGCTGGTTGTACACGAACTTTTAACCCTTCAACATCTTCAGGAGTCATAATTTCTTTTTTGTTATTCGTTAAGTGTCTAAAACCAACTTCCCAATATCCTAATCCTTGCATGCTCTGATCTTTCGCAAGAGCTAACAGGTCATCACCAATTTCCCCATCAAGCACACTATAAACATGTTCTCTATCTTTAAATAAATATGGAATTCCAAATACATTCATTTCCGGGATTGTATTTGCTAGTGCACTATCTGCAGCAACAGTAGTCATATCAACTGAGCCACCCATAACCTGCTCAATAACGTCACCTTCACTTCCTAGTGTTGCGTTTGGATGAATTTCAATCTTTACTTCACCATTTGTCTTCTCTTCAACCAATTCTTTAAACTTTTTAGCTGCAATATGATACTGATGTGTTTCAGAACCCGAATGAGCTAATTTAAGTGTTGTTCCACCATCGCCATTGCTTGAATCAGATCCACAGGCTGCTAACAATAAAAGTAAAACTGTAAATATGCTAAACAATAATGTCTTTTTCATTCTCATAAAAATTACCCCTCTCTATAATTCCTTTTTATATAAATGCGGCACTCTACTTGTAAAAATTGGTACATCTTTTCTAACTTGCTTAACTTTCTCTAGATCAAGCTGGATGGCTAACGTTTCTTCCTTGTCCTCTGACCCTTGCGTTAACACATCTCCCCAAGGGTCAATCACCATTGAATTCCCGCAGAAGCGAACCTTGTCGTAATCTCCAACTCTATTAGATGAAATCACATACATTTGATTCTCAATTGCCCTTGCTAACTGAAGATTTATCCAATGATTTGTTCTTGCATCAGGCCATTCGGCAACAATGTGTAATACCTGCGCCCCTTCGAGTGCCAATGTTCTGATAATTTCAGGAAAACGAAGGTCGTAACAAATGATTAATCCCATTTTTACACCCTCAAGCTCAAATACTTCCGGCACTCGTTGTCCACCTGAGAGATATTTATGTTCATTCAGCATTGGCACAAGATGGACCTTGTCATATTCATAAACTAGATCCCCTGAACGATTAAACACAAACGACGAATTATAAAACTTACCATTAACCTTATTTGCAACAGAGCCACCGATGATGTTTACATTTAATTTCTTGGCTAAATCTTTTAAAAAGCTTTTAGTAGGCTCCCCATCCGTGTCCGCATATTTATCTAATTCATCAAGTGTGTAAGCGGTTGTCCACATTTCAGGCAAAACCACTGTGTCAGGATTGTTTATCTCAATTTCTTTTTCCATCCACTCCTGAACTTTTTGTCTATTTTTTTCTGGATCGCCAGGAAAAATATCCATCTGATAAATTGAATATTTCATTCAAATTCCTCCTATTCCGCTATATTTACAATCTCATATTCTGTTGTAATAGAATCATCTAAGATAGGGTCAGATAAGGTCATTCGAAATGTTGCACCATATTTAAAACCGTCAAGTAATGGGACAGTTCCTGAAAATACGATACTATTTGTAAACGGAACATTTTTCTTTTCAAGGTATCCTTTTATTTCCTCCAGTGTGATAATCGCTGAAATAGGATTTTCTTGATATGCCTCCCATTTTCCATTTACCAGGATTTCTGAAGACAGCACTAATTGGTCCCAATGTTTGATAACTTTATCAATCTTCCATGCTTTGGCGGCAAAAGGCTTGTCACATACTTGCTTCGATTTATTAATATCGACTGTTTCTAATGAACGATCTGTATGGTCACTTCCAACACTTAAATAACATTCCTCTGGTGAATCTCCAAAAATTAAAACAATCTCAGCCTCCCCACTAGTTTGATCCCCAACAACCTCAATATTTCCAGCTTGACTCAAGGTGCTTACACCTACTGGGTAAAGTGCAGGTACTTCATTCGGTTCTGGTACACCAATTTCTGCAAGCTCCTTAATATGCATCCATGTTTGCTCTTTATCCCTGCCTGTGTACCCTATACAGAATGCTTTATTGATTTTTAAATCCTTTGCCTCCCCCTCAACATCCATTTGAAAGGTTAAATTATTTTGTTTTGTTGTCATGATAGAACCTCCTATGTGATAACGCTTACTAAAGTTAAATGAAAAGTTTCTATTCGTCTTTTACTGCGTTTACATTCGCTTTTGTTATCTCCAGATGTTTCCTCATTAAATCTACTGCTTCCTTACCATTATTATTTTCTAGTGCGGTCAATATTTCTTTATGCTCCTGAATTACCTCAATCATTCTTCCCTCTTTCATAAGAGCGCTATGACCTACTAGCCTGGTAAGGTTGTACATTTCTTGTAAAATTTGTTCTAAAAGATTCTGGTTCGAGAATTTCAGGATTTGACGGTGGAATATCTGGTCCAGTTCAATGTATCTCACCCTGTCATCCTTCTTCATTTCCTGTTCTTGTTCGGAAACAATCGCTTGAAGCTCCTGAAGCTGCCCCCTAGTTATTGTTGTTGCAAGTTTTCTAAGACCTTCTGTTTCAATCGATAAGCGCAGGAAAATAATTTGTTCCTTTTCATTTTCTGTAATCTCCCGAACATGGAAACCTTTTCTAGGGATTTGTACTAATAACCCCTCTTTGATTAGATCAGCCACCGCTTCTCTAATCGGTGTACGAGAGGTTTCTAGGGTCTCAGATAACATGGTTTCAGTAAGTATTTCCTTATTACTTATCGATCCAGTCAAAATAGCCTTTTTCAATTCATCGTACACAATTTCTTTTGTTGTTTTCTTTCTTGCAATCGGTTTCATATTTATTTTTTCCATCTCATACCTCACTACATTGTATAATGTATACATCATACAGCATAATTATTAGAATTGTCAATAACAATGGAACAAAGGGTCAGACCCTTTGTCCCAAAAAAAAGCGGGACAAGGGGGTTACAGTCCCCGCGTCCCGCTTTAAAACTAGTATTTTATTTAAATATGCTCTTTCCTTAAAAACTGTGCAATCAAAGACAGACTTTCTTCATTCTGATCTACAAACAAACTATGACTGCTCTTCTCTAAAACATGAAACGAACTATTTGGAATCTGCTGATGGATCGCTTCATTTTCACTAACAGGTGTAATCCAATCATATCTTCCGGCAAGGATTAGTGTCGGAACTTTAATATTCTTTAATTGATCCGTAATATCAAATGATCGCAAAAAACCGCCAAATCCCTGATTCAACGCCTGATACGATCGTTTAACTTTCGCCTTTTTCTTTGAAGAAGGCTTAGCAGATGTTATGGCATAAAGTGAATCCATAACATGGTAGTATTCCTGCAGTTCTTCCTCTGACTGAAAATCACCACTCCACAATTTATTGGCATACTTCTTTTGTTCTTTATTACCATTTTCTTCTACAAACTTTTTTGCTTTTTCAATAAAACGATAGGAAGAAGATGTCGTACATAGTACAAGACCAGAAAGTTTCTCTTGGTATTGCAAGGCATATTGCAGCGCAACCATGCCACCATAGGAATGCCCTAGAATCCAAACTTTTTCCAGTCCAAGATATTCTCGCAGTGCCTCAATATCCGCAACATTTTGTTTCAATGTATATGTTTCCGGATCACCTTCTGCAGAATACCCGCAGCCCCGCATATCTATATAAACGAGCTGCGCCTGTTCCGTTAATGCATCAAGATGCGGTTTAAAGTTTAAATGGGATCCACCTGGCCCTCCGTGTAAAACAAACACAACCGGCTTTTGGATAATATCTCCGTTCCTAATTGTTACACCATCTCCATTAACATCAAAAAATAACTTCGTTTGATTTACAGCTGCATACATACGTGATCATCCTTTACTTTGTGATTTTTGACTTGGCAACAAATATACAATCAGCAGAACGATACCTATAAGTAAGCCAATTATCGTTGCAACGATTAATACCGGCCATATATTTAGGAAATTAGCACCAACCAAAAATGAAATATAACCTACCAATATTACCGTTAAAAAACCCATATCCTTTTGCGTGATCGTATTAAATCTAAATAATTGACCTTTTTCATTGTCTTCTTTTAATGCAAGGCTGCCGATTACAGTTCCTGCTAAGGAAAATAGGATACCAATAATAACAGGATCAACCGTGGTACCCATCACCTGACACCATATTGTCGCTCCTCCTCCAAGCACCATACCAGCAATAGCTCCATTTGAATTCGCTTTGCTCCATAACAATCCTAGTATGATCGGAATAAAAGTAGCTCCAGCAAATATTTTCTGGGTGAAGAGTAAGAGATCCATAATAGATGGTGTTAGGATTGCTGCAATCGTTGAAAATACACCTATTACAACAAGCGTCCACCTTGTTATTAAAATGGTATGCTTTTCATTAATAGGTTTTCCCCTGCGCTTATTGTTTTGTTCATATAAATCTCTGGTAACATGGATTCCAGCACCGAGTAAATTAGAGTCAACCGTAGACATACATGCCCCAAGAATCCCAGTAACAATAAAAATGCCTATCCACGGATTGATTATTTCCATTGCCAGCATTGGAAAAACAGTTTCTGCATTTTCCATACCTGGAATAAGTGCCTTACCAATTCCGCCAACTAAAGCTAATCCAAACGCCATAAATAATGCCACAAACCAAACCATCAATAGGCTTGTTCGTTGAATCGCACTGACACTTTTAGCAGAATACACACGCTGAATTTGTGTTTGACTGATTGTATTTAACGGTAAAAAGGTAATAACCCAAGCCAGGACCATGATAAACGTAACGCTTTCTGTCACACTCATAAACCCATCCCCAAGTACATTCCGCATTGCTTCGTGTCCATTTAGTGTTGCGTCAATCAAAGAACTATCCGGAGATAAAGCTTGTAACCCAAAAACAATTACTAAAACGAGTCCTAACACCATAATAATTGATTGTATCCAATCTGTAATTGCAACACCCATCAACCCTCCAAAGGTTGTATAAACAATTGTCACTACCGACGTTATGATGATTGCTAAATTAGTATCAATTCCCAAAATCGAATTTAGGATAACACCAATTCCCAGAATACTTCCTCCTGCACCGCCAATTAGTGCCACAAGCGAGAATAACGTCGTCATAACTGCTACTATGTTTGAATAACGCAATGCCATCAAATCAGGTAACGTAAAAACTTCATAATGCTGTGAAATTTTACGGATTTTACCCGAAATAAAGAATAGTACAAAGTAAGCAGAACCCGCTGCAACGAGCAGCCATATCATGGAAAATCCATCAGCATAGACCATTCCACTAAATCCCATATATGTGTTGGCACCGACTACTGTAGAAAAAATTGTACTAAAAAGCAGTCCAGAATTCATTTTACCTCCTGCAACATAAAAATCCGCTCTAGTTTGCTGCTTTTTAGACACCATAACCCCTACAAGAACCATTAAAATTAAATAAACAATCGGTATAATGTAGTAATTATTCCATTCCAATTTCATCCCTCCATTATTTGAAAAATTCGTCTTGTTAAAAAATATAATAACAACGATTATATTATTGAAGGTCGAATTTATCAAGATATTGTTTAAATTTATCGGTTTTTGTTAATATTCCGTTATTACTATAAGAAACTATTCACGAAAAAAACTAAACTGTGAAATGAGAGTAGCCCTCTCATTTTCACAGCTCAGTTTACACAGTTTGTTTCGACCACCACTAAAACATTAAGTTCCTCCCCACATCTAAATGGTCAATCCCATGATCTGTTTTTCCATCAACAATAAGATCTGCGGCTATTGATCCAATGATAGGAGCTATTTAATATTTAGGTATTCCCTTCAACAAACTACCTGACATATAAAATCGTTAAAAAAATAGTCTCTTTTCACACTGATTTTAGTCTAAGTTCCTCCCCTTCCGCATGAAATGTTCCGCAGTCCCCGCACCCAAAAATACCCCACACAAAATAAATATAAACCCAATCACATGATTCACTGCAATCTCTTCATTTAAAAAAAAGGAAGCTCCAATAATTGCAAAAAGGGTATTCAAATTAATAAATATCGCTGATTCAGCTGCCCCAGCCTTTTTAATGGCGTAATTATAGGTCATGTGGCCAAATGCCGATGCTAACACTGCACTGAATAAAAAGATTGATCCCAGCTTCCAATCAAACAAATTGGTAATTTCCTTTATTGGCGATCCAAAGGCAAGACTGAACAAAAAGATAAAAATCGATCCAAGCACAAGCATGTAACCGGTTGCCAAACGTGGATCAAATGTTGGTTTTAATTTACTGATTAACACGAAACTAAAGCCTTGTACGACAACACCTAAGAATACAATTAAGTCACCTAATGATACGGCCGCCAATCCATCGGTCCCGGTCAGCGTGGTAATAACAATTCCGATAAAACCTAAAACAAAACCTGCAAACCTTAACAATTGCACACGCTGCCGCAAAAAGATTGCCGCCATCATCATGTTAACAAGCGGCATCATCCCAAGTATTAATCCTGCGTTCAGCCCCGTTGTTCTATCTATCCCGATTGCAACAAGTGAATGATGCAAAATCACATTGAACACAGCTATGTATAAAATGACGAGCCATTCGTGTTTTTGCGGTAGTCTGAATATACCCATCACAAAACAAATTACCAGTACAGCAATACCAGCAGTCAGTATCCGAAACGCTGTCAGAAGCATTGGATCAACAGCATCAACGAGCACCTTTAGCGCAGATACATTAAATCCCCACATGATCATAACCAATAGCAATAGAATGTAAATTTTCATCATAAGCGCATTCCCCTATTAATTATTCTGGTAGTTAATAAACGAGTTCCGCTTCATTTTCCAACGTTTCCTCTTTGAAATAGTCAGTGAAATCAGCTGCCTTTATTCCAACTTACTAGTATCATTACGTATACTCGTGATCCGTATTTTCGTTTGCATCTGCATGTATGTAAACTTTTAAAATCCTTCCACAGACAGCAGAAGGATTAATAAAATTATTGCTGTTATACCAATTGATACCCTTCGATGTTCAAGGCAATTACTTATTTCAACACGAAAAGATATATACCATTTTCGTATATATCCCTTTTACATTCTAAACATTCGACAAAAAAGCAGGTTTTCCTTTAAAACAAGGAACTTTTCGGAAAATATAACTTATCACTTCTTTTCAATCTAATACTTTACCACCCATATCCCCACCTAATTTTTGGAAATACGATCCATTTTTCTGCAAATACGAGCCGATTTTAAAAAATACGATCCGAATCGGGAAAATACGATCCAAATTAAGAAAATACGAGCGGAAATCACCAAAATACGATCCAACCCCTTTTCCGGCAGAATTTCGACTCTCCTGCTCCCGTATCATTCCAATATCGTTCTGGCAATCTTGCCATCCAACGCCTCATAATCATAATAACCAATCATTTCATAGAGCTCTTTACGTGTCTGCATATCGTCAAGAATGCCTTCCTGTGTACCTTTTTCCATAATTTCTTTAAAAACACGTTCATAAGCCTTTGCCGCTGCACGCAATGATGTAACAGGGTAAATGACCATACTGTAACCAAACTGGGAAAATTGTTCCGCTGTGTAATAAGGTGTCTTTCCAAATTCCGTCATGTTTGCCAGCAATGGTGCAGCAACAGCCTGTTTAAATCGCTCAAATTCCATACTGTCTGTGAGCGCCTCTGGAAATATGGCATCGGCTCCCGCTTCGATGTATGCATTCGCCCGCTTAACAGCTGATTCCAGTCCTTCAACTGCATTGGCATCTGTCCGCGCAACAACGACCAAGCTAGGAGCGACTTCCTTTATCGTACGAATTTTTTGTGCCATTTCTTCTGTCGTGACGAGCCTTTTTCCATTTAAGTGCCCACACTTTTTCGGCAGATCCTGATCCTCTATCTGAACGGCAGCAACTCTTGCTTCTACCATCTCCTTTGCTGTTCTCGCAACATTTAGCACACCACCAAATCCGGTATCAATATCGACTAGAAGTGGTGAGTTTGTAGCTCTGACCAACTCCCGGGCACGATCTGCTACCTCCGATGATGTCAGTATTCCTAGATCCGGAAGTCCTTGACTTGCGGTATACGCTCCACCGGATAAATATAGCCCTTTAAAGCCAACACGCTTTGCTATTAGTGCTGCCATTGCATCATGTGTACCAGGAAGCTTGTAAATCGATTCCGCCAACATCAGGTTGCGAAATTCGTCCGACAATTCCTTCTGTGATGACTGCTCACTAATTAACCAACTCAATTCCCATCACCCCTCAATCGGGACAGTTGCCCCGTCCCGTTCCTTCCGTGGGACAAGGGGTCTGACCCCTTGTCCCGCTGTGACCCCATGTCCCGCTGACCACTTGTCACGCTGACCCTTTTCCTCTCAATTCACCATTCTTCCGATAAATTCATGAACTGGCATTTTTCTTAGTTGTTGTAAATCTTCTAAGCTGGCGTATATGGCTGCTGCTTGTTTGCTTGGAAAGCGTGTCTGCAAGTTGCTGCTGAATTTTTTTAACAGCTTTGGTATTCCTTCATCCCGGCGGAAGCGGTGTCCAAGGGGATATTCCTGTACAACTTTTTCTGTAGCTGTTCCATCATTAAAATGAACCTGAACTGCATTTGCAATAGACCGTTTATCCGGGTCAAGATAATCGGTGCTATACTGCTTGTTCTCCACTACCTCCATCTTACTTCGCAGCACATCGATTCTCGGATCGCTTGCTGCCTCATCTTCATAATGATCGGCTGTTACCGTCCCGAAAAGTAACCCAATGGCGGTAATATATTGGATACAGTGATCTCTGTCCGCGGGATTATGCAATGGCCCTGTTTTATCAATAATTCGGATGGCCGATTCATGTGTTGTGATCGTGATCTTCGCAATCTCATCTAGCCGATCCGCAACAAATGGATGTAGCTCTACCGCACATTCGGCTGCTGTTTGGGCGTGAAATTCTGCTGGATACGAAATTTTGAATAGAATGTTCTCCATCACATACGAACCAAATGGCCTTGCGAGTGTCAGCTCTTTTCCATTAAACAGAACATCCTGAAAACCCCATTTCGGCGCGGATAATGCTGTTTTATACCCCATTTCGCCGTTAACAGCCATCATCGCCAAGCGTACACCACGACTGGTTGCATCCCCTGCTGCCCATGACTTGCGCGATCCTGCATTAGGAAAATGCCGATATGTTCTAAGACTCGAATTATCGATCCATGCATTTGAGACCGCACTGATGATTTCTTCTTTCGTTCCCCCAAGCATCCCCGTAACCACTGCTGCTGTTGCAACTTTGACATATAGAACATGATCAAGTCCTTGCCTGTTTAAACTGTTTGTTAATGCCAGAATACCTTGGATTTCGTGTGCTTTTATGGAAGCAATAAGTACCTTTTCCATTGTCAGCGGTGCATTTCCAAGAACTAAATTTTTCCGGCTTATGTAATCTGCCACAGCCAGAATTCCGCCAAGATTATCAGATGGATGCCCCCACTCAGCGGCAAGCCATGTATCGTTATAATCTAGCCAGCGATTCACCGTACCAATGTTGAATGCCGCCTGAACGGGATCTAGTTCAAACGAAGTTCCGGGTACTCTGCTTCCATTTGGCACACTTGTCCCTGGAACGATTGGACCCAAATGCTTGGTGCATGCTGGGTACCGCATTGCTAAAAAACCACATCCTAATGAATCAGCTACCACATATCTTGCCGTCTCCATTGCCTCGTCACTAAAATTTTCCATATCCACGACATAATCCGCAATTTCCTCTAATAGCGGATCAACTTTTAATGCTTGATTTTCTGCAACATCCCTCATCTTAATCCTCCCCGTTTACCAATAATATAGTGCCGCCAAAATAGCCATAACCAATACGGTGAAGCTTGAAAAAATTCCTATCGCATATTGTTCCTTTTCCTTAAATACACCTGTATCATATGCGTAAAACGCTGTTGGCGAATGAATTGGCAGAACCATCACCCCTCCAACAATCATAACGACAAGAAAGGCTAATCCAATGGGTGCTATGCCAATCAGCTCTGCATACGAAATAACAATCGGGAAAATGACAATAACAGCTGATGACGGAACGACAAACAAAAACCGCAGCAGAAATATAACCAATGCGATAATGATTACCTTTATTGCAATACTCGCATCTTGCGGGACAATTCCCAGCAATTCATTTGCCAGCTGTTTTGCAGTACCATTTTCCTCGAGCAGCATCCCCAGGGAAAAGGAAGAACCTAACAGTAAAAAATTTTCCCAATCATAATTACGGATAACGACATTATCAATCAGACCGATCTTAGGCAGTGCGTATAAAACGACAAGCAGCATTGGCGGAAGCACTAATGGCACTTGTTCCTGATCAGTTGCAATCCATATCGTAATCATCAAAAGGAAACTGCCAACAACAACCCAAAAAACCGGTGGCATCGAAGCAGATGAATGTTCAGTCGGCGGTACGAATTGCTCCGGTTTCTTCCAATCAGCTTCAGGGGATGTGATTTTTAACAGCTGCCAAACAAAAATACTTACAAGCAGCATCCCGATCCAAAGCGGGGGCGCAATCCGCATAAACCAGTCCATCCACCCTATTTCAGCGATGTGATAATCACTTAAAAGCTGTGAAGCTAATATCGGAAAACCGCCACCTGTGAAAATAATCATTGTCGAATTTTGGTTTAGCATGCCGATTACATACAAGCAGAATTTCCTAAATAGGCTTTTTTCCTCAAAACCATAATAGTTGTTTAGCCGTGTAATGATCGGCAGAAGCACCTTAAAACGGGCAACCGCGGAAGGCAGCAAGATCGGCAAAAGCAGCATAAATATGGGCAGTCCGTAAACAATCAAGCGTGGACCACCTTTACTGATTTTAATCAAAAACCGGGCAATGATCCGATCTATCCTGACTTTAACTAGTGCGTGACTTATAAAGGAAAGCATGATAATGAAATACAGGGCTGGTGACAAAAATCCAACCACAGCCTCTTCTATTCCATCAACAAGCCCAAGCAAAATCATGCAGGCCAAAAGCAGAATACTTGCAGCCCCAGTTGGAAGCGGAGCCCGAATCCATAAATAAACTGCAAACGCCAACAGTGCCAATGTCAGCTGCTGCTCTGTTGAAAAATCAGCCAGCATCGTCTCCTTCGCTGCAATCGCAAAGGCAATCACCATAATCAAAATCGATAGTTTCCATTTCATGTCATCACCATGCCGGGTTTAAGCACTTTTATCTATATTTTCCTTACCAGCTGCCTTTCGATTTTTAATAAGCGGAACGATAAAGGATAAGATGGCCAATAACAGCATAGTGCCAGCAATTGGGCTAGTTACAAAAATAGATAAGCTTCCGTTTGAAATGGTTAATGACTGACGAAATGCCTGTTCCATCATGCCTCCTAAAATAAACGCCAATAGCAGAGGTGCGGCAGGGAAGTTTAACAGCCTCATTAGATAGCCAATAATTCCAAATGCCAGAAGCAGATACAAATCAAACGTGCTGAAGCTGATGGCATAAACACCAATGACACAAAAAACGATAACTAGAGATATTAGCAGCGGTCTTGGGACGAGCAATATTCTCGACAAGTACGGAATCAGCGGCAGGTTCAAAATTAATAGGAAAACATTGCCGATATACATACTTGCAATAACACCCCAGAATACGTCCGGATGATCTGTCATTAATAATGGACCAGGTTGAATGCCTAGAACGATTAGAGCGCCAAGCATGACAGCAGTGGTTCCGGAACCTGGAATTCCTAAACTTAACAACGGGACAAATGCACCGTTGTTTGCAGCGTTATTCGCTGTTTCAGGTGCGGCAACCCCTTTTATTGATCCTTTCCCAAACTCCTCCGGCTTTTTAGACAGCTTTTTTTCGGAAATATAGCCTAAAAAAGAAGAAATTGTCCCGCCTGCCCCTGGTAAAACACCGACAAGAAAGCCAAGAACGGACTGTCTTCCCATTGTCGGACCCATTTCTTTATACTCTTCTTTTGTCAGCCTGAGACTTCCTACATTGTGCATATCATCCATCTTATTTTTTCTGCCCAATATAAGAGAAGTCACTTCAGCGAGCGCAAACAGTCCGAGCGCGATAACTAGAAAATCGATTCCTTCCATTAAATGCGGACTGCCAAACGTAAATCGGAGTGTCCCTGTTTGCGCATCGATCCCGATCGTTGCAATCATTAGCCCGATCACGCCGGAAATAAGTGCCTTAATAGTCGATCCCTCTGATAGACTCGCAATGGCCGTCAACCCCAGAAGCATCAGGGCAAAGTATTCCGGCGGGCCAAATGACACGGCAACCTTGGAGAGCAGCGGAGCAAAGAAAGTAAGAAATACAACACTGATCGTCCCGCCAACAAACGATCCAATTGCGGCGACAGCAAGTGCTTTCCCCGCCTTTCCTTGCTTTGCCATCGGATACCCGTCAAATGTTGTGGCAACTGCTTCGGATACGCCTGGAGCATTTAACAAAATTGATGAAGCAGCCCCGCCATATGCCGCACCATAATAAACTCCCGCCATCAATAGCAGGGCAATTGCAGGGTCCATTCCATATGTGATGGGGATCATCACGGCAATTGCTGTAATTGGGCCAAGTCCCGGGATCATCCCAATCACGGTTCCAACCGAAACCCCTATTAAAACAAATAATATGCCATCTAGGCTTAGGGCAACCTGAAACCCTTGTGCTAATCCTTGAAAAACATCCATTGTGCAGCCTCCTTCTTAAAACGGCAATATTCCCGTTGGTAGTTGTACTTGCAGAAATGAATCAAAAAGCAAATAAATTAATATAGGTACAGCAAGCGAAACGATTCCATTGACCACATGCTTTTTGTACCCAAGAAACATGGAACAAAAGAACAGAAATAAGACCGTCACTAAAATAAAACCGAGGATTTCCAAAAAGAAGATATAGCAAACAATAAAGCCAACAACACCCAATACAATTGGCAATTCTTTTTTCGGAATACGCTCATCATTATCGTTCGTTTTCTGATCGTTTGTAAAAAAGAGAAACACTGCTAAGATCAGTAATAAGAATCCCAAGCCGATTGGTATCATATCTGAATCAATTGGAACATAAGCATACGCTGGAAGCCGGAAACTTAGAATTAAATAAAAGATACCAACTGCTATTAAACAAATGGAAATCTTTCTATTCGTCGTACCAAACATGAATACACCACCTTGTAGAAAGGAGCCAATGGGATGCACTGGCTCCGCTGAATTCCTTTATTTTGCAAGTCCTAATTCTTCTAAAAGTCCCTTTATATCTGCTTTTTCCTTGTCCAGAAATTCCTTATATTCCTGGCTGTTCATATACATCTCGTTCCATCCGTACTTATTTCTGATCTCAGCAAACTCCGACGATTCACTTAACGCTTTAAACTTTTCCTCATAAAATTTCAATGCGGCTTCATCCATGTCCGGTGGCCCAAAGAATCCACGCCAGTTAACAAATGATGCATCAATTCCTTGTTCTTTAGCTGTTTGGAAGTCAGAAATAACATCACCCTCTAACCGTTCTTCCGCAGTAATCCCTAACACTTTAATTTTTCCCGCTTTAACCTGTTCGACCGTCTCGGCAATGCCTGTAGAATATACATCAACACTTCCGTTCAGCAACGATGTCAATGCCCCGCCATCCTGGTCAGAAACATATTTTATTTTTGTAATATCCACACCTGCAGCCTTAGCGATTTTGACAAATTGAATATGATCCATGCTGCCTGGAGAAGATGCGCCTACTACCGTAATGCTGGATGGATCCTTTTTCATGTCCTCGAATAATTCATTCAAATTGTCCCATTTAGCATCTGCCTTTACAGCAAATGCACCATAATCTGCAATCAAATTAGAGATCGGTGTAAAATCTTCATGCCCATATTGGGATTGTCCGTTCAATGGCACTAACAAAATTGGTGGAGAAGATACGAACAAATTGTATGGACTATTTCGTTCTTTAATATAAGCCCAGCCAACTGCTCCACCACCGCCAGGCTTGTTCACTACCCCAATGTCCTGTTCAATGATTCCTGTTTCCCCGAACATTTTGGCAGCCATGCGAGCTGTCGTATCCCAGCCGCCGCCAGCTCCCGATGGCGCGACAATTTCAATTGAATTTTCCGGTGTCCAAGAACTGCCCTCTCCCTCGTCACCTGATCCACTCGCTTCCTTATCGCCGCCCGATGAACATGCAGCAGCAAACACCATAAGAAAGATTAGTACAGAAACTGATAATAATTTCTTCATGAAAAAAATTCCCCCTTCACCTTTATTAATGTGGGACAAATCCATCCCTTGGTAAGACTTTAAAGTATATACCCAGTTTTGTAACCGTTTTCAAAATAATGAGCAAAAAGTTTATTCTGTGTATTTTGTTCATTTTGTTCATGGATGCAATGATTTTGACTGTTAATGGTGTGCTTTTGGTTAGGCTTCTGCTCTCCTGCCGATGTTCCTGCTCTCCTGCCAATGTTCTCGCAGTCAAGCTCTCTCCAAAAAAACACCCCAACATAACGTTAGGATGTTTTCACACGTATTCGATAGCGTCGTTCGGGTCTTCCGACTATCCCGTATTCGAGCTCTGCAGTTCCTTCTCCAACAGAAATCAAATATTCTAAATACCTTCTCGCGGTTGTTCTGGAAGCGCCGATTCTTGTTCCCATTTCTTCTGCTGTAATGCCGCCTTCCCCTGAAGCAAGGTATCCCCTCACTTTTTCCAGTGTTAATGGGTCAATTCCCTTTGGAGTCTGCTTCACACTAGCCATGCCTGCATTGGAATAGCCAAAATATGCATCCAGAAATGACTGGTCAATCTCTTGCTTTCCATCAAATGACCTCTTCGTTTGTTTATATTTTTCAATCGTTGCAATGAATCGCTTCATTTCCACAGGCTTAATAATATAATCAAAAATGCCGTTTCGAATAGATTGCTCAATCATTTCTTTTTCGGTGGCAGCTGAAATCATAATTATGTCTGTACGCGCATTTACTTTCCGAATATCCGAAATGAGTTCCGTTCCAAGTACATCAGGCATGTAGATATCCAGCAGGACCAAGTCCACAGGTTCCTCCTGAATAAGCTTTAATGTATCCTTTCCATTCAGTGCTTTGCCAACGATATTAATTTCAGAAATATCGGTTAGAAACTTTTCATGAATGCCGGCCACTCGAAAATCATCCTCAGCAATAACAACATGAATCATCGTCCATCCCCCCAGCTATTTCACGCGTGCTTACTTTTATTTTTCAAAAGCTGTTTTGGTAAAAATACAGAAAATACCGCCCCGCCATTTTTTTGATTATGCACCTCAATACTTCCATGGAGCTCATCCACAATTTCTTTAACCGTAGACAATCCATAGCCCCGATCCGCCTGTTCTTTTGTGGAAAATCCTCTATTAAATATCTGATGAATCGTATCATCCTTAATCCCGTTTCCATTGTCGGAAATATCGAATACAATATCTTCACCAACATCCGTCACGAAAAACACGACACGTTTAGATGCCTGACCCTCGACCGCTTCAATCGCATTATCGATCAGATTTCCCAGGATCATGATTAGCTTCGACATATCGATATGCTTCGGCACACCCTGCAGTGCACTATTCGGATCAATCGAAAATTCCACCTTTTTCTCCGATGCCTTTCCAATTTTACCAAGCAAAATAGCTTGTACCGTTCTGTCTGTTATTTGTCCAAGCAACACCTTATTTTGATGGTTATGTATATCTGATTCCGTCTGGATCAGCTGAATCGCTTCGTTATAATGTCCAAGCTGAAGCAAACCAGACAATACATACAATTTGTTCGTGAACTCATGTGTCTGTGCCCGCAAGTCCTCAGAATACCGTTTCACCTCTGATAAAGTATCCAGCATTTCATTTAGTTCGGTTTTGTCCCTAAAACTGGCAACAACACCTGCAACACGGCCATTTTCTACAATTGGCGTACGGTTAACAATGATATGCTTATCCTGCAAGATCATCTCTTTGTTTTTCTCTTTCTTACCAGATTGTAATACATGATACATCCTTGTATTTGGTAAAACATCCTCAACTTTTCTATTCGTGCAGTCTTCTGCAAGTCCAAGAATTCGCTGCGCAGAATAATTCATCATCGTAATTTTCCCATCTTGATCGATTGCAATAATTCCCTCTGTAATGGAAAACAAAATAGCCTGACGTTCTCGATACAGGGAGGCGATTTGATGCGGCTCCAGTCCAAGGATGTCTTTGCGGATGTTTCTCGATAGCATAACACCGCCGGCTACCCCCATCAATATGACAATAAATGCAAAACCACTAACCTTAATTAATTTATTAAAAATTACCGTCTTAATATCCTCAATCATAAAGCCAACCGACACGATTCCGATTATATCACCTGCTTCATTAAAAATCGGTGCCTTCCCTCGCAACGATGGACCAAGGCTGCCAACTGCCTTCGATGTATAATACTCACCGTGAATTAGCGCCTTTCCATTATCACCGCCAACCATATGTTTTCCTAGTTTTTCCTCGTCCGGATGGGCATACCGAATACTGTCCGCATTCCCGATCACAATAAATTCCGCCCCAACCCGCTTTTTGATTCTTTGTACAATCGGCTGGATGACCTTTGAAGGATTATCTAATTTAAAAGCATCAATAATTGTCGGCATAAATGAGATTGTCGCTGCCGCTTGAAGTGCCCGCTGCCCCATATTCTCTTCCGTTTGTTTTGTTTCCATAAACGCAATAATACATGTAAATGAAATCGTCACAAAAAGGATTAAGGATATAATTAACGTTAAAATCTTCGTCTGCAATGAGATGTTTTTCATGGCTGTCATAACCCCTTCTTCACACAATTGACACCGCTTCCCCTATAAATCTAGCATAATATTTAGTATATTTAAAGTTTTACAGCAATAGGGCAAGGAATCAGGTCTGGGACGGGGGGGTGGTGGTGGGACAGGGGGTCAGGTTTGGGACAGGGGGTCAGGTCCACTGTCCCGGTACAAAGGGGGCTGTGTGACCAGGATGCGGGCCGGGACGAGGGGTCTGACCCCTCGTCCCACTCAGAACATGAAAAAAGGAAGCAAAAGGACCGTCCCTTTGCTTCCCTTTGCTTCCCTGCGCTATGCTTATTTTTTTCCGCGAATTTTATTGACTTCGTCTGCAACGAACTGTACGCTTGTTCCGACGATAACTTGAATGCTTTGTTTTCCTACAATATTAATCCCCGGGACACCTGTAGATTTGATTTTATCTTGGTCTACTTTGTCCATATCATTTACTTCCACTCTTAACCGGGTCGTACAATAATCAACAGAGTCGACATTTTCATCGCCTCCGAGTCCTTCATAAATTTTAGCTGCCATGACAGTGAATTTATCATCACCGCTAGCTTGGTCATTATCTGAAGCTTCTTCTTCTGTTTCATCCTCACGTCCTGGTGTTTTCAAATTAAATTTAACGATAAGGAATCGGAACAAGAAGTAATAAATAACCGCAAATACAAGTCCCTGAACAATGAGCATGTATGGCTGGTTAGCGATTGGATTTGTAAAGCTCAATGTATAATCAACAAATCCTGCACTGAACCCGAAACCAGACGTCCAGTGAAATAAAGCAGCTATGAACAAGGACAAACCTGTTAGCAGGGCATGTACCACATACAATGCTGGTGCCAAGAACATGAATGAGAATTCAAGTGGTTCTGTTACACCAGTAAAGAAAGCAGCAAATGCAGCCGCCAACATCAAGGATGCAGCTTGTTTTTTACGCTTTGTTTTTGCCGTATGGTACATAGCTAAAGCAGCTGCAGGCAAGCCAAACATCATAATTGGGAAAAATCCTGCCTGATACATACCGGTAATCCCTTTTGTTCCCTCACCAGCTAAGAATTTACCAATATCATTAATTCCTGCTACATCAAACCAGAATACTGAGTTTAGTGCATGGTGCAATCCTGTTGGAATTAGGAGCCGGTTAAAGAAACCATACAATCCCGCACCAAAGGCTTCCAGGTTACTTATCGCTGTACCAAACGATACAAGCCATGAATATACAATCGGCCATACCAAATACAGAACACCTGCCATAACGACCATTGCCGCTGCAGACATAATCGGCGCAAGACGTTTACCACTAAAAAATGCAAGTGCATCAGGTAATTTTACGCCACTAAAACGATTGTACATCATAGCGGAAATAATCCCCGAGATAATCCCGATAAATACGTTTTCATTTTGTGCAAAGGCCGGGTTGACACTTTCGGGATCGATCCCCTGCAAGCCAGCGACTGAATCTGTAGATATTAATGTACTTACAACTAAAAATCCAACAAGCCCGCTCAGTCCGGCGGCGCCATGTTTATCCTTAGATAATCCAATGGCAATACCGACCGCGAACAGTATACCTAAATTATTTAGGATTGATGTTCCAGCGGTCAGAAAAAAAGTACCGACCACATTCCCATCTGTCAAACCTAGAATCCAGTTTCCAATACCAGCTAAAATTGCTGCTGCAGGAAGGACTGCGACCGGCAGCATCAAAGCGCGGCCAAGGTTTTGCAATTTTTTCATCATTTGAATTTCCCCCTTTTTGTTTAACTAAACCTTTTTAAAAACTTAAATTCATTCACCTTAATCCCATGGAAGATTACTTCACACTCCAAATCTTTCGAATAATTGTATCCGCTGCCAAAATCTCAGAGTAAACTATGATAGCTAATGTTGTCTTAACCTTTCAATGTGAAGTGTTATATAACCCAATTCTTCCTCTGGCAATTCGACGCCATGAGTCCGGGACAATTTTTTTGAAACCTCTAGGGCACATTGAAAGGATACCTTAAATTTGCGTTTTATCATTTCAAGCATTTCGCCGTCCATGGAATGTACCTCATAATGATTCACCCTTGTTAAAGCAAAACGAAGATGGGTAATCAGACGTTCATAGGATATGTCGTCTTCCTCAAGATTAATTTGCAAATGATCCTTGATTGTTTCCACCATGTCCCTGACAATTGCAGTTTGCCTGACGGTTTCGTGCAAATCACCTCCCTTAATTTTCATTGTGTGAATATGCAGGGCAATAAAGGCAGCTTCATCAATTGGCATTTCCGTATGAATTTGATCCTTTATGTGCTGAATTGCCCACAGTCCGATATCAAATTCCGCACTATACAGGATTTTTATTTCCTGCAGCAACTTATTTTTAACATGAATACCCTGCTTCTCACGTTCAATAGCAAAAGATATGTGGTCTGTAAGCGCCAAGAGTAAATGATCGTTCAGCTTCGTGTCTAACCGTTTTTCTGCGTACATAATAATTTCCTTTGAAAGGGTAAAATGTTCTTCCGGTATTTGTAATAATAACTGCTGGAGTTTTTCATTTTCTTTTAAAACAAACAGCTTTTCAATTTTATTGCTATTGACAATGTCGTTTTTCCCCTTTTCAAAACCGACACCAGGGCCAATCGCGATTTGCTCCTGCTGTTCCTTATCTAGTACAATGACAGCATTATTATTTAAGACTTTCGTTATTTTCACCGTACACACCCCCATTCAGCCGGCATTATTAATGACTTGGCATACGTCATCAATAATGGAAGCGGAGAATTAATAAACGGTAATAATTTCCGTTTCTCCTGCTTTCCCATCTTTCTGTTCCGTAATTTCAAATGTCTTGCCACTCGTTTGACTGTTTGTGATAACAATTGGAGTAATCACATCTTTGGCATGTTCACCAATATAGGCCAAATCAAATTCCATCAGAGAATCCCCAACAGAAACCTGATCACCCACAGTTACTTTTGGTGTAAATCCTTCCCCTTTTAGTGCAACCGTTTCCAACCCAATATGAATTAATAGCTCCAAACCATCATCGGTTTGAATCCCAACAGCATGCTTCGATTCAGGAACCTGTACAATTTTTCCATCTGCTGGAGACACAACTTTTCCTGTGCTTGGAATGATAGCAACCCCTTCCCCCATCATCTTTTGACTAAAAACCGGATCAGGAACCTCTTCAAGCGGAACAATCTTCCCGTTTATTGGTGAATAAATTTTATGATTACTTGATTTTTTAAATAAATTTTTAAACATTCTAGCAGCTCCTTTTTGATTCTAAGATGAAATAAACTGGATTTAAGGTAGTATCGTCAAACAAACGTTGCCATTAATGCTTATTTTTAACAAAACAGACTTTATTATGAACTTCCCCTTAAAAATTACTTTGAACAATTAAAAAAGCATGGGGTACCAAGAGGGAAAGATCCCCTCTACACTGTACCACCATGCCTAATCGAATCAGTAACATGTGATCAATTTTTAATTGTAACCATATAGTAACATTATCCTATTATAGGAGTCAACTTGGATGTACTAAAAGTTTGTGTCAAGCTAATTTCGGTACCTTATAACACCAGTGTATGGCACGCTATAATTTTACGTCGGAAACGAGGGAACATTAGCAGTCCTTTTCTATATAGTACACAACTGAATATTCACACAAAAAAATGGTATACTGCAATGAAATAACATTATCTGCACATTGTTAAACACCGCAATTTAGTAAATTATAAATATAATAGAAAGGACCTTTAATAAAAGCAATTAGGCAGGAAGGAGAAATACACATGAACATAGAGGATGCATTATTAATTGGCGACTTAACCGAAGGCACTGTTATAGCCGGGGACAAGGGATTGTCTCGGGAAATAGCATCAATTGAAGTTATGGAGGTGCCAGAAGTAATAAGTTGGGTTACACCAGGTATCTTAGTCATGACTGCATTTTATTCCATCAAAGATGATTCGGATAAGCAGATTGAAATTCTTCAGACATTAATAAATAAAGGTGCTGCTGGAATTGTAATTAAGCTTGGACGATTTATAAATTCCTTACCTGACAGTATGATTGAGCTCGCAAATAAAAATGCATTTCCGATCATTTCTATACCAAAAGAGGTTTCTTACATTAATATATTAACCCCCTTATATGAAAAACTATATGAAGAAAAACAGCAGGAACAAGAAAAGTCACACAATCCCTTTCATGAAATGGAACATGCTAATACTAAGTTTTTATCTGATGCAATTGAAAAAATTAGTGAAATTGTAAATTCTTCCATTTACATTGAGGATACAGAAGGAAGACTGTTATATATCTCAAACAATTTCCGTCCGGACGGGTGGCGGAAATCTAAAACGCTATTCTCAAAACCTGATTACCAATCCTATTTAAAGATGCTGGAAATTTGGCGGGTCGAATTTCTTAATCAAACCTATACCCTATTCAAAATACCCGGATTCCGCAATCGCCTGGTTCTCCCGCTTATTTCTAGCGATAAGGTATTTGCAATTATCCATATTCAATATATGAATCCAAAATATGATGAAGTCCCTTTCGTACACGCAAAAAAATTAGGAAATAAGTTAAGTGAGCTATTCATGAGTGATCAATTATATCTGCAAAAAAAGCGTTTAAATGATATGGAATTAATAGAACACTATTTAGCCGACATGAAAGCAAACGAAACTTCAGAAGTGATGGCAATTATCCATTTTCATGCAGATTGGCTAAAGAATTCACATTATCCATCCCAATTTTTAATTGACCATTCGTGTTTAATTCGAAAGGAATTGCTTCAATTAGCTGAACACTTCCGTGAGAATGATTTATTTATATTCGAAAGATATCACAAGTTCTATGCTCTAATTACATGTGAAAAACAGAACTATCCAACTATGGTACATAAATGGAAAGAGCTGCTAAGTAATTATAATCAACGTAATGACTTGGACCCTCTCAAACTGTCAATAAGCTCCATTATGAATGACAGCACCTTTTTTGAGGAACGGGTTCAATCTGTCACCAAAACAATGGAAATAGGAAATAAGGTCAAACCAAGTGAGAATTTCTATACCTATGATCAGTTAGGAATTTATGAAATCCTTATTAATTTAACATCCGATGAATATGCCAAAAGATATACCGATAGTATTTTGAATTCGTTGTTGCAATATGAGAACAATGATCTACTGGAAACACTTCAGGTCTATTTAGATGAAAATGGCAATATTACCAAGGCCTCAGAGATATTATTTATTCACAGGCGAACCTTAACCTATAGATTGCAAAAAATTCAAGAACTCTTAAACATGGATATAAACGATCCGAATAATCGTTTTATCTTAAGGTTTTGTTTGAAATTTAAAGAGTTATCCTAAAGACGGAATTCCGTCTTTTTTTTTGCGGAATAATAAAGTGGGAAATTTCAGAAGCTGATCCTTTCACACTTTTTACATTTCCTAGAATTGTGTAAATATTTATAATCATATAAAAGGAGTGAAACCCCCATGATAGGAATTATTCGTGTCTTAACTACAGCCAATGAGGAAGTTCTGGGTGAACATGGCAAGAAAATGAAATCATATTATCATGTTGATTCTATAACAAGATGTATACCTTCACAGCCAAACGGAATATACGATGCCGCTTCTGAAGCACTGGCGGTCCCTAAAATTGTATCGCTGGCACAAGAATTGGAGAAAGAGGAATTCATCGATGCAATTTCAATTAGCTGCGCAGCTGATCCCGCCTTAATTGAAACACGTTCAGTCGTTAAAGTTCCGGTTTTGGGTGCGGGAGTTTCAGGAGCACATGCGGCGAGTATGGCAGGTAACAACGTTGGAGTTATTGGGATTACCGAACAACCACCTATCAGGTTGCGTAACGAATTAGGCAAACGATTTCATTCCTATACTTTTTCTCCCAACTTAAGGAAAACGACAGATTTATTTTCTAAAGGAGCAATGGAAGAGCTGCTTCAATTAGCTCAACATGCAATTCAATCAGGGTCTGATGTAATTTTATTTGCATGTACTGGTTTTTCAACAATCGGTCTTAAGAATTATTTAATAGAAAAAATAAATATTCCCATTATTGACTTAGTAGAAGCACAGGCAATTGCATACCAGCTGATTGAAAGGAGAAAAAAAGATGCAAAATAAAACGTTTGATCCAGCATTCATATTATTTTCCGTTTTTATAGCTATATTTGGTGCAATTATTGGAATGCAGCTTATTACAACTTTAGGTATTACACCTAATACATCAATTATTGGTGCATTGATAGCAATTCTAATTGCCAGAATTCCAATGCAAATGTTTTATAAATACCGTTCATTGGAAAATCAGAATTTAGTACAGACAACTATATCAGCCGCTACCTTTGGGGCAGCAAACAGCCTGCTGATTCCTGTGGGGATACCTTATGTAATGGGAATGCCTGAACTAATTGTACCAATGTTAATTGGAGCCGGTATAGCATTAATAATAGATGTATTTATTCTATATAAAGTATTTGATACGAAGCTTTTTGGTGCTGACGAAACATGGCCACCCGGTGTAGCAACTGCAGAGGCATTAAAAGCAGGTGACGAAGGTGGTTCTAAAGCTAAATTTTTGGGATTGGGAATTTTCGGTGGAATGATCGGTTCTCACTTTGGTGTTTCCATGTCAGCATTCGGAGTAGCATTTATTGGTAATATATGGGCTCTGTCTATGTTCGGAGCAGGTTTGCTATTAAGAGGATATTCTGTTCCATTATTTGGAGTAGATTTAAATGAGTACTATGTCCCGCATGGCATGATGATTGGAGCGGGAGCAGTTGCTTTATTACAGTTTGTAGTAACGCTCGCTAAGAAGAAAAAAGAGACTGCAAAAAAGGCAGAATCTACCGAACGGGAATATACTCGAAACGAAAGTGATATTTCTAAAGGCTTTGGCCTTGGATTTATTCTTTATGTAATTGGTGCGGTAATTGTGGCGGTATTAGGAGGCATTACGGGAGACATGCCAATATGGCAATTAGCTGTATTTGTACTGTTTGCTGCCTTTGCTGCCCTGGTAAGTGAAATTATTGTCGGTATTGCAGCAATGCATTCAGGGTGGTTTCCGGCATTTGCGGTAACACTGATTTCCCTATTAATTGGAATGATTCTTGGCTTTCCTCCAGTTGCACTTGCTCTATTGACAGGTTATACAGCAGCAACAGGTCCAGCTTTTGCAGATTTAGGATACGATTTTAAATCCGGTGTCATTCTGCGAAATGGCTCATCTGTTGCACAGGAATTATATGGGCGCAGGCAGCAATTAAAAAGTGCATTGATTGGATTTAGTGTTGCGGTTGTTATGGTCTTCCTATTCGCGAATAACTTTTTCGAACAAGACTTAGTACCTCCAGTTGATAAAGTTTACGCTACTACCATTGCATCGGGACTAACAGGAAATGTTGGGTTATTAATACTGTTGTGGGCTATCCCCGGAGCTTTAATCCAGTTAATTAGCGGACCTAAAAGACAAATGGGTATCCTTTTTGCAACCGGGCTATTGATTGTCAATCCGATTGCCGGTTGGGCTGTTCTAACTGGTATTTTAATCCGGTTAATCGTTCTGAAAATTAAAGGTCCGGATGCGGAAAATACAATGTATACAACAGCTGCAGGGTTCATTGCAGGGGATGCAATATATAGTTTCTTTTCATCCATTTGGAAAATTAAATAACGGAGGGTTATTTATATGACAAGAAAAATCTTATCTTTAGATGATGCAAAAAAAGCAGTATATGGTGGATGCATATTAGGAGGTGGCGGTGGCGGCTGGATTGAAGATGGTCTTGAAAAATCTAAACTAGCCTTTTCATCTGGCAAACCTGAACTAATTTCTATTGATGAACTATATGCAGAGGACTATGTAACGTGCGTGTCATTAGTCGGGGCACCGTCATCTAAGGAAACGCATGTAGATTCACAGCAATTAATTAATACCGTTAAACGAATGCACAAAGAATTCGATAAACCGATTAAGGCATTAATGACAAATGAAAATGGTGCTTCTACAACAATAAACGGGTGGCTGCAATCCGCTGCAACTGGTTTACCTGTTCTGGATGCTCCTTCTAATGGAAGGGCACATCCAACAGGATCGATGGGATCAATGAATTTATCTGAAATCGATGATTATATATCTATTCAAACCTTTGCTGGCGGAAAAGCCCATAGAAAGGTTGAGGGTTTTGTATCTGCTTCACTTGATCTTTCATCCAGCACGGTCAGATCTGTATCCGTTCAGGCTGGGGGAATGGTTGGAGCCTGCAGAAATCCTGTTAATGTAAACTATATTAAAGAAAATGCTGCGGTTGGCGGAATCACCCAGGCAATCGAATTGGGAGAATTATTCCTTTCTGTTCCTAAAGGTCCAGAACGAATTGAAGCTGTAGCCTCTTATTTAAAGGGCCGCGTTATACATTCCGGAGCAGTTAGTCATTTTGAATTAAATGAAACAGGGGGATTTGACGTTGGTTTCGTACAGATTGATGACTTAGAATTAACATTTTGGAATGAATATATGACAGTTGAAATGTATGGGCAGAGAAAGGGAACGTTCCCTGATCTAATTATGACATTTAATGCCGAAACAGGAATGCCTCTTGTTAGTGCAGAAATCAGGAAAGGTCTAAAGGTAGCAGTTATATCTGTACCCAAGGAAAATTTAAGGTTAAGCAGTACGATGTTCAATGAAAAACTATTAAAAACGATTGAACCTATTATACAGAAAAAAATAATATAGGAGATGAATACAAATGTCTTTAAAATATACAATGGAAGTTATGGAACTGCTTGATGATGCAAATGTAAATGGCAAACGTATCACAGACCTATTTAAAGGGAATGAAAATTGTGAAGCATCCTATGAATCTGTTAAAGGTGAGCAGGGATCCACTGATTTTGTACAGATTGTCATTAAAGGTACAAATGGTAAGCTTAGTGGTGGACAGGCACCCTCCCTTGGAATAGTTGGCAGACTTGGCGGATTAGGAGCGCGGCCAAATCGTATTGGGTTTGTTTCCGATGGTGATGGTGCAGCGGCAGCAATAACAATTGCACTTAAATTAGCACGAATGTCTCAGAAGGGAGATAGGCTTCCAGGTGATATTTATGTGACAACACATGTTTGTCCAACAGCTCCAACCCAGCCACATGAACCTGTTGATTTCATGGGGTCACCCGTTGATATTTTAACAATGAACAAATATGAAGTATTCCCTCAAATGGACGCAGTTTTATCTATTGATACAACAAAGGGGAATAAAGTATTTAATCATCGTGGAATTGCCATCTCCCCGACAGTAAAATCCGGCTATATATTAAAATTTAATTCCGATTTAATTCGAATTATGGAAACAACAACTGGAGAATTACCTGTCACATTTTCGGTAACTACGCAGGATATTACACCATATGGGAATGATGTATACCACATTAATAGCATCCTTCAGCCAGCGGTAGCAACAGATGCACCTGTTATAGGCATAGCAATCACTTCTAAAACGGCGGTTCCTGGCAGTGGTACAGGAGCCAGTCATGAGGTTGATGTAGCTCAAGCAGTTCGATTTTCAATAGAGGTCGCTAAGGAATATACACAAAGTAAGTTTGAATTCTATGATACGGATGAATTTAATAGACTTGAGAAACTATATGGATCTATGAAACACCTGCAAACATTAGGGAGTGTATAACAATGCCAAAAGGTCACGTAGGCGTATTGACAATTGGGCAATCTCCGCGAATGGATGTAACCCCCGCCATTCAGTCCATTTTAGGATCAGAAATACAAATTACCGAGAGTGGCGGGTTAAATAGCCTTACTGATGAAACGATTCATTCAATTGCGCCCAGAGAGACGGAAATTACGTATATATCAAGACTCAGGAATGGGAGTTCCGTGAAAATCGGAAAAGACAAATTGCTTCCTTTACTGCAAAAAGAACTTTGGCGGCTGGAAGAGAAGACGGATATTATCATTATGCTATGCACAGGAGATTTTCCTGCACTGGAAACCAGTAAACCAATAATCTTTCCCGATAAAGTGTTAAATCATACCATTAAAGCAATTTCTTCTGGTTCCTTAGGGTTGATTATTCCACTGGAGGAACAGCGAAATTCTCTCGTTAAGAAGTGGAATCAGCATAATCTGCATATTATTACTGAGGTAGCATCGCCCTATGAAGAAAGTGACGTAAAGGGAGCAGCAAAAGCATTAAAAATGAGAGGTGCAGAAATAATTGTATTGGACTGCATGGGATACAATATGCTTCATAAACAGGATGCAGCAGAAGGAAGCGGATTACCAGTTATCCTTCCGAGAACATTAGTAGCCCGTATTGCTGCAGAGTATGTATCATAATGGATTCGGTGATTCCGCGTCTGTTTTGAACGAAAGGGAAGTAGCGTGCCTGTTCTTGCTTGGTTTTGACTCACCTTGAGGACTGCCTTCTATTTCACAGTGCAGGAACGATTATTTGTTTTAACAAAAACACAACGAAAGGGTGAACATAAAATGAATAAATTCCAGGAAACTATCGCAAAGATAATGATCAATAATTTTTCCCTAGATAAATCTACTGCAATTCTTGTCCTCACTGATAAAAGTACAGTAAAATTGGGACAAAAATTTAGAGCTGCCTTAGTAAAAGAAGAATACCTTGCAGATATAGTTATAATGGAAGATCGAACGAAATCAGGTGAAGAACCACCGAAAGAAGCAGCCGAAAAAATGCTTAATTATGGGCTCGTATTCTGCCTTACAAAACATTCATTAACACATACCGTGGCAAGAAAAAATGCAAATTCTAATGGGATAGGTGTAATTACAATGCCAGGGATTACAGAAGACATGTTTTTAGAAGGGGCGATGAGTGCAGACTATTCACTGGTTAAAAAAGAAACACTTGAAATGACAACTAAATTGACTAATGCAAAGAAGGTAATTATTTCTACGGGAAACGAACTAAAATTAACCATTCCTGTTGAAGGAAGAAAGGGGGTTCCAAGTACAGGTGTTTTTAAAGAAAAAGCTGCTTCTGGAAACCTACCCTCTGGAGAAGCATATATTGCACCCATAGAAGGCATTGCTGAAGGAAAAATTGAAATTAATGGTTCTATTGCTGGAATTGGTTTACTAGATTCTCCTGTAGTTTTATCAATTGAAAAAGGAAGGTTAGTCAGCGCATCCGGAGAATCAGGTGACCAGCTTTTATCATTGCTTGGAATGGACGATGGAAGAATGCTTTGTGAATTAGGCATTGGAACGAACCATGCAGCAAGATTAACTGGAAACATTTTAGAAGATGAAAAGGCTTATAATACCATTCATGTAGCATTTGGCTCTAATCATACATTCGGAGGTACAATTAAAACCAATGTACATATTGACTGTGTGACAAAAGAGCCTGAAATGGAATGGGAGTTTTAAGAATTATTAACATTACTTGTTAAGCGTAAAATAGACCACACCTAGCATCGGATGTGTCTACTTTACGCTATTTTTCTTATAAGACTAGTAATTTTGTCAAATGGATAATTTCAGTAACTGATAGTGAAAATAATAGAAGCGCTCTTTTCCACTTTACTTTTGACCTTGCGCGGATACACATCCGTCCGCCAAGCCCATTCCTCCCAGTCTTTCTTCATTTTTTCAATAAGTTCCGGATAGTCATCCTTTAAGTTATGCAATTCTGTCCGATCATTATCGATATTGTAAAGCTCCCAATCCATTTCTCTAACCTTTGATAATTTCCATTTCCCTTGACGGATCCCGCAATGCTGTTCATGTTCATAACAAATGGTTCGCGGCTCGGATTCTTCCCCTGTAAAAGCTGGCATAAGACTCTCACCTTCCATTGGGAGGATTTTGCTGCCCCGGTAATTTTCGGGATATGGCGCCCCTGTAATATCTACAAACGTAGCCATAAAGTCGATGAAATGGCCAGGACGATGATCGATTTCTCCCTCACGCTCAATACTTTCAGGCCAATGAGCTATTAACGGTGTACTAATCCCTCCCTCATGGCCATAGTGCTTGTATAGCCGAAGTGGTGTACTGCATGCATTTGCCCAGCCTGAGCCATAGCTATGGTAGGATTCTGGACCTCCCATCTTTTCCAGATCACCTTTTCGATGCAGAAAATTTGAGGTTGTAATCCAGTCATCAAATCCCCACGGATCCCATTCAGCGCAGGCACCATTGTCCGAGCAGAATAAAACAAGTGTGTTCTCCAATTCCCCATTTTCACGTAAATTTTCGATTACTCTTCCAATATTTTGATCCATACGATCTACCATCGCAGCATAAATCGCCATTCTTTTTATCAGGTCTTTTTGCCGATCTGGGTCAATGGAGTCCCATGCAGGATTGGTTCCCTGAATGTTCCTGTCCCGATCCCAATATTCCGAACGAGGTGTCAGTTGGGTGTCCTCATCAACAATTTGCAGTTTTTTCATTCTTTCCAGGCGCTCTTCACGAATCTTATCCCATCCTTTTTCATATACCTTTTCATATTTTGCAATTTCTTCCTTAGGTGCTTGTAACGGGAAGTGCGGTGCATTATAGGCAAGGTATAGGAAATAAGGATTGCTATCTTCGCGTGAATCTTTAATGAAATCCAAGGCATGATCCGTAATAGCATCGGTTGCATAAAATTCTCCGTCTTGATAACTGCGTTCAGCCCGACCCTTTGGCAGCCTGGTATATTCACTTTTATCCCAAAAACTTGTAAATCCTCCTAACATTCCGTAAAAGTCATCAAAGCCTCTTTCGATCGGTCCTATCTCCCCAACATGCCATTTCCCGGATAAATACGTATGGTAGCCGCCGCCTTTTAAAACTTCTGCAAGTGTGACACATTGATCCTTTAAATATCCTCGATATCCCGGGGTTTCCAGATCCTCTGTCATTTCCCCTACACCAGCCTGATGCGGATATAATCCACTGAGCAACGAGGCTCTGCTTGGGCAGCAGCGGGCGGAGTTATAAAATTGTGTAAACCTCAAGCCCCCATTTGCAAGCTGATCTATGTTTGGGGTATTGATTTCACTGCCAAAGCAGCCCAAATCAGAAAACCCAAGATCATCGGCAAGTATCAATAGTATATTAGGCTTTTTATCCATTCCTATCCCTCCAGCATATATTCGTTTTTCTTTACATCTTTTGAAAAAATTGCTTTAAATTTTTACCAAAAAACATTAAATGCGATGTTAATTTGGGCTTGGGCTACCGTTTCGGAAATACATTTCTGCTTTCCGCGGGCCAGCGATATCCCTCCACAGAAGAAACCCACTTCCTGCAGGGTCTCATCGTCTTCTGTTTCCCGCAGGAGTCTCCATGTATTTCTTCCACTGTATTTTGGAATACCACATACTTTCAACCGAATCCCTATTTAACACTAATACCACTCACCTCAAAATTATCAAAACTGCCGGCATTATTGTGAACCCGCACTCCAGCTTTTCCGTGTGTAAATGGCTGCTGTGATGTGTCCTTATAGTCAATAATCGGCGTTTCCATATTCCCAACAAAAACTTTCACGTTAGCCCCATTAACCTCAACCTTCATATGATGAACATCATCCATAGACAGCTCCATAGGTTCACTTGTCAGCAGTTCCCAGTTGTAATTCTGTTTCCCTAAATAAACGCCATCCGGTTTGATAAAGGCATAATATCCCTGAAGGAAGTCTCCGTTATTTTGATTTCGTTCCATTCCATTGGCTGGATTCACGCCATTTACCAAGATACCGGCATCTCCTTCTGCCTTATTCAATTGAATATCTGCCTCGACCGTATAATTTGTCCACCCGTCTTTTCCTACCATTGCTTTCGAAAAAATACTGTCACTTGGGGCAAATACACCTTCATTTACAGTCCAGTAGCTCTCATACATGGTCCATTCCAATTCTGTTCCATCAGTGAAGGTATCTACATGTTCTTTGACCTCTTCATCCTTATATAAGGTCAGCTTGGATAGGCTAGCCTCTCCCTGTATTACTTCTACTTTCAATTCTCCTTTTCCTTTTGATAGGTCAAGTCCTTTAATCGTTACGGTTCTCCAGTTCTGTGCTCCTTCTGTATTTGGCAGACTGATTTCTCCAGAGACATCCTTGTTTCCCTGCTTTAGTTTTAACTTTGCACTGTCATCCTCCGTTGCAATTCGTAAATCCACATTATACGTTCCATCTTTTGCAACATTCACCTTATACGAAAGCCATTCTCCTGATTGATTCAGGTTGACGTGATAGCCGAATTTACTATTTCCGCCTATATCCACCGTGTCTGGCCGATATGCTTGATTTTCATTCCCAACAGCTATGCCACCATATCCAACACCTTCACCACCGCTCCGATAATGAACCGCTTGAATGGTGCCTGGCACAGGTTTTGCGATATCCCATATAGCACTGCCATTAACATGATTGCTAAAGGCAATATAGCCGAAATCAGCCTTCGCATCAGCCGTTATATAACCAATTTTCCCGCCATTCAGCTCGGATTGAATGGTTTGTTTATGCATTCCATCCACATAGACTTTAAAATGTTCAGCTGATTTTTCCACACGGATTTGATGCAGTTTCGTATAGTCAAATTCCGGCGGCAAATCCGATTTGTTCCATTCCGATTCAGTACCATTGACAATAAACCTTGTCATGACCACATTTTCAGTTGGATTCAAAAATGCCACAGCGTAATTTTCCTCATCCTGATAGGAAAAAACTGCCCCGAATAAGGCATCATCGCTTCCCGCATTCGCATCTTTCATTTTTGCATGAAATTCCGCTGTATAATCAGCAGCTGTTTCTTTCTTGGCAAGCTGTTTATACCAATCAGCTGACTCTGCCTTACCTTGCCTTAAAAAGCCTTTTGAAATGTTCCACTCTCCACCCATGCTTTTATCCCAATCAGCTCTTATATTTTTTTTGCTATTAAAATAATCTTGAAATTCCGGTGGTTCAGGAGCTTGCTGTTCTGTAAAAGTCGGTCCCAATACTGACATTTCCTCACCGTTCCAAGCAATCCTGTCCATGTTCATATGACGCAATGGGCCTACTACACCAGGACCTTCCAAATTATGATAAAACATATAATCGGTATCCAGATTGGGACCTTTTACAATACTGTTGTGTCCTAAGCCTACAATCGGCCCTTCTGTGTTAAGGATAACTGGATTTTGCTTCGAGGGAACATAGCCCTTAATCGGATCATCGCTGACAGCATAATTAATCCGATAACCAGTACTAAATACATGATTACCCGTATAGGTCATATAATATTTCCCATTGCGTTTAAAAATGGTAGATCCCTCTGTCCAGCCTTTCATATAGGCATCGGTATTTACACTGTCTCCAATTGTTACGGGATCATCCATTGGTGCCACCTCAATCCCGGATGCTCCTGCATGAGAGAAATACATCGAACCATCATCATCAATAAACACGTTTCCATCAATGGATTTGCCGAAATTGTCCGTTACCACCTCGAATGGCCCGGTTGGACTTTCGCTTTTTAAAACGTAATGACCATTGCCGGCTGGTGAGGTGTACATATAAAAATAACCATTCCAGTAAATTACTTCTGGTGCGTAGGCTGCCTTTGTCACGGGATCCTCCGTGCAAAGCCCTTCATATTTCCAATCTGTTAAATTTGCAGAACTCCACACCTTCACGCCAGCATCTGTGTCCCTCGTACTAACATACAAATAATACATTCCATTAAATTTAAATACATAAGGGTCGCCTAATCCATACTCACCCCACTCATCTTGTAGTGTCATCGGATTTTTATAACCTGATTTCTTTGCTTCCGTTTCATCCATTTTATTGCACGAGCCTAAAAGAAATATCACGATGAAAGCAGTGACAAATGCAACTAATATACGCATATATCTCCCCTCCATGAACTGCATCATAATAATAGAGGATTGCACAATGAAAACTGGCAGTCCTCTACTACGAAACGATTCTAACGGTTAATTTCCTTAATCTTTTCCAGCGCAATTTTTGGTGTCCGATCTTCCTTAAGCAGGCCATTTACTTCCTGCTGAACATCGGTAATTTGTGTATAGACATAGCCAGTAATATACGGTATTGCTTTGATTGCATCCGTTATACTGCGATAGCGATGCAAGAACTCCTCTTCCTTATTTACCTGATTGCCATAGCCCCATCCGCTTTCATCCTTAAAGGCAATGCCGCCGTACTCCGTAATGATGACCGGCTGGCCCTTATACGAATAGCCATCAGCAAAAGCATACTTATGTTTATTATGCGGAATTTCATTATTAACGATCAGATCCTTCTCCTTATAACGTTCGTAAAACAGCTCACCAAACTCCTCGTAATCGTGAAGCGCTATAATGTCCGAGATCGTGTGCTCCCAGCCATCGTTAACGATAACCGGCCGATCCGGATCAATCGATTTAGTCAGATAATAAATCGATTCTGTGAACGTTTGCTGTTTCCGGTCCTTGGCGATATTCGGAATTCCCCACGACTCGTTAAACGGCACCCACGTAATTATCGACGGATGATTATAATGCTGCTGAACGATATCCAGCCACTCTTTCGTAAAATTGTCCACCGCTTCATCGGAGAATTCGTACGTCGCCGCCATTTCCGACCAGACAAGCAAGCCTTTTTTGTCAGCCCAATAGAGAAAACGCTCATCCTCAATCTTTTGATGTTTGCGTACGCCATTAAAGCCCATTGCAAATACTTTCTCAATATCCTCTATGATCGCCGCATCAGATGGTGGCGTCAGCAGCGTATCCGGCCAGTATCCCTGATCCAGCAGCAGCTTCTGGTAAAGTGGGCGATTGTTTAACAGTACTTGCCCATCCTTAATCGAAATCTTGCGCATCCCGAAGTATGACTCTACTTCATCAACTGCTTCTCCATTTTTTATTAAGCGAAATGCTACATCGTATAAATTCGGATTTTCCGGAGTCCAATGCATTACCCTCCAGCGATGTATATCGGAGAAAAGATCAATCTCAAAACGCATGGTAGATCGTTCAGGCCGAAACGTAAACTCCCTCACCATTTCCCCATTAAAGCTAATAACTGTCTCCAGTTTATAGTCATCGTAATTAGATCCGGATAGCCGATAATCAAAGACAACCGAATGTGTATCAATGTTCGGGGTGATTTTGACCCGGTCGATGTTTGTTTCATTGAGAAATTCAAGCCAAACAGTTTGCCAGATTCCGGTGCTTTGCACATACCAGCATTCAAAATTGTTATCCCGCCAACGCTGTTTTCCGCGCGGCTGATAACAGCTTTGGCTGTCCTCAACCTTTACAACAAGTTTGTTTTCTATTTTCGATTCCACTACGTCTGTAATATCAAAGGAGAAGGCTGCATTCCCTCCTGTGTGCTCTCCTATAAACGTTCCATTAACCCATACCTTTGTTTGATAGTCAGATGCCTGAAACCGAAGCATAACCTTTTTCCCAATCTCGTGTTCGGGGATTTCAAACGAACGGTGATACCAGACGTATGGGTGGAACTTTTCTTCCCCAATTCCACTGGCTTTCGATTCATAGGTAAACGGTACTTGTATATTGTCAGAAAAACGTGGGTTAGTGAACCATTGATTTTTCTCCCCTGTGTTTTGATCATCAAAAGCAAATTTCCATTTACCATTTAAATTCACCCACGAATCCCGCCGATATTGCGGGCGGGGGTATTCTGTACGCTGATGCAATGTGTAAGCTTTCTCAGTTGTTTTCATCTCCATGTTCTCTCTCCTTTTGTTATCCTTTAATTCCAGTAAAACTAATTCCTTTAACGATCTGTTTTTCAAAAATCAAAAAGACAATAATGACAGGTATAGACGCAACCGCATTGGCTGTCATCGGCAATACATAGGCTTGCGAATAAGCTGAATTAAATACCGGAAGTCCTACCGGCAATGTATACAGGGTTTCTGATAAAATAGATAAATACGGCCATAGGAAATTATTCCAGGATCCGATAAATGTAAAGATGGCGATTGCTGCCAAAGCGGGCTTCGCAAGTGGCAAAACAATTTTGTAAAACAATTTAAAATGGGAGCAGCCATCCATTACTGCACTTTCAATAATCTCTTTTGGCACCCCGTCAAAAAAACTTTTCAAAATAATCACGCCTAATGGTGAAGCAATCATCGGCAGGATTAGACCTGCATAGCTATCAATTAACCCTAAGTTCTTTACTATTTCGTATAATGGAATAATCGTTGCTTCTCCAGGTATCATTAAGCCTAATAAGAAAAAAACAAAGATTATCTTTTTAAAGCGGAATTTCATCTGTGAGATGGCAAACGCTGCCAATGCCGTTATGATTAACGTTAATATGGTTGTAATTACCCCAACAATCAGACTGTTCCATACCCACCTGAGAATCAGCGTGTCCTCAATGATGTTCGTATAATTTTCAAACGTATACGGTGGCATGAACCAGTCCAATGGGTTGGTTGTAGAATATCCATCCGGTTTTAACGAGACAAATAGCATCCAAATAATCGGAATCAAAAATAATAAGGCGATAATGATTCCAACAGTCACTTTTAAGCCATGCTGCGGATCACGATTCCGCTGCAATAAAGCTGATTTTCTGCTGCTTGATTTAGCTTTCCCCATCTAGCTCTCCTCCGTTCTCTGTGCTTTTAATTGAATGATAGAGAGTATTAATAGAATAAAGAATAACGCGTAAGACATGGTTGCAGCATAACCCAAGTTATTTTGTCTAAATCCGACCTCATAAATGTACTGAATCAATGGTCTTGTTGCTCCCCCAGGTCCACCGCCAGTTATGAGAAGAATTTGGGCAAATACTTTGTAGGATGCTAGAATTTGCAATAGCAAAATTACCCTTCCGATCGGCATAAGCTGCGGCAATGTAATATGGCGAAACTGCTCCCAGCGAGAAGCACCATCGATTTCACTAGCTTCATATAATGATTCTGGTATATCCTGCAGCCCGGCCAGGAATAGTACCATATTAAAGCCAACTGTCCACCATAACGTAACAACGACAATGGTTATCCATGCCAATACTTTATCTGTCAGCCAAAACAGTTCCGTTTCAATCCCAATTGTATGGAGGATCGTATTAACAAATCCGCTGTATGGCTGAAGCATAAAGATAATGATAAAAGATATAACCGCAACGGACAGAATACTCGGCAGGAAATAGGCACTTCTCAGGAATGTTTGCAATCTTGTCCGCATATTTGCAAATAAGGCAAGACCCAATGCAAGAATTACCATGGTTGGTGTCGTCAAAATAACAAATAATGTTGTATTCCATAATGTGCGCCAAAAGTGTGGATCGGTAAACATTTCTTTATAGTTTTCCAAACCAACGAAGTCCAGTTTACGAACCAGTGACCAATCGTACAAACTCATCTCTAACCCTTTGAATATGGGAAAAATGGTAAAGATTAAGTATGCGATAAAAAAGGGCAGCAGAAACGGAATTGCCTTCATATCTCTTATCCATGACTTTTTGTTCATACATAAGCCCCTTTCTCTAAGTAAAACGAAAAGGGACTGGGACAAAAATTTTAATCAAAGTAAAATCCGAATGACGGAACGGTTAGCGCTATAATTCACTCCGGAAATACACTTCAGTGGCTGTTGAGTCCCTTTGTGCCAGCGCACTTCATAGTCTCACCTGTGCCTTTCCATCCCGCGAAAGTCCACATATATTTCATCCGTTAAAACAGCATCTTTTTATTACTAGAAGATTCTGTATATCCCAGCACCTTTTTCGTTTATACTATTATCCTCCTATAAGATCCTTCACTTCTTTTTCAATTGCCTTAAAAGCTTCCTCCGGTGAAACCTCATCTGTCCAAATCATGTCAAGATTACGCATCACGATATCCCGCAAGCCTCTGGAATAGATGTTTCGATCTTCAAAATTCACATATTCCGCAACCTGTGCATAATCACTTCGATATGGCAGCGCTTTGAATTCCTCAGAGTTAACAACTGTTTCTTTAGCAGGAACATGCCCAGCCTCGGCCCAAATCGCCCCTTCATCTGTAGCAAATTCCATAAATTCAAGTGCAGCCTGCTGTATTTCCGGATCGGCATCATTATAGAAAGGGATGACAAATGTATGCGAATTACCCCATGCACCTTTTTGATCGAAAACATTTGGAACCGGCATCGCCGTAAATTCCAAATCCTCGGTTGTTTCCCAAATACCAGTTGCCCAAACACCAGTTGAAATGGTAGCAGCATTTTTAGACTGGAATTCAGAATAGAAATCTTGTAAATTCAATGGAATCACTTCATCCTCGTAATAGAAACTTTTTAGATATTCTGCTGCCTTAATCGCCTTGTCCAAATCAAGTGCATATTCCGGATTCTCCAAATCATCGGTAAGGATATGTTCCCCGCCTAATTGCGTATAGAAGGTCCACCATAAACGATAGCTATCTAAACCGGCAGTAGAGAACGCCATAGGATATTTATCACCTGGCAATTTATCCTTCAGGGTTGTCAGGAAGTTTCGGAATCCCTCAGGTGTTTCCTCCATTTTCAGCGTGCCATCATCATTCATTAGCCCAGCATCCTTGACAAGCTTATTATTGTAATAAAAAATTTGTGCGTGTGTGTCGATTGGAACAGCGTAATGTTTATCGTCATAAACCGTTGCATCCAAAATATTTGGCGTAAATTCATCCCAGCTTACATCTACATCTACAGAATCGAGGTCCTGCAATAGACCTTGATTGACAAGCTCAGGCAATACATGTATATGAGAAATTGCTAAATCGGGGCCTTTGCCTGATGCGATGCTGGTAAGCAATTTTGTGTAATACTCATCGTATTCCTGCTGGATATTATTAATAAAAATATCCGATTGGCTTTCGTTGAATTTATCCACTATTTCCTGCATATACTCTGCGTCACCGCCACCAAAAAGGTTCCACATGACAACCTCTGTAGCTCCTTCTGGTATTTCAACATCACTGCCTTCTCCTCCCGCTTTGTCATCTGAGCATGCGGCAAGGACAAATGAAGCTAAAACTAGTCCAAACAATACACTTACCCACTTCTTCACGATTGATTCCTCCTTTTAATTAATACATAATTACTGTATTAAACTTGTTTTTTTGTTCCTTTCACTAAAGAATACGCTTACATTTTTAAAATGTCAATATTATTTTTAAAAATTATGATTTGTTTTAATTTTTTTGTAGTTATGAAGGTATGAAGGTATGCAATGTTTGTAGTTCCTGGATTTCTGGACATGGCTGATACGGTCATTATGTTTATCAACCTGGAATTAAATTTTAATCAAGCAATAAAAAAAGCTATCCATCTGGATAGCTTTGTTATACTGTAATGTTCTTTTCGGAAAACTCTACTGTAAGTTTAATATCCTGTTCGTAATCACCAAACTTTTTACCAAACAGATTAATTCCGCCTTTATGAATAGCATCTTCCTTAATTCCAATCCTTAATGATAAGTAATTTCTATCTAAAATATTTAAGTCATTTACAGTGACTTCAGATAAATGGACATCATCGATAGTTGCCTCTTTGTTTGTTACTTTCCACGTTTTCAATTTCCCGTATTGTGTACTGGTCTGATCTGCCCAATATGGCGGGTTTAACTTTCCGGGGCGATCTCCAAAATCACCCGGGCTCGTCCATGTGCCTATATCAACTTCATTAACCCAAACGGTAATATCAGACGGCCAATTTGGATCATGATTCGGCGCTTCCGAACAGATCTCTGCCGAAAACTCCACCTTGTTTATATTTGTTGATGGCGGTATAACAAGCGGAAATTTATATTCAAAATACCCTTTTCTCGTCCAGATAATCTGGGCACTGGAACGCACTGGATTAAAAAAGTGCACCGGTTCATCCTCTGGAATCAGATGGTCATTCTCATCTGCCATTCCACAGGTTGGAGCAACATCAAAGTCAACATATTGGCCAATCGGCATCTCCAAATGAAAGACTTTATGATCACTTGTATGACCTTGATCTCCTTTTAACTGTATGTGAATATCATCGAAGTTCCGCGTGCAAACCTTCATTGCACCTCTGCTTGCTGGCCTTAGTTCCGTTAGAATAAGACCCGACTCCTCCAAAACTTTCACATGGGATGCAGCAGTTGAAATAGGAATCTCCAACGTAGTGGCTAATTGGTGAATGTTCATGTTTTCTTTATTTAAGAGATTAATAATATTCAGCCGTACATCGGATGACAATGCATGGGCAACCTTCTGCAAATCATTTATTTTATTTATTGATAACTCCAGCATAGTTATTCATTCCTCCCTACATCCTTCTTTTTACTCATGAATCTAATATAAACAAAAAAATGGTAAATATCCATCTTTTTTAATTATATTGTATAAATACCTTCTGGTTTTCTGTTATAATAAGCTAACTTCTTTCCAAATTTCCGACAGCTAGGAACAAAAAACTGGAAGGCTGATCAACCTTCCAGTAATGTTTCGTCATTTCGTCACATTTTTTACGTATCACGTACACACGGAAAACCCAAATTACCTGTTGAACTATCCATCATATTGGAACTTCTCCCATGATACGTGAATGACAGATCCCTAATGCTGATTACCTTACCTTCTGGCTGATACCAGCATGATTTCTCCACAGCAAACTACCAGGGTGTCCCTTGCAGTTGACGGGCATTTGCCAACTGATACCTTTACAAAAATTGGAAAAATGCCCTGTTACTTACAGCAGTACGATCTATATAAAATGGTTTGACATTAACCTTCCTTACCGATCCTACTTTATCTAACGGGAAACCTTCCTTGTCTTCGGTCTTAAAAATTGCCCGCCAAATAAATAAACCATTTTCCTTAAATTTAATTTCTTCTTCGGGAGCAAAAGTTTAAATTTGATAGATATCGAATTACAGTCTTAGTTGATAGTTTTCGAATAGAAGTTCTTTAGTTACATGATTTGGAACTATGACCGTTTTCAAGTTTGAATTCTCTCTTTTATGTCTTAGTCATCATCTGCTGGATTGAAGCGATTTACACTATAAGCCTTACAAGATTTATCCCTAAAAGCTACTTCAGAAAAAGAATCATTAGAAGCCATGAACCTTCCGACCGTTTTATATAATGATATTAACTACATATGTATAATAAATATGGTAAAGTAGAGTAGATTACCTGAATCTACTCTACTTTAACCATGATAAAATCCTGTGCGGTATGAATAGGGTTTTTTAAATTCTCAAAAATAATTCTTTTTTAACCCTGTTTTTCTCGATCCTTAATAATTCCTCTTGCTTCTTTTATATCTATTCTCGCCTTATGACCATGGTTTTGCAATAGGTGTAAAAGATTATTACCATTTAATAAAGTTATTGGTTTATCTTTTGCAAAGTTATACGCATCAGGTCCATAGTCGGCAGTTGATACTAAAATTCCTTTTGTTGCGCCTTCATTCATTACAGTACCATATAAATCTCTTACAGCTGAAACCCCGACCACATTTGTATATCTTTTTGCCTGGATAACAATCTTACCACCACGAATAGGGTCGGGATCAAATGCTATTGCGTCAACTCCTCCATCCCTACTTGCTCTTGTAATTTTAACCTCTCCACCTGATTGGTTAAATTCTTTTTCAAATAATTCCCTTATTAAATGTTCAAAGTCCTGCCAATCCATTGCAGCCAAATTCTCAGATTCATCTAACGAACCCGATACATCATATGAAGATACAAACCGTGGATCATCACGATCAATTTTTATTATTGGAGCAATTGGAGTTAAACTGTTTAATCTACTACTTCCAACACCTTTTAAATTTTTAAAGCAAAGTTTTGGATCGACTTGAAGAAGATTAATTTCTAAAAATTCCTCTTTTGATACTTGTATTGATAATATACATGAATTAACTTCTTTACCCGAGGCCTTATCAATAGATTCAACCCAGCCATTAAATACGATAGATTCTATATGATTAAATACATCTGCCTCAAATAGTTCATGCAATGAGCGCAAAGTAATTTGATAAAGTAGGTTATCGTACATTTTATTAAAAGCTGATTGTGATAAGTATGATTCTTTCAATTCATCTCTTGACTGAATATATTTTACCTCTTTTATACTTGGTAAATCCTCAGGTGACGGAAGGGAATAATCAACTATTAATAACTTTGTATTTGGATTATAATCAATATCAAATTCCTGAGGAAAATAATCAGGGTAAACCGAATTGGATAATACCATATCACAATAGTCAACTAAAGCGGTTGGCATTCCCTTTTCATAATTGTGCTTTTGATTATCTATAGCGATATTCTTCTCTTCTTGTTCTTTTTTATATTCTCTTTCTTTGTCCAACCATTTATTAAGACTCTCTTCGTACTCGGTATTACTTTTTTCATTTTCATTATTTATTTCTGCAACTTCCTTCTCCCAATTTTCTATATCAGTTTTGTATACATCTTTTAGGTCTAATATCTTTTTTTCTTTCTTTGATTTAAATAAGGAGTCAAAAATACCTAGTTTAGGCTGATACTTTTCATCTTCTTCGTTAGGTTTTTGAGGTATTATTATCTTTTCTTTTTGTATTGGTTTCGGTTCACTATATTCTTTATTATCCTTTAATTTTTCCCAATCTATAGCGTCATTTACTCCTAAAGTAAAATTTAAGATTTTATCCAATTCTTCTAATTCTTCATTAGCATCTTCTGTTAATTGTAGTGCTAACGCTTTTTTTTCTTCCTTTTCCTTTGCCGCAGCTTCACGAATGGACTTCTTTCTTTCAGCCTCCTGTTTTTTTTCCCACATTTCATTCCACTGTTGTTCTTGATATATAGCTTTTTGCCTAACTACATGGCGGTCAGAACCTTTAATAACTCTATACTTATTTAAACCATCATGTTTAATTTCAATTTCGTACATATATCTTGCCATTAATTATCCTCCTCTAAGTTCTTTAAATACTTGCCTTAAGAATCAAAAAGTTTCAGTTATGTATAAACAAAACATTGAATAGGTCTTTATAACTAAAATAACAAATATCTCCATTTCAAAACATTTATTTTAAATATGTGCTAAATTCTTTTTGGGAAAGAAATAGAATGTAGCCCGAATCTTAATTGAAGTTGTTAAAGATGTTACAAATTTGAAGTATCTTGAAGTAGACATACTATATGTTACTATAAAAAAGGCCGTTAACTTCAGTACACACGTGGTGTTGAAGTAAACTGCCAATATTACTGGTAAGATAGCAAAAAGCTATTTTATCATATCGTTTTTGTCCTATTGATTTTTTTGTTAAAGGTGGTAAGCACCAAAAACTAAAATTTCATCACCATTAGTAAGCTTACCTAATTTTGTGATAATTAATTTTTACAACCGTTTTTATCACAGGATATTTTAGAACTAGTGTTTTCCCAATGACTGGACTTTTCATTAGTATTAGTTCCGCAACCAGTTGTTCCACCCTTCGTTCCATTATGTACAATTCCAGAAGGTAAATGTTTAACTGCCATTTCTATCACCTCAATTTTTTACTTTATATAATTATATTCTACATGATTCGTCATAATCCTTTTTATAAGAATACGAAACTTCAAGTAGAGTATCTTCCTTTGCTCTTTATAATTTCTTCCTGAAAGGCATGTCCACCTAACGTAATTTAATTTTAATAATACATTAAAGCCCCAGTTTGATCCGGTACGTCAAATACAAGTACCATAATTATAGATAAACGGCTACGTGATACAATCCATTGACTTCCACCTCATAATATGATTTTATATTTAAATATCACAACTACAATCCACACTCCTCCTTCCCATTTATCCAAGTCATCACAATTCCCCATCCAAACAACCCATTTCCCCTACCCAAAGGAAAAACTCTACCTGTGAAACTTTCGACCCATTAATTAAAATAAACGTAAGGGGGTACTAAATTGTCCTTATATTTAACCGACAGAATGGCAGAAATTATTAAAATACTCTCTTCAACTGATGAATTTGTTACAAGCAATGAGCTCGCTACAAAACTGGGGGTGACATCCAGAACAATACGAGACGATATAAAGATTATAAATGGGAAAATAACTAATTTTAAAACAGAAATCATTTCCCAAAGAGGCAAAGGTTATAAAATTTCATCTATGTCAAAGCAACAACTCAAAGAATTACAAAATGCGGTTGAGACGGAGAACTTTTTGTTTGACACCAAATCCGTTACCCCTGACGACAGGGTACGTTTTATTATTAAAAGACTGCTGTATGCCAATGAAAGTATAACGCTTGAATCATTAAGTGATGAATTATATGTAAGCGATTCAACGATTAAAAACGATCTGAAAAAAGTAAAAGAAGTTTTAAATTCGTACAACATCAAAGTTGTTAAAGATAACAAAGGAATACGAGCTAAAGGAAATGAAATAAACAAGCGTTTTTGCATTTCAGATTACTTTATCAATAGTGAGGAAATCGAAAATAGCATTATCATTAAACTGGTTAATAGTTTTGGCTATCACTTCTACGACGATGATATCAATAAAATAAAAGAAATCATCCTTCATGAATTAAACGAAAATGATATCGAGGTCACGGATGATACACTAAATAAAATCGCAATTCATATGATTATTGCCATTGGGAGAATTAAAAGTGGACTACCCATTAGTTCAATCAGTAACATGGACTACCTCAAACATGAAAGCGAATACACTATAGCAGAAAATATTAACAAAGCGATTGAATCACTGTACAACATTAAGGTCCCAGAGCAAGAGATAGCATATACAACCCTGCATTTAGTTGGAAATAGACTTGGACAAAAGGGAAAAATCGCGCTGCCTGATTTAAAGCTATTTTTAGGTGAAGATATCTTCAAATTATCGATGGATATCGTTGAACAAACAAGAATTGGCATAAAGGGATTGAATATCGATGAGGATGAGGAACTGATTTACAGTCTTGGTTTACATCTGAAGCAATTAGTAACGAGACTCACCTTTAATATGAATATCAGGAATCCTATGGTTGACGAAATAAAAATCAAGTATCCTCTTGCCTTCGAAACGGGAGTTATTGCAGCTCACTGTGTAGAAAAAGTAACAGGCTTTAAAGTGAATGAGAATGAAATCGGTTTTTTGGCTTTACATTTTGGAGCAGCGATAGAACGACAACGAATAAAAACCATCTCCAAGAAAAAAGTCGCATTGGTATGTGCTTCAGGAATGGCAACATCGGAACTGCTGTTAACTAAGCTTTCCCATGTTCTGGATAATACCTATAACCTTATCGGTGCATATGCTTTGCATCAGCTGGATGAGCTTTTAAAGCAAAACCCCGATCTTGTTCTGACAACCGTTCCAATTGATGGTGAACTCGATATACCTGTTGTTCATGTGCCGTCGATTTTAGATGACAAAGATGTATCACGAATCCAGCATTCATTGGAAAAAACTCAAAGTAAGCAAAAAATCATCAGTCAGTTTTTCAGCAGAGAATTGTTTTTCCCAGATTTAAAGACAGAAACAAAGGAGGAAACACTGGCTTTTCTGACGAGAACAATGATTCAACAGGGGTGTATAGATTCTGAAATCCAAAATTCCATTATGGAGCGTGAACGAATATCTCCAACTTCTATTGGAGATATGGTAGCCATACCACATCCATTGAATATGGTCTCTAATCAATCTTTTATATGCACAGCATTACTGGACAAACCATTAAAATGGTCCTCCAGCGAAGAAGTTAAATTAGTTATGATCATTGTATTAGAAAATAGATGGCAAGAAAAATTCCAGGAAATATTCGAATCATTGTATGAGATTATCCAAACATCCAAAAATGTTGAAAGCATGTGCAAAAAAAGAACCTTCAATGAATTTCTGGAATTCATTGACTCAATCTAGTAAGGAGAATCATCTATGAATAATTCAGAATTAATAAACGAAAGCCTAATTGCACTAAATGTTCGTGCAAAAACCAAGGATGAAGCATTAAAAAAAGTTGCCAATATCGCGTTTAATGCCGGACGTGTTAAAAGTGCTAAAAATTATTTAGATGGGTTGATGGAAAGAGAAAACACATCAACAACTGGATTTGGCGGGGGGATTGCCATTCCTCATGCCAAAATTGATGAGGTTCTGAAACCTACCATTACTGTAATAAAGCTGAAGGAAGCTGTGGAATGGAAAGCAATGGATGACAAACCTGTACAGTTATTAATTGCATTAGCCATCCCAACGAAACAAGAAGGAACACTTCATTTAAAGTTATTAGCAAAACTATCAGAAAACCTGATGGAAGAAGAATTCACAGATTCATTGCTGTCAGCTAATACAGAAAATGAAATATATCAAACAATTACGAGTATTTTTGAATAACAAAGGAGAGATGTAATCATGAATATAGTAGCAGTAACTGCTTGCCCAGCTGGGGTAGCTCATACGTACATGGCTAAAAAAGGATTAGAAAAGGCGGCTAAGAAACTAGGACACAAAATCAAAGTAGAAACGCAAGGATCAATGGGTATTGAAAATGAAATCAAAGTTAAGGATTTAGAAAAAGCTGATTTGGTCATATTTGCAGTCGATACGAAAGTTGAAAAAGCAAACAGATTTGATGATAAAACGATTCACGAGGTTCCTGTTGCAGCAGCGGTTAAAAATGCAACGAAAGTAATTGAAGACGCAACTGCAAAACTATAAGAAATTGGAGTGAAAATTATGTGGAAAGAAGCTAAAAAACATCTGATGACCGGTGTTTCTTATATGATTCCTATCGTTGTTGCCGGCGGTATTTTACTTTCACTAGGAGTAATTATTGGCGATGATACATCGATGGGTGAACAATTAGTTAACTATGGGGTATGGACGTTAGGTTTAATGGTACCAGTAATCGCTGGTTATATTTCCTATTCCATCGCTGACAGGCCAGGTATCGCTGTTGGTTTAGCAAGTGGTGTGTTTGCGGCTGAACTTGGAACTGGTTATATTGGCGGTATTTTAGTCGGTTTTTTCGCAGGTTGGATTACGAACCAATTAAAGAAAATACCAATGCATCCAAATATTGCAGTTATTAAGCCAATCATGGTCATTCCTGTCCTCGGTATCGGAGCATCCGCCATTTTCATGTGGCTGATATCAATACCATTAGCTCCAGCTATGACAGGTCTGGAAAATTGGTTGAATTCTTTGGATGGCAATAATCTATTAATCTTAGGATTTATTATTGGCGCGATGATGGCATTCGATATGGGCGGTCCAGTAAATAAAATTGCTTTAGCATTCTGTTATGCTACACTCGCTGAAGGAATTTACGCTCCGATGGCGGCATGCTGGATAGGTATTATGGCCGCTCCGTTGGGATTATCTTTAGCAACACTATTATTCCCGAAAAAATTCTCGAAATCAGAGAAAGGTAATGCAATTCCTGCAGCCTTAATGGGATCACTCGGAATTACAGAAGGGGCTATTCCCTACGCTGTCGCTACACCATTAAAAGTTATTCCAGTAATCACAATCGGTTCTGGCATTGGCGGAGGCCTTGCATTAATGCTTGGTGCAGAATCTCCAATCCCTGCGGCAATCGGTATCTGGGGTCTGCCATTTGTAAATGGTCCATTCATGCTATTAATTGGTCTTCTTGTTGCTGTAGCCATTATTGCAATAACAGTCGGGTTCCTGCGTAAAGAGAGTGATGTAGATGACTCAGAAGATGCAGAATTATCGTTTTAAAAATTATGGGAGGTGTTTCCTTGCGTATTAATTTTGACAAAATGATTAATAGAAAAGGAACATATTGCACACAGTGGGATTTTGCCAAAGACCGCTTTGGCAAAAGTGACGTACTCCCATTTTCCATATCGGACATGGATTTCCAAAGCCCGCCCGAAATTTTACAAGCAATTGATGAACATGCGAAACATGGTATATTCGGCTATACGAGATGGAATCATGATGCATATAAGTCGGCTATTACACATTGGTACCAATCACGCTTTTCAACGGATATGCTTAATGAGTGGATTGTTTACAGTCCAAGCGTTATTTATTCCATTTCTGCATTAATCGATATCTTAACTAACAAAAACGACCAAGTTATTGTACAAACACCTGGTTACGACGCCTTTTTCAAACAGATAGCTGCATCGGACAGAGAAATGGTCAAGAACCCGCTAATCTATGAAGATGGTTCTTACTCAATGGATTTTGATTTATTGGAAAAGCAATTATCCAACCCAAATGCAAAAATATTGCTTTTCTGCAACCCGCATAATCCTACTGGGAGGGTCTGGAATCGGCACGAATTAGAAACTATCGTGGATCTATGTGAGAGGTATCATGTAAAAATTATTTCCGATGATATTCATATGGACATTGTTTATCAATATCATCATTATACGCCCATAACGAGCATGACAGACAATACGGATAATGTTTTTATTTGCACATCTGCAAGTAAAACATTTAATACACCGAGTTTAGGCGGTTCCTACGCTTTTTTACCCGATGAAAAGGTAAGAGAACAATTTTTGGCAATCATGAAACAGCGTGATGGCTTATCAAGTGCAATGATATTTGGTGTACTTTCTATTATCGAAGGGTACAATCATTCTGCTTATTGGGTAGATGAATTAACAAATTACCTATATAACAATATGAAGATTGTCTCTTCCTTCCTGCAAGATGAGATTCCAACTATAACATTTAATATACCAGAGTCTACTTATCTTGCATGGATTGATTGTTCTAAACTGCTTTCATCGGATCAGGAAATACAGAATGCTTTAGTAAATATAGGCAAAGTGGGGATTATGTCAGGTAGTGTTTATCGGGTAAATGATGGGAATTTTCTGCGTATGAACGTAGGCTGTCCACGGGAAAAATTGATTGATGGATTGGAACGGTTGAAGAAATCGATTGATGGAATTGAATAGGTTTATAGTAGTAATCTGATTCCCTACTTCTAAAAAATGAGACATCCCAAGTAGCATAGGATGTCTTATTAATTTTCAATCTTTAATATCAAGGATTTGAAAAAATAAAAAGGGAGTACTTGCCAAAAGGCCATTTCCTTAATAATGATTCTCACTTCATGAAGAGTTTCTACAAAATCCCGACGATTATTGTAGCTAAGGAAGATTCGTCAATACTTTCATCCTACAATACTCATTTAAAGTGGAGTTTTGACACGTAAGTTAAAAAATGGTATCAAAAACCATTCGATTTACTGTTCTTCATACTTTTCCCTAACATCTTCTAAAGCTTCCTCATCATGCAAAACAGCATCATTTGTTTCAATAATTTTTTGATACCAGTCAAAGCTAGGTTTTTTCACTCTATCAAGGATACCGTTTCCTTTATTGTCTTTGTCTCCATAAATGAAGCCATAGCGTTTTCTCATTTCACCTGTACCGGCAGAAACAATATCGATTGGTCCCCACCAGGTGTAGCCTAATATTTCACACCCATCTTTAATAGCTTCCTCAAGATTTAACAGGTGCTGGTTTAAATATCTTACCCTGCCCGGGTCCTCAATAACCTTGCCATCCACATAATCATCGTGACCGCCATATCCATTCCCTACAATCATTTAGGATAAAAACCTGCTACCTCAACCCTCCCCAAAAAACTCCTGTATCAACACGATAAACCTATCGACCAATGGAGGATAATACCGATTCTTAACAAATGCCAAATACACAGTCCTCGAGATATTCGAATTCTTAATATCTCTAATATAGTAATTGGTATCTTTCGAATGCCGAACATAATTTTCAGGAACAACTGTGATCCCCAATCCCTCTTCCACCATTCTGCAGGCAGTTTCAAACCGTTCTATTTCGATCTGTATATTCGGTTTGATACCCGATTTCCGAAAAGCATTCAGAATATCCGATCGGGTCTGGTAACCTTCCTTACAAACGATAAAGTCTTCGTGTTCAAGCTCATTAATTGTTATGTTGTTTTTCTGAATTAGCGGATGCTGAGGTGGAAGAAGTGCAACAAGCCTTTCCTCATATAACGGAATCACTTCTATTTCCTCATTATTAATATACTGATTTGTTATAGCCAGATGTATATCAAAATTGCTTAAGGCACTTACAACCTCTTCTAAACTTAAGATATCCAATATTTTAATGCGAACATCCTTATAATCTTCTTTAAACCGTTTAAATACCTTTGGCGCCCAGTATTTAGACGACTCTATTAACCCTATCGACAGCTCCAGCGGCCCGTGTTCCTTTAATCTATTCATTTCACCTTTTACATGATTAAAGTGGTTAATTAACTTTTTCGCCTCGTGATAAAGGATACTTCCTTCTTTTGTTAAGTTTGATTTTCTTGTACTTCTATCTATTAAAGTCAAACCAATTTCATTTTCAAGCTTCTTAATCGCCGCACTTAAAGAAGGCTGGGATATATGCAAAACGGATGCAGCATTTGTATATGTAGACTGTTCGACTAAAGTTACAAAATAAAGTAATTGATTTAATTCCATCAGCGTATCTCTCCATTTATAGTTAAAATCTATAAAAATATAATAAATATGTATTAGAAATTATATATCAATCCACTTATAATAATACATATAAAAGCTATTTTCAGAATTTATAAATTTTAAGAAGTTGGGGATGATTTCTATTTATACATTACCAGAAACACACTTGTGGCAAGGAAGAATAGACAGTGAAACTGATAAAAAGCAATTCCGTTTTCATCAAATTGTACAATTAAAAGATATAAATGATATAGATAAAAATGAAAACGCTTTTAGTATTATCGGATTCGAATGTGATGAGGGTGTTAGAAGAAATAAAGGAAGAATCGGCGCTGCAGCTGCACCAAACGAAATAAGGAAAATGATTTCGAAATTACCTTATAACATAGAAGCAACCGAAACAAATGATGTCGGAAACGTTGTATGTGAAAATGGCCAGCTGGAGAATGCCCAAAGGGAGCTCGGCAATCATATTTATAAACTGCTTCATCAATCTAATACACCAATTATTTTAGGCGGCGGCCATGAAACCCTGTACGGACATTACCTTGGAGTAAGAGACTTTATAGGGGAAAAACATTCGTTAGGTATTGTAAACATTGATGCACATTTTGATATGAGGGATGAAGTTGTGCCATCATCAGGAACCATGTTTAAGCAAATACTTGATCAGGATAAAAACGCTGGATACCTTTGCTTGGGAATTCAGGAATTTGGTAACACAAAGTCCTTATTTGAAACTGCCGATAGCTATGGCTGTAAATATATTTATGAAGAAAATATAGCCACTAATAATTATACAAATACATTCGAAACCATCGACAGATTTGCCCGTCAATATGATTATATCATGCTGACGCTTTGTACAGATTCCATCATTTCCTCAGAAGCACCTGGTGTCAGTGCTCCATCACCATTCGGGCTGGAAGCGAAAGTAGTAAGGAAGCTTCTTCGCTATATTGGCGCAAAAGAAAACATAACCAGCTTTGACATTTCAGAGGTTAACCCAGTGGTAGATGAAAATGGAAAAACCGTCAGACTAGCAGCAAATCTAGTAGCAGAAGTTATGAAATCCTTAACCAAGAAAAGTAAAGGAGTGAGGCAAGGGGACGGTTCTCTTGCTTCCTCCTATGTTGAAAGGGGGCAGTTCTTATATGAGTCTGGAAATTAATCAAATAACTACCATTTTTATAGCAGTTGCTGTATTTATGGTTGGAACCTATTTAAATAAAAAATTAAGCATACTGGATCGATTCTGTATACCCGCTCCAGTAGTAGGAGGACTTTTATTTGCCTTAATAGCAACCATGCTAAAAGGGTTTAATATTCTAGATGTAAAATTGGATACATCCCTACAAGGGCTATTCATGTTAACCTTCTTCACTACCATTGGATTAGGTGCAAGTTTCCGTTTAATAAAGCTCGGCGGGAAACTCCTTGTGATTTATTGGTTTGCCTGTGGCCTGCTCGCATTGGTACAAAGTATTATAGGGATCTCCTTTGCTAAGCTATTAAACATGGAACCATTATTAGGAATCATGGTAGGAGCAGTTTCCATGGAAGGCGGGCATGGTGCAGCCACCGCTTTCGGTACAACTATTGAAGAAATGGGTATAGATTCTGCCCTCTCCGTTGGTTTAGCTGCAGCAACAGTAGGTCTTGTTGCCGGCGGTTTAATTGGTGGCCCGATTGTAAAATATTTAATCAACAAATATAAACTAGAACCCAATGAAGCTGGTGACATGGAAGGCGCTGCAACTGTAGAAGATGTTCAAGGAAATAATGCAGCCATTAACTCCAAAACATTTATGAAGCAGGTATTTATTATTACATTATGTATGGCAATAGGATCCTATTTAGGTGAATTGTTTACAAATGTAACAGGATTTGCTTTACCGGGCTATGTGAGTGCAATGTTTGTTGCTGTAATTGTTCGGAATTTGATCGATAGATATGATAATAAAATTATAGATATGAAAAGCATTGGAATTATCGGTGATATAACACTGGGGATTTTCTTATCCATGGCACTGATGAGTATTCAATTATGGGAAGTCGTAAATCTAGCTCTCCCACTTCTAATAATTGTATTGGTTCAAGTTGTATTTATAGCACTGTTTGGCACATTTGTACTATTTAAAGCACTTGGCAAAAACTATGATGCAGCTGTAATGGTCGGCGGATTTGCAGGACATGGTCTAGGCGCTACACCGAATGCCATTGCAAACATGGACGCGGTTGTTAGTAAATACGGTCCATCACAAAAGGCATTTTTAATCGTACCAATTGTCGGAGCGTTTCTAATAGATGTCTTTGCCATGCCGATTATTATTACCTCGATTAATATGTTTAGTTGAGTGGGACAAGGGGACGGTTCTCTTGGTGGGGCAAGGGGACGGTTCTCTTGCTTCACCTACACTTTTCCCGTCATGCCCTAAAAATAAGATTCGCGGATACACCTAGAATTCTTGCAGCTTGGCGCTGTGGCAGTCCATCAATACCTTTAACTTGTCTTAAAATTTCATTCCTGTTTAACTTAGGGAGGCTCTTTACCTGGGCAATCTCAATCTCACCAAGTAATTTCTTAATTTTCAGCCTTGCCTCTTCATCCGTTAATCTTCTTTTTATTTTATCATCTAAACATTTATCATTTTGTGGGCTTTCGTTAAATTCTTTAAAAATAGCATTGGCAATCGCTATGTCTGGGGAAATAATTTGCAGAATAAAGCTTTTATCCAATAGATTTATTGAGTGAGGATTTTTATCATAGTATTCTAGACAGCTGCTCCACTTCCATTCATCAACCCTATTGACTATTCCAGCTTTTACTGGATTCTGATGAATATACCTTATAACTGTTAATAAATATTTATTTGTTTCTACATTCTCACTTTTGAACCTATCCTGAAAAAGATGACCTGTTGTTCTATACTTCCAGTTATAATATACGACAAAGCTCACACCTATTCGTTTCATTGTAACAGAAATATCTTCATTGCCCTCCTGCAAAAGTAAATGAACATGATTATTCATTAAACACCATGCGTAAACTCTCATTTCAGATTTGTTTTTATACTTTTCTATTATTTCAAGAAACTTCCTGGAGTCTTCATCATCGTGAAATATTTCCTGCCTATTTGCACCTCTAAGCATTATGTGATATATACCGCTTTTACCTCTTACCCTTGCTTTACGGGGCATTCAATCACCACAATTCAGATTTATTTTTTTATTCACGTTAATAATTTTACTATGGAAAAGCATCACTGAGTGTACATAAGTGGTCAAGCGCAGTTTTAGATAGTGGTAGACCCGGGGCTGATGTTTTCAGTTAAACACATCTGATGTATATGAAGGAGCTTAAAGGAAGCAAGAAAATCGTCCCCTTACTTCCACTAAGATAGGTCATTTTAATCACAAAAGTCAAGTACATTTATTAGCCAATCCAAAGCCAAAAGTTAATTTTAATTAATACTGAATCTGAGAAAAGCCAATTTAACTTCGTCTCCTTTTGAGAAACTGTGCATTTGACATAAAAGATTTCAGCAAAAATTAAATATCCCTATTATCTTCATATGATATTAACCAAAGAACTGGAAGGAAGCAAAAGAACCGTCCCCTCGCCTCAGCCCCTCGCCTCAGCACTGGAAGGAAGCACGAGAACCGTCCCCTCGCCTCACCCTCATCACCCCCCCGCCTTAGTCACCCACCAAAAATACTCCCAAGTTCCTTATACTCATTCCTAACATCCAAACTGCCAACAGCATGATCAAAGTGTTTCGTCAGGCACATTTCTAATTCATTTAAATTCTGCTGCTTAAATAACGCAATAATCTCCAAATGCTCTTTATATCCATATGGCTTTGGAGACGAATCTTCAAAAAATATATCAAACAGCATTAAATAAATGGACGTCTGGTTAATCAGTTTTTCAATAAACTCTATCAAAAATTTATTACCGCATTTTCTAACAAAAATCATATGGAAAGATTGATTTGCTTTTAAGTAGGTCGATAAATCTTTATTAAATAAAGCCTCTCTTTCTTCTGCTACACTATTCGACATTTCCAGAAAATCAGCCTCAGTTAAGCGTTCCATCGCAAGCCCCGCTGCCATAATTTCCAAATCTTTACGCAAAACATAGGCTTGCAATACCTCATCTTCTGTTGGATTTACCACAAATGCTCCCTTATTCGGAACAATATCCACTAATCCTTCATCAGCTAACAAATCCATTGCACTTCTTATTGGCGTGCGGCTTACCTTTAAATTTTCTGAAATAGTATTTTCGACTAATTGTTTCCCAGGCGGTAGCTGTCTAGTTAAAATTGCTTCTCGCAAACTATGGTAAATATATTGCTTGATGGATTGTTTCTTTTTTATTTTAATTACCTCCTTTGGTTCAACAGCGATTCTAGAAATATTTATATTCCAATTTCAGGGATATATTGATAAGAATTATTTTTGACCCAAAAAAAGATTATTTTGTACTACATTTTTGAACGACAACATAGATATCTCTACAAAGGGAGGATATTGAAAAGGGTAAAACACGAAATCCAAGGAGGGGGAAAAATGAAAGGGTTTGCTAAAGTAACAGTGTTTTTACTTCTATTGATAGTAGCTGCGGCGTGCAGCAGTAATGAGAAAGCTAGTGGAAATGAAGATCAAAATGTACTTGAAAGAGTTGAAGATTCAGGTGTATTGCGTGTCGGGTTTGAAGGAACCTATCAGCCTTTTAACTATTTAGATGATAACAATGAATATGCAGGATTTGATGTGGATATAGCCAATGAGTTAGCTGACAGATTAGGTGTTGAGACTGAGTTTATCGCTACCAAATGGGACAGTCTTATTGGCGGGCTGAAAGCAGATAAGTTCGACATTATCATTGCCCAAATGACCGTTACAGAAGAACGAAAGAAAAGTGTTGACTTTACAGATCCATATGTTGTAACTGGTTCTGTCCTAATTACAAGAGAAGATGATTCGGCTGACATATCTAAATTAGAAGATATCAAAGGGAAAAAGGTTGGAGTAGGTGGCGGCACAACTTTTGAAGAGGTAGCGAGAAGTGTTGATGGTGCTGACGTTACCCTATATAAATCCGTCACCGATTATATCCAGGATTTAATTAATGGAAGACTGGATGTAATCATTAATGACCAATTGCTTATGAGCTACAACATTAAAGAAGAAGGGCTTCCCATAAAAATAGTAAGCGACGTTGTTAATAAAGATGAGATTGGCATGGCTGTAAAAAATGGCAGTGATGAATTTGTAGAGAAGATTAATAAAGAGCTGGCTGGAATGATTGAAGATGGAACATACAATGAAATCTACAAAAAATGGTTTGATTCTGAGCCATTAGTTAAGTAACGGACTTGAATGATCAACTTAGAAAGGGGATAGATTTTTATTATGCATGCAGTTGTATTAGGTACTGGAATGATAGGTACAACGGTAGTCAGGGAACTTGTAAAATACCCACATATAGAAAAGGTAACCGCAGTTGATGGTTTTGGTAAAAATATTGATACATGTTTAGCGATTGCAGATAATCCGAAAGCAACAGGTAAATTAACAACTTTACAAACGGAAAAAGATATTTTTGAGGTAATAAAAGATGCGGATGTAGCTATTGCATGTTTGCCCCATTCATTAAGTTTAACCGCGATACATGCGGCAATAGCGGCGAAATGTCATTTGGTTGATTTGGTTGGCTCTAAATATGAAGAAAAAGTGAAGCTGGATCAACAAGCGAAAAATGCTGGAATAATCATAGTACCCGGATGCGGAGTAGCACCAGGAATAACGAACTTTTTAGCAGCACAGGGCATTGAATTGTTAGATGAAACAGATGAAGCGGTAATGATATGTGGAGGAATCCCAAGACATCCGTTACCCCCGTTATGGTATCAAGTTGTATTTCGGCTTGAGAGTGTGATGGGACTTTATACAAGACCGGCTCTGGCAGCTGAAAATGGTGAGCTTGTAAAATTGCCACCATTATCTGGGCTGGAATTGATGAATTTTCCAGAACCCGTGGGAGAGTGTGAGGCAGTGATCACCGATGCACACAGCACTGCATACACCCTTAAAGATAAAGCGAGAAAGCTATATGAAAAAACAGTCCGCTATTCTGGGCATTGGAGCAAAATGGCAGTATTAGCTGAGCTCGGCTTTTTAGCGGAAGAACCAATTGAAATAGATGGGAATCAGATAAGTCCCAGAAAATTAACCGAAAAATTATTAGAGCCTAAACTGCGCGGCAAATCAAATGAGGATATTACAGTTGTCCGGGTTGTCACAAAAGGCAAAAAGAATGGCAAGAATACAACGTATACCTGGGAAATGGTGGATCTTTATGACCATGAACGCAATATCACCTCCATGGCCAAAACAACGGCAATCCCTGCAATGTTAATGGCCAATTGGATTTTGAATAAAAAGGTTACAGAGACTGGTGTCGTTCCGGTTGAGAATATTATTGTTAGCGATAGGTTCAGCCCATTTATCAGCGAATTAAATTCACAAGGCATTACGATTAAATACACCGAGGAATCTGCTATTCAATAGAAAATTAACTGGAGGGGATACACATGGACTTTTCAATAATTATCGAATCATTGCCGCCTTTACTAAAAGCTACAGTGATAACCGTTTTGCTGGCAGTTGTCTCCGTAGTGTTCGCATTAATACTGGGGTTCTTTACAGCATTGGCTAGAATCTCAAAAATTAAACTATTAAAAGCAGTATCATCTGTCTATATATCTATTTTCCGTGGTACCCCTCTTTTAGTACAAATCTTTGTAATCTATTATGGTTTGCCGCAAATAGATATTGAATTAAATCCAATACCATCAGGTGTTCTGGCATTAAGCTTAAATGCAGGTGCGTATTTATCCGAATCTTTCCGGGCAGCTATTTTAGCAGTTGATAAAGGTCAAATGGAAGCAGCAGTTTCAATGGGGATGACATATGGACAGGCAATGAGACGCGTTATTTTACCACAAAGCATTCGTATAGCAATTCCAACTTTGTCTAATACCTACATCATTTTAATAAAGGATACTTCATTGGTTTCGGTTATTACTGTAACGGAATTATTGCAAATGTCTACATTAATCATCGCCAAAACATTCGAGCCTTTAACCATTTATTTAGTAGCGGCCGCACTCTACTGGGTTGTTATTACTTTTTTCACTGTAGTTCTGGATCGTTTGGAAAAAAGAACGTCAAGGCATGTTGTGTAGGCGATTTTGACCAAATCCAATCTACGGAAAAAATGATAACCAATTTAGGGGAGGTATAAATATGGGTATAATACAGCTGCAAAACATTAAAAAGAGCTTTGATGAAAATGTTGTCCTTAAAGATATTAATCTATCTGTTGGAAAAAGCGAAGTAGTCGTCATTATGGGGCCAAGTGGTTCTGGTAAATCAACCTTACTACGGTGCATAACATTTTTAGAGGAACCTGATAAAGGTGTTATTAGACTAGGTGAAAATGAAGTCACAGCTGGAAATCAACCAAATAAACAGAGAAAAGCAACAATTAGGGAGCTCCGTCAAAATACCGGCTTTGTTTTTCAGCAGTTTAATTTATTTCCGCATCGAACAGCCCTTGAAAACGTCATGGAAGGTCCAATTGTAATTAAAAAAATGGATCGCGATCAAGCTAAAAAGAAAGCTATCGCATTACTGACAAAAGTCGGACTAGCAGACAGAATGGATCACTACCCCGCACAACTTTCAGGAGGGCAGCAGCAAAGGGTTGCAATAGCAAGAGCCCTTTCCATGGAACCGATGGTAATGCTTTACGATGAACCAACCTCCGCATTAGATCCAGAGCTTGTTCGTGAAGTTCTTTTGGTAATGAAGGACTTGGCAAAAGAAGGCATGACAATGGTTGTCGTAACACATGAAATGGGATTCGCAAAAGATGTTGCCGATCGGGTTATTTTTATGGATGACGGTGTAATTGTAGAAGAAGGAAGCTCACAAGAGATATTTAATAATCCTAAGGAAGAGCGAACTAAACAATTTCTGCAGGATGTCGGCGAGGAGTGACAGTGGGACAAGTGGTCAGGCGGGACAAGGGGTCAGTAAACTATACCCTATAGAGTGGACACAAAAAAAGCGGGACACTCTATAGGGTTCTTTTATTGTATAATGGGTAGATAGAAAATGGGAGCGGGGAATTACGAATGAATAGAAAGTATTTTACACAAAAAGAGAAGAATATATTAAATAAAAATCCTTATGTTAAGTCAGTGGGTGAAACACTTATAACCTATACTGATGAGTTTAAAAGGATCTTTATAGCCGAGAGTGAGATTGGAAAGTTACCAAAGGAAATCTTTGAAGATTGTGGTTTTGACGTTGATTTAATAGGTGGTTCTAGAATTAGAAAAGCAGCTTACAGATGGAGGAAGGCTTATAAAGAATCTGGTTTAGATGGATTGACAGATTCACGTAAGGATTTTTCTGGTAGACCAAACAAAGAAAATATGTCTCTTGAGGAAAAAAATGCACGTTTAGAGGCTCAAATTCAATTGCTGAAAGCAGAAAATGAGCTACTAAAAAAGTTGAAAATGATGGAAAGGGGGCAGGGGAAAAGTAAAGATATCTGCTGAACAGAAGTTCCTTTTAATTCGTTCAGTGATTGAGAAGTTCGGTCTTAAAAGAATAGTGAAATACCTATGTACAGTTGCGGGTGTTTCCACTTCTGGTTACTATAATTATTTTTCTCTGAAGTCTCAACAAAGAAGAGAACAAAGAGAAAAAGATGATTTAATACTTAAAGAAAATATTCTGAAAGCCAATAACCATGGCCGTAATAAAAATAAAGGCGCAAAACAAATTAAAATGACGCTATTTGGTGAATATCAAATCAATTATAATTTAAAGCGAATTCGCAGGGTTATGAAAAAGTACAATATTGTCTGTGAGATTAGACGATCCAATCCCTATAAAAAAATTGCTAAAGCTACAAAAGAACACGCTGTCTTACCAAACTTATTAAACCGTGAATTTAAACAAAATACACCAGGAAAAGTACTACTTACAGATATCACTTACCTTTATTACGGTAAGGGTCAGAAAGCCTATCTATCTACCATTATAGATGGCTCAACAAATGAAGTATTAGCTTATCATTTGTCCAGTAACATTAAATTAGAAATAGCTACCGAAACGTTAAACAAGTTAAAGAAGAACAGAAAAGTAAAATTAGATAAGAATGCACTCATCCACTCTGATCAAGGAGTACATTATACGAGTCCTAAGTATCAAAATAAAGTTAGAAAGCTTAGATTAAACCAATCTATGTCCAGGAGAGGAAACTGTTGGGATAATGCACTACAGGAATCTTTTTTTGGCCATTTAAAGGATGAGGTTAATATTAAGCAATGTGGAAATCTATGTGAATTAAAAAGAGAAATTAAAAGCTATATAAGATACTATAACAATTCCAGATATCAATGGAACTTAAAGAAGATGACCCCTGTTCAATTCAGAAGTCATCTTCAAAGTGCAGCATAGTGTCCCTTAATTAAAATGTCCTTGACAAAGGGTACAGTTCACAGACCCCTTGTCCCGCCTGACCCCTTGTCCCATCAAAAAAGAAGCAAGAGAACCGTCCCCTCACCATCAAAAGTCACTCAACTTCCTATAAATTTCCAGCAGCCTCAGTCTATCTTCCTCTGTTAATTTTTCAAACAGATTTCTGCGCAGGATTTGTCCTTCCTGATTGGCCCATTTAAGTACCTCATCCCCCTTATCCGTAATGGCTAAGTAGGTAATGCGCCGGTCCGATTTGCCAATAATTCGGGTAACTAATTCTTTATGTACCAGTTTTTCAGATAAGTGAGTTACAGAAGGTGGCGTCAAACCGATCGCCTTTGCAATATCCGATGAGCGGCTCTTCCCGTTTGCCTTCAAATGGCCGAGGATCAGGATATGCGACACACCAAGATCTTCTTTAAATAGTTTATTCCATTGGATAATTAACTTATTTGTCACCTTATCCATTGAATGTATAATTTCAAAGATTGTTTGTTCTTCCATCATGAAATCCTTCTTTCTAAAAAAGAAAAATAGAGCCCTTATTGAATAAAGGCTCTTTCAGTCTACCATATTATTGAGCAGAAAATCCTCCGTCAATAACTAATTCTGCACCTGTAATATAAGAAGAATCGTCTGATGCCAAGAATAATGCTGCGTTCGCAATATCCTCTGGCTGTCCTAAACGCTGCAATGGAGTTGCCTGAATTAATTGTCCAAGTAAATCTCTTGATGTACTTAACCCTTTCGTCATTGGCGTTTCAATAATTCCAGGGAAAAGAGCATTCACACGTACACCGCTTTTGCCAAATGTTGTAGCAGCTGCTTTTGACAGTGCACGAACAGCACCTTTAGAAGCGGAATAATGATTAAATCCTTGTCCAATCTGCGCTGTATAAGAAGAAATATTCACGATGGAACCTTTCTTCTCCTTAGCCATATAGGAAGCAACATGCTTAATTCCCGCAAACGGACCGAAGCCATTAATGGATAGCATCTTTTGCCAATCGTCAAGATCAATGTCCGTATACGGCTTTTCAGAAGAAATCCCGGCATTATTCACGAGTACATCAATTTTCCCAAAGCGTTCGTAAACTTCTTTTGCTAACCCAGCCCAATCTTCCTCAGAAGCGACATTTAATTTCATCCCGACTACATTTTCTTTTCGGCTGGCTTCTTCCAGTGCCTTTTCATTTATGTCAGCGGCAATTACAGTTGCCCCTTCCGCACTGAAAAGATCGACCATTTTCTCTCCAATACCAGATGCTCCACCAGTAACAATTGCTATCTTTTTATCTAGTCTTCCCATTTTCATGCTTCCTCCTTAATATAGTTTGATTGACCCGCCATCAACCATGATTGTTTGTCCAGTCATATAATCAGAATCTTCGCTTGCCAAAAATACCGCAGTTCTTCCAATATCTTGTTCTGGATCTCCTAATCGTCTTAATGGAATATTGTTAACCATTTCTTCGTATAATTCTGGTGCGCTTTGGCTCCATTGTTTTACACCCTCTGTAAGTGCAATAGGAGCAATAATGTTTACATTTATACCTTCTGGGCCCCACTCGTTAGCTGCTACACGGGAAATTCCGCGAATTGCTTCTTTCGCTGCAGCGTATGACGCCTGTGTAGGCTGACCTTTAATACCAGCGCCTGATGCAAAGTTAATAACCTTCCCTTTCGACTTCTTAAGCTCCGGATACGCAGCTTTCATAAAGTTAAACGTTGGATAAAATCCAGTATTGAAGGATAAATCAAATAGCTCCATCGTTGTTTCCGAAAATAGCGCTTGTCTCGATGCATGCGCATTATTCACAAGAATATCAAGCTTGCCGAACTTGGCTACCACGTCAGAGATAATTCCATCAATATTTTCCGGCTTCGATATATCTCTAATAAATAGCATGCCTTCTGTATATTGGTTAATTTCTTTTAACGTTTCGTTTGATTTCTCTTCATTAATATCAACTATTGCAATATGGGCACCTTCTTTCGCCATTGCAAGGGCAATACCACGGCCAATACCAGAACCGCTTCCTGTTACAATTCCAACTTTTCCTTGTAATCTCATGTGAATCATTCCTTTACCTATAGATTGGAAACGTACTAATGAATCCTTAATACAATTATTTAGACATCTAAATGTTTTATATCTAAATAATAGCATAAAAAGATAGTAGGGTTCAATTAAAGTAACTTAGGTCAGCAAAGAATATAGGGAGAAGTGCAGCAACAACTTCTCCCTATTTTTCTACAACAATAATGCTAATTCTCAATATGTATCTCCATAACGCTACTAACATCTTTCCCTCAACCGATACACCCTCTGCAAACATAATTTGCTGCACGGGCATAGCGTAAATAATAAAGCACTTTAATATCTTTCATTAATTCTTCAATCTTTTGCTCATCACACCCGCCCAAATCTATGTATTATAGACTTGTGAATCCTCAGCAACGTTAATGGTCTTAATGTGATAATGGTTTGCAAGTTTATGTTCGGCATTATGCTGCTCATATACCTGTTCCTTCTTCTGTCGCGTTAAGTCAAACATGCGTTTACGGATAACATAATTGAAGTATGTCGCAAGCAGGCCATTATCTGGATGGTACCTCTCATATGCATTCCACATAGTAACTAATCCCTCTTGATGACGTTCCTGGTATGAATCTTTAACGTTTAATTTATAATTATGATACTGAACTCTGCGTTTATTTTGATTACGGATCTCTTCAAAAGTTATTTTGTGATTTTTCATGTGTTTTCTCCTTGACCTTAAAGGATTAACCTTTTAGGTGGGTTCATTTTTAAAATAATATCAGCTATTGTTTAAATGGCATGATAAGAAATAGTTGTCCGGATTAACTAGTTTTATTACTTGAAATGCCAATGATCCCAATGATCGCAGCTGCATAATTAAATCTAAAATCTACTATTCAAAGCGAAACACTATAACGCAAACGTTTACAAGTTAGATTATATAGAAAAATTAATCGTTTGGCTGTGATTTAGTTCACTATTAAGTAGGTGTTTTGGAATATATTGGGTAAATAATGCATTTTTTAAATTTAGATTCCCCTATTATGGTTCAAAATCACATACTTCCCATTGCATATTCATTACCCCTATGCAATAATTATCCAAACAATAATCTCTAAAATTTCAAATTATTACGAACAACTTATTAGCTAATATTATTGAATACGAAGGTGGTCAGCAAGGTTATTAATTCTATACTTCTAAATTTTTATATTACATACTTAAGGAGATGTTACAATGTTCAATGCTAAAGGGTCTGGAAATGCAGCAAGGGGTGAAGGTTCTGCACTTTCTCGAACAAATCTTAGTTTGTTTGAAGGTGTTGCATTAATTGTAGGGGCAAATATCGGAGCTGGGATATTAAGTTTAGCATTTGGTGCTAAAAATGCAGGTTGGCCAGTACTCGTATTTTGGGTAATTGTTGCTGGGGTGCTAACGACAATTTCCATGCTTTATGTAGCGGAAACAACCCTTAGAACGAAGAAAAACTTACAACTGAGTGGGCTTGCTGAAAAATATGTTGGTAAATTAGGTTCCTGGTTAATGTTTTTATCTGTAGTTGTAAATTCTTTAGGTGCCCTGATCGCTTATACTTCAGGAAGCGGGAAAATAATTTCTGAATTTTTAGGAGTTCCGCCAAGTATTGGCAGTATTCTGTTCTTTATACCCGCTGTAGTTGTAATTTGGTTTGGTTTGAAAGCAACCGGGGTATCCGAAAAGATTATCACGTTCGGAATGGGAATTCTCGTCCTTATTTTAATAATAGCCTCAATTATTGGACCTGGCTTAGAAAAAGAATTCCTATTGTATTCAGACATTAAGTTTGCTATTCCGGTATTTAGCTTAACCATTTTTGCTTTTTTAGCTCAGTACACAGTACCAGAATTAGCACGTGGATATTCAAAAGAAAAAATTAGAAATCTTCCTAAGGCAATAATTATCGGAATGCTTTTTACCGCTATCTTATTAATATTGGTTCCAATGGCTGCATTAGGCTTGACGGGCCCTGAGGATGTTACTGAAGTTGTTACGATTGCTTGGGCAGATGCATTAGGTAGTTGGGCTTTCTTTACAGCTAATGGATTTGCATTATTAGCTATGCTAACTTCCTTCTGGGCAATTGGCCAAAGTTATTTAACTAATATAGTAGACAAGTTTAAGTTCCCGTCAGAATGGAATATTAAATATAGGCTAATTTCACTTGCATTTGTGGCAATCCCACCTTTTATTCTGGCTTATAGTGGATTAGTAGGTTTTGTTGATGCGTTATCAATTGCAGGAGCATTTGCCGGTGTTATTATGGCAGTGTTGCCAGTGTTAATGATCAATAAGGCAAGGAAAGTTAACGAAAAGGAACCAGAATGGAATTGCGGAAGATTAGCACATCCCGCTATTCAAACATTACTTATTGTTTTGTTTACAGGAGCGGCTATTTATACATTTTTAGGTTTATTCGATGTTCTTCCTAAAGGTTGGTGAGCAATTTATGAAATTAATAGGAAAAAATAAAACAATTACACATTTTTCATCTTCTATGAATCCAAATTATCATGTTGAACTGGGGGAGAAAGTGTTAATAGAAACTCATGATTGTTATGGGGGACAAATAACAAGTGAAAAGGTTTTACGACCAACTATAAATTTAGATACTATGAATCAAGCAACAGGGCCAGTATACGTAAATAATTTGCGAAAAAACGATACCCTGTGTCTTGAAATTAATAATATTGAATTAGACGAAACTGGAATTATGGTCACATCAAAAGGACTAGGGTTATTAGGGGACAAAATCACCAAACCAACTACAAGATTGTTTCAAGTGAAAAATGATAAACTATTCTTTAATAAAGATCTCATAATTCCTGTAAAGCCAATGATTGGAGTTATTGGTGTTGCTCCCAGTAATGATGAAGTCCATTGTGCAATACCCGGAAACCATGGTGGAAACTTGGATACAAAAGACATTACTATCGGAAACAAAATATATTTACCAGTATTTCAGGATGGCGGATTGTTTGCACTCGGAGATATGCATGCTGCAATGGGTGATGGAGAAATGAATGGAACGGGTGTAGAAATTGGCGGAAAAACTACATTAACTGTTTCGAAATTGGAAAACAGAAAAATTGATTCACCTATTGTGGAAAACAGTGATTCCTTTTTGTTTATCTATTCAGCCGAAACATTAAACCTTGCTATTAAAAAATGTGCAGAAAAAGTAGTTAATCATTTGCAGCGGGAACTTACCTTGCAGTTTGAGGATGCCTATAGGGTACTGAGTGCAGTGTGTGATATAAAAATAAGTCAAATTGTAAATAAGCTTGTAACGGTCCGAATTTCAGTACCTAAATCTGTTCTTCCTACTCTATTTGTTTTAAGTAGGCAATAATGAAAATTGAGTTGAAAGGTAATGCACCTGGTTTGGTAGTGGGGATTGGTGTGCGTTATTTGGACGTGAGGCGGGAGAACCCTGATAATCTGTAGGTAGAGGCGCGCACGCTTAATTTAACTTTTTTATTGTAGGGAAATGGGAGAATACTAAAGGCAACACTTGTCACAGGTGAACTACACTGTACTAGCCACTACTAAAAGAAATAACCGACGCTCTTTAATCTTTTAAAGTAGTGGGGGCTTCCCCATTAGCACATTATTAAAGACGCTAGGGTTACTAGGTGATTTTAATATCAATTTCTATAATTCTATTTTTATAGCTAAATTCGACACCCCTAACCTTTTCCCTTCAAAACACAATAACAAAACACATTTACCATCATAGGACAGACCTCACAACTCATATCTTATACAAACAACATGAAGGGGACTGAGGGAATGAGCAGGATTAGAATTAAATGGGTATCAGCAAAAGAAATAAATGTCCGTCATAAATATCTTCCAAGTGAAAAAACAGCTACAAAAATTTATAAAATGTTATTAAAAAATAATAAACCCATAATGCATCTATATCAAGATCACCATGGGAAGTTATTGTTAAACCGAGGTATAGATGCATACAATTCATTAATGGTAATTGATTCTAATAAAAAAGTTCCCACTATAATTGTAGATGAAGAAATAAATGAACTTGATTCAACTTTTAAATTACTTTTGTCCTGTTTTACCGAAAATGTTTACTACAAAATGAAGTATGAATACATTATGCTATTACTTGAAGAAACAAATAATGATATTGAAAGAATTTGTAAAGAAATCGGTTGTTCTGAAAACGAAATAACAAAATATATAATTGATAGAAGGGTTCCCGATAAATACAAGGAATTGGCAATTGAACATCAAAGACAACTATTTATTAATAAAATATGTCGCGATCCGATTGTAAAGGACTATCGACTATTTCTTTATGAGGCAGTTTTTAAAACTGAGAACCGCTTAACACTGGACAAATTCAACTACTTCAAAAAATACATTAAATCTGGTTATAAAATAAATATTAATTCTCCAAACGCAATATTCAAATTAAACAAGGTAGTTGATATAGATCAGGCATTTAAGGTATACTGGAATAATTTAATTTTCAATCATGCATCAGTAAATGAAGGAGCAACATTTCATCAAAAAATAAATAAGAAAGACAGTAGAATTCGAATTAAACTATAATACCTTTTTTTGTCCTTTTCAGTTTTCGCTTTAAGTCTACTATGCGATTACAGACAACATAATTGAAGTATGTTGCAATTATTCCATTATCTGGATGGCACCTTTCATACGAATTCCACATAGCAACTAATCCTTCTTGATAAATTTCCTGGTCCAAATCTTTTACATTTAACTTATGAATGTGATAATGAACTCTGCAATTGTTTTGATTACGGACTACTTCAAATATTAATTTGTGATTTTCCATATCTTTTTCCTTGTCTTAAGAGGGATTAGCCTTTTAGGTGGGTTCATTTTTAAAATAGTATCAGCTATCGTTTAAATGGCATGAGAAGAAATAGTTGTCCGGATTAACTTTTATTCACTTGATATACCAATGATTGCAGCTAATTAGTAAAATATAAACTATATATTCAACAGAATACTATACCGCAAATGTTTACAATTTAGTTTATATAAAAAAGTCACTTTCTTAACTGTGATTTAGTTCACTATTTGGAAGAAAAATGGGTAATTTGAATATGAAAGATTTAAGGGGGAATGGGGTTGTATTTTTATCTTAAAGTTCTGCTAGAATCCTACGGTAGAAAAGTAGAATATAGAGGATAGCCGTTAACTATCCCCCATACGTACCCTAACCTGCCGTCAACGTATACGAAACTCCCCCATTATGATCAACATCAACCAATGCACCTCTCAACATTCCCTGATCATAGTCAGTACCAGCATTAATACAAACCGTTTTGCCAAGAGTGGTGACGCCGCGACTTTCGTGAACACATCCATGTAACGAAAGTAATGGCTGGTATGTTTCAATTGCTTCTCGGACGGCTTTACTGCCAACTGGTGCGGTTGCTAGTGCATCACCGTCAAGCACTGGTTTTAAATTTTCATCATATAGTGTACCTAAATCTAGATCTGTATCATGTGGCGGTGTGTGAATGTTAAATATACATCTGTTCATATCCTTGACTTGGCTGGCCAGCACTTCAATTTTTTTAGCCAAGTCTTCCTCGCTAAATTCCCGAGGATACTTGAAGGCGCTTGGTATACTGCCTCCAATTGATAGTATTTCAAAACCGTTAACCTCTATAATCCTATTATCCCCATTTTGCATATGGCCTCCAGAGCCAAGTATTTCATCAAGATAAAAGTCATCAACACTTCCAGGGACGACGACACAAGGTATACCAGCTTTTTTGTATCGTTCATCCATCAGCTTTACCCATTGATCAAGCACTTCGATTTGTTTCTCTTTAACAATGCGTTCAGCATCATCTTCATTCAATATATTTAACTCCGCTTCCGATATAACTAACGGATAAAAGCCGGCATCCCTTAAGTTACGTTCTAAATCTGGCAGTTCTTTTTTCTTTTTAACTTTTACCTTTGAACCATAGTATTTGCATGTATATACTCCAGATTTCTCGACAATCGGGACAACCATTTTACCGGTAAAATCACCGCCATAGATTACTAAATCAGCATTATAAAATTTTCCAGCGTTGGTGAATTTCCGAAATGCTGTCTCGGCACCGTGCAGATCCCCTGCATAAAATATCTTCACATTCCTCACCCCTTAACAAAATAATTATTAATCAGACGGTATTTCCTGGAATTGAATATCAATATCGACACCTTTTTTCGCATGTAGGCGTTTCATAATAAAGTAAATCGTAATTGGGATTACCATCAATAACAAGGAAACGACAATCATTGTAAATGGTAAATCACCTTTAAAGAATGGAATTAATAGGTAGTAACAAATAGATACACTTATCAGGAATGTTAACCATCCCAAAATCGTAATTAAATGTACTCCAAATATCTTTGTCTTTACGACAGGTGGTGAGGAATTAAATAATATTTTTCTTCGTTTTGTAAACGTAATACCGGCTATTCCTAAGAAGATCCATGCTAAGAACCACGTGAAGATTGTAAAGCCGATATTTGCTGTCCATGTAGGTAAATAAATATCTAGCATTAAGAAAACCCAAGCACCAATGATGATCGTCCACAATGCATATACCGGCGAGTTCGTCTTTTTATTGACTTCCATGAATTTTTTAGGAACTAGACGGTCAAACGACCATGCAACAATATTTCGTGTCGGACCAAATCCAAGACCAGCTGCTGAACCAAATGTTGCTACAGCAAAACAGACTGCAATTAAGAAGACAAAAATTGGACTTTTTGTCAGAATCCCAATCATGATTGTGACAAATGGATCGTACCCTTCAAATGGATATGCCTCATGGCCGGCATTGTAAAGGTAATACAGGCTGTTTGACCATATATCGCCAAAGTTTACATAAGACATACCATAAAAAATTGCCCAAACTGCCATTAAAATAGCTAGTGAACCAAACAATGCTAGCAATTGGGACTTCTGAACATTTCGTACTTCACCAGCTAAATTGGCGCCAAATGTTGAACCTAATGTATTCAGGATGATGTATGTCGATCCAGCCATGACGGTAGCACCGAATAAGAATTTAGTTGGATATCCATCAGCTTGTGCAAGACTAATGACATCCTCATATGCTAGACCGGTAAGCTCTGTGAAATTAGTAGCGAAAATTTCTTGCCCTGCTACCAAATTTGCAACGATAAAGGTGATAGCGCCCAGGATTGTGGCACCTAATGTGAAGTAAGCTAGCTTTACCATCCATTTTGTCCCCTTATAGTAAATAAACAAAATGAATAGCAATAAAAGTGTTCCGATGATTGCGTGAATATGGGTGCTATCAAAAAAGTTAGCGATATTTAACCATGATTGATCATTTCCATTTATTAATGCGATCGTATAGAAGAATTCCTGAATCGACCATTTGATGATCCAGTGTAGCAAAATTCCTGTCCAAGATATCGAAGTGAAGGTAATCATGAAACTAGCCATTAAACCAAGCGACGGATGCAGTATCCGGCTAATATAGATGTATTCACCGCCTGATCTGGGCATCGAAACAGAAAATAACCAATATAAACCTGCAATAACAAACATCTGCGAAACGGTTAAGATAGCCCATACCATATGTGCACCAGGGTAAAGAAATGGTGCCCACATAATGTAAACTAATGCAAACATCAACCCCGGATTTGCTGCAGAATATATCATGGTATCGATTGGACTAATTTGCCTTGCAACCCCACCTGTTGACGTCTGTTCAAACAACGCTAAACCTGTCTTTGCCATTTTATCCCTTCTTTCCTTATTGAAACTTAGTGTTCATGTAGTCATTCTCTGATTCTTTAATTCTTTAAACTCGCTTAAAGCATAAAAGTTTCCAATCAATTACAAAAGGGACGGTTTTAGACTAAAATTTATCTACATAATCGGTACTTCATTACTACTTCACCCCATTTCGGAATATTCAATAAATTATTCACACAAATTGCCCTACTTTTTGTAAAACATTTTCTACCGATTGTGCTGATAAATCTAATGCATCTTTTTCTTCCGCATTTAGGGGCAATTCGATGACGCCCTCAATTCCATTTCCGCCAATAACGGTAGGAACACCAAGAAAAATATTATTATAGTTATATTCATTTTCTAAATATGCAATCGATGGCATAATTCGTTTCTTATCCTTCACAATTGCTTCGACCATTTTAACAATTGACGCAGCAGGAGCGTAATAGGCACTCCCTTTTCCAAGCAAGTTAACAATTTCTCCCCCGCCTTTTCTTGTCCGCTCAACAATGGCTGCAATTTTTTCCTTGGATAACAATCGATCAAGCGGAATTCCGCCAGCATACGAATACCGGATCAACGGGACCATTGAATCCCCGTGTCCACCTAATACAAAACCTGAAATATCCTCAACCGAAACGTCTAACTCCTGGGCTACAAATGTCGTAAATCGAGCTGTATCTAACACCCCTGATTGCCCGATTACACGATTTTTCGGAAACCCTGTTGTTTTAAAACAAACATATGTCATGGCATCAACGGGATTGCTGAGGACGATTACATAGCTGTCAGGAGCGTAAAGGGCAATTTTTTCCGAGACGTTCTTCATAATTTTTGCATTCGTTTGTACTAATTCATCACGGCTCATTCCCGGTTTTCGTGCAATTCCTGCGGTAACGATGACCATATCAGCGTCTTGCAATTCGCTATAATCACTTGTTCCAATAATTGTTGCGTTAAATCCTTGGACTGGACTGGCTTCAAGAAGATCCAATGCTTTTCCTTTGGTCGGATCCCGCATCAAAGGAATGTCAACAAGGACCACATCTCCAAGTTCCTTTTGAGCAATCATTAGAGCGGTCGTTGTGCCTGTGTAACCAGCCCCAATAATAGCAATTTTGTTTCGTTTAAATGCCACGTCTTTTCCACATCCTTTCCTACCTGAATAAGCGTTTAATACTTGCGTCTGGATGAGGAATGACATCACAGCCAAGCAGTGCCCCAGTTTGTTGTGCCACTGCTTTTCCAGTCTCCACCGCATTTTGGACAGCACTTACATTCCCTTCTATAAAAATAGTAACCAGAGATCCACCCACATTAGCCTGATTAACTAGACTGACATGTGAATTTTTCAACATGGCATCGGCAACTTCAATCGATGTTGCAAGCCCTTTTGTTTCAACCATTCCCAAAGCTCTAACCATTTTCGCCACCTCTTCCAATTCCAATTGAATCGACTATCCCGATGATCAGTGCGTCAACGGGTAAATTCCTCTCTTCAATTAAAGAAGCTGGGGCACCCCTGGAAACCATAACCTGATCATCTATTCCTGCACCGATACGATCAACTGCAATAAAGGTTGATTCATTGAGATCATCTGGCTGGACCACTAAAAATTTCAGCCCTGTTAACCCTTCTTCCTTGCGCGTCGCCCAGATATTCCCTACAACCGTACCAATCAGCATTTTTTCATATCCCCTTTTTAATTAATGCATAAGTATCGTTATACCTTTTTCTCTAGCTACGTCACGAGCTAAAGGAGTAATTAACGTGCCTGGGTGAATGGTAATAGTTTTCTCATCCCATGCTTCTACATGATCTTTCGTCAGAACCTTTTCAATAAATTCTTCCTGTGACCAATCAAAAGCTTTTCTGGGAAGTACCTGGTCAATAGGGGATAAACATACACCATATTCTTCTAATTGTTTCCTGTAATACAATAATTGGTTCACATAGTTTTTATTGCCCGCTATTTCCCCATCACGATAGATGATTTCTGATAATGAATGATCCAATACAAAATTAACCTGACAATTTTTTAGAATCAGCTTAGAGAATAATAGACTTTCATGTGTGTCTGTTATCCCCAATGCTCCCTTTACAAATAGATCTTGATTTACTTCTAAAAAGACGGCATTCTGAAAACCTGTAGGAATGTCGCGATCCGGTTGACTCATTTCCACAACATGCCAATGTCCTTTAAGTTCATTAATTTGTGATTGATTTTTTTCTTTTGCATGATGAACCACAAGCAATCTTGGTTTTGATTCCGAATCAGCCAGTTCCATTCGTTTTATTACCTCACTAACAATTTCTTCGATAACTTGTTTTGTTATCATTGCACATTACCCGCTTTAATGATTTTGCCTTTTTGTCCAGAATGTATTGCACCCGCGTTTGCTTCATCGGTATCAATGTGCATTTCCAAATTATAGTTAGGTGAGATTCGAATACGAACTTTTTCAAACAAGATTGGACGCACGCCATTTTTTATTTCCACACTGACATGTTCTGCATTATGCAATCCCAAATGATAAGCATCATCTTCAGACATATGAATGTGAGCCTGGGCGATGATAAGACCTTCATCTAAATAGACACTGCCTTTAGGTCCTACAATCGTAATTGGTGATGAACCCTGGATATTTCCTGAAAGACGAATTGGTGCTTTCACTCCAAGTTTAAAAGTATCTGTTTGACTAATTTCTACTTGTGTTGCGCCTCTTTCTGGACCCAGAATTCGAACGCCTCCAATACTTCCTTTTAGCCCAACAATTGTAATCGTTTCATTAGCTGCAAACTGACCTGGCTGTGATAAATTAGATCGTTTCGTCAGTTGATATCCTTTGCCAAAAAGCCGTTCTATATCCCGTTTACTTAGATGGCAATGTCGTGCTGATACACCAATAGGTACTTCTTGTTTTGACTTATAATGTAATTGTTTAATCACTTCCGCAACAATTTTTTGTGTGCTTTGTTCATTCATGCAACTCACCCACTCCTTTTAAAACTAGAAAACAAGGAGATCATTTTCTTTATTGCTGAATCTCAAGCTTCGGTAATATCGCATCCAGTTCATTATGCGGACGTGGAATGACATGTACCGATAAAAGTTCACCGACACGTTGTGCTGCTGCACTTCCTGCGTCAGTTGCGGCTTTTACTGCACCTACATCACCAATGACAAGTACGGTTACAATTCCGCCCCCTACATGAACTTTTCCTGCCAAGTTGACGTTTGCTGCCTTTACCATTGCATCCGCTGCCTCCAGCGAAGCTACTAACCCTCTTGTTTCGATCATTCCAAGTGCACCATTTAAATTAGCCATTTATAATTCCTCCTACTATTATTGATAGTTTTTTATTACGCTATTGACTATATCGGAAACAGTCTCTGAATTAATTGTGTTTGATTGAATGTTTATTTCCTTCAATACCTTATCCACAATTTCTTCCACACGATTATCATTTGAATTATCGTGCCATTCGTTTTGAACATGCCGGGAAGGTTGTGGAACGACAACATCTTTGATTCCATGTGCCACTCGTTTAATATTGATCAAATGATGTGCAGTAATATTGTCCGATGTAATGTTTCCACCATAACTGCCACATCCAAGTGTCATCGAAGGCATCAGTCCCGTTGTTGCCCCTGCCGCTCCAATCGAGGCAAGTGTATTTATCATTATGCGTGATACTGGCATTTCCAGGCCGTATGTACGAATGACTTCCTCATCGGTTGTATGAAGCGATAGGCTGTGTCCTCTCCCGCCAATATTCAATAAATTGATACAAAATTCTTTTGCTTCCACTTCATCGTTTGCCGTATACAACGGAAAAATAGGGGCTAGTTTTTCTATAGAAAACGGAATATCCTTGCCAATTCGATCTTCTTCCGCGATAAGTAACCGAGTCCCAGGTGGAACACACAATCCCGCCATTGCAGCTATTTTTTCCGCAGGACGTCCGACAATTTTAGGATTTAGCCCGTTTCTTGCTGGCGAAATAACATCTTCCATTTTTACCTTTTCAGCTTTATTCAAAAAATAGGAACCATTATTTTTCAATTCACGCACTGCCATTTCTTTAATATTCTTATGAACGACAATCGCTTGCTCGGTAGCACAAATCGTTCCATTGTCAAACGTTTTACTATCGACAATCATTTTTATCGCATTTTTTACATTAGCTGTTTTTTCAATGTATACTGGAACATTTCCTGGCCCGACACCATAGGCGGGTTTACCAGAGCTGTATGCTGCCTTGACTAATCCACCTCCACCTGTTGCGAGAATTAAATCAACATCTTTATGTTTCATCAGTTCAGATGTCGCCGCCATGGTTGGTTTTCTAATCCAGCCAATTAACCCTTCTGGTGCGCCAGCTTCAACAGCAGCCTGATTGCATACCTTTAATGCCTCAATCGTGCACTTTACGGCTGTTGGGTGTGGACTTACCACAATGGCATTCCTTGTTTTCAATGAAATTAATGTTTTAAAAAATGCCGTAGCAGTAGGATTCGTGGTCGGTATAATACAGGCAATCACCCCAAACGGATAGGCAATTTCTGTTATTTTCTTGTTCCGATCTTCGCGAATAATTCCGACCGTCTTCTCACTTTTTATAGATTCATAGACTCCCATAGAACTTAATTCATTCTTCATCTTTTTATGTTCAGCAACACCCATCCCGGTCTCTTCCACTGCCAATTTTGCTAAAGAACCGGATGCAAGATGGGCTTTTTCGGCAACATATTTAACAATTTGATCCACTTGTTCTTGGGAATACTCCATATACATAGATTGTGCCTGTTTTGCCTTACTAACCATATCCCGCATTTGCTGGACGGATTCTAAATCACGATCCATTTTGGGAAACACTCCTTTCTTCATGGAATAAGGCAAGATTTCTAATAAAATCTAGAGAATTTCACCATTTCTGTCGACTGATCATCATTAGATTGTTTTCCACTCCCAAGCAAGGTACTTATTTGCTTCCATTGTCTAATCTCGTCATTGGTGAGCGGTACATAATCGTTTGATGGCGGAGTCTCAGTCCTTGTCTTGCTCAGTTTTATCGATATATCGCCCCATCGCTCTAATTCCTCTTCCGTCAGTGGCTGATAAGAAACATTCGACGTCTTAGCTGCCTCTGAATGGGCGAATGATGTAGAATGCGCTTCTATTTTTGAAATGACTATTCGTGTTATTTTCTCTACTAAATTCGGATCCACTTTCTCACCACCCGTATCACTTCATACTTTCCAAATACTTTTCTGCTAGAGGATCCGTATCAACGGTAAAACCATCCCCTAGTTCTTCGGTCGTTTCATTGTTTCGACTACCAACCCAAGCAACAAGCTGCAATCGCCGCATCATAACAAACGTTGGGATTTCCTGTACTTCCTCTTGCGAAAGGTTTCTTACTTTCCGGTAACCTTTTATCCATGATTCTATTAAGCCAGGAACATAGGATTTATGTTCAATGAAACTTAACGATGTAGCTAAATCATAGAGATACCAGCCATAACCGCAATCATCAAAATCAATTACTTTAATCTGGTCTCCCTCAACGAGTAAATTTGCTAGACGTAAATCAGAGTGAATGAGGCCATAACGTGTTGATTTTTTCCCAAACGCCTCAAGCCTTGCTTGAATTTTCTCCGATACCTTCTGAAATAATACAGCCCTTTCAGGTGTAATGGCCAAACCATCCTGCCATTTCCCCCATTTCGGTTTATCACCCAATATCGTTTCATAGTTCCATGACAATCGTTTGATATTATCCAAATTTGTTCCGTAATTAATACTGTGGTCGTGCAGGAGGGCGGTAATTTCACCTAGAATCTCAAATTGCCTGATAAGTTCACTTTCCTTTTCCTCATCTGGGGCATCCCCTTCTAAAAAGGTAAACAGTGTACAATAATATCGCTTTTTATCTAAGGTAACTTCTTGAATATATTCGCCGTTCTTAGCTCTTATAGGTAATGCTACATGTAGTGAAGCATGTTTATTGATAGATTCTAGCCAAATAAGTTCACTTTCGATTTCCGTTTTTGTGTGGTAGTCTGGACGGCTCACCCGCAAAATTTGCTTAGCTCCTGTTGTTGGATGTTTTACCAAATACGTAGCATTTTCTGAGTAATTCAGCAATGTAATCGTCGATTGAGATAACGCGGGATATGATTGGATTGCTATCTTTGCAATTTGAAGGTATTTCTCTAATTGATCTTCCCATGGATCATAATTGCTCATATCTCTACCCCTTTCTATACAGTAAGGCTATAGTTGGACGAATCTACCATTCTAGCTACTTCTTTAATGCTATACTCGCACCGATTCAGTAGTTCATCACAAAACTCTTTATCACAAAGTAAACCCGGTTTAAATTGAAGCACTCTTGGATCAAGCATTGAATAAATCGCCCAGACACCATTCTGATAGAGAGAACGCATCACATGCTTCGCCCCTTCTGGATGGTTGAACTCCAATCCCATCACAACCCCGCTCTGCCGAATCCCTTTGAAGAATTGTGCGTTTTGACGTTTAATTTCCTCTAAACCAGCGCGTAAATAACGAGCAACAAAATGAACATTTTGCACAACTTCCTCCCGCTGTGACATTTCCAAGACTTTCATTGCAACAATACAGCCTAATTCAGAACCGCCAAAGGTCGAAATATGTGCTGATCCATCCTCATTCATCCAATTGCCTACCCTTTCACTGACAACCGTTGCAGCAATTGGGAAAATACCGCCGCTTAATCCCTTGGATGTGACTAAAATGTCTGGTTCAATTCCATATTGCTCAATTCCCCACATTTTACCTGTACGCATTAATCCTGTTTGTACTTCATCCGCAACATACAACGTTCCATACCGCTCACACATTTTTTTCACGGCTGCAAGGTAACCATCGTTAGGCAATGGGAATCCATATGTTGCTGGAATAGTTTCGATAACGACACCTGCAACATCCCCTTTTGAAAGTACAGCTTCCATTTCATTTAAATTATTAAATGGCACATGAATAAACTCACCAGGTTCTCCTTCACTCAAGAAAGGGCTTGAGTATCGTTCATTCCCTAGGGATACTGCAAAACCAGTATGGCCATGATAACCATATTCAATCGATACAATTTTTTTCCGCTTGGTTGCGTAGCGAGAGCATTTGACAGCAACATCAACCGCTTCCCCTCCACCACTTGCCAAAATCGAATACTTCAAGCTGCTTGGTGTTGACTTCGCAAGATCCTCTGAAAGCTGTGCCCGTGCTATCGATGGAAAGTGATGGTTTCCAATATCAAATTTATCCATCGCCTCAATCAATGTAGCGATTATTTCCGGGTTTCGATGTCCAAGATTAAATGTTCCCCCATTCAAATGAACATCCATTAATCGTTTTCCATTCATATCGTAAAAATAATAACCTTCTCGTTTTTCCATCACTAAATCAATACCATCTTTTTGCCATTGCCTTGTTTTTCCCGGATTCCACCAATTTATCGATTGTTCAAGGACATCCTTTTTACTTTTTATTTCAAACATTGTCTTCCCTCACTTTGAGAACCATTAGTATGAATCCTTTCATTCTTTATCAAATTAACGTAACCTGGCTATTTATTGTCGTCAGCAATAAATAGCTCAACGTTATTTTTGGCTAAAGTATTTTTCCATTCAATAGAGCAGTTCTTATCCGAAATCACCATGGATGCCTCTGATATCGAGCACATATAAGCAAATGTTGTTCTTCCAAACTTGGTGTGATCCGCTAAAATAAAAACATCCTCGGAACGCTCCATCATTTTTCGTGAAATACTTGACCCGTTTAAATCGTAATCCGTAATCCCATTAGAGATTGATATCCCCCCTGCAGCAATAAATGCTTTGTTTGCTTTCAAGTACTGAAGCATGCCTTCTGATAAGGGACCGCTTGTATACTTTTGATTTTTTTCTAATTCCCCTCCTATAAAAATAAGCCGGCCATTGAATATCTCCATCGCCAGCAACATAACAGGCAGTGACGGTGTGATAATCGTTATATTATTTTTATCTTTTATATAGCGAACGATTTCCAATGGTGTTGTCCCATTGCCAATAATGATAATGTCATCATCTTTGACGAATGATGCTGCCGCTTTACAAATGTCTTTTTTTTCTTTTTCATTAATGGCTGTTTTTTGGTCAAAAGGTAATTCCCAAGCATTAAACCGCGATTTTACAGCTCCTCCGTACACTTTCCGCAGTAGCCCATCTTTTTCTAGCCGATCTAAATCACGTCTGATCGTCTCATCGGAAACCTCCAGTGCCCCTGCCAAAGCACGTACTTGTACTTTTTCTTCATTTTCTAGTGAATCTATAATAATTTTTTTACGCTCTTCAAACGACAATGACATTCAAGGACCACCTACTATTTTTTGTGAACTTTTTATTCTTCAGGCAGTGTTTGACCCCCATCAACGATAATTGTCTGGCCAGTAATAAAACCAGCCTCTTTAGAAGCTAAAAAAAGGGCCGCATTTCCAATATCCTCTACTTTCCCTAGTTTTTTCAATGGAATTGCTGCTGCCATCTCTTTTAAATAACTTTCTCCCATACCTTCTAAGCCTTCTGTCATAACATTTCCCGGCATTACAGCATTTACGGTAATACCGTCATCCGCTAATTCCAGTGCAGCTGTTTTCATAAAACCAAGTTGCGCAGCTTTACTTGCTGCATAATGGGACCAACCTGAATAGCCAGTTATTGGGCCAGTAATGGATGATGTGATCACAACGCGCCCAAACTCTGCCTTTTTCAGATAAGGGATACAAGCTTGAACGGCATGAAATGTCCCCTTAGCATTTGTATTCAGTACAAGATCCCAATTCTCATTGGTCATTTCTTCAATTTTTACTGATGGGAAAATACCCGCATTAGAACACAACACATCGATCCCACCGAAGTGACTTACTACCTGTTTAATTGCCGACTCTATTGACCCACGATTTGTTACATCTCCCTTAAAAGCCCGTACCTGGCCCTCTGAATTGCTAAGTTCAGCAGCACATGATTCTGCAGCATCCAAATGTCGTGCAATAATCGCTACATTTGCCCCATGATTAGCGAATACACGTGCAATCCCCTTACCAATCCCCTTACTTCCTCCAGTTACAACTACCGTATTCCCCTTAACCGAATTAAACATAATAATTAAACAACTCCTAATCATCCTTTGTAAGTTTCACACAACAATCCAAAGGAAAAATACCGAAAAAGGCTGTTTGATGTTGTTTATTTAGTTGGATTTTATGTGATAGTAATTTATATGTCCTAGGTAGCCAAGTTATTCTTAATATATATGGATGGGCTTTATGAGAGGTTTTGAAATTCAGGTCAAGTTGAAAGTGGCTTGTTGTGGGTGTTTATAGTTAGTAGTGAAAAGCACACAAAAAAGGATCTAGCTTCAATAGTTTTTGTAGATATTATGTATGAGGAATTTAATTGGTTGAGACTTGTTTTCCCACAAAAAACGGCTCAGGGTTTCAACCGAGCCGCCTTTGCTTGCTGCTTTATTGTTTTATTTACTGTAGGATATAAGATTTCTCCCCAAAACTAAACCTGCGGACCAATATGCCAATTATATCAACACTTCCAGATTTGGCTTTTTTCCTTTTAATGGATTACTAGCCTCAAATGCATATCCGACTTTTAGAATTTTTTCTTCCTTGAATGCTGGTCCTATGAGCTGCATTCCCACAGGTATCCCCTCGATTAAACCACATGGAAGTATTAATGACGGTAATCCTGCAAGATTTACAGGCCCAGTAAAGCGGGTTAAGTTATCAAGTAAATGAACGTCATTTCCATTTATCTGAACAAATTTATTCCCAATATCAGGTGTGTGTGCAGGTGTTGAAGGCGCTAATAAAACATCTACTTTTTCAAATGCCTTTTTAAAATCCGATTTTAATTTCCGTCTAATTTGCTGTGCCTGCAAATAATCAACCGCTGAAAACATTTGCCCCGACTCAATTAATAGTCTGACATCGTCACCATAATCTAGTGGTCTCGAATTAATGTTGTAATGGTGCACCGTTCCTAATTCTGAAAAATCGGTAACCATTAAGGCATATTCAGCGAACTCCAAAACTGGGACTTCAACCGTTTCAATCCTAGCTCCCATGCTTTTAAGTACTTTAATCGCCGATCGGACAGCCTGTTCCACATCATTATCAACATCTTTAAAAAAGTAATCCTCATTGATACCTATTACCATTCCAGCAATGTCTGTAGTCAGATGATCTCGATAATTTACGGCTGACGTTTTAATTGAAGATGGGTCATTTTCATCAAATCCTTCAATTTCAGAGAGTATGGTTGCGGCATCGGCAACTGTCTTACTCATCGGACCAACATGATCCAATGACCATGCTTCGGGAAAACATCCATATTTACTAACCTTGCCATAAGTCGGTTTCAAACCCACAATCCCACAAAATGAAGATGGTATATTTATAGAACCAGACGTATCTGTGCCTAAAGATGCAATCGACATATTCGCTGCAATAGCAACACCTGGGCCACCGCTCGAGCCACCTGATATTTTATTAGGATTCCATGGATTCCTGCTTGGACCATAATGTGGATTTTCAGTTGTTACACCTAGGGCATATTCATGCATGTTTAATTTGCCAGTAAAAATAACTCCTGCATCCCGCAGGCGCTTTATAACAGTTGCATCATAAGTAGACATGAAATTTTGATGAATCTTTGAACCCATCGTCGTAATTTTATTTTTAAAATAAATATTGTCTTTAATCCCCATCGGAATACCGTGAAGACTCCCGCGATAGTTCCCCCGTATTATTTCCTCCTCCGCTTTTTTTGCTGCTTGCCTAGCCTCACCATCGTAAATACTCAGGTAGGCATTTAAAGATTTATTATACTTTTCAACCTGATTTAATACAGAATCAGTTAATTCAACAGGGGATATTTTTCGCTCGCGAATTAACGGAGAAAGCTCTTCAATTGATTTTGTCGCAAGTTCTTCATTAGCCAACATGATCACCACCCGGGACTGATTTAAACGCTATATCACTGTCTTCCAATAATGAACGATCAAGAGCTTGCTTCTGTATCTTGGCTGACTCATACAATTCTGAAAGCTCATCATAATCACTTTCTGGGATCAGCATTCCTTTAGATTCCAACAATTGAATGATTAAAGGCTTCACTGGCATCTTCTCCTTTATTTCAATGCAAATGTGAAAGTGTGTAGCACTGTCCTATTTAGCATTGTTTAGAATTAATAGTATTAATTGTTAGGATTTTTTATGCCATGCTGTTTTGTGGCATAGTTGGAGATGATAATGTGAGGATGGTCGATTCAGTTCTGATTTTACTTGATACGTTACTGCATTAGTTTAATTCGGTTAAAGCTGTGTAGAACAGGGGATTACTGATTACTTCCTCCCTAATGCATCATCTAAGTGTAGTTCCTATAAAGTAGTGGGGGCAACGGGTTTATGCCTCCGCGGGTGGATGATCTAATAGCCCAACTTAGCACTATTTTATTTTTTATATTACAATTAGTATTAAGAAAAATATTAGGAGTGACTATATTGTCTGAAAAGATTGATAGCAATAAAATGTTAAATAAGTTTCATTCGAAAAAGGATACTGAGGAAAAAGGCGAACATAATTCACAACAAAATGATTACAGTAACAAACTAAAAAATGTTAATCCTGAAGGAGAAACACAAAAGAATCAAGAGCATTTTTCTGAAGAGAAATTTTATAAAAAGACATTGAAGTTTTCCAAGAAAATGGGTGTGAAGATTACCTACTACAGTCTTCTATTGTTCTATTCATTCAAAAGTCCTAAGACACCAAAGAAGGCTAAGTTAACTATTGCTGGTGCACTTGGATATTTAATATTACCTATTGATGCAATTCCAGACTTTATTCCTGTTGTAGGATTTGGAGATGATCTTGCGGTGATAGTCTACGCACTTTATAAAGTAATTTCTCATATAGATGATGATATAAAAGGACAAGCACACGAAAGAATGAAAAAGCTTTTTGGAGAAAATTATGATGATAAGGATATTGATGAAAGTTTGAAACCTGTTTTTTAGGTCATATTTGATTTTTTATGGTATGAGGGAATAGAGTTTTCCTATAGGTTTGGGTGACAGCACCCAAACCTTATCTTTTACAAGTATCTAGGAATTATTTTTTATTAAATTCTAGTATTTCATAAACCGAATACAGTACCAAAGCAGAAGGTCTGCCCATTAGCTCTGCTGAAGAAATTGAATGAGAAGAACAGGAAATTGCTAAATTGTTAGCGGAATTCACGAATAAAAAAATACAATGTGGATGCTAAACTATTTTACAATCCGTATTGTATTTTTCACTTTAACCCACTTAGGTAAGATTTCCATTCACAATAAAGAGTATTTTGCAATATTCTCAATCCAACAACAAATAAATATCCATATCCCCCACCGCATCAAATCCAACCGTCACATGAAGCGCCTGCCTATACCCTGACAATGACGTGTCGCCCTGAATGATCGTTGGTGAGGTAATGTCCGTATTAATTCCCTCCTCTACGATGTTGGTGGAAAGACTGCCGGCAAGCATATTTCCCAGCTCCCCACTAAACGACGCGAGCATTTCTCCTTCTAACGGCATGCCAAACATTTTCTCGCCAATAGATCCGAACACTGCCGTATCGCCTGACAAAACCAATTTGCCTCTTACATCTCCGGTAATGCCAATTAGAACGCCAAAATTTGTATGCAGTGCTTTTCCCAATAGTTGGGGCTTTGATATTTCGTGCTTGATCGGCACGACTGTTTTCAGTGATACATACGTGCCATTTAATAAATCCTTAACGATTTTATTCCTTTTATCCATTGTAATTGTCATGGGTTCACACTCCTTCCTTTACTAAAGTTCATCCGTATTTATTTTATGATTTGGCAAAATCAGCACTTCAACACGGCGATTTTTCCGACGGTTTTCGTCATTATTGTTTGGCGCTGCCGGCTGATGCTCCCCATAGCCTTTTGCACTGAATTTCTCTGGATCAAGATCATCATTTTTTAATACGAGCTTCATGAAATTCACCGCACGGATAACACTCAGCTCCCAGTTGGAGGCAAATTGTTCGTTATGAATCGGTCTATCGTCAGTGTGCCCGCTAATGACGATTTGATGTGGCGGATCGGAATAAAGAAATTTAGAGATTTCCTTGGCGATCTCCTCACCCTTAGGCTTCACCTCGGCACTCGCAGAATCAAACGAGACATCATTGGAAATCGTAATCATCAGGCCTTCATTGGTCAATTTTGTGCCAAGCTCACGTGTCAGGTCATTCTCTTTTATATAAGAATTAATCCGCTCCTGAACCGCCTTTAATTCCTCAAGCTCACGGTTGCCCTTATCCTCATCTTTTTCCTTATCTTCCTCATCTTTCTCCAGGTCAATTGGTGTTTTTGCTGGCATCTCAACATTGCTTTCACTATGCTCAAAAATGTTATTGCCGCCAGAGAATTCATTTTTAAACACTTGCGACAGCTCCTTATACCGCTCCACATCGACCTCACTCATTGCAAACAGGACGATGAACAGTGCGACAAGAAGCGTCAGCATGTCTGAATATGGAAGCAGCCATGATTCATTTATATGTACTTTATTGCGCTTCTTTTTCCGCTTCATCTTGACCCTCCATCGCCATTTTTTCCAATTCCCTTGCTGGCAAATACGAGCTCAATTTTTCCTTAACAATTTGCGGAGATTCGCCATTAGTGATCGACAATACACCTTCAACCATCACTAATTTAATGCGGACCTCGTTCTCCGATTTTTCCTTCAGCTTATTTGCAAACGGATGCCACAGCACATATCCCGTGAAAATCCCGAGCATTGTCGCAATGAACGCCGCGGAAATCGCATGACCAAGGGCTTCGGTATCATCCATATTGCTGAGTGCTGCAATCAGTCCAATTACCGCACCAAGCACTCCTAATGTCGGTGCATAGGTACCCGCCTGCGAAAAAATGGATGCACCTTTTTGATGGCGCTCCTCCATCGCATCAATTTTCTCCAGCATGACTTCTTTAATAAATTCGGGTGTCTGTCCATCGATGACCAATTGCAAACCCGAGGCAAGGAAACTGTCGTTTAATTTTCCCAGTTCACTTTCAAGTGACAGAATTCCCTCTCTTCTGCTGCGTTCGGCAAGCCTTGAGAAAACACCAATCACTTCACGCATACTACTATTCTTTTCCTTGGAAAAAACAATTTTTATTAATGTTGGTACATTTTTTAACGTACTCATCGGAAATGCGATACACACAGATGCCGCAGTCCCAAGCAGAATAATCAATAATGCGGCCGGGTTAATGATCGCAGCAGGACTTACTCCTTTTAAAATCATCCCTGCTCCAATTCCGATAATCCCAAGCAAAATTCCGATTATTGACGCCTTATCCATTTCGTAACCCCCATTGCAGTTTAATGCATAGTTTGATAGTTACATTATCGGCAAATTCAAGCTCGATCTGAATAGTAATGAGGCAATTTTATACAGATTTCGACAGTTTTTATGTATTTGTATATATTTTTCTATTTAACTATTAATTTTTTCCAATTTCGTGCTATAATGGTAGAAATCTGAAGTTCACTATATAGAATAGAGGGAGGAATAAGAAAATTGGCGAATAAAAAGTTGTTCTTTTCAGTAACCGCAAGTGCAATAATTGCATCGGCATTTGTAGCTGCTGATGAAGCAGAGGCAGCGTCGTATAAGGTTAAAAGTGGAGATTCATTATGGTCCATCGCACAGAAATATAACACGAGTGTTGCATCATTAAAGTCCATTAACAATCTATCAAACGACATTATTTTCCCGAATCAGGTATTGGAAACAGATAAAAAACAATCGTCAACAAAACCTGCTGATAATGCATCTACTAACAATAAAACTACTACATATACAGTAAAACCAGGCGATACATTAAGCGGAATCGCATTTAAACATAATATTTCATTAGCAGATTTGATGAAGTGGAATAACTTGGACTCGACACTGATTTATCCAGGGAACGTATTTAAGGTGAGTGCAGGATCAGGTTCCAGTTCCGATTCAAGCTCGAATAATGGCGGAAATACAAGCAAACCACCTAAGGAACAGGTAGGATCAGCAAAGGTGTACACTGTCAAATCAGGTGACACCCTATCAGGAATTGCTTCACGAAATGGCGTGACAGTGTCTGAATTGAAGAAATGGAATGGCTTGAGCTCCGATTTAATCCTAATCGGCCAAAAATTAAATATCGGCAGTGATGGTGCTGCTGCAGACTCAGGATCAAGTGCCGGGTCTAATGATGCACCAGCCGATGTTGACTACAATGTTAACAAGCTAATCAGCGTTGCCAAAAGCATGTCTGGCGTAAACTATCAATGGGGCGGTTCCACACCAGCAGGATTCGACTGCAGCGGATTTATTTACTATACGTATAAAAAGGCCGGCATGAGCATTAGCCGCCTGTCCAGCGGAGGATACTACAACCGCTCATTCTACGTAAACAAGCCAGTACCCGGCGATCTCGTATTCTTTGAAAATACGTATAAATCCGGCATCTCCCATCTAGGAATCTATTTAGGCGGAAATCAATTTATTCATGCAGGATCAAGCGGCGTGCAAATCAGCAGCCTGAGCAGCTCGTATTGGAGCAAGCATTTTGACGGGTATAAGCGATTTTATTAAAATGTATTAGGTTTATGAAAAGCCGGCTTTTGGTTAAATTTTATAAAGGGCCGGTTAGGGACTCCAGCATGTGGCTGGAGTCTTTTTTTGTTGGTGGTGATGGGGGGCTCGTGTGGAGTTATGGCTTGCTCGGGTGCGGGCGGGCTCGCTCGAGTGCGGCGCGTTATCGCTCGAGTGCAGTGCATCCTCGCTCGAGTGCGGCGCGGGCTCGCTCGAGTGCGGCGCGTTATCGCTCGAGTACAGCGGGGGCTCGCTCGAGTGCGGGGCGGGCTCGCTCGAGTGCGGCGCGGGCTCGCTCGAGTGCGGCGCGTTCTCGCTCGAGTGCAGCGCGTTATCGCTCGAGTGCGGCGCGGGCTCGCTCGAGTGCGGGGCGGGCTCGCTCGAGTGCGGCGCGGGCTCGCTCGAGTGCAGCGCGTTCTCGCTCGAGTTCAGCGCGGGCTCGCTCGAGTGCGGGGCGTTCTCGCTCGAGTGCGGCGCGTTCTCGCTCGAGTGTGGGGCGTTCTCGCTCGAGTTCAGCGGGGGCTCGCTCGAGTGCGGCGCGGGCTCGCTCGAGTTCGGCGCGGGCTCGCTCGGGTGCGGGGCGTTCTCGCTCGGGTGCGGCGCGTTCTCGCTCGAGTACGGCGCGTTCTCGCTCGAGTGCAGTGCATCCTCGCTCGAGTATGGGGCGTTCTCGCTCGAGTGCAGTGCATCCTCGCTCGAGTATGGGGCATTCTCGCTCGAGTTCAGCACGTTCTCGCTCGAGTTCAGCGCGTTCTCGCTCGAGTTCAGCAAGTTCTCGCTCGAGTGCAGCGCGTTCTCGCTCGAGTGCGGCGCGTTCTCGCTCGAGTGCGGCGCGTTCTCGCTCGAGTGCGGCGCGTTCTCGCTCGAGTTCAGCGCGTTCTCGCTCGAGTGCGGTGCATCCTCGCTCGAGTGAACAGCATCTCGCTCAGACGAGGTGCAGGCTGCAATATACTCATCAATTAATTCCTATACCACCTCTTACTCCTGCTATCGTAATTTAGATCTGAACTTTTTAATACCCTTGTGGCAGTATTTCTAGAGGATAATTGTAAAAACCGCATACACTCTGAATTAGTTATCCATGGTCTGATCAGCAATAAATAGTCATTCAACGCGCGCTTATGAGCATATTTCGAGCGGATACCGCATGTTCTGCACTCCCAATTATTATAAATGCGCTTCATCCCTAACCGTCCACATCCAGGACATTGCACCCCTGTAACTATATCCTTCTCCAAAACACCGTACTTCCGTAATATATCAATATCAAATTCACGACACGCACGTAGAATCATTTCCCCTATTCTCCGGTTCTCCATCCTTTTATGACCGCCATGTGCATATTTTTCATCTATCTCTATTATCTTCATAGGTATATATTCGCCATGCATCACCACCTCGGAAATAGCCTGCTTGTCTCCATTGACTTTAATAATGGTGGAAGGTTCACTTATCGCAATTAAATAATGTACAGGAATGTTATGATAATTGTGTTCATGCAGCCAGTTGGTGAGTTTGAGCTTGCTGGTTTCAGCTTGTGTGATGGGATAGCGGAACCCTGTATCAATATCGCCGTTATTGCGGATACATTGTTTGAAGGTTGTATCAAAGGTAATAGTTCCATCAAAATTCTTAATTTCAATTGGAAAAATGGCATGGGGTGTAATGATCACGGAATCTAATTGGAAGGTCTTCCCGTTAACTGCTAAGCAAACATCGTGGAGTATCGTGTGGTTTCCGGGGAGCAGATCGAGATGATAATCAACTTTTTGCTCTCCGATATATCCTTTATATCGATTGGCAGCTTCGTGCTGCATGTCAGAGAGTTTTTTAAATTGTGGTGATAATCGTGGAATAATTGCATCAAGCTTTTGAAGAGGTAGTGGTTTATTACGTTTTTTGATAATCATTGCATGCTCCTTTTAATTAATTGTATTAGACTTATTAAGGATTACCCTCACAGTCTATTCCCTTGCCAATTGTGTCAATATGCTAAGCTCCTCGTTTCTAATTCTGTATTAATAGGTTGACTCGAATACTTTTTTAACAGATTATAAGAACGTTCAAAGTTATCAAACCTTTGCCTCCAACGAATTCCCAATATACGATACACCCCTTTTAAAATTATCAACAACCAAGATGTTAAAAAATGAACATCCATTATATAAATAAAATTATAATACAAAATTCCCATTGAATCCATAATCTGCGCATTTAAATTAGAACTGGTTATTGATAAAATAAAAGGTTTTCTGCAAGTGCAGAGAACCTTTTATTTAGCTAAATTTTGACTGAATTAATCGTTTAAGTCTAACTCATCGTGATTTCCAATAAATACGAACCTCATAAAATTCCATGTTACTTATCACGTACCGGCCACTTTAATGCATTGCGCACTTATCAGGGGTCATTGTGCGATCAGTCCCAGGTATTGCGCGCTTATCTCGGTTAATCAGGTTTAATCCAAGTAACGCCAAGCACCACCAAGTTTTTCGCGCGTTCGTTGCACATAATCGCGCGCCTAAATGCCATTTCAACCTGCCCCCAAGCACACAAAGCACCTTAAGCCCACCACATATCCGCTGGAGACTCTTCTATATTAACTCCCTTCAAATTCCTAACCGCTGCCTTAAACCCTTCATCAATCGACATGATCGGATCCTCATGCTCGATGCTGATCACATAATCATAGCCATATGTTCTGAGTGCGCTGACAATGTTGGACCATTCCTGGCTGCTGTGACCGTAGCCTACTGAGCGGAATGTCCATGCGCGGGTTTGCACGTTGGAATATGGCTGCATGTCGGTCAGTCCATACATGTTGACATTGTCCTGGTCGATGTACGTATCCTTGGCATGGAAATGGTGGATGGCATTTTCCTTGCCAAGAATTTTAATCGCTGCAACTGGGTCGATCCCTTGCCACCATAGATGGCTTGGGTCGAGATTGGCTCCGATTGCATCATTGGTTGCTTCTCGTAATTTAAGCATGGTATATGGTGTATGGACAAGAAAGCCTGCGTGCAGCTCCAAACCGACTTTTACACCGTGGTCTTTGGCAAATTGTCCTTGCTCTTTCCAGTATGGGATGAGCTTGTTTTCCCATTGCCATTTAAAAATATCCGAGTACTCCGTTGGCCAAGGTGTGACCGGCCAATTTGCATACCGTGACTCCTCATTGGAACCTGGTACTCCAGAAAATGTATTGACCACAGGAACATCCATCAATTCCGCCAATTTAACGGTTTTGACAAACGTTTCGTGTGCGTTTTTTGCTACATCTTTGTTTGGCGATACCGGATTGTCATGGCAGCTGAACGCACTGATTGTCAGCCCGCGCGAATGAATTTTGTCAAGATATTCTTTTCGCTTATCTTCACTTTCCAATAATGCATCCAGGTCACAGTGCGCGTTCCCGGGATTTCCCCCAGTGCCTATTTCAACGGCCTGCAATCCTGCATCCTGCACATAATCCAGCATGTCATCCAATGATTTTTCCGAAAACAAAACAGTAAATACTCCTAGTTTCATCTACACTCACTCCCGCTTAAATTTTTTCCTTTCACATAATTCTTACGCTCGTTCCCGTTTCACTGCTTTTATATATAGCCTCGATAATTTTTGAAACGGTAAGCGCCTGCTCCGGCTTTACGACTAGGTCTGCTTTCCCCAAACAGCTGTCAACAAAATTCTCCGCCTGGACAAATCCTGCCTTTCGTTCATCATGTTCTGCCTTTGCAAAGCTTTCCATAAACGTGCCATGTTTCGGCTGATAAAGCTCAAATGGATAAACGTTTAAACCGCCGTCCACCCCGGAAATGCTTACATGCTTTGTGTCTTCTTTTATATTCGCTGCCCATGAACATTCGAGCAGCAGGGACATTCCGTTTTGAAACGTAATATATCCTGATACATGATCATCAACGTCGAACGTTTCATGGTCAAAGGTTCCCCAATCATTGATTTGATTCGGAATTTTACTTAGCCGGTTATAAGTCATTCCCATCACTTCCACAGGCACTGGATTTCCCAATAACCAGAGTGCCTGATCAAGCAAGTGACAGCCGTAATCGATTAAGCTTCCACCGCCCTGCAGTTCTTTATTCGTAAAAACTCCCCAGCCCGGTACCTTTCGTCTGCGCAATGCCTGAACCCTAGTCACCAATGGCTCGCCAATTTCATTTTTCAAAACTGCCTGCTTAGCTACCTGGGATGCTTCCGTGTAACGGTAATGGTAGGCAATGGACAAAAGCCTGTTCGATTTATTGGATGCGTCAATCATCCGTTCGCATTCCGCAGTTGTAATGGCCATAGGTTTTTCACACAAAACATGAACACCTGCTTCCAGTGCTGCAACAGATATTTCCGCATGAAACTTGTTCGGAGTGCAGATTGTTACCGCATCAACTACCTCAAACATGTCATGGTAGTTTTGAAACACATGTTGAATATTGAACTTCTCCGCTACATCCCGTGCACGCGCTTCATTGACATCATGCACCGCTGTTAACTCACACTTTTCCGGTAAATTCAGGTATGCCGGAATATGTCTGTCCTGCGCAATTCCGCCTGCACCAATTAATCCCATTCGTATTTTCGTCATTATCCTACCTTCTCTGCCTTACTGGATTCTAATACTGCCAGAATAACCTCCAGCGATTTCTTTCCTTCTTCCCCATTTATCAACGGTTCTGTGTCATGTAAAATACAATCAACAAAATGATCAATCACATGTGACGTTGTCTGACCGCCTTCATCATTGGATTGAATGGCGCCTAATTCATAGTTCACAACTTCCCCATTTTTATAAGTAACAATTAACGAAAAATCCGGGTGATCCTCCAAACGCAGTGTCGCATTCTCACCATATATAATAGTAGAGTTATCCTCCTTGCCTGTGTATGCCCAGCTTGCCGCCAGTGTTCCAATCACACCGCTTTCTGTTTTTAAAATACAGACAGCATTATCGTCAATATCTGTGCCTTCCTTCGCATTCGTTTCCACAAAGCCAGCCACATCAGTGAATTCCTCATTTAATAGATAACGAAGCAGGTCGGCCTTATGTACACCAAGGTCTCCCATCGCACCGATAAAGGCTTGATCCTTCTTGAAAAACCAGCTATTCCTGCCATCAGCACTCCAGCCCTCAGGACCGCCATGCCCAAAAGTCGTCCGAAAGCTATAAATTTTACCAGCATCACCCTGTTCGATTAACTGCTTTGCCTTTTTATGGGATGCCACAAAACGCTGGTTATGCCCAATCATGAGTTTTTTATTGTTTCTGTGTGCCGCTTCAATCATTTGTTCTGCCTCTTCACGGGAGGTTGCCATTGGCTTTTCACACAAAACATGACAGCCCCGATTTAATGCAGCAATCGAAACAGCTGCATGCAGATAATTCGGCAGACAAACACTTACCGCATCAGGCTTCTCCGCCTCAAGCAATTCCTCATAGCTAGTATAGGCATTTGCCTGATACAAATTGGCAAAATCCTGCACCCTCGTTTCAACAATGTCACACACTGCAACAATTTCAACATGAGGATTGCTATTGTATTCTACTAAGTGCCTATTTTTCGCAATACTCCCGCAGCCAATAACGGCAACACGTAATTTCGTCATGCTTTTCCCCTCCTACTTGTCGGAAATATTCTCTAATGGCTTGCGATTGCCATACGTTGGAGATGGTGTATTCCTATTCGCAGCCCAATTCACGCCATTCGTAATCACACGCTGGATTTCTTTGTTATGATACGTGGGATACGTTTCATGACCAGGACGGAAATAAAAAATCTTCCCTTTCCCACGCTTAAAAGTAGCCCCGCTGCGAAAAACCTCGCCACCCTCAAACCAGCTTACAAAAATTAATTCATCAGGAGCAGGTATATCAAAGTGCTCCCCATACATTTCTTCCTTTTCCAATTCTATAAACTCACCAAGCCCCTCAGTTATCGGATGACTCGGATCAACCACCCAGATCCGCTCCCGATCATCCGCTTCCCGCCATTTAAGATCACACGATGTACCCATCAGCTTTTTAAATACCTTAGAAAAGTGGGCGGAATGCAATACAACCAATCCCATTCCATCCAAAACACGCTGCTTCACCTTTTCAGCAATATCATCCTTCACTTCCTCATGCGCCTTATGCCCCCACCAAACCAATACATCAGTCTCAGCCAGCACATCATCCGTCAATCCATGTTCAGGCTCATCCAAAGTTGCCGTCCGCGTATCAAACCCACTTTCATGCAAAAACGCCGCAATCGTACCATGAATCCCATTCGGATAAATCCCCGCAACTGTTTCATTTTGTTTCTCATGCCGATTCTCATTCCATACAGTTACCTTCATTTCTTTGACACTTCCTTGTTTAAGTATTTTACTGTTTATGTTTATGTGGTGGTTATGGATTGTCGCTCGAATTTGGGTGCTTCTCGCTTGACTTCTGCTGCTCCTCGCTCGAGTCCGGCTGCTTCTCGCTCGACTTCTGCTGCTCCTCGCTCGAGTCCGACTGCTTCTCGCTCGAGTTCCACTGCTTCTCGCTCGAGTTCCACTGCTCCTCGCTCGAGTTCCACTGCTTCTCGCTCGAGTTCTGCTGCTCCTCGCTCGAGTTCCACTGCTCCTCGCTCGAGTCCGGCTGCTTCTCGCTCGAGTTCCACTGCTCCTTGCTCGAGTTCCACTGCTTCTCGCTCGAGTTCTACTGATTCTCGCTCGAGTGACGACGCTTCTCGCTCGAGTGACAGCGCTTCTCGCTCGAGTTCCACTGCTCCTCGCTCGAGTCCGGCTGCTTCTTGCTCGAGTTCCACTGCTTCTCGCTCGAGTTCCACTGCTCCTCGCTCGAGTTCCACTGCTTCTCGCTCGAGTTCCACTGCTTCTCGCTCGAGTGACGACGCTTCTCGCTCGAGTTCCACTGCTTCTCGCTCGAGTGACGACGCTTCTCGCTCGAGTGACGCTCTTCCTCGCTCGAGTGACAGCGCCCCTCGCCCGAGTAACACTCATCCTCCATCATTCAAAATAAACCGCTCTTCCCGTCCGTGCAGATTCATAAATCGCTTCCAATATCTGTGTTACAACGAGTGCTTCTTCTGGTTTTACAACCGGCTCTGTATCATTCAAAATACTTTCAATCCACAACCGTGCTTCAAGCTCTGCATCACTTTCTTCATCCCCATCGTAAAATGCAACCCCGCCTGCATCCAATTCCACGTTAGTTGTGTACAGCTTGCCGAAGTTCTCTCCGTTAATCCGTAATCCGTCCTTCATATCTGCGCCGCCTTCTGTTCCGCTCAATGAACATTTCGCTTCATCGACATCGAGTGAATTCAATGCCCAGCTGGATTCAAGCACAATGGTTGCGCCGTTCTCCATCGTGATAAATCCGAACGCAGAATCCTCAACCTTAAACTTCTGCGGATCCCACGGGCCCCATGCATTTGCCGCATTCTCCCGTTTACCAAGTTTATGAAATGTTGACCCCATCACAGACTTCGGTTTGTAGTTATCCATCATCCATAGCGTCAGGTCCAGTGCATGTGTGCCAATATCGATTAACGGACCGCCGCCTTGTTTTTCCTCATCAAGGAAAACTCCCCACGTTGGAACAGCGCGCCTGCGGATGGCGTGTGCCTTTGCAAAATATACCTCTCCTAAATCACCTCGCTGGCAAGTCTTGTGTAAATACTGACTGTCGGGTCTGAAGCGATTGTTATAGCCTATTGTCAGCTTTTTCCCGGTCATCTTAGCTGTTTCTACCATCAGCCTTGCTTCCTCGGACGTTTTTGCCATTGGTTTTTCGCACATGACATGTTTTCCCGCCTTTAGTGCAGCAATCGTAATTTCTGCATGCGATATGTTCGGTGTACACACGTGCACGACCTCTATTGATGAATCATGCAGCAGTTCCTTGTAATCCGCATAAACTTTAGCCCCGGAAACACCATAGTCCTCCGCAGCTTTATGCGCCTTTTCCACCTTGCTGTCACAAAAGGCAACGAGCTCAACCTGTTTAAGCTTTGCTAAACTTGGGAGATGTTTTCCATTGGCAATTCCCCCGCAGCCGATAATCCCAACCTTTACATTCTCCGGCATATCCAATCATCCCGCTTTCCTAAATAATTTTTACCAGACCATAATACTCCTGCATTATTCCTTCACAGACCCTGACGTCAATCCTGAAACAATCCTTCGCTGGAAAAGCAACACTAATATAACAATAGGAATCGTCACAATAACCGTTGCAGCCGAAATATCTCCCCACGGAATCGAATATTGGCTTTGGTACATTGATATTCCAACAGGGACCGTGCGCCATAAGTCATCACTGTTAATCGTTAACGCAAACAAATACTCATTCCATGCTGCAATAAATACTAAAATCCCCGTCGTAAACACTCCAGGTGCAGCGAGTGGAAAAATAATTTTTCGAAACGTTTGAAAAGGGCTTGCTCCGTCAAGTTTAGCCGACTCCTCCAGCTCGAACGGAATTTTTTGAAAGAACGTTGATAAAATCCAAATAGCTAAAGGCAAGCTGATCGTAATATACGGAATCACCAATCCCAAATAGCTATTACGCAAGCCTAGATCCGTAATCAAATTAAACATTGGCGAAATAATTGCTATTTGCGGAAACATCGATGCCGCAAGAACGAGACCCAATATCAGCCCTTTTCCTTTAATCGGCAGCCTTGTCAAGGCATAGGATGTTAACGATGCAAATACTAATGCCAAAACCGTTGTCAGCGCTGATACGACAAAGCTATTTAACATATAGCGAAGCAGCGGCCGATTCGTAAGTGCAGCTTCGTACGACTCGAGTGACGGATTGCTGGTAAACCATTTAAACGATGAGAATATTTCACCGGGAGCCTTTATCGATGTCAGAAACACCCAGATAAATGGAAACATTACAAGAAACACAAACACCACTAAAAACACATAAAACCCAATTCCTGCTCGTCTATTCATTCACTGCCCTCCTCATTTAGTACGACCTGCAAATAATTCCGAACCGATTAATTTTACGTAAACAAAACTAATGATCGCCACACATAGGAATACAATGACCGAAAGCACCGAACCTTCACCAAAATTTTGCTGGGCGAACAATGTTTTATACGCATAGATTGAAATCGACTCTGTTGCATTCGCCGGTCCTCCTCCAGTTAACACGTAAATGAGGTCGAATACACGGAAGGCATCCAACGTTCTGAACAGCAATGCAACTAATATAGACGATTTCAGCAATGGCAGCGTAATACTCCAAAACTGCTGCATTTTATTGGCGCCATCTACATCCGATGCTTCATATAACGAATTCGGTATCGTCTGCAAGCCGGCCAAAAGCAGAAGTGCCATATATGGCGTTGTTTTCCAGACATCAGCTAATATGATCGAAAACATTCCACCCTCTGATGTGGACAAGAGCCAGGATGCATCCGGGATGATATGCAGCACCTCCAAGTAATGTCCCACAATTCCGGATTGCCCATCATATAAGAATCCCCACATCATCGCGGCGACGGCAGTAGGGATCGCCCATGGAATAAGCACCGATGCCCGAACAAGTCCTCTTCCTTTAAACGCACGATTAATAAGCAAAGCAATTCCTAAACCAAGTACCAATTCCAGCGCTACCGATACAACGGTGAAAAAGGTTGTGTTCCAGATTGAATTCCACATCCGTTTATCCTTCAAATACTTGCCATAATTAGCTAAACCAATGAAGTTAGACTCCAAAATCGTTTCAGACGTCGATCCAATTAAATCCGCAGTCTGCTGGAATTTCTGTCCCGCTTCCTCATCGCTTGAGGATTCAGCAATAGCAGTCAGATCCTCTTCATACGATTTAAGTGCTTTTCGATAATCTGCTGCTAGGTCGTTATCAACCTCGGTATACTTCAATTCCGGATTGGTAACTGGTTTGAAATTCATCAGCAGCTCATCCACTTTTTCCACTTTTGCCTTAATTTCTTCATTGCTGATCAGCTTCGTATGATACTTGTTTACGCCTTCTTTTATCGAAGCAATTGTGCTTTTCGCTTCATCCTTTTCAGCCTTGCCCTCTAGATCCTCCAGCTGATTATTAATATAAAAATAATTATCAACGTAATTTTCCAAATCAATATTGGAATTCAGCATCAATTGGGACCGCGCCGGATCATTCAGCCTGTAATCAAACAAACTGTTCCAGAACGATTGGGCAACTGGCCACAGCACCACAACAATAACTAGAATAAGAGATGGGATAACCATCGCATAGCCAAGCTGTTTTTCATTCAATTGAAATCGCGGTTTCTTCCTATTTCCCATCATGAACCCCCTCGTGTTTAAGGCTTCGATTTAAAAGAAAAGCAAGATGAGAGTTTCCGCCCATCTTGCTTTCAAACGTTCATCTCATTATTCATTCATCGCTGCTTCAATTTTTGTTTGCATGTTTTTAGCTGCGTCTTCAGCAGATTGGTCACCAGTCAATGCTTTTGATAACTCAATTTGCATGATATCTGAGATTTCAGGGTATATCGGTGATACTGGCCGTGATACCGCATTTTCCAAAACTTCAACAAAATCCGGGTTCGCGAACAATGCACTTGATTCTTTAACATCAGCATCGTTATAAAGATCTCTTAAAGTAGGTGCACGGCCGCCCTCTGTAGCGGCAATCTTCTGTGCCTCAGGACCTGAAAGGAATTTAGCGAATTCCCATGCTTCTTCCGGATGCTCCGTATAACGGTTGATCATGGTCATCCAGCCGCCTAATGTTGAAGCACTGCCTGCATCCCCGCTTGGAAGAGTTGTCATCGCTACATTATCAACAACCTTGGATCTTTCCTCATCAGCCGAAGATGCTTGCATGTATGGCCAGTTACGTGCAAATACTGATTTGCCCTCAATCCAGGCATTTTCGGTTTCCGTTTCCTGGAAGTTCAAAATATTATCCGGAACAAAATCGGAATTTACAATTTCCTGCAATTTCTTAATCGCTTTTACAGTTTCAGGACTATGGACTACGACATTATTATCCTCATCAACAACCTGCCCGCCATAGGAAGCAATAAATTCAATTGCATTACATATCAGACCTTCATATTGAGCAGATTGGAAAATGTAGCCAAACTCTGTTCCTGCTTCCCCTTTGAGCTTGCTTGCCTGTTCAATCAGTTCGTCCCATGTCTTTGGCGGTTCTTTTACAATATCGGTTCTGTAATAAAATACACCCGCATCGGTAAATTGCGGTAATGCCCATTGTTTTCCATCAAAAGTAGCAGATGCAACAGTTCCAGGGAAATAGGCAGCCATATCAATACCATCCCGTTCAATGAAACGATCAAGCTCCAACGCGTAGTTAGCTTGGGCGAACTCAGCCGGCCAGATAACATCTCCATTGAACACATCAATTTCAGAACTCTGTGAACTGAAAGCGGTTACAAGTTGGTCGTGATATTGCCCCGTGTCTGCTGGCATTTCACGAAACTCTACATTTATGTTCGGATGCTCCTTTTCAAACGCTTCGATGATCAATTCATTAGAACCTGTTGTATCAACACCACGTGCGTAAACAATCGTTACTTCTTCCTCTTTTTCATCACTTGCCTCTTCTGTGTCTGTATTCTCGTCAGGGTTATCTTGCTCAGTTGTTGAATCAGAATTACTACATGCAGCCAAAAACACTGCCAACGCGCCAATTAAAAAGATACCTAGTGCACTTTTCCACAACTTCAATGTAACTCCCCCTTATTGTATCGATTCCACCCTCACCATAAGTGGTTGAAATTTTCTAATAAATGAAATCGATTTCATTATGGGTCCTATTATACAATAATTATTAATCTTGTCAATAACTTTTAAATTAAAAAAATTTGTTGACCAAAATATTATTGCCTTAAGAACCCACCTTCCGAATCGATTACCTGTCCTGTAATCCATTCAGCCTCATCACTTACCAGAAACGCAATCAACCGGGCAGCATCATTCGGCAAACCAATGCGCCCCATTAAAAATTTCGGCTTTAGCATGTGCTTTGTTTTTTCAGACATCCAACCCGTATCTGTCGGCCCCGGATTTACTGCATTAACTGTAATACCCAATGGAGCAACCTCTGCTGATAACGAAAGTGTGAATGCTGATATCGCACCCTTTGTTGCACCATATGCCAATTCCTCAATCATCGGCCCCTTGCCTTGTCCAGAGGTCATGTTAACAATTCTGCCTGAAATGTTGCCAGACTTTTGAAGCCGTCGAGCAAATTCCACACTAAGCAATAGCGTTGCCCTCATGTTTACAGCATAATGATCGTCCAATGTTTTCGCATCAAGCTGCAAGTATCCATCCCGTAAAGAATGTGCAGCATTGTTAATCAATATAGTTGGTTCACCTAGCTTTTCCGTGACATCATCAAGGATCAAGTCAGGCGCGTCTGATTGGGATAAATCGATATCCAAATGTTCATACCTTGCACCCAAATCAGTTAGTTCTTTTTGAAACGTTTTTGGCCATACGGAACCAGCATTCCAGTGCGTAAAAAATATAGCAGCCCCTTCTGCAGCTAATGTACGGCATACCGCAGCACCAATTCCGTTACTATGGCCCACACCAGTTACGACTGCAACTTGATTTGCTAACTTCTTCAATTCCAGCACCCTCCCTATGTAGATTCGCGAATAATAAGTTCATGATCCATCACAATGTTGTCCACTCTCTTGCCTCTAATTTTATTGATGAGCATCGTTGCGGATAAGCACCCCATCTTATACATCGGCTGTGCTACAGTGGTCAGTGTTGGATGCGTCATATTTGAAAAGCTGATTTTATCGAATCCGACAAGTGCTATATCCTGTGGAACCCGCAGATCATTTATATTGATCTCCTTCAATGCTCCAATAGCAAGAATATCGGAGACAGCAAATACAGCAGTCGGCCTGTCATCAAGATTTAACAGCACTCGCATCGCTTGCTGTCCGCTTTGAAACCCTAATTGGTCGGTAATATAGATCCACTCATGTTTAATCGGCAATCCGAACTCCCTTAACGCCTTTTCATATCCTTGCCTGCGTTCACGGGCATATAAAAATTTTTCATCCGAATTGATAAGTGCAATCTTTTTCTGACCTAATTTAATTAAATGCCTCACAGCCTGATAAGCTGCTAATTCATTATCAATTGTGACAAACGAAATACTGCCATCCTTTTCATATTCACTGCATTGAACGATCGGATATGTATTGGCTAATTCAATTAACTTCTCTTTGTTAACGGTTGGATCCATCGATATGATTCCATCAGCCAGTCTGTTCCTGATCATATTGAAATAAATTGCCTCTCTGTCGGGGTTTGAATCCGTTTCACAAAGAAGAATATTATACCCTTGGGCAATTGCAGTGTCCTCAATGCCATTAATTATTTCCGAATAAAAAGGGTTTGAAATACTTGGAATTAATACTAGAAGCAGCCTGCTTTCTGAGTTCCGCAAATTCCGGCCGAGCACACTTGGCTCATATTCCAGATCATGGATGGCCTGCTCCACCCTTATTCGCGTTTTATCTGACACGGTATTTCGATTGTTTATCACCCTTGAAACAGTAGCAGCAGATACCCCTGCTTTTTGGGCGACCTCATGGATAGTTGCCATGGAATTACCTTCTTTCATCATGTAAACGATTACAATAATCCTAATATTATATGAATTTTTTGTCAATGAGCTTTTTGTATGAAGTTGTAAATATTGATTTTTTTCAAAAAAAAAGAACCATAGGACGTTCTTTAAATTTATTACTTATGAAGACGCTCAATTTTTGTTTCCACCGCAAATGTACGTTTATTTAATGCCTCTGTTCTATCATCAAAATGGCTGACAATCCTATCCGTGTATTCACCCAGACTTGCAATTATATTTTTCTGCATTCTTTCCTGACCAGCTTTTACATCCTTCACATCATTTTCTATCGTATCAAACCGGCCATCCATTTTGTCCAGACGATTATTTATTTCACCGATATTATGATCTATTCCGTCAAAGCGGGTATTCATTTGCTCAATATTTTTATCTACTCCATCAAAGCGCACATTCATTTGTTCGATGTTTTTATCTACCCCGTCTAATCGATCAAAAATTTTATCAAATGATTCTTTAAATTCCTTATCCAATATCCTTTCACCTCCAATAAAAAAATTTCCTGTTTTTATTTTAACATTTTTTATTATGACAATAGAATAGTTTTTTTAATAGAATCATGCAACATGCTAAAATTTAATTTTGCACAACTGGAATCCAATGAAATTTCTATTTCCCCTTAGACAAAAATAAAAAATAATAGCAGCTATTAGGAAGAAAAATGAGTTATGCTATTCAGAAAAAATTTTAATATACCCTCCAGTTTTACAATTCCAACATAATTCCCTGCATTCCACCAAAATATTTCCCGGGAAATGGCACAATAAATGTTTTGAAGTACCAAAAAGCATTTTTTCGCCATGTTATGTCTCAATATGGTAAAATCTCAGATATAGCATTATTAGACAAAAGGAGACAAACATGAATTACAGCATACTCTTTCTAGACATTGATGGAACGATCCTGAAACCCGATCACACCTATACTGCATCAACAAAAGAAGCGATTATTCAATTGCAAGAGAAGGGAATAGAAGTTTTTCTGGCAACCGGAAGGCCAATACACGAAATCAGGGAACTCGCTGGAGAACTTGGGGTAGACTCATTTATCGGCTATAATGGTGCACTTGCAATTTACCAAAATGAAACCATTATTGAAGAGCCGATGGATAAAAATACGATTGAGGAATTTTTGAAGGTTGCCCGGCGTAATCATCATGAAATGGTCCTGTATACAGATAATACAAACTATTTTACATCCCCAGACGCACCTGAGGTAAGGAAGTTTATCGAAACATTTCAAATGACATACAATGATACGTTTACACCTGAGATTACTAATCGTGTCCTGGGGGCAACGGTCATGAAGCTAAACATTAAACAGGCTGAATTATATGAAATTGAGACAGACATCCATCTCTCCCATGTAAATGTTGAAGGTGCTCAGAACTGCTACGATGTGATCCGCAAAACTGTTAATAAAGGTGAAGCGATCAATCGAGTACTCAAGCGTTTAAATATCCCCAAAGAAAATGCAATTGCCTTTGGGGATGGGATGAATGATAAAGAAATGCTTCAAGCAGTCGGAGAAGGTTTTGCAATGGGGAATGCAGATCCTGAACTTTTTGCCTATGCAAAAAACAAAACTGCAACCGTTGAGGAATCCGGGATTTTCAATGGATTGAAAAGCTTAGGCTTAGTTGATTAAATAAGATATCCTCCTGATGCAAATAATTTAGTGTGAAGGGAGGTCTAATCATGAAAATAGAAGGTGCCGGTGAAAAAATTGAAAAAACCGCAGAACGTTTAATGGAAAAAGGAATTCCGGCAAGAACCGCTGCCTATGCAGCATCGATGGGATATCTAAGGCATCTTAAAAAGAAATAGATTTTATAGAGGAGTGTTTGCTCCTCTATAAAATCCCAAATGCACATTTTGGAATTAGTTTTTTATAAAGAGGCATTGTTACGCATTTGGTACTTAGTGTTGCGCGATTAGATCTCATTATCGCACATCAGCTTATATTTTCACACGGTCAGCCCATCATATTGCCCGCTTACCCTATAATATCGCACTTCGTCCTGCGATTACTGCGCACGCTCTATAAAAAACCTGTCTAGCTCTAGATTGAACTTCTCCGTCTCTTCCAAAAATAACAGATGACTGCTATTTTCAAACGCGACTAATTTAGATCCTTGAATCCGCTGTTGAATAAACTCCCCTGCTGCAACCGGGAAAAATCCAGCACTGCCGAAGCAAATCAATGTTGGGATATCCACATTAGACAAAGATTCCCGATAATCAACTGCAGTCTGATTAAATACGATTGTACTCTCAATGGAGGCTGGTAGCTTATTCATTTCAGCTAAAATCCATTCATGGTCTTCTGGATCAGGCTTTTCCTTAAACATGCCATAAATAAATTCACTGTTAAAACCATTTTGATCCTCCTGAATCGCCTGCATAACCCCTTTAATGGCGTCGAAATCAAATGCACCAAATTCCCATCCTGGCCATATGTAATCTGATGGGGATTGGTCCACAATCGTTAGTGCCTTAATATTTTCTGTTCCAAACTGATTCACATAGTCCCATAACACGAATGCTCCCATTGACCAGCCAACTAAGATAACGTCCTTCAGTTCCAGCAAATCAATGAATTTCTTAATATCCCTGGCATACTGTGCAACAGTATGACCATGTTCCACCTTAGATGATTGCCCGTGCCCTCGAAGGTCCAGTGTGATGGTACGGTATTTTTTACTAAAGAATGGAACTTGTTTATGAAAAAATTTACTGCTCATCATCACACCGTGAATGAATATAACAGGCTGACCTTTCCCTTGCTCAACATAATAAAGCTTTGTTTGTGAATCAAGTTCTGCATATGGCATCGTATCCCTTCCTTTCTAAATTGCATTAGATAGCGCTATATTCTATGTTTAATCGCAGTAATTATAACTGAATATTACAATAATAACCCATGTAAAAATGAGCCTGGGACAAAAGTGTTTTAACCAAAATAAAATCCGAACATAGTTGGAGCATACATACCGCTACGGAAATACACTACGCTTTCCGCGGGCTGCCCCTGAGCCTACTCTGAGCTATCGCTCTACGTAGTCTCATCTAGGCTTTTCATCCCGCAGGAGTCTCCGTGTATTTCCTTCTGTAGTATGGTGAAATGTTCGGCTTTGGGTTAAACAATTTAGTTATGTTCCAGCCTCATATACTATTTACGATATTCCAAAAGCTGCTTATTTAAATTTTTCGTCTGCCCATAAACATCCTGATAAATAGCAAACAGTTTTTTATATGCATTCACACGATCGCGGTTCGGTAAAAATTCCTTATCAACCTTCAAAAACTCATCTGCACAATCCTTCAACGAATCAAACCAGCCACAGCCATAAGCTGCAAGCATTGCCGCCCCCATGCCTGGTCCTTGTTCACTGGATAGCTTTACAATTTTTGCATCGAAAATATCAGCCTGCATTTGCAGCCAATCTTCATTTTTAGTTCCGCCACCAGTAGAAACAATTGTGTCAATAATCTTGCCGTTTTTACGAAAAATATCGATTGATTCATTCAGTGAAAAAGTGATTCCTTCCATCACAGCACGTACAAAATCCTTTCTTTGATGAGAACTGTCCATGCCAATGAAACTTGCACGAATAGCTGCGTCCGCATGTGGTGTTCTTTCACCTACAACATATGGCGTAAACAGTAAGCCATTTGCCCCCACAGGAACAGAGCCTACTTCAGCTACTAAATCCTCAAATGATTCATCTTGAGCAAACACATCCTTGAACCAGCTTAGACTATAGCCAGCGGCAAGGGTGACTCCCATTGTATAGTATGCATTTGGTGCACCATGATTGAAATAATGAACTTTGCCTTGAAAGTCTTTATCATTACCCGACTCATAGGATAGAACGACACCGGATGTACCAATGCTGCATAATGTTTTCCCGTCATCAAGGATTCCAGATCCAATCGCTCCACAAGCATTGTCTGCTCCACCGGCAAATACGGGAGTTGAATCTGCAAGACCAGTAGCTGCAGCAATTTCCGCTGTAATCTTCCCTACTTCCGCATGTGATTCTACTAAAGGAGGACAAAGCGCACTATCAATTCCCAAGAGATCACAGATTTCCCCGCTCCATTGCTTTTCACGAACATTCAACAACAACGTTCCAGCTGCATCAGAGTATTCCATATGCATTTCGCCGGTGAGCCTGTAACGCAAATAATCCTTTGGCAAAAGAAACGTTTTTGCCTTCGCATAAAGCGCTGGCTCATGCTCTTTCACCCAAAGTATTTTTGGCAGCGTGAATCCTTCTAATGCGGGGTTTTTCGTGATTTCCAATAAGCGATCTTCACCAAGCGTATTGTAAATCTGCTTACATTGCTCAGTCGTGCGTGTATCGTTCCAAAGAATTGCATTGCGTAATACGGCATTATTTTCATCAAGCAAAACAAGTCCGTGCATTTGACCGGAAAAACTGATACCTTCAATATCTTCCTTATTACCATCAAAATCTTTTAGCAGATCAGACAGTCCTGCAACTGTCTGATCCACCCAGCTCCTGGGATCCTGTTCACTATACCCGGTTTTTTCCTGGATTAATGGATAATCTTTAGAAATTTCCTGTACAACATCGCCAATTTTATTTACCAGCAAAAGTTTAACTGCACTTGTACCCAAATCAATACCAATTACGTATTTCAACGCAACACCCCTCGTATATTATATTTAGGCCCTTTCATTCAGCCTAGAAATCACACTTGAAAAACCTGCTTTAAGAA
>NZ_BMFR01000012.1 GCF_014638995.1 Virgibacillus oceani
GGCCGTGCCCTAAGGTGCGCATCCGCCCGCAGCGATCCCGGACGGCGACCCGAGAATATTACGTCGCATTTTATGTCTTTTGTGCAGGAACAAAAATCATTTTGAATACAGCTAATGAAAAAGAACAGGGATCACAGGTGGGTGTGCTCCCTGTTCTTTATTATTAACCATTAGTATGGATCAGCATCGTGTCCTTTTTCTACGGCTTGTTCTGGTGCTTTCTCACTGTCCTTATTTCCGAGCGGATTTTTACTCGATCCATCTTTCACCGCATTAGCCAAGCCCTCTCTTAAACGACGTCCATATTCCTCGTCCGCTTCTTCAGCAAGTGCGACCATTTTATCCTGCAATCGCTTATCACATTGGGAAAGGTCACCTACAAGGTTTGAGATTAATTCATCCTTTTCCCAATCCTCAAATTCACGATAGGTTTCACCAGCTTGTTTCGTATTGCTTTGACGATCAATTGATTCGCGAACAAGATTGCCCTCGACTTTTGGAGTGTATTCCTTCCCAGTCTGTTTCGCTTCTTTTAATCCCCCAAGAATGGATGGTTCATAATTGACGTGAGGATTTTTTGCAGATGAATTTTCTGCCTCATATCGCATATTCCCGCCAGCTTGGTTGGTGGCCACCCGTTTCTTCGCAGCATTAACAGGAAGCTGAAGATAATTAGCTCCTACACGGTAACGCTGTGTATCTGAATAGGAGAACGTTCTACCCTGCAGCATTTTGTCATCGGAGAAATCAAGTCCATCAACCAATACTCCTGTACCAAATGCCGCTTGTTCGACCTCCGTAAAATAGTTCTCAGGGTTTTTGTTTAGAACCATTTTTCCTACTCGTAGCCATGGAAACTGATCTTTGGGCCATATTTTTGTATCATCAAGCGGATCAAAATCGAGCTCGGGATGATCATCATCACTCATAATTTGTACAAATAATTCCCACTCTGGATATTCTCCGCGTTCAATTGCATCATATAAATCCTGTGTTGCGTGGTTAAAGTTTGTTGCCTGAATCTCACTCGCTTCTTTTACAGTCAAATTCTTGATTCCTTGTTTCGGTTCCCAGTGGTATTTCACAAGGACCGCTTCACCTTCCTGGTTTACCCATTTGTATGTATTCACACCAGATCCTTGCATCATTCGGTAGTTTGCAGGGATTCCCCATGGTGAATAAACAAATGTAACCATATGAAAGCTTTCCGGCGAATTTGCGCAAAAATCAAAGAATCGTTCACTGTCCTGAATATTTGTTACGGGATCAGGTCTAAATGCATGAATCATATCAGGAAATTTCATAGCATCACGAATGAAGAAGATTTTTAAATTGTTTCCTACTAAATCCCAGTTTCCATCTTCTGTGTAAAACTTAATCGCAAATCCACGTGGGTCGCGAACCGTTTCAGGAGAATGCAGGCCATGCACAACTGTTGAAAATCGGACAAACACTGGAGTCTGTTTCCCTTTTTCCTGAAAAACCTTTGCCCTTGTATATTTCGAAACAGGCTCATCTCCTGCAGTTCCATATGTTTCAAAATAACCATGCGCACCAGCACCACGTGCATGCACGATGCGTTCAGGAACCTTCTCCCTATCAAAGTGACTGATTTTTTCAATAAAATCATAGTTCTCTAGTGTAGCAGGTCCCCGATTTCCTACTGTTCGAATGCTTTGATTGTTCGTAACGGGGTGGCCTTGCCGGGTTGTTAAAGTGTCCTCATTCTCGATATTTGTTTGGTGATCTTTGTTCATTGATTATCATCCTTTTTATTTTAATTAATCTTTTATTTACGTTGCCCAGTAAGATAAAATTAATTCCTGTCGTTGAATGAAAACCAGTAAAATTAAGTAAATTTTAGTACCAGGTAATAATACTTTGTGCTAAAATAATATAGAAACCTAAAAATATATTGGAAGAAGGAATCATTCATGTATTATTTTGCAGCGTATGTTCTAAAAATTTTCCTCAGTATATTTGGCAGACTAAAAGTTTATCAAAAAGATAACCTTCCGCAATCAGGCGGATATGTAATTGCCTGTACACATACAGGATGGGTTGATATATTATGGCTTGGAATTTCGGTATTACCAATTAAAATCCATTACATGGCCAAAAAGGAATTGTTTCAAAGGGGTTCACTTAAATGGCTGATGCAGCAGTTGAATGCATTTCCAGTTGATCGCGAAAACCCTGGGCCAAGTTCGATAAAAATTCCTCGCAAATTGCTATCGGAAGAGAAGGTAGTTGGTATATTTCCCAGTGGAACAAGAACAAGTGAAGAGGTCCCGTTAAAAAGGGGAGCAGTAACCATTGCGGGGTATTCAAAAGCTCCTATTGTTCCTGTTGCATATGTCGGACCGAATAACTTCAAAGACCTCCTTAAACGCAAGAAGGCAAAAATAATTTATGGAGAGCCAATTCATTTACCAGAAAACATTTCCAAAAAAGAAGGTATGGAAATCATGATGGATGAGTTGAACAAAGAATTAAATCATTTACAGCAAATGCTTCGTGAAGATAGTTGATGGCTTTGTTAAAGCGGGGACTTGATTTCCTGCTTTATTTTTTTGACAAAAAGATATTTTAGAAGTATAATTAATTACATAAAGTAACCTTGTATCGAATAGTAATAGATAATGACAAAAATAAAAAAGGAAGATATAAATGGAAAAGAAATTTTTTGAAAAACCGGCCATATTTGTTGGGGAACTTAGTATTAATGTAATCAATCTGCATAAATCACTTGCTTTTTATCAAGCTGCTATTGGATTTCAGGTACTAGAGCAGACTGATCGTAAAGCGGTATTAACAGCAGATGGCAAAACGCCGCTTCTAACATTGGAACAGCCTGGCAATGTAGTCCCTAAAGAAGAAAGGACTTCTGGTTTATATCATTTTGCAATTCTATTGCCAACACGTGCAGATCTTTCAGCGTTTTTAAAACACATAATCAATTCAAAAGTCCGGTTGGGAGCATCCGATCATACTGTCAGTGAAGCTCTTTATCTGTCTGATCCAGACGGAAACGGGATTGAGGTTTACCATGATCGTCCTTCATCAGAATGGACCTGGTCAGAGGGTGGTGAAGTTGCGATGGCTACAGACCCATTAGATGGAGATGGACTCCTTGCAGAAAGTAATCATGAATGGGATGGACTGCCAAAGGATACCGTGATGGGACACATACATTTACACGTTCAGGACTTGGAGAAAACGAATGACTTTTACACAAATGGTCTTGGATTTACTGTAGTTACGAAATACCCTGGTGCATTATTTACTTCGACGGGTGGCTATCATCATCACATAGGGTTAAATGTATGGAACGGTATAGGTGCCAGAACACCTGCCAAGAACAGCGTAGGGCTTAACTGGTATTCGCTTGTTTTTCCAAATGAAGCAACTAGAAAACAGGTGATTGCCCGGTTGGAACAAATGGGTGTCAGTGTTGTAAAAGGACAGGATTATTACAGTACGGAAGACCCTTCTGGAAACGGAATACAACTAAGGGTTAATTAAAATAGGCAGGGGTTGTCAAAACTAGATTTTGATAACCTCTTTATTTTTGTTTAGAATGATCATCAATACATGCAAAAGAAGGAGTCATAAAAATGAGAAACGAGCTATTGGAAATGTTAGCGTCACGTAAAGATGAAATGATCGAAATTCGTCGCTTTTTACATGAAAACCCTGAATTGTCTTTTAAGGAAGAAAATACGGCTCAGTACATCGCTGATTTTTATGAGGGAAAAGATGTTGAAATGGAGCGAAATGTAGGGAATGGCTATGGTATTATTGTCACCATTAAGGGTGGTAAACCCGGAAAAACAATTGGACTCAGAGCAGACTTTGATGCACTGCCGATTACGGAAGAAGCTGATGTTCCATTTAAGTCGAAAAATGATGGCGTCATGCATGCATGTGGCCACGACGCACATACAGCCTATATGCTCATCCTTGCTGATTGTTTAATTCGATTTAAGGATTCAATTAAAGGTACAATAAAGATAATTCATCAGCATGCTGAAGAAATGCCTCCGGGTGGGGCAAAAAGTATTGTTGAATCGGGGATATTAAACGACCTGGATGCTATTTTCGGTACACATGTATTACCGCTTGCTCCTGCTGGCGTTGTTGGATACCATAGCGGTTATTCGTTTAACGGGAGGACTCATTTTAAATTAGTAATTCAAGGGATTGGTGGTCACGGTTCTTCCCCGCATATGGCTAATGATTCCATTGTAGCTGGTTCCTATTTTGTTACTGCGGTTCAAACAATTGTCAGCAGAAGGTTAAATCCCTTTGAGTCAGGAGTTGTCACGATAGGTTCATTTGATGGTAAAGGCACGTTCAATGTTATTCGAGATAGTGTGGAGCTTGAGGGCGATATTCGTTATATGAGTGATGAAACCAGTCAAACGATTGAAAAAGAATTTAAGCGAATTGTAAGAGGAATAGAAGAAGAATTTGGTGTGAAGTGTGAGCTTGATTATGCTGCTGACTACCCGCCGTTATACAATGATCCGGAAATAACAGGAATGGTTGCTGAAAGTCTGCAAAGTATGAACGATAAAGATATTAAAGAAGTGCGAGAGTTTCCAAAGCTTTCACCTTCGGAAGACTTTGCTTACTATTTAGAGAAGATTCCTGGCTGCTTCTTTTATATTGGCTGTACGCCAAAAGGGGTGGAGGAGCCATATTTTAATCATCATCCTAAATTTGATATTAATGAAGATGCGCTCCTTGTTGCGGCAAAATCAGTTGCGCAGGTTGTTTGCAGTTACAATGAAATAGATTAATTTAGTGAGCAATAGTGTCATTCCATATATAAAGGGATGGCACTATTGCTTTATATCATAGGAATATTTTTTATAAAAAACTTTACATATACACTTGAACCTTACGTAACTTAATGAATTAAAATAGTGAGGAGTGGACTATAATCAGTCCACTCTTTTTGTCTTTTATCGACAAAAAAACTCATTGACCGGGGTGGTCTACGATGTTATCCTTGAATCGACCGAATTGGTCTACTCGCTGGAAACATGAATAAAAATAATTAAATGGGGTGATGGGCATTACACAAACTTTTAAAAACCTCGATGAAAATAAACAACAGCGCATTTTAAATGCTGCACTAAAAGAATTTGCAGAGAATGGATATGAAAGGGCGTCAACGAATCAAATTGTAAAAAGCGCTGGAATCGGAAAGGGAATGTTATTTTATTATTTCACTAATAAAAAAGAGCTTTACCATTATTTAATTGATTACGCACTTGATATCGTAATGTATAAGTATTTAAATATGATTGATATAGATGACCCCGATATGATTGAACGTATGAAAAAAGCAGGGCAAATAAAAATGAAATGCTTTGCAGAAAATGCTGAAGTTTTTTATTTTGCGGGTACTTTTCTTTTAGAGGATGAGCTGGATTTGCCGTTACCGTTAAAAAGGAAATTTGAAGAGCTTTATGCACGAGGACACTCCATTATCTATGAGAATATCGATAAAACAATGTTCCGTGATGATGCTGATGTAGATAAAATATTTCAGATTATCCGATGGTCCATGGAAGGCTATGAGAATGACTTAAAAAAACGACTTCATGGCCAAAATTTAACAACCATTAATTATGATCCAATCTGGGAAGAGTTCTATGAGTATATGGATATTTTGAAATTGAGCTTTTACAGAAAATAGGGGGTTCTAGAAAATGACTGTATTAAAGGTCGATAACTTAACGAAAAGGTTTGGAAAGTTTACGGCACTTGACGGCGTTAATCTTGAGGTTAAAGAAGGAGAGGTTTTTGGATTTATCGGTCCAAATGGTGCTGGTAAGTCAACTACAATCCGTGTACTGCTGGGGATTATAAAGGCAACGGGAGGTCAGGTAAGAATTTTCAGCAAGGATGCTTGGGCAGAGGCTGTTGAAATTCATAAACGTATTGCATATGTTCCGGGTGATGTTAATTTGTGGCCGAATTTAACTGGTGGGGAGGTTATTGACCTCTTTGTAAAGCTGCGCGGGGGAAATAATCAAAGCAGACGAGAAGAATTGATCAGGAAATTTGATCTGGATCCAACTAGAAAATGCCGTACCTATTCAAAAGGAAATAGACAGAAGGTTGCGTTAGTTTCGGCATTCTCATCTGATGCCGACTTATATATTTTGGATGAGCCAACCTCAGGGCTTGATCCGTTAATGGAACAGGTCTTCCAGGAATGTGTGAAGGATGCGAAGAAAGCAGGGAAAAGTGTCTTGCTTTCCAGTCATATTTTATCTGAGGTTGAAAAATTATGTGACAGGGTGGGTATTATTCGTCAAGGCAAAATCATTGAAACTGGCTCGTTGAGTGAACTGCGTCATTTAACACGAACAAATCTGCTTGTTGAAACGAAGCAGCCACTTACTTCTTTAAATGAATTAAAAGGTGTACATGATATTGAAGAACGGGATAAGGACCTTTCCTTCCAGGTGGATACGGAAGAATTAGATTCAGTTATAAAACATTTGACTCAATTTGGCATTGTGAAATTGGAAAGTACACCACCGACATTGGAGGATTTATTTATGCGTCATTATGAAAGTAAAGGAGCAGGAGGTGTATCCTGATGGCTGGATCAATTTATAAAAATACCGGGTCTTTGTCTAAAATGATAATAAGACGGGATCGTATTCGTATTCCTTTATGGTTAGTAGGAATTGCCTTCTTTACGCTGATTATTCCAATTGCATTTGATGGTATGTATTCGTCCCAACAAGAAAGGGATACCATGGCGGAAACAATGCAAAACCCCGCAATGACAGCAATGGTAGGACCTGGTGATCTTAATAATTACACTACTGGTGCCATGACGACTCATCAAATGCTGCTTTTTACAGCGATTGTTGTTGGGCTGATGAGTATTCTTCTTGTCAACCGGCATACAAGAGCAGATGAGGAAGATGGACGTATTGAGATGATCCGTTCACTGCCGGTAGGACGACTATCTAATGTGAATGCTGCTATTTTAGTTTTAGCTGCAACGAATGTGGTATTGGCATTTACCACTGGTTTTGGATTGTATGCATTAGGTATAGAAAGTATGGGGCTTGAGGGTTCCTTGCTTTATGGTGCTGTCTTAGGGGTAACCGGGATATTTTTTACGGGTGTAACAGCTGTATTTGCACAGCTTTCAGAAAGTTCCCGCGGGGTGGTTGGTTATTCGATTGCGGTTCTTTTAATCGCATATCTTGTTCGAGCTGTAGGTGATGTTAGCAATGAAGCGTTATCGTGGCTTTCGCCTCTGGGATGGGTTACACAAACAGAGGCATATTCTGCTAATAACTGGTGGCCAGTTTTATTGATGATTGGCGTATCTATTATTCTATTTATACTAGCAGGCTATTTAAATGCAATTCGGGATTTAGAAGCAGGCTTTTTTCCGTCAAGACCTGGAAGAAAAAACGCAACTGCCTTTTTGCAAAGCCCAATCGGTCTAGCCGTAAGATTGCAGCGAACTGGAACAATCGCTTGGGCAATTGGCATGCTTGTGATGGGTCTTTCTTACGGATCTGTTTTAGGTGACTTGGAAACTTTCTTTGAAGGTAATGAGATGCTGGAGCAAATGCTTGTGGCTAAGGAAGGGTATACATTAACGGAACAATTTATTCCGATGTTAATGATTATAATGGGGATACTTTCAACTGTTCCTCCTGTAATGGCAATGGTTAAATTAAATAGCGAGGAGAAAAAGAATCGCATTGAACATTTGCTAAGCAGGGCGGTTTCTCGTACTAGACTTATAGGCAGCTATTTTATTGCTGCCGCTGTAAATGGGTTTATCATGATTTCACTCGCTGCGATTGGTCTTTGGTCAGCAGGAACAGCCGTTATGGAAGATAGTTTTTCATTTGACACGATTTATGGAGCGGCACTAGTGTACTATCCTGCGATTCTTGTTATGATTGGTGCTGCTGTTTTGTTAATCGGCATTCTTCCCAAATTGACTAGTCTAATCTGGTTATATGTATTTTATTCTTTTATTGTTCTTTATTTGGGAGGGTTGTTCCAATTTCCAGAATGGGCTGGAAAGCTTTCTCCGTTCGGTTATATTCCGCAGCTGCCGGTTGAGGATATGAAGTGGATGCCAATAATTGCTCTAACGATAATGGCGTTAGTTTTGGTGGTTTTCGGTTTTATTGGATATAAAAAGCGGGATATTGAAGGATGAGTCTGCTTATTCATTCTTACTTAGAATTTGTATTAGTTCGGATATTTCTTTTTGGTGATCAAGGAAAGATGATTGAACAAGGATAATTTTCGTAACTTTTATCGAAAAAGGGTTTCTTTGCTGGCCTTTATAATAGTCAGTTCTATAAATACATTGCGGGTTAACGGATTTGCGCGATGTGTATCATATATAATCTAAAGAAAAAGGAGCTGCAACTTTATAGTTTGCAGCTCCTTAATTCTATCCTGGGTTAACGGTCAGTAAAATCCTCGATAAATGGAGTTTTATTTTATATTAGCTTATTGAACTGAATTCGTTTATTTAAAGCATACATAATTGGTATACCAACTGCCAGGACAACAAACTCGCCAGCAGCGGTTGTTAACCATGTTACGAGGAATGGCAGTTCTAAAGCTAAATTAAGTTCAAATGAAATAATAAACATATTGAACGTAAATACTAGTGTGTTAGCTATCAATAAAAACCATTCATTTTTGATATATTTAGATAATAATATAACGATTCCCAAAGAAATTGCAGAATGGGCAACCCCGAAAGTAAGGTCGTATATTCCCAATGGTGAAAAGAATAAATTAGCTAAAAATACACCTAGTACAATTCCGAAAAAGTACTTTTTGTTAAATACAATTAAGTGATTAAACATTTCCGGAATGCGAAACTGAATACTCGAAAATGCAATTGGCTGGATTAACCCAGATACTGCAATATACAATGCAGCAATTAAGGCATTTACGACTAATGTTCTGATATTCATAATAAATCGCTCCCTAGTTTTTTTTCGTGGGATGGTTTCGAACCACGTATTTCAGAAAAGCCAAATCTAAGTATAGTATAATTCTAGCGAAAAGGGAAGAATTCTTGCATTTTAATGTCGTAGTTTCCGTAAAATGCGACGTAAATACTTGTGGTGATTTTGCATTATTTTGGACGCTCTTTGGTCCCGCAGCCCGTATACACTTCGCTTTCCGTGGGCGGCTGATGAGCCTCCTCACGCTGGGTGTTCGTCGTGTTGCAAGCATTTTCGGTGATGCTGCACTCCTCACAACTCGTAGCTTATGCGGTGGATGTTTTGCTCGTCGCTCCGGGGTCTCACCGATGCCTCATCTCCCACAGGAGTCTCCGTGTATACGGGCTGCTAGTATAAGGGTAAATGATTTTTCTATTTCGTTCTACTCATCATTGCAATGAGATTATAATGCACTACATATGATATTGTCGGTTATTTTATAATATTCTCAAGCTAGTTTTAATTTAACGGAATATGAATTATTCCTTACGTCGCAGTTTACGTCAAATACGTATTAAGATCCCACATTTTAAAAAGTAACATTCTAAATTTCCTGTCCTGTATTCGTTCGTTTTTTGAGCCGAACGTAATTTCCCAGCCACCAATTTTAGTTTTGCTATGTCAATTGCTGTTCTGCAAATTCGCGGTACAATGGATGGGATTTTGTTAGGTCCTGGTGAGTTCCGCTGCCGGTTACTTGCCCGTTCTCGATAAAAATTATCTTATCAGCGTCAACAATTGTTGATAATCGATGGGCAATGACAAAGGTGGTTCGTCCTTCCATTAAACGTGTTAATGCTTGTTGGACAATACCTTCTGACTGACTATCTAAGCTTGCCGTTGCCTCATCCATCATAAGAATCTTAGGATCACGCAAGAAAGCACGTGCGATGGCAATTCGCTGTCGCTGACCACCAGATAATTTTACGCCTCGTTCTCCAACTTCTGTGTCCAATCCACTCGGAAATGCTTTGATAAATTGGGAAGCATAGGCCATTTCAGCTACTTCCCACAATCGTTCATCAGAAATTTCCTGATCGTTTAGACCATAGCATAGATTTTCCCGGATTGTACCTGCCATCATCGCACTTTCCTGTGAAACATAGCCAATTTGACTGCGCCACGATTCCATCGATAAATCTTTAATAGGAATCGTACCAATTCGAATTTCTCCCGAATCTGGTTCGTAAAAGCGTTCGAGCAGACCGAACATCGTCGTTTTACCCCCGCCGCTTGGTCCGGCAAAAGCAATCATTTCACCTGGACGGGCTTCAAGTGAAATATTTTTTAGCACTGGTTCATCATCACTATAGGAAAATGAAACATCCTGGACAAAAACAGTTTCATTCGTAATATCTTTATGGATGCCATCCTGCCCCTCTTCCAGTGATACATCCAGTATTTCAATAATCCGCTCCGTTGCACCTTTGGCTTTTTGTAATTGGGTAAAAAACATTGCAAATGATGTAATTGGAAAAACGATTTGAAACAGGTAGAGCAAAAATGCAACAAGTGAACCAGTAGACATGGAGCCTTCTGCGACTCGTATTCCTCCATAACCGATAATAACGACAATAACTACCATGATAATAAGGTAGATCAGTGGACCAATCAGGGCAAAAATACGTGCTTCTTTTAAGCCGAAGTTCAGTAATTTCCCAATTCCGGAAATACCTTTTGATTGTTCGGACTGTTCTGCTGTCGAGGATTTCATCAAGCGGATTTCACTTAATGTTTGCTGGATATCACCTTGGAAACCAGCTGTCTCATCTTGCAAGCCACGTGAGATTTTTGCCATTTGCTTGCCAAGGGGCATCATAATAGCTATTGTTACAGGAACGGAGAGCAGCATCAATAGTGTCATTTTCCAATCCATAATAAGTAAAATGATAATCGCACCGATAATCGAAATAATCCCTGTTATGAATTGTGGAAAATGCTGTGAAATTAAGTCTTTTACGATGCCTGTATCGTTAACAACACGGCTTACTGATTCACCGCTTTTTTTCTTATCAAAATAGCTGACCGGCAGCCGAATTAGCTTTAGCCACATCAGCTCTCTTAATCTGGCAACAATCTTTTGGCCAACTGCAGCAAGCAAATACGTAGATACACCATCTAAAACAGCTTGCAAAATAAACACAACTCCAATCGCAATGATGAGCGTGATACTTAGCGATTCAACGGAGAAGCCATCTACCAATTCCCTTGTTAATAACGGTATAGAAAGACCAACAAGGGTTGTAAAAACACTGCCTATGAGACCTATTGTCAGTGCAATTTTAGGAATGTTGGTTGACATTAGCAGGGATAAAAAAGGTTTTAGGCTTTCGTTTTTTGATTTTTCCATTGTTTGTACTCCTGTCGTCATTTATTAAAAGAGAAGGTAAGGGCGTTTATGCTTGCCTGGATGAGCTATCCTAATAACCACAACCTTAAACGCCGTTTTTCTCCCTTTCCTGTCTTACTTTAAGTTCAGATAAGCACCAGTATGAGAGTCTTTAGCATCAGCGATTTCTTCTGGGGTACCTTCAGCAACGACTCTTCCTCCAGCACTTCCGCCTTCTGGACCAAGATCAATTACCCAATCCGATTCACTAATCAGATCACTGTTATGTTCAACAACGATAACAGTATTTCCTGCATCTACAAGTCTATTTAAAAGTAACAGTAACTGTTTAACATCTGTCGGATGCAGACCTGTTGATGGTTCGTCCAGCAAATAGAGTGTGTGGTTGGTTGTTTGTTTATTTAATTCTTTTGCTAGCTTTAGACGCTGTCCTTCACCACCAGATAATGTTGTAAGTGATTGTCCCCATTTCAGATAACCAAGCCCAATTTCATTTAATAATTGAACAATTGGAAATAATTTTTTATGATCTTTAAAAAGAGGCAAGCTCTCTTCGATTGACATATCCAAAATGTTAGAAATGGAACAACCCTCGTAAGTGATCTGTAATATATTTTCTTTAAAACGTGAGCCATGGCAAACAGGACATTGTACTTCTATATCTGGGGAGAAATACATGGCTATCGAAACAAATCCAAGTCCCTGACAGTTTTCACATCTCCCGCCAGGAGTGTTAAAGGAAAAGTCTTTTGGCTTCAGTTTATTTTCTTTCGCTTCAGGCAGACTGGCAAACAGATTTCGTATTAATGTAAAAGCCTCCGTGTATGTGGCAACATTTGAGCGCTGCATGCGACTTAGCGGTGACTGACTAACTTTAATTACTTTATTAACCGCCAAGAAACCAGAAATGCTATCACAATCCTGATATATACCATCCTCGAAAGAAGCAAGTACATCGAAAATTAACGTAGATTTCCCGGATCCTGAAACACCCGTGACAGAAACAAGACAACCTAATGGGATGGATACCGTTACATTTTTTAAATTATGTTTCGTAGTGTTATGAATGGTCAAAAACTGTCCGGTACCTTTTCGGCGATTCTTAGATGGTAAAGGTCTTTCTCTTAAAAATGCTCCTGTAATGGACTGCTCTTGTGTCATTAGTCTGTCCAATGTTCCTTCTCCTACTACAGTCCCGCCGTGTATACCCGCACCAGGTCCTATGTCAATAATATGATCCGCCTCTTTCATTACATCTAAATCGTGCTCAATGACAAGAACAGTATTTCCTAAGTCTCTGAGCTGCTTCATAATGGTTACTAACCCTTTTGTATCTTTTGGATGAAGGCCCAAAGTTGGCTCATCTAGAATATAGAGGACCCCTGTCAGTCCTGAACCGAGAATGGATGCTAACCTCAGCCGCTGCGCTTCCCCTCCAGAAAGTGTTATTGTCTGTCTGTCGAGTGATAAATATCCTAAACCTACATGGACAATTCGATTTACCTTTGAAATTAAGTCTAGTAAAAACGTTTCTACAACCGCATAATCATCTGAATCAAGTGACTTTTGAAGTTTTAACAACCAAGAATGCATTGCTTCAATAGATAAGGTTGAAACATCTGTGATTGGGGCACCCGCGACTAGTACTTCCCTGCTTTCCTTTTTAAGCCGTTTACCATTACAATCGGGACAAGACTGGGAAAAGAAATAAGCAGCCTCCCCTGAATGACCATCTTTTTCTTTGTATCTTCTCCACATACCAGTAAGAATTCCTTCAAACTTTCCTTTCCCAACAGTTTTAGGTGGCTTTACATTTGGAAAATGGGAAGAAAAGACTTCACTTTCCACGCCATAATACAGTAAGTCCCGTTGTACATCGTCAAAATCCTTCAAAGGCAGATTCTCATCGAACGGTATTCCGTAATGATTGGCAGCTGCCTTTAAAATATTCCTTTGGTAATCACCGTATGTTCCATTCCAAATGCTGATCCTGACACAGCCTTCACGTAAACTCAAATCTTCATCGAAAACAGATTCTAAATGAATGTCCACTACATTGCCAAGACCACCACATGTCGTGCATGCACCCTCCAATGTATTATACGAGAAGTGTGAACGTGTAAGTTTTTCTATAAGGTGATGGCAATTTGGACAGTGAATATATTGTTTAGATGAGTCTTCATGGTCTTCACCTTTTTCAAGGGTAGGAAAAATTGCAGTTTGACAGTTAGGACAAAGGCGTTCACCCAATTTTTCATAGATCAATCGTAAATACGTATACATATCTGTTATGGTTCCAACTGTGGAACGGGGATTCCGGTTTGTCACATGCTGGCCGACACTAATAGAGGGGGACAAGCCAATCATGGAATCAACTTTTGGTTTACTGAATCCATCTGTTGCCATCCCCATCGATTCCATATATTGTCTTTGGCTTTCCCTTTGCAGCGTATCCATTGCCAACGTCGATTTTCCAGATCCGGATGGTCCAGTCAATACGACGAGCTTATGCTTGGGAATCGAAAGTGTAATATTTTTAAGATTATTCTCCCGTGCACCTTTGATAATAATAGTGTCTTTCAAGGTAATTCCTCCTTTTAACGCTTTTATAAATTAATTGTATAACATTAATGCAAGTCTAAAGGTTGATAAAAATTAATGTTGAAACAAAGGGCTTAGAAGCTAATTATCCGTCATTGGACTTTAATCTTTTTTAATAATGTTTTAAACTGCTATTAAGGAGGAATTCCAATGATTAAACCGATTGATATTGCACGAAAATTAAATATTAGTACAAGTGCATTACGGCATTATGAATCATGGGGAATCGTCCCAAAAGCCGAGCGTGCAGCAAATGGATATCGAATATATACGGAAGTGCATGCAGCATATTTTGAATGTATTCGATCAATGAGTACAGGGTTTGGGATGGAAGTAGTCCGGAAGGTTATGCCATTAATCCATGAAAACAAAGTTGCTGATGCACTTTGGATTGTTAATAATGTACAGGTGAATTTATTTAAAGAGAAACAAAAGGCTGAGCAGGCAATGAAGGTACTTAGTCATGAAGAGTTAGAAAAGTTTGACGCCCGAAATGACAAGAAATGGTATACGATAAAAGAAGCGGCAGAAGAAATTGGGGTGACTAACTCGACATTACGGCATTGGGAGAAAGAAAGATTAATTGTACCCAAGCGCGATCAGGGAAATGGATACAGGATGTACAGTCAAAGTGATTTGCGCAAATTGCTGATCATCCGTACATTAAGGACCGCGGTATATTCCCTTGATATTGTTCGAAATGTCCTTAAGGAAGTGGACCATAATAGTATTTCACACGCAATAAAAATAGTCAGGGATTCCTTATTCCATATGGATAATTTGATTAAGGAACAGCTCCGTGGTCAGTATTATTTATATAAACTTTGTGAAATAGCAGGCAGGCAAAAGTAATATGACAAGGAAAATCACTCCCCTATATAAATGCCTGACCATAATTGCAGAAATAAAATTTGCGAAAATTAGAAAACACCCTTCCATAATCGGAAAGGTGCCAATAGTCTAATCTCCCATATCCATTCCTTTAACAGTTACAACGGTTATAAATACAGTCACACAAATAATTGCGGTACAAACTATTAGTGCTGTTGGCAAGCCCATACTTATAATCCTCCTTTATGAATTATTACATTGCTGAGATCAGCGTCAGAAGCCTTTAGAAAGTTGTATGTTAGCTGATCCATCGTCGCTCCATTAAAATCGGCCTTTTTTAGATCGTTTCCACGGAATTGGACATTTGACCTGAAGGTTTCACCGTCAAAAACCAGACCAGTTAAATTACATCTTTTAAAATAAGTCCCAACATAAATACAATTGTTAAAGGTAACTTTGTTTAAATTTGAATTTCTAAATAATGTTTTGGTCAAATTGGCGTTTTCAAATGTGCATTCCGTTAAATCACTGCCTTTAAAGGTACTATTTTTTAAATCAGAATTACTGAAATCGGAGCGTTTTAAATTACTGTAATTAAATTTGCCATCATGGACGGAAACAGATTGGAAGTCTGAATCTGTTAAGCGCTGTTTGGAAAAATTCATTTGAATCGCTTCCTCTAGCTCATTGTACGAAAGGTTCAGTGTATCAATAAGCTCTGATACATCTCCGACAGAATCTATTGTCATTTGGTATGCATCTTGGTCACTATAACCATTTTGTTTATGCTCGCTATATTTCTCTAACAAATTTTGCAATAGTTCTTCCTCAAATTCATTTGCACTCTTTATATCCTGATAAGGTGCAAAAATAGTGTGGACATACGCCTTTAGTTGTTCGTTCTTGTTCACCTTTCCTTCCTTAGAGCAGTTTTTCCAGAATAAATTTTGCCTGCTCCCAGTTTCTTTTATTTTGCTTATACGTTTTTTCGCCGATTGGGGTAATTTTGTAATATTTTCTTCGCCCGCCTTGATTGGCATCACCCCAATAGGAAGTGATATTTCCTTCCTTTTCCAGACGTTTAAGGCTTGAGTACATTGTTGCTTCTTTTAATTCATAATTTTCACCTGAATTTGCGTAAATTAGCTTTGTAATTTGATAGCCATATTTATCTCCGCTAAGCAAAAGATTTAAAATCATGGTGTCAGTATGCCCGCGAAGAAGGTCGGACGATAGTTTTCCCTGAATCAATTCATCATCTCCTTGCATATAACATAATACTGTGACAGTAAAGGTAATATGATGAATGATGTATAAAATCAGTCTGGAGTCGTAGGAGTTCTACTTTGAGGGTGGGGCTTTTTTGTACGTGAATTTCGGTCAGGAAGCCGACGACTGGGAGTTTATTTCGATATATCATAACAATTGTAAGGAAGTTAAGAATGGGAGGAATTTTCGATGGGATTTAATGAAGAATTGATTAGAAGCATTTCGGAAGCACGTATTGAAAGGATTAAAAAGATGACATACGGAAGGAAAAAGATCAATAGAGCGAACAAATTCAATTTGTTCAGAAAGAAAAGAACATCCTAACAAGAAAGATCATGTTAGGATGTTCAGAGATAGGATTAATTATTTGTATCTTTTTTTGGACCAGTTTTACCTGAAACAAACCACCCGATAATGGCGATTGCAAGAAGGACTCCCCAGAAGGTAAGTGTCCATCCGGTACTATGCGGAAAGTCTTTTGGTAAGATTTCTACATGACTTAGTGTAATAACAGCGAGTTTGACCCCAACCCATGCAACGATCAAATAAGCGGTTGTTTCAAGACCTGGCCTGTCATCAAGAAGTTTAACAAACCAGTTAGCAGCGAATTTAATTAAAATTAAACCAGCAATTCCTGCGATCACGACGATTAGGAATTGTCCGCCATCCATTCCGCCAAATTGCGGCAGATCGGTTGGTGGCAGCACGATAGCAAGTGCCACAGCTGCAAGAATTGAATCGATCGCGAAGGCAAGGTCCGCTAAACCGATTTTGGCTACTGTTGGCCAGAAGCCTTTACCAGCGGATTCCTCCTCCACATCATCCTTTTCATCCTTATCTGAACCGAAGACATTTCCGATTACATGCTTTAAGCCTAAATAAATCAAATATGCTGCACCGATTGCCTGTACCTGCCATACATTTGCTATAAAGGATATCGCAAAAAGGGCAGCAAATCTAAAAACAAATGCCCCAATAATACCGTAATTGATTGCTTTCTTTTTTTGGTCATCTGGCAGGTGTTTTGCTATAACTGCCAGAACGAGTGCGTTGTCAGCAGACAAAATACCCTCTAGTCCAATTAGTATTAATAATGTCCATCCATATTCTAGCCAAATTGATTCCACGTAGAATACTCCCTTCCAAAATAAAAAATAGAGGCTTTTACCAATCAATGTGGTAAAGGCCTCTAAATTATAATAAGACCTTTACCATCATTGGCAAAGGTCTTGCTAACAACACCGTAAGTTGCCAGTAAAGCCGAGAGTCAAACGAACACTCTGTAATGACGACTATACTGTTAAAGCTACTCCCCTTTGAAATTCTATTATTATTTAATCATTTTATTAATCATATGTCAATATTAAGCAATGGTGAGTACCTTTCCCTGTATTATTTTTTGTTTGATAGTGTGATTTATTCATTCTGCAGGAACTAGACGTATTTTAATTTCCTGAAAATGACTGTTCTGATAGCTTTTTAATAGCCCATATCTTGTAATAATATCTTTTGTTAAAATCTTTTGTTTCAGCCTAATCGTAATTGGTGCTTTAAAAGGGAACTTGCTCATTTCTATTGTCCCAGCATCTTTCCAATGCAATTTTAAATTGTAGTCATCGTAAATAGGCAGAGTAGATGGAATTGGTACACCATCTTTAAAGAAATGATGCGTGGTTTCCGTTGACGATTCCGGTTCATTTAAACAAATATATAATGATACATTATCGCATAATTTTAGCAGCCCATAATGAAATTCAAATAAGCTTTGATCAAAATTCGTTAATGTATGGATTATTTTTTTCTGACGGTCTTTTTCCTGCTGTACAAACTTTTGTCCTTCCGGTGAGTTGTCATGTAATAGAAACTGCATGTAATGGTTGCTGGATAAAAGCGCAGCATAGGTATCAGCATATTCCACTTCATCGATTCCGTTTTTATAAAATACAAGCTTTGGTAAAGTTGGAAAATCGACAAATGAGTAAGGGGCTTGCTGGTAATCGTTCCAAAAGGGTTCTTTGTCAAATGGAACCCATCCACAATCATGCTTATAAATGGCATATTCTACAGATTTCCTAAATTCATGTCCTTCGAAAAGTGAATCCTTCCAATTTGTTATCAGCTGACCGGAAATAGCTGCATGGTTATCCTGTTCTATCATGACAAATCCATTTTGACGTTCTCTGATAATCATACTAAGTCATCCTTTTTTATTGAACTTAACTAAAGTATACGAGAAAAAAAAAGGAAGACAAATTATTTAACCGCCAATCTTTTTTGGAATGGCGGTTAGGATTATTTAGGGAGTCTGGATTAACTATTATCTGCACGTGGTGCGCTGTCGAAATCTATTTCCTTGTGTGTACCATCACAAAAAGGTTTGTTGGAGGAATGCCCGCAGCGACACAGGGAAACCACCTTTTTCGTTTTAAAAGTGTTTCCTTCTGCATCCACTACCTCGTATGACCCAGTCACAACATAAGGACCATTGTCACTCACTTTGATAGTTGAGTCAGCCATCATATCACCTCCTGTACATATTTTGTACCAACTTATCCATAATAAACAAAAACGTGTCTTGCGCTTTATTCAGGCAACAAATCGAGAAATAACGGGCACTAAAGGAGGCGAAGTGGTGAAAGCTTCGGATTTGTTTGTACAGTGTTTAGAGAATGAAGGTGTTAAGTATATTTTTGGTATTCCAGGGGAGGAGAATACGGATCTGATTGATTCATTAATTGGCTCTGATATTGAATTTGTCGTTGTACACCATGAGCAGGCTGCCGCATTTATGGCGGATGTCTATGGAAGATTAACTGGAAAACCAGGTGTTTGTTTGGCAACTCTCGGTCCGGGTGCGACTAACCTTATGACTGGAATAGGTGATGCTTATTTGGATTACTCACCCGTTGTCGCTATTACAGGTCAAGCTGGTCTTGAACGTATTCATAAAGAGTCCCACCAATATGTTGACATTGTAGGAATGTTCGAGGAAATAACGAAATGGAGCCAGCAAATTAGGGTTGCTCACACTATTCCGGAAATTATTCGTAAAGCGTTTAAAAAGTCAGTTCTTGATAAACCAGGTGCTGTTCACATTGAATTACCGGAAGATATTGCGATGATGGATACAGATGGTGAACCACTTCCTGTTACACCGTTGCCTATATCTAGTCCAGCTGAAGCTGAGGTTAAAAAGGCTGCTCAATTGATCAATCGTGCTAAGCGACCGATTCTGCTTGCGGGTAATGGTGTAATTCGTGATGGTGCATCAGATGCATTACGGCAATTTGCTGAGGCAAAAAACATTCCTGTTGTAAACACATTTATGGCAAAAGGTGTTTTACCGTCTGACCATCCACTGACATTGTATACAGTCGGAATGCAAGCAAAGGATTATGTATTGTGCGGTTTTGACCAGGCGGATGTCATCATTACGGTTGGATATGATTTTGTCGAGTATTTGCCAAAATATTGGAATGATGAAGCGATGAATCCAATTGTTCACATTGATACGCAGCCAGCTGAAATTGATGTCTATTACCCCCTTGAAGCAGAGGTGGTAGGGGATGTAAAAGAAGCATTAAAGGCCTTAGATTCTTACGTTGACAAAAAGGTGCTTTGGCCAGAGGTAAAGCAGTTAAAATCCCAGCTTGTAGAAAAGCTGCATACGTCAGACGAAGTGTCAGGAAGTCCTGTGAAACCACAGCGGATTATTGCAGATATAAAAAAGGCAGAGAAAGGTGAAGCTATTGTTATCTCAGATGTAGGTGCACATAAAATGTGGGTTGCCCGTATGTACCAGCCGGAAAAGCCAAATCATACGCTTATTTCCAACGGCTGGGCATCGATGGGCATCGCTGTTCCAGGTGCAATTGCAGCTAAACTTGCCAATCCCCGGAAGCCAGTTATAGCGGTTACTGGCGATGGAGGGTTTCTTATGAATGGGGTTGAATTAGCAACTGCAAAACGCCTTGGGGTAGCCATAGTAATAGTCATTTTCCACGATGCTAAATATGGATTGATAGAGTGGAAGCAATTGAACAAATATGATCGGTCAAATGCTATTGAATTTACTGATCCAGATTTCTTGGAGTTTGCCAAAAGCTTTGGAGCTAAAGGAATTAAGGTAAAGCATTCAGATGAATTATTACCCGCTTTGGAGGAAGCGCTTGCTAGTGATGATATTGTTTTAGTCGATGTTGACGTCGATTATTCGGAAAATGTAGAGCTGTCGAAAACACTTGGCGATTATATATGCAAATTGTAGTGTAAGGAGGAAAATCAGATGAAGAAAAAGTGGCAATTATGGATTGGCGGAAAATGGCGTGAAGCAAAATCATATGAACCGTTAAATAACCCCCATACGGAAGAAGAATTGACGCAAATCGGGCAGGCTGAGCCAGCAGATGCAATAGAGGCAATTGTCGAAGCGCATGCTGCTTTTCAAAAGTTCAGGGATTATCCAGCCCACGCCCGTGCCAAAATACTAGCAAAAGCAGCAACAATTATGGAAGAGCGCAGTGAAGAATGTGCAAAAATTATTGCACTTGAAGGAGCGAAGTCAATTCGCAATGCGCGGGAGGAAATTAGCCGAACCGTACAGACATACCGTTTCTCAGCAGAAGCGGCAAAAAGTAATTATGGTGAACGAATTCCGATGGATGCCGCTGAAGGAGGGGAAAACCGTTTTGGATTTACAAAACGAACTCCACTTGGCGTGGTTACGGCAATAACTCCTTTTAATTTTCCATTTAATCTAGTTGCACATAAAGTTGGTCCTGCAATTGCAGCGGGAAATTCAATTGTACTAAAACCTGCTGAACAAACTCCATTGAGTTCACTATTTCTTGCAGAGGTTTTTAAAGAAGCGGGACTTCCCGATGGAGTACTAAACATAATTCCTGGTAAAGGGGATGTTCTGAGCGAAGCATTAACAACTCACCCACATGTCAAAAAAGTGACATTTACGGGGAGTGTTGAGGTAGGGCATCTTATCCAGCAGCAGGCAGGTTTTCGTAAATTAACACTTGAACTTGGATCAAACTCCCCTTTTATTATCGATGAAGGAGTGGACATCGATAAAATTATTGAACGCAGTGTGATGGGGGCTTTTTCCTATAATGGTCAGGTGTGTATTTCGATTCAGCGAATTTACGTCCATCAATCACTATACGAAGCGTTTTTAGAACGGTTTGTCGCCCGTACGAAACAGCTTGTAGCGGGGTCCCCAATGGATGAAAAGACGAATATTACAGCTGTTATTTCCAAAAAGTCATTGGAACGTTTGCAAGAATGGCTGGAAGAGGCGGTGCAGGAGGGTGCTAAACTTGAATGTGGCGGTAAGGTTAAAGGCAATGTAATGAAACCTGCTGTACTTACAAATGTCAACCGTGATTCAAAAGTGTTTCGAAATGAAGTGTTCGGTCCAATTGTCTGCATTTTCCCATTTGATACGTTAGATGAAGCAATTGAGGATGCCAATGACTCCCGGTATGGATTGAACTCAGGGTTTATATCCCCAAGTTTGGAACGTGCATTTTACGCGGCTGAACGGCTTGAAACAGGTGGCGTTATTATCAATGACATACCGACATACCGGATTGATAATATGCCATACGGCGGCTGGAAGGATAGTGGTGTTGGAAGAGAAGGTGTTAAATACGCAATGAATGAAATGATGGAGGAGAAGTTTATTAGTATTAAGACGAGCGATGAATAAGCTGTTGATAAGAGGTATCTCCAAATGCAAGTGGAGATACCTTTTTGTTTGCCGAATAAACGTTTATAAACGCTGATTGCCTGGTGACGTTATCTATTTTCCGGATTCAGAACAGGACAAACACCTAAAGAATAGTATAGATATAGCTTAAAAATGGGAGAGAATAGAAATGCAAATACATGTAGTGGGGCGTGGAGAATCGTTATGGCAAATTGCACGGAATTATGGTGCTGATCTCAATCAAATTATATTAGCGAATGAGCTTCAGAACCCTAATATGCTTGTAGTTGGTCAGTCACTAGTCATTCCAGAATTAAATCGTGAATATGTTGTTCAAGCAGGTGACAATTTATGGGCCATTGCTAACAGGTTTGGTGTATCAGCCGAAGAACTTGCAGCGGTTAATAATATTTCGAATCCGGCACTCATTTTTGTTGGTGATATGCTGGAACTGCCATATTCAAATCACCTTGTTCAAGCAGGTGAGACGTTGTGGACTATTGCACGGAATTATGGGGTAACGGTTAATCGAATTCAACAGGCTAACAATATCACGAATCCTTCCTTTATATATCCGGGTCAAACATTAAGAATTCCAGCAGCGTTAAAGCCAATTACGGAAATTAATGCATATTCAACGCAGATTAATGAGCAGGGAGGTCAAGAAGTGTTAACTGTGGGCAGGCATTTAACCTATCTTTCGCCGTTTATGTACAGCATTACAGCAGATGGAAGTATTACAGAAATGCAAGAGTACCCATTATTAGAAGCGTCCAGAGCCACTAATACCTCACCGCTTCTTGTTATTACAAATTTCCAGGAAGGAGGTTTCAATTCAGATTTAGCAGCAGCTATTTTGCGAAATCCAGATTTGCAGGATACGCTAATTACAAACATATTAGAAGAAATTCGTACAAAAGGCTACACAGGATTAAATATTGACTTTGAATATGTTTACCCAGAAGATCGGGAGAATTACAATAACTTTTTGCGCCGTGTCGTCGGGAGGCTGCATCCTGAGGGATTAAGTGTATCCACAGCCCTGGCACCTAAGGAAACAGGTGAGCAGGAGGGATTGTTGTATGAAGCGCACGATTACGCTGCACAGGGAGAAATTGTTGACTTTATTATATTGATGACCTATGAGTGGGGCTGGGCTGGCGGAAGACCAAGGGCAATAGCGCCAATTAATAAAGTCCGTGATGTCCTGGATTATGCGATTACGGTAATTCCGCGTAATAAAATCGTGATGGGAATTCCATTGTACGGACGTGACTGGGAGATCCCTTGGGTTGAAGGGACACTTGCCAGGACGATCAGTCCACAAGAGGCAGTTGAGCTTGCGGGAAGATATGGTGTGGCTATTCAATATGACAATACCTCACAGGCACCTTTCTTCCGCTATGTTGATGAAGAGGGTCAGGGGCATGAAGTGTGGTTTGAGGATGCACGAAGTATGCAAGCCAAATACGATACCATGAAGGAATACGGTTTAAGAGGTGGCAGCTACTGGGTGTTGGGGAATCCATTTCCGCAAAATTGGCCGGTTCTCCAGGATAACTTTAGAGTTAGAAAGTGGTAAGAGAAAAACTTCCCTTAAACTGAATTAATTTTGTTCTTTATGAAGGAATTTATAATAGGTATATTGAAATATATGATAGTAAGGGAGGGCCAGAATGAACAGTCCAATAAAAAACAAGATTAATACTATTTTTATACCTGTAAAAGACATCGAAAAAGCAAAAGAATGGTACTCAAAAATGCTGGGATTAGAAGATGGGGAAGTGATTTTTGACCATCTGTTTGCAGTGGATATGCATGGTACGGGAATGGTGTTGGATACAATGCCGAAGTGGCGCAATGACAATGGCGGGCTTGCTGTATTAAATGTCCCAGCAATCCAGTTTGGAACGGATGATATAAACGCATCCTATCAATTTATGAAGGATAATGGTGTGGAATTGGTTACAGAAATTAAGCATAATCAATGGTTTGTATTTAAGGATCCTGATGGAAATATGCTGATGGTGTGTCAAGACTGGTAAAAATGAAAAGTGACGAGGAATCCGAATCCGCCTCGTCACTTTTTCAAAATATAGTAATCCTGCGAATGAAATGTTTTAAATCCACAAGATTCATAGAGTCTTAGGGCGTGCAAATTTTTAGCTTCAACCTCCAGAAAAATCGGATACCCATTTCGGTTTTCCTCGATTACAGAATTACTCAATGCTTTTCGTCCAATACCCATACCTTGAAATTGCGGGAGGACGGCAAATCCGTAAATCCATGCTTCACCATCTATGTGTCCGATGCGCAACTTGCCAACTGTGTTTTCATGATAGTCGATCATATAAAATTGCTGTGTCTCATCGTGCTTGGTCCGTTCATTGTATTGTTTTGCATCTGTTTCGCAAAATCCAAAGCATTGAACATCTAATTGAATCTCTGTATCAAAATCAGCTAGTTCAGCCTTTCTTAATGTAACATCTCGATTAAGATTAAGATCGGCTGCTGACCATTTCATCTGGTATTCAGTGATTGCATATTCGCACGGGAACTTTTCCAGGAAAGCTTTAGCTGTAGCTGACTCTGAGGGTGCATTTAATAAGATAGTTGTGTAATTAAGCTTGGATATAATTTTCATGGAATTCGCTAGAAGGTTTGAGAATATACCCTTTCTTCTAAATTGGGGGTGTACCATGCCGCATAGCTCTATTTTGTTTCCAAACCCATAGAGTCCCAGGAATCCAACTAGTTCTCCATTTTTATAATGAAAAAAATCCGCATTCTCATTTTCCTCACGTGTTCTAAGCATATCCCAGTTTAGTTTCAGCTGGATAGCCTCGTGTGATTCGCAAATATGCTGAAGCTTTTTAATTTCTGCTAGCTGTTTTCTGGTGGGCATAGCTATTCCTCATTTCCATGTCATTAATATTTTGATAATTCTGAAATCGATTCGTTTATATTTCCTTTCAAATAGCACCGTGCCCCGTACAAAATAGCTGCCCTCCTAGCGAGACTACATACATCAGCCTTGTTACATTTAGTTTAACATAAAAATTCTACAGCAAATTTAGGTTTCATACTTTCAGGTAATTTTCATTGCTTTTTCTAATATTATGTAATATAGTACATTACAACACTAATGCACTAATCCCCTTGAAGGAGGTTGCAAGTTTGTTCATTAATGCGGATGGTTCGAAACCGATATATATACAAATCTCCGAATGGATTGAAACGGAAATTTTAAACGGAAATTTTACTAAAGATGAAAAGGTCTATTCTCAATACAAGCTTGCGGAGTTGTTTAACATTAACCCCGCTACTGCGGCCAAGGGATTAAATATACTTTATGAAGAAAATATCCTTTATAACAAAAGGGGCCTTGGCAAGTTTGTTTCAAATGATGCTAAGGAACTCATCCTGGATAAACGAAAAAATCAAACACTTAAAGGGCTTATTCAGGAGGTTGTTTTGGAGTCAGAACGTTTGGATGTAAGTGAAAATGAACTGATTGACATGATTAAGACAATCAATAAGGAACGTAAGGGGGATGCAACGTGAATGTTATCGAATGTCATGCTTTAATCAAAAATCATGGATCAAGAAAAGCGCTAAATAACCTTTCCTTAACGATTACAGAAAACAAAATTACTGGTTTGATAGGAAGAAATGGCGCTGGTAAAACAACTTTATTAAAAATAATTGCAGGGTATTGGCGGGAGACAGCCGGTGAGGTTAAGGTTTTTTCAAATAAGCCATTTAATAATCTTTCCGTTTCCGCAAATACAATATTCATTGACGATCAAATGAATTTTCCCACAGCGTTAACGTTAAAACAGGTTCTTGAAGAAGCGGGGAACTTTTATCCGAACTGGGACATGGAACTTGCGCTTAAACTTTTTAACTATTTTTCCTTTGATTCAAGGCAGGTACATAATAACTTATCAAAGGGGAACAAAAGTACATTTAATATGATTGTAGGTATTTCCGCACATTGTCCTCTTACCATATTTGATGAACCGACAACCGGAATGGATGCTGCAGTACGGAAGGATTTTTACCGAGCGCTTCTAAAGGATTATCTTGCCCACCCTCGCTCTATCATTCTATCGAGTCATTATTTAGATGAAATAGAGGATTTGCTGGAGGATGTTATTCTGATTGAAAATGGGGAGAAATACTTTCATACTCCAATAGAGGAACTGAAAGAAACTGCAATTGGTCTAAGTGGTGATAAGGAAATAATTACTGGTTTAGTCGCTGATCAAGATGTATTGTATCGAACAAACGGTGAAGGGAACCATTCGTATAGTGTTGTTCTGAAAAAAGATCTGTCTTCAAAACAAATTGAAAAATTAAGGGATTCGGGTGTGGAATATCATCAGTATCACCAAACGATTTGTGCCTGTACCTAACAGATAAAAGAAAAGGGGGAATTGACGATGTCTTTAACCACGCCTAGTATGGCTAGTGTTATAAGGAAACAGTATAAGTATAAACTAAGGTCATATATTGGTATGTTTAACTCCCTTATGATGCTCCAGGTTTTGGCGATTCTTATTTCCTTGGGGGCAACTGGCGGGCGAGGAAGCAGCAATTCCTGGATCAGTATAAACGTGGATTACTATTCTGGGGACACAGTAATTGGATTTACAATCATCTGGGGCTTTATCAGTGCGATTATTATCACGACAAAGGCATACCGGGAAGATGATTTTGTGCTTATTACAAATCGTCTAAGCAGTAATGTATCGAACATGCTTTTTTTAGTTTCGGGTAGTGTTATTGGAGGGATTACCGCGATATTGGCAGGCTGTTTTATTCGGGTGATCAGGTATTTTGTGTTTGATTCAACTGTTATCTATTATGGTAATGTTTCGAATGTCCAGGAGATGTTTATGGGGCTTGGAGCAACCATCATGTTCATTTTACTGCTTAGCTCCCTTGGTTATTTTATTGGAACGGTCGTGCAGCTTCATAAATCACTGGTAGTTTTAGTTCCTGTTATAATCATCGGGTTCTTAATTGCTCAAGGCTCTCTTTCAAATGATTACCTTTTATTGGACTTAACGGCAATTTACTTCCAGGAAACATCTTTTTTATTATTACTATGCAAGGTTATTGTTTCAGCTGGATTGTTGTTTTCGGGATCAATCATCATCTCCAATCGAATGGAGGTTAAACGATGAGCGAACTAATTCAAATTCTTCCAATCGTGCTAATGGCCGCCATTATCGGTTTAATTATTTTTATTATCATGCGATATGGCAGACATAAGAACCAGCGAATGATGAAAGGGACTCAACTAAATTTTGTGAAACGAGTCCAAATCATGTTTGCCATTTATGTTTCAGTTTTAATTATTTCGGCGGGAGTGTATTTTTTTATTCCATCTGAAGGGGAATCTGCTGTTCATGAGCAAATTGGCAATGAAGATAGCAGGTACTTATTTGAATCCTTCTTAGAAGGGAATATCCCCGCAAGTTATGACAAGTACATTAAGGAAAAGAAGAGTTATGTATACAAGGGTGAACAAATTACGTTGAAGGGACTGCCGAATCAGGAAGGTATGTTTGATGTTAACCTATTTGTGGATGACAAAACTGAACTGAAGAATACCATTGAAGCAATGTATTATCAAACCCCGGTTGCAGTTTTTGGAAGGAAGGTTACACAGCTTCCCATTCCGCAAATCGAAATGCGTTCAAATGTAATGACAATTCACAATCCTGAACAAACTGAAATTGACTTTTCATTATTTAAAAAAGAGTTCCCATATACTCAATTTACTGGTGAGAACTGGTGGGACGACCATATCAATTTAGGAGAGCAGATTATTTTAATCCGAGTTCCTAATGGATTAGAACTGAAATTTAGTACCGAGATGAATGTCAACTATATCGGTGAAATGAACTGATGGGGCAGAGGGTCAGTCCCTCTGTCCCGCTAACTTCCTTTTTTCTTTTACTAAATCTACCTTCAAGAACATTGCTGCATAAACCCCGGTAAAAAGGATATACGTCATTCCTGCGAGTAAACTTAAATTCCGCGGGTCAAATACTTCCAACAGAAACCCTGCTGCTCCCATTGATACCCCCAAAGCAGTATTTGAAAGCATTTCAGTTAAGCCAAAGAATGTACCTTGCTTTGATCTTGGCACTATTTTCATCGTTAACGTACTCAGGCAAATGTTACTAATTCCTCCAACAAAGGTAATAAACAGAACTGTCAGAAGTGCCGTCACAAAGTTTGGGACAGCACTAAGCAAAATATGTCCACTGCCTTCAAGTGCTATAAAAATAACAATAAGCGGCACTAGTTTTCGCTTAAGCATATTTGAAAAAAATGAGCTGACTATAAAACCTAAACCAAGAAAAGCGTAGATCAAGCCAACTCCCAAATCACCCATCTTAAAGACATCAAGTGCATACACACTCATCAAAACATTGTCTACCCCATTTGCAATAGGCATTGTAAGACTAATAATGATAAAGATAATAAGAGCGGATGAACTAATAATAAGTTTCCATGATGATTTAGTTTTGCTTACTAATTGAGGCACAGTATCATCAGGTTCTGAAATCCTAAGCTGCCATAACAAAAGCGCTGAAATAAGAAATGATATCCCATCCAAAATAAACGGTACATCTAATCCAAACAAATAAGAAATAATCCCCCCGGTGCTTGACCCCGCAACTAGAACCACACCCACCATAATTTGTTCAATGGCATTAACATATAATAGCCGATCATTTTTTACCAATGCCGGAATGGAAGACATTCTTGTTGGTACGTATAATGCTTCTCCTGCTGCAAGGCAAAAAGCGCCAACATATACAATCCATAAGTGTTCGGGACCTTGAACAAGTACAGGAGACAATGCAAATGGGACCCTAAGCAAGTCTATCGTAATTAAAATTTTTTTCTTTGAAAATCGATCTGCCAGCATTCCTCCCACTGGTGCAAGAAGCAAAAATGGTGCCATACGGATTGCAAAGAGAAGCCCAATTGCAACACCTGACCCGGTAATCTGATAGAGCAGTGTAAGTATGGCCACCTGGGTAAATCGATTTCCTATTCCATTAACAATGCCAGAAAAGAAAAGCTTTTGATAATTTTTTTCTTGTTTCCAAACAGTCCAATTGGTCATTTAATTCACCTGCTTTTAAATTCATCTAATTTAATAAATATCTAATTAGATTGCTAAAAAAATGACTGACTAGATCAGCCACATTTCTTTTGGATTCAATTCATATTCTCCGTTTTGTCTGAACATAAATTGGCATATAATAAATTCTCTTCTAATCGTTGCATAATCCTCGTGAAATTGCTTTATATGTTCATTGATCTCTATTTCACTATATGTTCTGCCTTTTTCTAATCCCTTTACAAGGTGCTCTAGAATGATAAGCTTTTTCTTGCGTTGTGCGGGGATTGTTTTTAACTTCCCATCTGCATCAAGAAAGTTCTGAATGACTTTATATTTTTCTACATCGTCAACTTTGAATGGATCCAATTCTTTTTCTCCCCCTATCATTAGAATTGCTTGAGCCATTAATTCAAGCTTTTTTTCATTTAAATGAAAGTAAATTGTATTTTTATCCCGCCGCTGAAAAATGATATCATTCTCTCGCAGCTTTGTAATATGGTAGGAGATAGTAGGTGGTGTCAGTCCCAGTTTTCCAGCGATTGCTTGCCCGTGAAGTGGACCATCTTTTAAAAGGGCAATGATTTGAATTCTTGTCTTGTCTCCAATGGTTTTGTGAAAATTAACAATCCGATTCAGCTGCATATAGGTACCCTCCATTAATCATCTAATTAGATTATAATCTAATTAGATAGTTATGACAATAGGAGAGTTCGCTGATAGATAACTTATAGTTGCCGATAAAATACGGAAACCGCCGATAAAAGCTTCGAATGCGCTGATAAAAGTCTAATTTCACTGATAAAAACCGCCAATGTGCAACATGTCACGATTAAGCTAATAAGCGGGTGCCAATAAATAATGGTATACTAAAAAAAGTTAAATATTTTTGCCTTATGGTGACTTTTAAAAGTTGAAAAGGGAAGTTGGTGCAATTCCAACGCGGTCCCGCCACTGTAACGAGGAGAATTCTTTATAGCCACTGTTTCGAAATGAGACGGGAAGGAAAAGAATTTGATGATTCCCAGCCAGGAAACCTGCCATAAGGAAGTGCATTTAATCCTACGGGAGATAGGAGGATGAACGCGTTAATCGGATTTTGAAAGACTTTTTCGTGTGCATTTTTTAACATCTTCTTTTTGGGAGATGTTTTTTTACTTTTAAGGAGGAACTAATAGTGGAAAAAATAGCTATACAGGATTCTAAAACTGTTCAAACCCGTTTAGTACTGCCACCAGATACAAACCATTTGAATACAATTTTTGGTGGAAAGGTGCTGGCTTATATTGATGAGATTGCGGCCTTAACTGCAATGAAGCATGCTAAAAGTGCTGTAGTGACTGCATCCATTGATTCGGTTGACTTTTTGTCTTCAGCAAAAGTTGGGGATTCTTTGACTTTAGAGGCAATTGTAACCTATACAGGGACAAGCTCGATGGAGATTTATGTGAAAGTGACTGCACATGACTTAATAAAAAATGAAGAAAGACTTACAACAGAATCCTTTCTCACGATGGTAGCGGTAAATAAGGCGGGAAAACCAATACCGGTACCAAAAGATATCCAAAAACGAAAGAGGAAAAGAGGTTATATATGACAGCACCTTCGAGAAAGGAAAATCGTGAAAGACGAACAAAGATAAGGTGAAATAAATTATAATAGGGAAGATGGCTAACCTTTAGGCAAAGGGATGATGTTTTGATTATATGGATTAACGGAACTTTTGGAGTGGGTAAAACCACTACTGCCTATGAACTGCAAAAGAGATTAACAAATTCATTTGTATATGATCCGGAAAGATTCGGATATGTATTAATGCGGAATGTACCTCCAGATATTTCAATGGATGATTTTCAGGATTACCCCCTATGGCGAGAAGCAAACTTTAAATTATTAAAGCAGATTTCTGAGGAATACGATGGAATTATTATTGTGCCTATGACACTTACAAGCGAGGACTTTTTTGAAGAAATAATTGGTAGGTTGAGAGAAAATGGGGTTGAGATAAAGCATTTTACATTATCCGCATCAATGCAAACAATTCAAAAACGGCTGCGAAAAAGACTTGAAGGGAAAAATTCCTGGGCTTATCAGCAGGCTGAGAAACGAATGCAACGGTTATCAAAAGATAAATTCCAGGAGCATATTCAAACCGACACAATGAGAATAGAAGAGGTTGTAAAAACTATTGGAATGTTAACTGGTATTGAATTGCTTCCGGATCGACGGACCAAATTGAAGAAATTTTTGGATAGACTTCAAACTAGTCTGAAAGAAGTTGGGTTGTTTAAATAATATTCGCTTTTCTTTCCTATAATCTTTCCATATCATGAATTGTTTTTATAAAAAGCTCTCTAAACTTTTTCTCATCTTCAACGGTGAACGCCTTTGGTCCTTTTGTGCGTTTGCCGCTTTTTCTAGCCATGGCACTTGCATAGCGTGATTGCAAAAGCTGATCAATGTTTTCATTCGTATAGCTAAATCCTTTGTGATGAAGGACTGCACATCCCTTTGCTAATCCCAATGAAGCAAGACCATAATCCTGTGTGATAATAATATCATTTTTTTTGGCTAATTGCATAATCCGATAATCTGCAGCCTCCGCATCAGAGTCAACATAAATTGTTTCTACACCTGGTGGCTGTTCTGTATTGGAAAAATGGGCAAAGCTTTTCACAAGAATAACTGGAATCCGGAAATCCTTTGCTATAGAAATGATGGTATCTTTTACTGGACAGGCGTCCGCATCTACGTAAATTTTCAATGATTTTATCTCTCCTGAAATTATTTGTTAGTGATAATAATAGCAGAAATACTGTGTCAGCTCTAGGGTTATCAATCCTGGAGCATTTTTAATTAAAATAAAATGCGATATATAATAATATGCACTTTACAATAGTGTGCGATATACACTATAATGAAAACAGGAGTTGATAAACATGAGCGATGCAAACGAACAAATTGATAAATTAATGCAGGAATTGCGGCGTGGAACAATCACGATTGGTGTACTGAGTCAATTGTCGGAACCTCAGTATGGTTATTCCCTTGTTTCTTTATTAGGGGAAAAAGGAGTAGATGTCGAGCCTGGTACACTATATCCGCTGCTCAGAAGGTTGGAAAAGCAAGGGTTATTGGACAGTAAGTGGGACACCAAAGAGGCACGTCCCCGAAAGTATTATTTATTAAGTTCAACAGGAAAAGAAGTGTATGAACAGCTTTGTGTTGAGTGGAGAGATATTGTTTCAAGTTTAAATCATTTAATTGATGAAAAGGGAGGAAAGGGAAATGGAGATGATTGAAAGGTATATTTATGCGGTAACTCAAAAACTGCCGCCTGAGCAAAGGCAGGACATTGCTGAAGAGCTTCGCAGTCTCATTGAAGATATGTTAGAGGAACGTACTGAGGGCAGAAAAATTACTGATATAGATGTTGAACAAGTGTTAATTGAATTGGGAAATCCGAGACATTTGGCACAAAAATACCGTGGAACAAAAAAATATTTAATTGGTCCAGAAATCTATGATTCGTACATGATGGTATTAAAGATTGTTTTGATTTCAGTTGCTGCAGCGTTAAGTATAGGATTTATTATCCAAATAATTATGGATCCAATTTCTATACTGGATCATTTCGTCGAATTTATTGTTTCATTTGTTACCGCGATTCCAACAGCATTCGGATGGACTACATTTGGGTTTGCGATCGGAGAATATGCTGGAGGGTTCAACTCGAAAAATTTACAAATTGATAAGGAATGGAATCCATCAAAACTGGCACCCATCCCGGATGAAAAACGACAAATTAAACGCTATGAACCAATAGCAGGGATTGTATTTTACACATTGTTAATCATGGTTCTTGCCATTTCCAATGAATATTTCGGTATCTGGGTTTATGATGATGAATTTTCTGGTGTTATTCCTTTTTTAAACGAGGAAACGTATGGTACTTACTTGTTTATTCTCATATTAGGCTTTGGAATAATAAAGGAATGTTTAAAACTTGTTTATGGGAAGTGGACGTTTAAACTAGTCATTTTTACCGCCCTGACTAATTTGGTTTCATTAATAGCTGTGGTAATTATGATTAATGGACCTGAATTTTGGAACCCGGAATTCATGCTTCAGTTAACTCAAGCTGGCCTGCTTTCTGAAGGCAGTGAGACATACGAGACAGTTAGCAGGATTTGGGAACAGTCCACATTTTGGATTGTCATTGTTTTAGTGATTGGCTTAATATGGGATGCTATTGATGGATTCATTAAAATTCGCAAAAGTAAGTAAAAAGGTATTTTCAATTAACATGTTATTGATTATGATTAATTATAATCAATAACGTGTTATTCTATTTTGAAATGGGGGATAAGTATGCGCTTAGTCCGACCATCATTAGAGTGGGAAGTGGAACATAAAGGCTATGTAAAGGAATGGGGACCATCCAGAATGGTGCCGAGCAGTTTTGATTTGTCAGGTCATGTTACTTATCAAGCATATTTGCAGGCACTAGCATTAAGGGAAGCGGGCAATGAAAAGTGGCTGCCAAGCACGAGTTATTTTTTGATTACGAATAATGACCGTATTGTTGGGATGGTTGATATTCGTCATAAGCTGAATGACTTTTTGCGAAATGTCGGCGGTCACATTGGCTATAGTACAAGGCCATCTGAACGGAAAAAAGGATATGCGACATTAATTCTGTCGGAAGCACTAAAAAAATGTACAGAGTTAAATATTAATCAGGTGCTTGTGACGTGTGATGAGGATAATATTGGTTCTGCAAAAGTAATTCTTCATAACAGTGGAGTTGAAGATGAAAGTTATACCGATTCAGATGGAACGGTTAAGCGGAGATTTTGGATAAATAATTAGGATACCAAAAGGGAGAAACGGAAAATGAAAGTGGACTTGAGAATTGTTACTAGGGATAATTGGGAAGAAGCTTTATCTTTAAAGGTAGGTAAACAGCAGCAGGGATTTGTCCCAACTCCGGCAGTGTCACTAGCCAAGGTCTACATTAAACCAGATGGAGAAGGTGTGGAATATATCCCATTTGCTATTTATGTTAATGACTTAATGGTAGGATTTTTGATGCATGCCTATGAGGAAATAACAACTGATTCTTACTGGATAAACGGTTTTATTATTGATGAAAAATATCAGGGCAGAGGTTATGGAAAGTGTGCAATGATAGAAATGATCAAGTGGATTCAGAATAGATTTCCTCAATGTGAAGAAGTACGTTTGACTGTATTTCCAGATAATTATGTAGCAAAAAATCTGTATAAGAGCCAAGGTTTTGAAGCCACTGGTCAAATTTTTGGCGGTGAAGAGGTTTTTAAACTAGTATTAGAGAAAACACATAAAGTGATATAGGTGATATAAATGGTTTTAATAGATAATATGCTAGATTCAGATTGGGAGCAGGTACGTGATATTTATATAGAAGGTATAAATTCTGGGAATGCAACGTTTGAAAAAAAAGCACCGAATTGGGAAGAATGGAACGAAGGACATGTAGCACAATGCAGATTAGTTGCGCGCGAAGATGGTAAAGTAGCAGGGTGGGCAGCATTAAGTCCTGTATCGAATAGAAGTGCGTATGCAGGTGTGGCAGAGGTTAGCATTTATATTCGTCAAGATAGTTCCGGTAAGGGGATTGGCAGTAAACTGCTCAAAGTATTAATCGAAACGAGTGAAAGGAATGGATTTTGGACATTGCGATCAGGTATTTTTCCGGAAAACGCTCACAGTATAAAGCTTCATACTAATTTCGGCTTTAAATTAGCTGGAAGACAGGAGCGAATTGGGAAACTCAATGGGATTTGGCGTGATGTTGCCATTTTGGAAAGAAGAAGCGAGGTTGTAGGTGTTGACTAATAAAGGTGCAGCACAAACGTTGCGAACACGAAGCAGTGTCTTCACTCGGGAGATCAGTTGGTACTGTAAGATAATTAGATAAAACTGCTCCAAAAACGGTATGATTTTACTCGGAAAAAGGAAGCTGAAAAATCAGTTTCCTTTTTCCAAGAACTATTTATTTCGATACCACTCAGCGGCAGCTTCTACTTCAGCATATGTTAACTGATGTCCTTTGTTTTCCCAATGAAGTTCTAAATTCGCTTTAGCCTGTTCCAATAATGAATATAGATCTTTAGACTCTTCAGGCGGACAAATAGGATCATTTGTACCGGCGGCGATGAATATGTTTTTACCCGAAAGATCAGGTAAAGCCATGTTACTCCTTGGAACCATTGGATGGTGCAGAATTGCTCCGCTTAATGCATTTTGATAATGAAATAACAAACTTGCTGCGATATTTGCTCCGTTGGAATACCCAATTGCTATAATATTTTCCCTGTCGAAGCCATTTTCATTTGCCGCCTCATTTAGAAATTCATTTAATTCATTCGTGCGGAAAATTAAGTCCTCTTCGTCAAAAACCCCTTCAGCTAAACGTTTGAAAAATCGCGGCATACCATTTTCAAGAACGTTTCCACGCACGCTTAAAATAGCTGCATCCTTGTCAATTTTCTCTGCAAGTGGTAGAAGATCCCGTTCGGTTCCACCTGTACCGTGCAGTAATAGCAATGTTGGTTTCAACGGATCGTTTCCTTTTTTGAAAATATGCTTCATTATTTTTTCTCCTTTTCTTTTTTTAAGCCAATTCTTTTCAACGTGTCAATCATGGCCTGTTGCTCCTTGGTGCTTATATCTTCAAATATTGTTTCGATTACCTTTCGATGCTTTGGAAAAATTTCATCCATCATGTTCTTTCCCTGTGTCGTTATTTGTACGTAAACAACCCGTCTGTCTTCACTGCAGGCAGTACGCCCCAGTAAATCTCTCTTTTGCAGTTTATCGATTACGTAGGTGATGGACCCGCTATTTATAAGCACTGCGTCGCATATTTGCTGAACGGTTAGGTTGCCTTTATGGTATAATGCCTCTAAAATGGCAAATTCTGTTGTGCTTAAACCATAACTTTTAATATCCTTTTTAATTCTCTCTTCAACAGATTTGGCAGATTTCATCAGGACAACAAAAGCTTTTAATGATAAATTTTCACTCATAATGTCACCTCCGTACTTTACCATGAATTAAGGTATTTTGAATTAAGAATAATTTTAATGGTTATTATGATATGTGTCAACTAGTAGATGATATACTATGATAAAGACAGTTTTAAAAAAGAGGTGATACAAGTGGGAATATGTAATATTGATCATTCACACGAAGATGTTAAAACAAAGCTTACTAGTCAAAAAGCATTCTTACCAATTGAATTAAATGAAAAGCTGCAACGGTTTTTACAAACTGAGCTTAGCCAGGATACATTAAACAAAATTTTTCATCTGCTAAAAAAGTATGATTTAGCATCGAAAAGTGAACAACAAGATAGAAACATGCAATTGGATTCGCTTATAAGTTAAGAGAATGAATTAAAAAACTACCATTTGGTTCATGCCAGATGGTAGTTCATTCTATTTCTGTTTAGTTGCCTCGGTCATTTGATGCCAAATCGAACCCTTTGCTTCTTCTCCGCCTTCTATTCTTGCTAATGCCATTTTCACTTGCATGCGTACCTCAAATTCCGGGTCTTCCATAGCCTGTTTCAAGGCGGGTACAGCAGTTTCGTCCCCTGCCTCATACAAATACATGGCAGCGCGCCAGCGAACAAGACGGCTTGAATCTCCCAGTGCATGTATCATTTCCGGAATAGCTTGTTTAAAACCGAGATCTGATAAACAATCACCTGCAGTACGTCGGACATTTACCGCTTTATCTTTCAAAGCTTTATATAAAAAGGGGAGTACTTCAGGTTCTTCTATCATTCCAAGGTAGGCGGTAGCGAGTCTTCGGATGGAAGCTTTTTCATCATCTAGTGCTTTATCGAGTACAGGCAAGTCATCTATTGTTGGGTCCATTCGATCCAAGGCGGCATAACGATCCTTCCAGCTGGGGTTATCAAGCATGTCTAATGTAACCTTTTTCCCTGTTTTTGGTTCTTGGGACAGGTCATTTTCAGCGGCAAGTTTTACCAGCATGGAAAGTCTTTCGGAATCGTAACTTGCAGCTAATTCCTCAACAATCTCCTGACCTATTTCATCTACATCACCGTAGCGCGGGTTTTGTTCCACCCATTTCCTTTCCATTAGCATATTATCAGATGCCACAGATGCTTCCATTGTTGCATTCATAAATCTTTCCGGTAACCCAAATCGTTGTTCTGATTCCCCGTCTTCCAATTTTACCTGCATAGGGATGTTTCGAAACGTTTGGATGAAAACCTTAATTTCCCCAAAGTGTTCATCTGCCGCTGCGGGTGCATTTGAAAATTCCTCTGAAGAATCCTCTCTAGAACCCAAAACATTGCGTACATCTGGCAATATTTCTTCCCATGCCACACGTGGATTACGTTCAAGTGCGATAAAGTTTATTACCCGATAAATACCTTTTACTCCATTTATATTAAACAACTCTAGTATATAACTAGGTGCAGTACTAAGATCGTCATCAAGTTTATAATTTTCTGTTTTACCATCAGCCAATTGTTCATCCAGGTTGATTTTCATAGAGTACGGACTTGGCGTTGGTTCGATTGAGACAATTTTCACTTCTATCACCCCATTAAATTGATGCTATGACTGATTATAACAAAGTTTGAAGGGATTATCACATAGAAATTGCCTCCTTGGAAGTGTGTATACCGCAAGTTTCTTGGTCCGATTCAGATAAATAATTACGAAGCTTACCTTTATAAACTAATTGAAAGCCTGGTGACTCCTGCAAATCATGCGGGGTTATAAGTGAAAGGGGTTTCGAGAAATTAATCGTATCAGATTCTTTTAATACAGATGCAACAAATTGTGAACAAAAGAAAGCATTCTCTCTTCTTAGTTGTTTATTTAGGATAACGGCAAATAACCCTAGAAAATTATAATGATAAAGATGCTCATTTTGTTTAATCTTTTGAATAAACTGACCCATTTTACGTTTTTGCAATCCTGTAATTGGGCAGCAAAAAACGGCGCATGTCGCTTCTTTAAATATGCTTTCTTTAATATTTTCTATGACAAATCCGCCTATAAAAGGGTTATTAACATTTTTTCTTCCAAAACTGTATACTTCATCTAATTTTGAATCAAAAGAAATGGATGCATGATTGTATGGCTTTTTTGTATAGAACTTTATCATTCTAGTAAAAATTGTTCCTGTGTCGGTCAGAAGTATATATACTTTTTCATCCCCCATATTAACCCTCTCCTGTTAATGCCAAATTTTCACATATGTACAAAGTATAATGAGTGAAACATAAGGAATTGTTAAGAGAATCTTAAGAATGCCTTAATTTCCTCTTTATCATAACGGGAAATTTTTGGCTGTATAAGCACCCTTAGCAATAATTATTAGTAAGCCTTAGGACGTATCTGAGTATTAAAATGATAGAAAATAAAAAATAATCTCTTAGTTAGACGGAAAATGTGATAATATCAAACTATAAAGGAGGCGGTTTATATGATAAATAAATTAGTTAAGGTGCAGGTCAATAAAATTTAGAATTATTATCAGAAGGGGTGTTTTTATTGAATCAAGCTTTATTAGTTATTGATGCTCAGTCAGATCTAATAAACGGCAGCAAAGAAGAAAAAGGTGTCATCAATCAACAGCAGCTGCTTGCAAATATTAACTCAGTTATAAAAGAGGCACTGCGTGAACAAGCTTTAATTGTATTTGTACGGGATCTTGATATAAGTGAAGGGAAAGGTAAAGGATTTCAGGTCCACGAAGCTATCCATGTTCCTGAACAAGCTAAGATTTTTAATAAAGAAGCAACGAATTCTTTTCATGGTACAGGATTGAAAAGTTATTTAGAGGAAAATCAAATTGAACACCTTGTTATCATGGGCTGCCAGACAGAGCATTGCATTGATACAGCTGTAAGGACGGCTACTGTAAATGGCTTTGACGTAACCCTGGTAGGAGATGGTCATTCAACATCGGATAAAACGGTTTTAAATGCGCAGCAAATTATTGACCATCATAATCATACCCTTCATGGCCATTATAAAGTTGAGCACTTTTCAATTGTTAGAAAAGCCGATGAGGATTTATTTAAGCCTATCCATGATACTTACAGATAAGCATCATTTAGTTGCCTTTCTGAATTTTCTATGGTATGCTTTCGATAATCTTATTTGAACGGAGGTTTTCCTAGTGGCATCTATTAGACTTCGATTCCAAGCTTTGAACCGTTAACTGAATACGTTCAAACGCTCTGCTTGTGTTGCGGAGTAAGCGGGATTAGTCTGCCCTTTTAGGAAAACCTTTTTATACGGCGATTTTATAAAAAGAGGGAGAGGAATCTGCCCTCTTTTTTGTTGTCCAAATTAATGGAAGTAATAATGACAATATTCATACTACTTTATGAAGTGCTGCTGATTTTTAATTCAACATGCATGCAAATAGTTGATATAAAATCTTCCAGTATAACTATTCTCGTTACTCGAACACAGGCAGAATAACCTGTGTTTTTATTATGCACGATTTATGGAGGGAAATGGATATGAGAAGAAAAGCTATATTGGTAGGAGTAAATCTTGGTAATCAAGATGAATTCAATTATTCGATGCAAGAATTAGGAAATTTAGCGGCTGCTTGCAATGTGGATATTACCGGCCAGCTTACACAAAATTTACAGCGTATTAATCAAACACACTATATTGGTAAAGGGAAAACTGATGAACTCCAAGAGATGATTGATTCAACAGATGCAGATACGATTATCTGTGATGACGAACTAACATCATCACAAATTAGGAATTTGGAAGCGGTATTGGAATGTGACGTAATGGACCGCACGATGCTGATACTTGAAATTTTTGCAAAACGAGCAAGAACGAGAGAATCACAGCTGCAAGTTGAAGTTGCCAGATTAAAATATATGCTTCCAAGATTGATCGGCAGCCGCGAGTCCTTAGGTCGTCAAGGTGGAGGTTCTGGACTTAAGAATAGGGGTGCAGGTGAAACAAAATTAGAATTGGACCGTCGAAAGATTGAGGGAAAAATAGCACAATTGAATAAAGAGCTTGAGGATTTAGTTGCTCAACGTAAGACACAAAGGAAAAAGCGTAATAAAAAAGGTTTACCCGTTGTTTCTCTAGTAGGATATACAAATGCTGGAAAATCAACCATTATGAATGCGGTACTTGAGCTGTCCCATCAGCAGGCAGATAAGCAGGTGTTGGAAAAGGATATGGTATTTGCGACGCTTGAAACATCAGTAAGAAAGGTAAAGCTGGATACAAATCAACCCTTTTTACTGACTGATACGGTAGGCTTTATAAATAAACTTCCGCATCATCTGGTAAAAGCATTTCGATCGACACTTGAAGAGGTGGTAGAGGCAGATGTTCTAATTCACGTGGTAGACTTTTCGAATCCAAATCATAAGGAGCAGATAAAGCTGACCAATGAAATTTTACAGGATATTGGAGTGCTTACTATTCCTGTTATTTATGCATACAACAAAGCAGATTTAACGAATAGGAAATTTCCTGGGATTGAGGACAATAATATCTATCTTTCAGCGCAAAAAAGAATTGGATTAGATGAATTATTGCACGAGATAAGTAGGGAAATTTTCTCAAATTATGTTGAATGTGAGTTGTTTATACCTTATTCAGACGGTCAGATTGTTTCGTATTTCAATGAGAATGCACATGTTTTATCTGAGGAATATGAAACGGATGGGATAAAATTGATGGTTGATTGTAAAAAGTCGGATGCTGAAAGGTTTCAGCAATATGTTAGTAATAAGTTGGAATCAACTGAAAAGGAAATGAAATAGATGACATTAACAAATCAGCAAGTAATAGAAATAGCTAAACGACATGGTTTATTCGTTCAGGAAAGTTCTCTGAAGCGCAATGAATCGGGTCTTGATTTTCAGGTGGTATTTGCCACAGATGCAAAAAGGGAAAAGTGGGTATTACGTTTTCCAAGGCGGCGTGATGTAGTTCCGATGGCAAAGAAAGAAAAAGATATTTTGGATGTGGTAGGTGGGAAACTTCCAGTACAAACTCCGAAATGGGCAATCTATTCTGATGAATTAATTGCTTATAAGCTCCTGCACGGTATCCCAGCAGGAACAATTGATGTCAAAGCGAAGGCATATGTATGGGAGATTGACGAGAAGAATGTTCCAAACAGTTTTCATAATACGTTGGGAAGTGCAATGTCGGCATTACACTCAATTGACCATCAGGCAGCGAGAAACGCGGGACTAACTGTGCAAACCCCTGAAGAAGCAAAAGCGTCTATGACAAAAAGAATGGTTAATGTGAAGTCTGCGTATGGTGTTAGTGAGGAATTGTGGGACCGTTGGCAAAGGTGGCTAGCAAATGATTTACTTTGGCCAAAACAAACAGCGCTAATTCATGGTGATTTACATGCCGGTCATATTTTAATTGATGAATATGCACGCGTTACAGGTTTGATTGACTGGACAGAGGCGCATGTAACGGATCCAGCGAATGATTTTGTTGGACACTTAAGTACGTTTGGAGAAGATGCTTTAAGGAAATTGGTTAAAGCTTATGAACTTGCTGGAGGGTATGTTTGGCCATTTATGCTTGAGCATATTGTAGAACTGGCAGCAGCATATCCTGTTGGTATAGCAGAATTTGCCATGAAGTCTGGATTAGAGGAATATGAACAAATGGCAAAGCAGACGCTTGGGGTAGTAGAGTAACAAAATAATAAAACTTTTGAATGTATTTCTTTTATTTAAAATACGCTTGGGTTATGTGCGTTCTACATAACCCAAGCGTTGATTTATGCGTTAAGAATCGAATTAGTCCTGCTATCGCAAAACAAAACAGAACAGCTCCAGCACCGATGCCAGTTATAGCACTATTAGGAACGTTTAGCTTTTTGGAAAGAAATAAGGAAACAACAGAAGTTCCAATCATCAGTGCAGCTAAAACATATAAACTGGAGTCTTGAAAAATGCCCTTTAACCAGATAAAATGAATACCCACTACAAAAGCAATCCATGGGGATACATAGTCTTTTCTCTTATATTTTATGAATAAGATTGCCCCGATACCCGCAATAAGAAATTCAATGTAAACGAAAGTTAAGTAATTGCTGAATACACTTGAATCCGACAGTACAGAGGGTTTATCCCAATGAATCACACTTAGGCAGATTCCTAGTAAACCAATCAATAGTGAAAGACCTGCAGCAATTCCAAGATATTTTCTCCAGGATTTTCTAGGGTTTTCCTGAGCCCAGCCAAACCAGCTTAAACTAAATATACCGAAAATCGCCATGTACATAACATAATCTCTAATATATTCTATACTAATCCCCCCTGGCATAATTAGGGAATGCGTTACTATAAGTGTTGATTTACCTCAATTCTTCATTTAGTTTCTTTGCCTCATGTTTAAAATAAAGGTAAAAACATAACCACATAATTACATAACCAACAATAAATAATATGGCTGTAATCAGGATGCTTGTTACATTAAATGGAATCCACCCAATTCCTACAGATAAAATAAAAAATAGTATCGTAACGGTAATGAAATGAAGTATTGTCTGGTGATGCAGTTTAAGAAAGGGTAGTTCAAAATAGAGTGGTGAAGTTGAAAAAAACCATCCGCAGAAAATAGAACCTAATGAATTCTTAAAAAATGTTCCACTGTCAATCGTTTCATAGCCGCCAAAATAAATGAAGGCAAATGTTATCAAAACAGATACGAAAGCACCGAAAAAGATTCCAATCATGCTTCTGAATAAAAAGGTTTTCATTTCTTAATCCTCCTGTTCATTTTTAATGATTCTTTAATTTGACGAACATAATGTCTTGAGACGTATTCTTTCACACCTGATTTGAAATAAACGCAGAGTGTACCGTTAAATGAAGCTTCGAAACGACTTAGTTCATAAAGATTAGCGATAACCGACTTTGAAATCCGAATAAACTGTTTGGAAGGTAACATTTCTTCGAGCTCAAATAACTTTTGTTTTAATTTAAATTCCCCCTTTGAGGTAACTGCAAAGACAATATCCTCCCTGGAATAAATATAGTGAACGTCATTTGGTCGCAGAATGTGCTGCATGTCACCATTTCTTCCTACGATAAATTCCGTTTCTTTCCCTTTTAGGAAATCCAGAATCTCCTTAATAGTGTCATCCATTTCATTACATTGGATCGTAACATGAGTTTCTTTATGTTTACTGTCAATATCAAGTGATACCTTCATTTTTAAACACCCCTATCTGTCACCTTATTCGTATTGTATTTCTTTTTTAACTTTATGTCTTTATAATCTGGGGGACACGTTGAATTAGAGAGGTAAATTGCATATTGAGTCATGCAAGATACATTAAAAACACACCTATCAGGGCAGAGTATCTAGCTGATGGGTGTGTTTATAAAGTGTATTAAATTCGACTTTTATTCATCTTTTTTGTAATAGATTGATTTTCATACATGGAAACCAAAGCAGTTCCAAGTGAAATAATTACGAGCAGCCCGCCGACAGTTACATTGTGTTCGATGGAGGCTTGTTCAATGACGGCACCGCCAATTAAGGATCCGATTGCTATTCCTAAATGAAGTGATGAGTTATTTAGACTCTGCTGGATGGCAGATGTTTCAGGTGAAGCTTCGATAAGGTAGCTTTGCATGGCTGGAGAAATTGCCCAGCTCATCATTCCCCAAATAACAAGTACAAATAAAAATACGGCTAATATAGAAGTTGTATATGGAATTGTAAAAATTGCTACAGCAAATATAACAATAGAACTAAGAATCGTACGTTTGGTTCCAAAGAGATCTGCAAATGTACCACCGATCCCGCCGCCACTTACTGCTGCAATTCCAAAAATGAGATAGATAATACTGACCCAATTTCCTTCAAGCCCCAACACTGTTTTTAAATAAGGTGTTAAATAGGCATATAATGTTGTATGCCCTGCAATAAATAAAAATGTTGTTGCTTGGGCGAACAATATTTTGCGGTCTTTTAAGGTTGCCAGTTGTTTTCCTATTGGAATGGATGGTATTGGTTCGACTCTTTCCATTAATAAATACACACCGGCAATCGAGAGGATCGTTAATACGGTTATAAGTACAAAGGGAGCCCTCCAGCCAAAAGCGTTTCCAAGGGTTAACCCAATTGGAACACCTAATACGAGTGATGCACTAACACCCATAGACACGATGCCAATCGCACGTCCGCGGTATTTGTGATCGACAATGGTTGGAGCTATCGTCAAACATAAAATAATTAGGAGAGCACCACTTAGTGCGGAGATGACACGTCCTGCAAAGAGTATGCTGTATGTAGGACTGAAAACCGTAATGATGTTTCCAAGCAAAAATATCAATAAAGAAATTAACGTGAGTTTTTTCCGTTCTATATTTGCAGTTAGAATTAACAGAATTGGGGATGCGATTGCAAATATAAAGGAAAAAATTGTTATTAAAAGCCCAACCTGACCAAGGCTGACATGTAAATCAATTGCGATTAAATCTAATAATCCACCTATAATTAATTCAACCATCCCAACTACAAATGAGACAATCATTAAAAAGTATACACGCTTATCCATTCGATGACGCCTTTCTTCTTGAAGTTACGAATACAATAGTAAACTCATTTAGATGGAAACACAAGAGGATTGCAAAAAAAGGATGGTGTTCCATTTAACTTGCAAGTACATCCCATGATTCAATATTTGTATTTATTGAAATGTTCCTGTTGGTAAATTTTATTGCCTTTTACTACACAGCATCCGTAAAATGCGACGTAAATACTTGTGGTGATTTTGCATTATTTTGGACGCTCTTTGGTCCCGCAGCCCGTATACACTTCGCTTTCCGTGGGCGGCTGATGAGCCTCCTCACGCTGGGTGTTCGTCGTGTTGCAAGCATTTTCGGTGATGCTGCACTCCTCACAACTCGTAGCTAATTCGGTGGATGTTTTGCTCGTCGCTCCGGGGTCTCACCGATGCCTCATCTCCCACAGGAGTCTCCGTGTATACGGGCTGCTAGTAAGTGTATTTATAACGTAATCATGATTTCTTAAAGATATTATAGATACTTTATATTTAATAATTACAATCTATGCATGTACCGATATATATTAATTCCACTTCACTAGTCCGGCATCGCTGCGGGCGGTGACTCCTGCTCAGAAAAGCACGAGTCCGATGACACCAAAGAGTGGTTTTCTCGAGGAGGCTGAGGCCGTGCCCTAAGGTGTGCATCCGCCCGCAGCGATCCCGGACGGCGACCCGAGAATATTACGTCGCATTATATGTATTTTATGTACTAACAGCAAACTTTTAAATAGGTTTTTTAAAAAGTATATTGCTATTTTGTGATAATTGTTATACTATTAATATAACAGTTATTACAAAAATAAGGAAAGGAAGTGGTTTGATGTGTATATAAATCTGGATTTTGAATCAAACGAACCAATTTATACACAATTAAAACATCAAGTTATTGCCGGTATTGCAAGAAAAGAACTTGCGCCGGGTGAAGGGCTCCCATCTGTTCGAGCTATGGCAGCGGACATCGGCATTAACCTTCACACTGTAAATAAAGCATATCAGCAGCTCAAACAAGAAGGATTTATTTTAATTCACAGGCAAAAAGGTGTGGTGGTAAATCCTGATGGCGTTCCACAGGCCGACGAAAGTCACCGTGCAAGGTTGGAAAATACGTTACATCCTTTAATTGCAGAATCTGTCTGTCGTGGCATTAGTGAAGAAGAATTTGTGAAGCTTTGCAGTAAACAATTTCAAGAATTTGCAAAGGAGGAGAAGTAAATGGATTCATTGAATATCCTGCTGCTTATAGCAATTATGATTCCAGTCTTCATTTCACTGATGTTTGTACCATATTTAACTAGGAAAACGGAAAGCTTTGGAGTAACCATTCCAGAGGAGGTTTATCATTATCCAGAAATAAAGAGTATGCGTAAGCAGTATGTTTTCGTTACGGGTATATTGAGTACTCTAGTGATGATTGTTTTTTTCCTGCTAGGTTCAATGTTTGAAAATAATGAAGAAATGATGAGCATCTGGTTTGGAATATTGATTGGAGCATACATTGTTTGCAGCTTTATCGTTTATTTGGTATTTCATCATAATATGAAAAAAATGAAACATAATGAGGACTGGTCAGAGAAGAAGTCGCAGCTTGTGGTTATTGATACTGGCTTTCGTAAACAAAAGCTTAACCATTCTAATCTCTGGTTTATTATTCCGTTTTTTGCTGCAATCGCTACAATGGTTATTACGTTCCAAAATTATCATCTAATACCTGACAAAATTCCGATGCAATATAACTTAGATGGTGAAGTTACAAATTGGACGGATAAGACATACAAGTCCGTTCTGATGATGCCAATTATGCAGGTCTATTTAATTTTGCTGTTTCTTTTTATAAATACAATGATTGCCAAGGCAAAGCAGCAGGTAAGTGCCGAAAACCCTAAAGAATCGATGCGGAAAAACGTGATTTTTAGAAAAAGATGGTCAGCCTACATTATTATTACTGGAATAGCCATTACACTATTATTTTCTTTTATTCAGCTATCCTTTATTTATCCTATTAATCAGCAACTGCTGACGATTTTGCCGCTTGTAATTAGTATCGGTATAATTGCTGGTGCTATTGTTTTATCCTTTACAACTGGGCAAGGCGGCAGCAGGCTGAAGACAAGTGAAGACATAAACGGCAATGTTATTGATCGTGACGATGATCGCTATTGGAAGCTGGGGCAATTTTATTTTAACAAAAACGATCCGGCATTATTTTTAGAAAAACGCTTTGGAGTTGGCTGGACCATTAATTTTGCTCGTCCATCAGCGTGGATTATGTTTCTGGTTATTATCGGATTGGCGGTTGGAATCCCTGTACTATTGGGAATATAATCCCATAGCTTACTCTTTTAATTAAATTCATGGCATGCGATAATGGGGAAAATGGCAGATAAGGATGTAATTATGACGAAAATAATGGAACTGCATGTGAAAACGAGTGAAATAAAAAAATATAAGAACGGATTCCCGTTGATTACAAAAGATGCAATTAAAAGTACAGATGCGTTAGTTAATGAGGGAGATATCTTTCATTTACTGGACAATAATCGCCAATTTATTGCAAAGGGTTATTATGGTAAGCAAAACAAAGGATTCGGATGGGTACTGACAGGTAAAAAGGAAGAGCGGATTGATTTTCGGTTTTTTGCAGGAAGAATAGAAACTGCAGTAAACAAGCGGCAATCGTTATATACTGATCCAAATACAAATGCCTTTCGTATTTTTAATGGTGAAGGGGATGGAATTGGCGGGTTAACGATAGATTATTTTGACGGCTTTTATCTGATTAACTGGTATAGTGAAGGAATTTATGCGTTCAAGGAATACGTCATACGTTCCTTGGATGTACTAGGTCAATACAAAGGGATATATCAAAAGAAACGATTTAATACGAACGGTCAATATATTGATGATGACGATTTTGTAAAAGGTGAGCGTGGAGAGTTTCCTATAATTGTAAAGGAAAATGGGATGAATTATGCTGTTTATTTGAACGACGGTGCCATGGTGGGAATCTTTCTAGACCAACGGGATGTCAGAAAGGCTATTCGTGATAAATATGCGAATGGTAGAAACGTGTTAAACACCTTTTCTTATACAGGTGCATTCTCAGTAGCTGCAGCAGTTGGCGGCGCAGCAAAGACGACAAGTGTTGATCTGGCCAAACGAAGTAAGGCTAAAACGATTGAGCAATTTAGTGTGAATGGCATTGACTTTGAACAGCAGGATATCATTGTCATGGATGTGTTTGACTATTTTAAATATGCAAAGCGCAAGAATTTAAAATTTGATTTGGTTATCCTTGATCCTCCAAGCTTTGCACGTACGAAAAAGCATACATTCAGTACGTCAAAGGATTATCCGGCTTTGATAAAAGACACAATCGGGATTACAGAGAAAAATGGTCTGATTGTTGCGTCTACTAACAACGCAGCATTTGGAATGAAAAGGTTTAAAGGTTTTATTAATAAGGCATTCCGTGAAATGAATATACCGTATAAAATAGTGGAGGAATTTACGTTGCCGGAAGATTTTAAAACGCAGCAAAACTATCCCCAAGGTGACTATTTAAAAGTAGTAATCGTAAGGAAGCAGAAATAGTTCTAAAGGCAGGGTCCGTTTTTGGTATTTTACGGAGGCGGGCTTTATCGATATTTTACGTGATTAAACATATACTAGTGGTAAATCATTTTGTTACAGGAGGATATGGATGAATCGTACCGTTGAAAGAATACTAGGTATAATTGGAATAGCCATGGATGTATTAATCGCAATATTTGCGCTGGTTCTGCTGATTGTTGTTACAAGCAGCATTGATTGGATTATTGATCCTATTTCTACACAATTCGAATTTATAAATAACTTCTTATTTATATTTGCACAATTATTATGGATTCCAATTATTAGTTCATTGGTTACACTTACGCTTGGTTTAATTGCCGTAGTAAAAGTCAAAACGAACGCCAAATTAGCTGGGTCGTTATTCATTGCTGGTGCAGTAATAAGTAGCTGGTTCCTGTTTACGATAGGCTCTTTTCAATCTTTATTATATTTAGTTTCAGGTATTATGTGTTTTGTGAAAAAAACGGATAGGGAAGTTCCGCTTTAAGAACTCTAAAAGAAAAAACCAGCTGCGGATTATTCCGCGGCTAGTTTAATTTGGAGACCGTTTGTATCAACCATCAGTGCCTCTACTTGATAATCAGGCAGCAATGATTGAATGTGGTTTGCAGTAGTTTCTCCAGTTCCTTTTGGCACAATGGAAATCATTGTTGGACCAGCCCCGCTAATAACGGTACCATATGCGCCGGCATTTTTAGCAGCCTGTTTAATGAATTGGTAATTCGGTATTAGTTCTGCCCTATAAGGTTCATGAAATAGATCTTGTTCCATCATTCTTCCCGCTAGCTCGAAATTACCCGATATAAGTGATGCCATGACTAGATTGCTTATCCCGCTAGCCGTGGCCGCTTCTTTACGGGAATAGCTTTTTGGCAGTACTTTCCTGGCATCTTCTGTTTTTAGTTCGAACGTGGGTATATAGACAACAATATCTAAATTTAATGCTGGTAATTGAAAATAGTCAATCTCATTTTTAGGGGTTTTAACCGTAATGACAAATCCTCCAAATAAAACGGCAGCTACATTGTCGGGATGTCCTTCTATCTCAGTCCCGAATGCAAGCTTATCCTCAGGAGTTAAGGAAAGGCAGCATAATTGATTCGCTAGTTCAATTCCAGCTATTACTGCTGAAGCACTGCTGCCGAGTCCGCGAGCCAATGGGATTTCACTATCTATTTTCACCCTGCATGCCGGTAAAGACTTATTATGCCTATCCGCAAGACGTTTTGCGATTTGATAAATAAAATGATCCTTATAGTCAGTAAATGAAGGCAGTAAATGGGAGTTATGTTCAAACTCCCATTTATCATTTTCAAACACTTGTAATGTCAGATAACGATTTAAGGCAATTCCAGCTGAATCAAATCCTGGACCGATGTTTGCCGAGCTTGCGGGAAGTGAAAGTTTAAAACCTACCATGCCCCCACCACATCTTCTATATAGGCGGTCACAGCATCTAAGTCATTTGGGAGAGAGACAGGTTCAGTATTTAATTGCTCAATCGCTGTCTGTGGGTCTTTTAAGCCATTTCCGGTTAACACAGCTACAATCCTGCTTCCAGGCTTAATATCTCCGTTCGCACATTGCTGAATGACACCCGCAATCGAAGCACAGGATCCCGGTTCAGCAAAAATACCTTCTTTTCGTGCTAATAGTTTAAATGCATGCACAATTTCCTTATCTGTAACAGCACCAATCTTTCCACTTGATTCGTCTCTTGCATTTACTGCAAGATTCCAGCTTGCTGGATTACCGATTCGAATGGCAGTTGCAATTGTTTCTGGGTCTGTAATTACTTTGTTTTGGACAATGGCTGACGCTCCTTCAGCTTCAAATCCAAACATTTTCGGCAGTCCTGTTTGCTTTTTGTCGTGGAATTCCTTAAAGCCCTTCCAATAGGCGCTAATGTTTCCGGCGTTGCCCACTGGTATTGCAAGGACTTCTGGGGCAGCACCAAGCTGTTCGCAAATCTCGAATGCAGCTGTCTTTTGCCCTTCTAGTCGATATGGATTTACCGAATTGACAAGTGTAACAGGTGCATTTTCATTTACATGTTTCACCATTTTCAGTGCATCATCGAAATTTCCATCAATTTCGACAATCTCTGCTCCATACATCATTGCTTGTGCAAGCTTGCCTAATGCTACTTTTCCCTTTGGAATGACAATAACCGCACTCATTCCAGCTTTTGCGGCATACGCGGCGGCTGATGCTGATGTATTTCCAGTTGAAGCACAAATGACAGATGTACTTCCATCTTCGGCTGCTTTGGCAACAGCCATCACCATTCCTCTATCTTTAAATGAACCAGTTGGGTTGGCACCTTCCACTTTGCCGTATAGATCCACACCTAATTGGCTTGATAGATGTGGAAAATGAATAAGTGGTGTATTCCCTTCTTTAAGCGTAAGGGCAGGAGTTTTATCTGTTACAGGTAAAAAATCCTGATATTGCTTTAGCAGTCCTGGCCAATTCATTCCTCAACATCTCCTTCTACTCGATAAGAGCTATGTATACTTTCCACAACATTTAGTCTTTCCAGCTCAAACATAGCCTTTTCAAATTTCTCAAGCGATGTTCTATGTGTAACAAAGATGATTTCAGCTAGATTACTTTTACTGCTTGGTATTTGCAGAACTCTTTCGAAGCTTATATCCATTTCGTTGAAAAGATGTGAAATGGCAGATAACGCACCGGCCTCATCTCTGACATCCAGTCGTAAATAATGCTGGCTAAAACGCTGATCTGGAGGTGTTATTACACTTTTAAAGCGCGGTTTAATAAATTGTCTTCCATTAACACCTAATCGCATGTTTTTGATAACGTTGATGACATCTGACATTACGGCTGTTGCTGTTGGCAAGCTCCCTGCACCCGGTCCGTAAAACATTGTTTCTCCTACTGCTTCCCCGTTTACATAAACAGCATTGTATTCATTTTTTACGGCAGCTAATGGGTGTTCATTTGATAGAAATGTTGGTTGGACACTAACCTCAACATTTTGATTATGACAATTGGCAAAACCAATTAATTTCATTGTATATCCAAGTTGTTTTCCATATTGCAAATCACTTAATGTGAGGTTAGATATGCCATTAACCTCCACATCCTCCAATTCAATATCCGTTGAAAAGGCAAGTCTTGAAAGTATCGCCATTTTTCTTGCGGCGTCTAATCCCTCTACGTCTGCAGTTGGATCGGCTTCTGCAAAACCAAGCTCCTGTGCTTTTTTGAGTGCATCCTCATAGGTTGTGCCTTCTTCGTTCATTTTTGTAAGTATATAATTTGTTGTACCATTTACAATTCCCATTACCTGATGAATACGATCTGATACAAGCCCGTCTGAAAGCCCGCGCAAAATAGGAATACCTCCAGCAACACTTGCCTCATAAAATAAATCACACTGGTTTCTGCTTGCAGCGTCCTCAAGCTCTGGTCCATACAATGCTATTAAATCTTTATTCGCAGTTATCACATGTTTCTTTGCTTGAAATGCTTCTAATATATAATGTCGTGCTTGCTCCGTTCCACCCATCACTTCAACGATGACATCGATTTCCGGGTTTTTTAAAACTTCATCCGGGTCAGTGGTGAGAAGGGTCTGGTCTAGTTGAACATTACGTATCTTCTCCGGATCGCGGATTAACACACGTTTAATGTTTACATCGCATCCTACTTGATGAACGAGTTCTTTCCGATGGTTCTCGATGAGTTTAATAACCCCGGAACCGACTACACCTAAACCTAATAATCCTATTGATACATCGTTTTTCACATTCCCACCTCATTGTCCGTTTTAAATATACATTTGTATTCTGTTAATAGACATTATAAACACGAAAAGTGAATAATAACAATAGGTTTGGAAGTAATTTTTAGATTTATTTAATGTAAGGGTTTGCAAATTGGGAGATAAATTGAGTTATGGAACCCTTTTCCAATTAAGACGTATTTATTTTCATATAGTATTAATTGGAGGTGGGAAAATGAATCGTGATGGGGGAGGTCTTGCGTTTGTAGGGTGTTTAATTTTGGGATCGGGGATTGGTATGCTGTTTGACAATACGGCTGCGGGATCAACGATTGGACTTGGAGTAGGTTTTTTAGCTTTGGCTTTTTTCAATAAAAGGTAATGATGCGACACTAATTGAACGATTGTCCCATAAGAAAAGATAAATAAAAGGGTGAGAGGAGAAACCTAGAATGAAATATAAAAATACTGTTGAAGGTATCGAATCCAGCCAGCTTCAAGGATTCTTCGCGGGCTGGCCAAATCCACCTTCACCGGAAATACATTTACAGCTGTTAAAGCAAAGTACCAAGCGAATTATTGCTATAGAGGAGTCTAGCAATCAAGTAGTTGGTTTCATAACTGCTATTAGTGATACTATATTGTCCGCGTATATTCCGTTTCTGGAAGTGCTGCCATCGTATCAAAATAAAGGCATTGGAAAGCGGCTTGTTAGAATGATGCTGGATGAATTGGATGGTATTTATATGATTGACCTGATGTGTGATAAGGAGCTGCAGCCTTATTATCAGCACTTTGGCATGATTAAGGCAAATGGAATGATCGTGCGTAATTATAGTGCGCAGGCGGGGAAACAGGAACTTAAATGAATTGTTGATGTATGAACTAAAATAAATTTATATCGATCTGAAATTTGATAAATCTACTGAATATAAATCATATCAGCCTGAATCTAATATTCTACCAATTATTTAAGGTAACCGTACACTTTAAAAGACACGAGCTCATACTCGTGTCTTTCCGTATTTCCTAAACAATGCACCTTCATTGGTCATGGAGAAAATTGCTGTTCCAAGCGCTACAATAATAAATAAGCCGCCAACAGTTGCATTTAATTCAACAGTTGCATGTTCAATTACAATCCCGCCGATTAAAGATCCGAACGCAATTCCTAAATGAAGTGCGGAGTTATTTAAGCTTTGCTGAATATCAGCTGTTTCGGGTGATGCCTCGATAAGATAGCTTTGCATTGCTGGTGTAATTGCCCAGCTCATCATGCTCCATATAATCATTATTGCTAAAAATAATGGAAAGACAGCTGTTGTATGGGGAATTGTGAATATAGAAATTCCAAACATAACAATAACGGTTAGAATGGTAGATTTAGAACCAAATCGGTCGGCTAACGTCCCGCCGATTCCACCGCCAAATACTGCTGCAACTCCAAATAGTAAATACACGACACTCACCCACGTACCATCTAACCCCATAGTAGTTTTTAAAAAAGGTGTTAAATACCCATATAATGTTAAATGACCTGCTAGAAATAAAAATGCTGTTAATTGGGCAAAAAGTATTTTATGATTTTTCAATGTTGCTAATTGTTTTCTAAGTGAAACGGCTGGTTTTGGATTAATTTTGCCCATAAAAAAGTATACACCGGCTATAGAAACAACTGTTAAGAACGTAATAAAAACAAATGGTGCACGCCAACCAAATGCATTGCCCAGCATCAATCCAATCGGTACACCCAATACAAGCGAGCCGCTGACTCCCATAAACACAATTCCAATAGCGCGACCGCGATATTCCTTGGCTACAATGTTAGAAGCCAATGTTACACAAAGAACGACTAATAAAGATCCGCTAGCAGCAGCGATGATACGTGCGACCATCAGCATACTATAGGAAGGGCTAATAACCGCCAATACATTTCCTAATAGAAAGACGAGAAGTGCTTATAATGTGAGTCGTTTACGTTCGATACCTGATGTTAGGATCAGAAGGATGGGAGCTGCAATAGCATAAACCAGTGAAAATATGGTTATCAAGAGTCCTGCCTGTCCAATGCTAATATTTAAATCGTTTGCGACAATATCTAAAATTCCTCCGATAATTAATTCAACCATTCCAACTACAAAAGACACAATTGTTAATAAGTAAACACGTTTATCCATATGATGACACCCTTTCCATTAGGTTACCACTATAATAGTAACTTTTAATAGGCGGATTGGCAAGAGAGAATTTAATGCTTATTACGAAAAGCGTTGATTATGCTATGATGGAAACAAGATTGATATATAAGGAGTCTTAACTATGCTTCAGCAATTCGGATTCACCCAGTATGAAAGTCAAGTATACCAATCATTGATAACAGTGGATCAGCCTTTGGATGCGACAAGTATTGTTAAACGGTCTAAAGTACCACGTTCCAAAGTGTATGAGGTCCTTCATCGCATGATTGAAAAAGGTATCATTTTAGAAACCACCATTGAGAAAAAACGGCTCTATACAGCACTTCCAATCGATTCGATGGTTGAAAAACTAAAAGCCGATTTTGAAATGAATGTACAGCAATTAAGGAATACGAAGGTTAAGGAAACGCCGGTGGATGACCGTGTTTGGACATTAAAGGATGATCAATCCATACAAGCTTTTATGAAGGACTTACTGGAAAATGCGGAAACATCTATTTTCCTATCTGGATGGGCAGATGATATTGCAAAATATCTGCCAATAGTAGAAGGAAAGTACAGGTCGGGCATACCTGTTAACATACACGTAATCGGTGAAATAAAGTCAGCAATACCTACCATTTCAACGCTTGTCCCAGATATTGAACATGAGACACTTGAACGAAGCCGTATTCTTATAGTAGATAATATGGAGATGCTGTTTGCTGGAATAGAGGATGAAAAATGGCAGGCTATTCGAACGCAGTCACGTCCATTAGTTAAGTTTTTTACGGAGTTTTTTTACCATGATGTTGCATTGACCGAAATAACTGAGAAGTACAGGGACACAGTGATGAGGGATAAGGATATACGGGAGGTATTACTGAAATTGAGGTATTAGCGAGATAGAGGGCCAGACATCTTGTTATGTGACAAGATGTCTGGCCCTCGTCCCAATCTTTAATTTTTATCGTATGCCCCATACTCCTCGCCATAATATCGATTATAGCGTGATTTAAACTTGCCGAAAATATAAACGACAATCACTTTCAGAATTGCGTATCCCGGAATCCCGAGAATTACACCGACAATCCCAAATAAGTTTCCTGCCGACAGCAGCACGATAATAATGGTCAATGGGTGAATTTTCATCGTTCTTCCCATAATATTCGGCGAGATAAAATGGCCCTCTAGAAATTGAACCACTGCCCACACGATGGCTAGTTTTAATAGCATAAGCGGTGAATTAACTATCGCAATAATAATAGCTGGGGATATTGCGATCATTGGTCCAAGGTAAGGTACTACACTCGTTACAGCAGCAATAATAGCAAGCGTTATCGCATATTCGAGGCCAATAATCAGATATCCAATATATAATAGTACACCGATGCAAGAAGCCACGATGATTTGTCCTTGAATATAGGAACCAACCTGAACGTCCATATTATGAAGAATCTGATTGGCATCATCCCTATATTTCGGCGGCAGCAATTTCAGGCAATACCGTTTGAATTTGTCGCCATCCTTCAATAAGAAAAACAGAATAAATGGAAATGTAAAAATGGCAACTACTACATTTGTAAGTGTACTGGCCACATTACGCAAACCTTCAACAGCACCACCTAAATAATCACCAATTTTACTTGATAAATCACTTAAATTGGTTGATAGCCATTGATAGCCTTGTTCGTAGTAAGGGGCTAAAAAGGAATGCTGCACCCATGACGTAATTCCGTCTCCCATTTGTTTGACGTAATTTGGAAAATTGTTTACTAAATCTTTAACCTGGGATTCGATAGCCGGCGCTGATAAAAGAATGATACCCGTCAGCAATCCGCTGATTCCCAAAATGATGATGATAATTCCCCATACACGTTTAATACGATATCTTTCTAAAAAATGTACGATTGGATTCAGCAGATAATACGCTATAAACGCGAGAATAACGGGTGGAACAATGGTTGAGAAAATGATAATAACAGGGTTAAATATAAACGCTATTTTATCATATATGTATATCATAATTCCGATTAAGATCAGAATAACTAATCCAAAAAGCAAATCACGGCCGCCAATAAATTTCATAAATCGACTTGTTTTCATCTTTGATCCCCCTAGATTAACTAAATTATAGTCGAACTAAAAGGAAAATTCCATTTTAAAAGGTGTTTCCAGATTCATTTCGTATTAATAGACAATTTTTTTTGTTATACTTAAAAGTACCTCAATAGTTTCAAAAGGAGGAACACCCAGTTGAATCAAGGTGCTAAATTGCAAAAAGAAGCTATGCAAGTGCTTAAAGATACTAGCAGAACCTTTTACATACCGATAACACTATTAAAGCCTACATTAAAGAAAACAGTTGCCTCTGCATATTTATGTATGCGAGCGATAGATGAGATTGAAGATCACGAAGAACTGAAATCTGAAACGAAGCAGGAATTACTTAGGTCAACTAGCGATCTTTTAAAAACTGATTTTGATAATGAAGCTTATCGTAAGCTCCTGAAGCCATATGAAGCATTTTTGCCGGAAGTGACGTTACGGCTTGGGGATTGGATTGCTTTTTGTCCAATAGAAATTGTAGAAAAAATCAAGGAATCAACCAGTGTTATGGCTTCTGGTATGGCCGATTGGGTTGAAAAAGATTGGCATATCCAAAACAAACAAGACCTGGACGATTATACATATTATGTTGCTGGATTGGTCGGTGTAATGCTTTCTGATATATGGGAGTGGCATGACGGAACATCAACCAATCGTGATTTGGCAATTGCTTATGGACGAGGTTTACAAGCAGTTAATATTTTACGAAATCAGCAGGAAGATAGTGAACGAGGCGTGAAATTTGTTCCGGATGGATGGACCAGGGGAGATTTGTTTGCGTATACGGAAAAGAATTTAGCACTAGCTGATGAATATATGAAAGCTATTCATACTAAAAATATTCTGTTGTTTTGTAAAATACCGTTAGCACTAGCCAAGCGAACGCTTAAAGCATTAAAAAGCGGAAAGGAAAAGATGTCCCGTAATGAAGTGGAAGAGGTTGTTGAACAGATTACAAATGAATAAATGTGAAGGACCACTATTCTTTGGAATGGTGGTTTTTTAATAAAAATTTAATAATTTTTATAGACTCCATTAAGATTTATCGTTCATAATAAAATATAATATAGTATCCAGCAGGTGATAACTTGTCTATTAAGAAGCGATTATTATTCTCGAATATAGCAATGATTATTATTCCAATTGTGTTTTTCTTCCTTATTGAACTGATATTAGGATACGTTATCTTTTATATAGCTGACGGAGATCCGGAGGGAGGATATTTAGGTACGTTTATCAAGTTACGATTTATTGGATTGTTGCTTATCCTAGTAATTACGAACGGCCTGCTGACGTATTTTGTTTCAAAAAGTATTATTAATCCTATAAGGAAGCTCTCTAGGGCTGCAAAAGAAATTAGTAATGGGAATCTGGAATTTAGTATTAAGTCAACGAAAAATGATGAACTTGGTCAGCTTTCTAACACTTTTGAATCAATGCGTGTAAATCTTAAAGAGGCTGAAGAACTTAAGAAACGCTATGAGGAAAGCCGTAAAGAATTGATTGCAAGCATATCGCATGATCTGAAAACACCGATGACTTCGATTAAAGGATATGTGAGAGGGATTCGCGATGGTGTAGCTAATACACCGGAAAAGATGGAACATTATATGGATATCATTTATACAAAGGCGAATGATATGGATCAATTAATTGATGAACTATTTTTATATTCGAAATTGGATCTTCAGGGGATTCCTTTTGAGTTTGAAAATATTGATCTCCATCTGTATTTTAAAGATTTTATCGATGAATTGAGGTTTGATTTAGAGCGGGATAATTGGGCGGTGTCATATACTGTAAACACAGAGGATTCTTATATTGTTATGGCGGACAGAGAAAAATTAAAACGTGTCGTAATGAATATTGTTCAAAATAGTTTAAAGCATATGGATAAAGAAAAGAAAGAGATGCAATTTATTTTACAATCCGAATCAGACCAGGTTGTTGTAGGAATAAAAGATAACGGGAAAGGGATGGATGCGATGGTTATTCCATTCATTTTTGATAGCTTTTATCGGACTGATTCCTCAAGAAATTCAACAACTGGAGGCAGTGGACTTGGGTTAGCCATTGCTAAAAGAATTGTAGAAGGGCATGGCGGAACTATTCGGGCTGAAAGTAAACCTGGTGAAGGGACAAGTGTTTACTTCACCTTGAAAAAACCTTTTAACAAGAAGGTGACATAATGCAGAAGGTTTTAATTATTGAAGATGAACAGAGTATTGCTGAATTGGAAAGGGATTATTTAGAAGTAAACGGGTTATCCAGTGATATTGCCATGACGGGTGAGGAGGGATTAAGGAAAGCATTGGCAGAATCCTATGATTTGATTCTACTGGATCTAATGCTTCCGGGAATAGATGGCTTCGAGCTTTGTAAAAAAATCAGGAAGTCAGTCGATATTCCTATTTTAATGGTAACAGCTAGAAAGGAGGACATTGACAAAATTAGGGGATTTGATCGCGGTGCAGATGATTATGTCGTAAAACCATTTAACCCTAATGAATTAGTCGCACGGGTGAAAGCTCATATAGCAAGATATAATCGTTTAACCAACCGCGAAAAAAAGCAGGGTGATATTCAGGTTAAAGATTTATTTATTGACCGTAATTCGCGAAGGGTGCTGGTTAACGAGGAAGAGAAAATATTTACTGCAAAGGAATTTGATTTATTAACCTTTTTAGCGACAAATCCAAATCAAGTATTCAGTAAAGACCACCTTTTTGAACGGATATGGGGAATTGATTCGATGGGGGATATTTCAACAATTACCGTACACATTCGAAAAATCAGGGAAAAGATTGAAGCGGATCCGTCTAACCCAAAATACATTGAAACAATATGGGGTGTTGGGTATCGCTTTAAAAAATAATATGACTGGAAAAACGCGGGAGTTCAACTTTGAGCTTCCGTGTTTTTTCATGAATTAATGTGCCATTCATTCTTAAGAAATAGTTAATAAATATCTAATTGTTATTTTATAAATGGATTGTAAGCTATAAAAAGGGTTAGGAAACAAGTCATCATTAATCATATTATTAGGAGGAACAACGCTCATGGGAAGGTTTACAAAAATTGGTGTTGGGAGAACCATCTATCTTCTATTAGCAATCCTGTTTACTTGTAGTGTTGTATTACAGTTCTTTTTAGCTGGAGCTGCAACCTTTGTAAGTCCTTTGAACTGGATGCGCCATACCACTTTTATTCATTTGTTTGGATTCAATATCCCTATTTTTATGCTTTTGTTTGCATTTATAGGAGGGCTGCCAAGATGGGCATATTGGCAGGTGTTTGGTCTGCTCGTACTCATTTTTTCAATGTATTTCACAGCGAATATGATCGCTGATTTTCCGTGGATAGGTGCGGTGCATCCAGTAATAGCTGCATTATTATTCTTCCAGTCCTGTGTAATGGTATCACAGTCATGGAAATTTATTTTTAATAAAGGAGAAGGTGAGAATTAAAATGAGATTGTTTTTAGCTGTTATCATTGGTTTATTTGGGGGATTCATTCTGGGGATTGCATTATCAAGCTTTATCGGGATTATTGGTTTAACTTTATTTGATCTACCAATGGGTATTAAATTTTTGCCATATTATACTGCGATAATTTGTGCTGTACTGGTTCCGGTAATTGACCAAAAAAGCGGAAGTGGAAAAAGGAGTAATTAATAAAATTAGCAAACGATAACGCTTGGATATTATATCCAAGCGTTTTAATGGTATATATAGAACTTCCCAAATGGCGGTCTGAAGATGGGAGATGGTGATTCTCAATTCTCATACCAGAAGCAGAGCAATCGACCGATACGGCAGTTCCAACAGTCGATTCTCAGGCTATTTTAAAAGTATAGCAACGGATTTGATGAAATCGGCCAATCCTCCAATTTCATCAAATCCGTTTTCAGATGATGCTTATTTAAAAACACTTTCCTAAGCTTTCTTACTGTTTAAGCAATGCTTTTACACCAAGTACAAGCAGTGCGGCAGAAAATACAACCATGGCAATTCCGCCAACTAATCCAAGAAAATCGGCTACAGCTGGAGTTATGACAGCCGAAGTCGGAACATTGGCAAGTGCAAACCCCGCCACTACACAGTATAAATAGACTAAAGCTAAGTGATGCATAACCATTCCCTCCTTTTTATAATCTATGAACGGGCTGCTTTCTGTGCTTGTGTGTCAATTTTTTAAATATTACTTTGACAGATAGAGTAATATTAAGTATGATTACTCTATCAGGTAGAATAGTGAAAGGTAAGGAAGTGTCAATATGATTAGAAGCGATATTATTCGCGGGCATTTGGATTCGATTATTTTGCGCTTAATCTTAGAAAAGGATAGATACGGTTACGAAATATCTAAAGAAATCAGCACACGTACAGATAATCGATTTCAAATTAAAGAAGCAACATTATATGCGGTATTTCAGAGGCTGGAAAAAAAGGAACTAATTGAGTCGTATTTTGGGAAGGTTTCTAAAGGCGGTAAGCGGAAGTATTACAGAATTACCACGCTTGGTAAAGCATATTTAAAGGAAACCGTTGCTGAATGGGAAATAACCAAAGAAATCATTGATCTATTTATGGAGGGATTAAATTGAGGAAGCTAAATAATCATGTGCAGGAGTTATTTCGGGATGTTCCGGAAAGTGAGCAAAAAAATGCAGTTATGCAGGAAGTGATGCAGAACCTGGAAGAAAAAGTGTGGGATTTGATGGAACAAGGAAAGGGAGAAGAAGATGCGATCAATAAAGCAATTGTTGATTTTGGTGATATTGGAGATTTGAAAAAAGAGCTTGGTATTAAAACGCCTGCAAAAAAGGATCATACAAAATTAAATCTCGGTTATTCCGTATGGGGCAGTCTTTTAATTATTTCGCTGTTTGTTTTTATTAACTTTTACTACACACCAGAGATTATTTGGTTTGTTTATCCAACATTTGCTGTATTATGGTGGCCGTTAACCATGTATTTTAAATGGCAGCGCAGCAAGTAAGGGGGGATTCCTAATGAAAAAACTTGATGCAGGTTTTGCAGTTGCTGGAAGTGTAATGACTATAGTCTTTTTAGTGCTCGTTAATCTTTTGACAGGTACAGGTTATTTGTGGTTCATTTATCCCTCGTTTGCCATTTTGTTATGGCCAATCGGATTGTATTGTGTCCAAAGGAAGAGACAAAGACTGCTGTCAATTTGCTATAGTGTGCTCATAATTGCATATTTGATATTCGAGAATTATACAAATTCACCCGATCACCCGTGGGTACTATATATTGTTTACCCAATTATATGGTGGCCAATCCTTGTGTTTTTGGGAAAACGTGCAAAGGCGATGCCTGTTGCATGGATAGGAAGTATCAGCATAATTCTTTACTATGCTGTCCTAAATATCAATCTGTCACCGCAATATCCATGGGCAATTTATCCAGCTTTCGTCGTGTTATGGTGGCCACTTTCTTTATATCATGCTAAGAGGAAAACGTACTTTCTATTCTCTATTCATGCAAGCATCTTTATTAGTGTATTTTTTATTGCTGTAAATGCCGTTTCGACTCCAGATACTATTTGGGCAGTTTATCCGATATTTTGTGTGCTGTGGTGGCCATTAAGTATGTATTATTTTGTGTATAAAAGAAATTTGAAAAACTGATTGGAGGTTGTACGGTTGTGGGAGAGAAAGAGATTTATATCCTATTCACGGATACGGGAACATTATTTACAAGATTGATAAAGTTGTACACCAAACAATCATATAATCATGTATCCATTTCTTTTTGCGATCATCTAAACGATATATACAGTTTTGGTCGTTTAAACCCTTCAAATCCTTTTGTTGGCGGATTTATCCAAGAAAAAATTGATATGGGATTGTTTGAAAAGGCAGTATGCAAAATATATAGCTGCACAGTTACAGAATCAGAATTTGAACAAATGCGCAATAAGGTTAGGCAAATAGAATTAAAGAAAGACATGTATAAATATAATTTATTCGGTCTTTTTGCAATCATTTTCAATTTAAACTTGAGTCGGAAAAATGCCTTCTTTTGTTCTCAGTTTGTTGCAACCATATTAAAGGAAAAAAGGGGTTTACTTAACAAATCACCAAATTTAATTAAACCTGGAGATTTAATGAAATTGAAACAGCTTCGTCTAATTTATCAGGGTAACCTTAGTTTGTATCCAGTTCATTCAAATGAAGACCTAATGAAAAATAATGTAGCATTACAAGTTCATGCTTGAGGTAAATAGAGTGTGTATACGCTTAGGGATACACACTCACATAATTTAACCATTAGTAAGGATTAAAAGCACTGGAACGCCTCAACCCTGTCTAAATCTATTCCGAAGTAGACCCACCGAAATCCGGTCCATCTAAATCCAGCTATTGAATTCCTGCCTAGGAAAACAGGGTAAAACCAAAAAGCATCTCTTCTTAGCCAAATATAAGTGAAGCGGAATAAACATCTTCTAATTGCTCCCGGGTCGACTGCAAAGGTTTGAAATTGCGGCTGTTCTGGCGTGAACGATGGCGGTGGAGAGGTTGGTGCATTAGCAGACTGACCTCCACCGGGAAATCCACCCCCTCCTGGACCAGGCTGCCCTCCTCCTGGAAATTGACCACTTCCTGGAAATCCTGGGAAACCTCCTGGACCTACACCGGGAAATCCAGACGGACCACCGCCAGGGAACCCTGATTGTCCCCCGCCTGGAAATTGGTTATTAGGAAAACCGGGAATGTTAAATTGTCTCTCATCTTCATAATATGGGTATTGATCATAATTCATTTGAAAAACTTCCTCCCTCGAAAAATCCTTCTCTTCACTATATGGTTATTCGTCTATTGTGGTATGGGCACTTGACCGAATAATTATCAATGGAATAAGGGGATAGTAATCATATGGAGGTGAAAGTTCTTGAATAAATTACTTATACTTATACTTTTTCTTTCTGCAATTTCTTTTAACGGAGTAGAAATTAGTGCACAATCATTTATTCAATGTCCAAAGTCAGGTGAACTTGTAAAAGTCCCAGCAAAGGATAAAACAGAATTTCTTGATGCATTAAAGAAATTAGTTCCCAAAATCTACGAGCAAGGTGATTATGCAGAGATGTACACCGAATGGGAGGTAAAAGCAGCCGTTCCTTTTCCAAATACCGTCAATAATAAAAAGAACGAGGTATATTATGAAATGGCCAAGAATTTTTGTGGAAAGGAAGTTGCGGATAAGTCATGGTTAGCAAGATTCTATTTTCCTAAATGGGAAGGAAAAAGCGCAAGTGCGTTAGAAGGACAAATTTTCGCGGCCAAAAGTAAGGAAAAGGGCTGGTTTGTGTGGTTTAGGTATCATTAAACAATTTATTTCCCTTTCAACTTTAATTGCATACAAAAACACTTGCTATTATGTATTAAGCATGATAATATTGTTCTACAATTTTCGAACGGAGGTTTTTAAAATGGCATTCATTAAATTCCGATTAACTACTTTGCTTGGCTAATTGAATAGCGCAAAGGCTTCTGCATGCTTGCGGAGTATTCGGGATTAGTCTGCCTTTTAAAAACTATATAAAATGTATATAAATAGGGGGAGAGCTGAGTCTTCCTCGTTTTTTGTTGTTTAAGATAAATGGAATATTTATCCATAACAAGGGCGGATTTATGATATCCCTTACTACCGCAAACTGAGGCAAAGTCATATTTTTAAAATCAAAAGTGATTTAAGGGGTACGAATGTATGACAAATGATAATCAAACGAAATATGAATATTTAGCGGAAGATCCAAATGTTAAAGTGATGCCAATAATGATTTCATTAATGATTGGTGCATTTTTTGCAATCTTAAATGAAACGTTATTGAATATTGCCCTTACAACATTAATGGAACAATTCAATATTTCTGTCACGACTGTTCAATGGATGGCAACTGGATTTATGTTAATGATGGGGATTGTAATTCCGGCGTCAGCCCTGTTATTGCAATGGTTTACTACAAGACAGTTATTTTTAGGGACGATGGCTGTTTTTTCAGTCGGAACGATAATTTGTGCAGTTGCACCTACATTTCCGATTTTATTAGCCGGTCGATTAGTACAGGCGATTGGGACCGGACTCTTAATTCCAATTATTTTTAATGTATTTTTACTTATTTACCCGCCGCATAGGCGTGGAAAGGTAATGGGGCTTGTTGGTCTTGTTATTATGTTTGCGCCAGCAATCGGACCGACGCTTTCAGGAGTTATTGTGGAGCATTTAGGATGGCGTTATTTATTTATCACGGTAATCCCGTTTGCAGTATTCTCAATTGCGTTTGCATATAAATATCTAATCAATGTATCAGAGGTTACAAAACCTAAAATAGACATACTATCACTTGTGTATTCAACAATTGGATTTGGCAGCGTTGTATATGGATTCAGCTCTGCGGGTCAAAGCGAGGCCGGGTTTCTTAATCCGAATGCTTATATTCCGATAATAATAGGATTCGTTGGGATTTTGTTATTTACAATCCGGCAGTTAAGACTGGATGAACCAATTATGAATCTGAGGGTTTTCAAATTTCCAATGTATACACATGCGGTAATTATGTTTTTAATTATTATCATGGCTATGTTTGCATCGGAAATTATTTTGCCTATTTATATGCAAGGGCCGTTAGCATTGACAGCTGCGACAGCAGGATTGGTACTGCTTCCTGGAAGTATTTTGAACGGACTAATGTCACCAGTAATGGGCTCCCTTTTTGATAAATATGGACCAAAAGTAATGATGGTTCCTGCAACAATTGTGTTAAGTGGTACGATGTTTATGATGAGTCGATTGGATATGAATACACCATTTTGGGTAGTCATCGTTGGATACATTTTATTGATGCTATCTGTTTCGGCAATTATGATGCCAGCAGAGACGAATGGGTTAAACCAATTGCCTAAACATTTATATCCACATGGAACTGCTGTTATGACAACACTGCAGCCTGTCGCTGGTGCTATTGGTGTATCAGTATTCATTAGTATCATGAGTGCAAAACAAAAGAGCTATTTGGATAAAGCTTCTGAACCAACCGACCCGATAACAATAAGCGAGGCGCTTGTATCGGGTGTAGAGCTTGTCTATTTTATCACATTTGGTATATCGGCGATCGCATTTATCATGTCATTGTTTGTTTATCGGGCGGTGGCAAAGGGAGAAGGGGAATTATCAACAGAGGATGAATAAGAGCTTATAAGGAATGATATAAAACATTATAGTGTTAAATGAATAACAAGAGCCATTGTTCTTATGAATAGTGGCTCTTGTTATGGAAATAGTTGTTCCGAAGTATAGAATCCGCATCCCAAACGTTTAAAATCTTTCACGTTCCATGTGATGATTTGCTTAATTTCACTTATCTTAGAAATGGTGCTTAAATAAGCATCAATAAAATCTATAAAAAAATTTAAAATTCATATTGACCCTCACGTTACGTTATGCCTTATAGTAATGTTTGAAGGGAGGTTACAGCAATGAAAGTTAAAGAGGTTGCAGATTTAGTTGGTATTAGTGTGCGCACACTGCATCATTATGATGAAATTGGGTTGTTAATTCCGGAAGAGACAACTGAATCAGGATATCGGCTATACTCTAATAATGACCTTGAGACATTACAACAGATACTGTTTTTTAAAGAACTTGGCTTCCCTTTGAAAAAAATAAAGGAAATTATCAGCAGTCCGTCATTTGATCGGGAAGAGGCTTTAACGTTACATCGAAAAATGTTGCTTGAAAAAAGGAGCCGCCTCGATATAATGATTTCGACAATTGATAAAACAATCAAACACTCGAAAGGGGAAATTAATATGTCAGATAAAGAAAAATTTGAAGGCTTTGACTTTAGCCATAACCCATATGAACAAGAAGCACGTGAACGCTGGGGGGATAAAGCTGTTGACGAATCAAATGCAAAAATGAACAGCATGTCTAAAGCTGAGAAAAAAGCTTTTGAAGATGAGTTTAATGGTATTTATCGAAAGTTAGCTGAGATTCGCCATGAGGCACCAGGTTCAGAATTGGCACAAGAAGGAATTAAAGTATGGTACGATTTCCTGAACAGAATGGGGAACTATTCACTTGATGCGTTCAAAGGACTTGGCCAAATGTATGTCGATGATGAACGTTTCACCAAAAACATCGATCAATTCGGTGAAGGGTTGGCAGAATTTATGCGTGATGCAATGGCAGTTTATGCTGAAAGGAATAAATAAATAAAAAAACCAGCTCTTGTCCGATACAAGAGCTGGTTTTTCAAAGAGTAAGGATTTCTTAGTTAATCCCTCTCATAAACGTATGAATTTTCTTCGATGCTGCAAATAGGATTACTCCTAATAGGATGGATACTCCACCAATAACACCGAAATATAAAATTTCTGTATCTGGTGAATACAATTTTACAATTTGTGCGTTAATTGCTTGTGCAGATGCATTTGATAGAAACCAAAGACTCATCGTTTGTGCTGAAAATGCAGAAGGTGCTAGTTTTGTTGTTGCTGATAATCCGACTGGTGATAAGCATAATTCTCCTAGAACAACCAAGAAAAAGCTAAGCACTAACCATAATGGGTTAACAAGTGTGTCAGTTCCATTAATGGCAGCAGGCAGGATCATAACGATAAAAGATAGACCTGCAAAGAACAATCCTAGTGAGAATTTTTTCGGTGTTGATGGCTGGCTTTTGCCTAATTTGATCCAAAGCCAAGCAAATACTGGTGCCAAAAATACAATAAACAATGGATTTAATGATTGGAACCATGAAGATTGCAGTTCAAATCCCGCTAAGCTAAGATTTGTTCGTTCTTCTGCATACAGTGCTAAGATAATGGAACCTTGTTCTTGGATTGCCCAGAACATGATAGCTGCGATAAACATTGGTATATATGCAAGCAGGCGTGAACGCTCTACATCGGTTGTTTTATTACTTCGATACATGACAATGAAGTAGGCAGTTGGAATAATGATACCAAGTATACTGATAATCATTGTAAATACGTTTATTGTCATGATACCGGTCGGGATGGTAAGTGCACCAATAATAATAATGATGACGGCTCCAATTCCAAATCGAGTGAAAACAGTCTTTCTTTCACCCTTAGTAAGTGGATTTGGAACGGTTGATCCCGCAGAACCAAGGTATTTTCCTTTGGTAAAGATAAACACGATTAGTCCAAGAAACATTCCAATTGCGGCTAGACTAAATCCTAAGTGAAAGTTATATTCTTGTCCAACAGTTCCGACAATTAATGGTGCAATAAGAGCACCTAGGTTTATTCCCATATAAAAGATACTGAAGCCCGAGTCTCTTCGTGGGTCTTCTTTACTGTATAAATCCCCAACAACATTTGATACGTTAGGTTTTAATAGTCCTGTACCAAGAACAATCAATGCCATAGATACGAATAGTCCGGTGATACTTCCTGGCAGTGCAAGTACAATATGTCCGAACATGATTAGTACTCCACCATAAAAAACAGTACGGGTACCGCCTAGTAATCGGTCGGAGATCCATCCGCCGATAATACCTGACATATATACAAGTGATCCATATATTGCCATAATTGACATTGCCTTCCCCTGATCAATTCCAAGGCCGCCCTCTGACAGCTCATAATACATGTAGTATAGGAGAATTGCACGCATTCCATAATAAGAAAAGCGCTCCCAAAATTCTGTGAAAAAGAGTGTGAATAACCCTTTAGGATGTCCAAAGAACCCCTTCTGTGGAATACTCCGAAAATTCTGATTATCATTCTTCATGTTGTCCCCTCCTTGAGTCACAAAGAAAAGTATACTAAATTATTGGCGCTTTGAAAAGTTATTTATTTCTTAAAATAGCTCCAATAGACGGAATATTTAGTTTTATGATTAGGATACTATCATATAAATGTAAAAATCCAGCATTGATTAATCAATGCTGGATTCCATTTATGATTTATTTCACAAACGTGTATTCAAATCAAATTTTTCAATAATACCGAGGAAAAAAGCTAGATCACGGAAGAAAGTTAAAACAAAGTATAAGAATCTCATTCAATGCAGAGTTAAGAAAGGAAAAGCGTGTGAATGGGCAAACACATATTGGCGAGTAGCTAAAAACTCAATCTTACAAAAAGCCCCTGATGACCAGTATTGGTCAAAACAAGGGCTAAAGGTCTATTTTATAGACATCAAACTTTACGTTGAACTTAGATGAAATTGCCGTATACGGGACCGTACGTACGGGGACGGGGGATAATCACCTCCCCTGTCTCAATTTAATGGAGCATAGCGGGCTCGAACCGCTGACCTCTTCGCTGCCAGCGAAGCGCTCTCCCAGCTGAGCTAATGCCCCTTGAAGTCGATACTAATTATAGTACTTATTCTGTTCTTTTTCAATAGCAATCTTATTAAACTATCTAGGTCTAAGGTTTGGTTGTAGGTAACAAGCTCATTTTTTAATAGTAAATCACACTATTTTTCACCTGAATTTCAATAAAAAAAGCGTTTGTCCATTTCAATATCAATATTTTACATACTATATTATGTAATATCAATTTAATAGAAATGGAGGATATTTAATGAAGCTTTATTTGGACCCGGGTCATGGTGGTTCAGATCCAGGTGCCGGGGGAAATGGGTTGAAGGAAAAAGATATTACGTTAGATATTGCACTTCGAATACGGAGCATTTTGACAAACGATTATGAAAACGCAGTAGTTAGATTGAGCCGTACCACTGATGTTTATAAAAGTCTGAGCCAACGAACAAATGATGCAAATTCTTGGGGGGCAGACTACTTTCTGTCGATTCATTGCAATGCATTTAATGGTTCTGCACGAGGATATGAAGACTATATTTATAGCGGGTTATCCGGCTCATCAACAACAGCTAAATACCAGAAAATTATTCATGCGGAAGTCATTAAGGTTAACCAGCTAATTGATCGTGGAAGAAAATCGGCCAATTTCCATGTTCTGCGAGAATCAACTATGCCTGCGCTATTAACTGAAAATGGTTTTATTGATCATGGACATGATGGCTCCCTGATGAAAAGTTCTTCATGGCGCCAGAAAGTTGCACAGGGTCATGTTAATGGGCTTGCAAAGGCATTTAGTCTAAAGCGTAAACAGGGTGATTCCGGAACTATTTACAAGATAATTGCCGGATCCTTTAAGTCAAAAGAAAATGCGGATGAAAGGGCAACCTTCTTGCATTCTAAAGGAATTGAATCCTTTGTATATGCCGCCACTATTTCCGGTGAACGATGGTATCGTGTTCAGGCTGGGGCTTTTGCAAATCGGGATAATGCAGAACAACGATTGGCAAAGGTCAAGCAGGCAGGTATTAAAGATGCGTTTATAACTGTTGAAGGTGAGCCTTGAAAGGAGAATGCGGAGGGGTATTCTATATTGGGACCAACGTTTTTATCCCCGGAAAACATGAATCAATATGTGAAAGAAATAAACCCTAATGCTGCTAGGTTAGGAAGCTATTATGCGACGCTGGGTGAATTTTACGGGATTAGAGGGGACATTGCTTTTGCCCAAGCAATGCATGAAACGGATTATCTTAGGTTTACGGGCGTAGTGAAGCCAGAGCAGAACAATTTTTGCGGGCTAGGTGCAACTGGTCCAGACAATCCCGGTGCAAGTTTTGCAACACCAGAAGAAGGCGTACGTGCACACATGCAGCATCTTTTTGCATATGCTTCCACTAATCCACTGCCAGCTGATTATCCTAAAATTGATCCTCGTTTTGATTTAGTTACGAGAGGTTCCGCCACTGAATGGATTGGATTAAATGGAAAATGGGCTGTTCCTGGAAGCAACTATGGGCAGTCGATATTGAATCTATATGAAAGAATGGTTGAATCTACTTTACAAAAGTTAGAGCAAATCTTGCAGGATATACAAGTATAACCTATTAATCTACCTGGTTTTAAGCCTCTTTTAACTATTATTGCGCCAATTAATTACTACTCTTTTAGAAATATACGTAAGCTATCTTGTCACGTAAATTCTAAGAGAGGAAGAAAAATATGCTAGGGTTTTCTGTTATTCAATTGGTTCGGCGAATGGGGAATAAACTAGATAAGAACGTCCGCCGGGAGCTCGTTCATTTTTATCACCCTTTTCGTTCCGTACCATGCTTTTTGCATCGACCATTAGAGTTTGTAAGGAAAAAGGTTAAAAGGCTGCCGCTAATCATTGAATTTGAGCAGGATTGTTTTGCACATGGAATGAATGACGTTAAGGATATGAAACGCCGTAACCTTCATCAATACCCATCCATCGGCTGTTGTTCTGCCAAACTATCAGTTAAAAAGATAGAGTATCTACTAGACAACTGTAACCACATCAAAAAGGTATATTATGATAGAAAAGTTACAGCATTGCTGGATACTGCTACACCGTCGATTAAATCTGATCAGTTAAAACAGTCTGGATTAACTGGAAAGGATGTAACTATTGCCGTGATCGACACAGGTATATACCCGCATATTGACTTAGCAGGGCGGATTACGGGATTTAAAGATTTTGTTAAAAACAAGACAGAGCCTTATGATGATAATGGACATGGTACGCATTGTGCAGGAGATGCGGCAGGTAATGGTTCTGCATCTGGCGGGAAATATCAAGGACCAGCTAGTGATGCGAATTTGGTAGGCGTTAAAGTGCTCAATAAAATGGGATCTGGTTCACTTTCTACAGTTATTGCTGGAGTTGACTGGTGTATTCAGAATCAATCGAAACTCAATATTAATGTCCTGTCGCTGTCTTTAGGATCAGAAGCGCAGCAATCTGCTAAAGATGATCCTGTTGTTAGGGCTGTTGAGGAGGCATGGAATAGGGGAATCGTTGTATGTGTTGCTGCAGGGAATTCCGGACCATCACCGTCAACAATTGCCAGCCCTGGAATAAGTCCCAAAGTTATTACGGTAGGCGCTGCAAATGATAATAATACAGTTACTCGTTCAGATGACACGGTAGCAGAATTCTCTAGCCGCGGTCCAACTATCGATGGATTAACTAAACCAGATCTGTTAACACCAGGTGTGAATATTATATCTTTACGCTCTCCGGGGTCTTTCCTCGATAAAACAAATGCAGGGGCACGTATCGATTCAAACTACTTCTCCTTATCAGGAACTTCAATGGCAACACCAATCTGCGCAGGTGTTGTTGCACAGCTGCTCCAGTATCAACCGAATTTTTCCCCAGAACAGGTCAAGGAAAAACTCATTGACGCTTGTGAAGATATAGGACAACCTCCCAATGTTCAAGGAAACGGCTATTTAAATGCTGCAAAATTAGTGAATTAAATTTAAAATATCAAGCCAACGTTATGTTGGCTTGATGTTACTTGCTGCTGCTGTCTATAAACAATCCTAAATACCTATTGATTAGATAAGTCTATTTTACTGTTTTATGTAAATGGCTATTACAATAGTATCAATTTACAAAATGTTTACAAAAAACCAATTGTCTCAGCTATTCCAGTGTGCCATATTAATAGTGTGTCATATTCAAATTATGTCATATTAATTAACTAGGAGGGTACTATGAAGAAATCGACTGTTAGGAAAGTGCTGAACCTATTTCTTATTTTCACGCTCGTGTTTATGAACTATTCTATGATTCTTGTAAATGCGGAAAGTAATGAAGTAGCAGCTAGGGACTTATTTATTTCGGAATACGTTGAAGGCAGCTCGTATAACAAAGCAATCGAGATTTATAATGGTACAGGAGATTTAGTAGATTTATCGAATTATACATTAGAATTGTATAGTAATGGGGCAATGGAACCAAGTCAATCTGTGACACTATCCGGTACGTTGGAGCATAATGATGTATATGTCATTTCCCATCAAAGTGCTGATCCGGAAATTATGGCTGAGACCGATTTGGAAAACTCTGCTGTTGTTAATTTTAATGGTGATGATGTAGTTGTTTTGCAGAAGAACAATGAAGCGATTGATGTGTTAGGTGAAATTGGCACGAATAGTGATTTTGCTAAAGACGTTACATTAGTAAGAGATCCTTCTGTCACCAGTGCTAGTGAAACATATGATGATGCAGAATGGATTGAATATGCTAAAGACACATTCGCATATCTTGGTAATCACACGATGGATGGTGCAGGTGGAGAAGATCCGCCAGAAGAACCGGGTGAACCCGGCGAGGAATATCTAATAAGTGATGCCCGCGATTTGAGTGACGGTACAGCTGTAACTGTAGAGGGAATTGTCACAGTAAATAACAATGCAATCAGTAATGGCGCGCAATTCACGACATACATACAAGATGAGACAGGCGGCATTAATCTTTTTGCATTCGAACAAGGGGATATACCTGATTTAAAAAAAGGGGATAAGGTAAAGGTTTCTGGTGTATTAGATTCCTATAATGGTTTAAAAGAAATTGTACCGTCCTCGATTGAGATAGTGGCGGAAGAGCAAGCACTGCCGGAAGTACGGACGATTACACTTCAAGACCTCCAGGATCCTGCAATTGCGGAGTCCTACGAAGGTGAATTGGTACAGGTTACAGGTTTTATCAACGATATCCCTGGAAGCCCAGCTGGCGGCGGCTACAATGTATCATTAATTGATGCAGATTTTAATGGAACGACACTTCGCGTAATGGAAAATGCACTTGATATTTCACTAATTGAAGAAAATAAATGGTATGACGTTACCGCTATCGTCAGTCAATATAATACTTATCAGTTAATCCCGACGGAACAAGCTGACATTCAATTAGCTGACGAACAGCCTGACCCGCCATCTGCGGCAGGGGTTTATGAATCTACTGTTAAAAGTGTTACAGACGGTGATACGATTCATTTAGAGACACCGGTTTTAGGTGGGACAAAAGTACGTTTCTTAAATATGGATACTGCTGAAACGTATACAGCACATAATGATGATCCTGCAAGAGATGAAATAAATGCAAATCAAAAAGCTTTTGGCGAGGTAGCAAAGGAATATATGAATGAGCTTCTCCAGCCTGGTGATGAGGTATTAGTAAAAATTGGGGAAGAGCCTACTGATGATTATGGCAGATTGCTGGCCGAGGTTATTCGTAAAGAAGATAATTTAAATGTAAACCTTGAAATGGTAAGGCAAGGACTTGCGGTGACTTATTTTATCGCACCATTCGATAAGGAAGTATATCCTACTTATCAAAATGTGGTCAAACAAGCAAAGAATGCCGGACTTGGGATTTGGAATCCGGAAGATCCGTTACTCGAGCTTCCATTTGAATTCCGGGCAAATGATGATCAAAAAGGTTTTTCAAAATATGTTGGAAATTCCGATACGATGAAATATGTTTTGCCAGATGACTGGGCTGATGTGCCAGTAGAAAATAGAGCATTTTTCTGGGATGAACAAACAGCACAGGACTACGGCTATACGTATGTTGGTGATGACGGGTCTGATGAAGGCAATTTGCAGGTACAGCTTTTGAGTATGAACGATCTACATGGGAAAATTGACCAGCAATATGAGCTAGATCCGGATGGTGATGGAACGTTTGGTACGTATGGAAAAATGGATTATACTGCCGGTGCGATTAAAGCCCGAGAGGAAACAAATCCAAATACGTTAATTGTGCATGCTGGTGATATGATTGGTGGAAGCTCACCGGTATCAGGCTTGCTACAGGATGAACCAACTGTTGAAATTATGGAAGAAATCGGGTTTGACGTCGGTACGGTAGGAAATCATGAATTTGATGAAGGTACGGATGAATTGTTACGCATGGTTAATGGTGGAGAGCATCCGAATGGAACTGAAGGTTATGACGGAATGGATTTCCCGCTGCTATGTGCAAATTGCGTATATAAAGATACGGGTGATACGTTCCTGCCTCCGTATTATGTGGAAGAAGTAGATGGCGTGGATATAGGCTTTGTCGGCGTTATCACACAGGAAGCAGCTGGAATGGTTATGCCCGCTGGAATTCAGGATATTGCGTTTACGAATGCCGCCAATGCTGTGAATGAATCTGTTGCAGAGCTTAAACAACAGGGTGTTGAAGCTATTGTTTTATTGGCACACATTCCAGGTGAACAGAATGGGGATGCGGTGACAGGTCAGGCAGCAGATTTAGCGAATGCTGTTGATGATGAAGTCGATGTAATTTTTTCCGCCCATAACCATGTCGTTAATGATGGAATTGTTGATAACAAACTTATTGTTCAAGCATCCGAATATGGAAAAGCTTTTGCCGATGTCGATTTAGAGATTGACCGTGCAACTGGTGATATTGTGAAAAAAGAAGCGGAAGTGGTGTTTGTCGATCAGGCTCAAGTAACGCCAGACCCAGCTGTGACAGCAATTTTAGACAAATATGCTGAGCAAATTGCGCCGATTATGAATGAAGTTTTAGGCTACAATGCAACCGATTTGACTGGTGATTATTCCAATGATGGTGATCATGGGCTAGGCAATTTGCTTGCGGATGGTATGAATTATGCAATGAACAGTGATTTTGCCATGATGAATGGTGGAGGAATTCGGGATGACTTACTTGCAGGTGAAGTAACGTGGGGCGATTTGTACAACATTCAGCCTTTCGGAAATACATTGATGATGTTTGAAATTAAGGGTGCTGACCTTTATCCAATAATTGAAGCACAACTTTCTCCTGTGTATGGACCAGATTATAGTATAAGCGGATTTCATTATAAGTGGGATCCGGATACAGGGAAGGTTGTTGAAGTGACATTCCCGGATGGTTCACCAATTGATATGGATAAAACATATACACTTACGGTGAATAACTATATGGGAACATCAACTGGTGAAAAATATGCGCCGATTGGTGAACTAGGTAAAAATCCTATAATGGGACCATCCGATTTAGATGCTACAGTAGACTTTGTGGAAAGCTTGAACAGTTCTGAAGCAAATCCTATTGAATATGGACCAGAAGGACGTATAACACAAGGCACTGCTGAAGAAGAGCAGCCAGTAGTAGAAATTGAGCCAAAGAAAAACAATGGCAGGGCTACGGTTCATACAAAGGATTTGAAAGCACTTGACGATGGTGTACGTGTTGTTATTAATATCTACAACGAGAAGAAACCAAGGTCGTTGCTGCTAAACAAAAAACAGGTAGATATTTTGAAAAGAAAAGACGTGACATTAGTTGTGACAAATGGTGAGATTTCTAAAACATTTGTGATGCGGGATGTTACGGATAAAGTGTTGAAGGTTAGTTTGGAAGAATAGAAGAATTTGAAAAGGGGATTCAGTCAAGTGGCTGGATCCTTTTTTTATGGATTTATTTTTATAAAAATCAAAAAATATAACAATGAAAGTGTATAATGGACAAGGAAAGATGGATCATGCACTGCAGGAATGGAAGTAATGGGGGACTTCAAAATGGGGATGCCAGTAATAGAGTTGGAAAAAAATGATGAAATTCCAAAGCTTTCAAGAAACTATACCGTTTTTAGATTCATCGGCGGAAATCTTATATCCTTTTTTGGTGATCAAATCTATCTGATTGCAATCCCGCTCATTGTGCTTGCCATAACTGGTTCACCTTTGAGTATGGGAATTGCTGCAGCGTTAGAGCGCCTGCCTGTCCTATTACAACCAATCACCGGGATTCTTTCGGATCGATTTAACAGAAAGAATCTGCTGTTGTTATGTGATTTTGGAAGGAGCTTGATTGTTGGATTAATTGGTGGGCTTTTTATAATGGAACAGTTAGAAATGTGGCAGTTGTATAGTGGAGCATTACTCATAGGATTGTTAAGTCAAATCTACAATACGTCGCAATTTGCATCTGTACCAAGTTTAGTCAGAAGGAAAGATTTGCACGTTGTAAATTCAATTAATACGGGTATTTTTAATACAGCTGTTTTAATAGCACCGGGGCTTGGTGGAATTATTATAAGTTTATACAATCCAGGGTATGCGTTATTAGTGAATAGCCTAAGTTTCTTAATTTCTTTTTTAGCTATTTTGAGTATAACTATTACAATATCTCCTTTAAAAAAAGATAAGAGAAATGTTGTTGGCGATATTAAAGAAGGTTTCCAGTTTGTTATAAATACGAAGCCGATATTATTTACTAACCTAGCAATGTTAGCATCGGCTTTTGGTACTACACTTTTTCTTACGATGATGGTTTTTCATCTGAAAGATACAATACAATTAACTACGAATCAAATCGGCTGGTTACTGTCAATAGGAGGAATAGGGGCTATTTGCGGGGCACTCGTTACAAATTTTTTAAGAAAACGATTTTCCTATCAACGAATTTTGTTTTTGGCTTCCTTTGCTGGAGGGACGTCTATTGTTTTGTTTAGCTTTGCAAATACATATGAAGCATTGGTTCTATTGAATGCGATGGGCACTGTAGCTGCTGCCATGATGAATCCCTGTATCGTTACAATTAGGCAAACGTTGACTCCGGATTATCTGTTGGGACGTGTACAAGCAACTAGTCGATTTATGACTGGTATACTGCTGCCTTTTGCTGCATTTTTAGCTGGTATAACTGCAGGGGTATTTGGAACCAATACTACTATTTTAATCGGCGGTGTGATTGCATGTATAGCATCATTTGGGTATTTACATATTTCCCTGACACGTGTTGAATAATAGGATTCAAGTGAGGCAGAAAGCTATGGAAGGGGATCCGAGTGAAGTGAAGGTTAAAATGAGATGGATTTATAAAGGCAAAAAGACGGAAGAAGTTGCGTTTGGATCAGCATGGACAACACAGGAGTCAATGGAAGTTTTACTAGCAGACATTGAAAAAACTGGACGTGTAAAGGAATTAGTTATTATAGATGAAATGGGTAATGAATGGACCCAGAAGGAATTTAGCAAACTGAAGGAACAGATTGAACAAGAGCCACATGATATCGTTGTATATTTTGATGGAGGTTTTGACCGGCACACAGCTACTGCCGGGTTGGGTGCAGTTATTTATTATAAAAAGGATAGTGTTCAATACCGTTTACGGGTTAATCAGCAAATAGAAGAAATGGAGACAAATAATGAGGCAGAATATGCAGCGTTGCATTTTGCACTGATGCAATTGGAGGAAATGGGCATACATCATCTTCCTTGTACATTTAAGGGAGATGCGCAGGGTGTGTTAAAACAGTTAGAAGGTTTGTGGCCTTGCTATGAAGAAAACTTAAATGCATGGCTGGATCGTATTGAGGGGAAAATGGGGGAACTGGGAATTCAGCCGAACTGCGAAATCATTGGCCGAAACGAAAATAAGGAGGCGGATCGGCTTGCAACGCAGGCATTAAATGGTGTAGAAATTTATAGTGAAAAAGGGATTTAGAAATACTAAATCCCAGCACATTTAAATAATAAAATAGACGATTACCGATAGAAAAACAGAAGTAATTGCCATTGCGATTAGTGGCTTCAATGCCTTCGTCCGCAAATCACTTAGGCTGACATTTAATCCAAGTCCAACCATTGCAGCAGTCAAAAGCCAGGTTGTAATCATGGAGACTTCATTCATAACACTATCGGGAACAGGAACGGAATGACCGAATACATAGCTGCCTAAAATACTTAACGCAATAAACCCAACTAAAAACCATGGGAATTCAATTTTGGCATCGGTTTGCTCAGAGTTTTTATTCTTACGTTTCATGATTAAAATAAAGATAAAGCAGAGCGGAACTAGTAAGAATACTCGGCCTAATTTTGCCAGTAAAGCAATTGCCAGCGCATCCTCGCCACCAGGTGCAGCGGCAAGGGCCACATGGGCAACTTCATGCAAACTGCTTCCTGACCACACACCGTAATCAACTGCCGAAATGGGTAAAAAAGGCATCAAAATCGTATAACCAATGGCGAATATTGTCCCCATCATTGCGATAATTCCTACACCAATTGCGGTATCTTCATCCTTTGATTTTACAATCGGTGCAACAGCAGCAATGGCGGCAGCACCACAAACACCTGTCCCAACTCCTAACAATAAAGAAATCATTTTGTCTGCTTTTAAAATCTTTGCTAACAATACCGTTAAACCGATGGCAAAAATAATGACTCCAGCATCGCGAATGAGTAATCCGATTCCATCCTGAAGCACGACATCAATATTCAATTTAAGACCATACAATATTATTGCAGCCCGCAGCAGCCTTTTAGATGAAAATGCTATACCAGACCTAATTGTTTCCGGGTAGCCAAAGAATTGCCTGTAGATGATTGCAATAATAATAGCACACGCTAATTGTCCAACGTGATCAAATCCAGGTAATAAAGCTAGTAAGTAACCTAATAATGCAATGAAAAAGGTAAAAAGGACTCCACCGACCCATTTTTGAAATGAAGGGAATTGCATTGGATGTTCTTTCTGTTTTGTATTTGCCGCTGCCATTAAAACACCTCCTATAATTAAGATACTGGAATACTTTCCATAAGAAAAATAAATCATTATAATAGTCATGATAAGTAAATGCTATTATAGAATGGAGCGGGACTAAGGGACTGACCCCTTGTTCCAGGGACCAACACTTGTCCCAAAAGGTGGGTGAATGGATAATGGATCAGTATTTGCAGGTTTTTGTGATGGTTGCGGAAAAGAAGAATTTTTCACGGGCGGCTGAGGAACTGCATATGACACAGCCAGCCGTAAGTCAGTATATACGTACATTAGAAGAAAACATTGGTGCCAGGCTGCTGGAACGAACGAATAAATATGTACGACTAACGAAGGCAGGGGATATTGTATATCATCATGCTAAGGAGATAGTAGGGCTCTATACAAAAATGCAAAAATTAGTCGACGATTTAACAAATAATGCAAGCGGTCCGCTGGCCATAGGTGCAAGCTTTACCTTTGGCGAATACGTGCTGCCCAAATTAATTGCCAAATTACAGGAAACATATCCTGAGATTGAACCTGCTGTAACGATTGGAAATACGACGGAAATAGCGGAATTGGTAACAAGCCATCAGTTAGATGTTGGGATTGTTGAGGGCAAATTCAAGCAACAGCAATTAAAAGAAGATAAATTCGCCGAGGATCATATGGTTGTAGTTGCTTCACCATATCATGAACTGGCCAACAAGGAACGAGTGCAGCTGGATGATTTGGAAGATGTAACTTGGATTATAAGGGAACAAGGATCCGGTACACGGGAAGCAACTGACAACATGTTTCATAGTTTAGGAATAACACCGAAAAAGGTAATGAATTTTGGAAGCACACAGCCTATTAAGGAAGGGGTAGAAGCGGGACTCGGGATCAGTTTATTATCAAAATGGGCGATCCAAAAGGAACTGCGGAATGAAGAATTAAAAATGCTCCATGTTAAAGGGCTTCCGTTCAAGCGTCAATTTTCAATTATCACGACTTCACCTTTTCAAACAAAAGCATTAGAGGTCTTTATTGATCTGCTGCACCATAATAAGCCGCTAACTACTTTTAACAGCAAGCATTAAAAAATCCGCAGTTCCCTTTGAATGCTGCGAATTTTCACTATGCCATTTTCTTTACGGAAATATGTTATTCCTCGGGTGGTTCACCATCACTTTCACTGTGTTCAGAACCGGATGTAACTTCACTGTCGACTAATTTACTGTTTCTAATTTTGATACCTTGCTGACCGCCTGCTTCATCATTATTATTACCGGCAATTCCACTTCTTCCATTTCCATCGGCAAATTGGGAATGATCATTTTTAGTCCTGCTATGGTCTAAGGCATTTTGTCCACCTTGATTTGCATTGACACCAACATCTTTGTTGATCTGCCGGCCACCTTCTGCCCGCTGCTCGAAATGGATCTCTTTGTTGCCAATGCTTATCGTATTGTGTATGGTGATATTTATGATCAGACCATCCTGATCATGCTTATTTGATGGTTTTCTATTATGTTTTTTAGGGCCAGGCATATGCATACTCTCCTCTTTGGTATTGGTACTAGTATTGTATTGGTTTGTATTGATTCTGATTGGATAAGTATGCTGGATTATTAGCCTTTTCTTGTAAAAATAGTATTAGAAAAAGTGCTTGTGTTATAGACACAAGCACTTTTTCTAGATATACACTATACTTCCGATTTCAAGTGTTCATCAGCAAATTTAACAAAGTAGTCTAATGACTTTGGATTTCCTAATGAACCTTTATTTACTACTTTATCGATGGATTTACCCATTAGTATCTTCTTGATTGGAATTTCGAGTTTTTTTCCATTTAACGTTTTTGGTATATCTGTCACTTGATAGATTGCTGATGGTACGTGTCTTGGTGAGCAATGTTCTTTAACCTGCTTCTTGATTTCCTTTTTGATCGTCTCAGTCAGTTCCAGATCATCTTTCATGACAACAAATAATGGAACGAATGAATCACCATTACTGTCTGGCACATCCACTATTAAACTATCAGCTACTTGCTTTACCTGATCAACGGCACTATATATTTCACTCGTACCAATTCGTACGCCTCCACGATTAATCGTGGCATCTGAACGTCCGTAGATGACACATGTGTTGCGATCGGTTACTTTCAAATAATCCCCATGTCTCCATATACCTGGGAAGTCATCGAAATAACTATCGTGTAAACGGCTGCCGTCATCATCATTCCAAAAGTAGATCGGCATCGATGGGAAAGGCTCTGTTAAAACAAGCTCACCTACAGCTTCAATTTCAGGCAGTGCATTGTCATTAAAGCTTTCGATTTTAGCACCCAGTCCTCGGCATTGAAGCTCTCCAGCATAAACAGGCAGTATTGGTGAGCCCAAAATAAATGCTGTGCAAACATCGGTTCCGCCGCTTACTGAGGCAATCCAAAGATCTTTTTTTACATTTTCATAGCACCAAAGAAACCCTTCTGGAGGCAATGGTGATCCAGTAGAACTAATATTTTTCAGATGACTGATATCAAATTCATCCTTTGGTTTGATTTCATCTTTCATACAACCGGTTATGAAGCTGGCACTTGTTCCAAACACGGTCATTTTTGTTTGTTCTGCAAATTTCCAGAGCATTTTTTTGTCAGGATATCCAGGGCTGCCATCGTATAATACAATGGTGCTGCCTGTAAGGAGACCGCCCACAAGAAAATTCCACATCATCCAGCCAGTTGTAGTGTACCAGAAGAAGCGGTCATCCTCTCCTAAATCAACATGGAAGGTTAATGATTTTAAATGTTCCAGCAAAATACCACCTTGACTTTGAACAATTGGCTTTGGCTTTCCAGTTGTGCCAGAAGAGAATAATACCCATAGCGGATCGTTAAATGGCACATGTTCATACGTGAGTTCGGTCTGTCCGTTACCCTTAACCGCATCATTCCATTTAGTTGTATTTTTCAAGTTACTGCAATCTGGATCAGCGTGTAAATATGGAATGACAACTGTTGCCTCTAGTGTCGGAAGCTGGGACTGGATACTTTCAACAATATTCATTCGATCGAAGTCTTTTCCCCCAAATCGATAGCCGTCAACAGTAATCATCACTTTTGGTTCGATTTGCTTGAACCTATCGATGACACTTTGAGTGCCGAATTCAGGTGATGCACTTGACCAAATGGCGCCTAAGCTTGCCGTAGCCAGAAATGCTGCGACAGATTCATAGATGTTTGAAGCATACGCAACGACTCGATCTCCTTTTTTGACGCCAAGTTCTTTCAATGTTTGCTGAAAAGCCGCAGTCTCTTGGTATAGCCGTCCCCAAGTAATTTCGGATGTTTCCCGTATTTCCGAAGAATGGATGATCGCCGGTTTGTTATTGTCACGATTGCGGAATATATGCTCCGTATAATTGATTGTTGCTTCAGGGAACCATTTCGCACCCGGCATTTTATGTGCAGTTAAGATTGTTTGATAGGGCCTCTTTGCTTGAATATCGAAGTACTCCCAAATAGATTCCCAAAATAGTTCAAGTTCATTAACGGACCATTTCCAAAGTGAATGGTAATCAGTGAAATTAACGTCTTTATGCTGGTTAAGCCATTTCATATAGTTATAGATATTAGATTGTCGTTTACGATTTTCACTCGGTTCCCAGAGCAGGGTTCCTTCTTTTGTCTGATTCATCCAATCCCTCCTAGTAGCAAATTATAACTACTACTATTATATGAAACCGTTTTCCGGGTGTAAAGTGCATGCACTCTGTAATGGGAGAGATATAAAAAATGGCTCCCTCTAGTAAGTGAAAGGGAGCTGTTCACGTATGGTTCATTAATTACCATCATACTCGGCAAATTTGATAAACGTATTTTCATTTTCTATCAATCCGCATACACCACATTGAATTTTGAATTTTGGTCCGTTGTAGGATATGTGGAACACTTCCGTATTTTCATTTGTATAATCGTTAATCACTTCGCCTGACTGTGAATCTAATTTTACTGGCTTTGCTACTTGTTCAATAATGTTGAACCTGGAGCGATTTGTTTTGCAATTTGGACATCGTAATGCTTGGCTCATTATAACACCTCCGATACTATTATTTCCTGTATTGGGTCTCTTTATGAATAGTTTAAGGATTTCAGCAGCTAGGTGTTTGACCAGGGTGTGACAGGCAATGCTTCTTTTTGGTATGCTAATTCTTTACTTGTTCATAATAATCTACAAAACAGTAAATATTTCAGAGAGGTGAAACGGTGAAGAATGTAACGATAGTATTTTGGAATGCAATTATTATTTGCGCTGCGGTTGTCATATGGGGTTCGGTTGCTCCTGATCAATTGCAATCGGTAACTTCAAGTGTTACGACATTTATTTCAGTGAACTTCGGTTGGTATTACTTATTAATTATTGTAATGATGCTTATCTTTTGTGTGTATTTAATATTTTCACGGTTTGGCAAAATTAAGTTAGGACAAAAGGATGACAAGCCAGAGTTTAGTTTACCAACATGGTTTGCTATGTTATTCAGTGCCGGTATGGGGATGGGATTGGTATTCTGGACAACAGCCGAGCCAATCTCCCATGCATTCAAAAAGGCACCGGAAGCTGAAATTGGTTCAAATGAGGCTATTAAAGAAGCACTTCAATACTCCTTTTTTCATTGGGGTGTACATGCATGGGCTGTATATGGAATAGTTGCCTTAGTCCTTGCTTACTTTAAGTTTTATAAAAACGCACCTGGATTAATCAGTGCAACACTTACTCCTGTATTTGGTGAAAAAAGTATGCGGGGTACACCAGGTAAATTGATTGACACATTGGCAGTTTTTGCAACGGTAGTAGGAGTGGCATCAACGCTTGGTTTTGGATCCGCCCAGATTAATGGAGGGCTATCCTTTTTATTCGGGACACCGGCTACATTTGGTGTTCAATTACTCGTTCTTGCCATCTCAACAGTATTGTTTGTAGGTTCAGCATGGTCGGGAATAGGCAGAGGGATTAAATATCTCAGTAACATTAACATGGGTATTGCGTTTGTATTGTTATTAATGCTATTTATTATTGGGCCGACATTGTACATTTTAAACATGTTTACGAGTACACTTGGCAGTTATATCACAAACTTTTTTGATATGAGCTTTCATTTGGCCCCATTGAATGGGGAAAATAGGGCATGGATCAATAACTGGACAATTTTTTATTGGGCATGGTGGATATCTTGGGCACCGTTTGTTGGCATATTTATCGCGAGAATTTCCAAAGGCCGTACGGTAAAGGAATTTATGCTTGGTGTTCTTGTTGTGCCAGCATTCGTATGTTTTATCTTTTTTGCCGTCTTTGGGGTATCCGCGCTAAACCTGGAACAAAACGGCATTGCAGCAATCTCAGATTTTTCCCTGGAAACATCGACATTTGGTGTTCTGCAGCATTACCCGTTAGGCGAGATAATGTCTCTTATTACAATTGTGGTAGTGGCAATCTTTTTTATTACTTCTGCCGACTCAGCTACCTTTGTGCTCGGGATGCTCAGTACGAATGGTCTTATCAACCCGTCGAATTCGGTAAAAATCATTTGGGGACTTGCACAAGCAGCAATGGCAGCAATTGTTGTTTACTTTGGTGGAACACAAGGACTTCAAAACGTATTAATCATTGCTGCACTGCCATTTTCGATCGTGATTTTACTAATGGGCGCATCATTTTTTAAAGAGGCAAAAAGGGATATGAGACGAAAAGAGTAGTGTGATGCTACTCTTTTATTATCATTTACCTTGGAAATTGTATGCTTTCTATAATAACCGCTTTTGTTCCTTATGAAGAAAACCACTTTTTAACTTTGGATAAAAATGAATCTGTTTCTTCATCTGTTTTTTCAGCAGTGTCCTCCAATTTTTCTTCTTCCATATAAATAGTTTCTAAATCAACTGCATGATCATATGTTAGTACAGCACCAATATCTGTTTCGCTGTCTTCATTTGTAATTATTGTATAAGGTATATTGTATTTATTAGCTAATGTCTTTTCCTCATTTAGAAACCTGTATGCTACGTGCCCATTGAACAATAACCTCGCGTCCCGGTGTTCATTCATTGCTTTTTCCAAGGCTTGTAAACCTTTATCTGACATCACCTGTCCTTTTGTAAGAGCGATTACAATTCGCTCCCTGAGTGTGCCTAGGAATTTATTCCGTTCACCTTGCTTTGGCAATCGTTTTCCATATATTCCTTCATTCAAGTAATCCTCAGCATTTTTCTTTGCCATACTAAACACCCCATTCCATTTGTCCATTCAATTGTATGTAGTTGAATGGATTTGTGCAATTAAAAAGAGGATTTCCTTGGGTAAAAAGCGAAATTTTATCTAGTTTAATAAAACGAATGGAGTGTTTCCGTTTTGATCACATTTCTGTTTTGGTTCATTATTTGTGTCGCACTTTTATACCTTCTATTGGCGATATATTGTAAGCTAAGAATTGCTAAATATATTTTAAAGCCAGGTACAATGGTGCTGATCATCGTATTAGCTGTATATGGATCGGAACTGGGCACCACACTTAGCAGGTGGGTGGTTATTGCATTAATTTTTTCTTTGCTTGGTGATATATTTCTGATGCTGAAGGAAAAATGGTTTGTCCACGGATTAGCAAGTTTTTTAATCGCTCATTTAGTTTATATTGCCGGGTTTTGGGGTGGTTTTGATGTTGAAGAAAGCGTTACAACCTTAACGTCTGTGCTAACGGGGGCCGTGCTGCTGTTTATAGCAATTTGGTTCTTATTAGTTTTATCTGATTCGGTTAAGACACATGGAGGTATTGCATTATTGATTGCGGTAGCCAGTTATATAGCCATAATTTCATTAATGGTTTGGAGTGCGTGTTTAGCAGGAGTTACTATTCTTATTTTTGGTTCACTTTTATTTTATATTTCGGATGCTGTTTTAGCAGTAAATAGATTTAAACATCCATTCCCAAGTGCCGAATACATTGTCATGTCAACATATTTTACAGCACAAGCTTTGTTCGCATGGAGTATCATTTAAAAAATATTCGGCTGTCAGGAGGGCTTAAAATTAGCCCCATACTGACAGCCGGTTAGATTTATTCTGGTTTTGCCCGTTTATCTGCGGCCTTGCTTCTTGCTTGTGCCTCTTTATCTTCCTGGTCAGCAAATTCCTCGGAAAATTCTATGTCTCTTCCATCGGATTGTTTTTCGTATTTGGGTGTTTGTTGGAGTTTGCTTCTTTTTCCCTTAGTATGGTTGTGCTCATCTCTTCCCAAAGTATCCACCACCTTATAGTCATAGTATGTGATGTTTCTTGTAATTCATGTGTATATACCTTCATGTTTTTGCTTAGGAAAATTGACAGGTTGCGTGTACAAATTTACAATCATTAGGGGTGTGCTTTTCAGTACGTATAGAAGAAAGGAAAAAAGAAATGAGCAAACAACGAGATGGTAAACGGATTTTAATCGAATATTTACTTATTATTGCAGGTGCTACTCTTGTGGCGTTATCGTATAATATATTTTTATTACCCTCTAAACTTGCTGCAGGCGGGCTTTCGGGAATTAGCACAATTTTATATGAATTGTATGATTTGAGCCCGGCATATACACAATTTCTGATGAATATTCCTATATTTATTATCGGCTGGCTTGCTTTAGGTAAAGATTTTAGCGGGAAAACACTGGTTGGAACATTTTGGGTGCCATTCATGATTTGGCTGAGTGCAGATATTCCGTACACGATTACAAATCCTTTTTTAGGAGCATTGTATGGTGGTATCGTTCTTGGTGTTGGTTTAGGTGTTGTATACAAAGGAAATGGATCAACAGGAGGAACAGCTGCAATTGCGCAGATTGTGAAGAAATTTACTGGCATATCGAGTGGGTATTCACAATTAATTGTTGATGGATTTGTTGTGATTTCTTCAATCATTGTGTTTAATTTGGAGCTTACTTTATTCGCACTTATGTGTATTTATGTTACCAGCAAGGTGATTGATATTGTGCAATTGCGTACGTCATCAACAAAGCTTATATTAATCATCACAGAGGAAGAAGAAAAAATCCAATCACTTATCAAAAATGGTATTGACCGGGGTCTTACGAAAGTGCGCTCAGTAGGTGGGTATTCGAACAAGGATAAAACAATGATATTATGCGTAGCCGAACAATCGGAAGCAGTGTATTTAAAACGTGTACTTCAACAAGAGGAGCCTTCTACCTTTGTTATCTTTATTAATGCATCAGAAATTTTAGGAAGAGGATTCTCATTGGACAAGTATTATGGACAAAAGCTGTAGTAAAATAAGAAGATGGAAAAACGTCGCCATTAGGTGGCGTTTTTTTTTCAGTAATGTTTCAGGCAAGTGTTTAATAATTTACTATTTGAGAAATAGGTATAGTGTGCATAGTTTTTTCAGATATTGGAAACTTATAAAAAAGTGTTTATAACCATATAAATAAGAGTAAATCAAATAGGAGGGAATACCATGCCATTAAATGTTACGCAGAAGTTAATTAAAGAGCACTTGGTTTCTGGTGAAATGGTTCCTGGAACGGAAATAGGTCTTAAAATTGATCAGACTTTAACACAGGATGCGACAGGTACGCTGGTTATGCTCGAGCTGGAAGCAATGGAATTGGATCGTGCAAAAACCGAGGCGTCTTGTCAGTATGTAGATCACAACTTAATTCAAGTAGATAGTAAAAATCCTGATGATCACCTGTTTTTGCTAAGTGCAACACAACGGTTTGGACTATATTATAGCCGACCTGGTAATGGGGTGAGTCATCCCGTGCATATGCAGCGTTTAGCTAAACCAGGAAAGACACTGCTTGGCTCTGACAGTCATACATGTGCTAATGGCTGTATGGGAATGCTGGCAATGGGTGCGGGCGGTATTGATGTTGCTCTTGCCATTGCTGGAGAACCTTTTTATGTAAAAATGCCTAAAGTCTGGGGAGTGAAGTTAACTGGTAAGCTTCCTGATTGGGTAAGTGCCAAGGATGTTATTTTTGAAATGCTCCGTAAATACGATGTAAAGGGCGGGGTAGGAAAGGTAATTGAATATTACGGTCCTGGACTAGACAGTTTAAGTGCAATGGATCGTCATGTTATTGCCAATATGGGTGCTGAGCTAGGTGCAACAGGAACCGTTTTTCCATCTGATAAAGAAATTAAGCGATTTTTAAAGGAACAGGAGCGTGAGGAGGACTGGATCGAATTAGTAGCGGATAAAGATGCAACATATGATATTCATGAAGAAATTAATTTATCCGAGCTTGAACCACTCATTGCAAAACCATCCAGTCCTGGAAATGTGGTACCGGTTTCCGAAATTGCTGGTACACCAATATATCAATCGTATATTGGCTCGTCCGCAAACCCCGGATTTCGTGATTTTGCTGTTGCTGCAGAAGTCGTTAAAGATAATCAAATAGCCGACGGGGTTTCATTCGATATTAACCCAACATCGAGACAAATGTTAACGGACCTAGTAAAGGAAGGCTATGTTGCAAGTCTGCTCCAAGCGGGAGGACGTTTGCATCAGGCAGGCTGCAACGGATGTATTGGTATGGGGCAGGCACCAGCGACTGGCCGGAATAGTTTACGTACGACTCCTAGAAACTTTCCAGGACGGTCCGGTACAAAAGAGGATAGTGTATTTTTATGCAGTCCGGAAACAGCTGCTGCATCTGTATTAAAAGGAAAGATTACGGATCCGCGGACACTCGATATTAAATACCCAAGTATCAAGGAACCGAAGAACCCAACAATTGATGATAAACTGCTTGATAAGCCTTTGCCGCTAGAAGAAGCAAGAAAGGTTGAGCTGCACAAAGGGCCGAACATCGCATCAATTCCAAAAATGGATGAAATGCCTGATAAATTAGAGGTGCCAATTCTGTTAAAAATGGGCGATAACATTTCTACAGATGAAATTCTAGCAGGTGGAGCGCGCGTTCTACCGTATCGCAGCAATTTGCCAGAGATCAGTAAATTTTCCTTTGAAATTATTGATACAACGTACTATAAACGCGGGAAGGAATCGGTCGATAAAGGTGGTCATGCAATTGTTGGCGGCTATAACTATGGCCAAGGATCCAGCCGTGAACACGCTGCATTGGCACCAAGGTATCTTGGATTGCGGGTTGCTTTAGTAAAAGATTTTGCCCGAATCCACTGGCAGAACCTTGTGAATTTCGGTGTATTGCCACTGACTTTCATAAATGAAGATGACTACGACTTGTTAGAGCAAGGAGATGTACTTGAGCTCACCGATTTAAGAAATAAGATTAAACAGGGGAATGAATTTACAATTGCAGTAAAAGGAAAAGGTCATTCGATTAAGGTACAGCACCTGCTTTCTGAGCGCCAGGTAGAAATTATGCTGAAAGGCGGCATCATAAATTGGGTAAAAGACCGGCAGAAGAAAACGATCTAAAGATAGGAGGATTGCAAAATGGTTGATAGGGAAAATACATGTAAAGCCTGTGAAGGTACCGGGATGCTGGCAGACGATGAAGGCTGGCAATATCGCTGCAGTGTTTGCGGCGGGGATGGAGTAAATAGCGGCGAACCTACGCGAATAATGGAAGTGGATGAAATGAACCGCTTATTGGATTGAATATAAAAAAAGTAATCAGGGAGGGGCTGCCCCACCTGATTACTTTTTAATTTAATTGCTGTTAACGTCTTTACCATACATATAATTTGATGGATCAACTGGTTCCCATTCTTCTGTTGGTTCATAGAAGCGCAATAAATCTCCATAAAGAACATCATCGGAAAGCTCTAGCTCATGTCCAACCTTTTCTTTCATCGCCTTCATTTCTTTAGTTGGTTCAATTTCTTCCCCAGTTTTTGTGTCATAATAGGTACCTTCTATCAGACTATATTCCGGTGTGATAAAGTCTCCATTACGGAATGGTACAAATTCCTTGTGTCCTTTTGAAAATAGGTCCGTACCAAATTGAATATAGTTTTGTGCCTTGATGCCCATTAAATGAAGCAATGTCGGCATTACATCGATTTGTCCAGAATATTCATGAACAGTTCCTTTTCCATCAACACCAGGCACCTTTATCATGAATGGAACACGTTGCAATTGTGCATTTTTGAACTCAGTAATTTCTTCGCCTGTTATTTGTTCCATGGCGCGGTTATGGTTTTCGGAAATTCCATAATGGTCACCATAAATCATGATGATGGAATCCTCGTACATGCCAGATTCTTTTAAGTCTTTAAAGAATTGCTCTAATGATTCATCTAAATACCTTGCTGTTTGGAAGTAGCGATCAACAGATGGATCACCTGTTTCTGCTGGCTCAATTGTTGCATCTTCCGGATCAATTTTATACGGATGATGGTTTGTTAATGTCATCATGTGTGCATAAAATGGTTGTTCCATTGATTCAAGCAATGGCATCGATTCTTCAAAAAACGGTTTGTCTTTTAGCCCATAATTAATTACTTGTCCTTCACTCATATCGTAATAGCTAGAGTCGAAAAATTTATCGACACCGAATTCTTTATAAATTTCATCACGGTTCCAGAATGACTTGTTATCACCGTGTAATACAGCTGAAGTATAATTTTGCTGTTGTTTTAGTATTGCTGGCAATGCCTGATAGGTGTTATTGCCCTTTGTTACAAATGCTGCACCTTGTGGTAACCCGTATAGGGAGTTATCAAGGATAAACTCAGCATCTGCTGTTTTACCTTGCTCGGTTTGATGGAAGAAGTTGTCAAAGTATGTGAAATCTTTACTTTGATCATGTACTAATGAATTCAGGAATGGTGTTACTTCTTCACCATGTAATTTGTAATCAATCAAAAATGACTGAAATGATTCTAGATGGATCTTAATAATATTCTTGCCTTTACCAGCACCAAAAAGCTCTGGATCTGGTTCTGCAAATTTATTTTTGGTATAGTTTTCAACTTCTGTTAAATCACTGCTATCTGCAAGAACGCGCTGCGTAGATGACTGCATGGTTTGAATTGCGTCATAGATCGCGAAATTATAAGAACCCAAGTATTTCACAATGTAATTGCGGTCAAAGGTTCGTTCCAGCAATTGTGGACGATCAATTTCAGCTAATCCCAAGTTAACCGTGAAGGCGATAACACCTGCAGCAAGTACTGTCATAGGCTTTCTGATTTGCATGCGTTCTGTTGACCAGCCTTTTCTGCTCCATACAAATAAAGCAATTAGTACAATGATGTCCACAGCATAAAATAAATCATGCCAAGCTACTAAACTAGCAATACTGCCGCCTAAGCTGCCAAAGTTGCTAGTTTGGGTAAGTGTAGGCAATGTTATAAAATCAGTATTGAAACGGTAGAATACGACATTTGCATATACTAGGAAACTCATTAAACTATCAATGAGAATGATCCAAATACCAGCTTTTCTGCCTTTTGCAAATAAACCCAAGCCTAGAAAAATTGCTGCTGAACTAAGCGGATTAAAGAATAATAGAAATTGTTGTAACGTATTTTGAATGTCTAAATTGAATTCGAATAGATATATTAGATAGGTTTTTAGCCAAAGCAAGACTACTGCAATACTAAAGAACCCCATTTTAGAAGAAATAACTTTCTTCATTTTTTTCACCTCTATAAATTGTGACTTGTATGTCAAAAGTGTATTATAGCGAAGATGCAATAATTATGCAAGAGGTATTTTGAACTATACAGTTATTACCATGATTGGTAATAGACTAAATGGCGGGACACGGGGTCTGACCCCGTGTCCCAGGTTATTTTAGTGTGGCATTGTGCCTTGGGTTGGTGCGTAACTGTTTTGGAATGCTTGCATGTCTTGCTGGTTAAGCTGTGGTACTTGATAATAGTGATTTTTGTTTTGGTATAAAAATACTTCATAAGCCATTTCAATCATATTTGGGACACTGTCCGCAAATATGCGTCTCATGACAGGGTTTGTCATTTCTAATGCTGTCATTGTAAATGCTGAAGCACAAGATTTTAATTGACCTAACATAAAACCGGAAATGCATTGATCATTAATTTCCGTTACATTTTGGCTTGGTGTCTTCGGTGGTGATGGCTGCATTCCATATATGACATTATTATCCTGCTGCATTTCATAGCTTTGTGTTGGAACAGCAGGATCTTGACCAGTTTTAAATGTATCAACTAGTGTGTTGTACAATTGATTGAAAAATGTGCGATGTTTTTGCATCATTGTTTTGAGCTCTGGATCTTGAACGTGCTGATCATATAATAGATAATGCTCCATACCACCGATTAATGTTGACAAAGCTTCGTGTGCATCAAACATATCGTGTCCGCCAAAATGCTGCTGTGGAGGCATTTGTGACGTTCCTTGCATGTTTTGCTGCTGATTCTGATTTTGATTTAGCATTCTATATAAACCTCCTTGAATTTTAATCAACGTTATTTTGAACTAATATTGGAATAATATACATGCTTGTAAAGTTGACTTTACAGTAAAGGGGGCTTTACGTTATGATGGTGTTAAAAGGGAGGAATTACTTTGGATAGTAAAACTGGTCAAAGAACGTACCTGACATTTGGGATTCTGTTTTTGTTATTTAGTGCATTATTTACTATGGCTACTATATCAACTGGTATATTTCCGGCGGGGCATGAGCTTGTTATGATTGGAGTTTCGGTAATGTCTTTCTGCCTTGCTTATTTATATCCCCAGTTTAAAGAAAACGATGAGCGTTCCAGGAGAATACGTGAAAAAGGTATGTTTTATAGTTACTTTTTTATGCTGGGGTATATGATTATTTTAATGTCATTGTTCCAATTTGATCTGTTACAGCTTGATGGATATCAAACAGTATGCTTATTATCCTCACTCTTAATGATGACCGTATTTATTAACCTTGTAGTGTTAGCCAGAAGGTATTAAGCGGGAATGGAGACCATTGCCCGCTTATGTTGATCAAACGTTTGATTAATTTCCTAAAGTTTCTTTAAAATTTTTTAATTTAGGAATTGATTCATCGATTAATTGTTTTAGCTTGACTACATCTGGTTTATCTTTTGTAACCTCATCGAATAATGGGTAGAGACTGTTTTCGATGTTGCTGTATTCTTTAAGGTTTACTTCTTCTACTTGCTTTTCAATTTGATCCCAGCTTTCTTCAACAGCTTTTCCTGCAGCATGTATTTTTTCCGTTTCACTTGGTGTATTTTCAACTGCAGTTTTTAACTCATCTATAGATGCTAACACTTGATCCAATCCGCTGGTTAAGTCAGGCGTAACCATATTATCGACTTGTCTAACTGAATCATTAGACAAATTTTTATCCACTTCATGCTTCCTTTGTTCCTGATTATGCTGCGATTGTTCATCGTTACTTGCACCGCATGCAGCCAATAGTAATGTCCCTGCTGCTAGTATAAAGTACAGTATTTTTTTCAATTTAAGAACCTCCAAAATTGGTTTTATTTGCTTAGTATGGTATTTTTTGCAGCTTTTATACAACATGTTTTGGGGATTAATGAAACTTAATACAACCGTATTTCGTAAGGTAGGAAAAGACCGTTGGGAGGTTATATGGTGAAGACGGTGTTGACTAAGCTTGTGTTATCATTACTCGTTTTACTTTTGGTTAGTGCATGCAGTGATGATTCTAAACATAAAGATGATGATAAATCGAAACGTAAGGGAGGAGTAGCAGTGGAGAAGCTAACCGGTGAATGGAGTGGGGCGATTAACGTACCAAACCAGCCGTTATCGATTCTCGTATCTTTTAAAAAGGACCAGGAATGGACCGGAACTATTAGCATTCCTGTTCAGGGTGTGAAGGACCATCCTTTGAATAACATTACATACGATCAATCTAATATTGCATTTGTAATGGAAATTCCAGGGCAAAAGCTTCTATTTGATGGAACAATTAATGATGAAACAATAGAGGGTTCCTTTACACAGCATGGACAGACATTTCCATTTGAATTAAAAAGAAGAAGCGGGATGGAGAACTCAGAAAAAGATGAAGGGGATTTTTTAAGTGTTGAAACAGATAATGGAACACTTTACGGTGAATTAGAAAAGCCTAAAGGAAAAGGTCCATTTCCAGTAATGATCATTATCCCTGGGTCAGGACCTACAGATCGTGATGGGAATTCTGTTGGCTTGCCGGGAAAAAATAATAGTTTGAAACTTTTAGCGGAGGCATTAGCGGATCGCGGAATAGCAGCAGTTCGTTACGATAAACGCGGTGTTGGGAAAAATCAAGGGGCAGCTATTCCTGAAACAGCGTTAACGTTTAATCAATTGAATAAAGATGCCGAGTCTTGGATTAGCAGTCTAAAGCAGGATGAACAATTTTCTGATGTCGGTGTAATAGGTCATTCTCAAGGGGCACTGGTCGGAATGATAGCTGCACAATCAGGGAATGCTGATGTGTTTGTGTCAATTGCCGGAGCAGGCAGACCGATAAATGAGGTTCTTTATAAGCAGTTAAGTGAAAGCCTTTCAGGTAAGTTATTGGAGGAAAGTAAACAAATTTTGGAAATCCTGAAGCAGGATGAGCATGTTGAAAAGGTAAGTAAGGAATTGGAAAGTGTGTTCCGCCCATCTGTTCAGTCGTTTTTATCGTCGTGGATGAAATATGACCCTGTCCGGGAAATACAAAAGCTAACGGTACCAGTATTACTTGTTAATGGTAAACATGATATACAGGTTCCGGTTAGTGATGCGGAAAAACTGAAGAGCGCAAAGGATGACGCTGAACTGCTGCTAGTTGAAAAAATGAATCATGTACTAAAAGAAGCGCCAAAGGACAGAAAGGCAAACATGGAAACATACACTAACCCGGATCTCCCTTTAGCAGATGGACTGATGGACGGGATTATAGGATTTTTAAAAGAGAATGGGTTTGTGCAGAATAGTAATAATTAAAGTATACAAAAATACACAACAATAAGCTTAAACAGATTAGCTTATTGTTGTGTATTTTTTTATTGCCTTAAATTAATAATTGCTTGCTTAGGGGTTTACGTTTCCTGACTCTCGGGAATACGATTGGAATAGTTGAATTACGGTTGAAAACTATGATCTGAATACATCACAAAAATCGTGGATATTTACAACTAGCAGCAGGAATAATAACGTGAAAATGAATGTAACATATTACAATAAAAATACGTCTCTTTATATAGATGAAATTTATTAAGGCTACTATTTTTATATGTGATTTTACCCAACTGAAGAGAGGGCATCTAATGGTTAAGAAAATTTCTATTTCCTTCCTGATTGTACTTATTGCCATTGTTATGGTAAAGGTTTTTATCAATGAAACTAATCAGACCAACGATACCAATTCCGAAATTGATGAGGAACAGGACCAAACAGAATCTGATGACAATAATGTTGATGTGAATAAGGTATTCGCACTATCTGAGCAAGGAAGAGTTCCAAATGTCCCGTTTATCGCAGGAAAAACCGCAATACAGGAAGTAAATGAAATGTGGGGGCAACCGGGGGAAATAACCAATTTGAAAAATAAACGATATGTCAGCTATCCTGGGCATCGAATAGATCTCGGGTTTCAAAATGATGTCGTTTTTGATGTGAGGTCCTTTGCTCCTGAATTGCAAATCATCCATTTTGATGATATCAAAAAAGCAAAAGGGGAGCCGGATGAAGTACGTTACTATAAGGATGATAGTTATGATCAAATCATTCTTGTTTACGACATTGGTTCCAGCTATCAGCTAAAATGGATTTTGCCTAGACCGACTGAAGAGAATCCGAATCCCGGTACTGATCACATTTCCGTTGTGGCACAAATGATGAACGATGGAGAAGGAATGGATACGGATGGTGAGAGTATTGAAGTTATGAGTTTGGATGAAAAGATTGGACAGCTGATTTTTGCGGGTATTTCTGGTGAAGCAATGGGTGCCGAAACAAAAAGCTTGATCAATACGTATAAAGTCGGGGGGATTATCTTTTACAAAGAAAATCTTGTAAATCCAAAACAGACTGTAAAATTGTTAAATCAAATTAAAACAACAAATGAAAATAATGATTTACCGCTTTTATTGGGGATAGATCAAGAGGGTGGCCAGATTTCCAGACTGCCAGGAGATTTAATGGAAATTCCGGCAAATGAAAGGATTGGCGAACTAAATAATGCACAGTATTCTTATGAAATCGGCTCTCTACTAGGGGAGCAGCTACGTGCGTTTGGCTTTAATCTAGATTTTGCGCCTGTACTGGATGTGAATAGTAATCCGGATAATCCGGTAATTGGTGACCGTTCTTTTGGGAGTAATCCGGAGATTGTGGGTAAATTAGGTACACAAACAATGAAAGGGATTCAGTCACAGCATATTATTTCCGTTGTTAAACATTTTCCGGGGCATGGTGATACATCAGTTGATTCGCATTTACAGCTCCCGAGGGTCAATAAGAGTATTCCTGAGTTAAAAAGCCTTGAGCTTAAACCGTTTGAGCATGCGATAAACAATGGGGCGGATGTTGTCATGATTGCCCATATATTGCTGCCAAAGATTGATTCAGAAAACCCCGCTACAATGTCTAAAAGGGTTATTACAGACATGTTAAGGAAGCAGCTTGATTTCAATGGGGTTGTAATTACGGATGACATGACGATGAAGGCAATAACAGACAACTTTGATATTGCTCGTGCTTCAGTGGAATCCATAAAGGCTGGCAGTGATATTATATTGGTGGCACATGACTACAACAAGGTAGTTGCAGTGTTTGAGGCTATAAAATCAGCTGTTAAAAGTGGAGAGCTGACTGAGGAAAGAATTGATGAAAGTGTTAGTCGAATTATAGCGTTAAAAAGAAATTATGAACTTACTAATGATAAGGTTAATGCAGTTAATATTGAGAAGTTAAATCAATCGATAAGGAATACACTTCAGGCAGAATAAGCATAGTGGGACAAGGGGTCATGGGACAAGGGGTCAGACCCCTTGTCCCACGGGAATTATGCTATGATAGAAAGAAGAACACGTATAAATTAAGGGGTGGCCGCTAATGGGGAAAAGCAAAAGTCCAATCAAGCTGGATGACAGAATACATATTATTGATGGGTTTGATCTTGGTGTGTCAGAGCGCACCGGGATATATGTTATTGATGAAGAAGAGCTGACGCTGGTGGAAACTGGTCCAAGTCCTTCAGTTCGATATATTAAGGAAGGATTGGATTCTCTCGGTTTTTCGTTAGAAGATGTAAAATATATTATTGTTACCCATATTCACCTAGACCATGCCGGCGGGGCGGGATTACTCTTGCGGGAATGTCCAAATGCCAAGGTTGTAGTACACCCAAAAGGTGAACGCCATCTAATAGATCCGAAACGGTTGAAACAAGGTGCAAGAGCAGTCTATGGGGATAGCTTTGAAGAATTGTTCGAGCCCGTAGTTCCAATCCCTGGAGAAAAACTTCTGGTAAAAGGGGAAGGGGATATTCTGCAAATTGGTCAAGCATGCAGTCTGGAATTTTTAGATACTCCGGGACATGCCAAACATCATTTCAGCATTTATGATCCTGTTAGTAACGGAATATTTACTGGAGACACAGTTGGTATACGTTATGAGCAATTAGTTCAGGATGGGGTGGATTTGTTTCTGCCGTCAACATCACCGAATCAATTTGATCCTGATGCGATGCGGACTGCAATAGATCGGATACAGGCGATGAATGTAGACCGAATTTATTATGGTCATTTCGGCATGACGGAAAAAGTAGAAGAAGCACTCAGGCAGGCAGCTGAATGGCTCAGCGTTTTTGAAAAGGAAGGGCATCAGGTTACAGCGGAAGGAAAAGGGTATGACGAACTCGCAGGGCGAATGCTTTATCGGGTAAAAGAATACTTGCGAACGCTGCTAATAGAGGATGAACATCCAGTGTACGTATTAATTAATTTAGATATGCAGGTCAGTGCACTTGGGATTGTTGATTATCTGCAGAGGATAAATAAATAGGTTATTGTAATAGTGGAGTGTGCTAACCGTTCTATTAAACTGTGCTTTTGACATAAAAAATATAAAATGCGGTATGTATAGTTTTATTTTTTATTGCTTCCGGTCCCCGGATTCCGTCTATACTGCACGACCCCGAAGATGGCTGAGAAGCTTTCTTGCGCTGGGTGGTGTGCTGCAGGCTGCACATTGTAGTTTTAGTTATACGGGTTTTTTGGCAGGGATATTAACCCTAAATTAACAATGGGAAGCAGCCCTATGTTAATGGTTTTCTATTAAAAATGGGTAAACCGTCTTGGGATAATAGAAAAATGTGCTTGTAACATAGGGGAGTAGCCAAGTCAATTGGCAATTGTTCACATAGATATAATATAAATCGAATACAATAATTTGTATAAGATTTAACTCATGAATCACTCCCCTGAAAAACCGATTGACCACCGGAAAAGGAAAAACACCTGCTCATCCATCCAACAGCAGGTGTTTTTTCATTTAATTCGGATATCGCTGCCTCTAGTTGTTTTCCTCTGTCTTCATAAATGTCAGAATGAAAAAGAAGACAAAGCTTAAAAGCATAATCGATCCGCCGACAATAAAGAAAACGGTTGTTATGGTATCTGCCAAATCAAATGGTTTTAAATAATAGAACCACATACCAGTCGTTAAGCCAATTGCACCGATAATAGCAGATGCAACATGGAACGTAGCAACCATTGTTCTAGCCGGAGTGAAAACCTTATAGTAGACTGCCCATGCAAATAAAGTTAACCAGCCGACAACAAGAATATGAGCATGAACCGTCTTGAATGCATAGCTCCCTGCACCTGCCATATGGGAACCAAGAAATGCTCCTACTAAAGCAAATAAAGCGGAAAATCGAAGTAATGTTTTACTATATTTATTCAAAATTAATCTCTCCCTAGTTCATAGTCTACAGACGTTACTTGCCAATAATCTGCAGTATATAGTAATAATATGAACAGAGTATGAATAACTTGTTACATCATTTCGGTTTCCGATGATTAAATCCCTTTATACATATGTGTTACTGCTTCCTCAATTTTGTGAATGGCTTCATCAGCCGTTTTTGCTTGAATAGTGATCTTTCTATTATCCGGGTACTTATCAGCTGTATATTGGTAGCGTGGATCATAGTAATATTCAAGCAATAATTTAACAGTCTGGAAATAGTCTCCACTTCGCAGGTGATCATCAATAGCTTTAGCAATCGGTGTATGGATTCGCTTTTTAATAACCTGAAAAGCGTCTATAAACTTGCCAGGGAAATTCCATGGCTGATAGTCGTCTAAAATATTTCGTACGCGCTCCTCGATGGGAAGCGTGATGAACAGCTGTGTCCCTTTTTCTTTTTTATCATAGAGGAAATCAGGTACTAGTACTTTTCCAATCCGTTTACTTTCCCCTTCTATGAAAACGTATGGTACATTTATATAACGCAGCAGTTCCTGTACAAGCATAGAATCGAATTTTTTCTGATTATTCGGTTTAAGCCCGATTTGGCCAAAAATAGAGCCTCGATGATTTGCCATCCCTTCCAGGTCCATGACAGGGTGGCCCTTTTGCTCAAGCTTTTTTAAAATAGCAGTTTTCCCTGAACCCGTATATCCATTTAACACAAACAGGTTTGATTTGATTTCTGTGCTTTCCAAAACACGTACGACCCATTGGCGATAGGAACGAATTCCGCCACTTAATCTATATGCACTAATACCCATGAGGTCGAGAACGGTGGCAGCCGTCTTGCTCCGCATGCCACCGCGCCAGCAGAAGACAGTCATAGGTGTTTGAATTTGTTTAAACTCCGCGATAAATGCAGGCAGTTTTGCTGAAAAGATTGCTAGACCCAGGTCCCTTGCCGCTTCTGGCCCCACTTGTTTATAAATAGTTCCGACTTCAGCGCGTTCCTCATTTGAAAACACAGGGATATTTATGCTGCCTGGGATAGTGGCATCGTTATATTCCTTTGGAGACCGTACATCTATCATTGTATGGTTCTCCTTATCTTGTAAAGCTAATAAGTCATGTAGTGCTATATCATGGAACATAAATTTCGTCACTTCCTAACACGTATACTAGTTCACAGTAATGTGTCCGCTTTTTCCTTCGACTACATCACCGATTATGTTTGCTTCAACACCATTTGCCTTTAAATCATCAAGCAGAGATTCGGCATCCGTTTTAGCTGCTGCTATTAGTAAACCACCAGAGGTTACTGCATCACACAAAATCCATCTATCAAATTGATCCATAGTATCTGGGTAAGATACGATATCTTTTACGTGATCATAATTATTCTTTGTTCCACCTGGCACGGACCCAGATTCTGCTAATTCTTTAACTCGAGGCAAAATAGGTACCTGATTATAGGCAATTTGGATTTCGACGTCACTTCCTTTAGCCATTTCCGAAGCATGTCCAAGCAGACCAAAGCCAGTTACATCCGTACAAGCATGTACATCATACGCCTCCATAGTCTCAGCAGCTGATTTATTTAACGTTGTCATAACGCTTGTTACTCGGGAAATTTCATCTTCCTCGAGTAAATCTTTTTTGATGGATGTTGTTAAAATTCCTACCCCAATTGGTTTGGTCAAAATTAGCTTATCACCTGGCTTTGCTCCAGTATTCGTTCTTACTTTGTCCGGGTGTACTGTTCCTGTAACAGCAAGTCCGAATTTTGGTTCACTATCATCGATTGAGTGGCCACCGACAAGTGCTGCACCAGCCTCGGCCAGTTTATCACCAGCACCGCGCAGAATTTCAGCCAAAATACTTTTGTCCAAAGTGGATATTGGAAAGGCGACGATGTTAAGAGCAGTTATTGGCTTTCCACCCATTGCATATACATCACTTATTGCATTTGCTGCTGCAACCTGTCCGAAAGCATAAGGATCATCAACGATTGGTGTGAAAAAGTCAACTGTTTGGACAAGTGCCAAATCATCGTTAAGTTTGTAAACACCGGCATCGTCGCTTGTGTCAAGTCCAACAAGTAAATTTGGGTTTGCAGCAGCGGGAGGGAGTGAGCGCAGGACCTGTGATAAATCTGCCGGCCCTATTTTACAGCCGCATCCGCCTTTTGAAGATAATGAAGTAAGCTTAACCGAAGTTGTCATATACAATCATCCTTTCAATGTTAGTTAAGTAAGTTAATTTTAACATAGGAGAGGATCTGGAAACCGATTTAATGATTAGTGTGTTTACATAAAAGACATAAACTGCGACGTAATATTCTCGGGTCGCCGTCCGGGATCGCTGCGGGCGGATGCGCACCTTAGGGCA
>NZ_BMFR01000013.1 GCF_014638995.1 Virgibacillus oceani
TTGTCTACATATGCAAATTACTAATTTACAGTTTCTGTAAGCTGTGCAACGCTAGTGGGTCTGACCCCCGTGTCCCATTAACTTTCTTGAATTAGCTCTTTGATTTCATTTGTTTTGCCTTGGTGGAACAGATCGACGATTTTACTGCCTACAACGACCCCGTCACAGGCAGCACCTAATTCCCTTGCCTGTTCTGGATTGGATACACCAAATCCTGCCAAAACGGGTACGTGTGCATGTTGTTTTATTTTTTGTAAATAGGATTTGACCTCTGTTTGGTGTGAGCTTCTTGCGCCGGTAGTTCCCGTAACAGATACGGCGTATAGAAATCCCTCTGTACGTTTTGCAATTTCGGCTATACGTTCCTCTGAACTGGTTAAAGCAGCTAGTCGAATGAGTGCGATATCCTTATCCTGTAATACATCAGCAATCATAGCTTCTTCCTCAAGCGGCAGGTCTGGAACAATAACACCATCTACACCAGCCTTTACACAATCCAATGCAAACCTATCAATTCCGTAGATAAAAATCGGATTGATGTACGTCATTAAAATAATAGGTATTGCTCGTTCTTCCTTGAATTGTTCAAGTTTTTCCAAGACAGATTGAAGCGTTGTATCGTTAGCCAATGCCCGAACACCGGCATCTTGAATAGTAGGGCCATCTGCAACAGGATCAGAGAAGGGAATTCCAAGCTCAACAGCCGTTGCACCACATTCATGTAAAAACGATAAACGCTCCTCCATATTGTTCAAGCCGCCATCACCAGCCATAATATACGGCACAAATATTTTTTCGTTTGCGGAAAGCTTGTTGTTAAAAGCTTTTTCCAGGTAGTTTTTACCCATTTTTATTTCCCCCCAATGCTGCTTTGACTTGTTCAACATCCTTATCACCACGTCCAGATAAACAAATGACAAGGGATTGGTCTTCATTCATTTCTTTAGCCAGTTTCATTGCATACGCAACTGCATGGGCACTCTCTAATGCAGGAATTATTCCTTCCGTTTTCGATAAAAATTGAAATGCTGCTAATGCCTCTTGATCTGTGATCGATGTGTACATGACCCGTGATGTATCATGTAAATAGCTGTGTTCCGGACCAACGCCAGGATAATCGAGCCCTGCTGAAATGGAGAATGCTTCCTGAATTTGTCCGTGTTTATCTTGCAGCAGGTGTGTCATCGTTCCATGTAACACCCCGACTTTTCCATCTGTCAGTGTTGCTGCGTGTTTTGATGTATCAACTCCAGTTCCGCCCGCTTCAACGCCATATAACGCAACATCCTCATCCTGGATAAAGGGATAAAACATTCCCATTGCATTACTGCCGCCGCCTACGCATGCAACCACGGCATCGGGTAATGTTTCGTTCTGTTCGTAAAATTGCTTCCTCGTTTCTTCACCAATAATAGCCTGAAAGTCACGTACAATTTTCGGGAAGGGGTGTGGACCGACAACAGAGCCTATAATATAATGTGTGTCTGTCACATGACTTGCCCAGTAACGTAACGCCTCATTAACAGCATCTTTCAATGTGCCGCTTCCTTGCGATACACTTCGGACCTCAGCTCCAAGCAGCTCCATCCGAAACACATTAAGCTTTTGCCTTCTTATATCCTCTTCACCCATAAAAACAACGCAGTCTAAACCAAGTAGTGCACAGACTGTTGCAGTTGCGACGCCATGCTGCCCGGCACCGGTTTCGGCAACAACTTTGCGCTTGCCCATTCGTACAGTTAATAAAGCTTGCCCGACTGTATTGTTGATTTTATGTGCACCGGTATGATTCAGGTCCTCTCGTTTTAAATAGATTTTTGGACCGCCAAGCTGTTTTGTCAGATTCTCCGCAAAGTAAAGTGATGTTTCACGGCCAACGTATTGTTTTAAATAATAGTTTAATTGGTTACTAAATTCGGGATCCTTTATTGCCTTTTCGTAAGCTTCTTCCAGTTCAATTAAAGCGGGCATCAGTAATTCCGGAACAAACTTGCCGCCAAAATTTCCGTAACGGCCTTTTTCATCAGGCATTGTGTATGGTTTCATCGTAAATCATCCTTTCTTTTTGCGGTTCTGATAAATGCTTTTATTTTAGCTAAATCCTTTTGTCCATCCGTTTCTACTCCACTGGAAACATCGACCCCTGCTGGTCTGGCAGCAGCCATTGCTTCTTGCACATTGTCGGGATTAAGTCCACCGGCTAAAATGACTTTACCTGGATCTAGATTTGCCTCGGTTAGTAAATTCCAATCGAAAGTAGTACCATTCCCGCCTCGATTCGTTCCTGTTGGACTGTCTATTAAATAAAACGCACAAGGGAATTTCTTTATTTCATTGATTGTTTCCGAACGCATTGGAACTGCTTTGATTATTGGGTAATTTAGCATCGCAGCAAATTCAGGTGATTCATCGCCATGCAATTGAATGTAATCGAGTCTAACGTGCGTGGCAATTCGCTTAATATTTTCCAATGATTCGTTTACAAAAACGCCGACTTTCTTAGTTGAAGCGGGAATTGTCTTTGCGATAGCAGCTGCATCATTTGGAGTAATTTCCCGTTTACTAGGTGCAAAAACAAAACCGATAAAATCAGCGCCGGCGTGAACAGCTGTCTGTGCTGCTTCTGCTGTTTTAATTCCACATATTTTAACGAGCATTTGGTATCGATCCTTTCATTCGAGGCACCTGTAAATGTTGAAAGGTTACTTGAAGATCATCGGAAAGCATCAGTGTTTCACCAACTAATATCCCGCTCACATCTGCTTTTGCCAGCCTCTCAACATCAACCCTAGATTTTATACCACTTTCCCCGATCAGCAGGGGGAGCTGGGACAGGGGGTCTGACCCCCTGTCCCGTTTTTTCACCATGGGGGCTAGGGTTTCTGTTACGCTTAGGTTAACGTTAAATGTTTTTAAATTCCGGTTATTTATCCCGATGATGTCAGCACCGAGCTTCAGTGCTGATTCCATTTCTGATTCGTTATGCACCTCGCAAAGTACATCTAAATCAAAGCCTTTTGCATAGGTGTACATTTGTTTCAACTGATCTTCGGACATGGCAGCAACGATCAGCAGGATGATGTTTGCCCCGGCTGCTTTTGCTTGATCAATCTGTATCGGATCAATGAAGAAATCTTTACACAATAATGGCAGATTGCAGGCTTCCCTAACCTCATACAGATCATCCATCGATCCTTTAAAAAATGTCCGATCAGTCAAAATAGAAATAGCGCCTGCTCCTAATGCTGCATAGTTTTTCGCCTGCTCAGCCGGATTAACATCCAGATCAATTGCGCCTTTTGATGGTGAAGCGCGTTTGATTTCAGCAATGACATTCATCGCAACGGATGAAGGAAATGTTTGTTTGATAGATGGTATGTTATGCTTAATTAACGGAAATTCCTTAATTCCGTTTGTTTTTAACTGTGCTATTTCTTTTTCTTTCTCAACTAAAATTTTTTCTAAAATGGACACTTATATCACCTCACTTGGAATTTTTTTGCTATAACTTATTAACCGCTGCAGTTTTTCTATTGCTGCTCCGGAAACAACACTTTCTCTAGCCATCTCAACTCCATCCTTAACCGATGCAGCAGTACCATTTGCAAATAATCCTAGACCAGCGTTTAACAGTGCTGTGTCAAGATGGGGACCAGGGTTTCCTTTTAAAACACTTAGCAGAATTTCCGCATTCTCTTTCGCATCACCACCACGGATTTGGTCGTTTGAATAAACCGGTAAGTCAACATCAGATGGATGAATTGTGAATGCTGTGATTTTGCCTTGATCTAATAAAGAAATATGGTTATCACCTGCAAGAGATGCCTCATCCATATAGCCTGCACCGTTGATGACAATTGCACGTTTCCTGCCAAGTTTTCCTAATGATTCTGCCATCATCGGCAATACATCCCGCTTATTTACCCCAAGTAACTGGGTATTTAGTTCAACAGGGTTTGTCAGTGGTCCAATCAAATTGAAAATCGTTGGAATCCGCAAATCCTTTCTGACTTTCATGAATCGCTTTATTTTCGGATGGACATGTGGTGCAAATAAAAAGGCGATGTTGTTTTCCGCTAAGATTTCTTCTACTTGTTCTTTGGATAAAGATAACGATATTCCCAAGTGCTCCAGTACATCAGCACTTCCTGTTTTGCTGGAAATACTGCGATTGCCATGTTTTGCAACGGTAACACCAGCCCCAGCAATAATAAATGCCGCCGTTGTACTGATGTTGAAGCTATTGGAACCATCTCCTCCAGTTCCGCAATTATCCATTACATTCGGAATTTGATTCGTTGCTTGTAGAGACTCTCTTCGAATGACTTCAACTATACCAGCGATTTCATCGGCAGTTTCACCCTTCGCTCTCAAGCCGATTAAAAGTGCGGCAATTTCACTGTCTGAAACAGTATCTCGAAAGCATTGCGTTGTAGCATCTTTCATTTCATCCAATGATAAATTCTGCTTATTCATTAGCTTTTCAAGATAATTTCTCATGTCTTGACTCCTCTCTAATTTCTTGTAAAAAGTTTCGAATAATTTTCTTTCCGGTATTGGTGCCGATAGATTCAGGGTGAAATTGCACTCCGAAAACTGGAAACTTGCGATGTTTTATTGCCATAATCACGTTATCATCCAATGACCTGGCAGCAACCTCCAATTGTGCAGGTAACGTTTCTGCATCGATAATTTGCGAATGATAACGCATGACCTCAAGCGGTTGGGATAAGTAACTAAATAGCCCCAAACTATTGTGTGTAATCAAGGAAGTTTTCCCATGTTTGATGATAGTTGCCTGCTTAATTTTAGCGCCAAGTGCAGCCGCAATAATCTGATGACCGAGACAAATGCCTAAGATGGGAATTTGTTTATGAAATGCTTTTACGATATCCAGGCAATTCCCCGCTTGTTTGGGTAAACCAGGACCAGGTGAAATAATGATCGCCTCTGGGTTTAACGCCTCAATCTCTGCCAAACTTAACTGATCATTCCGGAAAACTTCTACATCGATCGTCTCCTCTGAAAAATATTGATAAAGGTTATAGGTGAAAGAATCATAGTTATCCATGAGTAACATCATATAAGGTCACCTCCATTAAACTTTTAGCCTTGTGCAGCGTTTCTTCATACTCTTTTTGCGGTATCGAATCATGGACAATTCCAGCACCTGTCTGTAAATAAGCTTTGGAATCCTTAATGACAAGGGAACGAATCGTAAGGGCCATGTTTAGGTCGTGGTTAAAATTGATATAGCCAATTCCGCCCCCATATGCCCCGCGCTTCTTTTTCTCTAAATGGTTGATAATCTGCATGGCACGAATTTTCGGTGCTCCTGAGACGGTTCCTGCTGGTAAACATGACCTTAGCGCATCAATGCTTGTAAGGCCCGTTTTCAATTTTCCGTGCACTTCGGAAACAATATGCATCACATGCTGGTACTTTTCTATTTTCATATAGGTTGGAATCGTAATACTTCCAATTTCACAGACACGACCGAGATCATTTCTGCTTAAATCAACTAACATGCGGTGTTCCGCAATTTCTTTTTCATCTGCCAGCAGTTCCCGAACAAGTGCCTCTTCTTCAGCTTCTGTTTTACCGCGGGACCTTGTTCCTGCGATTGGATTGGTTATAACGGTGCTCCCGGATGTCTGGATTAAGCTTTCCGGAGAAGCGCCAAGTATCAGGTAATCGTCAAAGTCAATGTAAAACATATAGGGTGAAGAATTTGCTTTTCTGAGCTTTCGATAAAATGAAAATGGGTCGCCATTCATTGTTGCTTGCATTCGCTGTGACAGAACCACCTGAAAAATATCCCCTTCTCGAATATGCTTCTTGGCAATTTTTACGTTTTCCTTGAATATCTCTTCTGTAGCTTCTGGCTGAAACTGAACAGGATCCATCTTTTCCATTAATGCAGGCTGATTCGTTTTTAATTGATTCTCTAAAATCTGCAGCCGTTTGTTTAATGCCTTCTCCGATTGGTTCGTTATGTTGATGGCTACCAAGAAAATCATTTCGTTCGTGTGGTCATACACAATAACATCCTTGTACAGCATAAAATGAATGTCTGGCATGTCGAGTTCGTCCGGCAAGCTTTCCCCGATGTACTCGTATTGTCTGATCGCATCATAGCCGACATAACCAATTGCCCCGCCGTAAAAAGGAAAGGGGAGGTCGGTGTCTAGCTTGGGCAGCTGTTTTTGTAAATAATGCAATGGGTCTTCTGCAACTGTTTGTGAATATCCGGTTTTATGATCAATTATGGTAGTGGTATTTTCTATTCCGATAAGCTCCTGATATGGGTCTTTGCCAATAAACGAAAATTTACCTTTTTGTTCATGCTGAAATGAACTCTCTAGCAGAAATTTCTTCTTGCCGGTTAAACGGGTGAAGATTGAAATAGGTGTTAATGTATCAGCATTTTGTTTGATGATTTTATAGGGTTTCATTTAGTAAGACTCCTTTCTTAGATAACGATTTTTGTTTTTTTGTAACGGCATGCGATTTCAATGAAATTGGCCAATAAAAAAGTCCCCTATAAACACAGAATAATGTGATTATAGAGGACGATTGTGACCGTGGTGCCACCTCTTTTTTGAAAGGCGGGATATTCCTTTCATCTTAATTCAGATACGGGATTATTTTTATAATGTAGTCCGATATCCTATCCGTGTAACGGCGGAGCACCGGGTTTCCCTACTTCATTTGTTCTGGAAACCTCTCGTAAGGCCATTCAATATTCGTCCACGTACCGGAATCCCACCAAAACCCGGCTCTCTGTAACGTTTCACGAATACCTACTCTTCTTACTCAACGATTTAGATTTATTTAATTATACGATTCTGTTTTTTGTATTGTTGTTACGCAGTTTCCCATAAAATGCGATGTAGATACTTGTGGTGATTTCACATTATTTTGATTCTCTCTTGCCCCGCATCCCGTATACACGACGCTTTCCGTTATGCTAAGATAAGTAAATTTAACGCAAAAAAGTCCCTAATCCAAAAAGGACGAGGGACCGTGGTACCACCTTTATTAGCTGAAAAACAGCTCACTATGGCACTATCAAGCTAATTCGCTGAATAGTTGTCTCTTGTAACGATGAGACGTTCGCCAAAGCCTACTGCAGTTATGGTTCGGTTTGGAAGTTCAGAAGTCCATTCACCTATTTATCAACACTGGTTTGCACCAACCACCAGCTCTCTAAAGTTTCCAAATAGATTACTACTCTTCATCATCACTTTTCGTTCCATTAAGTTATTGAAATTAATGATAGGGAAATACAGCACAAATGTCAATAGTAAAATTAATTAAATACTGAAAATTTTTCCTCCACCGGTATGCGATCCTTTTTAACGGGGCCTTCGTCAAAATATCCAAGATGCAAAAATCCAACAATTTTTTCATTTTCACCAACATTTAGGATTTCTTTCACTTTCGGATCATAAATATGCGGATTTGTTTTCCACACGACACCGAGATTTTCTTCCCATGCAAGCAGCTGAAAGTTTTGAATCATACATGCTGTTGCACCAAAGTTTTCATCCCATTGCTTTTGTAATTCAGGCTCTTGCATGATAACAACTAGAAATGCATTTGGTTCGTTCAGATATTCCTCACGATTTTGCTGTCTTTCCTCCGGATATGTTGCAGCAATTTGTTTTGCGAAGGTTTTCTTTTTGTCAGACCCTACAAAAATAAACCGCCATGGCTGTCTGACCCCATGCGTGGGTGCCCAAATGGCGTCCTCTAATAATGCTAAAACAGTTTCTTGCGTTACAGATTTATTGGTATAGTTCTTTTTTATAGAGCGACGTTCACGGATTATTTTTTTCAGGTCAGTCTGGATTTTGGTTTGTTCCATCCCGAATCATTCCCTTCGTTGTGCTTTATTCTATATCTATTCTATTAAATGATAATTATTATCAATTAAATTGTAGCGGAATACCGATTGGAAAGCAACTGGAGATTGGATAATGGTGTGATTTTGATCACGTATTTTAATTGGATAATCCGCTATACTGTAGTTGATAAAAAATCGCAAGAAGGGTGTTGCTAGTATGGAACTGATTTCTGTAACACATGAATTAACAAAGCCTGTGGAGGGGAAAAAGATATTCAGTGATGATATGAGGGAAATTATGCATATCAAACTTAAGGAAGGGGGAGTGATTAACGAACATGATTCGCCAAAGCACGTTTTGATTTTTGTAAAGAGCGGGGAAGTTGCTTTTACAGTAAATAATGAGGTGCATACCATAAATGCTGAAACAATATTGCACATGGAACCATACGAAAAACATGCATTAAAAGCGTTAAGTGATGTTTCTATTTTAGTGATGAAATGCTAATCTTAACCTAAAAGGAGGGGCAAGATGGATAAATTCATGGAACGGGCAGTGGAACTTGCAGCGGGAAATGTGCGTGATGGAGGGCAGCCGTTTGGTGCGGTGCTAGTGAAGAATGGACATGTTGTGGAAGAAGGCGTCAATGAAACACATAAACGGTTTGATGTAAGCGCCCATGCGGAATTATTGGCAATCAGGCGGGCTCAAAAGAAAATGCATACGCACGTTTTGCCAGGCTATACGATGTATGCGAGCGGGGAGCCTTGTCCAATGTGTGTAACAGCAATGCAATTTGCCGGTATTGACAGCGTATATTATTGTGCTTCCGTTGATGATGCGGCAGAAGCAGGACTGGAAAAGTCAAAAATGATCTATGAGGAACTAAAAAAATCGCGGAATGACCGCACCATCAAAATGATGCGCATGCCACTAAAGGAAGGACAAGAAAATCCGATGGAGCTGTGGAAGAATCGTTCATAGCATAGTTGACAGATAGTGTCTGCATCAGTATGATAAAAGAAACATTAGAGAAGGAGGACCTATCCTGAAATGAAGTAAGCCCACGTTTTTTCAACCATGTTTGAATCATTTCAAACGAGCGTTTCTGTCTGAATGAAGCGAATGGGATACGTGTGCACTTTTTCAGGATAGCCGCCTTTATACGTTAACTGTACTTTTCCAGAATAGGTATATCCATATCTCTATTACATTCATTCACAGGCAGAATCCTGTGTTTTTTTAATTGGCTAAAATAAATGCCTGGGGGTATGGATATGTTTATTTTTAAAGCAAAAGGACTTATGAAAGATTGGAACGGGAAAACATTATTTGAAACGATTGATATTGAGCTGAAAAAAGGGGAGCATGCTGCATTATTTGGCCGTAATGGCTCAGGGAAGACCACTCTGTTAAATGGATTGTTAGGAAGAATTAATTTTGATAGTGGAAGTGTTCAGCGTTTTGTTTCGCTTGATGAGTGGGGTGTTCTGGAGCAAGGCCCTGCCGCTGATCCTTCCATTTCAACAATGGAATATGTGCAGTCAGCTTCTGTTCAGCGGTTTAAATTAAAACAGGAGCTTGAACAGATTCAATCACAAATGAACAGTTCGAATGAAGACTTGTTAGAAAAATATAACGAAATTTATAACAAATTTTTATCCGTGGATGGCTATAGCCTGGAAGCGGATGCGGAAAAATGTCTGCGTGAAGTTAGCATGGATGAATCCGTTTGGGGAACTCCATTCAGTCAGCTAAGCGGCGGGCAGAAAACACGAGCACAGTTAGCGCGTCTTGTTATGCAAGACCCGGCTTGTATCATAATGGATGAGCCAACTAACCATTTAGATAAGGAAACGATAGAATGGCTGGAAAGCTGGATGCAAAAATATGCTGGTGCAGTCTTGTATGTATCCCATGATCGTTATTTCCTAGATAAAACCGCTCATATTATTTATGAATTGAACGCCGATGAATGCAGGCGGTATTCAGGGGGCTATTCGGAATACCGGCAGCAAAAGGAGCTTGAACAGCGGACACAGGAAACACTTTACCGAAAACAAAAGCAAAAAAAGGAAGAGCTGCTGCAAACAATTCAGCGGTATCAAAAGTGGTTTCATCAAGCACATAAGGCTGCTGGACAAAACGATTTTGCACGGTCGAAAGCGAAAAAGAATGTATCGCGTTTTAAAGCAAAAGAGAAGGAATTGGAGCGTTTGGAAGACAAACAGGTGAAAAAACCTCAAGCGGAAAAGCAGCTCAACATGCAATTGGATGAAAGTGGATTTGCTGCAAGGCGGCTTTTGCATGTTGAGCATGTTTCTTTTTCTTACCGCGACACGGAGCCACTTTTTAATGACTTTTCAACATCGGTAAACAGGGGAGATCGTCTGGCGGTTGTTGGGCCAAATGGTTCTGGGAAAACAACGCTTTTAAAATTGCTGGTTGGCAAATTACACCCAACAATCGGGGAAATCAGACTGAATCCGCAAACGAAGATCGGTTATTTCGCACAGGAGCTTGAAAATCTGAATTTAGATCAAACGATTCTGGATAGCATGCTTGAGTTGCCGGATATGACGCAATCAGAGGCAAGAACGATCCTAGGATGTTTTTTATTTTCAAAAGAAGCGGTTTACAAACGAATAAAGGATTTAAGTATGGGTGAAAAATGCCGTGTAGCGTTTCTTCATTTATATTACAGTGATGCCAATCTGCTGGTATTGGATGAACCGACAAACTTTTTGGATGTTGATACGAAGGAAATCATTGAGGATGTACTTGTATCTTACCCAGGTGCATTAATTCTTGTCTCCCATGATCGTTATCTTGTTAAACAAGTTGCCAATCGATTGATTGAATTGGGCGGAGAGGATATCGTGGAATATCAAGGTGATTACGATTCGTTTGTAGAACACAAAGATACAAGGAAACAGGATACCACTAAACAAAATAAAATTCGGGAACTTGAGCTCAAATTGACACAATTAATGACATTGGATAAGGCGGCGGATGAAGGTGGTCGGGCAGATATTCTTAAGGAAATCAAAGCAACACAACAAAAACTTAGCAATTTGAAAAATTAGACACGAATCCGTCAAAAAATATGAGGAGGAATGTGTCGAATGTCACAGCGGCCCCTTTAGGTGTATGGTGTATGATAGTAGTGAAGGTAATTGGGGGTAAGAACATGACATTTTACACGTTTCTCGTATTCATACATATTTTTTCTGCGATTTTAGGGATGGGACCGGGCTTTGTAATGATTTATATTGTTACGAAAGCATCGACAATGACTGAGCTCAGGCATGCCTATGCAATCCGGAATCGGCTTCACATATTTGTAATGGCAGGTGGAACGCTGCTGCTTATTACTGGACTTTGGATGGGTGCCCTTAATCCGGCGTTGTTCCGGGCTGGCTGGTATGTATTGAGTTTGACGCTATTTTTGATTGCGTTAGGATTTGGTCCGATTGCACTTTCACCGAGATCAAAGCCAATCAAGGAGCTATTGAAAAATCATTCCGGTGATGAAATTCCCGCAGAATATGATGCATTAGCAAAAAAACTGTTTTTTTATGAACGGATTGAGAATGTGATTTTCCTAGTAGTGATTGGGCTGATGATTACAAAGCCGTTTTAGAAGTTAATCTCTAGTAAAAGCAATCTGGTTCCAATTAATAAAGATTCGTTTGAACAGCTAGAATACAGTCCTAATCAGGCGCAGTAGCATTATGACATGCGCCTTTTGTAATTCATTCGAAACATCGCCATATTTTTATTTGGTGTTTAATTGGATGAAATTTTGGTTAATACCTATTGTAAAGCTTGCTTGAGCATGCTATTGTATTAAACAATATATTTTTATAAAGAAAATCATTAAGAAGAAAGGAGACGATTTCAGGTGAGAAAGGTAACATTGGAGCAAATTTTTACACATCCGATTGCACAAAAATATTTACAGCGATCCGGAATTGCTCATGCTGTAGCGGCTGCAGAGCATGCATTTAGGTTTGCGCAAAAATATTATGTTAATCCCGATCTTGCTGCAAAGGCGGCTTTATTGCACGATGTTGGGCATTATACGTGGTATCGTGATGGTGAATGGGATTATGATTTGTACCGGGAAAATGATATTCACGCGATTAAAGGTGCCAGCCGAGCGCACAAGCTGTTGATTCGGATTGGTGAGGATCGTCACGCTGCTAAGGAAATCGCTGTGCCAATTTTACTCCATACCGATTCGTATTTGCCTGACGGACAGCTTCATTTAAAACCACTGCAGCATGTCGTAGCGTTAGCGGATGAAGCGGATGAAGAATTCGGCGGCAAGCATCATTACCGAAAGATCGATGAACAAGAAGCGCTTGAGCGATTACGCACATTAGATCGTAAAATTGATAGAAATTACAAATATCCAGATAGAGTTGTATAACATTGGCTAGTCGTATTCTTATAAGAGGAATAGGGCTTTTTTAATGGGGAGAAATAGTGCTTCTTTCTGAAAATCAATTAGACTGGTATAGTAGAGGAAATGAGTGTACTAGATAATGAGGTGGTTAGTCATATGAAAGAATGGACGAAGGATACGGAAATAAACGCCCCGATTGAGGAAGTTTGGAAGCTTTTCGACGGATCGCTTGAAGATATGCAAAAAGTAATGCCAAATGTAATTGAAAATGAACCGATTAAGGTAACCGAAAATGGTGTTGGCAGTATTTACCGGCAAAAGTATGAAGAGCGTAATAAGGTACAATCGTATGATGTTGAAACATTGGAATACCTAAACGAGCCTGACAAAAAGCGGCTGAAAATAGGTTTTTCCTTAGCGAAAATGTTTGATATTACCGCTACGTATGAACTGGAAAGGATAGACGAAACCAAAACATATTTCCGTTATACTACTACAAACAATCCGCTTAAGTGGTACATTAAATTACTGCTGACATTTGCCAGTGATAAAATTGTCGTTGGCTTTGTGGACAAGGTGAAAAAGGTTGCGGAAGAAGAAACGCAGGATAAACCTGAAGAAGCATAATCGAAAGCCAGCTGCCCTGCAACTGGCTTGATTAATTATTTTATATTGTACTTCTCTTTGAAAACAGTACTTAACTCGCTCCAAACATCAAACTTGTTCCCGTCTCTATCGGAAAATACAAAATTCCTTCCTGCATGTCCGCGGTTTTCAATTTCGCCAACTTGCACTTCTTGCTCTTTTAAGGTTTTATGTAAAGCTTCCAATGCGGGTAGTCCATTAACCTCAAATGTAATGGAAAATCGCTCAAATCCATTGCTATCAATAAAATTGGCATTTTCATTGTGCGTGGATTTGACTAAAAAAATACTTTGATTTGCAAGATCTAAAATGGCCTTGTCGTCATCTTGATAATTGCGTATTGCCCCCAATTTGGTTACATACCAATCTGAAGACTTACTTACATCTGTTACGGGGATATAAGTCGTTCCAATTCGTACTAGTTTTTCATTCATTTTTTCAACCACTCCTTTTGACGAATTCTTATTAACAATAACCTTAGCGAAGCGACTCATCCTGATCGGATAATTCGATCATTAGTGGATAAATGCCGATCAACAATATACCGCATCCCAGTAAAATACCTAGTCCGGCAAGAGCGGAAATATCAAAAACGATAGGAAGGAGCAAGGTAAGCGGGAGAATAAATGTGCATAAACCGCTTCGCTTTCTTGATTTAGAGGTTGGATATTGTTTCTCCCCGCAGTGTGGACACTTCATCCCGGTGTCCAGCGTAAACGATTTTTTTACTGTCTGTTTCCATCTCCATCTTTGATTGCAGTTTTGACAGGTTGGCATGTCGGTACTCCTTTCGTTTGTCCTCTAATTAAAAACTGTCTTGGGAATTTCCAATTTAGTTTAAATGTAGTAGCTCACAATACAGCTGCGAATATAACAATCTATTATTTCTCCAATTCCGATTTATCCAGAATCCTCATGAAATTGATGTGGTTGTCTCCGTTACTAAAGCCACTGCCGTTCACAGAGTTTTCAGGAAATGTTGTTTCATTACTATCATTTAATGGCATCCATCCGATATATACGCTGAGGTCCTGTATAAGACTGGAATTGTACCTATTAGGATTTTGGGCTAATGCTAGTTTATTTGATTGTGTCATAAAGGAGCACCAATCATCGGGAAGCTGTATGGTACCGTATGATTTACCCTCAAAACGAACATTTTTTTCCATTTGAATTTGCGGAACATAAGTATGTTCTCCGGATGAAATATGATAGCCTCGATCCCGAATCAAATAGAAATTGGCACGACTGATCTGGTCATCTGGGTGAATGTTCCAGACGATGTGAAAAGAAGCAGGATCGTCTTTATCAGTCTTCCAAACAACCGGTTCTCCGACTGTATCGATATAGGACGGCTTCCATTTATGTTTTTCCCATACCCAGTAACTAGTACCGTAATTATCTTCACCGGATATAAAAGGCACAAATGCATGTTCTGAATCCAGTTCAATGGTGTCCTGTATGGTTTCTGCATTTGCCTTAGGAAAAAGCGTATTTATCCGCGTTGCCAATTGTTTATTTGTTGGAAAGGCAGTCGGTTTCGAGAAATAAAACCAATACGTGAAAAACAGGGATAATAAAATAAGTATACTAACTACAATGAGTACCATTCTTTTTTTAGTCATGGACTCCCTCCCTAAACAGTGAGTCATCAGAACGGAAATAATATTGACCCTTTGGTGCAGTTATGAGTAAACCTTTTCCGTCCTTTTCGACATAAATAATGGCGTCAATTCCACTCCATCGCTTAGGTAACACATCAGCTAGCAGATAGGGAAATCGTTCTTTTATATTATTTGTATCAGCAGTGTTCATCGTTATTTCCTGATACCACTGATCACTAGCAATCGTCTTTCGTTTCATACTACCAATTTGGTTTATTAAATGGTTTTTATCAAGTGTTTGTTCTTTAGCCGAGGGATGTGTTTTAATAATCGATGCGTTTTCTACATTGGCGATATACGTTGAAAGTTCATCTTTGGGATAAAAAGCCTTATTCAACGGAATCGCCAGCAGCGTCATCAAGAGGAAGATAAACAGGGAAAAGAACCCCAACCATGCGAAGCGACGATAAACCTGCCATTCCTTCCCTCTAATTCGAAAAACAATGATTACGATCCAAACCCCCAGTGGTAATATTGGTAAACGAATTACCGTGTCCCGAAAATTCCAATTATAAGAGAAAGCAATCATTCCGATAAATACGATTAAAGCAACCTTCCACAGTTTTGGTTTCTCTTGTAGTTTTTTATAGTTTAAATAGACTAACATAACAATTACAAACCATGCCAAGATATTGGCTATGACGGTAATGGTACTCGTATATCCCATATAATTACCTCTTTTTCTATGCAAGACACCATAGTATTTCTAGAATTACCTATATACAAAATTAACTATAAAAATTCTACGGTTGGATATCTTGCTTATTCTCCCCTGATATTCTCGCCAATAGTGTAATCTTTTCTATAATCAGTTTCTGAATGTGATGATTTATTCTGATTAGGATTTGAATTGACCCTATTGCTTCGTTTTTTATCTGTTATAATACCGAGCATTACAATTGGAATGATAAAGATACCTATAATCAGCCAAAACATACAGTCCACCCCTTTTTGATAATTGGAATTACGATACGTTGTTGCACCATCCTTAATGTCAATGCCCTATAAAATTGCTTGTTGTTCCAAAACAGTTGCACATTCCCAGTCATTGGGTGATTTTCAGTTCATCATCATGTTTAATATAATTAGAAGAATGATTGAATGCTAAAAACCTACGTCACTCGGAGAATTTTTAGCCATTTTATGCAGAGTCCTTTGTTAAGCTTGTTTAGAAATTGGTTTGATGGCTGAAATTTTCACTTTGTTGATCTGTCGCGATATATAATCAATGTTAGGGCATTTAAAAGTATGGTACCAATGAGAAGAACTCCTGCAAAAAATGCCACCGCACCCATTGTGTCCATAAGAGCAGACCAATCCCTCACTTTTACAAGATGGGAATTATAGAAAATCTGGAAACATAACGAAATAGCACAAGCACTGATGCTTATTATGGTAGAAGAAATCCAATTTCTATGGCCATGTTCCTTATATCGCATGAGTGCAACTACAGGAAGTATCCAAGCAATTAGTCCAAGCACAAGACTACCTAAATTAAGCAAACCAATCATTCCGTCCCGCCCCTTTTTTTTGGTTAGTTAAAATTCACTGCTAAAGGATAACCTCCGAAAAATCTCCTTTAACTATTTCTTTCCCATTCTGATTTTTACATAGAAAGGTTGCAGCAATAGCTGTTCTATTATTTTCCTGTGTTTCATACTTCTCAATCTTTGCTTTACAAACAATGGTATCCCCTGTAAATACTGGCCTTAAAAACTCAAAATTCATATTACGGGCCAATACGTTATAATCCCCGCCTATTTTCGTTGGCAATGTTGCCGTTAATAGCCCTTGCACTACAAGCCTTCCTTGCTCGTCAGGGGTTATATGGTGAGTACCCTCATCACCGGAAACCTCAGTAAATAATTTAACATCCCTTACTGTAAACGTCCGTTCAAATGTAATGATATCTCCTGCTTTTAATGGCATATAAATCTCCTCCGCGAAAATGATCGGCAATTATATTAATTTTAACACAAAATTCAATTTATTTAGTTTTAAATTGTTTAGGAGCGGGCTATTCCAGCGTTTTTTTTCAACATCTTGCTAAATAGCTTCACTACGTCACCCCGATTAAACAGGGGATAATTCTTTCATAAAGCATGCTTTTTTGTAAATAATAGGACTGTTAAATAATAATAAGGAGGATTTGTATGCACCAAGATAAACAAGGAGAAAAAAATTTGAATTCCAGCCTGAAACCAGGATTTGCCGGAACCGATCCTAAAAAGGTAAAACAAGAAATTCAGAAAGATATAAGCGAAGGACAAGGTGCGATGACTTCCCGAGAGGCAGGAGCAATGCGAGATTAAAAAACCACTTTTTGTGGTTTTTTATTTAGATATCATTAGAACAATTTTTAAAGTTACAAGGTCTTCCCCTTTTTCTTAGCATCTGCATCTAAACCTGCTCCAATTGCCACCCCAATACCCATTCCGAGTGGTAATCCCATTCCGATATTATCAAATATAAGTAGTCCAAATACAACACCTAAACTTGTGCCAAGGGACATATATATACTCAAATAATAGCCGCTGCTTACTAAATTGTGTTTTTTCTGCAGATGAGAACTGATGGTAGCTAATGTTTGTTTCTGATAGTTAAAATCATTTTCTGCAAGTTGATCTAATTTATCTTTAAGCTGTATGATATGATTTTCCAAAGTAATAAAGTGTTGATAACATACTTCACAATCGGATGAAAAGGAACTCAGTCTTTGTATGAATCGATTACACATCTCTATTTCTAGCTTTGTGACAACTTGCTTATCGGCAGTATTTCCGATTTCTTCTAGAATCGTTTTAAGTTTATCAACTCGTTGACTTTCCATAGCGCGTCCCCCTGTTTTCTTGCTCGTCACCATCAATTATTACATTTAGGATGATATTAAATTAATACGTTTTATCGTGATATAAGGTTTCATAGTGATCAGACGTAAAAAAGGGATTAGCTGTATCGCTAATCCCTTTACTATTTATTTTTCCCGAAACTGTTACAAACTTATATTACGAACGCTTTTGTTTTTTTCTTGAGGAATCTGCCTTTTTGCTTCCTGTTTCTTTTCTTGTTGTACCCTGTCCTTCTACCTCCGGGGAACTTAACCCATCTGTTAATGGATTAACTTTTCGCTTTTTCATTCTAATCACCTCCAATTATAGTGTTCCTAAAAATAATGCAGGTATGTTATTTATCACTAATTCAATAAACTTTTAAAGTTAATTTTCCACAAGAAAAAGACGATCAATTTGGTGATCGTCTTGGATTTTTGGCCACATAGTTAAACAAGCAGGTTATGCATCATCATTTTACGTACAGAAATAAACTTATTTTTATTATACTTTTAACACTCCTAAATACTCTTCAAGTGTAATTTGCTGTTCATATATTACCTTTGCAGCTTCTTTACCTACATAACGCAGGTGCCATGGTTCATATTGATATTCAGTGATTGCTTCCTTGCCTTTGGGATAACGTATGATGAAACCGAATTTGTGAGCATTCTCTCGTATCCACTTACCCTCATCAGTCTTACCAAAATCAGTGTTTAACTGAAATTTAATATCTGGGCTTGTAACATCCATCGTTAGTCCGGTTTGGTGCTCACTTTCACCAGGGCGTGCGCTAAATTTATTTGCCTCTTTCTCGCCATGCTGTTCAGAATAAGATGCGAAAAGTACTTGCTGTCGATTGTAGGAGCGGTAGCCTGATTGGGCGTATAATTCTAAACCTGCCTTTTCAGTTGCTGTAAACATTTTCTCGAGTGCCTTTGCAGCTTCTTTACGCATGTATTTTTTCGGCAGATCTTCTTTAAACGGGAATGGAACATCCGGCACAACAAGATCCTTAGGTTCAAAACCATCCGGAAGTTCATGCTGTTTATTAACAAGCACTAATTTGTCAGTTGGATTGGATACGGTTATGGTATCCGATTCTTTGACAGTTGCTTTGTTTTTAGCTATTCCTTTTCCTGGTTTTATGTTAAAAGAACCGTTCAATGCCTTTTCCAGCCATTCTTTAGTAGATTTATCGTATATACCGGTTGCAGCCAATTTTACCTGCTGTGATTGAAAGTCTTTAATAGCCCATTCAGTATCTGCATCGAACGTACCACTTGCTTTAATATCATAACCTAGTTTTTTAAGAATCGTTTGTAATTGTTGTACATCATTGCCTTTTGAATCAATTGTTAGTTTTTTATCTGGCAAGACCAGTTCATCTTTCTTTTCCTGATTAGTGCCATTGTTATTCTGAATCTCGTTATCTACTGTTTCACCATTCGTAGTTGCTGTTTGTTCGTTTGTACATGCAGACAAGACGAAAATACCCATTATCGTTAGGATGATGATAGGTAAGGACCCTCTAATCATGTTAAACTCTCCCTCATGTTGTGCGATTTCCATTTGACCATTCGGCAGAAAATAATTACCGGAACTTTTAATAGTATATCATGCTTAAAGCTTGTACCGTATTATTTTTTATAAAAGTCAACGTGAAACATCAGGGGAGAGAAGGGACATTAATGGGAGCAGCGAGATATCAACGCAAGCAGGTGAAACATCAGCCCGAGCAGCAAAACATCACCCCCCCAGGAAACAATTACCAAAAAAATTTAACCTAATTTAATCGAAAATGCCACCTTTTTGTATATCTTTTCGATAATAGTTATGACTCAAGCAGAAGGGAGGGGAAAAACATGAAAGAAAAGCCAATGACCGTAAAAGGTATGGCAGCATTTCTTGGTGTACACACGGACACAGTCTACAAGATGGTGAAGCAAAACAAACTACCGCATTTTCGAATTGGCGGCAAAATTCTTTTTTCACAAGCTACTGTGTTGGAGTGGATCCGTGAACAGGAAAATTGCAAATAAGGAAAGAAACAGTTTTTCAATAAAATGAATTCAGAGAGGAAATTACAAAAATGAATTATTTGAAAGAACTTAACGCATTCAGAAATTGGCTGTTTTTAAACGAAATGCCTACCGGCGCTATTGTACTGTGGCATGCATTAATTAGTGTTAACAATTCTGCCGGCTGGAAGAAACAATTTAATGCGCCCAATTCAGTTGTGCAGGCATTAACCGGCCTATCGAAGCAAGGTTTAATCAAGTCCCGGGGAAAGCTGATAGAGAAAAACTTTGTTCGTTATAAAAAAGGAAAACGAGGAAGTGCTCCCATTTATGAAATGGTGTCATTGATTAATATAATGGACCAATCTGGGTCCCAAACCAGTACCGAATATGATAACCAAACGAGTTCCTCTTCGTTGCCCATACCTAAACAGAAACTAAATCAAAAACAAAAAAGCAGCAGAGAAGAACAGGCGAAAAATCCATTTATCGTTTATGAACAAAATTTTGGCATCCTTCGGCCAATTGTCAGGGAGTCCATGATTGACTGGTGTAATGACCTTAGTGATCAAATCGTGATAGAGGCAATGAGGCTTACGGTGAAAAGAGGAGGGCGTACATTTGGCTATATTGAGGAGATTCTTAAAGAATGGAGCGATGCGAAGCTTGTATCCATCGATCAGGTAAGGGCATATGAAATGGAGAAGGCCGCAAAACGCCATAGGACTAATTCCATTCATAACCAAACTACAGAGAATACTAAATCTATGTTCGATGAATTAAGGCAGGAAGGGGCTCTGTCATGACACATGAAGAAGCTGTTCATATTTTAGAAATGATCAAGGATGCGTACCCGAAATTTCCAATATCCAAGGGAAAGGCTACCTTACTGATTCCGTCACTGAAAAAGATGGATTACAACGGTGTGATGGAGAAATTTTCCGATTTTGCAGCCAACCATCCTTATGCCCCGATGATTGCTGAAATTGCGTCCTATCCGCTGGAACCGAACCTGTATTTGGAAAAAATGAACAAGTGGAAAAGAGAGGCTGATAAAGTACCAGCTGAAATAAAGGAAAATTTTCGCCAGGCGATGCATGAACTCATCAAGGAGAAATCACAATCATGAATGTAGAAAACTATGAAGCAGAAGCAGCGGTACTTGGGGCGGTACTGCTTGATGGAACACTTTTTAAGGAGCTTGAGGTGGAGGAGGAATTCTTTTACCATGCCCGCCATAAACGGATTTACCGGGCAATGAAGGAGGCATTTGACAAGGGAGAATTTATTGATTGTGTTGTCACAACAACCTACCTGGGAGAGGCAATCAATCAGGTCGGTGGAACGGTGTATCTGCTGAAAATGACAGAATCTGTAGCGAGCACCGCAAGCATGAAGCATCATGAACGGTTAATTCTCGATGCCTATCGCCTTAGAAAATCTAGAGAATATACCATGAATTACAGCAAGCAGCCATCAGAGCAACAGTTGGAGCTGCTTATCTCTCAATTACAAACGATTCGAGAGGCAGGAATCGTCCATCAGGAGAAAACGACCTATGATTATTTGCTGGAAATTACCGATGAAATCGTTGCACCACCTGGGGAGGCAAAAGGATGCAGGAGCCCTTATAAACATCTTGATCAAATGACTGGCGGGATTCATCGGGGGGACCTGCTTATTGTAGCGGCAAGGCCTTCAGTAGGAAAAACAGCGTTTGCTCTGAACTTGGCAGCGGGACATTGCAAAAATGGCGGTACCTCCTCCATCTTTAGCCTGGAGATGGGAACAAAGCCATTGCTGAAAAGGATGATCTCATCAGAAGGAATAATTGATGCGCAGAAGTGGAAAAGCATGGCCTTTTCCAGTCAGGATTATGAAGAGGCAATCAAAGCAATCGGATTCATTTCGGATTGGAACTTATATATTTTTGATACCAAACGGACACTGATGGATATTCGGTCCACCATTCGGAGAAAAAAGTATGACGACCCGGATGGAAACCACCTGGTCATCATCGATTATTTACAATTAATCAGTCCAGCTGGAAAACGGGAGCGACGTGATTTGGAGGTGGGAGAAATCACAAGGGAATTAAAATTGCTTGCCATTGAGCTCGATATACCGATTGTGCTTTTGTCCCAACTGTCGCGTGGGGTAGAAGCTCGCCAGAACAAGCGACCGCTTATGTCCGATTTACGAGAATCGGGAAACATCGAACAGGATGCCGACGTTATTTTTCTTTTATACCGGGACGATTATTACAACAAAAATATCGAAAAAAACACAATGGAAGTCATCATCTCCAAGCAGCGGAATGGCCCAACAGGAACAGTGGAGCTGGCATTTTTAAAGGAGTATGGAAAATTCGCAGACAAGGAGAGATCAATGCAATGAATACATTTTACGATCAGGAGATGAAATCAATCGCGCAACAGACCTGGAAGCTGGATTATGATGACAATAGCAACACTGCAAAACTAGTAAACGAACGCGGGGAAGAGATGGATATTGCTGCATTGGGACTTTGTATCGATGCATTTAAACATACAATGTATCAAATGGAGGAAATGAAAATTGGTAAAAAAAACGTCAACCCGCTTGATGAGTTCACCAAAAAGCGCTTGGGTGTCCAGGATTACCAGTTGATCATTCATGAAACAGCTGGAGATAAGACGACGAGTGCATTTGAAGTTTACAGTGATGAATACAGGGTGTTTACGATGGACTATTATCACGTCGTGCATAATCGAAAAGTATATGACTATGGGTTTCTGGCATTTCTAAATGAATTTGACTGTAAAAAGTTGTTGAAGCCATTGAGTGATTTTGTGAATCGGTGTCAGTGAATATGTTGTTGGATGAAAGTATTGGAGTTGTAGAAACCGGAATTTTTATGGAACGTCACTCGCTTATATGGTACTATTTGGTTACAGACAATTCTAAAAATTATATAACCAATAATTATAAAATCAAGGGAATACAAACTAAATTGAACTCGCGCTTGTTTGGTTATCTTACATAAAAATCACCACCCTAATTAGATGGCTGATTTAATTAAGACCTTCCTTTGTAAAGTTAAAACCGTAAATATAGGAGGAGTTTAATGAGAAAACTCGTAAATTTAAATACGGTTTACGTTGTTGCTGCAATAGTGGCCATTGGTACTATAATCATCGTTTGGGCAAGTGAAATGAGTGGTATCTGGACAAAGGGTATCAGTCATGTAGCCAATGCAGTTGAGGAATATCATAATGCCGCATTCCCTGTTGATGGGGAATTTACGGTTGATATTGATTTAAGTGATTTAGAGAGTAATGAAGGAAAAGTGCTTTTTGATGATGGAAAAAACCAAATTTTTGTATCGAAAGTTGTTCGTAATGAATCGGATTATGAAGTGGTTTTTAGGTCAAGTGGGGATTTCAGCTTGGGCGGTGCGACTTTAGTTTCAGGTATTGAACACGTGCGTAACAGTAACGATCTTACAACTGATTTTCAGGCAGAGGCACAAGCTTCTTATATGGGCGATACGTATAAATTATCTCCCTCAGGATCTTCTGGGTTAGATTACCGTGATGGAGATGAATTTGGTTTTTATTTGTACCGACAAGACGAAACGATTGATATTGATTTAGAAAAAGAATCAATGATTGAGGTAACGGTTACAAATTTGTATATGAATTTATGGGCAGAGAAATCATAGATGGGGAGCAAAGTACTTGTGTTTAGCTGATTGTATCCTAAAAAAGAGACTGCGGCATATCTGGGACAGTTAGCAGCACTTTGTTCCACCGACGTATAGATTAAAAAAATAAGACAAGAAGTTAACGGTACTGATAACTTCTTGTTCGTCTTTTACTAATTATTAATGAAGCATCATTATTGGAGGATGAGATTATTGGTTTAATTGATGGATTTCCAAGTGAAGAAAATCAACAATACTATCTTTTAAAAAAACGGAGTTAATTGCCTTCTTCTAAAAGGTGCTTTTCTTAAATAAGGAAATTTCACTTTATTCCACCATTTTGGCTGGGTAGTAAATATTGGTATAATCTTATAATAAGAAGGGGGCTACATGATGAAAAATAATAGAAATATAGTAACAGTTATGATTACCATAGCATTGATCTTATTGGTTTCCTGTGACAACTCAACCGATGAGATAAGTGCTAAATCAAACAATCAGTCATCAACTAACAGCACAACTCAAAACGCAGACGGCGATGTAGCTAATAAAGATGTAGCAGATACAGATGAAAATACAACAGAAAAAGCTTCTGGAAGTACTGAAAACAACGAACAAAATAACCAGGAGGATATTTCTTCTGGTACATCTGCAAATGTCAATGATGGACAATCGAATTCCAGTAATAGTGACAATGAAAATAAAAAGAAAGAATATCTCCAGAAACTTAATAAAATGGAAGAATCAGATAGATATTCAGAAGCTGGAACAACAATAACAGAGTTAGAGGAACAAGAGGCAGAAAGATATAAAAATTGGGATGAGGAATTGAACGAAATCTATGGAGTGTTAAAAGAACAGCTTCCAGCAGAACAGATGGATAAATTAAGAGAAGAACAACGGAGCTGGGTAAAACACAGAGATGAAGCTGCTAAAGAAGCATCACTAAAATATAAAGGTGGTACTACGGAATCGTTAGAATATGTGGCAACACAAGCAAGTCTTACAAGAGAGAGGTGCTATACATTAGTTGCAAAATATATGAAGTAACTTTTTAATACATTCAAGTGCCGGATCTCCATTTACCATCATTTACCCTAGAAACTTGATACAGTGTACAGCCGATGACTTTCTGATTCAGAGTCGACAGATGTTTTTTAAGAGAGCATTTAAGATGCTTGTGAAGTATTGTATTATTGTACGTAAACAAACAGGTATAAAAAGTTAAATAGGAGTAATTGTTGCGGCAACTCCCGTCTAATGACCCTGGGTACTATAAGGAGGAAACGAATATGACAGAAAATAATAAAGAAAGCAAGGAACTGTCACAAGAACAACGTGAGGAATTATTCAAAGCATTAAAAGTCCGTTTTGAGAAAAACATGAACCGCCATGAAGGTCTTGAATGGGCTAACGTCCAGGCAAAACTGGAAGCTAGTCCTGAAAAACTGTGGTCGCTCAATGAAATGGAAAGAACTGGCGGTGAACCGGATGTTGTTGATCATGGTAAAAGTAAGAATGAATACATTTTCTATGATTGTTCAGCGGAAAGTCCCAAAGGCCGCAGAAGTATTTGTTACGACCGCGCCGCATTGGAGTCAAGGAAAAAGCATAAACCAGAAAATAGCGCCATGGATATGGCAACAGCGATGGGTATTGAACTATTAACGGAAGAAGAATATCGAACGTTGCAGAAACTTGGTAATTTTGATAAGAAAACGTCAAGCTGGGTGCAAACCCCCTCTGATATCAGAGAACTTGGCGGTGCTCTTTATTGCGACTTCCGCTTCGGTCACGTCTTCCTGTATCACAACGGTGCAGAGTCTTACTATGGTGCTAGAGGGTTCCGTGGCTCGCTAATAGTGTAACGAAAGCTTGGCTAATAACCAAGCTTTTTTTATAACTAAAATAAGAATATGTAAATAGCCTATCCAGTTAGGTTAGGCTATTATATATATGGTGGTAACCTGAGATTATCCAATGAACAATTAAAGCACAGTTCACCTTATCAGCTTTGATTCTCCGCAGCCATTGCCTCTGTTTTAGTGCGGTGGACTGTTCCGAATGGATGTTCTGGTGGTGCATATATGGAGTAAAGCTTCAAAGGCTCATTTCCTGTATTAATCACATTATGCCATTTTCCGGCTGGCACCATAATAGCGAAATCCTCAGTAACGTTCCGCTGAAAGGTTAAATTGCTTTCCGAATCACCCATTTTTACGACGCCCTCTCCCTCCTCAATACGTAAGAACTGATCAACGTCCGGATGAACTTCCAAACCGATATCGCCCCCAACTGGGATGCTCATCAATGTAACCTGCAGATGATTTCCTGTCCATAACGCCGTGCGGAATGTATTGTTTTGTTCGGCCGCCTCCTCAATATTCACCACAAATGGCTGCTTTCCATAATCCTTTAACGTAATCCGTTCATCCTCATATTGCGGGTACCAATATCCATTGCTTTCCCCGCGATCAAATGGGCCCGGAAAATATGGGTATACCGGCTGTCTGTCATACGCATACATGGGTGCGTTGGAGTAGTATTGATAAGGGTACATGTAAGAATAATAGTACAATCTTAGTCATTCCTTTCAATCGTTATCACATCTATCCTATGCAATGGAATGGGTAAGTGTACCATGTTTGCTGGGCTTTTGGCCAAATCATGTGAATCGTATAAATTCCAATGTGAAAATTGTGAAAATAGTGATAGAATAAAGGTTGATAAAGGGGGACGCAGAAATGTACACAAAAGAAAATTTGAATATAACGATGGATAGAACAGCGATGGATATAGATTTTGCGGGGGTAGTTAATGCATCAGATGCTGCAGGTTTAATTCATGAGTCAGCCTATGGTTTTTCAAACAGATCGGATGGGATTAAAAATACAACGGATACTAGATTTGGTATAGCTTCCGGGTGCAAATTGTTTACTGCGATAGGAATTTGTATGTTGGTCGAGCAGGGAAAGCTGACATTCGAAACCCGTTTAAAGGATTGCTTAACGGCTTCATTCCCTTTTTTTCATGAGTCCATTACGGTGCATCATTTGTTAACACACAGTTCGGGAATTCCTGATTATTTCGATGAAGCGGTGATGGATGATTTTTCAGAGCTTTGGGATGACCGTCCAATGTATAAGATGACTAGTTTACAAGACTTTCTGCCGATGTTCCAGGATAGACAAATGATGTTCAAACCAGGGGAAAGATTTCATTATAACAATGCCGGCTACATCATTTTGGGCCTTATAATCGAGCAGCAATCAGGTCTGGCATTTACAGATTTCATTGAAAAGCATGTATTCCAGAAAGCCGGTATGTCGGAATCAGGCTACTTCTCCTTGGATCAGCTTCCAGGGAAAACCGCAATTGGGTACATAGATGATGAAGAAGTGGCCGAATGGAAAACGAATATTTATTCCATCCCTATTAAGGGCGGCGCTGATGGCGGTGCCTTTGTAACAGCAGGTGATATGATCAAATGTTGGAATGCATTAGTCACATACCAACTTTTAAGTGAGGAAACAACTAATGTATTGCTGACACCACATATGCAGGAGGACAAGGATGAATTCTATGGTTATGGTATTTGGATAAAAAAACATGCTGACGAAATTGTTAAATACCATGTTATGGGCTATGACCCTGGGGTTAGTTTTCATGCAGCCTATTATCCAAACAGTGGTGTAAGGCTAGCGGTTACATCGAATAAAAGCATCGGTGCTTACTCGATGATGGAGGCATTTGAGGGTAGTGTGTAAAATCCAGCGAGTTGTCTTTTTCGCGCGTAATCCTATTAGAAATGGGGAGAAAAATATATATATAGGTTGAGGGATGCAGGTTGTTTTTTTGCAGAAGAGGAAACAAGAATACTTAATGCAGCAGCACGAAATCTTGAGGATTTAAAGAGAAAGGTGGAACTGCGGGCAGGTGGCTTACCTCTTGAATAGGAGAATAATCCAGCGATAGACTCTCTAGATAATTGTTCAAATAGATAAAATTTGGAGTGTGAATAGAAATGGTAGATTTAGGTAATAAACCCGTAATAGAGGGGGAAAAAGTTATTCTCAGACCCTTTAAAGATGAAGATTTTCCTTTCCTGGAAGAATGCCTGAAGGATAAGGAAGTTTTAAAACTGACAGGAAGCAATGCGGATTTTGATAAGGAGACCATTCTCGATTGGTATAACACACGAAATGATCAGACGGATCGCTTGGATCTTGCTATTGTTGATCAATCCCAAGGTACGCTTGTGGGAGAAGTGGTGGTCAATTTATATGATGAAAAAAATCACAGTATGAATTTTAGGATTCTTATTGGTCCAAGGGGAAGAAATCGCGGATTAGGGACGGAAGCGACACAGCTTATCATTGACTATGTATTTAAAGAGACGACAATTAATCAGCTGACATTAAGCGTTTTTGCATTCAATCCAAGAGCAAAGCATATTTATGAAAAGGTTGGCTTTGTTATGGATAGTATTGATGAAAACGATCTGGAATTTGATGGAGAGTGGATCGATTCTATCAATATGAAATTAACAAGAGAAAAATGGCTGGATATGAAATGACAGAAGATCGGCATTGCAGCCGATCTTCTGTCATGTATGATGGTTCAGATCCATTAATTACGCCTGCTCCTCAAACAGTCTGCAAATCTCAACAATCACGTTTGTTGCCTTCTCCATATTATCCACAGAAATATATTCAAATTTACCATGAAAATTTTCCCCGCCTGTGAAAATATTCGGTGTTGGCAGTCCCATGTAGGAAAGCTGTGATCCGTCTGTTCCGCCTCGAACAGGCTTGACAAGCGGCTTAATATCAAGATTCTCCATTGCCTGATAAGCGACATCAACAATTTCTTTTACAGGTTCAATCTTTTCGCGCATGTTGTAATATTGATCATTCAATTCCAATTGAACGCTCGAATCACCGTATTTCTTCTTCATTTCCATTACGTTTGCTTCCATCGTTTGTTTTCTTTTTGCAAAATTATCTTTGTCAAAGTCGCGGATAATATAGGAAACGTTTGTTTTTTCAACATCACCGTTTACAGAACTTAAGTGATAAAACCCTTCATATTTTTCGGTATGTTCCGGTGTTTCACTGGCAGGAAATTTACTGATAAATTCAGCTGCCATTGTCCCGGCATTAACCATTTTATTTTTTGCCGTACCTGGATGCACACTGTTTCCTATGAATGTAATTTTGGCAGCGGCAGCATTGAAGCTTTCATATTGTAATTCTCCAAGCGGTCCACCATCGATTGTGTACGCATATGCAGCATCGAATCGAGCAACATCAAATTTATGCGGTCCGCGCCCTATTTCCTCATCTGGTGTAAATGCTACACGAACTTTTCCATGTTTAATTTCAGGGTGGTCGATTAAATATGCCATGGCAGTCATAATTTCCGTGATTCCAGCCTTGTTGTCAGCACCGAGTAAAGTTGTTCCATCAGTTGTGATTAAGGTATGCCCTTTGTAGCTTACTAGCTCTGGGAATTCCTTGCTTGATAGAACTACGTTTAAATCTTTATTCAGAATCAAATCATTCCCATCAAAGTTCTCAACAATTTGCGGATTAACGTTCTTACCTGTAAAATCTGTCGCCGTATCAACATGCGCCAGAAATCCGATTGTTGGGATCTCCTTATCTGTATTGGCAGGCAGTGTTGCCATTACATAGCCATTGTCATCAATTGAAACGTCGACCATACCGATTTCTTTTAATTCGGCAACAAGCATATTGGCTAGTTCCAATTGCCCTGTTGTGGATGGAGTACGATCAGTGTCCTCGTTTGACTGGGTATCAACTTTTACGTATGTAGTAAACCGATTAATAAGTTCATTTTTCACTTTTGTATCATCTCCTAACATTATTAGAATAATCATATCATTTAGATTGCGCAAAAACCATACGTGAGCACGCAACTCCAACCCCCGCCCATAAGCACACAACTAAATTTCTCTTGAAAAAGGGGAAAAGCATTTTTTGTCGAATAAGATTAATAGATAGTTTAAAATCGAGGTGATAACACATTGATCAGGGAAGCACAAGCAAACGATGCAGAACAATTAGTGGAGCTGACTAAACAGGTGGATAGGGAAAGTAAGTATATGCTGTATGATATAGGAGAACGAAACATAACGATTGATAAGCAGCGCAACATGATTGCGGCCTTCCAAAATGAACAGAATTCAACGATTTTGGTAGCTGAACAAAACGATAGATTAATTGGATATCTGTTTGCGGTTGGCAGGAAAGTAAACAGGAAAAAACATGTCGCATACATAGTTATTGGTATCCTATCAGACCATCGCGGGGTTGGGTAGGTACTGCGTTGTTTTCGGAAATGGATACGTGGGCGCGGCAGCAAGGACTAAGCCGACTTGAGCTAACGGTCGTTGTGGATAATGAAGCTGGTCTTGCTTTGTACAAAAAAGCGGGCTTTGTAATTGAAGGGGTAAAAAAGCATTCGTTATTAATTAATGGAGATTTTTTAGATGAATATTACATGGGGAAATTGTTAGGATAGAGAAAGGGAGGAGAGGTTAAATGTCACATTTAGTATCTGTAAAGTGGCTGGCAGAACGTCTAAAGAAGAACCCTGAAACTGCGGTGGTTATTGATGTTCGGTTTTCTTTGACGGATGCCGAAGCTGGTAAAAAGGCGTATGAAAAGGGACATATTCCAGGCGCAATGTATTTGAATTTGAACAAGGATTTATCAAGCCCAGTCCAGGAGCATGGCGGAAATCATCCATTGCCAGATGTAGACGATTTTTCCACAAAACTAGGTGAAATTGGTGTTGATCGTGAAACGACTGTTGTGATCTATGATCAGCATAATGATATGTTTGCAGCAAGGTTGTGGTGGCTGCTCCAGTATATGGGTCATGAAAAAGCTTACGTATTGGATGGCGGTCTGGATGAATGGTCGAAGCGGGGACATGTTATCACAAATAAAATTCAGGTTCCATCGATGAAACAATTCAAGCCAAGTCCTAATGAAGATATGGTAATTGATATAGACGGGGTAAAAGAGAAAATTGGTGACAGTACTTCCATTTTAATAGATTCACGAGCAAAAGACAGATATCTAGGAAAGACAGAGCCTTTATATAAAAAAGCGGGCCATATTCCAGGCGCGAAAAATTTCTTCTGGAAGGATGTTTTAGCTGCAGACGGGTTTTGGAAAACTGATGATGAACTGCAAACCCATTTTGAAAAGCTGCCTAAAGAAAATGAAATTATCGTATCGTGCGGTTCGGGTGTTTCGGCTTGTCCAAATGTGCTGGCACTGAAGTTAGCAGGGTATGAAAATGTTAAATTGTATCCCGGCAGTTTTAGTGACTGGATTTCCTATCAAGAAAATGAAGTAGAGACGAAGGAAGAGTAGCGATGAAGAATAGATGTGACTGGGTGACAGAGGATCCAATCTATGTAGAGTACCATGACAAGGAGTGGGGAAAGCCGACACAAGATGACCAACAGCTTTTTGAAATGCTTTCTTTAGAAGGAGCACAGGCAGGGTTGAGCTGGATTACAATTCTTAAAAGGCGGAGAAATTATCGTATCGCATTTGATAATTTTGACCCACAAAAAGTGAGTAATTACGACGAGAAAAAAGTAAAAGAATTGCTGCAGGATGAAGGAATTATACGTAACAAGCTTAAAGTTCGTTCGGTCATAACGAATGCACAGGCATTTTTAAACGTGCAGCAGGAATTTGGAACGTTTGACAGGTACATATGGCAGTTTGTTGATGGAAAGCCTATCTTGAATCATTGGCAGGACCATGCCAGTGTACCTGCGCAAACACCGGAATCAGAGAACATGAGCAAGGATTTAAAAAAGCGCGGGTTTAAGTTTGTTGGGCCAACGATTTGCTATGCGTTTATGCAGGCAACAGGAATGGTAAATGACCATACGGCAGATTGTTTTTTGTATCATGGGAATTAAGGTAGGGACTGTCTCGCTGGGGACAGTCCCCACCTTAATTGATGTAATGAGTTGGTGCAATTTTTCCAGATGGACGAAAAAGAACCGTCTATTACATTATTTTTCAATCAAAAAAACAGCTGCTCCCCTACCAAGAGAAGCAGCTGTTTTTTATAGATTTATAGTTTAAACACTTTTATTTCCTCATTCAGCTGTTCAGCAAGTTTCGCAAGTTCATCTGCACTACTGGAAACCTCTTCCATTGAGCTGGACGTTTGCTGGGCTGAGGCTGCAGCTTGCTCGACACCTGCTGCGGATTCCTCAGAAACAGATGCAATTTCCTCAATCAAATTGTTCATATCATTGCTGGTGGCAGCGATGCTTTTTAAATTGGCTGAAATGACAGCAGTTCTATCAACCATTTCTGTAACAGAGCTGCTAATCGTTTCAAAGCTTTTTCCTGTCAATTCAATTTGATTTGTGCCTTCTTTGACCTCATTATATCCGGAATTCAATGAATCAACTACATGATCTGTCTCTGTCTGGATGTTCGTAACAATGGCCGTAATTTCTGTGACAGATGACGTAACCTGTTCAGCAAGTTTTCGAACTTCATCCGCAACTACGGCAAATCCTTTCCCATGTTCACCGGCTCTAGCCGCCTCAATTGCTGCGTTTAGGGAAAGCAGATTTGTCTGATCAGCAATATCTTTAATCACAAGCACTAATTTTGATATTTCGTTTGATTGCTTGTCCAGTCCTTGTACTTTGTCAACTGCTTCCGTAACAATGGTATCGATTCGTTTCATTTGATCAACCGATTTTCTCATCAGATTCGTGCCCTCGGTTGTTAAATCAATAACGCTGCTAGAGGTTTCCAGTACTTCCTGTCCACTTTGCTCCGATTCCTTCATTGACTGTACAAACTCGTTCATGTTCTCAGCAAGATCAGAAGCACTATTTGCTTGTGTTTCCGCCCCTGAAGAAATTTCCTCCATCGTTGTTGCGATTTGAGCATTTCCTTCTTTAACCTCGCCTGCAGATTGTGTTAGTTCCTCACTTCTGGAAGAAACGGATTCAGAGGCTTGAGCAACTTTAAATAGGATGTTGCGAATGTTATCTTTCATTTGGTTAACCGCACTGGATAATTGTCCAATTTCATCTTGGCCTTGATAATCCATGGATTCAACCGTTAAATTTCCTTTAGCAATTTCAGACGTTATTCCAACAATCTTGCTTAAATGTACGGTAATTCTTCTTGATATCACAATCATTAGCAAGATTCCCAATCCAATTGCTGCAATGGTCGCAATAGAAAGTGCAATTACACTGTTATTCATGCTGGACTTCGCATCTTCAACAGCCGTTTGCTGCGATTGAATCACCAAATCCATTAGTTCATTTATTCGTTCCGTGTTCACTTTCCGAAGGGTGTTGGATTGGTCCCTAAGTGATTGCGTCATATAATTCTGCCCTGAGTTAACAGACGCTGTTATTTCGTTTAAAAATAAATCGTTCACCTGCGTATCCGCTTTTTTAATTTCGGAAAATAGTGCCTTTTGCTTAGCTGTATCCATTTTAGCTTCTATTTTTTTCTCTAATGTATCAAACTCTTTGCGGTATTCTTCAAACGTCTCTACATAGATCGGCTGCTCTGTAATAATATAGTCGGCAATTTGTACATCCTTTGCCTGGACAAGCTCTGCCATTTTAGCCATGTCATTTGCCCGCTCACTTCTGCGTTCAATGGCATCGATCGAATTTTCCCCTTTATTTAATTGAACGTAGACAATTCCGCCAGCAATTAGGAATAGGACGGCCGTCAGCATAAATACAGTTAAATACTTTCTGGCAATCTTAATATTTTGCCACCGCAGCTTCCTCTTTTCTTTCACTGGTTTTACCTTCTTAGGTTTGCTATTTTGAGGCTTTGTCTTTTTTCCCAATGTTAATTTCTTTTTCTTCATTATTATGTATCCCCCAATTATAAAAAAAGCAATTTATCATTATATCGTCATTTGGTTTCTAAGTATTAAGTACTATTTGAAAATTTACATATGGAATTTTCAAAAACTTGAATTCTTGACCATGTTTCTAGTAAAATGGCAAATTGTGTGCGGATTTTAAATAGGAAGGTGAGTAAAATGGCATATACAGCTTTTTTAGAAAAGGAAAAGGAAAGGCATGAGCTGAAGGAAGAACTGGATACATTGGAAATGCAGCTGTTTCGTATGCAAAATAATCTAAAAGAGATTGCAAAGAAATGGGAAGTTGTCAGCATTGATCAGGCAAGAGATGATCAATGGGTAATCATTTATGCGGATAAAAATGAAGAATCATGTCAGTTAATGCTGCATGATTGTCAATCACCATATCGCGGAAAATGGGATTCTGCCATCCAAGCAGAATACAGAAACGAGCAAACGATTCATATTGCTGCTATTAAAGGAGAAGAAAATAAAGGCTATGGCTCCATTTTAATGAAGCATTTAAAGGAACATGCCCGAGATGAAAATGTGCCGTACATTACTGGTGATATAGTTAAGCGTGACTTTAATCATGTTGACCGGTTGGAGCACTTTTATAATAAACACTTTTTTGATGTGAATATTGATCATGAAGAGCAATGTGGTGAAATTGTTTGGAATGATGGGTGAGGGCGGGACAATTTTAATTGTAAGCATAAGGATTAATACTATAATTGTCTCTTATATTATTACTGAACTAATTAATTAATTTATGCTATATGTAAATAGTAAGCAATAAAAAAGCCAAAGGACTCCATCATCTAATATAAATATAGAGTGGAAACAAATGGCTTTCAAATAATCCTGCTTGTTTAAAATCACCCCACCTTTTACCGGATAGATTTAGTCTAATAGTGCTGGTGCCTTCCGGTGCTTTGTTGCCTGTTCATACGCATATGCGATTTCAATTAGTGCTGGCTCGGAAAATGCAAGTCCAGTGAATGTTACCCCGACTGGCTTACCTCCTTTTGTATAACCCGCAGGAACGGTTATGGATGGATATACAGCCTTAGCAGCAATCTCGCTGCCTGCGTAATTGATAAATACAAGAGCATCCAAATTATGTTCGGCCATTGCTTGGTCAATTCCCGTATCTCTTGAAAGCTTTAAATCTGATAATCTATCTGTGATGTATTCCGCTTCTGTTAATAATCCACTTTTTGTTTCGGATTCTACTAATACAGTTTGTCCGTATTTTAGTGCATCTTTTGCATGTGATTGATTGTAATTGATTACATCTAACAGTGAGCTGACAGAAACATGAGGTGATATGTTTTTCAAATAGGCGCTTAATCCGTTTTTAAATTCATGAAACATAACACTTGAATTTGGCAGCCCAGTGGGTAATTCAATTGGATCTACAAGGGTTGCTCCTGATTTCTCCATTTCGGCTAAAGCATTATTGACGAGCATTACTTCCTCATCGGTAAAACCTTTCATATAAGCACGTGAAATGCCTAATCGTTTGTTTTGTAAACCATTCGTATGTAAAAATGGCGTGTAATCGGAAATGACTTTCTTATTTGCTGCCGTGGCAGGGTCATTTTCATCAACACCGGTTAGCGCTCCTAAAAGAATTGCCGCATCTTCAACCGTTCTTGTCATTGGCCCGGCAGTGTCCTGGCTGTTGGATATTGGAATGATTCCAGTTCGGCTGACCAGACCAACAGTTGGTTTAATCCCAACGAGTGAATTGGAGCTTGCAGGGCTTAGGATTGATCCGCTCGTTTCCGTACCAATTGCACCAGCAGCAAAGTTAGCGGCAATCGCGGCACCTGAACCAGAGCTTGAACCCCCTACATCAAACTTCCCGGGTCCATATGGATTCATTACTTGTCCACCCAATGAACTATAGCCATTTGGCATATTTTTGGTCATGAAATTTGCCCATTCCGTTAGGTTCGTTTTTCCTAAAATCACTGCACCTGCATCTCGGAGCTTCTTTGTAATAAAAGCATCCTCTTTTGCATAATTGTTTTTCAAAGCGATAGATCCTGCAGTTGTATGTGTTTTGTCCCCAGTATCGATATTGTCCTTTAACAAAATTGGAATTCCGTGGAGTGGTCCCCGTATCCCATGCTGCTCGCGTTCCACGTCAAGTGCCTCTGCGATGTGTAATGCATCTGGATTAATTTCGAGAACTGCATGTATGTTCGGACCAGCATTATTGTACACAGCAATTTGTTCCAGGTACATCATGGTGAGCTCTTTGGATGTTAACTCACCTGATTTCATAGCGTTTTGCATATTATTTATGGTTGCTTCCTGTAGTGTGAAGGATTGGTTTGACATATTTTACCTCCTTGAAAAAATAGTTAAGTTATATCTATATTCTATTTTTCAGTGGTGAATTCCTTTCTAGATAATAAAACATATTGGTATCAGGATATAAATTTTGTTGACGCTCGGTCATTTTTCGAATAAACTAACTATAATAATGCAAAGGAGGTGGGTTTGATGAATCATACTGGTAATGGCATAACGAAGCTCAGAGAATATCTTTGGATGCGTTATGCGATTTTTTCCGATATTTCTGTTCAAGGGATAAGTGTGCACTTTTTTAATAGAAATATATGGAAAAAATATCAGTAAGAGACATCTGCCCGCGAACGGAAATAATGGACGGTAGAGAGCTGCTCTTTGCCGTCTTTTTGTATTTTTATAGGTATGTCTCTTCATTCGGAGGAAGAGATCATGATTATTTCAAGTTTACAAAATGTTACACAGACGTTTGGTGCGAATACCATTTTTAGTGATTTAACCTGTGAAGTAAAACAAGGTGAACGGATTGGCTTAATTGGCAGAAATGGTGAGGGTAAAACGACATTACTGCATCTGATTGCCCGTAAAACAGAACCAGCTGCCGGAACTATTACCTGGAAAAAGGGATTAACTGTTGGACTTTTGGAGCAAATACCTGATGTAGACGGCAACAAAAAAGTAGAAGCATTACTATATGATGTATTTACCTCTTTGAATACATTAAAAAAGAAAATGACAGATGCAGAAACTAAACTGTCACAAGAAACGAATCCGGAAAAACTAACACGCCTTATTGAAAAATATGGTGCATTGCAGGAGAAATTTCAAGAGGACGGCGGCTATGAAATGGATTCGCAAATTAGGCGGATTATGAGTGGACTGCAAATGGAGGAATTGGCTGACAAGGAATGGCAGTATTTAAGTGGCGGTGAACGTACAAAGGTTGGCTTAGCAAAGCTGCTATTAAAGGCACCGGATTTATTGCTGCTGGATGAACCAACAAACCATTTGGATTTGGCTGCGATTGAATGGCTTACCGATTTTATCAAGCAATACAAAGGAACAGTTATGATCGTTTCGCACGATCGCTACTTCTTAGATGAAACGGTGACATCGATTTTTGAAATGGACCAGGGTGAACTGATTCGCTATGCTACCAACTACTCTGACTATGTAAAAGAGCGGGAGGCACGTTTACTGCAAGAGTTTCAGCAATACCAGGATCAGCAAAAGAAAATAAAGAAGATGAAAGAAACGATTAAGCGGTTAAAAGAGTGGGCAAATCAGGCCAATCCGCCTAATGATGGATTGCATCGCCGTGCGAAAAGTATGGAGAAAGCTTTAGCCAGAATGGAGTTAATGAAAAGACCAATACTTGAGCAGAAAAAAATCGATCTTGATTTTCAAATGGATAAACGAAGCGGCAAAGATGTTGTGCTGCTAGAAAATGCGGCAAAAGGATATGGAACGAAACAACTATTTTCAAACTTGCATTTACATGTCCGTTTCAAGGACCGTATCGCCATTATAGGAGAAAATGGAAGTGGGAAGTCAACAATTTTAAACATGATTTTAGGAACCGAGTTAGTTGACGACGGCACGATACGTTTAGGAAGCAATTTGTCGATAGGATTTCTCTCACAGCATATGCTGGAAATGGATGAGAAGCGGACCATTTTAGATGAATTCCGTGACCAGGTCCATGTAACAGAAGGCGATGCTAGGGGAATTTTGGCGAAATTTCTATTCTACGGCAAAACGGTTTTTCAAAAGGTAAAAAGCCTTAGCGGCGGCGAGAAAATGCGGCTTAGGCTTGCGCAGCTCGTTCATCAGGACCACAACCTGCTCATTCTGGACGAACCGACGAACCATTTGGATATTGAATCAAAAGAAGTGCTGGAGGAAGCATTGGACCAGTTTACAGGAACAATCATCACAGTATCACATGACCGCTATTTTCTGGACCGGTTATTTCCAGTAACGTATTGGTTAGCTGAGGGAAACCTGTTACGTTATGAAGGTAACTATTCGTTTGCAAGAGAAAAACGCAATGTATAATTAAACTACACGGCAGCTAACATTTTGCTGCCGTGTATTTTTTAATTGGCTCTGCTCGTAATAGTGGACCTTTACTAAGCAGTTTTCGTAAAATGCGTTATTTATTTTTTTCGCCCGAGTTGTTCGAGTACGGTGGAATCTTGCTTGTGCATTAGGAAATGCTTTGCTGGAAAAATTTCTGCAATTAGAATGGATTATGGGTGTTCCTATATCGCGGCATTAGATATTACTGTTTTAGGTAAGAACGAATCACTGATAAATTTGAAGTGGAATCATTCCGCATTAATAGGCAGTAAAACCCCCACTGTATGAATTTTTACTATAAAAGTGCTGGACACTTTTTTCCTGCCAATGCATTGTGATAAACTAAATTACATTATTCAAAGAAAGGAAGTTATCAGATGCAATATGTTACATTGAATAATGGACTGAAAATGCCACAATTAGGCTATGGTGTATGGCAAGTACCGGAAGATGAAGCAACACCTGCAGTTGAAAAAGCATTAGAGGTTGGTTTTCGCTCCATTGATACTGCAAAAGTTTATGCAAATGAGCGTGGAGTTGGTGAAGCGTTAGCAAATAGAAATGTTCCACGTGAAGATCTATTTATTACGACGAAAGTGTGGAATAGTGACCAGGGGTATGAAAATACGTTAAAAGCATATGATGAGAGTCTGGAAAAATTAGGACTGGATTATGTTGATCTATATTTAATACATTGGCCGACTCCAAAATACGATGAGTATGTGGAAACATACAAAGCAATGGAAAAGTTGTATAAAGACGGACGTGTTAAAGCAATTGGTGTTTGTAATTTCAATATCGAGCATCTGCAGCGTTTGTTGGACGAATGTGATGTTGTGCCAGCAGTTAACCAGGTAGAGTGCCATCCATACCTGCAGCAAAAGGAACTGAAAGATTTCTGTGACAAGCATAACATTCATTTAGAAGCTTGGAGCCCGCTTATGCAGGGTGGAGAGGTTTTAGCGAATGATGTTGTGAAAGGAATTGCCGAAAAACATGACAAAACCTCGGCACAAGTAATTATTCGCTGGCACCTGCAATCAGACAGAATTGTTATTCCGAAATCAGTAACACCATCACGAATCGAGGAAAATTTTGATGTATTTAATTTTGAATTGAGTCCAGATGACATGGAAAAAATGACTGTACTTGATCGTGGTCAGCGTAAAGGTCCTGAACCGAGTGAAATGAATAATAAATAGAAATAGGTAAAACAGACGTGGAGTAAGCTGCGTCTGTTTTTAATGAAGAAAGGCTGTCCTATATGCTTGGGACAGCCCATTTTTTATTCGCTTTCTCGTTTCCGCTTGTTCCTTCTGTTGTCTAAATTGAGAAATTCGCTTTCATTTTCACCTGCAAACTCAACATCATGCTTAGGCTCTGTATTATATTTTTGCTGCTTGTTGGCTTGTCTGCCTTTGTCCTTGTTGCGATTTTTATTATCCTCTGACATGCATGATCCTCCTATCTATAAAATTATTTTGTGCATTTTTTATATTATTAAAAGGACTTTTTTGATGTATACCGAATAGTAAGTGGTAGAAAAGATAAGTGAGGGATACGATGTATAAACTTATAAAAGGAAAAGATATTCCAACGAAAGACGCAGCAGCATTCATAGCAAAATGGAATAAAAATAGAAAGCATCATATTGGATTTTGCGGGACGGAGGCGGATGAAATTATCGAGACAATTGATGAGGAAATGACAGATGTAACATTTGGAAATTGCTTTGCAGCAGCAATTCAAGATGGTCAGTTGGTTGGTTTAATTGGTCTTGATATTGATCTGGAAGACAAAAGTGCGGAAGTATGGGGACCATTTGTTGATCCGGCATTTGACGTTGATATGGCAATTGAAATATGGGGGCTTTTAAACGAGCAAACCCAATCACTTGAAACAATTAGTCTGTTTTTTAATAAAGAAAACAATTTGGTAAAGAAATTTGCTGATAAACTGGAATTCAAACAAAAAACGGATCAAATTATACTTACTTATTCTGAAGATCAACTGGAAAATCAGCTGATAAAGAAGAAAGAAGAATTGGCTAGTAATGATAATGATGCTTTTGCAGTGCTCCATGACAATGCTTTTCCGGGAACATATTATAGCGGGAAAGAGATTATGGAGCGGATTAATGATACGCAAAAGGTTTTTGTGCTGAAAGATAAAGGACACCTCGCAGGTTATGTATATGTTGAAGCAGATCCCGATTTTGCCGATGGATCCATTGAATTCATCGCTGTTGATCAAGCGTTCCGTGGAAAAGGATATGGAAAAAAACTTTTACTTACGGCGGTAAGCTGGCTTTTTACATTTGAATCCATTAAGGAAATTACATTATGTGTGTCTGCTGATAACAAAGGTGCCATAGGATTATATCAATCTGCAGGGTTTCATTTAATGCATGAGTTGTACTATTTTTCCAAAAATTCAGTAGCAATTGGCAGTTAAATATAGTATACTTGTTATTGTCTTGTTCAACCATTTTTAGAAGGAGTGATGTTTAATGATTTATACAAATGTAATAACAGTAAACCAAAACACACTAATCAAAGTGGGGGAACAGTCGGCATAATGAAGGCTTTTCCTCCAACCATTAAGGAGGAAAATGTAATTGAATCATATTGAAAAACTTGGATGGGACAGTTCTATCCAACACGAAGATAATAATAAACTGGCACGCGTCATTGCCGTGCAGAAAAATAGCTATCGTATTTCCGATGGTGAAATGGAGTATTTCTCCCATTTAAGCGGAAAGTTCATGAATCAAGCATATAGCTCCCTTGATTTCCCGGCAGTGGGGGATTGGGTTGAGGTTCAAAAATTAGCAGACGAACAAAAAGCGGTTATCAATCGTATTCTGCCGCGTAAAAGCAAGTTCGTAAGGCAAGCTGCTGGTACGAAAACAGAAGCGCAAATTGTTGCAGCAAATATGGATACCGTTTTTATTGTAAATTCACTTAACCATGATTTAAATGTCAGGCGAATTGAACGATATATTCTTTCAACGTACGAAAGCGGTGCATCTCCAGTTATTGTGCTAACAAAAAAGGATGAGTCGACACCGGAAGATATTATAAGAATAACGGCTGAGGTAGAAGAGGCTGCAATTGGTGTACCGATTGTATGCATCAGCAGCATTACTGGTGAAGGTATTGAAGAATTACTGACCTATTTGCCCGATCGAAAAACGGCAGCATTATTGGGTTCATCAGGTGTAGGTAAGTCAACATTGGTTAATGCGCTATTAGGCGAAAAAGTTCAGGAAACAAAAGACATTCGAGAAGCGGATAGCAAAGGGCGGCACACAACGACACACAGGGAAATGTTTACGCTGCCAAATGGTGCATTGTTAATTGATACGCCTGGAATGCGGGAATTGCAGTTATGGGATGGCGACGGCGCAATAGACACAACGTTTCAGGATGTGGAAGCACTTGCAGATGAATGCAGGTTCTCGGACTGTCAGCATGATACGGAACCAGGCTGCCGCGTACAGGAGGCAATGGATTCAGATGAGTTGTCTGAGGAACGTTTCGAAAGTTATTTAAAATTGCAACGGGAACTTGCCTATGAAAAAAGAAAACAGGATCAGAAAGTGCGCCTTGAAGAGAAAAATAAATGGAAGAAAATTTCCAAGGACATGAAAAATCGATATAAAGCCAGATAAGGAGAAACCGTTCCCCACTTTGTTGAGGAACGGTTTTTTACAATAACTCGAGAGTGTGAACATCAACTTGGGGTTGCGAACATCAACCCGAGGGCGCGAACATCAACCCGAGAGCGCGAACATCAACCCGAGGGCGCGAACGTCAACCCGAGAGGTGCGAACATCAATCCGAGAGAGCGAACATCAACCGGAGAGACCGAACATCAACCCGAGAGAGCGAACATCAACCCGAGAGGCGCGAACATCAACCGGAGAGGTGCGAACATCAACCCGAGAGAGCGAATATCAACCCGAGGGCGCGAACATCAACCCGAGAGCGCAATCATCAACCCGAGGGCGCGAACATCAACCGGAGAGCGTGAACATCAACCCGAGGGCGCGAACATCAACCGGAGAGACCGAACATCAACCCGAGAGAGCGAACATCAACCCGAGAGCGTGAACATCAACCGGAAAACCGGAACATCAACCCGAGAGGAGCGAACATCAACCCGAGAGAGCGTGAACATCAACCCGAGAGAGCGAACATCAACCGGAGAGCGTGAACATCACCCCGAGAGAGCGAACATCAACCCGAGGGGCGGGAACATCAACCCGAGGACGGGAACATCAACCCGACAGGCAGGAACATCAACCCGAGAGAGGGAACATCAACCCGAGAGAGCGAATATCAACCCGAGGGCGCGAACATCAACCCGAGAGAGCGAACATCAACCGGAGAGGTGCGAACATCAACCCAAGAGCGCGAACATCAACCGGAAAACCGGAACATCAACCGGAGAGCGTGAACATCAACCCGAGAGAGGGAACATCAACCCGAGAGAGCGAACATCAACCCGAGAGGCGCAAACATCAACCGGAGAGACCAAACATCAACCCGAAAGTGCAACCATCAACCCGAGAGAGCGAACATCAACCGGAGAGCGTGAACATCAACCCGAGAGCGTGAACATCAACCCGAGAGCGCGAACATCAACCGGAGAGACCGAACATCAACCCGAGAGAGCGAACATCAACCCGAGAGGCGCGAACATCAACCCGAGAGCGCGAACATCAACCCGAGGGTGCGAACATCAACCGGAGAGCGTGAACATCAACCCAAGAGCGCAACATCAACCCTTATCCGTGCCGAAAACCCGCTCCACCGTTTCCGCATATTCACAGAAATATCCGGGTATGTCAGCATCTGCAATTCCATCATACATATTCGAAGCAATCGCCTCGTTATACCACTTCTGCTTATCAAAGCCTGCGTTAAAATGCTTCCAAATGGCATCGCCCATTTTTTGCAAGTCTTGTTCAAGGCCCAGCAAATTATCGAGTTTATCAGCAACAATCAGATATTTCACTTCTTTATCTGCAAATTTAACGGTATCAATCGTATGCTGTTTACGCTCCTGCCAGGATTTTGACTTATCTTCAGTATGTGCTGCAACTAGCCGAGCTACGTTAGAATCAAACATTGACTCGATATCTTCCATTTCATATGGGGTATCCTCAACCACATCATGCAAATATCCTGCACACACTAATTCATCTGAATATCCTTCACGCTCCAGTCTTTCGGCAACTCGAATCGGATGTGTACTATATGCAGCATCGGAGTTTTTACGAGTCTGTCCGTAATGTGCTTTTACAGCAAAATCCTTTGCCTCTTGTTTCAATCCAGTTCCCTCCTATTTTTAAGTACATAATGATTGTAAATGATATTTAAGCGTGTCCACCGTTTTGTTGGATGATAGTTCATCGGGATAGAGAATTGAATGGAGTGCAAGACCATCTATTAAAGCATATAGCCGCTCAACTTCCAATTGCTTGTCTAAATCATCCTTTGCCAGCTGTAAATCAATTAAACTTTGAATAACGTGTTCAACAACCCCGCGCATTTCGTGATAGACTGTTTTGCCTAATGATTTAAGGTCTGGATTGACGAGTGTTTTAGCCGAAAAGACTAACCACACCTCCATTTCGATACGCTGCTCTTCATTGATTGGCAAGAATTCACTCAGAACTTCCTGCATTGCTTCCAATGGTGTTCCATCATATTTTTTCTCGTAAGCACGTTTTTTTACGCGGTCAGATACAAGCTTCATGGAGTATGCAAACAAATCAGATTGAGTTGAAAAATAGTGCCGCATTGCTCCAACAGAAAGTCCAGCTTCTTTCGCAATTTTGCGTACAGAAGCCTGCTCTAGTCCTTCCATTATTATAACTTTCCATGTTGCTTCTGCTATTTGTACTTTTCTTTTATCATGATCAACTATTTTAGGCATATTTTTATTATAGCACTGTTGTATTATTTAATAAAAGTATGCTATGCTATTTTTAGCACAATTGTACTAAAAAGGGGAATGAAGTAATGGTAGGTTGGTTTATTGTAGCATGTGAAATTGGCTTTTGGGTATTTGTAATCGCAGGGTTAGTAGCAAGATATTTGCTGAAAAAGAAAAAACTTGGTGCATTTTTATTATTTTGTACACCAGTTGTGGATCTGCTTCTTTTAATTGCAACTGTCATTGATTTAAAAAATGGGGCAACGGCAACATCAATGCATGGTGTGGCTGCTATCTATATCGGGGTCAGTGTTGCATTTGGGCACAAGATGATCAAGTGGGCGGATGAACGTTTTGCTTATAAATTCGCTAATGGACCCAAACCTGCTAAAAAGAAAAAATACGGAAAGGAATATGCAAGAAACGAACGGATTGGCTGGTATCATCATTTACTCGCGTGGATCATCGGTATGGGATTATTGGGTGCTGTTATTCTTTATATTCATAATCAAAACCAAACAGAAGCATTATTTCAAACAATGAAATTATGGAGCCTTGTATTGGTTATCGATTTTGCGATTAGTTTCAGTTACACCATTTTTCCAAAAAAGGAATCCAGCATATTTTGATGCATACCGATTGATTGGCTTTTTAGTCATTTTTTTGTTATAGTTCATGCAAAAGGGAAGGGACGCTGAGGTCTGTCCCCCTGTCCTGCTAAACGGAAGAAGGATTTCGGGTGAAAAGTGATCAATCCATTGCCATTTATTTTTTGCTGCTGTTGGTTCCGTTGTTTTGGGGTGGTGCATTTGTTGCGGCGGAGCATGTTATAACGGAAATACCACCTGTTACAGCAGCTGCTTTTCGTTTCGGAAGTGCTGGCATGCTGCTTCTTCTCTTTGTGTTATGGCAAAAGAAGCTTGATTTTACAGCAATTCGGAAACAATGGAGAGCACTTTTGTTAATGGCCATCACAGGTATATTCGGCTACAATGTTTTTTTCTTTATTGCGCTGGATATTACCACAGCAATCAACGGATCGTTAATTGTAGCTACAACCCCTGTCCTTGTTACATTGGGAGCAGTGCTGTTTTTAGGGGAAGTGTGGAATAAACAACTTGGATTTGGACTTCTTTTATCGTTAATCGGTGTCATCGTTGTCATCTCTAAAGGATCCCTAACAACCTTGGTATCCTTGGAATTTAACTTAGGCGATTTGTTATTTATTGGTGGATTATTAAGCTGGGTCGCACATGGTTTATTGGGGAAAGCTGCAATGCGTGATGTATCACCAGTCGTAACAACCACACTGACAACATTGATCGGGTCTGTCCTATTATTTATCGTATCCTTATTTGAACACTCTTGGGGTAAATTAATGGTTATGTCTAGTCAAGCATGGGGCGAGATGGTGTTTATGATAATTTGCTCCTCCGTAATCGGCTTTCTCCTGTGGAATAGTGGGATTAAACGGATTGGTGCAAGTAAATCCAGTATCTATATGAACCTAGTACCAATAAATACTGCTTGGATCGCTGTCGTATTATATGATTCCACAATTACATGGACACAAATTATTGGCATGGCAATGGTAATCGCAGGTGTTTATTTTGTCACGCTGCATCCATATTTGAAAACGAAACAGAGGGACAAGGGGTCAGACCCCTTGTCCCGCACTTTAACGAAATAATGTAAGGATGTGTAGATATGGAAGAGGGAATTAATAAGAGGAAGACAGAGCATATTCGGCTTTGTCTAAATGAAAATGTAGAAGGGGTAAATAAGACAACTGGTTTAGAAGGTATTTCGTTTATACATAATGCATTACCGGAAATTGACTTCGCTGATATCAGGCTGGATACAAGCTTTTTAAATAAAATGCTCAAGGCGCCATTCCTGGTAAGCTCCATGACGGGCGGTTCAGAACTTGCAGCGCAAATCAACCATAATCTAGCAATAGCCGCAGAGGAAAAAGGCTGGGCGATCGCACTTGGGTCAACTAGGGCACTGCTTGAAAGTGATGCACATAAGGAATCATTTTTAGTGCGTAACCACGCGCCAACAGCTCCCTTAATAGCGAACATTGGTGCTGTCCAATTAAATTACGGGTATGGTGCGGAAGAATGCCAGCGACTGATCGATATGACGGAGGCGGATTCGCTTTATTTGCATTTGAATAGTTTGCAAGAGGTCGTACAGGATGAAGGGGATTTGAATTTTAACGCATTGCTTCCTAAAATCGAACAGATATGCAAGGCTGTAGATGCACCTGTCGGGGTAAAGGAGGTTGGCTTCGGTATCGATGGTACAGTTGCCAGGAAATTATATGATGCTGGGATAACATATATCGATGTTGCAGGTGCAGGTGGAACGTCGTGGAGTCAGGTCGAAAAGCTTCGGTCACAAGATCCATTAAGAAAAGCTGCTGCGGAGGCATTTAATAACTGGGGCATTCCAACAAAAGATTGTATTGTATCTGTCCGCAGTCAGCTTCCAAATGTTCCGTTAGTTGCAAGTGGCGGGATGAAAACCGGTGTTGATGCAGCAAAAGCTATTACAATCGGTGCCGATGTCATTGGTTTTGCACGCCAATTGCTGCAGGCTGCAACGGAATCAGCAGAAAATGTCATCCAAACAATGGAACAAATCGAATTTGAATTAAAAATGACGATGTTTGGGATCGGCGTGAAAAACCTGGATGAATTAAAAAACACAAAACGCGTCTCCATTATGGGTAAATCCTTGCTGAATGAAAACAGCTAAAGCACAGTGCTTTAGCTGTTTTTTACTTACATGTGTGTTAAACGAATAGGTGACGTAATTACCCGTTTGACTGAGAATCATGAAGGGTATCGTAACTAAAAATGAAGGAGGAGTATGTTATGCCTTGGACATTAAATGACTATCCTTCATCCATGAAAAACTTGGACAAAATCGTACGGAAAAAAGCTATTGATATAGCAAATTCAATGGTAGATGAAGGATACGACGAAGGACGGGCAATACCAATAGCAACTGAGCAAGCAAAGGAATGGTACAATAATGCGGAAAAAGGTGTGGTCAAAGAATATGCGGATGAAGGCAGCCCCGCTGAACGTTCAGCAGAAGGGAGAAAATATGATGGCAATCCGGAACGCCTGTTGGAGGGTGAGCATGTAGTTGCACATGAAAATGGCTGGGCAGTAAAATCCAGTAATGCGAAGAAGCCTGCAGCAGTATTTGAAACGAAGGGGGAGGCAGTAAAACGCGCAAGGGAAATAGCGAGAAATAAAGGAACAAAATTAACTGTATTTAAATTGGATGGCTCTGTTCAGGAACAACAATCCTATTAATATTATGAGACTGGGACATAACTAAATTGTATAATCCAAAGCCGAAGATTTCACCATACTACAGTAGGAAATACACGGAGACTCCTGCGGGAAAAAAAGCCTAGGTGAGACTACGTAGGGCGATAGCTCGGAGTAGGCTCAGGGCAGCCCGCGGAAAGCGTAATGTATTTCTGTAGCGGTATGTATGCACCAACTATGTTCGGATTTTATTTTGGTTAAAACACTTTTGTCCCAGGCTCATTTTTATTCATATTTTTCAAGGCGGATTCAAATACTAGTAAAAAAAGTGAGGTAATTGCAATGGATGAACAAATGCATGAAAGTAAAGATAATAAATTTATCCCGATGACATCGATATTGAGTGGAACGGGACAAAAGGTTAGTAATGATGTTTATTATTATACGGATCAAATTGTGAACATGTGTTTTATCGGACTTCCTAATGAGGGTGAATGGGTATTAGTGGATGCAGGGTTGCCTAATGCTGCTTCCGAAATCCGCTCAGTCGCAGTGGATCGTTTTGGAAGAGAAAGCAGACCATCTGCAATTATTTTAACCCATGGACATTTTGATCATGTTGGTGGATTAATTGAGTTAGTAGAAGAATGGGAAGTGCCAGTTTATGCACACGAACTTGAACTTCCGTATTTAACAGGGGAAGAAAGCTATCCTGAACCAGATGCAACTGTGGAGGGTGGTCTTTTGGCAAAAATCTCTCCTTGGTATCCGAATCAGCCAATAAATTTAGGTGATGCAGTTAAAGCATTACCAGATGACAATAGTGTACCAGGGCTGGAAGATTGGAAATGGATACATACTCCTGGCCATTCTCCTGGGCATGTGTCATTTTTTAGGGAAAATGATAAAACACTTCTATCGGGTGATGCTGTTATTACCGTTAGGCAGGATAAGTTTTACAATGTTTTGATGCAAACGGAAGAGGTGAATGGACCTCCGCGTTATTTAACTACGGACTGGAACGCAGCTTTTGAATCAGTAAAAAAGCTGAAACAGTTACAGCCCAATGTCCTAGTATCCGGGCATGGTCATTTCATGGGGGGTGATGATTTATCAGAGGGATTGCAAAACCTTGTGGAAAACTTTGATAAACTTGCCATTCCAGACTATGGCCGTTATGTTGATGGTCAGGATAATATACATTAGAAAAGCTTTCCATTTCTGTTTTCATAAGCACATTATTGTTTTGAAAAATAGGTATTGTGCTACAATTATTACAGAAATGTGAGGTGTTTTGATGAAAATTGAAGTATGGTCAGATTTTGTTTGCCCATATTGTTATATTGGGAAACGGAGACTTGAAAACGCGTTAGATCAATTTTCCCACAAAGATCATGTAACGATTGAATATAAAAGTTATCAATTGGATCCAAATGCGAAAGAAGCTCCTGGTAAAACGATTCATGAATTATTGGCTGATAAGTATGGAATGAGCGTTGAAAAAGCTAAACATATGAATGAGGATCTTGGTAAACAGGCCGCAGAACTGGGGCTGGTGTACAATTTTGATACAATGCAGCATACAAACACGTTTGATGCACATAGGCTTGCTAAATATGCGGAAACGAAAGGCTTAGGTAAAGAAATGACAGAGCGCTTATTAAAAGCCTATTTCACGGATTCTAAGCTTTTAAGTGATTACAGCACATTAGTTGAACTTGCGGGTGAGGTTGGGTTGGATCAAGATGACGTGACATCATTGCTGCAGGTGAACAAATATGCCTCAAAGGTGCGTGATGATGAGGAACAGGCAAGACAAATTGGAGTGCAAGGTGTTCCGTTTTTCGTTTTCAATGAAAAATATGCCGTGTCAGGTACGCAACCTGTGGAAGTGTTCACAGAGGTACTGGATAAGGTATGGGAAGAAGAAAAGGATAAACCCGTTCTTCAATCGTTAAATCCTAAAAAGTCTAAAACCACGTATTGTACTGGCGATGGCTGTGAAGAGGCAGAAGAATAGAACGGTAATTAGATAAGGCTCACTTCAAGGGAGTAGAAACACTTTCCTGGAGTGAGCCTTTTTTGCTGCAGGTAAACGCCGATACAGTAGGTGCGGTAAACTAAAAGGTTGTTCACTTAATAGTAAAAATTTTTCCATTAAACGGTGTTGACGGTTTCTAGTAATGTGCTATAATCAATTATAGTCTCTAATTGATAATGAATATCATTATTAATTAGATCAGTTAAAAAGTAATAACTATTATAATGAGAAGGTTTTATATGAAGATTCGTTATCTGGTACTTATTGTGATTGTATTATCTATCAGCTCCGTTTTTATTGGTGTATCGAATATTGCTCCATGGGATATTTTCAATTTATCCGCGGACCAGCTGGAAATTCTGATGATCAGCCGTATTCCAAGACTTATCAGTATTCTGATTGCTGGAATGAGTATGAGTATTTGCGGTCTAATTATGCAGCAGCTTAGCCGGAATAAATTTGTATCCCCAACGACAGCGGGAACACTCGATTCCGCAAGGCTTGGAGTTTTAGTCGCTCTAATGGTATTTACATCAGCGAGTCCAATGCAGAAAATGCTTGTATCATTTTTATTTGCCTTAATTGGTACGTTTGTTTTCATGAAGATACTTGAAAAGATTAAACTCAAGGATGCCATTTTTATTCCGCTGGTAGGGCTGATGTTCGGAAACATTATTAGTTCTCTTGCAACCTTTTTTGCTTACAAGAATGATCTAATTCAAAACATGTCCTCATGGATGCAGGGGGATTTTTCGATGATCATGAGCGGCAATTATGAGTTAATGTATGCCAGTATTCCGATTCTCATTATTGCATACCTGTTTGCAAACAAATTTACAATTGCCGGAATGGGAGAGGATTTTTCCAAAAATTTAGGTTTAAATTATCGGCAGGTCGTTAACATTGGCTTGATTATTGTCGCATTAGTCACGGCATCCGTCGTTTTGACTGTAGGGGTTATTCCATTTCTGGGATTGATTATTCCGAATATCGTAACGATTTATCAAGGGGACCATCTAAAGAAAAGTCTTTTACATACAGCATTGCTGGGAGCTGTCTTTGTACTTGCATGTGACATGATTGGCAGGTTAATCATTTACCCATACGAAATACCAATCAGCTTGACGGTTGGTGTAATCGGAAGCGGGATTTTCATTTATTTACTGTTAAGGAGAAAGAAATATGGGCTATAAGAAAAAAACAATCATCCTGGCAGTTATTACTGTACTCCTGGCACTTTTGTACATTTGTTATGACTTAAAAGGAAATATCGGCTACATATTGCCCAGACGAATCATGAAAGTCGTTGCGATTATTTTAACCGGTTCAGCAATTGCCTTCTCAACGACCGTGTTTATGACGATTACGAATAACCGGATTTTAACACCGAGTATTTTAGGGTTAGACTCGCTCTATCTATTAATCCAGACGTTTATCATTTTCATGTTTGGTTCCCAGTCACTTGTCATGATGAGCAGTAACATCAATTATTTTGTCTCAATTGGGATTATGGTTTTATTTTCGTTAGTCCTTTACCGCTTTTTATTCAAAGGGGAAAAGAACAACATTTATTTCCTGTTGCTTATCGGAATGATATTAGGAACCTTCTTTGGAAGCTTTACAGATTTTATGCAGGTCTTAATTGATCCAAATGAATTCATGGTTGCGCGTGACCGGATGTTTGCTAGTGTCAACAATGTAAATTCTGACCTTGTTTATTTATCACTGGGTTTGATAGTTTTGGCAGCAATTTATTTCATGCGGTTTTATAAATATTTGGATGTTCTGGCATTAGGCAAACACGAGGCAATAAATCTTGGCGTTCCTTATGATTATGTTGTCAAACGGCTGCTTATCATTGTTGCCATATTAATTTCAATTGCAACAGCATTAATTGGACCGATAACATTCCTTGGATTGCTAGTTGTCAATGTAGCTTATGAATTTCTAAAGACATATCGCCATTTCTACCTAATCATTGGATCTGTATTGATAAGCATTATTGCCTTATTGGGAGGACAATTTCTTGTAGAGGAAATCTTCACGTTTGAAACAACGGTCAGTGTCATTATTAATTTTGTTGGCGGAGTTTACTTCATTTATCTTTTGTTAAAGGAGAATAAATCATGGTAGATATTAAAGGTGTATTTAAAACATATAACCAGAAGAGTGTTATAGATGGTGTGTCTTTAACAATTGAAAAAGGCACGATTACCTCTTTTATCGGGCCGAATGGTGCAGGGAAAAGCACCTTAATTTCGATGATCAGCCGTTTGATTACAAAAGATGAAGGTGTTATTACGATTGATGGCGAGGATATTACCAAGGCGAAAAATAATGAACTAGCGAAGAAAATCTCCATTTTGAAGCAATCCAACGCCATTAATCTTCGGCTGACGATAAGAGAGCTTGTTTCATTCGGACGTTTTCCATATTCTCAAGGGAAATTGAAGAAAGATGATTGGGAAAAAGTTGATGAAGCAATCGATTATATGGAGCTTCGGGAAATCCAGGATAAATACTTAGATGAACTGAGTGGCGGGCAGCGACAGCGTGCACACATTGCAATGGTTATTGCCCAGGATACAGAATACATTTTGCTTGATGAACCATTAAATAACCTTGACATGCGTCATTCGGTACAAATTATGAAAACGTTAAGACGCCTTGTCGATGAGCTTGATAAAACCATATTAATTGTCATTCACGATATTAATTTCGCATCCTGCTATTCCGATCAAATCGTTGCATTGAAAAATGGAAAGATTGTTAAGCAAGGGCCAACATGTGATGTGATTGATGAATGTGTGCTTAAAGATATTTATGACATGGATATTGATATTAAAAAAATAAATGATAACCGGATTTGTGTGTTTTACGCATAAAAAATATAGGAGTGATTCAAATGAAAAAACTTATTCTATTTATCTTTATAAGTGGTTTAGCAGTTTTTGCAGCAGCGTGTGGGACATCAGATGCAAGCGGAGATAAAGCAAATGGAGATTCCGGGAAATCGGAAACCCTTACTGTCAAACATGAGCTTGGGGAAACTGAAGTGCCGAAAAACCCCGAAAAAGTTGTTGTTTTTGATTATGGGACATTGGATACACTGGATAAACTGGGGATTGATGTAACAGGTGTTCCGCAAAGCAGCACTACTCCAGCATATTTGGAAAAATACGCAAGTGATGATTATGAAAATGTAGGTAGTTTAAAGGAGCCGGACTTTGAAAAGATTGCTGAAATTGACCCGGATTTAATTATTATTTCCGGCAGACAATCATCTGTTTATGATCAACTGCAGGAGCTTGCCCCAACGATTTACCTTGGTGTTGATACAACGAGATATATGGAATCATTTAAAGAAAACTTAGCAACAATCGGGAAAGTCTTCGATAAGCAGGATGAAATCGATAAAGAGCTGGAAGCGGTTGAACAATCCATAGCAGACTTGAAAGAAAAAGCGGAAGGAAGTAATCAAAATGGATTAATTATTCTTGCTAACGATGACAAAATCAGTGCTTATGGTCCAAGTTCCAGATTTGGGTTAATTCATGATGTATTTGGCGTACCGGCAGTTGATGAAGGAATTGAAGTCTCCACACACGGTATGAATGTTTCATTTGAATATGTTGTTGAGCAAAATCCGGAAATTCTTTATGTCATTGATCGCGGAGCAGTTGTAGGCGGTGAATCTTCTGCAAAACAGGTGGTTGAAAATGACCTCGTGAAGAAAACGGCTGCTTATAAAAATGATAACATTGTTTATTTAGATCCAAATTATTGGTACCTTTCAGGTGGTGGCCTAGTGTCGGTACAGGAAATGGTAAACGAAATTTCAAATAGTATTAAGTAAAACAGCGGAAAAAAGGAGTAATCTTCTATGGATTGCTTCTTTTTTGCTATTTCATAACTCGTGCGCCAGCACCATGAACTTTTTATTCGCAATACCCTTACCTTACGGCAGAATTTAGGATGGTATGTCATCAAAATGTTAAGTAGTAGTGTGAGTGCAGGCGTGGCATGCTATCCAGCGATATCAGCGAAATGTACCCACTTGCTAATGCCATATAAAATATGTTTCACTGTAAGCACAATGTTAGGAAATGAGGGAATAAGCAATGAAGAAGTTCATTATGTTAATTCTAGCAATAAGCCTGGCAACAATTTTAGCTGCCTGTGGCGATAAATCAGATTCTGCGAAAAAAGATGAAGAACAGAAGACAGAACAAGAGGAACAGGCTGATCAAAATAAAGGTGTGGAAATTAGTGAAGATGAAAAGGTTAAGGAAGATAAAATAGTTGTAAGCGTAAATGACACCGAAGTTAAAGGCAAAAAATATAATACGATCTATGAACAAACCAAAAACTTGTTGAATCAATACGGTCAGGATATAAGTGATAAAGCCATGATAAAGGAACAAACACTGAACACAATTATTGGACAAGAGCTGCTGAATCAGGAAGCTAAAAAACAAGATATGAAGTTAGAAGAATATGTTATGAAGCAAATTGAAGGAATTGAAGTAAAAGATCAGGAAGTAAAAGATGCATACGATAAAATAAAAGGACAAAACAAAGAGATCCCTAAATTGAAAGAGATAGAGGGGCAACTTAAGGAGAGCCTGAAGCAGCAAAAAGGCAATCAAAAACTGCAGAAAAAAATTGATGAACTGAAAAAAGATGCGGAAATTAAAAATATGATATAAAGTCAAGGACCCCTCCACAAATGGCAGGGGTCTTTATAGTGTAGTAGGCAGTTATCTAAAAGGATGTTTTTTCATAAAAGATGGATAATGCGACATAACTAATGCTTCTGGTCCTCCACTGTTGTGGTTTATTCCACATTATATTTCGAGTAAAAGATAAGCAGTAAATAAGCATATACCTTTTCACTAGCAGCCCGTATACGCGGAGACTCCTGTGGGAGATGAGGCATCGGTGAGACCCCGGAGTGACGAGCAAAACATCCACCGAATAAGCTACGAGTTGTGAGGAGTGCAGCGTCACCGAAAATGCTTGCAACACGACGAACACCCAGCGCTTTGGAGGCACATCAGCCGCCCGCGGAAAGCGAAGTGTATACGGGCTGCGGGGTCAAACAGCGTCAAAATAATGCGAAAACACCACAAGCACTTACGTCGCAGTTTACGGAAACTACGCAAAAAGCCTTTTATCAAAAGGATACTGTCTGTTCAGCAATTACCGTGTTCAGCCTTTTAAAGAAAGTATCCATATCCTCATCAGTTCCAATCGTAATGCGCAAATAATTTTTTATTGGATTTTTGTCAAAGTATCGGACAAGGACATGATTTTCCTTTAACCTTTCATACAGCCAGTTTGCCTTCAGCTTATAATGACTGGCAAAAACAAAATTGGCTTGTGAAGGGAGGACGGTAAATCCATTCTCTTTGAGCCTTGAAATAACTTGCTCACGTGTTTGGATAATCTTTTTCGTAGTTTGTAAAAAATAGGTATGATCATTGATTGCCGCTTCTGCCCCAGCAATCGCCAATCGATCCATTGTATACGAATTAAAGGAGTTCTTAACCCGCGTTAAACCTTTAATTAAATCACTGTTTCCAAGTGCAAATCCGATGCGCATTCCTGCAAGTGATCGTGATTTGGACATGGTTTGAACCACCAATAAATTGTCATACGCATCAATTAAAGTGGCGGCAGAGGCTCCGGCAAAATCGATATATGCTTCATCGATAATAACAACCTGATCAGGATTGTTTTCAATCACTTCAATAACGTACTCCAGTTCCAAGTAGACACTGGTAGGGGCATTAGGATTAGGAAAAATCACTCCGCCATCCGACTGAAAAAAAGCTTCAATTGGAAGGCTGAAATCCCTTGCCAACGGAATTTCTTCGTAAGGAATTCCAAATAGCTTCGCATAGGCAGGATAGAAGCTATACGTAACCGCTGGAAAACGAATCCTTTTATCCTGGTCAAAAAAGGCCATGAACGAAAAACCCAATACCTCATCTGATCCATTTCCGACAAATACATTCTCTTTCCTAAGCTGATGGTAGCCGGCGATTGTATCCCTTAACGAATCCATAGTTGGTGATGGATATTGCTGCAGTTTCCGGTCCATTTCAAGCCGGATTGCATCAACTGCATGCGGGGAGGGGGGATAGGGGTTTTCATTCGTATTTAACTTAATAATTCCTTTTTGGTCAATCTGTTCCCCCGGTACATACGGATCTGTCCGCTTTGCCATTTTACTCCAATATTTACTCATCACGAATCCCTTCTTTTTGCATATGCCGTTTAAACAGTTCGTCTCTAATTTCATTTACTGAAACATTTTGCATTTCCATTACGATCAGTGTGTGGTAAATCAGATCGGAAATTTCCCAGATTAGTTCCTTTGTATCTGAGTTTTTAGCACCAATGATGACTTCGCTTGCTTCTTCACCTACTTTTTTCAGAACTTTATCTATTCCTTCATTAAACAAATACGTTGTATAGGATCCTTCAACTGGTTCCTGACGCCGTTGCTTTATCGTATTGACTAGCTGTTCGAGCATGTCAAAAGTTGCTGCATCTGTTTCATATAGCTTTTGATAAAAGCAGGATTCATTTCCGGTATGGCATGCTGGCCCGAGTGGCTGCACCTGTATTAGTAGTGCGTCACCATCACAGTCATACGTGATTTGTTTAACCGATTGTTTGTTGCCGGATGTTTCGCCTTTGTTCCAAAGCTGCTGTCTTTTTCGGCTGAAAAACCATGTCTCCTGTGTTTGAATTGTTTTCAGTAGAGATGTTTCGTTCATGTATGCAAGTGTGAGTACCCTGCCAGTACTGCTGTCTTGGACAATGGCAGGGATCAGTCCGTCATCACCAAATGAAATCTGTTCCATGTTTACGTCCACGATGTTTCCCTCCTCATTGTAATTCCGTTTTCGGCTAAATATTTTTTTAGATCAGGAATTTTTATTTCGTCATAGTGAAATACGGAGGCCGCTAGTGCTGCATCGGCTTTTCCTTCTTTTAAAATGGCAGTAAAGTGTTCTTTTTTTCCTGCACCGCCACTCGCTACAACCGGAATGTTTACCGCTTCTGAAATGGATCTTGTCAAATTAAGATTGTAGCCATTTTTAACCCCGTCAACGTCAATGGCATTAACGACGATTTCACCCGCTCCAAGTTCTTCACCGCGTCTAGCCCATTCGATTGCATCTATTTCTGTATCAATTCTGCCGCCGTTCATAAAAACGGACCATTTCATATCCGAGGTTAATTTAGCATCGATTGATAACACAACACATTGACTGCCAAATTTAGATGCTGCCTCCTTTACTAGTGCAGGGTTTCTAATTGCGGCACTGTTAATCGACACTTTATCAGCCCCTGCATGAAGAACTCGGTGTATATCCATAACAGACCGTAACCCGCCGCCGACAGTAAATGGTATATTGATTTCTGTTGCAACTTTTTCCACTATGTCTACAAATATATTCCGATCTTCATTTGATGCTGTAATGTCATAAAAAACGAGCTCATCAGCACCTTCATTATTGTAGCGCTTAGCCAATTCAACTGGATCCGCAACATCGCGGATTTTCTGAAACCTTTTTCCTTTAACGACCCTTCCTCTATCTACATCAAGGCATGGGATTATGCGTTTAGCGAGCATTGCTACCAGCCTCCACTAACGATTCGAATGATAATGTGCCGTCGTATAATGCTTTACCAATGATGGCTCCATATAGGTTCAATGCTTTTAATCGATTGATGTCACCTTTGCTGGATACACCGCCAGAAGCAATAACATTAATAGAGGTCGCGGCATTAATTTTCTCAAGCTCGGAAAAATTTGGCCCATCCAGCATTCCATCTTTAAGAATATCTGTATAAATAATGGTTCTGACACCAATCTGTTCTAATTCTTTTACAAGATGTATTGCTTTTACACTGCTTGTTTCAACCCAGCCATTTGTTGCAGCAAAACCATTTCTAGCATCGATTGATACAGCGATTTTATCGCCATACGTGTTAACTGCTTTTTGCAAAAATGCTTTATCATTAATTGCGGCTGTTCCAATAATGACGCGGCTTACACCGATAGATAAGTATGCTTCAATAATTTCCATCGAACGGATTCCACCGCCAACTTGAACAGGAATGGATAGATTTTGCACAATCGATTGTATCGCGCTTTTATTAAGCGAGTTTCCAGTTTTTGCCCCATCCAGATCTACAATGTGGAGGTATTTTGCTTGTTGTTTTTCCCACTTGCTTGCCATTGCAGCGGGAGAATTGCCGTAAATATTTTCCTTTGTGTAATCGCCTTGGATTAAACGCACACATTTTCCATTCCGAATATCAATTGCTGGAAAAAGTATCATAGAACCATCTCCCCGAAATTTTTCAACAGCTGTAGCCCGTTCTTTCCGCTTTTCTCAGGATGAAATTGCATCCCGAAAATGTTGTCTTTTTGTACAATTGCAGGAACTTGAACACCATATTCACAACTGCTTATAAGCTCTTGTTTATTGAATTCATCAACATAATAGGAGTGAACAAAATAAACATATTCTTGCTCGTTGATGTTAGCCAATAGATTTGTAGATTGATGGTGAGCAAGTGTATTCCAGCCCATATGCGGAACTTTAACATTACCGTCAATCCGTTTTATGACTCCATCAAGAATAGCCAAACCATTCCATTCACCATTCTCAAAGCTTTTTTCATAAAGCAGCTGCATGCCAAGGCAAATACCAAGGATTGGTTTGCCTTTATCTGCTTCTTTTTGCAGAACTTCGGATAGACCAAGTTCATGCAGCGCGTCCATCGCATCCTTGAATGCCCCAACGCCCGGCAGAATAATAGCTTTGCTGTTTGCTATAACCTGCTTATCGCTTGTTAAGCAGGATTTCATATCAAGCCCCAACAGTGCCGATTGTAAGCTTTTAATATTACCCGCACCATAATCAATAATTGCAATCATATATGCTGTCTCCTTTGTTGGGACAAGGGGTCAGTCCCCGTGTCCCGTTCGTCTCCGGGATAGATAGGGTCTTGGGACAAGGATCAGTCCCCGTATCCCGTTCATCCCCGGGGGAGATAGAGTCTTGGGACAAGGGGACTGCCCCCCTGTCCCGGAACCTGCCCCCCTGTTCTTATTAAAGGGACCCTTTTGTTGATGGGATTCCGTTAATTTGTGGATTTTTTCTTGTTGCTTCGTTCAGGGCGCGACCGAATCCTTTAAAAACTGATTCAATCATATGGTGGCTGTTTGTGCCATATTCTAAATTGATGTGAAGTGTTAGCTTTGCATGGTTAACGAATCCTCGGAAAAATTCCTCTACAAGCTCCGTATCAAATGTGCCAACCTTTTCTTTGAGGCCGTCAACACGGTAAACAAGGTAAGGGCGTCCGCTAATATCCAATGAAAGCCGTGATAATGCTTCGTCCATGGGTGTTGTGACCGCTGCATATCGATTGATTCCTTCTTTTGTACCTATAGCATCGTCAAAGGCTTGACCCAAAACAATGCCAATATCTTCAACAGAGTGATGCTGGTCAACCTCTAAATCCCCATCACATGCAACCGTCATATCGAATAAACCATGTTTTGTCATGAGTGTTAGCATATGATCAAGAAAACCAATGCCGGTATTAATTTTTGCTATACCGGTTCCATCAAGGCACAATTCTAATTCAATAGCTGTTTCAGTTGTTTTTCGTATGATAGACCGTTGCCGCATCCTGTTCATCCTTTCTAATCTGTATCGAGTTTGCGTGTGCTGTCAGACCTTCTGCGTTTGCTAAAGTAATAATGGAATCGGAAGCGCTGAGCAAAGCATTTTTCCCATACTGGATAATGCTCGTTTTCTTCACAAAATCATAAACACCGAGAGGCGATGAAAAAATGGCAGTTCCGCTTGTTGGTAGTGTATGATTTGGCCCTGCAGCATAATCGCCTAATGGCTCGGGTGAATAATTTCCAAGAAAAATGGCACCAGCATTTTTCACCATATGCATGCTGTCTGCTGGATTCTGAATCATTAGCTGCAGATGTTCAGGTGCCATAACATTGACCAATTCAAATGCTTCATTTAAATCACCGACAATGATAATCCTTCCATTATTGGCTAACGATTTTTTGATAATCTCTCTCCGATCAAGTTTCCCTAGCTGCACCTCTATTTCCTCTTTTATGGCCCGTGCTAGACTCTCACTTGTTGTAATGCAAATAGACGATGCCTGTTCATCATGCTCTGCCTGGGAAAGCAGATCCGCTGCAGCATAACGAGGATTTGCCGTTTCATCTGCAACAATACAGATCTCACTTGGACCCGCAACCATATCAATTGCCACATCGCCAAACACCCATTTCTTAGCCCTGGCAACATAGGCATTTCCTGGACCAACGATTTTCCCTACCTTTCCAATAGACTTGGTACCATATGCCAAAGCCGCAATAGCCTGGGCACCGCCGATCTTGTAAATCATGTCAACACCTGCAGCATGAGCAGCCGCCAATACATGCGGGTTAATTTTCCCATCTGCTTGTGGCGGGGTTGCGATACTTATCTGTTTAACGCCTGCAAGTCTCGCTGGTATAACATTCATTAGCACGGTTGAAGGGTATGCAGCTTTACCGCCAGGAACATAAACACCAACCTTTTCAATTGGTGTGATTTGCTGGCCTAACAACCGGCCATCATCATGGTAAATTGACCAGGATTGTTCTTTTTGCGCTTCATGAAATCTTGTAATATTTTCTTTGGCATGATCAAGTGCTAGAATAAAGTCTTGATTTACTAGCTTACTAGCCTCGCGAAGCTCTTTCTCCGTCACGGTTAGGGTATCCAGCCGAACTCCATCAAATTTTTCAGTATAGTCATAAAGGGCATCGTCACCATTTTGTCTAACCTGTGAAATGATCTCTAAAACGGATTGATCCAGTTCTTTATCAGCAAAACCAACCTGCTGCATCAACCGTTCCCCCAAATAGTGATCCCTGGTTATAACACGCATCAATTTTTACACCTCCAATGCCTGTTCTAATTTGTTCATAAACGAGTGAATACTAGCTGATTTTGTTGCGAAGCTTGCCTTATTCACAATTAATCTTGTACTTATCGCATCAATTGTTTCCATAACCTTTAGCCCATTTTCCTTTAATGTTGTTCCGGTTTCGACAATGTCAACGATCAAATCCGAAAGTCCGATCAGCGGGGCTAATTCTACTGATCCATTTAACTTTATTGTTTCAACAGGAATGCCGCGCCGCTTAAAATATTCTCTTGTAACGGCAGGATATTTCGTTGCAATCGTTAACTTTCTCCCCTGGTTATGAAGTTCATTTGAAGTACCTGCAAGAACAAATTTACATTTTCCAAAATTCAGGTCCATCATGTCGTATATGTCCGCTTGGGCTTCTGCGATGTTATCCTTGCCGACAATTCCAATATCAGCGGCACCTTTTTCGACGTATGTGGGGACGTCAATAGCCTTTACATATACTAGTTTTATCAGCATTTCTTGATCATAGAATATTAGTTTCCTCGTTTTCTCATCAAAATCCGGAAATTGAACCCCTGCCTTTTCCAGAAGACTAATTGTTTGTTTGGCTGTCCGTCCTTTTGCCATTGCTAATGTAAGGTAATCCACTTAAAGCTCCCCCTTGTTTTGCAAAAGCTGCTTCATCAGTTCTTCCTGGTTGTAAAATAAGCGTGTATTATGCTGATCTTTAATTGTATTAACATTTTCTTTGTAACGTACAATAAAGGAGGCTTCGGATATAGTTGGCGTCGAATCCAAACTTGTGATGACACGGTATCCCAGTTCTCTTAATTCCTGAGCTGCAGTCAATGCTTCTCGCTGTTTTGCTGGTGTATACAAAATCATAATGTCAAGAGGTGATGTTTTCTTGGAGAAAAGCCCTTCTCCCTCCATTGCATCAAAAATAGCATCAACATCGCAGGCAAACCCAATTGCCGGTAAGTCCGTGTCAAATTGTTCCGCTAACGTGTCATATCTTCCGCCCATAAGAACGGGTTTTCCAAAATTTTCAACAAAGCCCTGAAAAATAATTCCCGAATAATAATCCATATGGTTAATTAATCCCAAATCAAACGAAACAAATTCCTCCAGTCCGTAAATCTTTAACAGTTCATACACTTCAATTAGATTGCTTAACGTATAATTCATTCGTTCATTCAGGATTACCGTTCCCGCACGTTTCATTACGTCTTCCGGTCTTCCGTATAAGAATGGTATTTGCTGTAAGGCGACTTTGACGTCTGTATGGATAGATAGCGTTTCAAGAAATGGTTTTAATTCCGAAAAGTTTTTTGCCTGTATCATTTGCTGCAGCTGAGAAGTGTTCTGTTCCGAAATGTTTATTTGCTTTAGCAATTCCTTGAAAAATCCTGCATGGCCAATTTCTAATTTAAATTTTTTAAATCCTAAGTCGCTTATAGTTTGTATGGCTAATGCAATGATCTCCGCATCCAGTGGAGGTGTATTTTGGCCAAAGTTTTCAATACCTGCCTGTGTATGTTCCTTTTTATCCTGCTGCTCAATGGAATTACGAAAAACATTTGAAATGTAATAGAATCGCTTTTCACCTGATGGGATTTGTTTATTTGTTGCAATGATTCGTGTAATAGGTATTGTTACATCTGGACGCAGTACTAACACTTTACCAGTCGGATCGATAACCTTTATCATTTCATCACGATTAACCGTTCCTGTGATTGTTTTGTACAAATCATACTGCTCAAATGTAGGTGTCTGAATTTGTTGATAACCATAAGTGGAAAATCGATCTTTAATTTTTGCCAATAGATGCTCTCTTCTTTGGTAATCTTCAAGACTGATGGTATTCATACTTTCAAAAACATCCAATTGCATCTAAAAATCTCCCATCTATTACTTTATTGCTTTATCACTTTATTTAATTAAAGTTTTATAGTATTCTAATATTTAACGAAGAAATTGTCAACATAGAAAGGAAGATTTTTAAATGTTTGATTACCATGTGCATAGTAATTTTTCGGCAGATTGCGAAACAGCAATGGAAAAAAGTATCGATAAAGCCATTGAATTGGGTTTAAAAGAAATTTGTTTCACGGATCATATCGATTATGATTATCCAGATCCGTCCATTACCTTTGACCTTGATTTGCCAACATATAGTAATAAGATCGAGCATTTAAAGGAAAACTATTCGAACAAAATTACGGTTAAAAAGGGAGTAGAGATTGGTGTGCAGCCCGATCTTTTGCCAAGGTATGAACAGTTAATGAACAACGACTGGTTCGATTTTGTGATCTGTTCCATGCACACGACAGAAAAGAGGGACCTGCATTCTGGGGAATTTTTTAAAGATAAATCAATTGATGAAGCATATGCTGCATATTACAATGAATTATTATACTGTGTAAAAAATTACCGAGGGTACAATATTCTTGGCCATATTGATTTAGTAAAAAGATATACGAAAGGAAAAGCAGACAGTGAGCATCATGACATAATATCGCAAATCTTTGATGAAATCATTCCTGCGGGTAAGGGTATTGAACTGAATACATCGGGGGTTAGGTACGGATTAGATGGCGGGATGCCCAGTGTCGATATATTAAAGCTTTATAAGGAAATGGGCGGAGAAATCTTGACGCTTGGATCTGACTCACATAACGAGGCATCAATTGCATTTAATTTTAAAGAATCTCTAACATTACTGCAGCAAATTGGGTTCCGGTACATTACTACCTTTGAAAAAGGGGAACCGGTATTTCATCCAATAGCAAGCCTGAAATAGTTATCGTTACACGTAATTGTCATAAAGTTTTCCTTAACATTTGCGGTATTAGAGGAGACTCGATGATATAATAAAGAGTAGAACAAATTTTAGCTATAGCTGGTGTATGCAATGAAACAAGTAAAGAAAGTGCTTTTAATCACAGGAGGATCAATCTCCTTCGTATTAGGTGTTTTAGGTATTGTTCTGCCACTTCTGCCAACAACGCCACTGCTGTTGTTGGCAGCGGCATGTTTTGTGAGAAGTTCGGATAAATTATATCAATGGCTGATAACCAATAAATACGTTGGATCATATATAAGAAATTACCGGGCAGGCAAAGGGATTCCATTAAAGGCAAAAATCAGTGGTGTCCTGGTATTATGGGTTTCAATGGGCTATACTATTTTATTTGTTGTCCCATTAGCCGTGGTCAAGGTACTGTTAGTCTTAATAGCGGCATATTTTACTTGGTTCATTTTAAAACAAAAAACATTAGAAAGAAGCTAATTTATCGGGGGAGCAAGACAGTTGACAAAGAAACATATTATACAACTATCATCTTTATTAATTATTGCAGTGAGTATCATTGCAATTACCTATATGCCGGAGCGGGCAAAGTCGGAGCCAAATAAAACACCGCCGACTGTTTTTGTCCATGGATATAAAGGAACTTATAATTCGTTCGGGAACATGCTGGAACGATTTGAAAACCACGGATGGGGAAATAAGGCATTGGTTTATTATGTATCCCAAGATGGTAAGCTTAGGGTGTATAACCTAAATAAAGGGAAGCGGGAGCCTATTCTGATTCAAGTCATTTTTCAGAACAACCGCGCAAGCTTTGAGGATACGTCTGCATGGCTTGCAAGTGTATTACGGCATATGAAAACCACATATGAAATTGATTCAGTAAATATAGTAGGGCATTCGATGGGCGGCTTAGTATCATTAAAGTATCTGGAAGATTATCATGATGCTGATCTTTATCCAATAACGGATAAGCTGGTCACGATAGGCAGTCCATTTGATGGGGTTTACAGTGATTTTTACTTTCAAATTAATCGTGACGTAGCGGCAACTGATCTCAAACCAAACTCTGCCGCGTTGAAACTGCTCAAGATTAACAATAAGGATCTTCCGGAAAATGTCCGTGTATTGAGCATTGGTAGCACTGGTGATCATGTAGCAGTGCCAGAAAGTGTGAAGGCATTACGAATGATTATACCTGGGGATCAATTGACTGAGAAAATGATAGAAAATACGCATTTGGGCCATAGCGAACTGCATGAAAGTGAACATGTAGATAAGCTGATCCATTCTTTTCTGTGGCAAGAACAGGCAGAATAACTTACAATAAGTATGAATAAGGAATATAGCGATAAAGGAATGATTTAGGTGGTAAATGATCATCATACGTACGAAAAATTAATACAACTTACATCAGCAGAAAATGTGATGGTTAATGAACACTTAAACAATCATACGTATACACATTTAGGTGGTAAGGCTGATTATTTCGTGACACCGGAAACATATGAGCAAGTCCAGAATATTGTTAAACTGGCAATCAAAGGACAATTGCCATTCACACTTTTGGGTAACGGATCGAATTTGATTGTAAAAGACGGCGGTATCCGCGGAATAGTGTTGAACCTGAAGCAATTGTCATCGATAACTACGAACGGTTCGACCATTGTTGCACAAAGCGGGGCACGTATTATTGATACTTCTCGTGAAGCATTAGCACATGAATTAGCTGGATTAGAATTTGCTTGCGGCATTCCCGGTTCTGTCGGTGGTGCCTTGTTCATGAATGCTGGTGCATATGGCGGCGAAATCAAGGACGTCCTGGAAAGTACAGTTGTAGTCGACCGGGAAGGAAACCTATTGACACTATCCGCTGATGAATTGGACTTGAAATACCGTTCAAGCAATATACCTGATAATGGCTACATTGTACTTGAAGCAACGTTTTCATTAAAGAACGGAAAGTACGATGAAATTAAAGCAATAATGGATGATTTAACGTTTAAAAGAGAGTCTAAACAGCCATTGGAATATCCTTCATGTGGCAGTGTTTTCAAACGTCCGCCAGGATACTTTGCTGGAAAGCTTATCCAGGACAGCGGTCTGCAGGGCAAGCAAATTGGCGGTGCACAGGTATCCGAGAAACACGCCGGATTCATTGTAAATAAGGAAAACGCTACTGCTGCAGAATACATTGATTTAATTCATTATGTGCAGGATACCGTTAAAAATAAGTTCGGTGTTCGTCTGGAGCGTGAAGTGAAAATTATAGGTGAGGATTTGAATAAATAAATGAATGCTGAGGACAATTAAGCTACTTTTGTTCTCAGCTTTTTTCATAATTAAAGGTAAGGTTTTCATAATGTTTTGGTATTCGCAATCATAATAGCTGTATTTATAGCTTTCCGGAATAATAGTGGACATTAAACGTAAAAAAAGAAACAATACAAACACACACATGAAAAAACATTCTAGTCAAAGTGATGAAGGAGTCCATTATGGTAAGGGAGAGCACAGAGATTTTAATAATGGCTGATTCCATTAAGTTCACTAAACCTAATTCTTCAATTTGCTTTTTGTTTCATTAGTAAAAGGTGGGTGAAAAAACGGGAGATTAAGGAATATGATTAGTGTGAGTTCGAAATAAGGTTTAATATTTTTAATGATGATTGAGCATTTTGAAAATGGCCGATATCGAACCCTAAATATATAACAGAGCGTATGTACTTAAGTTAATGGGAAAAATTCAATGATTGATCGTTTTTTGAGTCGTTTCGTAAAAGGCTCCTTGCAGAATTAACAAACAGGTAAAAAGGTAGTGATTATTTAATTTACATCTATTATAATTAACATAGAGCCAATTAATAAAAGAAATAAAAATAAATAATATCTTTAAGTAATAGGGTGCAATTATGAAACAAAGGACCTGTACTTAATACCGCCTAATCAAGTTAGATGGTTTAAGAAAAGAAAAAGGGGATTCAAATGGTTGGTACAGTAGTTGTTGGATATACTTTTATAGCTTTAGCAGGATTAATTTGTGTGTTTTTATCGGTATTATCGGCTATTTACGCCATAAGTTATAGTTTAAATCAAAAAGGTAAACAAAAGTTTAAGGGTCTGGCTTTTACTTCTGCAATATTAACAGCAATAGCTTACTTTATATTGATATTTATTTTAGATGCTTAATTGGCTATTATGATAATCAACTATACTACAATCGGCCGTTTGCTGAAGTTATATAAAAGGATCATCCATTTAGTTAGGACCAATATGGATGATCCTTTATTTCTTGTTGCTTAGGAAACTATAAAATGGAAACTTAACAATTTATATTAAATTGACAGTCAGCCAAAATATTATTTTCTAAACCTGTGTAAAAAGCTTTGCAGCCGTTCATTTTCCGAATGCTCAAGTACTTGACTAGGAGGACCCTGCTCAGCAATTACTCCATTGTCTAAAAATAGAACGCGGTCCGCAACATCTAATGCGAAATCCATTTCGTGAGTAACGAGAACCATTGCCATTTCGCCTTCTTTTGCAATATCACGAATTACCTCAAGTACTTCACCGACAAGCTCAGGGTCAAGTGCAGATGTTACCTCGTCAAACAACATGATTTTTGGCCGCATAACTAATGCGCGCGCCATCGCCACACGCTGCTTTTGTCCACCTGAAAGCTGGCTTGGATAGTTGTCTAGTTTATCCCCTAAACCAACTTTTTCAAGCATTTCAATCGAATGCTTTTTGGCGGTTGCTTTGTCTTCTTTTTTAACCTGTACAGGTGCTGTCATACAGTTTTCCAAAATCGTCATGTGCGGGAAAAGGTTGAAATGTTGAAATACCATCCCAATATCTCCGCGCACTTCACGTAAATGTTTTTCATTGGCAGGTACAAGCTGACCGCCTTTTTCCATTTGCCAAAGGTTTTTGCCATCAACGATAATGCTGCCGGAAGTTGGTTCTTCCAATGTCATCAGCATACGGATAATGGTTGTTTTACCGGATCCACTTGGGCCAATAACGGCAACCTTTTCTCCAGGTTTAATATCTAAATCTATTCCTCTTAGTACACTAACATCGCCAAACGATTTATGGACATCTTTATACATAACAATTGGTTCTGTCATTACGTCCCAGCTCCTTCTTGGATTGATCAGCTAAATGTTTACTTAGCACATTTCAAGCGTTCTACGGTCCCTTGCTTATGCGTTCATTTCTGTCTAGTTGCACGTGGGCTAGCGACTGCAGGCATAGTCAATTGGCATTCCGAGCGCTAAACCCGTGCGCTCTGCAGCCCCTTGACTATGCCCTCCGTCGCTGGGCGAGCCCGCTGCACTTTTCCCTACCCAGTCGCCTCTGCTTTTGATACATCTAGCTCCGGCTCCTAGAAGCTGCCGTCATAAGCAATGGACACTTCAAGCGCTAAAACCATGCGCTTTACGGTCCCTTGCTTATGCGTCCGCTTCTACCCAGTCGCCTCTGCTTTTGATATTGGTTTACTCCCTGTTGGTGCTTTTTTGTCGAAGCGTCGGTTCATTTTACGTTCCAGTTTATTAATTAGAATTGCTGATGGGTAGCTTAAGATTAAGAATAGGATAGCTACGATGGTTAAGGGCTCTAAATATCTCCAGTTTTCCGCCCCAAAGTTATTTGCCATCTGCAATATTCCTACGACACCAATAGTAGATGCTAGCGGAACCTCCTTAAACATGATAATTAAATAGTTTCCGAGCATTGGAATGGTAGGAGGGATCGCTTGTGGCAGAATAATTTTAGTCCATTTTTTCCCCGTTGAAAAATTTAATGCCCTGGACGCTTCCCATTGTCCTTTATCAACACTATCAATTCCTGATCGGTATACTTCACCGATATACGTACTATAATGGATGCCCAGTCCTAGAACGGCACTTGTAAAAGGGCTAAGCGTCATTCCAATTCCAGGTACCATTGGCCACGCATAATAAATAAAGAATAACTGTACAAGTGGTGGTGTAGATCGGATGAACTCCATGATCCAAAGTAATACCCATCTTATCAATTTAATAGGGATTCTTCGGACGAATGTCCAGATAAATCCAAAGACTAAAGCGAATAGGTAACAAGCAATGGTTAGTCCTATTGTAATACCAAGACCTTCTAATACGTAAGGGAAAGCTTCAAGGAATATATCCCAGCTCCAATTACTCATTGACTAGCCACCCCTTTCTTAGATGCGCTTTCCATTTTTTTCGTTAACCAAATGAATGGTAAAGCAATAATAAAGTAGAATACGAGTACTAACAGATAAACGGTTGGTGCTTGAGATAGGTCAGAGCTTCGTAAAATGTCCCCATAATATAGAATGTCTGTCATACCAATTAAAGAGACAAGGGATGTAGATTTTAACATTAAGATGAGATAGTTACCGAATTCCGGAAGCATCATACGAACCGCTTGAGGGAAAATAACGAGTCTCATGCGTTGAAAGCGTGACATATTTAGTGCCGTTGCAGCTTCCGATTGCCCTTTTGCTACAGACAAAATGGAACTGCGGACGATTTCAGACATATATGCACCATAGTTTAACGAGATTGCTAGTACGCCAGCCCAAAAATCACTGCCTATTTCGATCCCAAATAAGATTGGCAATGCATAGTAAAGCCAAAATAATTGCACGATCAATGATGTCCCGCGAAATATCTCAACATAAAAACCGGTGATTTTACGAAGAATTACATTATTTGAAAGACGACAAAATCCGGCAATAAAGGCCATTAAGTATCCAAGGACTATCGAGGCAAGCAGGACCTTAATGGTAATTTCAACCCCTTTTATCAAGACAGGAAAAACATCAACAATAGCATCCATGGTTTATCACTCCTTTTTTGATAGCTTCTTCAATAGTATGCGCAAGAATAAATAAGAAAGTTGTACATCAAAAGAAGGGTTAAAGCTCTGAAAGCAAAATGAAAGGGTCAGACCCCCTTAGGTGAGGGAGCCGGACCCTATGGAGTCTGTCGCTAATTAAATTTAATACTGTTCGCCGCTGCAAACTCCCTCAGTTGTAATATCTTTTGGAACAGAATTTCCTTCAGCACTAAAACCGTTTGCTTCTAATATTTCATTAACAGTTCCATCTTCTTTTAATTTTGCCAGCTGTTCATTATATGCCTCACGCAGTTCATCATTATCCTTATGAAATGCTGCTGCACCATAGCTTGGAATACCTTCAATATCTGGCTGTTCAAAATCCTCTACAAATTCAAGCTTGTCATTTCCAGAAGACTCTAAAGCCATTTTCACAGTCATTTCAGTACCAGTTGTTGCATCAGCACGGCCAGACTCCACAGCTGAGAATGTTGCTGGAATATCTGAGGCACTTTGGATTTGTTTATCCTCCACACCTTCATGTTTTACATATTCATTTTCTGTGGCGCCGGACATGATTGAAACTGTTGCACCCGATTCCGCGATATCTTTATAGCTGTGCAGGTCCTTAGGGTTTCCTTTTTGAACAATTAGTCCTTCACCATACATCATTTCCGGTTCACCGAAGTCTGCGTTTTCACAACGATCCGGGTTAATAGCCATCCCCGCTGTAATGACATCGAATTTTCCTGCATTTAATCCGGGAATAAGCTGGCCGAATTCAGATAGTTTTCCTTCTATCGTATCAATACCCATTTCTTTAAAAACAGCTGTTGCAATGTCTACTGCTGCACCCTTCAATTCACCATCTTCCTGATATGCATATGGTTTTTCATTTGCAAAACCGACTGTTACGGTACCTTTATCTTTCAGTTCTGCTAATTTACCCTCACCATCGCCACTAGCATCATCTGAACCACATGCCACAAGCAGGATAATGGAGAAACTAAATACCGCCATAAGTATAATTTTCTTCATTTCCAAAAAGACCTCCCTTTTATTTTGAAAAAAGCATTAAGTAAAATAATGTTTATTTAATGCATAGGTCAAAATATTCATGATTTTTTCGTAATTCGCTACTTCCATCATAGGTATTAATTTCTAGTTTTTCTATTGGGGAAAGTAGCGGAGAAACAACTTCAAGCAGACATACCTTAATACTAAAGATACTTTAACTAATACTCAAACGCAGTATTTTTAGATAATTTGGAATAAAATAGCGTATTTATTTCTGAATGAAACTAAGCTGACATATGCAAAAATATGCTTGTATATCATTGCTAATGCTCCCGTATACTCAAAATTTGCTGGAATTGGGATTACTTTCATTTCACTATCATATAATTATTGTTAGACAAATTATCTGAAAAAAGGTACGATACAAATAAAATAAGGATGCTTGTGGAGGGGATACGTTGTGGATGTTGTAGTGGTTGGCGCAGGTGCTTTAGGTGCTTACTTCGGTGGGCGTTTTGAAGAAACTGGGGCTAATGTAACGTTTTTAGTTCGGGAAAAACGTGCTGAACAATTACGGGAAAATGGCATAAAAATTTCCAGTAATCTGGGAGAATATAAAAATGAATCCCCAAACTATGTGACAGATGCGAGAAAGGTAGATCATGCGGACCTTGTTGTAGTCAGCGTTAAGGGCTATCATCTGCCGGGGACACTAGATAGTTTAAAAGTATTGGCGGAAAAAGGTGCGTACGTTCTTCCTGTTTTAAATGGGATTGAACATATTAGTTATTTACAGGATCAGCTTGGGGAAGATGTTGTTCTCGGTGGCCTTTCCTTTATTATCGCGACACTCAATGAGAAGGGACATGTTATCCACTCGGGTGATTTTCATGATCTTATTTTTGGACCGCTGACAAAAACACAAACAAACATCTGTCAGCGGATTGAAAAACTTTGTGATAAGGCGAATATGAATGGAATATACAGTGATTCCATATTACTGGAGCTTTGGAAAAAGTATACATTCATTAACGCATTCTCCGGTATTACAACAGCAGCAAATCTGTCTATCGGACAAATCCGTGAACACGATAGCACGTTTAAAATTGCGGAAACCATCTTACAGGAAATGAAAAATCTTGCTAAGGAATATCATGTTGACATAACAGGTGAAGATATTGAATCGGCAAAGAGTAAACTACTGGGATTGGATAAGGAAGCAACTTCATCGATGCACCAAGATCGCCGCAAAGGATTGACCCTTGAGGTTGATCACCTTCACGGGGGAGCACTTCGATTGGCGAAGGCTGTTGGTTTGGATCTTCCTTATATAGAAACGGTTTATGGTCTGATAAAGCCATTTGAGAATGCGTAAGGGGCAAGTAAATTGTATAAATTAAGAGAAGCTGGATATGAGGATTTTTCCGAGGTTTCCAGAATAAATAATACGAAAAAGAATAGTCATTTAACTGATACTTATTTTCAACTAGACAAGACTAGCTTTACTGCAATTATGGAAGCGGAAAATAGAAAACTCTATTTGGTTGAGAAAAATGGGAGTATTGCTGCCTTCCTATTATTTCGGATTGACCACGGTTCACGGACAATTTTTATTGAAGAGCTTTCCATTGATGCTGATTTCGAGAAAAAGGGCCTTGATGAACATCTGTATCAAAAAGTGGAGCGATTTGCCGGGAAGAAAGGAATCAGTCAACTTTTTGCAGCAATAACAACGAAGAATACGGGTGTACATCAGTTTTTTGAACAAAAAGGCTGGAAACGGGAAAAAGAAGTTTATGTATTAAACATGAATGAATAAGCAAGGAGTAAAGTTAATGTTCGCATATATTGCAATTGCAGTGGTAATTATGCTTGTGGTGTTACTATTAACGCTGGTTTCCATTTCTAAAGGGTATAATTATAAACATACCGTTGATCCAATGCCAGAAGAAACGGATGAAGCAACTGGAACGGTAAACAAGCAGTGATTCGAAAAAGACCGCACATTCTAATGCGGTCTTTTCGTATCCAATGGTTTTAATTTCGCTTCAATTTCCTCGCGGCGATCCTCGAAAAAAGGCGGCAATGCAAGAGATTCCCCTAAATGATCAATAGCTTCGTCAGTTGCAAACCCTGGTCCGTCTGTAGCTAATTCGAATAGAATGCCATTCGGTTCTCTGAAATACAATGATTTGAAATAGAAGCGGTCCACTAAACCGGAATTTGGTACGCGCTGCGTCTGTATACGTTCCCGCCATTTTGCTAATTCTGCTTCGTCTTTTACACGAAATGCAACATGGTGAACACTGCCACGTCCAGGCCGTTCTTTAGGTAAATCATTCCGTTCTTCCAAATGTATCTCTGCACCTGTCCCACCTTCACCGGTTGCAAACACAAGGATGTCCGGTTGTCCTTTTGCGGATGATGGATAGCTGTTCACCTGTTTGAATGTCAGCAATTCAGTTAATGCTGTAATCGTTGGGGCCGGGTTATTTACTGTAAGCTTCACAGGTCCTAGACCAAGAATGCCTTTATCAGCTGGAACAGTGCTGTTTGCCCATGGGTTTCCGCCTTGTACTCCAACATTTGTTTCATCCGATACAAGTGTTAATCGTTGTTTTTCAGGATCCCGAAAATGAATAACATTGCGCTCATTCTCTATTGTTATCCCATCATTGTCCACATTATATTCATTTAGCCGATTGTGCCAATACTCTAAAGCCTGATCATTAGGGACACGTAAGGAAGTATCTGAAATACTGCTAACTCCAGGATAGGTAGTGCCTGCACGAGGTATTTCAAAATAGGTTAAGTCTGTACCAGGATTTCCTTTTTCATCAGCATAAAATAAATGATATACCGATGTATCGTCCTGATTAACTGTCTTTTTCACTAGCCTCATTCCAAGTATTTCTGTATAGAAATGATAATTTTGCTTTGCATTAGCCGTTATTGCGGATACATGATGGATTCCTTTAAGCTGCTCCATTACGATATCCTCCTTATAATTTATTTTGAATTCAAGATAATTTTAGTATAAAATGCTGCAATATTGATTGTCTATTATTTTGCTTTTGGCCTTAATCCATTTTTCAGTTGACGAATACTTAGTCCAAAGTCCATCTGTAAATGGGGGTAATCTTTAAAATGATGCCAATCCCCACCCCAGGTAAAACCCATGTCTTTTGCAAGATCAGCTACCTCAAACCAGTCGGATTTATCGTTGTTGTTTCCATCATAATGAATATCCCAAATAAGTTCTCCTTCTTGATTTTCCAAGGCATAATCAAAAGCTAATCCATAATTGTGATAGGATTCTCCGCCTTTTGCGTGTGTCACAACGTCTCCCTCTTTTACACGTCCTTGTCTATATAATTCATTCTGCTGTTTAATGGAGCGGACCTTTTCAGTAATGATAACAGTAATGCCAATCTTGGATGCTTTTTTTAGCAGAATGTCTTTCTTCTCCTCAACGATAGGGTGCAGTTCTGCTGGCAATGCTGCATCTTCCCCGAAATCTGTGTATTTATTATTAACTTGATTGTAGGCAATGATGATGAGTGTAAAGAATAGAATGATGATAACCCAGGTTAGGATATCTTTATTTATCTTTTTCAATAGTTTCGTACTCCTTTAGATGAAATCATAATGAAACTGTTCGAGGTATGTTTTCGTAAATAACCATGGGTAACAGTCTATACAAAACGTGTAATGCGCTTGTCGACATAATATATTATATATAGAATGAACGAAAGGGGGAAAACGATGTATTATCTTCTAAGTATTGTTATTGGCTATTTGTTTGGAAGTATTCATGGTTCACAGTTAGTCGGAAAGTATAAAAAAATAGATATAAAAAATGCTGGCGTAAAAAATGCCGGTGCATCCAATACAACGATTTTATTAGGGTGGAAGTATGGCATTTTTGTTGCACTTATCGATATTTTTAAAGCGACTTTATCCATTATTTTATTATTATTTATTTTAAATGAATACGGGATTACTGGTGATACCCAAACACTGCTTGTATACATCAATGCACTTTTTGTAATTATTGGTCATAATTATTCGATTGCCATGAAATTTAGTGGTGGGAAGGGTACAGCGTCGTTAGTAGGCGCGCTGCTGGCTATAGATTGGAAAATTGCTGTGATTGGAATTGGTATTCTGCTCATTTTAACCTTTGCAACTGATTACCTGGTTATTGGTGTTTTGTTTATGTACATTTCATTTTTAGTTACGACGTATTATTTTTTCGGGATAGAACCTGCAGTGATTGTGATATTGCTTTCGGTTTTATCCATAATGAAACATATGGAGAATTATAAACGTATTATTGCAAAGGAAGAAAAAAAGCTATCTAGCTTTTTTCAAAAAGATGCAAAGTAAATAATTGATGGAGGTAGACATGCTGGATATTATCATATGGATTGTCATTGCGGCTCTATTTATTTTGAGTTTTGTTGGGATCGTTTTTCCGATTATCCCATCTCCGCTTGTTCTATGGGGTGGCTTTTTACTATATCATTTTGTAATCAATGCGGACGAATTAACGACAATTTTCTGGATTGCAATGGCGATATTGACAGTCATCCTTATCGTATCCGATATAATAGCAAACAGTTATTTTGTTAAGAAATTTGGTGGAAGTAAGTGGGGAGAACGCGGTGCGGCAATTGCGGTTATCATTGGATCGTTTGTCATTCCGCCATTTGGGATTCTAATTTTACCATTTATTGCTGTTTTTGTTATAGAATTGATTCAGAAGCGAACGGCAAAAGAGGCTATTCAAGCGTCCATTGGCTCGCTGATTGGATTCTTAGGTGGTGCAGTGGCAAAAGTAGTTATACAGCTGATCATGATTGTATGGTTTTTTGTTGTCGTATTTGTTTAACCAAAAGCTATTTTCGTAAATTTTGTTGCATTATTGTGCAGTATCCGTAAAATGCGACGTAAATACTTGTGGTGATTTTGCATTATTTTGGACGCTCTTTGGTCCCGCAGCCCGTATACACTTCGCTTTCCGTGGGCGGCTGATGAGCCTCCTCACGCTGACGCGCTCCGGGGTCTCACCGATGCCTCATCTCCCACAGGAGTCTCCGTGTATACGGGCTGCTAGTATGAGGGTAAATGATTTTTCTATTTCGTTCTACTCATCATTGCAATGAGATTATAATGCACTACATATGATATTGTCGGTTATTTTATAATATTCTCAAGCTAGTTTTAATTTAACGGAATATGAATTATTCCTTACGTCGCATTATATGTCTTATGTGTAAATACAACATTCTTTTAGAAAACATTCCGAGAAAGGGGGATTTTTTATGGATAAACCACCACGAGTGTTAACAATTGCAGGTTCTGCAGCTGGTGGGAGCGCTGGTATTCAAGCGGATCTTAAAACATTTCAGGAACTAGATGTGTATGGAATGAGTGTCGTTACGGCAATAGTGGCTAGACATCCTGTTACGAATAAAAATGTACACCCTCAAACCATTGAAGCAATAGAAGCGCAATACGCAACAGCTGTCGACCAGGTTGGAGTAGACGCATTAAAAACAGGAATGCTATTTTCCAAGGAAGTAATTGAGAAAACCACAGAAATTATTAGCGGGTCGGACACGCAGCATATTGTTATTGATCCAGTTATGGTAGGAAAGCTGGATTCGAAATTGTTGGAGGACGATGCTATTGAAGCGATGAGGGACAAACTCATCCCTCTAGCAACTATAATTACACCAAACATGCCTGAAGCGTCATTTTTGTTAGACGGACGTACTTTAAATAACGTTGATGATTTAAAACAAGCCGCTGTCGAATTGCATCAATTAGGTCCAAAGTATGTTTTAGTTAAAGGTGGAAGATTAAAGGGTCCGGCTATTGATATTCTTTATGATGGAAAAACGTTTACTTCTTTTGAGGCCCTAAGGATTGATACGGTTAATACAAGCGGGGCTGGATGTACATACTCTGCCGCTATTACTGCTGAGCTTGCAAAAGGGAAAACAGTGGCAGAAGCAGTAAGGTCGGCCAAAAGCTTTGTGACAACAGCAATTGAATATGGTTTTACCTATACAGATAAAGTTGGCCCAACCTATCATGCAGCATTACGAACAAAAGGAGAACGACACAAAATTATCTTAAAATAGTGGGACAGAACCCTTGTCCCAGAATAAACTTTGGAGGGATTTTGCAATGAATCATGAACATGAAGACCATCGTCACGAGACAGTAAGTGTAACGGAAAAAGAGGATTTGTTAGGCTTAATTCATATGAGGTTCGGTAGTGTTCCCGACGATATTAAAGAAAAGATAATGGCAATTGGCGATTTGGATGTATTGGATCGTTTATTTCTAATTGCTGTTAACGCTGCTAACTGGGATGTATTTGTTTCTGAATTAAATGAAGGAAAGAATTCATTTAAAATGGTAGGCGATGGATTTGACCCATTAGCAGAAATAAATAAAAGAGACGAATAAGGCCTTGCAAAGGGGGATGGATAGGATGAAACGAGCTTTAATCAACATCGATTATACCAATGATTTCGTTGCTGATAATGGGAAACTCTCGTGCGGTAAACCGGGACAGGCAATTGAGGAAAAGATTGTATCGCTGACAAAGGAGTTTATTAACACAGGGGATTATGTTGTATTTGCGATTGATGCGCATACCGATGGGGACCAGCATCATCCGGAATCTGTATTATTTCCTCCTCATAATCTTATAGGTACAAAAGGCCGCAATCTTTATGGTGAATTAGCAACCGTTTATCAGGAATATAAGGATAACAAAAATGTTTATTATTTTGATAAAACCCGCTATAGCGCCTTTGCAGGAACAGATTTAGAGATTAAACTCCGTGAGAGAGGAATTAATGAAGTTCATTTGGTTGGAGTTTGTACCGATATTTGTGTGCTGCATACTGCTGTTGATGCTTATAATAAAGGGTTTCATATTGTTGTACACAGGGATGCAGTTGCAAGCTTTAATGAAGCAGGACATGAATGGGCGTTAGGGCATTTTGCGAATACGTTGGGTGCAAAAGTTATTTAGATGAAAGGCAAAGGGATAGCCCTTGCCTTTCATTTTAAGTTTAATAGCTCTAATTGGTGCTAGCGATTTTTTCACATATTGCAGCTTTAATTTTGTTCAGATATATTCAACTGCTTGTCAGTAAAGTCCAATCCAAACGTTTCCGGTGATAATGCTTCCGCTTTTGGTAAATTACGTAATCCGGGGTGAATTAACCAAACTAATGAAACAAAGGATAGTCCAAGCCCTGTAATAGCAAAAATGATTGTGCTATTAGTAATCGTTGCAAAATATCCTCCTGCTAACGAACCGATCGGCATGGCAATTGTACTCATGCTGGCGGATACTGAATTAACCCTGCCGAGAAGTCTGTTCGGTACAACGGTTTGGATAGTTGCAGCGAATATGACATTAGTACCGCCAACCGGTATCCAGGCAATCCCATACAAAATAATAGCAGCATATGTCCAAGGCAGTAAGCTAGATATAATCCATAATATGGAGGCAATCAAAAAAGCACAGATGGTAAAGAGTCCAACGCGGAATCTTCCCATTCGAGATGCAAAAAGTGCACCAATTAAGGCACCCATTGATATTGCTGCTAAATATAACCCATATATTTCTGATCCACCACGGTTATCAGCAAATGCTGGTAAAATTGCAAGCATACCACCTATTGCAGCATTTGCAACAATGGAACCAATTAAGAAGGTAGCCATTAAAGAACCAAATACAATGGAAAAGCCCTCTTTTAACTCTGTAAGATAGGTTCCTGCAGCATGTATAATCCCTTTTTTATGTGTTATCCTTTCTTCTGCCGATGCAGGGATTTTCAATGAAGCAAACAGGATAGCTGCGATAGCGAATGTTATTGAATCCATCAGATAAAGTGTAATAGCCCCAACAAAGGCTACTAGTATGCCTGAAATTGCATTAAAAACTAAATCTATACCCTGATATGCAAAAGAGAAATATGAATTTCCCTTTACTAACTCTTTCTTAGTTAAGATTAAGGGCAATGCTTTTGTTTGTGATGGATAAGCGAATTGTTCAATGAATGACACAATTGGCATGATGATAAGAACAAGCTGAATGGTTAACACATGAAAGTAATAAGCTGCCGGGATAATTAAAATAAGTATTGCTTGAAGTATTTGCGTAATCATTAATGTCCGTTTGATTGGCCAACGATCAACAAAAGGACCAGTAATAAATTGTAAAGATGAAGGGAGAAGCGTTAAAAATCCTGCTAGCCCTGAATAAAATGCATTTCCACCTAAACTATAAACTAACCACATTGCGGCAACATAATATATACTATCACCAATATTTGTTATAATTCTTCCTATAAATAATACGAAGAAATTTTTATTTTTTAATATACTCACTTTGTCGTCTCTCCCAGCATCTTTTTATGTATAAGTTTAGCAGGATGACATAGTTATGTAACGGCTGTAAGTTTGAATTTGACTCATACTTAGGACTGATATCTTTTTATAAAATAATCCTGAATGGGGGTACAATTTTATGAGGGAACTTTTTTTAACGGATCGTTTCGACGAGTATTCGGTTAGAGTGGCAAAGGTAGACGATACAAATGATGTACTGCAGCTTTTGCGAAATGTCGCATTTTGGCTTGAGAAAAAAGGTATTCAGCAGTGGGAATATTTACGAAATGGCGGTGAAGACGGCGAAATAAGACAGGATATTACGTCGGGTACTACATATGTGGTTGAAGATAATGATAAAAACATAGTTGCCACTTTTAATCTTTCACCTAACCAAAATGAGTGGGATGTAGCAATTTGGGGTGAACGAAAGGACAATGCTTATTATTTACACCGACTTGCAGTGAGCAGAGACCATAGCGATAATCAGATTGGCAGCAAACTGTTGCATTGGATTGATGAGAATAATAGTATTAGTGAGGGATATTTACGTCTGGACTGTATTGCTAGTAATCCAGTATTAAACCGGTATTACGAGGAAGCGGGATATACTTTTATCGGATGTACTGGTGAAGGGGAAAACACGTTCTCAAGGTTTGAAAAGGTTATGAAGGAGTAGGGCTTGACATTACTTTCACATCACTATATATTTAAAAATACAATATAGGAAACGTTGATAAGGAATAGTACAATTCAGTTGTCTTTGAAAGAGAGGAAATGGCCGGTGTGAATTTCCAAAGACACGAATTGGAACCTGCCTTTAAGTTCGCTATTCTTTCGGCAAATTTGCTGTGAGATAAAGCGCGGTTTATAACCGTTATCACGCAGAGTGGCAAGATGGAAGCCAGAGACCAGATGTTAAAGGGCGACAGTTTATTTAACATTGGCTCATATAACACGGTTTTCCTTTTGCAAACAAGGGTGGTACCACCAGACCTCGGTCCCTTATTATAGGGATACGAGGTCTTTTATATATTTTAATAAATTTTCTTAAAGAGGTGTTCAGTATGGGTAAGAAAAATAAACAGTTTGTGGAAAAAATTACGGCAATGGAAGATGACTTTGCCCAATGGTATACAGATGTCGTCAAACAAGCTGAGTTGGTTGACTATGGACAAGTTCGAGGGACAATGATTATTAAGCCATATGGTTATGCCATTTGGGAAAATATTCGCGATGAATTGGATAGGAAGTTTAAAGAAACAGGGCATTCCAATGTTGCCTTTCCATTATTTATTCCAGAAAGTCTGCTCCAAAAAGAAAAGGACCATGTAGAGGGTTTTGCCCCTGAAGTTGCTTGGGTTACACATGGTGGGGATGAAGAATTAGCCGAAAGAATTGCAGTTCGTCCAACCTCGGAGGTACTTTTCTGTGACTATTATTCAAAAAATATACATTCATACCGTGACCTTCCAAAATTGTATAATCAATGGGGGAATGTGGTTCGCTGGGAAAAAACAACCCGCCCATTCCTGCGTTCATCTGAATTCCATTGGCAGGAAGGACATACGGCACATGCGACTGATGAGGATGCATCTGAAGAAACGAATAAAATGCTTGGTGTTTATGCAGACCTTGTAGAACAATATCTAGCTATTCCAGTTTATAAAGGCCGCAAAACGGATAAGGAGAAATTCGCCGGCGCTAAGTATACCTTAACAATTGAAAGCTTAATGCATGATGGAAAAGCTCTGCAATCCGGGACATCCCATCATTTTGGCTCAGGTTTTGCTGAAGCGTTTGACATTACGTATTTAGACGAGAACGGCAAAAGCCAGTTTGTCCATCAAACATCATGGGGGCTTTCCACACGGATCATGGGTGCATTAATCATGGTACATGGTGATAATCGCGGTTTGGTCATCCCGCCACGAATTGCACCAACACAGGCAATGATTGTACCAATTGCACAACACAAAGAAGGCGTATTGGATAAGGCATACGAATTACGCGATAAGTTAAAAGAAATCATTCGCGTGGATATCGACGCCAGTGATAAAATGCCGGGCTGGAAATTCAACGAATACGAAATGAAAGGTATTCCCGTCCGCGTTGAAATGGGTCCAAAAGATATTGAAAAAGAACAAGTCGTATTAGTCCGCCGTGATACCGGTGATAAAGAATTCGTTGCACTTAGTGACCTGGAGGACCGTTTACCTGCATTGTTGGAAGAAATACAGCAGGGACTATTTGATAAAGCCTTGGCACACCGCAACGAAAAAACCACCATTGCAAAGGATATGGAAGAATTTAAACAAACGCTTGATCAAAAAACAGGATTCATTAAAGCAATGTGGTGCGGAGATCAAGAATGCGAAGAAAAGATTAAAGAAGAGACAGCTGCAACATCACGCTGTATTCCATTTGAACAAGAGAAAGTGTCAGATACATGTGTATGCTGCGGCAAGGAAGCAAAAGAATTAGTTTATTGGGCAAAAGCATATTAATAATATAAACGAGCGCGTGAAGCAGCGCTCGTTTTTTTATGTTGCATCAACCGGAGAGAGGAAACATCAACCGGAGAGAGGAAACATCAACCGGAGAGAGGAAACATCAACCGGAGAGAGGAAACATCAACCGGAGAGAGGAAACATCAACCGGAGAGAGGAAACATCAACCGGAGAGAGCAAACATCAACCGGAGAGAGCAAACATCAACCGGAGAGAGCAAACATCAACCGGAGAGAGGAAACATCAACCGGAGAGAGCAAACATCAACCACAGGGAGCAAAACCCTATCCACTCAAAAATTATGTAAAAAAACTATTGCATTTCCTGATTCATTCGTGGTATAAATATACATATTAAATTATAAATATGCATAATGAAGGTGATTTTTTATGAAGCACAAATTGAGTGAGGAAATAAAGAAGATAGAACAACAGCTTTGGAATATGAGTGATCATTTATATAAAAATCCAGAACTTGGCGATCAGGAATTTGAGTCATCACAACTGCTCATAGATTTTTTACAAAAGCATCAATTTAACATACAAAAAGGTATCGTAAACAGACCGACCGCTTTTAAAGCGGAATTTAACAGCGGGAGACCTGGACCTGCCATTGCATATTTAGCTGAATATGATGCGTTACCTGGTGTGGGTCATGGATGCGGGCATAATTTAATTGGCACGATGAGTGCTGGTGCGGGTGTCATCCTTAGTAAACTAGTATCGGAAACTGGTGGAAGGATTATCGTTCTAGGGACACCGGCTGAAGAAACGAATGGCGCAAAAGTACCAATGAGCGAAGAGGGAGTTTTTGAGGACATTGACGTTGCGATGATCTTACATCCTTCTGATCAGTCATATGTAAGTGGCGATTCGCTTGCGATGGATGCAATTCAGTTCACTTATACAGGGAAGTCCTCACATGCCGCAGCTTCACCTGAGAAAGGGATTAACGCGCTTGATAGTGTTATCCAGTTATTTAACGGAATCAATGCATTACGAGAGCATGTTCCCTTAGACGTCCGTATTCATGGCATCATTTCAGAAGGCGGGCAAGCGGCAAATGTAGTGCCTGACAAAGCCGTTGCACAATTCTATGTTCGTGCCAAAGAACGTCCATTGTTAAATGAAATAGTCGAAAAGGTGAAAGCAATTGCCAATGGCGCAGCACTTATGACAGGTGCTGAACTTAAGATTTCCAATTATGAATTAAGCTATGACAACATGATTACAAATAACACACTATCTGAAGCATTTACAAAAAATCTGCAAGAAACAGATGCACAGACCATTCATCAGGCTAAAGCAAGTTACGGTTCAATAGACATGGGAAACGTCAGTCAGGTTGTTCCGGCAATTCATCCATATATAGGTTTATATAAGCCAGGGCTAATAGCACATACAAAGGAATTCGCGGATATAACCATTACAAACGTGGGACATCAAATTTTATCCAATGGGGCACTCTCATTAGCCCAAACTGGATATGATATTTTGACAGAAACTGAATTACTGGAAGAAATCAAACGCGAATTTAAAAGCAAATAATTTTTATTCGCACAAACGCATAAAAATGCAAACAATTTTATAAACATAAGGAGCGTATAACATATGAAATTCTCATTTGGTAAAATAATTGTTTTTTTAATAGTAATTAGTACACTGGCGGCTTGTGGCAGTGATAATAGTGCAAGCTCAGAAACTAGTAATTCAGAAAACGACAAGATTTTAAAAATGGCAACCTCGGCGGACTTCCCTCCATTTGAGTCCCGTGATACGGAAGGGGATTTCGAAGGCTTTGATATCGATTTAGCCAACATGATCGCAGATGAACTAGGATATGAGTTACAGATTGAAGATATGAAGTTTGATGGGTTAGTGGGGTCTTTGCAAGCGAAGCGTGTTGATATGGTAATGGCTGGGATGAGTGCAACGGAGAAGCGTAAAAAGAATGTAGATTTCTCTACCGAATATAATCGTTCAGGCGAAATGTTTATTAGTTTGCCAGATTCCAAGAATAAAACGTTAGAAGATTTAAAAGGGAAAACGGTTGGTGTTCAATTAGGCACGATTCAAGAAGAGGGTGCAGAAATATTAAGTGAAGAATATGGATTTAAGGTTAAAAAGGTTGATAATGCCAATATCCTAATCCAGGAACTAAAATCAAATCGTATTGATGTGGCCTATATGGATAAAACGGTTGCAGTCGGTTATATAAAAGAGCAAGATTTAGAAGGATTTGATGATCCTACAACAAGTTCACCAGGAATGGCAATTGCTTTTCCAAAGGATAGTGACCTAGTAAAAGACGTAAACCAAGTGCTAAAAAAATTACAGGAAAACGGAAAGCTGCAAGAATTAAAGGATAAGTGGCTGTCGGAAATACAGTAAAATTCAACTAGAGAGACGAGGTGTTAAGGCATGAATTTGGATTTCAGCCAAATCGTGCCTTATATTCCTTTTATGCTGGAAGGAATATGGGTCACATTAAAATTTGTAAGTGTATGTATAATAGCAGGATTTATTTTGGGGACGTTACTAGCTTTATGTAAAATTACGAATAATCCCTTTTTCAAGTGGTTTGCAAATGCATATACATCCATTTTTCGCGGTACACCCTTAATTTTGCAATTAATGATTATTTACTTTGCTGTTCCGCAACTAACAGGGTATGATATATCGCCATTTCTCTCCGCGGTGTTAGCATTTGGATTAAATTCGGCGGCATATGTGTCTGAAATAATCCGTGCTGGCATCTTGGCAGTTGATAAGGGTCAAACAGAGGCTGCACAAGCATTAGGCGTTCCATACAAACTAATGATGAGAAATATTATATTGCCACAAGCGTTGAAAAATATTTTACCTGCATTAATGAACGAATTTATTACATTAACGAAGGAATCCGCTATCGTTTCAGTTATAGGTTATTTAGATTTAATGAGGCGTGCACAAATTGTCGGTGCAGATACGTTTCATAATTTCGAGCCATTATTATTTGCCGGTGTTATTTATTGGGTAATGGTTTACGTATTAACCTCGGCAGGTAAGGTTGTCGAACGGAGGATGAGACTAAGTGATTAAAGTGAAGAATTTAATTAAAAACTTTGATAAAAATATTGTCCTAAAGAACATCCAGACAACGTTTAGACAGGGAGAAGTTGTTGCGATCATTGGTCCATCAGGTTCTGGTAAATCAACTTTATTACGTTGCTTAAATCTTTTGGAGCAGCCGACATCTGGAACTATTCTGGTAAACGATGAAGAGATTACCGCTTCCGAATCAGATAAGATGGAAATTAGAAAAAATATCGGTATGGTATTCCAGCACTTTCATTTATTTCCCCACATGACCGTCCTGGAAAACGTTACCTATGCCCCGCAAAAAGTGAAAAAAGTGAAAAAGGCAGAGGCGGAATCAATTGCCAAACAGTTAATCGAAAAGGTTGGTCTATCCGATAAAATGGATGCATACCCAAATCGACTGTCAGGCGGTCAAAAACAGCGTGTGGCAATAGCTAGGGCGCTTGCAATGGATCCCGCAGTCATGTTATTCGATGAACCAACCTCAGCACTCGATCCAGAAATGGTTAAGGAAGTACTGGATGTAATGAAGGATCTTGCACAAACCGGGATGACGATGATCGTCGTGACACATGAAATGAATTTTGCAAAAGAGGTTGCTGACCGAATACTGTTTTTAGATGAAGGAAAGTTAATAGAGGAAGGGGAACCTGCTCTATTTTTTAACAACCCCGGTACAGAGCGAGCAAAACAATTTTTAGATAAAATACTATAATAAAAGGACCTTTCCATCAGCCAATCAGCAATGGAAAGGTCCTTTTATTATTCATCTAATGCATTTTCAATATCTTTTTGCAGGTTTTCAGGCTTCGTCTGCGGTGCATAACGATTAATAACCTCGCCATTTCTATCAATTAAAAACTTGGTGAAATTCCATTTAATTTGTTTCGTAAGCATTCCAGGTACTTCTTTTGTAAGATAAACAAATAATGGATGTGCATTGTCTCCTTTAACATCTACTTTACTGAACATCTGGAAAGTTACACCATAATTTCGTTCGCAAAAGGCAGATATTTCCTTATCGTTACCAGGATCCTGATTGTTAAACTGGTTGCAAGGGAAACCAATAATTTCCAATCCCTGATTATTATACTGTTCGTACAGAGTCTGTAATCCTTCAAATTGTGGTGTAAAACCACATTCACTCGCTGTATTCACAATAAGAAGAACTTTTCCTTTGTAATCGTTTAATGATTTATCATCACCCATAATTGTTTTTGCTGAAAAATGATAAATGGACAAGCAAATCAGCTCCTTAAATTAAAGGATAGCAACATAATAAGAAGGTGTCAAAAATGCAGCTGATACATTTTGCAATTTTCTTAAAACTTGAAGAATGGGCGAAAAAAAGGTAAAATACATAATAAAACGTTTTCAATATGGAAAACTGTTTTGATTTTAATCATGTTGCTTTACTAGTAATATGATTTGAATAAAAAATACAAAGGGGGAGTTATTTTGAGAAAAAGAACTCTATTTTTACTTGTCCTGATTCTTGCTATTGGCATGGTTTTAAGTGCTTGCGGTGAGAGCGGCAAAGGATCCGGCGGCGATGATGCTAAGGAGAAGGAAGCTGTGACAAACCTTACCATGGGGACCGGTAGTGTCGGTGGTGTTTACTATCCGCTTGGCGCTGAAATGGCTACTCTATGGAAGAACAACATTGATGTTGATGGATTCGATGTCAGTTCGGTAGAGTCAGGTGCTTCCGTTGAAAACATAGCTAAAATACAGGGTGGGGATTTCCAGCTTGGTATCGCACAAAACACTACATTGATTGATGCTGTTGACCAAGCAGGGGAATTCGAAGGAAAAGATTCCAGCGATGTAGCTGTTATTGCTTCTCTTTATCCTGAAGCGGTTCAAGTAGCTACGTTAGAGTCAACTGGAATAGAATCAATCGCGGACTTAAAAGGTAAAAAAGTTGCAGTTGGACCTCCAGGTGGAGCGACTCGTGCAGCAGCCGAGTTAATTTTGAAGGCATATGGTATTGAAGAAGGCGACTATGAAGCATATGAAGAAGGCTTTGGTGACGCTAAAAGTAAACTGCAAAACGGAACAATCGATGCTTCTATTGAGGTTGTAGGTGTTCCATCTTCATCAACTGATGAGCTGCAGGCTGCTACAAAAGAGGTTAAGTTCCTTGATATTGAAGGAGACGCTTTACAAGAAGTAGTAGACAATAGCCAATACGAGGCATATACGGTTGAACCGGGAACATATGAGTGGCAAAAAGAGCCTGTTCAAACAGTAACCGCAATGGCTTTGCTTCTTGGATCAAAATCAGCAATTAGTGAAGATCTTGCTTATGATTTAACGAAGACATTGTTTGAAAAAGGTGGCGACATGACGATTGCCCAAGCAAAATTAATTACAGAAGATAGTGCATTAACTGGTGTCGGTGATTTGCCGCTTCACCCAGGTGCAGAGAAATATTATAAAGAAGTCGGTATTATTGAATAATAGAAAGAACCGGACACGATTGTCCGGTTCTTTCACCTCAAAATACAGACAAGCGGAATGGAGGGGAAACCATGACTGCACAGGCTACAGAACAGATTGACCAGCATGAATTGATGAAAAAGTACGATAAGGAAAGTAATTTTCGTACAAATTTAGGACCATGGGGATGGGTAACGCTCATTTTGGGTGGTGCTTTAACCATCTTCCAGCTCTATACTGCATATAAAGGTGCTTATGTTTCGTTAATTCAAGGGGCTATTCATCTAGGTGCAGCATTATGCTTGGTATATCTGTTTTATCCAATAAAATCATCGATGGTGAAAAAAAGAGGTGTACCTTGGTATGACGCATTACTAGCATTTGCGGCACTATTTACCAATTTTTATATTATTTACAGTTATGATCGCTTAATCAATGAAGCAATCATATTTGGTTTTACAGCATTTGATCAAATTGTTGCAACAGCAGGTATCTTGCTTTTATTAGAGGCAACAAGACGTGTTGTAGGTCTTCCAATTGTAATAATTGCCATTGTGGCATTACTTTATGGGTTGTTAGGTCAATATATTCCGGTTATTGGACACGCTGGGTATGATTGGCCATCACTAGCGACAGAAATGTTTTTTAGTTCAAGTTCTATATTTGGTATCCCAATACAGATTTCATCTACGTATATCTATTTATTCTTATTCTTTGGCGTGATGTTAGTAAAAACAAATATTGGGCAGTTTTTTAATGATATTGCTTTACGCTTAACCGGTAAATATACTGGTGGAACAGCAAAAGCAGCGGTAGCAGCCAGTGGTCTGCAAGGGATGGTAAGTGGAAGCTCTGTTGCGAACACAGTAGGTTCTGGATCATTTACAATTCCAATGATGAAAAACGCAGGATTTAAGCCGCACTTTGCTGCTGCAACAGAAGCATCTGCCTCGACTGGTGGACAAATCATGCCCCCAATTATGGGAGCTGCAGCATTCATTATGGCGCAATATACAGGGATTCCATATAACGAAATCATTGTAATTGCAATCATTCCTGCTATTTTATATTTCTCCGGTGTATTTTTAGGTACACATTTTGAAGCAAGGAAGCAAGGTGTTTTGGGATTAGCAGCCGATCAGCTACCAAAAATAAAAAATCTGGTAAAGCGGTTAGATTTATTCCTTCCACTCGTGATCATCATTGGCTTTCTTCTTGCTGGTTACACCCCAACGTATGCTGCGTTATTCGCTATAGGTACGGCGTTTGTAATTAGTTTCTTTAGAAAAGATACGAGAATGTCACTAAAAGAAATTATTAAAATTCTTGAGGAAGGTGCGAGGACTGCATTGCCAGTTATCGCGGCTTGTGCGACTGCAGGTATAATCGCTGGTACGGTAACGACTACAGGATTAGGACCGAAAATTGCTGGCGGAATTATTGAACTTGCACAAGGACAATTCTTCCTAGTTATGTTCTTTACAATGATTGCGTGTATCATTTTAGGAATGGGTCTGCCTACTACAGCAAACTATGTTGTAACAGCAACAATGGCTGCACCAGCATTATTGGCCTTTGATGTGCCAGTAATAGCTGTTCATATGTTTGTATTCTATTTTGGAATTGTGGCCGATATTACGCCGCCAGTTTGCTTAGCCGCTTATGCCGGCGCAGGTATAGCCGGCGCGAACCCGATGAGGGCGGGTGTGACGGCTGTAAAACTGGCTGTAGCCGCGTTTATTATTCCTTATATGTTTGTTTCGAATCCAATTCTTCTATTACAGGGAGATGCTAACGTAACAAACGTATCTATTGCTGTTATCACTGCACTGCTTGGAATGGCAAGTATTAGTGCAAGTATGATCGGGCATTTTATTAACAAAGTAAATTGGATTGAGCGGATTGTATTATTTGCAGGTGGAATATTACTGGTTTACCCAGATCCAATATTCTCTCTGATCGGATTTGTACTTGCTGGAGCGATTGCAGCACTTCAATATGTTCAAAGTAGGTCGGATAAAGCAAAACAACAAGCATCATAGTCAAAGGGACAGGTGGATAAATTCTTGCCTGTCCCATTTTTTGCAAATAAAAAGACGACCCTGAATAGGCCGTCCATACTTTATGCTTCTTGCTTCATATTTTCTCCAAGTGCTTCAAGCCTGTGCTGGATTTCTTCCTGCGATAAGTCATGTTCCTTTACGTACATGTTTCGTGGACTTACACGGCATTCATGTGTGCAGCCACGCATATATTTATGCTCATTTTCTTCAGAGCAGAGAATTTGCTTATTGCATTCAGGGTTTGCACAATTTACGAAGCGTTCACAAGGCTGACCATCAAAGTAATCAACCCCTACGATAACGTGTTCTTTATGATTAACCGGAACAGAAATACGTTCATCAAATACATAACATTGACCGTCCCATAGTTCGCCTTGCACCTCGGAATCTTTGCCATACGTAACAATTCCGCCATGAAGCTGATTTACATCTTCAATTCCCTCGTCCATTAGCCAGCCGGTAAATTTTTCACAGCGAATGCCGCCGGTGCAATAGGTTAATACTTTCTTTCCTTTGAGCTGTTCTTTGTTCTGCTGAATCCATTCAGGCAAATCACGAAAAGATTCAATATCCGGGTTGATTGCTCCGCGGAAATGGCCAAGCTCATACTCATAATCATTTCGTGTATCTAAAATAATTGCGTTTTCATCCTGCATTGCATCGTAGAATTCTTTTGGTGATAAGAATGTTCCTGTTTTTTTAATTGGGCTGACTGCATCGTCGAGTCGAAGTGTAACGAGCTCTGGGCGATGTCTTACGTGCATTTTCTTGAATGCATGCTTATCATGTTTGTCGATTTTGAATGTCATGTCTTGAAAACGTTCATCGCCATGCATGAATGTCATGTATTGTTCTGTCTGTTCAATTGTGCCGGATACTGTTCCATTAATTCCTTCTTTTGCAATCAGAATCCGTCCCTTTAATCCTAGATCATTGCAAAATTTCAAATGCTCCTCTGCAAATATTTCTGGATCCTCGATCGGTACAAATTTGTAGTACAATAAAACCTGATATTGTTCTGTATTTTCCATATTGATTTACCACCTATCATTCATATTTGCAAGATATAAATGCATGGCAGTCCTATTATATTATAATCTTGCAAGAACTTATTTTATCAATGTTGACTTATAATTTCAAGCTTATCAGGGAGTTTAAACGCATGTTTTCCAAGCCTGATTAATTAAAAGAAAATTGTGTTTTTTAATTAAATTTATTATATCATTTTGTTTAATTTGCTTGCTTTATTAAGGATGAAAGGGTAAACTTAAAAGTGCAAAAGGAAATTGGAGTTTGAATAATACTTTACGATCTCTTTATCAAAGTGGTGTAATAGTATTTATGATTCAATTACTTTGCACGATATTTGTATAAGGAGGTCATTTTAATGACTGGTAAAGTAAAATGGTTTAATGCAGAAAAAGGCTTCGGTTTCATCGAACGTGAAGACGGAGACGATGTATTCGTACATTTCTCAGCTATCCAAGCTGAAGGTTTCAAAACGCTTGAAGAAGGCCAAGACGTTGAATTTGAAATTGTTGAAGGTAACCGCGGACCACAAGCAGCTAACGTAACTCGTCTATAATAATATATAAATCCAAAAAGGCTTATCTCAACCGTGAGATATGCCTTTTTTTTGATAAATGAGACTACAGGCGCTTTCTATTTTCGTTCTTATAAAAAACTGCTAAAAGCTTTCCAACCATATAAAAATCCTCTATCATTGAAATAAGTATTTAGCGGAAAGGGTGACATAAATGGGATCCTTTGACTGGCATGAAGAGGCAAAAAAACAATGGGATAGCCGTGCCGATTTTTGGAATGAAAGAAGTGTCAATATGTGGGATAAAGGAAGCAGGAAAGATATTATCCCTTTTATCGAGAAGTACATTGCAAAAGGTAAAAAGATTCTTGATATTGGCTGTGGTGATGGATATGGTTCCTTTAAATTGCATCAATCTGGATATAACGTTATGGGAATGGATCTTTCTACGGAAATGATTAGCCGTGCCAAGAAGCGATTGCAAAGCGAAGAAATTAATTTTTTGCAAGGGGATGTTAATCATTTACCCTTTGATAATGAAAGCTTTAATGGAATGATGGCAGTGAATGTGCTGGAATGGACTGAGGTTCCTTTAAACGCTCTAAATGAATTATGGAGAGTTTTAAAGAAGGATGGGTTTTTATGTGTGGGTATACTAGGTCCAACAGCGGGACCACGTGCAAATAGTTATCCACGACTGCATGGAGAGAAAACGATTTGCAACACGATGATGCCATGGGAATTTCAGCAATTGGCAATTGAACATAAATTTGAATATATAGACGGATTTGGAGTTTATAAAGAGGGTGTAAAAGAAAAGCATTATCAGGATCTCCCAATTGAATTAAATCAGGCCCTGACATTTATGTGGGTATTTATGCTGCGAAAAGTCGGTGAGTAAAATGGACAATAAAGATATAGAAAAACAAGTTATAGAAAGCTATCAGAACGATGAAAAAATGATGATTTTAATATATGCACAGTGGTGTATAAACAATGGCCATGATCCTAGGGAACTATATCAAAAAGCTTATCCAGACCAAATGAAAAATGCTGCTTTAAATGAAGCATTAGAACTGACAGTGTCAAAAGAAGAATCAGAAGAAATACCAAATCAAACCGTAATAAATGTGCTGCAGCTTTTTGGCAATGACGATTTAGCATTCCTTGTTCAGGCAGAAATTGATCAAGCAAATAAGAATAAAAAGCTCCACAGACACTAGTCCTGAGGAGCTGATAAAGTAAAATCAGAAATAGAATTACTGAAATAGTTTTACCAAGGCTTGGGTACCACTATCATTTTCACCCTTTTCAGCAAGCTCTTTGTATAAACTTAATGAAAGAGATAACCCAGGTGTTGATAAACCCAGGTCTTGAGCTGATTCAAGCGCAATCGTCATGTCTTTTATAAAATGCTTAACAAAAAATCCTGGTGCATAATCCCCTTTAACCATTCTTGGCGCCAAATTGGATAATGACCAGCTTCCTGCAGCGCCAGTTGTAATACTGTCAAGTACACTTACTGGATTAAGTCCTGCTTTTTTAGCATATACAATTGCTTCACATACCCCGATCATATTTGAAGCGATTGTAATTTGGTTACATAATTTTGTATGTTGCCCAGCACCAGCATCGCCCTGTAAAATTATTTGTCCGCCCATAATCTCCAGAAGTGGAAAGACCTTGTCAAATGCAGCTTGATCACCACCGGCCATAATCGCAAGCGTTCCATTTTTTGCTCCAACATCGCCTCCAGAAACAGGCGCATCTAAAGCTTTTATTTCTTTTGCGGTAGCTTGTTTATAAATCTCTTCAGCTAATGAAGGCTTTGATGTTGTCATATCAATAACATATGTGCCTTTTTCTGCATTTTCAAGTATGCCGTCCTTACCAAAATAAATCTCTTCAACATCATTTGGATAGCCCACCATTGTTATGATTACCTGAGAGGATTTTGCTAATTCCGCAATTGAACTTTTCCAAACGGCACCATTATTCAGCAGGCCCTGTGCTTTGTCTTTCGTCCTTGTATAAATGGTTAAATTGTATCCCGCTTTTTGTAAATTTGCTGCCATGCTTTTCCCCATTACTCCGGTTCCGACAAAGCCTATAGTACTATCCTTTGTTATCATTATATCGTTGCTCCTTTTGTCCGTAATACTAACAATTTCGACAAAAAGGAGCTAAAATCCTTTTTAAATGTGGTATAGTATTCAAAAAAAGGATGGATTTTATGAATTGGTATATTAAATCATTTCAAGAGTTTTCCGCAGACGAATTGTACCAAATTATAAAGGCTCGTGTGGATGTTTTTGTTGTGGAGCAGGCTTGTCCGTATTATGAATTGGATAACCATGACCAGCGTTCGATTCATTACTATTTAAAGGTTGATAATGAGATTGCGGCTTATGTTCGGATTGTACCTAAAGAATCAAAATATCCTGAGGTTTCGATTGGACGGGTACTGGTTTCCGAAAAATTCCGCGGACAGGGGTATGCAAAGGAAATTATGCAGCGGGCAATTGAGTACATTTTTGAAGAATGGAACGAAAACAAAATAAAGATTCAGGCGCAGGAATATTTGAAGAAATTCTATTCATCGTTTGGATTTAGGCAAATCAGTGATTCATATTTAGAGGACAATATTCCACATATTGACATGATTTTAGAGAAGAAATAAAGAATCAACTTACTGCTTTTACACATAGTATAACTAGCAATCCCTTTCTTTTGAATGGAGGCTGGTTACAATGATTACAAACGATCAATTAAATAAATGTAAAGTAGCACTCGAGGAACGTCAAAATGAACTAATTAAACATGTACAGGATCACTTTGGCCTGAAATTTGAATTTGCGCAGGAATCGATTGGGGAATTGTCCAATTATGACAACCATCCTGCTGAACATGGAACTGCACTTTATGACCGGGAAAAGGATGTGGCATTGAATGAGCATGCCGAAGAAGAACTGGAGGAAATAAATGAGGCGCTTCATGCAATAGAAGATGGTACCTATGGAATATGTACGAAATGCGGAAGAGATATACCATATGAACGTCTGGAAGCAATTCCGACAACGGACGTATGTATTGAACATGCCTCAAACAATACTTTTGAGCGGAATCGTCCGGTTGAAGAGGAAGTATTTAGCCCGAATATTAATCCGAATGATCCCGGTGATGAAATAGAGACAGAATATGATGCAGAAGATGCATGGCAGGATGTAAGTCGCTATGGTACATCCAATACGCCATCAGATATTTACGGTGATCAGGAAAGTTATGATGAAATGTATGCAAACAGTGATGAAAATGTTGGGGCTGTAGAGGATTTAGAACAATTTTTGTCAGCAGACATTGATGGCAATTTCACCGGTGTTACGCCAAATCATAATAAATATGAAAAGGATTAAAATCAACGCACAAGCCATTTTATAGCTTGTGCGTTTTATGGGAAAAATGTAAGGATTTGGTCATATTTGAACTGTTGAAATACATATGCAATTCCCGCTGAATCCTTAGCCAAGTGGCAATCCATTAAAGAAGCATGATAGTGTCCTCAATAATAAAAAATGAAACAAATACAGCAATTATTTCGTAATACATCTAAAGGAGTGAAAAAAATGGAAGAATCTAAAGGATGTATTAAATGTGGCAGCACAGATGCTGACAAAAAAGAAGTGGCTATGACCGGGACTGGCCTATCCAAAATGTTTGATGTGCAAAATAATCAGTTCATCGTAGTATACTGCAAGAACTGTGGATACTCCGAGTTCTATAACAAAAGAAGCTCAACTGGCGGAAATATATTTGACTTTTTCTTTGGATAAATGAAAAGGAGGATGCTTTACTGTATAAGCATCCTCCTTTAACTAGCTAAAATCCACCGAACAAGCTGCCCCCCATTAAGCTGCTAAGAATGTTCTGAATGAATGACTGAATAAAGAATCCAAGTACCAACAATGAAACAACGTAAATTGCGATTAATACATAAATACGGTCAAACCCACTTGCAGGCTGTTCAAGCAGGATAAGTGTAGGTGCGATTAACAGTGTACCTAAGATACTAACCAATATAAGTAATCCTGAAAATGAAGAAAGGCCAACCAATGTAAACAAAAACCCGATTACATACAATACAAGGAAAGGTGTTAAATATCCACCATATTTTGCAAGAACGTCTGTGAATGACAATGTTTGGCCAGTTATCTTAACCCCTGCAAACGTTAAAGCTGCTACTATTATAAATAAGATGATAAATTCGATTAAAGGCAAGATAAAACTATCAAAAAATGAAAAAGACGGACCACCGAAAAATCCGGTTGACACAGAGTTAAGGGATAAATGATAGCCTAAAGCAATTAATATTGAAAAAATAACGATTGTAATGGATGCAGAGATTAAATCATTGCTGTTAGCTTTTTTTGCTTCACCTGGACTTCTTAGCAGTGTGACAAAAAAGTGGCCAAAATTCGACCCTGCTGTTTTTAATTTTTCTGCTGCTTCATTTGGTTTCTGTACATTCCCCGTTTGTTCACGTTGCCCAGATTGGTTTACCTGAGGGGCCATGTTAATCGTCGGGTCAGCAGTAGCAGCATATTCCTCATTAGGCAGCTGTGCACCACAGTTCGTACAAAATTTTCCTTCCTCTGTTTGTTGACCACAGGATGGACAATTCATAATATCACTTCCTTTAAATATTTTCCTTAATATGTATACTTTCGACAATGTTCTATTAAATCCTCTTTTTAATACGCTATTTTCTTGATGTGATTAACACAAAGGACAAATCCATTCGGGTTCACCGCACTTGGGCAGAGATCCATCGAAAGTACATATATAATAGATTATATCGATTTGAAATAAAAAAAGAAGGGAAATTCCCTCCTTTTTAATTTCAACCTGCTTTTAGTTCTCTTTTCGCTCCGCTAAAGTAAGTTCTGTTGTTTGTTTTTTTCCATCTCGATAAAATTCAACTTTAACCTTATCACCTATAGATGTTTCTGAGTACATATATTTTCTTAAGTCTAAAATGGTAGTTATTTTTTGGTCGTTTATTTTCGTTATAATGTCAAATTGCTTTAGTCCTGCATCAGCAGCAGGGGAACCAGTCTCAACGGCTGCTATAACCATACCGCCATCAACATCCTCAGGAAGCTGAATTCTGTTTTGATATTGTCTAGGTACTTGCTCTAAAGCTGCTGTACTAATGCCAATAAATGGACGTGCAACTTCACCCTTCGTTTCTAATTGTTCCATAATTGGAAGTGCGGAATCGATTGGAATTGCTAATCCGATACCTTCAACCGTTTCCTGGGCAATCTTCATCGAGTTTATACCAACAACTTCACCATCAGAATTTACTAATGCACCACCACTATTACCAGGATTGATTGCTGCATCTGTTTGAATTACTTCTGTTACCCAATCAGGTCTGTTATCACCATTTGTATCAATATCAATGGAGCGTTCAAGACCACTTACAATTCCTTTTGTGACAGATCCTGAGAAAGTCATTCCTAATGGGTTGCCTATTGCAATAACGGTTTCCCCAACTTTTAAATCCTCGGATGAACCAAGTTTCGCAACAGTTTCTATTTTACTGCCATCGATTTCTAAAACGGCAAGGTCTGTTAAAGCGTCTGATCCTAACACTTTTGCTTTGATATGCTCTTCATCATTTAATACGACTTCCACTTCTTCCGCGCCTTCAACCACATGATTATTTGTTACGACATACGCTTTGCCATCTTCCTTTTTATAAATAATTCCAGATCCTGATCCAGCTTCCTTACTTTGAGTCCAAACATTTTGCTGCTGCAGATTCAAAACACCGACAACTGCTTCAGATGTTTCATCGATACTGGAAGCTACATCACCATCACCAGAAGCGATGGTTTGCGTGATTTCCGGGTCTTTACTGTCTTGTTCCGCTGAGGCTGAGCCGTCATTACTGTCACTTGAGCTGATTGGAATAATGTTGGATGTAAATAAAAACACGACAACAACAGCTGAAATTAATCCGCCAATTATGCCACTTAAAAAGGAATGTGACCTCGAGTGAGACTTGAACTTTTTACCTCTGTTTTCCTTAGCGTATTGTGCTAAACCTTGGTTTTTTTCAATATGACTCTGTGTGCTTTCAGTATTGCTGTATTCCTCCTGTTGAGCTGGGTTATTGTCTACTGAATGCTCAGATGAACTTTGATTATTCATGTGTTCCTGTTGATTATCGTTGTGTTCCATCTAATCACCCTTTATGTTTTTTAGTATAGCTTTATTGTACAAATGCTATTTGGGAGGATTTTGGTAAAAATGTAGAAAAAGTGTGTAATTTGCTTTTCCGTGTGTACATGGACTATCTTGTGTACAATAGAATTAAATAGATTTGGAATGATTGGGGGCAGGCAGATGCAATACCATATTGGAGTTGTAGAAGATGATGAAAATATCCAAAATATCGTGAATGCCTATTTGAAAAAAGAAGGCTTTATAGTTAGTATACTTGGATCGGCCGAGGAAGGATTTGAAATGTGGGAAAAGCAGCCCCCGGATATGTGGATACTGGATATCATGCTTCCAGGTATGGACGGATATGATTTTTGTAAAAAGATACGGCAGGAAAGTGATGTACCGATCATTATTATTTCTGCAAAAGATGATGAGATTGATAAAATACTTGGATTGGAGCTTGGCGGAGATGATTATTTAACAAAGCCATTTAGCCCAAGGGAGTTAATAGCAAGGGTCAAGCGGCTATTTAAACGTTCACGAACAATGAATGAAATGAACGAATCCTCTCAAGAAAAGGTGAGAGTGGATCAATTATTAATTTATAAAAGTGATCGTCGTATTTTCTGGAAGGGAGCGGAGCACGAGGTTACAACGAAAGAATTCGATATGCTTCTATTATTCGCAGAGAATGTTAATCGCGCGTTTTCAAGGGAGGAATTATTGATTCAGGTTTGGGGAGAAGATTATTTTGGAAGCGACCGAGCAGTTGATGATTTAGTAAAACGTATACGAAAAAAACTAGACGGTATTCAGCTCGAAACGGTATGGGGCTTTGGGTATCGGTTTCGAAGCGAAGAGGAATAACGATGAAACTTCATTATCAACTGAATGCAGCATTTACAACATTACTGCTAGTGATATTGTCTGTTACAGGATTTGTCATATACTCTTTAATTTTAAATTTATTAGTTCAGGATGAGCAGCGGCAATTGAAACAAAATGGTGAGTTAATTGTTTCATTTTTGAACGAAGAATTTGGTACAATTCAAAACTTTCAGCAGTTCAGTGATTTCTTAGAGGAGCAGGATTTGCAATTATTTGTATATGACAAACAATTAAATCGCGTTCTCGATTCAACAATGTCTAAAAATGTGGAAAATGGATTTTTTATAAATAACAATTTTACTGATGAGAAAGAGTCCTTGTGGGAATATGGCAATGATAAATATGTAACATCGAGAATTGCATTTTATCCTGAAAGCAGAGGGCTTGAGCTTATTTTGCTGACCCCGCTAAATGACCTTCAGGCAGTACAGCATAACTTTTTTGTACGGCTGTTAATTGTGTTTATTGTAGGAACGGGTGCAGCTGTTTTGCTTAGTTATTTTTTAACAAACAAGTTGGTTACTCCCCTTTCAAGACTGAAATTGCAATTGAAAAAGATAGAGAAGAGGCAATTTGATCAGATTGAACGTATCAATGCTACTGGTGAGATAAAAGAGGTTGAACAAAGTGTAGTTGAAATGGCTGAGGAGCTGCAGCGATATATGAAATCACAGCAAGCTTTTTTCCAAAATGCAAGCCATGAGCTTAAAACACCATTAATGACTATTCAAGGCTATGCAGAGGGTATTCGGGATCATATTTTTGATAAGGAAGATGAAGAAAAAGGCTTGGAAGTGATGGTTACAGAGGTGAAGCGTTTAAAAACAATCATTAATGAAATGATATTGTTAGCAAAACTGGACAGTGAGCAAGCAGTTTATCAGCCTGAGGAAATTCGGGTAAGTGAATTAATTGATCAGGTTGTAGACCGTGCATTGCCATTAGTAAATGAAAAAGGAATTTCCTTTGTTCGTGACATAGACGCAGATTTAATGCTACATGCCGATCAAGAAAAACTGCTGCGGGCATTATTGAATATAACATTCAATGGTATTCGCCATGCAAATTCACAAGTGAAAATCGAAGCCAAGAAAATAGATCGTACTGTTTTCATCGTAATCGCTGACGATGGGGAAGGGGTTCCAAAGGATTTAGTGCAGCATATTTTCCATCGTTTTGTTAAAGGTAAAAACGGGGAAACAGGGTTAGGACTAGCAATTGCCAGGGCTATAGTCGAACAGTCCGGTGGAAAGATAGCTGTTGAACAATCGGAACTTGGCGGTGCTAAATTTGTGCTGCGATTTTCCCGGCAATAACGGGATAGGTATTAATTTTTTAGCAAAAAATATAATATGATGTCGATAAATATGATATAATAGTATGGTTTGAGTTATTCGTAACGAAAGAGGAGCGTACGTCTATGCAATTAAGAGAAGATATTCGAAATATCGCGATTATCGCCCATGTTGACCACGGGAAAACAACACTTGTGGATCAGCTGTTAAAATACTCAGGAACTTTCCGTGAAAATGAACACGTTGATGAACGTGCGATGGATTCTAATGATATTGAACGTGAACGCGGAATCACGATTCTTGCGAAGAACACGGCAATTAAATATAACGATACAACAATCAATATTTTAGATACACCAGGTCACGCTGACTTCGGTGGTGAAGTGGAACGCATTATGAAAATGGTTGACGGTGTACTATTAGTTGTGGATGCATATGAAGGCTGTATGCCACAAACACGATTTGTGTTAAAAAAAGCATTAGAACAAAAACTGACTCCGGCTGTTGTTTTAAATAAAATTGATCGCCCGGGTGCACGGCCGAATGAAGTTATCGATGAAGTTCTGGACTTATTTATCGAACTTGGCGCAGATGATGAACAGTTGGAATTCCCTGTAGTATATGCATCTGCATTAAACGGTACATCTGGGGAAGAACCTGATGATCAGCAGGAAACAATGGATCCCATTTTTAAAACAATTATGAATCATATCCCAGCACCTGTTGATTCAACCGGGGAGCCTTTGCAATTCCAGGTAACATTGCTTGATTACAATGATTATGTAGGCAGAATTGGAATTGGACGTGTATTCCGCGGAAAAATCAGTGTCGGCCAGCAAGTTACTGTTATGAAAATGGACGGGTCCCAAAAACAATTCCGTATTACAAAATTGTTTGGTTTTATTGGTTTAAAACGGATTGAAATAGAAGAAGCCAAAGCCGGGGACATTGTTGCAATTTCAGGGATGGAAGACATTAATATTGGAGAGACAATTTGTCCGGTGGAACATCCTGAGGCATTGCCAATGCTGCGTATCGATGAACCTACACTGCAAATGACATTCCTTGTAAACAATAGTCCGTTTGCAGGGAAAGAAGGTAAATATATAACATCGAGAAAAATTGAAGAACGATTAATGAAACAACTAGAAACTGATGTTAGCCTTCGTGTAGATCCAACAGAATCACCTGATGCGTGGGTTGTGTCTGGCCGTGGTGAATTACACTTATCCATTTTAATTGAAAATATGCGAAGAGAAGGCTATGAATTACAGCTTTCCAAGCCACAGGTTATTATAAAAGAAATCGATGGTCAGCAATGTGAGCCTTATGAACGTGTACAAGTAGACGTTCCTGAAGAGTATACGGGGGCAGTCATGGAATCACTCGGTGCACGTAAAGGTGAAATGATCGATATGGTGAACCATGGTAATGGCCAAGTTCGTATCGAGTTTAAGGTACCTTCACGTGGATTAATTGGTTATACAACTGAATTTATGTCTCAAACACGCGGGTATGGGATTCTAAACCACACATTTGATGCATATGAGCCACTTTTTAAAGGCCAAGTCGGCGGAAGAACGAGAGGGGTTCTAGTTGGACTCGAAAATGGTAAAGCATCCACATATGGTATTATGAAACTGGAAGACCGTGGCGTAATCTTTGTTGAACCCGGTACTGAAATTTATGCTGGTATGATCGTTGGAGAACATAACCGTGACAATGATCTGACTGTAAACATTACTGTTGAAAAGCATTTAACAAACGTCCGTTCAGCAACCAAGGATCAAACTGCGACAATCAGAAAAACAAAAAGTATGTCATTAGAGGAAGCGATCGAATATTTAGGTGATGACGAGTATTGTGAAGTAACACCAGAATCGATTCGCCTACGTAAGAAGATCTTAAATAAAAACGAACGTGAAAAAGCAGCAAAAAGAACGAAATTAGGGTAAAAACAATCCAGTAAAAGTGTATGTTATCACACTTTTACTGGATTTTTTAAAAGGTTTTTTATAAATATTTTGCTTTTGCTACGCAGTTTCCGTAAAATGCGACGTAAATACTTGTGGTGATTTTGCATTATTTTGGACGCTCTTTGGTCCCGCAGCCCGTATACACTTCGCTTTCCGTGGGCGGCTGATGAGCCTCCTCACGCTGGGTGTTCGTCGTGTTGCAAGCATTTTCGGCGATGCTGCACTCCTCACAACTCGTAGCTTATTCGGTGGATGTTTTGCTCGTCGCTCCGGGGTCTCACC
>NZ_BMFR01000014.1 GCF_014638995.1 Virgibacillus oceani
AAATTTAAATCAGGGTTAAAAGGTTAACAATAGACAAAATCTATCATTTGCTTTTAATCCGTTTTATTCGAAAAACATGAATGTTTTTCTTGACATACTGGTTGTTTTGTTCAGTTTTCAAAGAGCAAATTTGTTTGTTGTCGCTCGTTTTGGCGACTTTATTATCATACCACGCCGACCAATCGAAGTCAACAACTTTTTTCAGGTTTTTTATCGCTGCCGCTTCTTGTCTTAAGCAACGATATTTAATTTACCATGATTATTTCCATATGGCAAGAGAAAATGCAAAGAAATAAATGGTAACTAACATATTCCCAATTTTTCATGTTTTTAATCAGCTTATTTATAAAAGATATGAAATAACCCCTTTCCCACAAAGCTAGCGGAAAAGGGGTTGCATAATGTAGTTTCTATCACATTAATAGATCCATTATTTATTACGCATTTGCGGGAACAACAATACATCGCGAATGGAAGGACTATTGGTTAATAGCATAACGAGACGATCAATCCCGATGCCTAGTCCCCCTGTTGGAGGCATACCATATTCCAGCGATTCCAGAAAATCTTCATCCATTAAATGTGCCTCATCATTTCCTGTTTCTCTTTCTTTCACTTGCGCTTCAAAACGTTCACGCTGATCAATAGGATCGTTTAATTCACTAAATGCATTTGCATGTTCACGACCAACAATAAACAGTTCAAAGCGATCAGTGAACCTGGCATCTTCTTTGTTTTTCTTTGCAAGTGGAGAAATTTCCACTGGATGTCCATAAATAAATGTAGGCTGAATTAATTTCTCTTCTACTTTTTGCTCAAAAAATTCGTTAACAATATGTCCAAATGTCATGGCCTCTTTGATTTCAATACCGTGCTCTTTAGCTAAACTTCTAGCCTCATCATCACTCATTGTTTTCCAGAAGTCAGCACCTGTGTATTCTTTTACCGCATCAACCATGTGCAGTCTTTTCCACTCCGGCTCAAGTGATACTTCTTCATCTCCATACATAATAGTTGTTTTGCCCAATACTTCCTTTGCAATATGAGCAATCATGTTCTCTGTAAGGGACATAACGTCATGAAAATCAGCATATGCTTCGTAAAGCTCCATCATCGTAAACTCGGGATTATGCCTGGTTGATACACCTTCATTACGAAATACGCGACCAATTTCATAGACTTTTTCTAATCCGCCAACAATCAGGCGCTTTAGATGTAATTCAATAGCAATACGCATATATAGCGGAATATCCAATGCATTATGGTGTGTTTCAAATGGCCGGGCAGCAGCACCACCTGGAATGCCATGCATCATTGGTGTTTCTACTTCAAGGAAGCCTTGTCCATCTAAATAACGGCGCATAGATTGAATAATTTTACTGCGCAATACGAATGTTTCTCTACTATCTAAATTCGTAATTAAATCCAAGTAACGTTGGCGATAGCGTTGCTCAACATCTTTAAGCCCATGATATTTTTCAGGTAATGGACGCAATGATTTTGTTAGCAAACTGAATCTCGTCGCTTTAACAGACAGCTCTCCAACCTTTGTTTTAAACATTACACCTGTTACACCAACAATATCGCCTAAATCAGTAGTTTTAAAAATCTCATATGCCTCTTCACCGATGGCATCCTTCCGAACATAAATCTGGATTTGTCCGCTCAAATCCTGGAGATGAGCAAATCCAGCTTTTCCCTTTCCGCGTTTGGTCATCATTCTTCCAGCAATCGTAACAGTGTCCGTTTTCTCTTCTAATTCTTCCTTTGAAAACTGATCGTATTTCCCAATTAGTGCATCCGCTAAATCAGTGCGTTCGAATTTCCCGCCAAAAGGATCAATGCCTTGTTCTTTATATGCCTCTAATTTATCCCTTCGAACCTGCATGTGTTCATTTAGTTCTTCTGACACCTTCATCACTCCAATTGTTCATTTTATATATCATTTTAACTAATCCCAAACTATTAAATAAGTCCAAGTTATATATAAATAAAAAACTGCCAGCTGGAACTGGCAGGGTGTGTCTTTATTAGTATAAAAAAAGCATTATAGCCTGTCAATAAAATGTGTTTACGATACCATTTATGTCGATTTACACTATGCCATTTTCTTCATTCTCTAACGTTAATTCTTCCCTTGAGATAGATAGTGTATCGGCAATTTTATTCAGCAAATCATCCGCTGCCACTTCTGTCCCGCGCTCGACATTCCCAAGTACGGCAATAGAAACGTCTAGTTTTTTTGCAAATGCTATTTGCGTATATCCTTTTAATTTACGAAATGCTTTTATTCTTTTCCCAATCCGTCTTGGCTCCATTTAGTTACATCCTTCATATCTTCAGTCGACAATTCTTTCATCAAGTCCGTCACGCTTTTATTCCAATTGGCTATATATAAATGCGGTTCAATTTCCGCTAATGGAATTAAAACAAATGCTCTCTCATGCATTCTTGGGTGCGGAATAGTCAACCGCTCTGTTTTACTATTTTTTTGATTATAAATTATAATATCAAGATCAATTGTACGAGGACCGAAACGAATTTCTCTTTTTCTTCCTAATTCATGTTCAATTGATTGGCAAAAGTCGAGTAATTCAATTGGCGATAACGATGTTTCCAATTGTACAACCATATTTAAAAAGTCTGCTTGCTCTATATAACCAACCGGCGCTGTTTCATAAATAGATGAATTTTTAACAACCGTGATTTTAGCATGCTCTTTCAACATATCTATTGCCCTGTTTAAATGCTCGAATCTCGGTTCAATATTACTCCCTAATGCAACGTATACATGTTTCATAAAGATTTCTCCCTAAAAATTTCTACAGCAACTGATTGGTAGTGGCCTGGTATTGGCGGGTCCGGCTTTGTGACTTTTACTGTACAGGCTGATAGGTTAGTGAAGGTGGATAAGAGGCTATCAGCTATAGACTCAGCAACCGTTTCAACTAGATTTTTTGATTCCCCTTCTGTAACCTCTTTCACTAATTCGTAAACATGTCCATAATCAATGGAATCAGCCATATTATCAGATTTACCAGCCTTTTTTAAATCGGTCATAAGTTCAACATCTACGTAGAACCTTTGCCCCAATTTATTCTCTTCAGGAAAAAGGCCATGGTAACCGTAGAATTCCATTTGGTTCATAAGTATTTTATCCATTTAACTTTCCTCTTTTCCTAACATAGCGTCCATCATTTTTGCTAATTCCGCATTTAACCTCACATTATGGACTCGAACAATTTGCGCGCCCTTGGTAATTCCTAAACAGGTAGTCGCGCCAGTTCCGTTATCGCGTTCTGCTGGCGGAAGATCCAGTACACTTCCAATAAACCTCTTCCTGGACGTTGCCAATAGTATTGGATAACCCAAATCATTAAATTTTTCAAGGTTATTCATGACAACTAAATTATCGTGAGCTGTCTTTGCAAAACCAATACCTGGGTCAAGAATAATATTCGTTTTGGATACACCTGCGTTCAAAGCGATATCGATACTCTCCTTGAAATCAGCTTTCATATTTTCAATGATTGATGTGTAATCCATATTTGTCCGATTGTGCATTAAGATGATTGGTACATTGTATTCCGCAGCTACAGATACAATATTGGGTTCCTTTTTTGCCCCCCAAACATCATTAATAATTTCTGCGCCAGCTTCTATCGCTTGTTTAGCTACCTCTGCTTTGTACGTGTCAATCGAAAGCGGCACCTGGACCTCTTTTTTTATAGCTTCTATAACAGGAATTACCCGGCTTAACTCTTCATCTAATGATACTGGTTCGTGATTGGGCCTTGTTGACTCACCGCCAATATCAATGATATCTGCACCCTGTTTTTCCATAGCCTTTGCTTGTTTAATTGCTTTTTCGAGTGATGTATACTCACCGCCATCAGAAAAAGAATCAGGTGTTACATTTAAAATCCCCATAATATGCGTGCGGTTAGATAAGTTATATTGTTTAGACCTTGTCATTAAAATCGCTGGCATAATCTTTCCTTCTTCCAGTTCAATTATTCGTTTATTATCGTATCATAGCAAAGCTAAAAGCGGAAGAGTCACTGGAAAAGGTAAAATAACAGGAAAAAAAGCGCTGGAGCTGGACGTGACTGATGTGGTAATTCAATTACCTACAGCAATCAAATTTTAAGTTTCCTAAACAAAAAAACTGGCACCGATAGAACAGGTCCCAGTTTTTTTCTGTTTATTCTTCGTCAAATTGATACAACGGTGTGGATAAATAACGTTCTCCATTATCAGGCAGAACCGCTAGAACAGTTTTACCTTTTCCTAATTTTTTTGCAATCTTTTTTGCCGCGGCAATTGCAGCGCCAGATGATATACCACCCAAGATACCATCTGCTTTTGCTGCTTCACGTGAAGCAGCAAAAGCTTCATCGTTCGATACACGTACTACCTCATCATATACGTCTGTATCCAGAACCTTAGGCACAAAACCCGCTCCAAGTCCCTGTATTTTATGGGGGCCGGGGCTTCCGCCAGATAATATAGCGGAATCCTCTGGTTCAACAGCATAAATCGTTATATCATCAAAATGTTCCTTTAATACTTTTCCGGCACCGGTAATGGTTCCACCCGTACCTATTCCAGAAACAAATGCATCAAGCCCGTCTTTCATTTGCTCAGCAATTTCTTTACCAGTCGTACGGGCATGTACTTCTGGATTTGCTTGATTGTTAAATTGCTGCGGCATGAAATAACCGTTTTCTTCTTTTAATTCCTCTGCTTTTTTAATGGCACCTTTCATACCGTCTGCACCTGGGGTTAATACCAATTCTGCACCATATGCACGTAATAAATTGCGGCGCTCTTTACTCATTGTGTCCGGCATAACGATAACCGTTTTATAACCCTTTGCAGCACTAATCATTGCCAGACCAATACCTGTATTGCCGCTTGTCGGCTCAATAATCGTATCGCCTTCTTTTAAAATACCTGCTTCTTCCGCCGCTTCAATCATTGACATCGCAATACGATCTTTTACAGAGCTCCCGGGATTCATAAACTCCAGTTTCAAATAAACATCGGCACTATCTTTGTCGGCAGCATGGTTCAGTTTTACAATTGGGGTTTGACCAACCAATCCTGCAATATTTTCAGCAACTCTCATACTATTCCCCTCCAATTCCAAGTACTTTTATAGGATTTAATTATAATGTACGTTTTTACTGCCGAAATGTCAAACAATTCCCATCAATTAGGCTTGTTTTTTTAGGCTTGTGGTTAATTTGTTCGCAGCCATAATAGTGAAATCTCTATTCATAAATCCATTCAACATCCAGCTTGTCCCAAAGGGCTTTTGCCGATAATGATTGCTTCTGTTCCTCTAGAGCTAATTCACTTTCAATATACGGCTTTATCTCATCATAAGTAAATTCAATATCCGGAAGCTTGGCATGGAGATAGATTATCGCAATACCTGTATCACTTTTAAATGGTTCACTATAGGAACGCTCTTTCATTTCTAACGCTGTTTCACGGTATCCTGTCGGAAGAAACTGACTGTTGTTTGTAAAATAGCCTAGATATCCGCCGTCCTTCTTCGTATCCTCATCAATGGAATATTCCTGAGCAAGCAGCTGAAATGAAGCACCTTTGTCTAACTCCTTTTCTACCTTTTCCGCAGTATCAAAGTCCGGGACGATAATATGTGATAATTTTAGCGAAGCAGTAAAGTTATACTGATTTTGGTAATCGTTAAAGTATGTCCTCATCTCTTCTTCCGGGACCGAGGTATCCATTGTCAGCAGTGACGCCAGCTGATAACGATATATAACATCCTTACGCCATTTCTTTGCCTTTTTTTCTGCTTCCTCTTCTGACATTGGACCTTGCATGCCTGTTAGCAAGGATAGTTCACGATCGATTACCTTTTCACTAACTTCAATATTATTTTTTTCAGCAAGCTGTGTTACGATTTCGTGATCAATCATTTTTTCCAACTGGTTTTGTCCATGTGCCTCCCTGAGTTTATCCATCCAATCTTTGTAGGAAATTTCCTGTCCTTCTATAGTTGCAACTGGTTTTTTTGCGTCAATTTTTGCATTGCCTTCATCAACGACTATCTTTTCATCGTCTTTATTCCAAAATAACAATGTTGCAACATTTGTAATGAGCAATACGACTATTACACTTAAGAGCAATTTTTTAGACATAAGCAGCTCCTTCCCTATTGTTCATTGTGCTTCTTCAGGTTTTCTAATTCTTCTTCTGTGAACGTATATGTCTCATTACAAAAATGGCAGACCGCTTCTGCACCGTGATCTTCATCAATCATTTGCTGAATTTCATCATTTCCCAGTCCAACAATCGCTTTTTCAAAACGTTCTTTAGAGCATTTGCATTTAAATGTCACTTCCATCTTTTCATGAAATTTAATTTCTTCTGATCCAAACAGGCGCTCTAAAATATGCTCAGGGGAGTTTCCTTCGCGTATAAGGCCAGATATTGCCGGAAATGACTGGATTCGATCCTCCAGCTGCCCAATTACCTCTTCGTCAGCTCCGGGCATAACCTGAACGATAAATCCTCCTGCAGCTAAGATAGAATGATCTGGATTAACAAGCACACCAGCACCAACAGCTGATGGCACTTGCTCAGAATTAGCGAAATAATAGGTGAAATCCTCGCTAATTTCACCCGATACAATTGGGACTTGTCCAGTAAAATAATCCTTCAGACCCAAATCCTTTACAACACTTAAACTTCCATCTGTTCCAACAGCTTTGGCAACATCCAATTTACCGCGATCATTTAAATCAAAGTCTACATGGGGGTTTGTCACGTATCCGCGAACATTGCCATAAGCATCAGCATCCGCAACAATTGCCCCGATTGGACCATTCCCTTCCACTTTAACCGTCAACGAATCGGTGCCTTTTAACATTGCCCCCATCATCGTAGTTATTGTGATTGTTCTTCCCAATGCCGCAGAGGCAGTCGCATAAGTGTCCTGTCTTCTCCGTGCTTCCTCTACTGTATCTGTTGAGGTAATAGCATAGGCGCGTACCATGCCATTAAATATTGTAGCTTTTACTAAGTAATCATTCATGCTGAAACCTACTCCTTTATACTATTCATTCTTTAACTGCATATTTTTCTTATAAATTAAATATAACCCTTTTAATGTCAGATATTTGTCTACGTGATCAATTGTTTGGGAAGCATCCGAAATTAATGATGCTAGTCCGCCAGTAGCAATAACTTTTGGTTCTATTTCCGATTCCTGTTTGATACGATGGACAATCCCATCTACCTGTCCAACATATCCATAAAACACACCGGACTGCATTGCTTCGACTGTTGATGAGCCAACCACACTATCCGGTGCCTGAATCTCTATTTTTGGCAGCTTAGATGCTTTGCTGTATAAGGCCTCCATGGAAATATGAATACCCGGTGCAATCGATCCGCCTTTGTATTCTTGCTTTTCATTAATATAACAATACGTTGTGGCAGTACCAAAATCAATTACGATTAACGGGGCACCGTATTCTGCAATTGCGCCGACTGCATTCACAACACGGTCAGCACCGATTTCTTTCGGGTTTGGGTAGCCCATTTTTAGGAATGAATGGACAGTGTCTTTACCAATAATTAATGGCTTTTGATCAAAATATATTGTACACATCTTTTCCAATGCAAACATAATTGGGGGAACAACAGATGAAATAATAATGCCATTTATATCTGATAATGCAATGCCTTTATGATCCAATAGTGATTTTATCAGCATGCCAAATTCATCTTCTGTTTTATATCGATCCGTTTTTATCCGCCACTCATGCTTTAATTGATCTTTTTCAAACACACCTAAAACTGTATTCGTATTTCCCACGTCGAGTACAAATAGCATCCTAAATCAACCTTTCTGCCGAAAATAATAGTTACGAATTTTTCTATTCTATACTATACCATAAGTGCCTTTACACAAAAACAACCTCCCATTTTCATGAGAGGCTGTTTATTCCATTCCAGTTATTCTTTCTTATCATCATCAGCGAAGTCTTTAGCTTCGTTAATGTCTTCTTTTAACTGTTGTTCTGACTTTTCTTTTGCTTCTTCATATGTTTCAGGAACTTCATCGTCATCTTTTTTCGAATTGATGTTAACACGTAAATCGTTATCTTCATCAAGATTAACTGATTTATTGTTTTTTTCATCTAATTCTTCTGGATCCGGAAGTTTTCCATCTTCAAACAATCCTTTAATTTGTTTCGCATCAAGCGTTTCTACTTCAAGTAAGGTTTGTGCAATCAATTCTAACTTTTCCTTGTTCTCTGTAAGAATCGTTTTAGCACGGTCATAACAATAGTTAATGAAATTCTGCATTTCTGTATCAATATCATGTGCGATGGCATCACTATAGTTTTGATCGTTCTGAATGTCACGACCCAGGAAGACGTTGCCTCCGCCGCCGCTGCTGAATTGAAGCGGACCGATTTTATCACTCATACCGTATTCGGTAATCATTTTATTTGCTATATTTGTTGCGCGCTGGAAGTCATTGGAAGCTCCAGTACTTACTTCCCCAAAAATGATTTCCTCGGCTACACGTCCACCTAAAAGGCCAGTAATTTTATCAAATAACTCTGGTTTTGTCATGAAGTAACGGTCTTCTTTAGGAAGCATTACAGCATAACCACCAGCTTGGCCACGTGGAACTATAGTAACCTTATGAACCATATCTGCATCATCTAACACCATACCTATAACAGTGTGGCCACTTTCATGGTATGCAACAATGTTTCGCTCTTTTTTAGAAATAACCCTGCTTTTCTTAGCTGGACCTGCAATGACGCGATCAATTGCTTCATCTACATCAAGCATTTCAATTGTCTTTTTATCCTGACGAGCTGCTACTAATGCTGCTTCGTTTAACAGGTTTTCCAAATCGGCACCGGAAAATCCAGGTGTCCGAAGTGCAATTGTTTTCAAATCGACAGTTGCATCGATCGGTTTATTTTGTGCATGTACTTTTAATACTTCTTCACGGCCTTTAACATCTGGTCGGTCAACCGTAATTTGACGGTCAAAACGTCCAGGACGCAGCAATGCCGGATCAAGAATATCTGGACGGTTGGTTGCGGCAATTATGATGATACCTTCATTTGCACCGAACCCATCCATTTCAACAAGCAATTGGTTCAGCGTTTGCTCACGTTCATCGTGTCCGCCGCCAAGACCGGCACCACGCTGACGCCCAACCGCATCTATTTCATCAATAAATATAATACAAGGTGCATTTTTCTTCGCATTCTCAAACAAGTCACGTACACGTGAAGCCCCAACACCTACAAACATTTCAACGAAGTCGGAACCACTAATAGAGAAGAATGGCGTACCTGCTTCCCCAGCAACCGCTCTTGCCAGTAATGTTTTACCTGTTCCTGGAGGTCCTACTAATAGCACACCCTTAGGGATACGCGCACCGATTTGTGCGAACTTGCGGGGATCCTTCAGAAAGTCAACAACTTCAACAAGCTCTTGCTTTTCTTCGTCAGCTCCTGCAACGTCCTTAAAACGTACCTTTTTCTTCTCTTCACTGTACATTTTAGCTTTACTCTTGCCAAAATTCATTACGCGACCGCCGCCGCCCTGTGATTGACTAAGTATAAAGAAGAAAAATAACGCAATAATGATAAATGGAATCATCGTTGTTAAAAAGGTAACCCATCCGCTTGGCTGTTCCTCTTGTTCTACCTTTAGCACACTTTGTTCATTTGCTATATCTGTAATATTAGCGATGATTTCTGTGTTATCGGGAACCTGTGCGATAAATTGCTTATCATCTTCCTCAAGCGTACCAGTAATTCGCATGATTTTATTAGCTGGCTGCATCGTCATTTCTTCGATTTCACCATTATTTAAATGTTGCATAAATTGTTCTACATTGAATTGTTCTGCTTGATCATTTTGTCCTTTAAATACTCCTATAACGCCAATAATGACTAGAAATATAAGGAAATAAAAGATCACATTCCGAAATAATCGGTTCATTGCCTACCTCCTCCCAAGCGGGAAAAACTATAGTACATAGTACCATAAGAAAAAGTTGCAATACAACTAATTCCACTTATATTTTAAAATAATTCTGCCTGCAAATTTATCAATGATGGAAAAATGCTGATATATCTGTCAGAATGCTAGCGAGTTAATACATGAGCCTATTTCATCCTATTCATTTACCGCCACCTAATCTGACCGTAACGATTTTTGCCTTACGCTTCTTCCCCACCATAAATCTTTGGCTTCAACACACCTATGTATGGTAAATTCCGATATTTCTCCTGATAATCCAATCCATACCCTACGACAAACTCATTCGGAACTTGAAAGCCAATGAGATCTGCTTTAATGTTTGCCGTTCTTCCAGATGGCTTATCTAATAGTGTTACAATTTTGATTGATCTTGCTTTACGATATTTAAATAAATCAACCAGATAACTTAATGTTAACCCACTATCAATTATGTCTTCAATAATTAATAAATCGCGGCCTTCTACTTTTGTGTCTAAATCTTTAACAATTTTCACCTCGCCGGATGAACGCATGCCGCCACCGTAGCTTGATACATCCATAAAGTCCATTTCCAAGTGGGTTTCAGTGTATCTTAGAACATCTGACATGAAAGGCATTGCACCTTTTAACACACCAATTGCTAATGGGAATTTGCCGTCATACTCTTCAGTAAGCTGTTTTCCAATCTCAGAGCATTTTTTTGCAATTTCTTCTTTAGATATTAGTACTTTTTCAATATCGTGATGCATTTTGGTTCCTCCTACAGATTGCCGTTATCATAGTATAATTGAATAAATGAGGTGCTTTTGGTCTTTCTCGCTGGTGTTCCTTTTTTCAAACCTATAAGCCATAAGATTTCTCCATTATTATCGGTAACTATTGGCCATTTATCCCGTTCGTTTACTGGAATTTTTGCATCAATAAATATATCTTTAACTTTTTTACTTCCGTTTAACCCCGCCCAGCGCATCCGGTCGCCTGCACGACGTGTCCTAATATGTAACGGCAGGTCAACTTGATCGACTCCACATAAGTAATTTCGTTCAGATTGTGCCTCTGGATCTTCCGTATGAATAGCCATTAATTTCGATCCGTTTGGCAAATCTGTTTTACCGGGTAACGTGATTGTTTTATGAAAGGGATATAGCTTTTGATCATGGTTGGAAAAGTAAAAGTTCAGTCTTTGGTATGACTTTTCCACGATCAGACCGTGCGGGAAATCTATTCGTGCGTTGGCCTTATTAGATTTTAATAATGCAAAGAACTGCTCCTCATGCATATACGATAAATGGTTTGGCAATTCATCATATAGATAATTTAATATTAGATGATAGACTCGCCTTTGTAAAGCACGGCAATATGTTTCAAATTCACTAATTTCCAATGAAGCTCTATTGTTTTTTTCATCTGTTAGTATTACCTTTTTGAATAGATTATGTGCTTCCTTCATTAAAAATTGTTCGTCATCCTGTAGCGACTCACTTAAATGCTGCACAGTAGTATGTATATTCCGGTTTTGCTCTTTTAGTAATGGAACGATATACTTCCGAAAATAATTTCTAGTAAAATCCGTCTCTTCATTGGAAGAATCTCTTCTCGGAATAATATGATTCCTGGAGCAATACCTTTCAATTTCCATCCTCGATACACATAAAAGCGGTCGAATTATTTTACCTGTTGAAAAATTACGTTTTACCGGAATGCCACCCAGTGCTCTTGAGTTAGCATAACGAGTAATTCCCATTAACATTGTCTCAACCTGGTCATCACCATGGTGCCCAAGTGCTAAGTAATCAGCATTGTATTTTTTCATCTGTTCCGCGAAAACTCCATAACGTAATTCACGCGCTGCAAGCTCTGTTCCAACTTGCCTATCTATCTTATACGATGGAACATCCACCGAGGTTCCATAAAAATCAATATTCCACTTTTCACACATTAATTTAACGTAATCTATATCTCCTCTTGATTCGTCACCCCTTAATTGATGGTCAATTGCAACGGCAACAATTTTCAAGCCCCAATCGTTTTGAATTGAACAAAGAAAATGCAGCAGTGCCATAGAATCCGGGCCACCCGAAACCCCGACTAAAATCGTTTTGTGCGGCGATAATAATTTGTGCTTTTGGATAAATGAAATTACAGATTGTCTCATTTTGTGCCATCCCTATTTAAAGTTTGTAACATTATAATCGTAACATATTCGCCACCCGTTAAGGCACCAATAATGATGACAAATAATAAAATAATGCCAGTAAGAAAATAGCATTTGTCTCAACAATTACGGGACTTTTCGTTTTTGCCTTTCTCGTATAAGCTGTCCGTTTAGCGGAATTTGTTCTTTGTGCTTGATACATCAAACCTGCTATTTCATTTTTCATTTGTGCACTAGATTGATATTTTCCCTGGATTGCCTTGATAAGGCATGGACTAAACACCCTTAACGCTCTCACTTCCTTTAGCTTTGCATAAAGGGTCCTTTCCCCATTCGGTCCTTTGTCAAACCGTTTTGGAAAATACAAATTTATGAATACCATAACAAATGCAAATAAATCATAGCTTGGTTCAGCACGCCTTGAACCCATTCCCCAATAGCCACGGTCGTAGAATTCGGTGTATTCTTTAATTGCCCTTCCCTTTTGAGTTGTGCCGCCAACGTCAATAAATCGAACTCTTGGTGGTGAAGCAAGCACTAGAAGGTTCTCCGCTTTTAGATCACCAAACACCCATCCAGCTTGATGCAGACGCTCCAGGTCGTCAAGAAGCTGAAGCATAAATACACCTACCCACGCATTACCATTTCTTTTAATATAGCTGCCCATTGTTTCGCCTTTTACATATTCCATAACATAGAAGGAATATTTTGTTCCACGCGGGGTAATCCAATCATCAACATCGAACAAAGAAGGCCCAAGACGATTTCCTTGGACCTTTTGCAAAGACTTTAACACATTTACTTCCATCGTCATCGATGTACTATTATCGCTGATTTTCAAAGCGTATTCCTTACCACTGCAGGTGCATAAAAATACTGAACCAATAGCACCGCTGCCTAATTTGCGCTTAATGATAAACGACCGCTTATGCCATTTACCGCTAATACTCATACCTGGTTTAAGTTCAATATCCTGCTTCTTCCACGTTTGGTTCATCTTCATCCCTCAAGCTCCTTAGCAAGCTCTTTTTGCCAAATTGGTACATTGCTTCACGAATTGCTGGTCCGGTTGGTGTTATTCCGCCACTTGTAAGCTTTGGAAATATGGATGAAATAGCATCAAGTTTAGGTGACCAATCGAATACTTTTTGTATATCCTTCCGTTTACCCGGGAAACTATAAATACAAAACCGATTTCTGCCAATACGAGCATTCAAACTAATAGATAGATCAATTAATGCTTCCTTAACAGTTGGTAATTTATCATGCATACTAGCACTTGTATCAACAAGAACGAGTACCTCTAAATCACAGGTCTCACCTAAATCCTCAACCACTTCCATTATCTCGCCGCGTTTTTCCGGATCTAAATCTTCCATCGATTGCTTTGGTCCTAAAATTTGTTTCAATTCCTGATTAACAAATCCTTGTAGCGTCTGTGTCATTGCCTGTTTAGTCACCATTTGAACAGTCTGTGATAACGACTGTTTATAAACAAGCTGACTTACTCCGCCACCCGAAAGTGCAATATCCTCTACTTCATGCAACCCCTCTGGTTCTTCTGTCTGATCATCATCTAAGATTCCAATTACATTTACGGTTATCCCTTGCTGATATGCAATTGCCGCTGTTGCCGCAGGATCTTCCCCCTTATTTGAACAGCCATCCGTAATCAGCAAAATCTGCTTCAACGTCCCTTTTTTCACAAAAACTACCTCCCAACTAATCCACTACCATCATCACCAAAATGACGAAAATGTATACATGGAAAAGTGCAGCGGGCTTGCCCAGCGACGGAGGCCATAGTCAAGGGGCTGCAGAGCGCTGGGGTTGGCGCTCGGAATGCCAATTGACTATGGCAGGAGTCGCTAGCCCTCGCGCAACTAGACACGAAAGCTAAAACACTAGCAAGGGACCGTAAGGCGCAGGGGTTTAGCGCTTGAAGTGTCCATTGCTTATGACGGCAGCTTCTAGGAGCCGAAGCTAAACATGGAAAAGTGCAGCGGGCTTGCCCAGCGACGGAGGCCATAGTCAAGGGGCTTGAGAGCGCTGGGGTTGGCGCTCGGAATGCCAATTGACTATGGCAGGAGTTGCTAGCCCTCGCGCAACTAGACACGAAAGCTCAAACGCTAGAAAGATTCACTGAGCCTTTCCTTCATATACAGGAACAGCTGCCCATTGTGGTGAATTTTTTGTAACTTTAGCTACCATGACTGTCATATCATCAACTATTGCACCAGACCTGGTACGGATGACTTCTTCTAATAATAAATCAGCCATTTCCTGTGGATCGTCTGTTTTCATTTCCCGAATTTTTCGCTTTAACCACACGTCCGTATTTTCAACATGCTTCGGTCCATCAAATATTCCATCACTCATCATGATCAATATATCCTCTGACTTCAATTGTTCACTGACAATATCGACGTCAAATTCCTGAATAATCCCCATAGGCAAATTACTAGCCTCTACCTTTAGCATTTCCTCACCGCGTTTAATAAAGCTAGGCGTTGAACCAATCTTCAAAAACCTTACAGACGCATTATGCAAATTGATTACCGCAAGATCCAGCGTTGCATACATTTCATCTGTTGAACGTAGTGATAAAATGGAGTTTATCGATTTAATAGCAACCTTTTCCGGAATACCTGTCTGCAGGATTTGCTGGAGCAATCGTAACGTCTCATTGCTCTCTTCGTGTGCCCGTTTCCCATTACCCATACCATCACTAATCGCCATTGCGTATTTCCCAGCACCTAGTTCAATCGTTGTATAACTATCACCAGAGATGAGCCCGCCGCCTTTTGCAGCGTTAGCTACACCTGTTTCAATCACAAATTCTTTGGCAGAACCAAACGATAAATAGCAATAACCATTTGGAAAAGGTGAAATTTCTTCTTGTTTCACAACGATCATTTCATTTAAAATATCAGAAAGCACCGGGGCAATTAACTTTGGACCCTCCCCATGATAATCATAAAAAGAGACGGTCATTTCGATATCTACATTTCCTTTATCCAATCTGTAAATGTCTAATTTCTCTAAATCTATTCCCATGTGCTTTAATGCATTAACAATTTGAATCTCCTGGTTCTCGTGATGCTGCCTTTCTTTTAAAATTTCCTTTGCGAAATTTTCCATTACCTCTGATACACCTTGCAGCTGATCCGCTACAAATCGTTTGCTTTCCATCACCTGTTTTTTTAACTTTTGATTTGCCTCGAAGAATGACATTTCCTCTTTCATTACATCTACTACCTTTTTGGATTTGACACAATGGTTTTCAAAATCGCGCATCAGCTTGCGATTAGGTTCACGTTCATCAACAAGATCATCTTTCATGTTTTCCATTAATGAATACGTTTTATCAAATTGCTGCTGCCAGCATCGGTCTTTCATAAAGCAGGTTTGGCACGTTTTTTCGGTGACCTGACTTAAAAAGTAGTCCGTTTCCCGCTTCCGATCCATATCTTCCTGTGGAAATTCTTCATTCGATGAAAAGCTTTTCGATAATGCCTCAAATACATCTGAAAATTGTTCGACCCGCTTTGCTGTGACATTTCGTACCTTTTGCAAATATTGTTCCTGCTCGTTTGTGTATTCTTCCGTACCAGGAATGTAACGGGAAAGCTTTTTAAAAAAGCTAGCAGGAGTAAGAAAGAAAAATAAAATTGCAATAGATGATTCGATTATAGATGGGAATAATGTGGAAGCGCCTTCATAGAATCCGACCAAAAACGTCCCAACCAATAGCCCTACACTTACTCCCATTTTCTTGCCTTCCTTTAGCAGCCCACCTAACAGTCCGGAAAATGCCAGCAGACTCATTTGATACAAATTGGCTACATTTGCTAGTGACAAAATTAATCCTGCCACAACACCAACCGTAGACCCAACAGCAGCTCCGCCAATAAATGCAAGAAGTAATACAAAATAACGCGAAAGAACCTGTTCAATAGAAGCATCATATATGTCCCACCCAATTGTCCCAGTCAAGATAGAAGCAAGCAGAATGATCATACAAACAATTTCTTCATTTTTTAATGTAGGTTTATATCTTTTTGGTGATAATAATGGAATGCTTTGCATAAATATCAGTACAAGTACAGTGCCAAGAACTCCCTCTACAAATAAAAGCATCCATTCATAAGATGTGAGCTGATCCGTTATCGAATATAGAAACAATCGTGGTGCTATGGTGGATAGGAATACAAACAGTGGAATAATAATTTGTTGATTTTTTGCATTTTTAAACAAGCCGGCAAGAAATATAAAGACAATCATTGCAAGTGCAGCAAATACGCCTTGATTGAAGGAATATGTACAAGCACCCGCAAGTACAGCTAGCATTACTTTAGCTGACTTTTCCTTATGTACAATCCATATTGTTGCCAAAAATGCTACAGCAAACGGGGATACAACGGATAGGATAACAGCTCGTCCTAATAGAAAGCCGACAATAAAAAATAACCAGCCTTTTTCAAGCATAATTGCCCTGGCTGTGGAATTGATTTTTCTGCGGAACTTACTCATATCATGCTGCTCTCTTCCAAACGCTTTCGATTCTACTCCTGGAATTGAATCCATCATCTAAACCACTCCCTCTCCTGAGTTATTAAACCACATTATGTGCCCTTTTTTTGTCAAAACAAGAGAGCATATTCATAAAATCGTTCGACTTACTTTTGTTGGACAAGCGGTTTTTCTACAATTAGCAACGTATTCTACCATTTTGTAAAATCACGTATCTACTGGCTAATAGCCTGTTAATTACTATATTTTCCATCCAAAGCTTTACGTTATATAAATTAAATTTGTTGTTCATTTCTATCAAGAATACTCGAATGTTGGACAAATCAATTTTTAGACAGTGAACATCAATTGACCGCCATATGTACGCGGTGTGCGTGCCAATTTCATTCCATGTTAATCAGCTTTTATAGCAATTTTGAAAAAAACTCTTGCATTATAAGCTGCATTTTCATATAATGGTTCTTATGCGAATTGTTCGTGTGTGAACTATTTTTGTTTAAAGGGGATATTACATGGATTCCGATAAAAAAATCCGAGACATTATTTTCTCATTTCGAGAGGTTAATCGTTTCTTTTATAAACAAATGTGGCAACATGCAAACGAGTTAGGTGTAACAATCGTTCAGCTGCAAATACTTAAAATTTTATCTGAAGAACCTGATTTAAGTTTGCTGAGCCTCACAAAAAAAATGAGCGCGGGTAAAAGTACTGTTAGCAGCACAGTTGATCGTCTGGTCAAGGCAGATTATGTTAAGCGAGAACGCTCAACTGAGGACAGACGCGTAATCATTTTGAATTTGACGCCTCTTGGGGAAGAAAAAAGGAAGGAAGCACATGCAATGTTTATGCAACGCCTCGCAAAACTTAATGAGATAAGCGAAGACGATGTAAAAAAGTTAATTGAATACCATCAATTAATCAAAGAAAAAATCAAGATTACCGGAGATGATGAACGTGTTAGATAGTACAACTAGATCAGCATATATTGATGCTTCAAAAGTGCCAAAAGGTCCTATTATATTTGTAATGGTACTTGGAGCCTTTGTAGCGATTTTAAACCAAACGCTTATGAATGTCGCATTGCCAGTAATGATGGAAGATTTAAAAATAGACATGACCACAGCTCAATGGTTAACAACAATATTTATGCTAGTAAATGGTATTTTAATTCCAATTACTGCTTTTTTAATGGAAAAGTTCTCAACCAGGAAATTATTTTTAGTGGCTATGTCACTATTTGCTGTAGGTACACTCATTTGTGGTATAGCACCAGGCTTCACTCTTATTTTAATTGGCAGAGTTATTCAAGCTGCTGGAGCAGGTATTATGATGCCATTATTAACGAATGTAATCCTCAGTCTATTCCCGATTGAAAAACGTGGAGGTGCAATGGGGTTAATTGGTCTAGCAATGATGGCGGCACCTGCAATTGGTCCAACTTTATCTGGGTGGATTGTACAAACATTTTCATGGCGTTTACTATTTTTTATTGTATTGCCAATTGCTATTATTGACGTTATTCTAGCATACTTCCTTTTACGGAATGTTACCAAACTATCAAATCCAAAAGTTGATATAGCATCCATTATTTTATCTACAATTGCATTTGGTGGATTACTTTACGGATTTAGTGCTGCTGGTCAGGACGGCTGGTCAGATCCGATTGTACTCACAACTTTAGCTGTCGGTGCTGTTACAATGATCATTTTTGTATTTAGACAACTGCGAATTAAAACACCAATGCTGGAATTTCGTGTTTTCAAATATAGTATGTTTTCACTAACGACTGTTATAAACGTTGTCGTAACGATGGCAATGTTTGCAGCTATGCTGTTGATACCACTATATTTACAGGATGTCAGAGGATTTACACCAATGGAATCAGGATTGTTATTATTACCTGGTGCGATAGTCTCTGGTATAATGTCACCAATTACCGGGAAACTTTTCGATAAAATTGGTGCTCGACCATTAGCATTGCTTGGTTTAGGAATTACTGCTGTAACAACCTACTTTTTTACGGATTTAACAGATTCAACAACGTATACGTTTATGATGTTGTTGTACACAGCTAGAATGGTCGGTATTTCCATGATCATGATGCCAATTATGACAGCGGGATTAAACCAATTACCGAGACGTTTATATTCACACGGTACTGCAATGGCCAATACACTTAGACAGCTATCAGGTGCTATTGGTACTGCCTTCTTAATAACCGTAATGAGTAACCGTGCAGCTGATCATATTGCTGATTTCATGCCAAAAACGGGGATGCCCAGTGAACAGGAATTTGCAGTGATCAAAGGACTTGCAACCATTGAAGGAATAAACGATTCATTTATGGTTGCCACCGTATTTGCTATTTTTGGCTTTATACTATCGTTCTTCATTAAACGTACAAAGCCTGATGCTGAGGACGATGCATATAATCAGGAAAGAAGTCGCGAAACAGAGGAACAAGGGAAAGTTCATGTTACCCATGAAGCAAAACCACAAAATGGGTGAAAGTAAACACCAAACAGGCTTTGCCTTTATCTGATTCGGTTGTTGTCATCCATGAACTAGAAAGTGCTGTCTCCATAGTAGGCGGCACTTTTCCATTGATTAAAAATTACAAAAAAGATTAATTCTATTGACACAAATCTATCACTGTTGTATGATACTTTTTGTGACTGATTTTGGCGGCGTAGCTCAGCTGGCGAGAGCGTACGGTTCATACCCGTGAGGTCGTGGGTTCGATCCCCTCCGCCGCTATCCAAAAGTAAAAGATAACCAAAATATGTTATGCTGATTGGTAACATAATCTGTTATCTTGCAATTGACAAGAACCTGCCTGAGAACATTCCAGCAGGTTCTTTAGTTTATAGAAGTTACCGTCCTAACTGGTGGCGACTGATTATTCGGATTCCATACTAATAACGATACATTTACAACAAAAGCAGGCACCCGCTATAAAAGTGGGTACCTGCTTTTACATTTATGATTATAGAGCATCGTCTATAGACAGCAGTTGCTATCCTCTTTTAGCACCTCGACCTCCACGTTTGGATTCTGTGTGCTTCTTCAAAGAGGCTAAACGGTCCTCTGAATCCTTTAGAAATTTATTCATTTTAGATTCAAAAGATTCACCGCGATCACGATTGTTTCTTTGGCGTACTGGCTTATCCTTCGCTTTCTTGATCGATAATCCAATTTTGCCATCTTTTTCGACATTGATCACTTTAACCAATACTTCATCACCAACGGTTAAGTGTTCATTAATGTCTTTAACATAGTTGTCGGCAACCTCACTAATATGGACAAGGCCAGTTTTTCCTTCCCCAAGCTCTACAAAAGCCCCAAAATTAGTGATACCAGTTACCTTTCCCTGCAGCTTGCTGCCTACTTCGATTGACATAAAAAAAATGCTCCTCCTTAAAATTTTTCAATATATAGTACTAATATATTATAGCTAAGCATATAAAAGGGTGTCAATAAGAGGGATCTTCATCAGGGATTTTAAAGATTAATTCCCCTTCTTTGGAGAAGAAATAGTTCGTCCTGGCTATCTCTAAAACATATTCTTCATCTTCCAGCAAGTTAATTTCCTCACGATAATTCTCTTCCTGCTTTTTTAAAGAGGCAAGCTCGTCCTGAAGCTGTTCATACTGGCCCTTTTTCTCAGCGTGAAGAGCACGCTGCTTCACATGATATGTAGCCATACTGCCAATAGCAAGGACTGCTACTATAGAAAATAACACAAGACGGCGAATTAAACGCTTTTTCTTCTTCTTTTGTCTTTCTATATGTGCATCATATTGCTGCATATAATTCGAATCTAATCTTGTTACCGTTTTTTTCTTTGTAGACACTAATGGCTACCTCCTCTTAAATTTAAAATACTTTAACCATTTAATACATATATTCTTCATTGTACTATAAAAACCTGCTAATTTGTGTAAAAAGTTTTGAATTTTTTTTGGCAGGAATCGGTAAATTGTCATAAAAACCCATTTTAGCGGTGTATAGAGAAGCTTAAGGATAAACAGTAAAATAGTAACAAGAACATGGCCAATAAACAAAATAACCGTAATTAAGGTCTGTATCACAAATTTAATAGGATTAATAATAATCATTTGAACTAATTTCTTTATAAAACGTAAACATACTAACACTATTTTGATAACACGTTCCAGCAACCGCTTGTACAAGTTAGCTGCAAGGGCTTGATATGCTGCAAATCCCAATAAACATGCAAGAAAAACATAAAACCTTAACTCTCCTGCATTAACACGAAACAATACATAAAAAAGAATCAATGTCTGTGAAAGCCAGAACAATACCTCAATAAAGTACGTTAAAAAAACTTTACCTTTCCAATGCCTTGTGAAGCGCCTGTACGTATCCTGTATTATTCCCAAATAAAAACCGGCCAAAACCATGGCAATCATGGTCATAAATTGTACGCTGAGTGTCATCTAAATAGCTTGCTAAAGAACCCTTTAGCTTTCTCCTGCTGGTGTTCATCCACATAGGAAAGCTCATAGATTTTCCCTTTAATTGTAACCAAACCATCACCAACATCTAAATTTTTTAATTGGAGATTTTGGCCGCGAACAATTAAATAGCCCATAACGGTTTCTAATAGAAATTCCTCATTGTCAAAGCTGTCTACTTCCTTAACACCAGTAATCTCTAAGTTTTTTCGATTATTAATTTTAACATAATGGTCCTGCTGAACACGATTTACCGTTTCTTTCTCATAATAATTATTCATATGCATCGCCCTCCTTATCATTATTACTTTATGAAAGGAGGGACAAGTATAGAACAGTTCTAGCTATTAATTTTTTCTTCTTTTAGAACCTTGTATAACGTTTCAGCTTCATCTTTCCTCACGGTTTCTCGTAAATTGTTTACTTCAACGGTTACTAGTTTCTGGCCAAATTTAATTACTAGCTCATCACCTGCTTCTACCGTTGAAGAAGCCTTAGCCTGATTGCCATTTATTGTTATGCGTCCCTGATCTGCAACCTCTTTTGCTAGTGTTCGGCGTTTAATTAAACGAGATACCTTTAAAAACTTATCTAAGCGCAATTGTATCACTCATTTCTTTTAGCTTGATTCCAATAATAATCCATTTCCTCTAATGGCACTTCATTTATATCTTTTCCGAGTTCATCTAATTTTTCTTCGATATACGAAAAACGGGAAATGAATTTTCGATTGGTTCGGTTTAAAGCAACTTCCGGGTTTATTTTATAATACCTTGATATATTCGCTAGTACAAATAGAACGTCACCTAACTCGGATTCAATCTCATCTATCTCTTTGTCTGAAATTGCTTCTTTAACTTCCTCCAGCTCTTCAGCAAGCTTATCCCACACATCTTTTACATCATCCCACTGAAAGCCTGTTTTTGCCGCCTTGTGCTGCAGCTTAGCTGCTCTTGCAAGGGCTGACAGGCTTTTGGGAACACCGTCCAGAACAGATTTCCGTTTATCACCTTTTTCTTCCTGTTTAAGCTTATTCCAGTTTTGATAAACATCGTCAACAGATTCTACCGTTGTGTCGCTGAACACATGCGGATGACGGTGAATCATTTTTTCAGTAATCGATTTGATAACGTCGTCGACCATAAAATAACCATTGTCCTCGCCAATTTGGCTATGCAGCATTACTTGCAGAAGAATATCTCCTAGTTCCTCCACAATTCCTTCATCATCCTGTTCGTCAATAGCGTCGATAAGCTCATATACCTCTTCTACAGCATATTCTCTAAGGGTTTCGTGGGTTTGCGCCCGATCCCACGGACAGCCATTTGGTCCGCGCAGCTGTGCAATTACCTCCCTGAGACGCGCAAATTTATGGTTAAGCTGACTGGCATTAACAGGTGGAACATACACACTAGTTAAATTACTAATCTCTAACGAATGATCTAACTCTTCCAATGGTACTTTTGTAACCTTTTCCTGCACACTTCCAGCTGCTTCGACAATCATTATAGGATAATCTGCTGGTAGATCCTCTAATAGAGCAAGCTTTACTTCAGAGGCAATAAAACGGTCATAAACCTGACAAAATACTAAGTGTTGCCTAAATTCGAGCTGGCTGCGCTTGAATGATGTTCCATCAACAAATTGGAACCCATCAATAGGGTCTATTTTTAATGTTGTAAAAAGGGCATCCAAATAGCTCTGTCCACCACTAATTTCCACAGCTATTTCGTTTTGCTCCAGTAAAAGCTGAACCGTTTTTTCAGCAAGCATAGGATGGCCTGGTACAGCATAAATAATTGTTGATTGTCTAGCTTTCTCTAGTAAATCTTCAACAATGCTCTGATAGACACCGGCAAATTGATCCTGTGCCACATAGATATTGTCATAGGATTCAAATTTAATCCCTTCACGTTCCAATGTTTTGACTACTGGGTGGTCCAGGGTACGTACATAAATCGTGTTTTTGGTGTCAGTTAATTTTTTATAAACTCCAAGAGGGAGCTGGTTAATATCACCTGCACCTAATCCCAAAACTTGGATTTCTCTGCTCATTTCTTGTTCCTCCCTCTATGCAATCGAATGAAGAATGCTGCAAATGGCAGCATAGATAATTCTCTTTCCGAAAATGCACCACATTTAATCAATAATAGAATATAGACAGCTGCACCTGTTATTGCGATAAACATAACATAAACTAATAATTCAATGCGAGATGACAGGTTTGCAATAGAGAATAAATGGTCCATCACCCATATATATATCGTCATAGTGCCACAAGCAATGAAAAGGGACCGCCATTTAATTTGTTCAAGGTAACGTAAACCGGGCAATTTTCTTTCAAGTTCCAGTATGACCAATATCGAAAGAACAAGCAGGCTGAGAACTGTTGCCAACGCACCACCTGTTATTCCCAAGAACGGTACAATCAATTGATTTAATATCCATTTTACAAATATAGCAATAAGAATAAAAGCTGCTGTCCGTTTTATGTACCCAAGTCCTTGTAAAATAGAAGCCCCCGTAATAGCAACTGAACAAAGCAAAATTGCCATTACCAGGATTCGCAAGCTAGTTGTTCCTTTACCATTTTCAAATAGCAGCGTATTGGCTTCTGGAAAAATTAATATTAAGCCGATTGTAGCACCAATCGCCAAATATAGACTAAAATGTAAGGCACTGCGAATGTAATGGTAAATCGTCTCATGATCCCTTTGCAGCTTTTCCCTTGAAATGGTTGGGATCAGTGCTAAAGCAAATGATGAACCTATTACAGTTCCCAGCTGGATTAAAGGCTGCCCTCTATCAAAAACTCCTTTCGCTTCCATTGATTCTAGTTGTGATAAGCCATATTCTCTTAGACTTGGCACTAATGTAAAGGCATCCGCAAATTGAATAGCTAACAAGACCATATGGTTAAGGGCTGCCACTATACCTAGCGTCAAAAGTGTTCGCACATAATAATTCCATGGAATCGTACTTAGATCATTTGTGTATGGTTTATTTTTTATAAAAAATAGACTAAGAATCAAGATAGCCGTAATGGCACCTAAAATTGATGCGACTACTGCTGCTTGTCCTACACTATATAACCTTTCACCCTGGACGGAGATAAATACAGCAGCAAAAATGATAATACAAACACGAGCCAGCTGTTCCCCAACCTGTGAATAAGCTGTTGGCTTCATATAATTGTTCCCTTGTAAACCTCCTCGTAATACCGCGGAAAAAGGAATGAATAAGAATAAAAAGGCGGCAAACCGGTATATTCCCTTAAGGTTTTCATCTCCCACCCAAACAGCGATAAAGTCTGCATTAAACAATAGAAAAATAAATAGTGCACCGTTTATACAACATAAAATAGAGAAAATAGGTACATAAAAGTTTCTGAGTGAGGGATTTATGCCCTGCACTTTTAAATCTGCCATCATTTTCGATATAGCAGATGGAAATCCATAAAGAGATAAAACCAATGCCATACCAAGGATGGGATACACTTGCTGATATATATAGAACCCAATATCACCAGTCAGATTTTGCAGTGGTATCCGGTAACCAGCACTTAAGACCTTACTTATTAGTCCTGCTAATGTCAGCAGCAAGGCACCTTTTACTAACTTGTTTGATTCGTTTCCATCCATGTCAAACGCCTTTCTTAGCCAATAAAAAATTTTATTTCATTATAGCATATATGGGAACGGAGCTTGAACGAACACGATACCGTCCATTACTCAATTTCTATTGTCATTAAAACAACAAAAAATCAGCGCGTTGGCGCGCTGATTTTTGTCTTCATCTAAGTAGTTTATTCCATTTGTTTTGCCAAAAAACTTGCAGCTGTCTCGATAGACTTTTGTTCCACATTACTAAGCTGTTTATCACCTTTTGCGAACATTATAACGCAGCCAATTGGGTCACCGTTAGCGATTATAGGACTTAAACAATAGGAAGCTATTTCTTCCTCTTTACCTTCTAACATTTCTAATGTCGTTTTTTCAGTCTCAAAAAGGGAAGACCGATTTTCCACTGCTTTTTCTAATTTTGCACCAATATTTTTATTTAAGTAATCCTTCTTTGATTCTCCCGCCACAGCTATAATTTCATCACGATCACAAATAAAAACTGGATGGTGGAGGGAATCAAACAATGCTTCAGCATATTCCTGCGCAAAGCTTCCCAACTCATTTATAGGTGAATATTTTTTTAAAATTACTTCGCCTTCTCTATCAACAAAAATTTCTAACGGGTCACCTTCTCGGATACGCAATGTTCGCCTTATTTCCTTTGGGATAACTACTCTGCCTAAATCATCAATTCGACGTACAATTCCTGTTGCCTTCATTCGGGTGATGCCTCACTTTCATATGATGATCGTATCTGCTGATTTTCCACTTTTACTTAAAACAAGTAAAAAATCACCAGTTGTGGTTTTAGTATGATTCATATTGTAAGAACTATACATCGAAGCGTTATTTTTCTAGTACAAGAAATGCTGACCTAATCATGTGAAGCCTAAAAGGTCCACCATATTTATCGAATATAGCTTTCCTGTTAACAACTAACCGGCAGAAATTTAAAGAAATAAGGGTAGACCAGCCACAACACGCCCATTGACTGGCGACTAAGAAAATTGTTTTTAATCATCCCGATTGACAGTACTTAATTGTTTAATAAATTCCTCTACCGTTTCATAACGTTGGTATTCCGCATCCCGTGCCCACTTATACATTATCTTTAATTTTTGATTTTCCGTACCAAGCTGTATGCCGCGGCCGAATGTATTGGCAAGTGTAAACAATTTCGAGCCATCGATTTCCTGGCTGCGCTGTTCATCAACAAGCATTTCAATCTTCTTGTTCTTTTCACTGATCGATTCGACTCTCTCCCGCTTCGCATGCATTTTCAATGAGGAAACAATGAATAAATTTTCTACTTCACTAGGATAATCCCCAAACCTGTCCATCAATTCTTCTTTCAATTCCTCTATATCATCAGTGCTTTCAACCGTTTGGAACCGTTTGTACATATCAATTTTCTGCTTTTCATCTTTAATATATTCATCTGGGATGTATGCATCTAAATCCAATGCCAGTTCAGGTTCAAATGGCTTGATGTCATCTAGTTCTTTTCCAGCTTTACGAGCATCGATTGCATCCTTTAGCATTTGTGAATACATATCAAAACCGACAGAATCGATGAATCCATGCTGCTGTGCACCCAATAGATTCCCTGCACCACGTATGGATAAATCCCGCATTGCAATCTTAAATCCTGATCCAAGCTCCGTAAATTCTTTGATTGCCTGCAGTCGTTTCTCAGCAACCTCTGTCAGCACTTTATCTTTTTGATAGGTAAAATATGCATAAGCAACTCGATTTGACCGTCCCACACGGCCTCTTAATTGATACAATTGACTTAATCCCATACGATCAGCATCATAGACGATTAATGTATTAACATTTGGAATGTCTACACCTGTTTCAATAATTGTTGTACTAACAAGAACATCGAATTCCCCCTCTAAAAAGGAGAACATAACACTTTCAAGCTCTGTCTCATTCATTTGACCATGGGCAATTGCAATTTTCGCTTCATCGACTAGCATACCGATTTCCCGGGCAATAGCATCAATGTTCTCAACACGATTAAACAAGAAAAATACTTGGCCGCCTCTGGCCATTTCACGTTCTATTGCTTCCCTGATAAAGACTGGATTGTACTCCATAACGTACGTTTGAATAGGAAAACGATTTTCAGGTGGTGTTTCGATCACAGACAGATCGCGTACACCAAGCATTGACATGTGAAGCGTCCTTGGAATTGGTGTCGCTGTTAATGTTAAAACATCAACATTCGTTTTCAATTGCTTGATTTTTTCTTTATGCTTTACACCAAAACGCTGCTCTTCATCTACTACAAGCAAGCCTAAATCATGGTATTGTACATCTTTTGACAATATGCGATGTGTGCCAATAACAACGTCAACTAACCCTTTGCGTAATCCTTCTATCGTGTCTTTTTGTTGTTTTTTAGTTCGAAATCTGCTTAATAGACCAATAGTAATGGCATGATCCTGAAACCGTTCACGAATTGTTTCAAAATGCTGCTGCGCAAGAATTGTCGTTGGAACCAGTATAGCAACCTGTTTCCCATCTGCTATTGCCTTAAAGGCGGCGCGAATCGCTACTTCTGTTTTCCCGTAACCAACATCACCACAAAGCAAACGATCCATTGGCCGTTCTTTTTCCATATCCTGTTTGATTTCTTCAATACACCGCAGCTGGTCTTCTGTCTCCTGATAAGGGAACGATGCTTCAAACTCACGCTGCATCTCTGAATCAGGTGAAAACGCGTACCCCTTTTTCGCTTGCCTTTCAGCGTGAAGCTTGATTAAATCGTCGGCAATATCTTCAACTGATGATTGTACTTTTCGTTTTACTTTTGTCCATTCACTGCCGCCAAGTTTGTAAAGCTTAGGTTCTTTTCCTTCCGAGCCAACAAACTTTTGCACTAAATCAATTTGATCAATTGGTACGAAAAGCTTGTCATCACCAGAGTACTTAATCAGCATATAATCCTTATGCAGATCATTAACTTTCAGCGTTTCTATTCCTAGATATCTGCCAATACCATGATTTGCATGTACAACATAATCTCCAACTTTTAATTCCTGGTAATTTTTAATTCGTTCGGCATTCGATATTTTTTGTTTTTTTCTAGTACGTTTTATCCGCTTTTTAAACAATTCATTTTCGGTAATAATTACAAGCTTATGCATCGGAAATTCTATACCACTGTTAATATTACCAACAGCTATCGTTGGTTTTTTGACAGGTAATTCCAATTGCTTTGTAATGGCTGCTTCCATATCATAATCGGTAAAAATAGATTGGATCTTTTCGGCCCGTTTTTCATTTGGGGCAAGTATAACAACAGAAAAGTCACCCTTTTCCCAACGCTTTAGTTCGTTTTTAAACAAATTCATCTGACCATGAAATTCCTGCATTGCCCTTGATGATAAATTAATAATATTTTGCGGCTGGGTATTTGGTATGTGGCGCAAAAATACAGATAAATACAAGCGCTGCTGATTCATATGCTCCCATACATCATGCCAATCAAATGAAAATCTGCTGTCTCTGACCATTTGATTCGATTCCAGTAGACTGTTATACCATTCGGCTTCTTCTGTGTCTAAATTGGTCGCCGTCTCATGTATCCTGCTCATTTCATCCATAATAATTAATCCATTTGACGGTAAATAATCTAATAAACTAGCAGGGTTTTCATAAAGAAATCCAATATATTTGTACATTTCTTGAAAATGCTCTAAATTCTTCAAACGACCTATATCGTGTTCCATAACCTCGATTAGCTTTTCTTTTGCTTGTTTCGTCTTTAATTTTTTCAACGTTGCTGCCAGCGCATCTTCCATACGCTCGGCACCTGCAATAATATCTTCATCCGTTAAAAGCAGCTCTGTGGCAGGACCAATCGTAATCTCCTTTTTTTGTTCTAAGGAACGCTGTGTCTCTGCATCAAAATAACGTATAGAATCGATTTCATCATCGAATAACTCTATACGGATTGGGTGTTCCTCTGTAACTGGATAAATATCAATAATGCCACCACGCTGACTGAATTCACCTGGTGTGTTTACCATTGTTGCTCTTTCGTAACCCATATCTACTAAAGATGTTAAATATGCCTTTATATCTATTTCTTCACCATAACTGAATTTCAATTGATATTTTTGAAAGTAGCTAGGCGGCGGCAGAATACGCTTTAATGCTGCAACAGGAGCTATTAATATTCCCGATTTCCTTCTTGACCATGCTGTTAATGACTCGATACGCTGACTTTTCAGCTCCGGACTAGCGATCGCAATTTCTGAAGCGATTAACTCGTTTACAGGATATAAATGAATATCCTGTTCGCCAACTAATTCCGCTAAATCATCATATAATTGCTGTGCCTGAACTAATTGATGCGTAACAAGCAACACTTGATTATTAGTGGATTCGTTAATGATAGAAACAAGCAGACTTCGAGCAGAACCCGCCAATCCGGCAACAAGCTGTTCCTTCATACCACTGGAAATTCCACTTATAATTGATTGTATATCTTCCTTTGATTGTAAATAATTATTAATCCCTTTCATTGTAAACCCCCACCGTAATCATAGCGACCCATCCTTTTCATAACGAAATAGGCTCGCTTTAACAAGCGCAAATATGCCTTGGCTGGAAACCAAAGCTATTATTGTGCGCTTTTATTGTATGAAAAAATCTAATTCATGATAATGTGGATTTGTTCCTAATGACTCTTCACAGCTCTCGCAAATTGTCTTAATCTGAACATCTCCATTTTCCTGGTATTGAATCATTTCTTTCTTATCCTCAATTGATAATTTATCTAAACCAAGCATTGCCGCATCTGCAACCTGCTGCTCGATTTTACCGAGCGTTTGTCCACAATGCCTGCATTGATAGACAAAAGACATAAAACAATCCTCCTCGAATAAACATGGGGTACCATTAGGTTTATCCGAAAAGTTATATTTTATACGTATAGTACGTACTATATGTATCGGCTGTTAAATTCATTCATGACATCAGCAAATGGCCGGTCAAACCATGCTTCACACGCATCTGCAGATTTTTTAATGCTTGCTATAACATCTTCATGTTCATCCTTAGGAAATCCGCCAAGTACATAATCGACAACTGGCTGGGGTGTAATGGGGCGCCCTATGCCAATTCTGATCCGTTTAAACTCTTTTGTACCTAAATGGTCAATCATTGATCTAATTCCATTATGACCGCCATGACCGCCTTTTCCCCGAAGACGGATTTTACCAGCAGGGAGATCCAAGTCATCATAAATAACAAGAACGTCCTCCGTATCAATATTATAATAATCCATTAATGGCCGTATTGCTTCACCCGACAGATTCATGTATGTCTGCGGCTTCAAAAGGATGACCTTATCACCCGCAACCCTTTCCATCGCATACTTGCCATTAAATTTTTTCTTATTCAAATCCCAGTGAAAGCGATTCAGCAGTTCATCAATTACCATAAAACCAATATTGTGACGAGTGCTTTGATACGTTTTACCTGGATTTCCCAGTCCTACAATACATTTCATTTCATAACTTCCTTTTAGTTGTATTCCCGCGAACAGTATACCAAAGAATATACAAGTAACCCCCCTATAAGATTAACCCGTCTTACAGGAGGGGTATAAATTATACTGATTACTAAATTATCGGTCTTCCTGTGCGTCACCTTTTTGATCGACTAGTTCAGGTTCTGCGTTTTCATCTGGTGCTTCTTCAACATCGTCCAGTGTGTCAGGCGGTATTACTGTAGCAATCGTTGTTTCGACGTCTTCAAGAAATTCATAGTTCTGAGCTGCGGGAATATCTGCGATTGCAATACTATCGCCAACCCCAAGATTAGATACATCTACAGAAATTTCATCCGGAATGTTACCTGGCTTTGCGCGGACCTGCAATTCGTAAAGTGGCTGCTGTAATACGCCGCCATCCTTCACACCATGCGCTTCGCCTTCCAAGTGAAGCGGAACCGCGACATCCATTTCTTCAGACATATTTACAATATAGAAGTCAACATGGACCAATTCATCTTTAATTGGATCCATTTGATATTCATGCAGCATAACATCTACAGGTTTACCATTTTCAATATCAAGTGAAATAATAGCATTACGGCCTTCATCTCGGACCGTTTTAACTAATTCAATACTATCTACAGCGATAGATTTGGCATCTTTCGCTTTCCCATAAACAACACCGGGAACCTGTCCATTTTCTCTGATCTTCCTTGTAGCTGATTTTGCTTGATCTTCTCTTGCAATTGCTTTAAGCTTTACTGCCATGTTCATCACCCTCCAATTATTTGAAAAACTTAAACGTGTTAAGTTTTGTCATCATTAGAATTAATGTATATCGATGTATTCTATCTTTCTTATTAAGCATTAAATGCCTATAATAGATATTTCCCGAATCAGCACATTTCTAAACCTTTAATCGAACAGGATACTTACAGATTGTAATTCGTGAACACGGATTATTGCTTCACCAATTAGTGGAGCTACCGATAATTGTTTAATATTTTCAATTTGCTTGTCTTCTGAAAGCGGAATCGTATTCGTAACAATCAATTCCTCTATTTTGGAGTCCCTAATACGTTCTATAGCAGGACCTGAAAGAACCGGATGTGTACAGCAGGCATATACAGCCTTCGCACCATTTTCAATTAGGGCGTTTGCCGCAAGTGTAATCGTCCCTGCTGTATCGATAATATCATCGATTAAAATTGCTGTTTTCCCTTCAATATTACCAACAATATTCATTACTTCTGCAACATTAGGACGTGGTCTGCGTTTATCAATAATACCAATTGGTGCTTTTAGCCGTTCTGCCATTTTCCGTGCCCTGGTTACCCCACCATGATCCGGTGAAACGATAATTGGATCTTCAACGTCTTTCTTAATGAAATAATCCGAAAGAATTGGTACACCTTGCAGATGGTCGATCGGTATATTGAAGAAACCCTGAATTTGCGGCGCATGTAAATCGAGTGTTATCACTCGGTTAGCTCCAGCAGTTTCATAAAGGTTGGCAACAAGCTTCGCGGCAATTGGTTCTCTTGCTCGTGCTTTACGATCTTGTCTTGCATACCCGTAATATGGCATTACGATATTGATAGATCTTGCTGAGGCACGCTTTAATGCATCAATCATGATAAGCAATTCCATGATGTGTTTGTTAACAGGAGAGCATGTTGATTGAACTACATAAACGTCACAGCCACGCACGCTTTCCTCGATGTTAATTTGTACTTCACCGTCACTAAATGTTGAAACAGTACACTCACCAAGCGTTGTTCCAATGTGGTTTGCTATATCTTCTGCTAGTTTACGATTTGAATTCAATGAGAAAACTTTTAAAGATGGATCCTTATAGCTTGATGCCATGGTGTAAAACCCTCCGTTAATCTTATTTTCTATTTTTTATTTTTGATGCATAGCCTTCTTTATTTGATTGTCTAGCACGGGCAACCGATAATGCGTCCTCTGGAACATTTTTCGTTATCGTTGAACCGGCTGCAACATAAGAACCTTTACCAACTGTTACTGGTGCAATTAAATTTGAATTACACCCGATAAATGCGTCATCCTCAATTGTTGTTAAAAATTTATTTTTACCATCATAATTGACAGTAATTGTCCCACACCCAATATTCACGTTACTTCCTACTTTTGCATCACCTATGTAGCTTAGATGAGATACCTTGCTTTTATCGCCTAACGTTGACTTTTTCACTTCTACAAAGTTACCTATCTTAGCTTCATTACCGATTGATGCTTCCGGACGAATGTGAGCAAATGGTCCAATCTTTACACGATCACCAATTTGACTATCGTTTGCCACACTTTGCTTGATAACGGTTTCTTCACCAATTAGACAGTCAGTTATCTCTGTATGCGGACCAACCTCAGCATTTGTTTTAATGATAGTTGATCCAGAGATGATTGATCCAGGATGAATAACAACATCCTGTTCTATTGTAACACTCGGCCCGATATATGTGTTATCAGGATCAATGATTGTCACACCATTGCGCATGTGTTTTTCATTAATTCGTCTTTTCAATGTCTTTTCAGCCTGTGCTAGTGCAACGCGGTCATTGACACCTAATGTTTCTTCAACGTCAGGAGTTAAAAACGCACTAACCTTTTCATGTTTATTTCGTAAAATTTCAATTACATCTGGCAAATAATATTCACCTTGAGCATTATCGTTTGAAACATCTTTTAAAGCATTAAATAGGGCTTTGTTATCAAAACAATAAGTTCCCGTATTAATTTCATTCACACGCAGCTCATTCTGATTAGCATCTTTATGTTCAACAATACGTTCAACCTCACCAGATTTGTTGCGGATTACTCTTCCGTAACCAGTTGGGTCAGGAACTTCTGTTGTAAGGATAGTGGCCATAGAACCCTCATTTTCATGATGATCGAACAATGCCTGATATGTTTCGGCCCTAATCAAAGGTGTATCTCCACAAACTACAATTGTTGTCCCATCTTTATCCTTTAAAATTTCTTCTGCCTGCTGAACAGCATGTCCTGTTCCAAGCTGTTCCTCCTGTACAACGAATTGACTTGTGTCACCTATTTTTTCAATCACTTTATCAGCGCCAAAGCCAACAATTGTTACAACTTCTTCCAGCTGTACTTCCTTAACCTGGTCAATTACGTGCTGTACCATCGGCCGACCCATCACTGGGTGAAGTACTTTATATAATTTCGACTTCATCCTGGTCCCTTGACCTGCTGCTAGAATAACAGCATAGCGTTTTGCCATGAAGTAAACCTCCATTCTGATTATCCATTATGAATATATCTTAAAAAGTGGATTATTTCAACAGATACAAGCGAATGAAGGTCAGTGAATTTCTGCTAAAAATAGGGAATTATTCTATACAAAAAAAGAAGGCTAATCCAGTTCAGATTAGTCCTCTAGTTGTTTACATCTTTAGGAAGCACCTGCTTCCTCGTATTCAACTTCTGCTTCACCAGCATTGCGGTACTCTTCTAGTACAGCATCCTGAATTTTTGCACGTGTGTTCGAATTAATCGGATGTGCAATATCCCTGAATTCGCCGTCAGGAGTGCGTTTGGATGGCATAGCTACAAATAATCCATTGTTCCCGTCAATAACACGAATATCATGGACTACAAATTCTTGATCCAATGTAATCGATGCAATTGCACGCATTCTTCCCTCTGTAGCGACGCGGCGTAATCTTACGTCAGTTACTTCCATGATGTTTCACCACCTTTTCCCTTTTAGCTTATTACCAATATTCAACAAAACATTGATAAATCCTGCCTAATTTTAAAAAAAATTTTAAATAATTACATAAAAATAGCAAAAAAATAAAATCTTTCTCTAATTCAGAAAGATTTTTATGGAAACAAACTTATTTTTGATTAAAATTACCAGGCAATACTTGAATCCTTTTTTGTTTAATATCTACATTCGATATTTTAATCAGTGATGTATAGTTCTCAACAACCCGGTCCTCTTCTTCATCATCAGCCTCTGCCAGTACACCAATTGCTTTTACATTGGCATTAAACTCCGCAAGCAGGCTTGTCATACCTGTGATCGTACCCCCAGCTTTCATAAAATCATCTATAATACAGACATTTGCCCCTTCCTTGAGGCTTCTCTTTGGCAATACCATTGTCTGAATTTTGCGGGATGACCCCGAAACATAATTAATACTTACAGAAGATCCCTCCGTTACCTTAGGATCTCTGCGGACAATTACAACAGGAACAGCCAAATACGATGCGACTGCATATGCTAACGGAATTCCTTTAGTTGCTACCGTCACAACGACCTCTATTTCCGCATCAGAAAACGCTGAACCAAGTACACGTCCAATTTGATTAACCATCTTTGGGTCCCCTAAAATATCACTCATGTACAGGTAACCGCCAGGAAGGATCCTGACTGGGTCTTCCAATTTACTGCATAACGCATTAATAAAATGAAGACTGCTATCTGTTGAGAATTCCGGGATATATCTGACACCACCTGCTGCTCCAGCTATTGTTTGCAGATGTCCGATACCTTCCTCTTGAAATACTCTATCTACTATAACGAGATCCTCACTAATGGAAGACTTAGCGGCTTGATACATTTCTGTAAAACGCGGCAATGGATTAAGCCTTCTAGGATTTTCCAAAAAGTAGTTTGTCATCGATACTAACCGGTCACTTCTTTTCATACAACCACACCTTTAAAACCGAATATTTACTAACAAATATACCATTATTGTACGTTTTTAAGCAAGTATTACCGGCGATCAAGGAGCTGAACAATGTATACTTCTTCACAAAAACCCCTTAATCCATTATAGATACGCTTTGCTTTGCTATAATGTTCCACTAATCCAACTACAGTAGGTCCACTTCCGCTCATTAAAACACCAGTTGTTCCTGCCTGAATCATTTTTTCCTTTATTCGCTGGACAGTCGGAAACAATGAAAATGTTACACTTTCTAATGCATTGCCTACATTCTCGCATAATTTTGTAAAATCCTTGTTTTCCAGTGAACGAATAATTTTCTGTGTATTTGGATGTTTAAGTTCCCCCACATCAACTTGCTGAAAAATTATTCTTGTTGATACACCAATATTCGGTTTTGCCAGCACTACATAACATGGCGGGGGAGAAGCTATGTCGCGGAGAATTTCGCCGTGCCCTGTCGCTAATGCTGTTTTGCTAAAAATACAAAATGGTACATCAGACCCAATAGAAGCACCTAAATCAGCAAGCTCTCCCATTGTTGCACCGACACACCACATTCGGTTAAGCCCGCGCAATACAGCCGCCGCATCACTGCTTCCTCCGCCTAATCCAGCCGATACAGGAATATTTTTTTCAATAGCTATCCGTACACCATGATCAATATGGTACTTATTTTTAAAAGCAAGCGCCGCCTTATATGCCAGATTCCGTTCGTCGTTTGGCACGTATTGATTATCGGCAGACACCTTAATACAATCCTTGTTTAAGGGATATAGCTCAACACGATCAGCTAAATCAATAGAAGTCATGATCATTTCTACTTCATGAAAACCATCATCCCTTTTACCAAGGACATCTAATGATAAATTAATCTTGGCTGGCGCTTTCTCAAAAAGAACCATCTCCGTCACCCACTTTATAAAACTATACCAAATTGTAACATATTAGAAAAGCGGAGGCGACTGGTTAGAGGCGGACGCATAAGCAAGGGACTGGAGAACGCATGGGTTTGGCGTTCGGAATGTCCATTGCTTATGACGGCAACCTCTAGGAGCCGCGGCTGGATCAAGAAAAGCGGAGGCGACTGGTTGGGGGAGCAATAGTTACCATGGTCTTATGTGAGGATACGTTTTAGTAGAATTTGTTAGTAGTAGTAAACTTTTGGACCGATAAATTTTTGAGGTTTGATCTCTCGAAAACTTCAATGAGTTTTGAACTATTTATAAAAAAGAGGGAACTTTCCCAATACAAACAAAATTATTATTTGCTATATTATTATATTTACAAGGAGGTGTTATAAATGCTTATCCTTTACTTTTAAAATACCTTGTTAGCACGTTTCCGATTAATATTGAAAACAAAAGAAGGAGGAACATAATAACTATAGACATAACATCTCACTGAAGAATGTAGACCAAAAGAATTATAAATCCATTTCAAGGCTAAGAATAACACACAAAAAATAACAATGCTTAAAAATACTTTCATACAGACATCCCCTTATCCCAGATTTTTAATAAACTTTATACCACAAAAAAGATACGTTCAAAATAGTAAACAGACTTGGAATACTTGGATTGGCTACAGCCACAATGAAAACTACCGAGAGTGTTCAGGATACTCAGAAGGTAATGAACCCACATACGTTCCATGTAGTACCGACGAAAACATTCGGTTATATGACCAAGATGGAAAAAGCTATAAGGCAGAAATGATAAAAGGGTCACCCTATATCATTCCTTCCGATAAACACTTAAATCCATCCAATACTTCTCTTAACAGAATACTTGACTATAAGCAATTAGAAGCTCAAACATTCGATGTTAATTTTAATACAGATGTTTATAACTTTAAAGATTACGGAATTAATGAGAAGTTGATATTTGAGGATAAAATTAAAAGCTTGAATTACGATTCAGATGATGATGCGACTTACATTGGTTTTGAAAACCAAGATGGGATATAACTGAATGGTTATTCAAAGGGGACTTAACTAACAGATTTAATATTAATGATTCATTGAAATTAAAGTTTACAATCGTAATAATGGAAAATGGCCACAAAAATTATGAAACCTTAGATTACTTTAAATATGGAATGGAAAATAACTCTGAAGCACCTTTAATTGATAACTTTATTCAATAATTGATTTGCGCATACAAGGAAAAAAGGCAAACCCTTCTAGGGTCTGCCTCCATGCTGCATGTTCTGCTCGGCCATTTCAATTGCTCGTTTCACCATGTTTCCGGCATCTCGCGCTTTGATGCCGCCCCATCCCTCTTTTTGAACCGTGTCGTAAAAACCTAACTCTTTGGCAATTTCTTCTTTCAATTGGTCTGACATCATGCTGCGCCTACCCATGAAAGAACAACCCCTTTCCTATTTGAGTTTACCTTCTTACGACATTATTAGCTTATGCCACATAGTAAAACATACACCCGTTATATGTATGCAAAAAAGGAAAATTTTAATGTAAATGTTCCAGTTGATATTGCTTCAGCATACTTTCCAATTTAAGCGCCAGGCTTAGATTGCCTTTATTTTAAGTTTCCCCGTCATAAATGCCTTTGTACTGTTAAGGTCGCCTAACAAAAATAATTTAAAATATTTTTCTTTCATTTTGAGGACACAATCAGCCTCTTTTTCGTTTGTGTAATGTACAGAAGCCTGTTGATCAGCAAAATCCAGCTGATATACACCATCATCCTCATCAAGAATCCGGAATTCATATACAGCGGTAACATCCTTATACGGCTCATTATTATGCTGCAGCTGCTGTTCAATAAACTGCCAAATATCTTTTACTGAACTGGATTCAATTGAAATCATATGTACATCCCCGCTTTTACAATTTTCTGATAAATTTATCCGAAATAAAAGCAGTAAACAGAATGTTCACTGCTCCATTATCATCGCTTTTGTTCGTTCATCTTGGAAGCTTAGTTCTACAGTCTCTGTTAAAACATCTGCATAGCTGTACGAAACGCGTTCAAACGAATTTTCATCTTGATCTAATTCAACAACGAAAACGGAAGGATACGTTTCTGCTAAAATACCACTTCGTTCAATAGTCTTACGTCTTCCACCATTGGCTCTTAATTTAAGCCGTTGACCAATCTGACCTTCAAGACCCTGCTTAATTTCAACTAATGTTTTAGCCACTACACTCCACCTCACTGTGTATAGTATATCACATGCTTGTATAATCGTCAAATGAAACTTTATATTATAACAATATACCTTTTTTCATGTCAATACTGAAAAGCAATTTTGTCCATTATTATTTCATAAATATTAAAATTTATGTACGTTTTTTTAAAATAATTTGGCTGATGCTTCATATCATCAGCCATTTAATTATTCAAAATCGGTCGATTCTTCTTCAAGATACGGCATTCCTGTTCTTAGAAGTCCCCTCGTTTCTACTCCTCCCATTCCTTTTTCACCAGTTAACGTATTGCGTAATGCATCCCAAACACTGACCTTCTCCATAAATGGTGTATACGCTATTTTCGCTGCGATGTATACTGGATCAAGAGCATGAATATTAATTCTTGACGGGGAACTGGCAAAATTTGCACCTGCACGAATTAAAGATTCAAAATGTGATTGGCATGCACCCGCAAAAATAACTAATTGATCCAAATGCGGAACAATATTTCTGGCAGCACGAACCGTTTCAGCAAAGTATTTTGAATGGCGGTAAGCACGGAGGTCACTTTTTACACCTTTATTTTTGGAAAATGAATCATGCCCTGTTATAACAATTATATCTGGCTGAATTTTCTCAACTAATGGCCCAATCTCAAATGGCATTTCTTTTTCGTTCACATAAATACCATGAACCTGTAAGCCCATCCGTTGATATAGCTCTATACACTTTCGTAAATACATTCGATCACCATCAATATGGAGGACCTTTGCTGGCAACTGGAAAAATCTCGCTGGATAATGATAGCCTTCAGTTGTCTGATAATCCCTTTTTTCCTTCATCAATTGATAGTCCTGACGAAATAAACGATAGGAAAATTCCTCTTGTTCTTTTACCGTTTTCCTTCGTTTCTCTAAATCACGGTCCTGTACAGGTATTAGATCTTCCATCGGAGCATCAGCCTCCAAACGAATATCCTCCCCATGTATGATGGCATTATCATCTGTTTGTGATGCCACACGAAACAATAAATCATGATTATATGAAGCACGCGTTACCAAATCTCCAATTGTAAAATCCATTCATCCACCCCACAAGCCTTCCTCTGTTCGGAGAAAGCGTTCCTTCTATGAATAGCCTATGTGAATGGAAACTGCTATGTGCCTATTGAACTTTAGAAATGCCCTGTATTATGTTACTTGGATCGTATTTTGTGGATTTTGGATCGTATTTCAGTTTTTCCGCTCGTATTTGACCGTTTTTGGATCGTATTTCAGTTTTTCGGATCGTATTCGGACAAAATCGGCTCGTATTTCCAATTATATGGAAATACGAGCCGCGATTTTCAGGGAAAATAATAAGCTATCGCCACTAATCAGCAGCAATAGCTCTATTTATTCGTTAGATAGTTTAAAAAACGCGTTGGCCAATGTTGCGAATTCCTCCATAGTTAATGACTCTCCGCGACGCGTTCCATCTATTCCGATACGCTCCAAAATAGTTGAAATCGTTTCTTTATTATATTTTTCTTTAAAATGACTGGTTAAATTATTCCGTAGTGTTTTTCTTCGTTGAGCGAAACTAGCCTGTACAATCCGAAAGAAAAAGCTTTCATCCAAAACATCAACAGGAGGATGAGCTCTAGTTGTTAATTTTAAAATACTGGAGTCAACATTCGGCTGTGGCATAAAAACACTTTTTGGCACATGCATAACTACCTCAGCATGTGTATAATACTGCATTGCAATCGTTAAGGATCCATAGCTTTTTGTATTAGGCTTAGCCGCCATCCGATCCGCAACTTCCTTTTGAATCATCACCGTATAGCTTGAAACTGGAAGTCTGTCGCGTAATAGCTTTGTCAGGATTGGTGTTGTAATATAATACGGCAGATTGGCTACAATATGGATTTCCTGATCTGAGGAAAAGTGTGTATCGATAACTTCTTTCACATTCGCTTCTAAAATATCCTGATGAATCACGTTGACATTGCTGTAATCAGAAAGTGTGTCATTTAAAATTGGCAATAGCCGCTGATCAATCTCAAACGCTACTACATTTTTAGCATGAATCGCCAATTGCTCAGTTAACGCCCCAATACCAGGACCAATTTCAATTGCCCCTGATGTTTTATCAATCCCTGCATGTTTAATAATATTTTCAAGTATATTTACATCAATCAAGAAATTTTGGCCTAAGCTTTTCTTGAAGAAAAACCCATATTTCTTAAGGATTTCATTCGTACGTTTCGGTGTAGCGATATGCCTTTTATTTGTCATTTGTTTCCTCCTGCAGTACTTGCTTAATCGCATTGTCAAACTGTAAATAAGTTATTTGGAACATGGTTAATCGTTTCAATAATTGTTTTCCGTTAGTATGCCCAATTTGCAAGAGCTCACCAAGTCTGTCCCTCCTTGAACTGGCATTCGGTCCGCCAATAAGTCCACGTTTTACTAAATCTTCCTTCGTTATTTCGTTTGTTTCATTTTCCTTTAGTTCATATACATCCTGCAACGCCTGCTTAATAGCAATTACCGATGCATGCTCAATACCTAGACTATTGTTATGGGGATTTCTTGCTCTTGCCTCATCACGTGTCAGAAATGCATGCTTACACCCCGGGACAGCTTGATCAACAATATGACGGATTCGCTCCCCAGGATAATCGGGATCAGTAAAAATAATCACACCTCGTTTTACTTGTGCGTGACGAATTTGATTAAGAATCCCTTCATTTATCGCAGATCCGTTCGTTTCAATTGTATCAGCATCAACAGCCTGACGAATTTTTGCAGTATCGTCACGGCCTTCAACTACAATAACTTCTTTGATTTTCAAAATCCTCTTCCTTTTCTCCTAAAAAAATACTCTTACCATTTTAACACGGCAAGAGTATTTTTATCAGTTATTTACCAATTATTTTTACCTTTACTTTCTTTCTGCCAAATTGATATGCATCTGCTTTTGTTGGTACGTGCACATCAATATGGTTTCCACCAAATCCGCCGGTATCACCAGCAATTGCATAGCCGTAGCCTTCCACCCATACTTTAGAGCCAAGTGGAATAACATTTGGATCAACGGCAACGACTTTCGCATTTGGATTTGCATGTAAGTCTATTCCTGTTGCCGTATGACCAGAACACCCACTGCAATTGGCCGTAAAAGCTGTTGCAGTCATATACAATACCTTACCATTACTATCATTGCTGCGTGATACCTGTTCCACAACAACTTCTGGCTGTTTTGTTCCAATTGCCACAACACGGGTTTCGCTTTTTTCTTCTACTTTTTCGCTAATTAACTCGCGGCTGACCTCTTTGCCGTTTTCCATAATAACTTCATATTTTTTAACAACGATTCCTTTGCTTCCCGGTTCAAGTACTTTCTCTTTACCCTTTGTGAGAGAAGCATCTTTTTTAGTCTCCGTTTTAAATGCGACGGTTTCTTCTACAACGTCCGTTACCTTTTCAACACGCACGATACTTATTTTCGTATTTTTCGTTACTTGTTCATCTTTAGCTGGTTTGACTTTATCCAATTCGTTTAATGTAATATTATTTTTATGTATTAGTTCCTTTACAGTGCCGCCAGTGGCCCAGACTTTACTTTCGTCGCCGCCATCATTTAATTTGACTTGAAATGCTTTTGCAACAGTCAGCTTTAAACCATTCTTGATTGCATCATCAGGTTCATGTGATACTTCATCATGTTTGGAAAAAGACAGCTCGTTTTCTGTTAGGAATTCTCCTACCGTATCAAGCGTTGTAAAATATGCTTGTTCTTTACCGTCAATGGATACGATAATCTGCTTTGCCTTTTCATACTTCAATTGCATACCATCTTTAATCTTGGCATCTGTTTCGACTGAGAGTGCATCATGCTTTCCTACATGAATCCCAAGTTCCTGAAGTAGTTCTCCAACAGTATTTGCGTGTGTTTTTACTGTGTGTTTTTCTCCGTTTTCTGTTAGGTCTACTTCTGCTTTCGTAGCTTCAAATAGTAGTAAACTAGAAAAAACAACAAGTGCCACTACACCAATACTAGAAATAACCAGCTTCTTTTTCGACGCCGGCAATAGCTTTGAAAAAATTTTCATGCTTCTTGCCTCCTTTAACCGTAATCGATTATAGTAACATCCATATGCAAAAGTCAAAGTTATTCCGATTACGGTTTGTTTACAAAAAGATTACATTTAATAAGTAAATAGTTATCACCTCTCTGTTAATAGAGCTGTATCCCTTGTTACGACTATGTTTATTCAGCTGCTTAAACAATAAAAAAGAGACTGGTTTTTTCACCAATCTCAATAAATGAAGCCTTTTTACGGTTTGTTTTATTACACCAAAATTACGATAGTTTACAACCTTTTTCGCTATTATTTTTTAATATTGAATAAAGAAAAAGCGTTTTCTGTTGTAATTTTACTAATTTCATCGAAAGGCATTTCCCTTAGTTCTGCTATCTTTTCTGCAACTAGTTTTACATACGCTGGCTCATTCCGTTTACCGCGATTGGGATGGGGTGCGAGAAACGGTGCATCGGTTTCTACTAATAAACGGTCAAGCGGCACCTGTACTGCGACTTCTTTAGGCAGTGGTGCATTTTTAAAGGTAACGGGTCCGCCAAGTGATATATAAAAATTCATATCCAAACATGTTTGAACATACCGGGCAGAATCATTGTAACAATGCATAATTCCGCCTACTTGTTTGGCATCCTCTTCCTGCAAAATTTCGATGATGTCTCCCGTTGCTTCCCGGTTATGAATAATGATCGGCATCTTCACTTTTTTGGCAAGCCGGATTTGTTTGCGGAAAACTTCCTTTTGAATGTCTTTTGGTGACTTGTCCCAATGATAGTCAAGCCCCATTTCACCAATTGCAACGACTTTCGGGTGTGAGGATAGTTCCTCAATCCATGTCAGTTCTTCATCGGTCATATCAATTGCATCAACAGGATGCCAGCCAACTGCAGCGTAAATTGTTTCATTTTGCTCAGCAATTTCAATTGCAAGCGGAATCGTTTCCCTGTCAAATCCAACTACAACCATATAGTTAACACCTGTGTCAAATGCACGTTTGATCACTTCTTCGCGATCTTCGGTAAATTGTCTTGCGTTTAAGTGTACGTGAGTGTCGAATAGCATACGATTGCTCCTTTATTTTTATAAGTAGTCAATTATAGCAGTTGTTTCTACTGTTTCAATCAATAATTAATGGTTAAATATCTGAAAAGCCAACCTTCATAAAGAATAGATTATTTCATAAAACCGCATTAAACCACGTGGCATTTAACGGTAACTATGTGGCCAAAAAGCAACAAGGTTTATAAAATAGCCATTTCTTACAACAAAAGGCCAATCCCTAAAAATTTAGGAATTTGACCCTTTTTACAATTTATTTGACAACTGACCCATTTGGCAGTGTCTGTTCAACTGTTGCAAGTGAAAGCTTGCCGTCAGTGTCTTCACCGGAAAGAATCATTCCTTCTGACATTTCACCGCGTAATTTAACTGGTTTTAGATTTGTTACACAGATAACCTTTTTACCAGTAAGTTCCTCTGGCTGATAATGTTCAGCGATTCCGGAAATTACCTGGCGTTTTTCAGTACCCAGGTCAAGCTGAAGTTTAAGCAGCTTGTCTGCCTTTTTCATTTTTTCCGCTTTAACGACCTCTGCTACCCGCATGTCAAGCTTCATAAAATCATCATAGACAATTTGATCTTTCCGGTCTTGTTCTTGAGCTTGTTCTTCCTTTTTCTCAGCTGCTGGATTTTGCATCATAGCCTTGATCGTTTTGATCTCGTCTTCCACTTCTAATCGAGGGAAAATCGGATTACCTTTTACTACCCTTGTTCCAGCTTTAATTTGTCCAGCTTTATGAACACTATCCCATACTTTTAGTGAATTGTCCTGAATTCCCAATTGTCTAAAGATCTCATCCGGGGCTTCTGTCAAGAATGGCTGCAGCATTACAGCAGCAACACGTAATGACTCGGCTAAATGTGCCATTACATTGCCAAGACGTGCTTTTTTACTGTCATCCTTCGCTAGAATCCATGGTTCTGTTTCGTCAATATATTTATTTGTTCGACTAATTAATTGCCATAAAGATGCTAGTGCAACGGAAAACTGCATGTTCTCTAAAGCATCTTCTACTTTTGCAATTGTTTCTTCGGCAAATTGTTCAAGTGATTGATCTACATCTGTTTCAGCTGCAGTATATGCAGGAATTTCACCATCAAAGTATTTTTCAATCATTGCAACTGTTCGATTCAATAAGTTGCCAAGGTCATTTGCCAAATCAAAATTCGTCCGTTCAACAAAGCCTTCAGGAGTGAAGACGCCATCAGAACCAAATGGAACTTCGCGTAGCAAATAATAGCGTAATGCATCTAATCCGTAACGGTCCGTAAGCTTGACAGGATCGACTACGTTTCCTTTTGATTTGGACATTTTCCCGTCCTTCATCAAAATCCAGCCGTGTGCAAAAATCTTTTCCGGTAAGGGTAAATCTAATGCCATTAACATAATTGGCCAATATATCGTATGAAAACGAACAATTTCCTTACTCATTAAGTGAACATCGGCAGGCCAATATTTCTTAAACTTTTCATCATCGTCTGTTCCATATCCAAGTGCTGTAATATAATTACTTAATGCATCAACCCAAACATAGATGACATGCTTAGGATCACCAGGTACCTTTACACCCCAGTCAAAGGTGGTACGTGAAACAGCTAGGTCCTCTAAACCGGGATTTATAAAGTTGCTTAACATTTCTTTTTTACGGCTTACAGGCTGAATAAAATCAGGATGCTCGTCATAATACTGCACAAGCCGATCAACATATTTACTCATTTTAAAGAAATAGGATTCTTCTTTTACCTTTTCTACAGATCCTCCGCAATCTGGACAATGACCATCCTCAAGCTGTCGCTCTGTAAAAAAAGACTCGTCGGACGTACAATACCATCCCTCATACTCATCTAAATAAATATCACCTTGTTCTACAAGTTGAGCAAATATTTTCTCCACAACTTTTTTATGGCGCTCCTGCGTTGTTCGAATAAAATCATCGTTCGTTATTTTAAGTTTTTTCCATAAATCCTGGATTCCGCCTACAATTTCATCGACATATTCCTGCGGTGAAACACCTTTTTCTTCGGCTTTTCGCTGAATTTTTTGCCCATGTTCGTCCGCTCCAGTCAGATACATAACATCAAATCCACGCATCCGCTTATAACGGGCCATCGCATCCCCAGCTACAGTGGAATATGCGTGCCCAATATGCAAATTACCACTAGGATAATAAATAGGTGTCGTTATATAAAACGTATTTTTCTCTTTCGGCATTATTTTTTACCTCCTCAAAATCCTACCATCACTCTTTTTTAAATTATTACTATTGTAGCGATTTTACCACAATATTTCCAATGCCGTGTGTTTAATAACCCAAATTTTCCCCATTAATTCTGTACAAGCGGTGATGTCAATTTGTGTCGAATAAAGTAATAATGTAAATATTTCCACACCATCCATTTATACCCACTAACGCATTTGTTTAAAACAACTGCAGAGCCCGCAAACAAGGGATAAATAAGGTGATACAATTTTCGCATTTATTTTTATTTTTAACTAAAAAATTATTGACACTTATGGTAAAGGTTGGTACTATATTGCTTAGAAACCTGTCGAAACTTGACGAAATTCATTTTTTTACCTATGAGGGGAGAATAAAAAACATGAAGTCCACTGGAATTGTAAGAAAAGTTGATGAACTTGGCCGTGTTGTAATTCCAATTGAACTGCGACGTACACTTGATATTCATGAAAAAGACTCATTAGAAATTTACGTTGATAACGACAAAATTGTTTTGAAAAAATACACACCGAATATGACATGCCATATTACTGGGGAAACATCCGATGAAAACTTTTCGCTTGCGGACGGTAAACTAGTACTTAGCCCTGAGGGAGCAAAAGAATTAATCGAAGAAATCCAATCTAGATTAAACAAATAAGCAGATAAAATGCAGATGTGCCAAAAGTGGCCAACGCTCTTTTTACTTAACGTTGGCCACTTTTTAATTTTCTATATGGTATGTTTGATATACCTCACGTTTTGGCATTTTTCGATCCACTGCTGCTTGTTTAATCGCGTCTTTACTTTTCATGTTCTCCTGTTCCATATAATGTGCTACATGATCGACTACTGACAGGTGGCTCCACCAAAGATCATGGCTTTCATCACTTACCTTACTTCCTTCAACTACAATGCAAAACTCACCTTTTAATTCCTTATCGTTTGTCCAAGATATTATTTCACTTGCAGTTCCGCGGACAAATTCTTCATATCTTTTTGTTAATTCCCTGGCAATAGCCAATTCCCGATCACCAAGCTGTTCATATATCGCTGAAATGGTTTCTTTTACCCGAAATGGTGATTCGTAAAATAGTAAAGTAGCTTTATGTACACCTAACCGTTCCAGCTCTCTAAGCTTATCTTTCTTTTTCCTTGGCAGAAACCCATAAAACAGAAATTCCGTTGATGGCAGCCCGGAGCCCACTAAAGCACATAACGCGGCATTTGCACCAGGTAATACCACAACAGGTAAATTTGATTCAACAGCCGCATTTATCAATTCATACCCTGGATCTGATATTCCGGGCATACCAGCATCGCTAACTATAGCTATCGATTCTCCATTTTCTAATCGTACTAGCAGCTGCTGTCCTCTCACTTCTTTGTTGTGCTCATGATAACTAACTAATGGTGTGTTGATGTCAAAGTGATTCAGCAATTTTTTCGTATTTCGGGTATCCTCTGCTGCAATAACGGCAACGGTATGCAACGTATTTAGCGCCCTATATGTAATGTCCTCTAAGTTGCCGATTGGGGTAGGAACAACATATATTGTTCCACTGGCATGTTGCTCAAAGCTCTTTTGAACGTTCATTCCGATTCCCTTCTTTCTTGGTCATCCGTATCAATTGATCTTTTTGGCGTCTGGAAAGCTGTTTAATTGCGTACTCACTTTGCATTGCTTCCTCTTTTGTAACAAATGATTTAACAAACACAATTTCAAATGGGCCCCTGCCTCTTGTATACTTTGCTCCTTTGCCTTCTTCATGCATACTGAGTCTTTTAGATAAATCATTTGTATATCCTGTATACAGCGTGTTATCTCTGCATTTTAAAATATATACAACATGCTCCTTATCTGCCATAAATAATATCCTCTGCCTCTTTGGTATATGTGTTATCGTGATTATAAATATACAATGGCGGCAAGATGGTGAGATCCGCTTTCCCATCCCTGATTCCCTCAATAAGAAGCATATTAGCATCCCTTCCCATCTTCGGATAAACTAGCTGCATCCGTTTTGGTTCAAGCTTGTATTTTCGGAATAAGGATATAATGTCGACCAATCTGCCTGGCCTGTGAACCATCGCAACCTTACCTCCAGGTCTCACATACAGCTTACTTGCTTGTACAACATCTTCTAACGAACAAAACACCTCATGTCTGGCAATTGTTAAGTATTCATTTTTATTATGCTCCATTTTACCCGGTGTACGAAAATACGGCGGGTTACAAGTGACCACATCGAAACTGCTCTGTTTTAAAATTTCCTGCATTTCCTTTAAGTCACCATGTATCATGTTGATCTGTTTTTCTAATTCATTCAATTTTACATTTCTTGCTGCCATATCGAATAATCTTTTTTGAATTTCTACACCGCTGATATTGGCGTTTGTCCTTCTCGATAATAATAATGGGATAACACCATTTCCCGTGCACAGATCTAAAATCGTTCCTTTTTTGATAGGAACATAAGCAAAATGAGCAAGTAATACAGCATCAAGAGAAAAAGAGAAGGCAGACGGACTTTGAATAATCTGCATCGTTTCTTCAGCTAATAAATAATCAAGTCGTTCATCATCAAATAGTTGTACCATGTTATATTCCTTTCATACAGAACGCAGAAAGATATCGGGTTTGAAAAAATGGGGGAAATAGCCATTTTTCAATTTTTCAATCTCACGTTACATTTGATTGTAAAAAGCTGTCCCGCTTTGTCTTGTAAAAAGACATGGAGACAGCTTATATGTCATACTTTATTTCGTTTTGCTTAAGAAATCAAGACAGAATATGCAATCTTCATTTCGTCTTGGACTGCCAAATTCCAGGTTGCAAATATGAAAGCCTTCCTCGTAAAGCCTTGCTAAGTTATCATAGCCTTCTCCAGGTATTCCTTTTGACGGATGCTCCTGATAATCTAAATCCTCGATCTCCTCGCTGCTGCTATTAAGGCGATTACGCAGATGATGATTTTCCATGGCAAGGCGGTGGTTTTCCTCTAATAGTTCACCTAATTCTCCTTTTAAATCACCTAGTCGTTCATATAGTTCGCCAATTTGTGTTTCCATATCTGATACTTGGTCAAAAATATGTCGTTTACTTTTGTTCACGCCTCATTACACCCCACTATTCTGTGGCTTGCGCTGTAATAATTCCCTCTTCGATTAGTTCATCTAATGTATATTCGATTACCCGTTCTTTTTCCGGTATTTCAATATGGATGACCCGCTCGAGGATGTTTAATCCGACCACTTTTCCATCACCAAACGGTGTATTAATAGTCTCGCCTAAATCAGGCAATACACGCTTGGCTGTTTCATAATCGTCATTTTCATATTTTAGGCAGCACATCAATCGGCCGCATAAACCAGAAATTTTTGCTGGATTAAGCGAAAGATTTTGATCTTTTGCCATTTTAATAGACACTGGTTCAAAATCTCCTAAAAATGTTGAACAGCAAAGCATTCGTCCGCATGGGCCAATCCCGCCAAGCATTTTCGCCTCATCCCGGACACCAATTTGTCTAAGCTCAATACGTGTTTTAAACAGTGCAGCTAAGTCCTTAACCAAATTACGGAAGTCTACACGTCCATCCGCTGTGAAATAAAAAATTATTTTATTTCGATCAAATGTATATTCTACATCAACTAAATTCATGTCCAGATTATGTTCGATAATTTTTTCTGAACATGTTTGAAAAGCTTCTCCTGCCCGTTCCTGGTTCTCGGCAACTGTCAGCTTGTCCTTTTCATCAGCTATTCGAATAACCTTCTTTAAAGGCAGCACGACATCTTCCTCATCAACCTGCTTGCTGGCAATGACAACCTTTCCAAACTCAATGCCACGAATTGTTTCCACAATCACATAGCTATCTATAACAATATCATGACCACTTGGATCAAAATAATATATTTTACCCGCCTTTTTAAAGCGAACCCCAATCACTTCAACCAATTTTCTCACCTCTGTATTTGAAGTGTAAGCTGTTCCATCACTAATGCTGGATGAACATTTTGCTTTAGTTTTCGTTTCGCCTGCAATATGGTATGTAAGATAGATAATAGTTTTTCCTGTGAAAAAACCATACTAGCCTTTTCCAGTTTTGCATTATCACTAGTAAAAACAACCATTGCCCCTTCATTACCCATATGATAATAAAGAATATCTTTAAATGCTAACAGCAATAAATCCAATCCTTGTTCAAGCTGGTGCCTTTCTTTAAAATGAGATAACCAACTATTATGAATAAATAAAAAAGCATCAGCAGGCTTTGTTGAAAACATTTCTATTAATTGTACCATTAACTTTCTAGCTTGCGCAAACCACTCATCTTGATTCAAACCGACTGCTTCATCAAAATTATTTGTTAATGCACTAAAAAGTCTTGCACTCCCCGCCGATATACCAGATTCGATTAATTGCCGTTCAAAAAGTTGGCTATTTAATGGCTGTAAATCTATGATTTGGCAGCGTGAGCGAATGGTTGAAATTATCGATTGACCATTTTCTGTAAGCATAATAGCAGTAGTTTCTTTACTAGGTTCTTCTAAAAATTTTAAGATGCGATTTGCTGCGTTGGCAGTTAGGGTGTCAGCATCTTTAATGATGTACACCTTTCGATTTGATTCTAGGCCTGAGTATGAAAACTCTTTTTGCAATTGATCGATTTGATCTTTCTTAATGGATAAGCCATCTGGTTCAATCCAATGAACATCGGGATGGTTACCGGAAGCTATCCGTTTACAGGCATTACATTGCTGACATGGTTCTGTACCATTGATATTTTCGCAAAACAGATATTTTGCAAGTAACGTAGCAATTTCTTCTTTCCCAGTGCCACGTTCCCCTTGAATTAAATAGGCGTGGGATATACGATTTTTCATTATGCTATTCGTTATTATTCTGCTCGCCAATGGCTGAACCTCGGCTACGTCTGACCATGTCCTCATCGTTTCCCATCCTTGTATGCTAAGTATATAAATTTATTAGAAGCCCTTTGATTTCACCTATGATCCCTAGTAAATCAACGGTTTTCTGTTCCTGATTCATAATTTCTTCCGTTAGTTCAACAAGCTTTTCATCTACTTCTTTGACAATGGCTAATTTACGGTTTTGTCCATCCAAGCTGAAGCCGTACGATTTCTGTAAATCAAGTCCATTATAAACAGTTTCTTTTAAAAAGCCTTTCACCAGGCGTTTGAATTTGACCAAATCCCGGAATGAACGAAATCGGGCAAGTTTATCTCCCTGTGCGGTAATGTCCTTCATTAATTGCTGAAGCTCCTGCTGCTTCAGCTTTTGTGTTTGGGACTGAACTATGCCGTCAAATGTCTGCTGACCTGTCGCTGTTCGAACGTTTTTTGTTGTTGTTTCTATTTGTGAACGCATTTCCTGACTTATTTTCATAGGATCAGTCCCTCCTTAGGATGTGGCTAGGCTAACCTTGTTTTAAAATTGAAAGAATGACTCAATTGGCAGAATAAACACTGTAGCTCCGCCAACTTCTACCTTAACAGGCTTTGGAATGTATGAGTCTGCATTGCCGCCCATTGGAGAAATTGGTGCTACCATTTGTTCGCGCTGTGAGCAGTTATCTCGAATGATCTGTAGAGCCTCATCCACGTATTCGTCCTCACAACCAATCATAAGTGTTGTGTTTCCTTCCTTTAAAAAACCACCAGTTGTCGCAAGCTTCGTCGTTTTAAAATTTTCCTCACCAAGTGCATCGACAAGACGATTGGAATCCTTATCTTGTGCAACCGCAATGATTAATTTCATCGTTCGAACCTCCCTTAGGATTTAGTCTTTTCCAAATAAGAAACAATTGCATTTGTAGCATCTGATTCTACTCGTTCAAATGACTGTTCTGCATTTATCGTCTTAAAGCGGTCTTGAAATTTTCTCTCTACTATTTTATATGCTTCATATACCTGTTCATGGAACTGAATCGTTTCTAAATCTAAACGATTCTTTTCTCTATCTTTATTCGCCGCAATGCGCTGTAATCCCTTTTTTGGTTCAATATCAAAAAATAAAGTAAGGTTTGGCATACAGTTTTGGATGGCGAACTGATTTATTGTAAATACTTCCTCCATCCCAATTCCTCTCGCATACCCCTGATAGGCAAGACTGCTATCGACAAACCGGTCACATAATACTATCTTCCCTTTTTTTAAGGCAGGTAATACCTTTTCGACTAAATGTTGTCTTCTTGCTGCGGCATATAACAATGCTTCCGTACGTCCATCCATCTTTGTATTTACAGGATCAAGTATGATATGTCTTATTTTCTCCGCTATTTCAATGCCACCGGGCTCACGTGTTGTCAGCACATCATGCCCAAGTTTACTTAAATTTGCAGCTACAAAAGGGAGAATTGATGTTTTTCCGGCACCCTCGCCACCTTCAAATGTTATAAAATGTCCGTTCACGTAACTTCTTCTCCTTTAAAAACGCCAATACCCTTATTTAAATCACGATGCTGTATCGTAACACCTTGTTCGAGTAATTGTTCGATTATTTCTATATGTTCAGTTGTAATTATTTCACCCTTTAATATCAAGGGGATTCCAGGTGGATATGGAATTATTGCTTCCGCTGCTATATATCCTGTTCCCTCTTTTAACGGTACATATACAGGCTGTAATTGATTCATCGTTTGATAGGATACTGCTAGTTTCTGTATAGGCTTTACAAATAACCTTCCTATATCTATTGTAGCATGATACGAGCTGATTTTTAATTGTTCCTTGATTCTTTTTATCGCACGGTTTAATTTGGAATGTTCATTGAACGGGGCGAGTCCATGAATAAACAGTACCTGATTATGGGTTGCAAGCTCCGGGTAAATCCCTTCTTTTTCAAACGCTTGCGCCACATCATGGCCAGATAACCCATCCTTTACTTGAATGATTATTTTTAGTAAATCATCCGTTTCCACATAGGTTAAGAGATCCCAGACATCATTAGATTGCATTAACTCTCTAACCTGATAGACACTTGCTTGTATGTTTTCCAATTCAATCGGCGTCAGCCCTGCTAAAAAGGAACGCGCAATATCGAGCGATGCCATCAAAGGATAGGAAGGGCTGCTTGATTGCAGCATTTGTAAATAATGTGCGATCTTTCCCATTTCGATACGCGTAGACTTGATATGTAAAAATGAACTCATGGTCATAGCAGGGGCCATTTTATGTGCGGATTGAACGACTACATCGGCTCCAAGATCTAAAGATGATGAAGGAAACAGTTCCCCAAGTGAAAAATGTACCCCATGTGCCTCATCAACAAGCACTGGTATATTATGTTTATGTGCTATTTCTATCATTTGTTTTATCGCATATGTTTTTCCGAAATAATCAGGATAGGTTAACACTACCGCTTTAGCATCACTGTTTTCCTCGAGTGCCTGCTTAAGCGTTGCTAAATTTGGTGCTGTGTAACGGTCAACAGATTTATCATATTCTGGATTGATGAAAACAGGCATAGCCCCGCTTAATTCTAACCCATTAATAATGGATTTATGACAATTGCGCTGGACAATGATTTTATCTCCGGCATTACAAGCAGCCAGAATCATGGCTAAATTTCCAGCAGTACTCCCGCCAACAAGAAAGAATGTGTGATCAGCTCCAAAAAAGTCTGCAGCTAATTTTTCCGCTTCGGTAATGACCCCACTTGGCGCATGTAAATCGTCTAACCCAGTTAATTCTGTTAAGTCGAGGGGTAATAGCTGATCATAGCTTTCGATTGCTTTCTCCGGAAAAATTGCGCCGTTTTTATGCCCTGGAACATGGAATGAAACTGGATTTTGCTTGCTAAATTCGGATAGTTTTTGGAATAGTGGTATAGATTTATGGTTCATAATGTCTCCGTCCTCTTTTTTCATCTACATTTATATTATGGCAACAAAAAAAGCCTTTGTAAATTCGCTACAAAGACCTTAAGAAAAGCGCAATTGCCTTGTTCACCCCCGACAAGTCTAAGTAAAACCTCAAGGGGGCCGGCTACTTTCGCTAGACATATGGAAATCTATGAATATAATTTTGGTTGATTCATGTTTTTTAACTTTTCCAGATAATAATGATACTTTTCTTCTCTTGGCTCTGTGTGAATCATGTTTCGTTCACATTCACAGCAAATAAATAGTTTGTATAAGTGAATTCCTTGTTCCTTTTCTTCCTCGCAAATGCCACAACGTTCATGAATAATAGTTTGTTTCATCTCCCCACCTCCGTTAGCTTAGTATCTCCTAATCTAACGAAATATATACATGCAATCTTTGAATCAAAGAAACTTTCTTATTCTTTACTATATGTAGAAAGTGCTTGGTTGTTTCCACATCTTAAGCACCAAAATAAACCTGGACAGCTTTAGTTAACTTAAAATAGAAAGAAATTAATAGTATGAAAAGAACAAGACTCCAAAGAATAAAACGCAAATATGATCAATCATTGGGTTAAGGATATAAAAATTCAATAGATATCATAAACCATAAAGTAATCAAAATATTTTTATTAACACGAAGAATATTTACTAATTTTTCAAATTTATTGTAGAAAATGTATCATTACTTTAGTAGGATTAAAGATAATAAATTAATTAAAAATAGTAGTTTGGATCTGTTCCAAAAGGGGGAATGATATTTGTTTAAACGAACAAAGCATTCTAAAAAACAAATTGAATATGAAAAGGTAATTTTCGAGATGTTTTACCATCGCGTATACAAGTCTGCTTGAATTTAATTCAAAGAAAAATTATCCAACCGTATTAGATTTAAAAATTCCTCCTCAGTATATGCCTAAATATACAAGAACTGTTGAAGGTCATATTCTTAATGTGTCTGGTTATGATACTAGAACTGCTCCTGCACGAATACGTTTGACCGATCCATTTGATCAGGGCAATAGAGGAGTTACTCTTGGAAATGTTTGGCATCCTCATCGCGGTGTTTATGATGCTAACAGTGCACACTTTAGAAGAGCAATGATTTGGTAAAAAAAATGGACTCGTCATTAAACTAATGACGGGTTCCTATTTTATGGAGTTGATAAAACTTGAAACAGAAAGTTAAGATTTTTATTCATCTATCAATATATATAATGTTATTATTTATTTTAGTTTCATGTGATAATAATAGTGTTGATAATAAGAATTCAATAGAAAAAGATGTTCAAACTACGTCCAAAAATTCAAGCCAAGAAGAAAACAAAAATAACCATTTAGATAATGATAATAAGATGGACTTAGTATCTACCTGGGATCACCCTATCAAGGAAGATGTATATAATATAAGTGAATCATGTGAGTCGAAGTCCTTAATAGCACCAGATTACACGGATGAAAACGTAATTGTATTTATTCAAGACTTAAATGAAAAGGATCGAATTATTGAATTCTCTCGGACAGATATGAAATGTAAAGTATTATATGAGACAAAAGGAATCGGTAACATGACGGGGACAGATGGAAAGTTGTTTTGGACAGAATATGATACTAGGAGTATTACAAATGTTGATTGGAAAATAAAATCATATGACTTTGAAAACCATAATGTTAAAACGGTTAGAACTGGTAAAAGTTATAAAGATACTCCTCCGCCTACTGTAAGAGCAAATAATAGCACAGTTAATTGGATAGAATACACCACAACGAATAGTGAAGTTATTTCACAATTAGTAAAATTGGATCTTAATAGCAATGAGCCTGAAATACTTTCAAAAGCTACTCTACATGAGACCGTTAAACAAAAAGGTGAATATTTTATCATCCAACAGGGTATCAAAAATGGGGTCTTGTTATATAAATCTATATTTAAGAATGACCAGAAAAACTTTGATATAAGCTTATATAGTAATAAGGGTAACCATAAGAGCTATATTCAAAAAGACAAAATTTTGGATTTTACTTCAAATGAAAAGTTCTTCGTCTATACAGGTGAAGGTTATTTGAAAGCAAAAAGTCATGACTCTAATAATGATGAAATTATTTATAGTACCGATAACTTATTAACAGTTGATTCCCCTATTCTTTTCGGTGATCACTACATCATCTTTCGTTTTGCTATGAATGATGTATATATTGGAGATCTTCGAAAGAAAATTTATTATAAATTAACGAAAAACAATTCCATCGTATCTAAACCGATTGAAAATAACGGGTTAGTAAGTTTTGCTACAAGGGATAAAAATGAAATCACTAAATTTCATGTTTTAAATTTAAAAGAAATTAATTGAAATCTTATGTACATTTCTACTATACCCAATACAATTTTTTCTAAAGTATAAAAACGTCCAAGACATTCCGGGGTTATGTAACCAAGCATGAATAAAATAGCTGACTTTGAAAAAACACAATTTTTTCCAAATGTGATGATACGTTTTGGATATAAATATAGTTAATCCAAAAAAGACCGAGAAGAACATTCTCAGTCTTTTTTTAATTTAATTCTAAGATATTAAAAACAAATGAATGGCAGCGAGTGAGGCTACGCCAAACAAGCCTAAAAATCCTGATACAATAGTGGTAAATAGATTGATAGGAATGTGTAATCCAATTGCACCACCAAACACATTGAAGAAAAACAAAAACAAAATGCCAATTCCTATTTTAACTGTACCATGCGCGATTAGGCGCATTGGTTTAATAGGAGCACCAACAACTAGCAGCAATACAATTAATGCAACCATAATGGAAATAACTACTGTAGAGCTCAAATCTATCAACTCCTTCTCCTTGTCCCCTTTCTACTACATATGAAAGGAAATCTAGAAAAAGAACTGAAATCGCTATTTATTGTATCGAATTGCACTAATTTTTCGGTGCCGTGCCTCTCTTAATAAAAATAAATATTTGGCTCTAGCAAGATGTTCATGGTAAAGCCCATTCCCCATTGGATCAATACTTTTCTCCATAATAGAGCGGATTTGTTTCCATTCCTGCTCCGCTGTAATAAGAGAATCTAATAATTGTTCATCCACATCACGCTTTTTTATTTTTCTACTCATGCTGCCACTCCTACAAATCTCTTCTGCCTTCTAAAGCTTTAGACAACGTAACCTCGTCAGCGTATTCCAAATCTCCACCAACAGGAAGTCCATGAGCAATTCGTGTGGTCCGAATACCTGATGGTTTGACGAGGCGGGAAATATACATTGCTGTTGCTTCACCTTCGATATTTGGATTAGTCGCTAAAATCAATTCTTCCACATCTTCATCTTTTAAACGGTTCAGTAAATCAGGAACATTGATATCTTCTGGTCCAATTCCATCCATCGGGGAAATGGCACCATGTAAAACATGGTATTTTCCATTAAATTCTTTCATTTTCTCCATAGCAATAACGTCTTTAGGATCCTGAACAACACAAATAACTGATTGATCCCGCGAATCATCCTGACATATCGAGCATGGATCCTGATCTGTAATATGACCACAAACGGAACAATGTGTTAATTCCCGTTTTGCGTTTACTAACGAATTAGCGAAGTCCAATACATCGTCATCCTTCATATTTATCACAAAAAAAGCCAGTCGGACTGCAGTTTTCGGTCCGATCCCTGGCAATTTTGTAAAACTGTCAACTAATTTGGAAATCGGTTCTGGATAATACATACGTATGCCTCCTAGAACATTCCTCCAGGTAACCCTTTCGTGAATTGTCCCATTGTTTCATTTGTTTTATCATCAATTTGTTTTAATACATCGTTTGTCGCTGCTAAAATAAGATCCTGCAGCATTTCAATGTCGTCTGGATCTACTACTTCTTCTTTAATTTGTACATCCGTAATTTCTTTTTTCCCATTAGCGAGAACAGTAACCATTCCGCCGCCAGCAGATGCTTCAAAGCTCATCTCATGAAGCTCGTCCTGTGCCTTCATCATTTTCTTTTGCATTTTTTGCATTTGCTTCATCATGTTTCCCATATTACCTTTCATTATAACGCCTCCCAAAATTTTATCATTCGACTAAGAAATCGGTACTTTTACTTCCAGAATAAAACGGATTGTGTTTTTCTAATCGTGTATTTCCAGCAAATCATCCCCAACCAGTTTCCTAGCTTCCTCAATGAATGGGTCTGCTTGTTCACTTTCTTGCTGGTTAGCTGGTTGCTCTTGTTTATTCACATACTCATTGCGTAATTCCTGCCAATTGTTTTCAGGAATTGGAATAATCGTTAAATTCTTCCCAACGGCTTTCGCCAATACAGATTCGACTGTTTCCCTGTTATCGAGGAAAAGTGAACAATGTATCTCATATTTGAATGCTACAATAAGTGCTTGATCAGAAGCTGCTGCAGGCTTACTATCCTGAATCGTCGCATGTGCGGGGGCACTCGTTGCTTTTAAAGCACTTAAAAATTTTGCCCACTCTGATTGCACTTGTTTCAATGCTGGTTTCTCCGCCTCTTGCAGGACATAACGAATTTTCTCATACGGAATCTTGTAACTGTTTTTCGATTGTCTTGGGCTTGGTCGCCTTTTTTCTGTTCTAGCCGGTTGACTAGCGGCTGCCGGTGTTTCTTTTAAAGCCTTTAATTCTTTTTCCAATTGCTCTAATCTATGTGTAAGCTTTATAACTGCTTCTGAATCAGCTGGGCTTCTTTCCTCACTTTTCCCATATTGATTGGTTATAGAAAGTATTGCAATTTCGATAAAAACTTTCGGGCTATTCGTCCATTTTATCTCTTGCTGGCATTGATTCAGCTGCATAATTGCGTCCTGTATCCAATCAATCGGAACACTTTCTGCCAAATGTTTAAAGCTATCATCAATCATAGCACGTTCCAGAATACCTTCTAACGATGGGGCGCTTTTATAAAGCAATAGATCACGTAAAAAGTAAATGAGATCATAAACGAATCTGCCTGGATCTTTCCCCCGTTGAATTAATTCGTCTAAGAGTTGTAATGCCTGCTGTACATCTTTATCGTGCATTGCTTGAACAATAGATGTTAAAATTTGCTGGGAAACGCCTCCCGTAACTGCCAGCACATCGTTTAATTCCACACGATCTTCACTATAGGAAATCGCTTGATCCAAAATACTTAACGCGTCACGCATTCCACCCTCTGCCGCAAGTGCAACCGTGTCCAATGCTTCTTGCGCGACAGAAATCCCTTCAGCATCGATAATTGTTTTCATACGATCAACAATTGCCTGATTCGAAATCGGTTTGAAATCGAAACGCTGGCACCGAGAGATAATCGTTAATGGTATTTTATGCGGCTCTGTTGTTGCTAAAATAAATACAACGTGGTTCGGAGGCTCTTCTAGTGTTTTTAACAATGCGTTAAATGCACTTACGGAAATCATGTGAACCTCATCAATAATGTATACTTTATAAGGAACAGAACTAGAGGCATATTTAACCTTGTCGCGTATTTCCCGAATATCATCCACACTCGTGTTTGACGCAGCATCCATTTCAATGATGTCAGAAATCGATCCATCCTGAATACCGCGGCAAGAAGCACATTCATTACATGGCTCTTTAACCGGTGCATGCTCACAATTGATTGTTTTCGCAAAAATCTTTGCAGCACTTGTCTTCCCAGTACCACGAGGGCCGGAAAAAAGATAAGCATGCGAAAATTTTTGCTGTACAATAGCATTTTGCAATGTCCGTGTAATATGTGATTGTCCTGCAACATCCGCAAAAACTCTTGGACGCCATTTACGATACAATGCCTGATAGCTCATAATATACGTTCCCCTTTGTGAATTCTATCTAATTATAACCGATTTTAGGTATGAATGTGAACCATTGCGAAAAATCATTATGGAAAAGTTTGTTGGGCTATTGGTAGCATAGAATTGTAGTTGGTTAGATTAACTTGTTGGGGTTTTGTTTTGTGGATATTGGCCGTAGTGATGGTTTATCAACTGAATTTAACATTTATCGACCGGTTTGAGTGATTATCCAAAAATAAAAGTACTAAAAAAGCTCCCATCAGCAACACTGATAAGAGCTTTAACAATCATATGTAATGCCGTGCACCCATCGTCGATGTAACGTCCCTAAGCGTTACTTAAGTTCATGGCTCGGCCTAGGCTTCCCCGCGGCACACAGAGATGACCACTTACTGCTGCTTCCTTCCGGACCTGACAGGATTCATGGGTCTCTGTTGCGCAGGACCTAAGCGTCAACACCACTCCCTTAAGGCAGACCTTAAAGTCGCTCCACCTCGGATGGGAATTCAGTCTCGCTATAGCGGATTGCGAGTACAGGGCACCGCTGCCTCCCCACCTAGCACGACATATTTTATTATAACTATTTTCCCTATTAATTGCAATGGAAATCCGTGACATCAAGTAAACAACTAAGACTGCTGCGTTTTTTTCTTTTGGCGCAATGTACGAAAAAATTCAGTTAGAAGCCTGCCGCACTCATCCCCCAGCACTCCTGATACTGTTTCTGCCTGATGATTAAACCGATTCTCATCCAGCAGATTCATTAAACTTCCTGCACACCCCGCCTTTGGATCAAACGCACCAAACACTACTCGCTTTATTCTGGATTGTACAATTGCTCCTGCACACATCGGACAGGGTTCCAGCGTTACATAAAGCGTACAATTCTCCAACCGCCAGCTTCCAATCTTTTTATTGGCCGCTTCAATCGCAATGAGTTCCGCATGTGATAACGTGGATTGCGATGTTTCGCGCATATTGTAGCCACAGGCAATTACCTCATCCTTATATACGATCACCGCGCCAATAGGTACCTCACCCGCTTCACGTGCAAGCAAAGCCTGCCTTATTGCTTCTTGCATATATTTTTCATCCGTCATTACAATCACCACATTTTATATGTAAAAGTTTTAAATCAAAGGGTTAAGGTTAAAAATATAAGAAGTACGAAAGGAGCAAGCCGATGAATATTCAACTTGAAAATACCGCAGTTCTGTTTATTGACCTTATTAACGACTTTAACTTTGAACGATCAGAAAAATTACTTCAGCATACAAAAGAAATTTTACCACATTTACAAAGATTAAAAGCATTCGCCAAGAATAATAATCTGCCTGTCATTTATATTAATGACCATTACGACCTTTGGCAAGCAGATTTCAAAAAGATAATCGATCGTTGTACGAATGAATATAGCCGGGAAATTATCGATGCCATAAAGCCAGACGATGATGATTATTTTTTTATTAAACCAAAACACTCTGCCTTTTTTCAAACGCCATTGCAATCGCTGCTGACTCAATTAAACAAAACACACCTGATTATGGCTGGAATTGCCGGAGATATTTGCATTTTATTTTCTGCTAAAGATGCTTACATGTATGACTATACATTACATGTTCCAGAAAACTGTATGGCATCAAATGAGAAACGGGGAAATGAATATGCCCTATATCTAATGCGGTCTGTCATGAATGCAAATACAAAACATATTTAAAAAATCATATTTGCAGCTTTCTCCTCATATAGTGTAAGTAGGGTAAAAAGCCAGAGAGGAGGAAATTATCTTGCAAATTCATGTTGTGGAACTAGGAGAAACCATCGATTCTATTGCTGAAACTTATCGTACAACTACCCAAGCCATTATTGATGTTAATGAACTGGAAGCACCAAATGATCTTGTGATTGGGCAGGCCTTAGTCATTCCGATTATTGGACAGTTTTACTTTGTCCAGCCTGGTGACAGTTTCTATTCTATTGCCCAGCAATTTGGCATGCCTTATCAGCAATTAGCACAAATTAATAATTTCCCAGTTGGAAACACACTTCCGGTTGGTTTCCGTTTATATATTCCCCCACAGCCTAAAAGTGATATTACATCCAACGCTTATATTGAACCAACCGGGGGGACGGTTTCAGAGACATTAATTAATGCCGCAAATAAAACGACCCCATATCTTTCATACCTTGCTCCGTTTAGTTATACCATTAACGATGACGGCACATTGAACGCTCCGCCATTAGATAATTTGAGACAAATCGCTGAAAACAATAATGCTTCCCTGATGCTTGCTGTGACCAATTTGCGGGAAGGTGAATTTTCAACAGAATTAGGAAGGACAATTCTAACTAATCAAACGATCCAAAACAATTTATTAGACAATATTGTTCAAACGGCACAGGCTGGTGGCTATCGTGATGTCCACTTTGACCTGGAGTTTTTGCCACCGGAAAATAGAGAGGATTACAATGCTTTTTTACGAAAAGCAAGGGACCGGTTACATGCAGAAGGGTTTATGATCTCAACTGCCTTGGCGCCAAAAACCAGTGCAACGCAAACGGGTATCGTGTATGAGGCACATGACTTTGCAGCACACGGGGAAATTGTGGATATGGTCGTGCTAATGACGTATGAATGGGGATATAGTTATGGACCGCCAATGGCCGTTTCACCAATAGATGAGGTACGAAAAGTAGTAAATTTTGCACTTAGTGTCATGCCAGCTAGTAAAATATTGCTCGGTCAAAATTTGTACGGCTATGACTGGACCCTGCCGTTTGAACAGGGTGGTGAAGCGGCAGAAGCTGTCAGCCCACAACGGGCGATAGCAATTGCTCGTGAACAAAATGTACAAATTGAATATGATCAGGAAGCCCAAGCACCCTTTTTCACTTATACGGATGAACAAGGAAGCCAGCATGAGGTCTGGTTCGAGGATGCACGCTCCATTCAGGCAAAATTTGATATGATAAAAGAGTTAAATTTGTTAGGAATCAGCTACTGGAAACTCGGTCTAGCCTTTCCGCAGAACTGGGTATTGCTGCAGGACCGATTTAATATTAGAAAAAACCCCGGGATGAGTTAACATCAAAAACTCAGCCACTAGCATTCTGGACGGTTATCAAGAATTACTTATGTCGGAGCCTCCGGAAATTAGCAGTAAGGATTATAAATACACAATAGAAAAATCCGAACTAATAGAAATTCCAGTTGAGCAATCATAGTTCGGATTTTCCTTTGATTAAATACTTTTGTCGGCAGCCATCCTAATTCCCTATTTCAATAGGTTTAGTGCCTCCCGGTTAAACGCTGGAATGTCATCCGGCTGTCTGCTTGTTACTAACTGATTAGCACAAACAACAACCTCTTCGTCCTTAACTTTTGCACCGGCATATTCCATATCTACTTGGATAGATTTAAAACCTGTTGCCGCTCGTCCTTCTAACGTTTTCGCCGTAATTAACAGCTGTGGTCCATGGCAAATGGCAAACACAGGCTTCTTCACATCCATAAAATGCTTAGCAAAGGCTACAAACCGATCATCGGCACGCAATTGATCTGGCGAAAAGCCACCCGGAATCAGCAACGCGTCAAATTCATCGGGATTGGCATTATCAATGGATTCATCAATTGTCACGGATGCCTTGCCATTTTTCCCTGTTACTTGTTTGCCTTTTTCCTTCTCAATGGCAACAACTTCATGACCAGCATCCTCAAACGCCATGAGTGGCTCCGTATATTCAACATCTTCAAACATATTTGTTATAACACATGCTATTTTCTTACCCATGATTCATCTCTCCTTTTTGGAAGTCGATACACTTAAAATCTTCCCATCTATAAAGAGATTAAAACATGTCTATTGAATTCCCATCAGTTCTCGTAGCTGATGGTCGTTCACAATTAAATCCTTAATTGTATATTCCTCAAGCACTGCAAAAAACGAATGCAATGCTTTGTTCAAAACGTGTTTTAGCTTACATGCAGGTGAAATAACACAGTGATTTGTCTCCTTATTAAAGCATTCCAGCAGTACGGTATCCGCTTCAAGTATTCGTACAACCTTCCCTACATTAATTTCTTCCGGTTTTTTCGCCAGACGTATCCCGCCATTTCTACCTCTAATTGTTTCCAGTAATTCAAGCTTGTTCAGTTCAAACACAATCTTACTCAAATGGTGCTGGGAGATGGAAAATGTCTCGGAAATTTCTTTAATGCTTGCAAGTTCACCTTCCGGCTTCATTCCGGTAAAAATTAAAACCCGTAATGCATAATCGGTATATTTTTTTAAATTCATATATATACTCCTTGTTAATTATTTCACAAAGTTGTAACAGAAATGCCTGTTTTCCCTATTGAAACAGTGTATATAGTCATTATACAATAAACATGTATTTGAAATACATCTTTTATAAATTAAGCAGCGCCAACTGTTCAGGAGTGAAATGCATAAGCACTGAACGCAGAATAAATGGGGTTAACGTTCTATGTCTTTATTGCTTATATCGCAATCACAAAAAGCTGGACGTGCTGTTTCTGCTGAATTCAATCCGAGTATCAAATTTAATTTAAAAGGGAGTGCTTTGTTTTGACAACACAAGTTACAACAGGATTAGACCAACAAACTAGGGATATTGTAAAAGCTACAGTACCAATATTGCAAGAACGTGGTGGTGAAATTACAAAGCGATTCTACCAGCTTTTATTTGAAAATCACCCTGAATTAAAAAATATTTTTAACCAAACCAATCAAAGGAAAGGTGATCAGTCAAAAGCGCTTGCAAATACTGTTTATGCTGCGGCGTTGCACATTGATCAGCTTGAAGAAATTTTACCACAAGTTAAACAGATTGCACATAAACATAAAAGCTTAAATATTAAGCCTGAACATTACCCAATTGTTGGTGAAAACCTATTATTAGCAATGAAAGATGTGTTAGGTGATGCGGCAAATGAGGATGTAATCGGTGCATGGGAAAAGGCATATGGTGTAATCGCTGGTGTGTTCATTGATACCGAGAAAGAAATGTACCAGGAAGCAATCGATACTGTCGGCGGCTGGGTTGATTACCGCGATTTTAAAGTAGTTGATAAAGTTGCAGAAAGTGATGTCATTACTTCATTTTATTTAGAACCAGTAGATGACAATCCATTTCCTATTTATCAGCCGGGACAATATATTACCATAAAAGCAGAAATTGACGGAGAACCCCATAGTCATTTGCGCCAATACAGTTTGTCATGTGCACCTGGTGAAGGTATTTACCGAATCAGTGTAAAACGTGAGGATGCTCTAGCAGATAATCCAGCTGGTATCGTATCAAACTATTTGCATTCAAAGGTTAATAAAGGTGGAGTAGTATCAATCAGTGCACCATCTGGAGACTTTACGCTCAATCAAAATGATACAAGACCATTAGTTTTAATAAGCGGCGGCGTTGGATTAACACCAATGATGAGTATGCTGGAGAGCACAATAAAACAACAGCCGGAACGCGAAATCTATTATATTCACGCAGCGCAAAACAGTAATGTACATGCAATGAAAGATAGAGTCAAAGAAATAGCGGAACAGTATAACCATGTTCACGCTTATACTGTATACGATAATCCTAGTGATGAAGATAATTATGATAAAAAAGGATATATTGATTACGAATGGTTAACATCCATTTTACCTTCAAATGATGCAGCGTTTTATTTCTGTGGACCAAAAGGGTTTATGCGCGCAATGTATCAAAACTTGAAAAAATATGACGTGGCGGATCGCGACATTAACTTTGAATTCTTTGGACCTGCTGCTGCAATTACTGAATAAACTATGGAAAGGGTGCCTGTATGGTGCCCTTTTTTATAAATTTAGGCAAAATTAAAAGAGGACCAGACGCATCCAGTCCCCTTAAGTGTAGACGTAAGCAATACACCGCAATTAATTTAAATTTATTCTTCCAACGTAGATGTATCACCTGTAGGCAATCCTAGCTCCCATGATTTCAACAGACGACGCATGATTTTACCACTGCGCGTTTTTGGAATCGTATCTTTCACTTCAATTTCACGAGGTGCCGCATGTGCTGCCAATCCCGTTTTAATAAACACACGGATTTCCTCTAGTAATTCAGGTGAATCCTCGTAACCATCGTTTAATGTGATGAACGCCTTAATGATTTCGCCACGTTCTGGATCTGGCTTACCGATAACTCCCGCTTCGGCAACTGCTGGATGTTCAATCAATTTACTTTCTACTTCGAACGGACCTACACGTTCACCAGATGTATTGATCACATCGTCCAAACGTCCCTGGAACCAGAAATAGCCGTCTTCATCCTTGTATGCACTGTCACCAGAAACATACCAGCCGTTAATAAAATAACTCTCAAATTTCTCCGGGCGCTTCCAGATTTTCCGCATCATGGATGGCCAACCCTCTCTAATGGCTAAGTTACCCATCTGATTTGGCGGTAATTCATTTCCTTCATTGTCAACAATTGATGCATCAATACCTGGAATTGGCTTGCCCATTGAACCAGGGCGAATTTCAAGTGATGGATAGTTAACAATAAGCATCGCACCTGTTTCTGTCATCCACCATGTATCGTGAATTCGCAGATCAAATGCTTTTAGACCCCATGTAATAACCTCCGGATTTAATGGTTCCCCAACACTCATAACATGGCGCAATGAGGAGAAGTCATATTTCCTAACAACATCCTCACCAGCACTAACTAATTTCCGCAATGCAGTTGGGGCGGTATACCAAACCGTTACATTGTGTTTATCAATCGTTTCGTACCAATCATCCGGTGTAAAGCGACCACCACGGATTACATTCGTTACACCATGCAGCCAAGGGGCAAATACACCATAACTTGTGCCGGTAACCCAGCCCGGATCAGCAGTACACCAGTACACATCATCCTCTTTTAAATCAATTACCCATTCTGCAGTTGCATAATGCTGGATCATGGCATTGTGCACATGATAGACACCTTTAGGTTTTCCAGTAGATCCGGATGTGTAATGGATCACCATACCATCCTCTAAATCAACCCATTCTATATCGAAATCGGTTGAAGCATCTTTCATTTCACTAGCAAAGTCAATGTATTTTCCAGAAGTTTCATTATGATCACCAACAAGAACTATTTTTTCCAAATCAGGTAAATCTTCCTGTGGTACACGTTCTAAAAGTTCTGGTGTTGTAATGAGCATTTTTGCCTCACTGTCCTGAAGACGGTCGCGAACAGCTTGCTCCATAAATGCTTCAAACAATGGACCAGCGATGGCACCTGTTTTAAGGATCCCAAAGAATGTTACGTAGAATTCGGGACTCCTTGGAAGGAATAGAAACACGCGGTCTCCTTTTTCTATATCATATTTCTTTAATACATTAGCAAATTGATTACTTTGTTTACTGATTTCATCAAACGTCATTTTTTCTTCTCGGCCAGGCGCTGAATATAATAATGCCACTTTATCCTTTTTGTTTGGATCAGCTGCATGGCGGTCAATTGCCTCATATGCAATATTTACTTTTCCAGTTTCATTCCAGCTAAAATTCTTTTTAACGTCATCCCATGAAAAGTTTTCTCGCGCTTTTTCATAGTTTTGTAGATTATGATCTCCATCTCTTGCGGGAATTCGCTGCATATCCATCCAATCACCTCATTTAAAATTTTGAAATCGGTTACAAAACCTCTTTATAATAAAGGTTATTATTTAATCGCAACAAACATGCAATTAATAATTATTTAAACATTTTGGTAACTATCTTCTATTTTAGAACAATCTGTGACAATTTTAAAGTATTTAACATGATTTGAACTAAAACTTTATAATTTAGCCCCTTTTCACATAGATTGTCGCTACTGCCCGCAGCGTTAAAAAAGCGTACCTCTTTAGAAGAGATACACTTTCAAACTGGATGAATCGTAACTTCAAACCACATTTTTCCATCTGTTGATTGGTTTGATGTACATGCTTTTATTGTAGCTTTTGGATATTTCTTTTTTATTGATTCCATTTCATTACTAGATAAGCGAAGTTCTCGGTGATGAATGTCATCGCTAAATGACTCTGTCAAAAAATCATCAAAGTATTCACGTTGTTTCAGCTCCACAACTATTACTCCCTCCACTTATGTTTCAGTCAGGCGTTTTAAAAGTATATGCACAAGTATAAAATTCATACCTTATCTGGCTTTTAAAGTACCACCGGATAATTTTATCGATCGCTCAACAAGTACCTGCATGGCATCTACACTATATTTTCTACTATCTTCACGCAGCTTAATAGTAGATAATTCTGTACAAGCTAGGATAACACAATTGCATTTTTCCTTACTGATCAGCTCTTCAATGATCATTTCAAAGGCGCCGACACTTACATCAGTTCCACTTTTGATACCATATATAATATCCATGACCTTTTGTTGTATCGTATCATTCGGCGTATACATTTCCATATTATACTTTGCACATTCATTATGATAAATACCGCTTTCAACTGTTCCGTTCGTTGCTAAAAGACCTATTTTACTATTTTCCCCGTATTTTCCAGCTATCTCATTAATCGTTTCTCCGACCATGTTGATAATGTTAATGTCAGTAGATTTCTGCATTTCATCATAAAAATAGTGCGACGTATTACATGGGATAGCAATATTTTCAACACCGATCGTTTCAAGTGTTTGAATATCTTTTTTAATAGGCTCAAGGAATGTATCCCCTATATTATTCAATATTACATCCGTTCTGTCAGGTAATGTTGCATGATTAAGTATGACCATATTAATATGATCCTGATCAGACGCTGCAACCGTGTTTTCAATCACATGTTCAAAAAATACGGATGTAGCCATGGGACCCATTCCACCTAATACACCTAGACTTTTTTTCTCCATCTTTAAACCTACTTTACATACCGTATAGTCTTCTATTATTACCTTGCCCGTTCACGTGTCTTGGCACGTTGGTTCATAAAATCTTCAACAATCTCCGTTTCATTAAAAGGAATTTCTTCTTTACCAATTATTTGCGCTGTTTCATGCCCTTTTCCTGCTATAAGAATGGTATCTCCCTTTTCACTAATATCAATCGCAAATTTAATTGCTTCCTCACGATCCAAAACCTTATTATAGGAAGATGTTTCCTCATCGATCGACTCACTAATTTCATCAATAATTAAATTAGGATCATATTCTTTAGGGTTGTCCGAAGTTACGACAGAAAAATCCGCGTATTTGGCAGCCACTTTTCCCATCGAACGCCTTTTGCTCAAGCCCCGCTTATCACCAGGGGCATAAACGCCAAACACCAGAATAATTTTTCCTTTTGTATAGGGTCTTAATGTTGTTAATGCCTTTTCCAAGCTATCCTCTGTATGAGCAAAGTCGACAACAATCCTGTAGTCATCTTCTTTGTAAATAACCTCAAGTCGTCCCTTTATTCCTTCCACATTACGGATACCTGCCTGAATATCCTTCACCTCAATACCCGCACAATATGCACAAGCGATTGCCGCTAAACTATTGTAGACATAAATTTTTCCAGGCAGATTTACTTTCACGTCAAATTTACCCTTAGGGGTCTGAACAGTAAACGTCGTATGCTCAAAGGAATAATTTATATTTGTTGCATAAATTTCAGCTTTTGTATCGATTCCATACGTAATAAGCTCCGTATCATACTTTTCGATGCGCTTCATAAGCTTTTGACCGTATTCATCGTCCGCATTTACAATATTATAGTCACTGGTTAGGTCAAATAACATTGCTTTCGCTTCAAAATACTCTTCCATTGTATTATGCAGCTCTAAATGATCTGGTGTTAAATTTGTATAAATCCCCATATTAAAGCTGCTATGGGCAACACGTTTAAGGCTTAATGCATGGGATGACACTTCCATTATACAATTATCACTTTTCGCCTCGACCATATCAGCAAAAATCTTTTGTAAATCCAGTGATTCAGGTGTCGTGTTTTTATTTTTTGTTACGTTATTGTTGATTACCGTACCAATCGTTCCAATTAATCCGATTGATCGTTTAGCCTGTTCAAAAATGGATTTGATAAAATATGTTGTTGATGTTTTCCCATTTGTTCCAGTGATACCAATCAAATTGAAATCTTTAGTTGGGTTATGGTAAAAGTTGGCTCCAATAAGTGCCATTGCATCTCTTGTATCAGGCACCTTTAGAACTGTTATATCGCTATCAATCTGTATATCTTTTTCTACAACGATTACAGTTGAGCCTTTTTGAATTGCCTTTGTAATAAAATCGTGTCCATCCACGACAAAGCCGGAAATTGCTATAAAAAGAGAATTATTCTTAGCTTCTCTGGAATCGTAGGCAATGGATTCAACTTTAACGTCCAAATTTCCTTTTACAATAGTAAAATCAAGATCTCTTACTACAGACTCTAACAGCATATTACTTACCTCCAGCGTTACTACCCTAAGTTAATCTTATCTTTTAAAAACCTTCTTAGCTACCTTACCTATCAGCATGGAAGAATAATTTATCCCTGGTTTTGGGTCCTTCCAATCCCAAATTGCATATGCCTTTGGTCTAAAGTATGTCTTCATTATATCTTTTACCGATAATTGACCAGTTTTTACATAGTCTTTTACTGCCAGCATATCTTCGTAGCCATACCAGAACGCACGGTTGGTTGTTGTTGTAATGGCTTTGGGCTCGACTGGGTTTCCTGTTAGTTCACGATACGTGATATAGGGAATATTTAAGCCAAGTGTGTAAATTAAATGATTAAAATTCGTAATCCGTACGTTTACCTCGATTAAATAATAGTTTCCCGTGTCTTCATCTTTCTTAAACTCAATTTCAGCAAATCCTTTATATCCCGTTGCTTCTAAAAACTTCGAGCCGATTTCATATAGCTCTGGAATATATTTTTGAACCGTATAAACAGATGCACCAAAATTGATTGGATACTGACGAAACTTTTGACATGTCAGCCAATGCGTCACTTTAGAATCCTGGTTTAAATAAGCATCAAAGGTATACATGTGATCGTCAAACCCAGGGATAATCCGTTGTACAATTACTTCTAATCCCGCTTCTTTTACTTTAGCTAAAACTTCATTCAGCTCATCAAAATTGTATACTTTAAATAGTTTTCGTCTAAATTTAGCCACAAATGTCGGTGAGTCTACCGGTTTCACAATACAAGGAAATTTGATAATCGTTTCGACTTTTTCTTCAAAGTTATCCTCATCTACACCGACTGTCTCTGGTACCGCCATACCTAGCTCCTGTGCAAAATGACGCAGATTTCCTTTATTCATTAATTTTGTATAAAGACCAGCCTCTGTTTGCGGAATTAGATAATGCTCTTTAAACTCCTCAAAATAGTCATCAATTACTTCCACATAGGAATCATGACAAGGGATGAGCACCGGCTTTGCGTCCTGCATTTTCGCATAATCTATTAAAAAGTCAACAAATGCTCTCGTGTCTTCCTTATAATGGGGAGATATAACTCTCTCTGAAAGATATTTCGATTTCGCACCGTATGTATCCTCATCGGAATAATCTACCGCTACCGTGTGTACCCCCTCTGTACCTAGACATCGTATTGCACTTAAACCTATATAATAATTCGTTCCTAGAATCACAGCTTTGTTCTTCATCATTCCAGCTCCTCAATCACTCAAGATGAGTACTTGTCATTAATTGTATTTCTATCTAAAATTGCAAAAATCCACCTTAGGCAGTGGATAGTGAAGTTATTTCAACTAATTCGGTGATAGTGTCAGATTTAAACTACCTTCATTATATTATAAAACATAGGGATATTATTGTACAGATTGGATAGTTTAACAAAGGCTCTTCAGAATCTTGAATCAAACATAAAGTCATAGGTATTTATTCTTAAAAATCACCAACGTAACATAATATGTTACGTTGGTACTTCTATAAAATAAAAAACATCCTCTTTCATTAACTTGTCAATTATAGACAAGAAAACGTAAGAAAATGTTCTTCGGTTTAGTACATATTCAGATTTGAAACCATGTATCTTCAGTTAGGCAACTGCAAAACAGAAAATCATGTAATCAATGATATAACGTTAAATAACGCCCTCGGCAGGATTCGAACCTGCGACACATGGTTTAGGAAACCAATGCTCTATCCCCTGAGCTACGAGGGCATAATACAAAAGCGTAGCGGGCTTGTTCAGTGGCGACATGCGTAATCAAAAGACCGAAGAGCACATTGTTTTGGTACTCGGAGTGTCTATTGATTACGTCACGAGCCACTAGCCCGTGCGAAGCTAAACGTGAATTTACAAGCTTAGTCAATAATCCAATTAGATTAATATCATGTTAAAAAAGCCTAACAAATTTCATTATACAGAAAGCTGCCACTCTTGAAAAGCGTCAATACTTCTATTTTTTTACTCCCATAGATTAGACCTATTTTTTATGATAAAATTAAAAACATATGTCGAATCTTGAAACTTGATTGGAGGGGGAGTTATGGCGGAGGTTCCATTTATTGCAATAGAAGGGCCGATTGGCATAGGAAAAACATCACTTGCAAAAAAACTTTCTGTCCATTTTGACTTTCATTTATTAAAGGAAATCGTTGAAGAAAATCCGTTTTTAGGAAAATTTTACGATGATATTGATGAGTGGAGTTTTCAAACGGAAATGTTTTTTTTATGCAATCGGTTTAAACAACTAGAAGATATTGAGAAAAAATACTTAAATAGACAAAAAGCGGTCGTAGCCGATTATCATATATCGAAAAACATGATTTTTGCAAAACGCACATTGCAGGAAGATAAGTTCGACAAGTATGAGCAAATTTATCATATTTTAACGAAGGATATGCCTGTTCCAAATATGATGATTTATTTGCATGCAAGTCTTGATACTATTTTGAAAAGAATTCGCATGCGGGGAAGGGATATTGAACAAAATATAAAATCATCGTATCTTGCACAGCTTGCTCAGGACTATGAGGATTATATGAATGAATTTGAAGTTCTGCATCCAAACATACCAGTCATTCGGATTAATGGTGATGAAACTGACTTCGTAAAGCAACAGAACGATTTAAACCGCATTATTAATCAAGTAGCGTATCATCTGAACGGTAATGCAGAGGTTGCTAAATGATAATACAGGTTACAAAGGGGAACGAAAAACAATGAACCTAAGAGAAAAATATTCTATTCCAAACGATAGCATTATTACGATTGCTGGTACGGTTGGAGTAGGGAAATCAACGATGACAAAGGCGCTAGCAAATGCCTTAAATTTTAAAACTTCCTTTGAGAAGGTAGATACAAATCCATACTTAGAAAATTTTTATTCTGACTTCGAGCGCTGGAGCTTTCACTTGCAAATTTATTTCTTGGCTGAGCGCTTTAAGGAACAAAAGAAAATCTTTGAATATGGCGGCGGCTTTATACAGGACCGCTCCATATATGAAGATACAGGGATTTTTGCCAAAATGCATTACGAAAACGGCACAATGTCAAAAATCGACTATGAAACATATACGAATTTATTTGAAGCAATGGTCATGACACCATATTTCCCACATCCAGACCTGCTCATTTACTTAGAAGGTACGCTAGATGAAATCCTGGAGCGAATCCAATTACGCGGACGTGAAATGGAAAAAAGCACACCAATCGCATATTGGAAAGAAATGTATACGCGCTACGAAAACTGGATTAATAATTTTAACGCATGCCCTATATTACGAATTAATATTTCCGACTATGATTTAATGAAAAAAGAAGATTCCATCGAGCCTATTCTAGAAAAGGTTGGTCATTTCATTCAACAATCACGGAGATGGAAATCGAGAGAATTGGTGAAATAATAGCAGGACGAGGCATTACATTACGTATTGCCTCGTCTTTTATCTAGAAAAGCGGCTCTTCCTCTTTGCTTAACTCCATGTAAAATGGATACATGCAAAATGAAATAATTAGTAAAAGCACAGCTATTGGAATTGACCATGTTAATGGGATATCAAAAATCCCCAAAATAACCCCTGCAAATATTGCTGGCATGGAAATTACATTCAGCCTCCATCTTGCTTTTGTTGTTATGTAATTAGTGTTATGACAATATGGACAAACCATTTTATTTCGGAATGATTTTCTAAATGTATCGGAATAACTCCATTCTTTTTTACAATACTTACAAGCAGGCATGATTAATAACCACCTTTTTAACTCTAACTGCTCTATTATATTATTTCGACACGTACCTGTACTATTCCTCTTACAAAATAAAACAAAAAATTGCCCAAAGCGTGATTTGAATCACCGTAAAAATATCCCAAATTTTATATAGTAAAAATATGCTAGGTAAAATGGAGGGATAGACATGGCAAATATTCGTATGGAAAATGATAAAGATATGGTTTTGGAAGCCGATTTGGCAGATTTACAGATCATCATTGATGAGGCAATAAATAATTTTGATCACTACAAAGATGAAATTGCCGTTATTTATGAAAAAATGCCTAAGTTCGACTATAAATATTTTTGTTTTTATGCCTACTCCACGTATCGATTATTAGAAGCAGCAATGCAATTTGATACAAGTGATGTAGGACATTTCCGTTTGGAAGCACCGGATGAATTTTATTATGCATTTTATGGCATGATTGCGACAATGCACACACAAGGCATTTGCTGATGTAAAGTAAGAACAAATGCGGAAGGAGAAATCAGCATAATGCCGTTTCTCTTTCTGCTAATACGTTTCGCCAAGCTCTATGGAACGTTGCCTGGCACTGTTCACACATTCGAATATTGTCTTCTTAAAATCATTGGCATCCAATGTTTCAATTGCAGCCTGTGTTGTGCCCCCGGGACTTGTGATTTTCTCTCGTAATACACGTACTGGATCGTCCGTTTTTTTCAGCATTTCACCGGCACCTACTACCGTTTGTGTAATAAGTGCTTTTGCTACATCCTTATCCAGTCCCGCTTCCACAGCCGCTTGCTCCATTGCCTCAACTAAATAATAAATATAGGCAGGACCGCTTCCCGAAATACTTGTGACGGCGTGCATATCTTCTTCAGCTACAATCGTTGTAGTACCAATCGTTTTAAATAATTTTTCTACCAGTTTTATATGCTCCTGTTTCGCATGCTTCCCACCTGCAATTGCTGTTGCAGAAAATCCTATTGAGGCAGATGTGTTAGGCATTACACGAACAACAGAAACATCCATTTCCATTTTCTCAGCAATAAATTCCGTTGATATCCCTGCTGCTACAGAGACCACAAACTGGTTTGGCTGCATATATGCCTTGATCGAATCAATCGCTTCCTCCATATCATATGGTTTGGTAGATAGTATAATTAAATCTGCTTGATCAATAATGTTTTCCTTATTAGTTGTTCCGTTTATGTTAAAACGATGCTGAAGATTTGCTAGACGCTCATGATTTCTCTTATTTGTAACGAAGATTTGCCTGTTTGTCACTACACGCTTTTCCAAAATGCCGGCGATAATTGATTCCGCCATTGAACCTGCACCAATAAAAGAAATCTTATTAAACATGTTAACAACCTCCTTTGATTTAAAATCAAAAAAACCTCACGTCCATCCTACTAAAAAGGACGGAAATGAGGTTTACATCCGCGGTACCACCTAAATTGGCAACTTGAGCCCACTCTGGATTGATAACGCAGCAATACACTGCGGTTAGTTATTAGCTAACGACTCCCAGGTAGGTTCATGATTTTAGTGACCGATGGAATCTTTCAGCCGGTGAATTCCAATCTCTTTCGGACTAACCAATCATTACTGGCCTGCTCAGCATCTAAAATATTTTGATATTTCTATGTAATATACGCTGGATAGAATGTATTGTCAAGATGAAAATAATAAAAAAAATAAAACTGCTACAATAGTAACAGTTTTATTATATCTCCAATTTTTATGCGCTTGTTTAATAAATGGAGGAGGTAGAGGGATTCGAACCCCCGCGCGGTTTGACCCGCCTGTCGGTTTTCAAGACCGATCCCTTCAGCCAGACTTGGGTATACCTCCGTGCGACAAGATATAATATATCATGTGTGAATATACCTTGTCAATGCCAGGAAAAGTTTTTTTGGATTTTATTTAGTGGGTTGTGTCCGTTCCAAAAACTCCTGATAAATCTCTTCATACACAGGCCTATTCGCCGGCAATGCATCATACTCAGCTAAAAAGCCGATTCGAAGCCCATCTTTTTCAACTTTTTACACCATATATCTCACCTTTTTCAATATGCAAATCAACTTCATCTAACGCTTTTACTTGTGTTCCTGCACTTCCATAAACCTTCGTTACTTTCTCAAATGTAATCATCATTTCCCTCCTTCTCAATATAAAAAAGCCTCTCCTTCATAAATAAGAAGAGGCTTCACTGTTTTCCTCTTCTTATTTTTCAAGCCTAAGCTTGTTGGATTTGGCACAGTACTTAGTAAAGTCCGCTGCCGAGGTATCGATGGACCAATTCCCTCCACCTCTCTAATAAGAAGTTAAGTTTTATGAAATTTAATATGATTAACACTTTACTTCTGTCAATTGCTTTTTTATATTTTTAAAAAAATTTATAACGATAATTTTTCTTCAGTAGTAGTTAAATTGTTCAGTCGCTCCGCTAGGCCTAGTTTATCACTAACCGGTATCGTCTCATCTGTTAAAAGCGCTTCTTTAAGCTCATAAGCATTTGAACCGTGCTCTGCGAAATCTAGACCTGCAATTTCTTCCTCTTCAGATACTCGGATGGACGAAAAGCGAGTTAGGACGAAAGTGAATGCCCAAACAGTTACCATTGTCCAAACAATAACGGCAACTATACCTATCATTTGCACGAATAATTGTGAAAAACCGCCACCAAAAAATAAACCGTTAGAAGTTGAGAATAATCCTACTGCAAGCGTACCCCAAATACCACATATACCATGTACCGTAATAGCACCAACTGGATCATCAATTCGTAATTTTGTATCCAAGAACCGGATACCCTCCACCAGTAACACACCTGAAACCAAACCAACCAGGATAGAACCACCCAATGATATTTCAGCACAGCCTGCGGTTATACCGACCAGTCCAGCTAATACACCATTAAGTGTTAAGGACGCATCAACCCTTTTAAAACGGATTTTTGTATATAATGCTGATGACACTAATGCGGCTGACGTTGATAGCAGCGTTGTTCCGATAACCATCGGTACGAGACTAGGATCGGCTGCAAGTGTACTCCCACCATTAAACCCAAACCAACCTAACCAAAGTATAAATACACCAAGTGCTCCAATAGGAATGTTATGACCAGGAATGACATTTACTTTTTTACCATGGTATTTCCCAATACGCGGTCCTAAAAACAAAACTACCGTTAATGCTCCTACAGCACCTGTTAAATGGACTACTGTTGAACCAGCAAAGTCACTGAAGCCTATAGAAGTTAACCATCCATCGCCTTGCCAAATCCAATGTCCTACCACAGGATAAACCACAGCAGTCATCGCAACTACAATCAAAATGTAGCTACTCAATTTCATTCGTTCTGCAACAGCACCGGACATAATTGTAGCACAAGTTGCCACAAACATTGCTTGGAATACGAAGAAGCTGATATCATCTACATCGCTAAGCAGAAAACCATCTGACCCAACTAAAGACCCCACAGAGGTACCGAACATTAAGCCGTATCCCACAATAAAAAATAAAAGCGACGATACACTAATGGTTATAAAATTTTTCATTAAGATATTTAGTGAGTTTTTTGCCCTGGTAAATCCGGATTCAACCATAGCAAAGCCTGCATGCATAAAAAATACGAGAAATGCACCAAGCATCACCCATACTAGGTTAACAGATAACTCTAGCGATTCTGTAGTAGGCGTTGCTGCATATACCGGTGAAGCTACCAATAGAAAAACCGCTAATAAAAATGCGCTTTTTTTAAACATGTAATCTTCCTCCCTATTTGATTAAAGTATTGCTTTTACACCACGTTCCCCTGTACGTATTCGAATTATTTCTTCAATAGGAGAAATAAAAATTTTACCATCACCTATATTCCCTGTACTGCAGCTTTCAATAATAAGATCGACGATATCATTTAATTGGTCTTCTTCTACAACCATCTCAACCTTAATTTTTGGGAGTAATTGAATTTGGAAGGTTGTTCCGCGAAAAACACCCTTCTGTCCTTTTTGTTTACCTGTACCAGCGGCTTCAGTAACTGTTAGACCCCCAATTCCTATTGACGAAAGCTTTTTACGAAGTTCTTGAAATTTTTTAGGTCGTATAATGGCTTCAATCTTTTTCATTGCTTAACCTCCTTTTAATTCCATGTTAGGTTTCCTTACATAATTATGATATTTTTTATATCATAATGTGTTTACAATAGAAATGCAAGTGTTTTTTTAAATATTTTAGAAAATTTAAACGTAATTATTGATAATTATACTTTTCAATGTTAAATAATCTTACATAAAGTAAAACTTCATAGCGGGATTTCTTTCTTCCACCACTTATCTTTGTTGGTATCACCTAAAAATCTAAAAGCAAGGGTATTATTTCCCTATGCTGTGGGGGAATTAGACAAAAAAAGAGCCTGGAAACTTAATTCCAAACTCTTTTAATACATCATGTGTTATTTAATAATTTCTTTTCCACCCATATATGGACGAAGCACTTCAGGTACAACAACAGATCCATCTTCCTGCTGATAATTCTCTAGAATTGCTGCAACAGTACGACCAAGCGCTAAGCCAGAACCATTCAACGTATGCACAAATTCCGGTTTACCTTTCTCTTCGCGGCGGAAGCGAATGCCTGCACGTCTTGCCTGAAAATCCTCAAAATTTGAACAAGAAGAAATTTCCCGGTATGTTTCCTGACTTGGAATCCATACTTCAATATCATATTTTTTAGCTGCGGTGAATCCTAAATCACCTGTACACATGCTCATAACACGATATGGCAGCTTCAACAATTGCAATACTTTTTCAGCATGCCCTGTTAATGTTTCTAACGTGTCATACGATTCCTCAGGTTTAACAAAATGAACGAGCTCTACTTTGTTAAATTGGTGCTGACGGATTAAACCACGTGTATCACGTCCGGCAGAACCCGCCTCAGACCGGAAACACGCACTGAATGCTACATACTTTTTTGGTAAGTCATCATTCTTTAGAATATCATCCCGGTGATAATTCGTGACTGGCACCTCAGCGGTAGGAATCATAAAGTAGTCCCAGTCAGTAAGCTTAAATGCATCCTCTTCAAACTTCGGCAGCTGGCCTGTGCCAGTCATACTTGTACGATTAACAATATACGGCGGCAGCATTTCTTCATAGCCATGTTCATCGGCATGCAAATCCATCATAAAGTTTAATAATGCACGTTCCAAGCGTGCTCCAAGACCTTTGTAAAAAACAAATCGGCTTCCAGCTACTTTAGCCCCACCTTCAAAGTCCAATATATCCATATCCGTTGCAATATCCCAATGTGGCATCGCTTCAAACGGAAAGCTAGGTATGTCTCCCCATTTACGGGCGACGACATTATCATCCTCATCCTCACCGACTGGAACACTTTCATGAGGAATATTTGGAATAGACAGCATAATTAGAGCTAATTTTTCTTCAATTTCTTTTAACTCTGTATCTAGTGCTTTAATCTGATCGCCAACCTCACGCATTTCTTTAATAGCTGGTTCAGCATCCTTTTTCTCCTTCTTCAATACAGAAATTTTCTGTGAAGCTTCATTCCGTTTGGCCTTTAACTGTTCTGTCTCGGAAATTAGTGCACGACGGCGTGTATCAAGCTCTCCAAACTTATCTAACTCGGACAAATCTTCACCGCGATGGACTAATTTAGCCTTTACTTCTTCAAAATTGTTACGTAAATACTTCATATCAAGCATAATTATTTCCTCCTTGTTTGCTATCAAAATATAAAAAACTCCCGTCCCTAAAAGTTAGGGACGAGAGTATATTTCCCGCGTTGCCACCCTTGTTGAAGAATAATTTCTTCCGGCTCACAGTTATTAACGGTACTTAACCGGGTTTATTTACTGTTTAAGAACAATAGTTATACTTGAGAAGCTGGGTAACTGTATTAGCCACATCCAGCTCCACGGGCTAGCGGCTCGAGACGTAAGCAATGGACACTCCGAGCACCAAAAACATGTGCTCTCGGGTCCCTTGCTTACGCTTGTCGCCGCTGGGCAAGCCCGTTCCACTTTTGCTCTGTTCCATAAACCAGTTCAAGGATGGATTCACAGCATTCATTCATCGATTTCCACCAGCCATCGACTCTCTTAAGAAAGATATGCCATTACTATTTCCTATCAACACTATTAGGGTGTTCCTGTATTATTAAACATCATAGCTAATTTTTCTTTAAGAAGCAAGTGTTTTCTTAGATTGTTCCACCATACTGACAAAATATGCAATAAAACGATTATCGTCTGTTAGTTCTGGATGAAAAGCAGTACATACATAATGGCCTTGTTTGGCAGCAACAATTTTATCTTGATACGTTGCAAGTACTTCCACATCAGGACCCGCCTCTAAAATATACGGTGCTCGAATAAATACTGCATTAAAATCATCCGCAACATATGCAATCTCAAGCTCTGCTTCAAAGCTTGCAACCTGACGACCAAATGCATTTCGCGCAACCTTCATGTCAATTAATCCGAGATGTGCCTGATCCTGACCATCAATCTTACTAGCCAGCAATATCAATCCAGCACATGTACCAAAGATCGGCTTTCCTTGATTGCCAAATTCCTGAAGTGCTTTGAAAAATCCATAACTGTCAATCAGCCTGCGCATTGTTGTACTTTCTCCACCTGGAAGAATTAATCCATCTATTTCATCAAGTTGTTCTGTTCGTTTAATTTCAACAGCTTTCGCACCAGATGCTTCGATCGATCGAATATGCTCACGAACGGCACCTTGTAATGCAAGTACACCAATCGTTGTCATAGCAATTCCTTCTTTCTATTCACTGCGATCCTGCATACGATCTGAAGGCTCTAATGTGCTCATTTCAATCCCCTTCATTGCAGTCCCAAGACCTTTTGAAAGTTCACCAATTAATTTATAATCCGTGTAATGCGTAGTTGCTTCAACGATTGCTTTTGCGAACTTTGCAGGGCTGTCTGATTTGAAAATACCGGAACCTACAAATACACCATCTGCACCAAGTTCCATCATCAATGCCGCATCTGCTGGTGTAGCAACACCTCCAGCAGCAAAGTTTACAACTGGCAGGCGACCTTCGCGGCGAATTTGCAACAATAATTCATATGGTGCACCAATGTTTTTAGCAAATGTCATTACTTCGTCTTCTGACATTGCAGTTAATTGACGAATTTCTGATTGAACCTGACGCATATGACGAACTGCTTCTACAATGTTGCCTGTACCCGGTTCACCTTTTGTACGTAGCATGGAGGCACCTTCACCAATACGACGTGCAGCTTCGCCTAAATTACGGCAGCCGCATACAAACGGCACGGTAAAGTCTGATTTTTTAAGATGGTAAACATCATCAGCCGGTGTTAGCACTTCACTTTCATCGATATAATCAACACCCATTGCTTCTAGGACACGTGCCTCGACAATATGTCCAATACGAGCCTTAGCCATAACTGGAATTGAAACTGCATTCATTACCTCTTCTGTAATTCGAGGCTCTGCCATACGAGCTACTCCTCCTGCAGCACGAATGTCTGATGGAACACGCTCTAATGCCATTACGGCAACTGCCCCCGCTTGTTCCGCAATCTTTGCCTGTTCAGCATTAACAACGTCCATGATGACGCCGCCTTTTTGCATTTCTGCCATACCACGTTTAACACGTTCTGTTCCTGTGTTTGCCATGTGCTCGTCCCCCTGTTATAAAACTAACTGTTTATTTCATAAAGTTTGCTGCTCTAACCCCATAAATATAGTTTGACAGCCGTTCTGGAAATACACTGCACGCACCAAAGGCTCATCAGAGCGGAGTATACTGACTGCAGAATCAATAAGCAGCAAAAAGTGCGAAATCAACTCGCAGTCTACTTTATTTCTGTAAAAGCTAAACAAAAAACCTAAAACCAGCCTTTTACAGTATCAACGATTGTTGAGAATAAATTACTAAAAAAGTCACCGATTGATCCAAGTAAAAGCATAAACCAGTTATCCTTCTCAACATCGGCCTTTGCTATAAGATCGACTGTGTTGTTCGCTTCGGCATTAAATATATAGCCATAATCATTTTCGCCTTCGAATATAACCTCAGCCGTACCTAATTTCTCACCTTTTTTAATTGGAGCTTTTAATTCTCCATCTTTATTTAATTTATCTTTATCGATTGTGTATTTAATCGTATACTTGTCTTCTTGTTCTTTCGTAACCGGTACTTGGATTGCATCTTTTGTTGCTATTCCAACAGAATCTTCTTTTCCTTTTGCTACAGGAAGGGTTTCCTGTCCTTCCAGCTGATAGCCCTTAGCAAAAAGTTCTTTTGTATTAAAATTAGAGAATCCATAGTTATACAATTTCTCTGTTTCCTGAAAGCGTTTTGCCTTACTATCCGTTTTCATAACAACAGAAATTAATCGCTGCCCATCCCGCTCAGCTGTACCAGTAAAGCAATATCCTGCGAGGTCTGTGTGGCCTGTTTTTAGTCCATCAACACCTTCATAATGAAATTGCTTTAAAAATGTTGCATCATGCGGCAGCATCCAGTTCAGATTTTCTACATGATGTCCTTCAAAATCTGTCTCTGTAATGCTTGATACTTCTAGTGCCTCTGGAAAATCATTTACTAAATTATAGGCAAGTAAGGCTGCAGATCTGGCTGATAATAGATTATTAGCATTTGGATCAGTGCCCTCTGGAACGTTTTCTCCTAAAAGTGAATTAGGTAACCCAGTAGAATTGACAAATTTGTAATCTTGCAATCCCATTTCCTCTGCCTTTTTATTCATCATTTTAACAAATTCACCCTCAGAACCAGCGATAAGTTCTGCTAGTGCAATCGTTGTACCATTATCTGAAAAAATTGCCATAGCATTATATAATTCTTTTACTGTATAGGGTTTATCCTGTGTTAATCCGATACCTGAAAAATTTGAATTTGCAGATATGCTATATGGATAGTCACTAATCTGTGTAGTCGTGTCCCAGCTGATTTGTTCCGATTTGATAGCATCCCATACAAGGTATTCAGTCATCATTTTGGTCATACTAGCAGGGGGTAGTGCCATATCCGAATTCTTTTCATATAATATTTTACCTGTTTCTGCGTCTACTAAAATTGCTGACTCAGCATCAACTTCCACCTCTGCTGCATGTGAGGAAAGTGGCTGTGCTAGTAACGTTGTCAACATTACAAGTCCTACTAATAATATTGACAAATTTTTCTTTAGTTTGTGTTTCACTTTCTCTACCTCCACCCAAAATAGATTACATCTTTGCTATTTTACCACAATAAACGACAAAAAAATAGACAGGGAATAATCCCTATCTATTAATATTTTTTATAGGTAATCACTACCATTTATATGAATCGCAGTTGAATAATTAACTAGTCGTTTTAGACAGAATAATTCGGTGCTTCTTTCGTAATTTGTACATCATGAGGATGGCTCTCTCTTAAACCGGCATTTGTTATCCGAACAAATCGAGCATCATTTATTAATGAATCAATGGAAGCTGTTCCACAATAACCCATTCCTGCTCGTAAGCCGCCTAATAGTTGATGTACGGTATCTGCGAGTGGCCCTTTATAAGCTACTCGTCCTTCAATGCCTTCTGGAACAAGTTTTTTCGTTTCCTCTGATTCCTGGAAGTAACGATCCTTTGATCCTGCTTTCATAGCACCGACAGATCCCATGCCGCGATAGACTTTATAACGTCTGCCTTGGAAAATTTCCGTTTCACCGGGGCTTTCCGATACACCAGCAAACATACTTCCGAGCATAACTGCATGTGCTCCAGACGCTAATGCCTTCACAATATCACCTGAGTACTTAATACCGCCATCAGCAATTACCGGCACGCCAAATTCCCCGGCCGCTTCAGCACAGTCATACACAGCAGTAATTTGGGGTACACCTACGCCTGCTACTACTCTTGTCGTACAAATAGAACCAGGTCCAATCCCTACTTTTATGATTGTTGCCCCTGCTTCAATTAAATCCTTCGTCGCGTCAGCAGTTGCTACATTTCCAGCTATAATATCTAAATGAGGATAAGCATTTCGAACTTCTCTAACCTGATCAAGCACACCTCTTGAATGCCCATGTGCTGTATCAATCACGACAACATCTACACCAGCATCAACTAGCTTTTCAATCCGCTTCATTGCGTCAGCTGTCACACCAACTGCTGCACCAACGAGTAATCTGCCGTGTGAATCCTTGGCTGCATTTGGGAATTCAATTACTTTTTCAATATCCTTTATTGTAATTAATCCCTTTAATATGCCATCTTCATCAATAAGTGGCAGTTTTTCTATTTTATATTGCTGCAGGATCTTTTCCGCTTCATCCAGCGTTGTTCCAACAGGGGCAGTAACAAGATTTTCACTCGTCATAACGTCTTTGATTAAAATAGAATAGTCCTGGATAAAACGTAAATCACGATTCGTTATGATCCCTACCAGCTTTTGATCGTCAATGCTGTTAACAATCGGTACACCGGAAATACGGAATTTCCCCATAAGATGTTCAGCATCGTATACTTGATGTTCTGGAGTCAGGAAAAATGGGTTAGTAATGACACCACTTTCCGAACGTTTTACACGATCGACTTGCTCCGCCTGATCCTCAATCGACATGTTCTTATGAATAACACCGAAACCACCTTGCCGTGCCATTGCAATTGCCATCTCAGCTTCGGTAACAGTGTCCATACCTGCACTGATTAACGGCGCCTTAAGCTTCAGATTTGCGGAAAGCTCACTTTTAACCGAAACATCCTTTGGTAATACTTCTGATTTTGCAGGAACTAATAACACATCATCAAACGTTAAACCTTCTTTTGAAAACTTATCTGCTCGCATGGTTATCCTCCTTTAAAGTTAGCTGGAATGCTTGTTGAATGTGTAATTTCTTACACACTGGTTAAACTATTATTGTTATTTACAATACGGTATCAATAACGCTTTTTCAACAAAAGAATTAGGACAAACTAAAAGAAAATAGATTCGAAATATTTTAATAGTTCTGAGGGGAAATTTATGCGGGAACAGGAAAGACAATCATTCTATACGTATTTATTGTCACAGGAAACCGGTCATGGCTATTTGCATCATTGCTATCAAAAATTGAATGGAATTGACGCCGATACGAAAAGCTACGAAAACTGCAGTGCTTTTCTATACTATATCGATCATGGAAATCGTTTTTTTGCAAACGCTAAACAATTAGACACGTTACTTCAGCCGCTTCTTATGTTTTATGGTACTACCCATTTATTGAAAGCTTGTTTACTGACAAAGCGCCCTAATTATCCAGAATCAACGGCGATCTTAGCACACGGGGTTTCAACAAGAAAACGGAAAAAAAAACAGTACACGTTTATGCAGGACGAGGTTAAACCACAGCATAACGGACTATTTTCGTATGTCTCCAAGCATTTATATTCACTTGATCACATGCCATTTGAAAAGATTAAGATGCGGGATCTGCTGACACTTATCCCGGAAATGAATGATTTATTTCGGTACAACGGGGACGAGAGATTAGTTACTATTGGGGAAATAAACACAGCAGCATTACATTTTCCAACCGATTTGTTAGATAGCTACCACCTTACGAAAAATGCCTTTGTAAAACGAATTACGCCACATTTGCCAACAATATCTAATATAACTGTTGATGGAAACCATATACATGTTAAATTAATGAAGCCCTTGAAGAATCCGGCTGGACCATTTGTCTTTCATCTGGACAATAATGAAATATACTTTCCAAAACACCGGGAAAATTTTATTACGATACCGGAAGTACTAGTGCATTATTTAGTATTATATAATTTGAGCATGATTAGCCGGTACGAAACGGAATGGTGGGGAGAGCTACTTGCGACTAAGGCAGATGTCGATTATCCTTTCATTAAGCAATTTTTAAACGTGACAGCTTGGAAAATGCCACTATTATTAGGAAATGAACTTATTAGGAATACTGATTAAAGTAACGGATTCTATAGCAATTTATAGCTGTTTCACCTAATTGATCAAGCAAATTATAATTTGCATACGCACCTACAATTGCACCAATACCAGGAAGAAGCTGCAGCATTTTTACAAAATCAATATAATCTCTGTATTCCTGCTGAAACAACCGCCAATCAAGCTCTATCAATTCTTCCTTTCTTTCCTCCCAATTATCTATAAGTTCCAATGTATCATTGCGATGTTTGTCACTTGAAAAAGCCAGCTGGAAAACATGCAGGATAAAGAGACGCTCCTCGTATAGCTTCGTGTTATAACCATAAAGTGAAGCAGTTTCGAATAGAAAACGCATTTTTATTGAAAGTAAAATAGGAAAATCCGCTAATCCTAAAAAAATTCCTCCTGCCCCTGTCCCGGCTCCTTCTACTGCAGCCGTTCGTTTATAAGCATCTATTTTATCTTTTACAAGCTTCTCTTTTTCTTCTAGAGTAACTAGGCCGCTATCAGGTTTTTTTGTTGTAAATTCTGAACCCGCTAATGTGGCTTGAACCATTTTTTTAATACTCTCTGTAATGATTGTATGGGCTTTCTGTGGTATCTTTTCGTTTATTTTAGTTTGTGCTTTTTTAGAAAGTCGATTTATCAGGGATGATTTCCTCTTCATTTTTTGACGCCATTGCTTTAATTCATCTTTTGCCTTGTCTTCATATGCCATCAATTTACAATTCCTTTCACTTACGATATCCCTTTAAAATTTTGTTTCATAATAGATTAAAAAATATAAATCCCTTACTACCCGCCAAACCCGTGTAAGAGATAAACACGGTGAGATCCCGTCATAAAATCTCATCAATATACATGCTAGGGTCGTTTTTCAATGTAACTATTTCATCATTATGATCCAATCGTACCATTGGACGTGTCGGGTATTTATCCTCAACAAATACAATTTCACCTGTACGGTTATTTGATAATCTTACTTTTGTACCGATGGAAAAGTTGGCAAGGCTTGAGATAAACGTTTGAACTACGTTATGGTCTAACTGCGAAAATTGTTCCTTTTGGATTTCCTCCATTACCTTAAAAGGCGATTGTTTTTCTTTGTAATACCGTTCACACGTCATCGCATGATACATATCACTAACCGCAATAATTCTGGCATATGTAAGTATTTTATCCTTAGTTAGACCAATCGGATAGCCGCTTCCATCCATTCGTTCATGATGCTGCAGTATAGCTATTTTTACAGTCTGGGAAATCGTTGGTATTTGTTCAACAAGTCGATAAGAATAGGTCGGATGTTTTTTGATTTCATTTAATTCAATATCTGATATTCCTCCCTGTTTATGTAAAATAGCCTGATCAACCTTAGCCATTCCACAGTCACTTAAGAAACCAGCCAAACCAATCTGCAGGCATTCACCTTTAGCAAAATTCAGTTTTTTAGCTAAATAGGCTGAAAGAACAGCAACCGAAACACTGTGATGATGATAATAATCCTCTTTCTTAACGTAATGATGCAATGTAAATACATCAGATCCATCGTTATCAACACGTTCTAGCAATGGCAGAAGCTTTCTGCGAACATGTGCCATATCTACTGGAATATTATTTCTCCAGGCTTCAAACATTTTTTTATAACCATTAACAACGTCCATATAATGATCACGAAACAACTCGTATTCCTTATCGGGGTTTCTAATTTCCTTCTTTTCCTTTAGAATACGTTTCGGTGTGAATGACTCACCATTAACCAATTTAGGAGATACATCAACGGCCTCTACTAAAAACTTTTGTAATACGTTAATATGCATCTCGGATAAAACTGTATTTGTTGGAACGATTGGCCGGTTTGTTTTACCTTTCACATCACTGATTAAAACGCATCCCGGAACTAATTGTGATGGATCTACCCGCATTTTAATCCCCCTTCACTAAGCCTATAAATAAGGTGACACAAGAAAAATAGTTCTAATCCCTGAGTCACCTTGTCATTTCTTTATCTTGTTGTCATAACTTATTCATCTGTTTCTGCTGTGTCGTCTGCTATTTCTTTATTACTTTCCTCCATTACTTCCTGTTCCTCACTATTGGAGGATTCTTCTTCCTCGTCATCTTGTTCAATTTTTGCAACTGTAGCTACTTCTTCATCTTCCTGCAATCGGATCAAACGCACGCCTTGCGTATTGCGTCCAGTTTGTGAGATCCCTTCTACAGGAATACGGATAAGTACACCCGCTACTGTAATAAGCATGATATCCTCATCTCCAGTAACTGCCTTAACTGCAGCTACATGGTCTGTATCGGCAAGCTTACATGTAAAAATACCTTTACCGCCACGGTTCGTAATGCGATATTGATCCTCCGGTGTACGTTTACCAACACCTTTATTGGTAACATGTAGGATTTGTGAGCCTTCTTCTAAAATTTCCATCGATATTACTTCATCATCACCGCGCAAGGAAATACCTTTTACCCCAGCGGCTGTTCTTCCCATGGAACGAATTTGATCTTCCGGGAATCGGATGAGATAGCCATTCCGGGTACCAATCATGATATCCTTTGTACCATCTGTTAATCGAACAGAAATGAGTTCATCCTCATCACGCAATCCAACAGCAATTAATCCGCCTTTTCGGATATTGGCAAATTGTGAAAGCTGTGTACGCTTCGATATTCCGTGACGGGTTGTAAAGAAGAAATACCAATCATCGGAAAACTCATTTACAGTAATTACAGCATTAATCCACTCGTCTTTTTCAACTTGAAGCAGATTAATAATTGGAATACCCTTTGCAGTACGACTGAATTCAGGAACTTCATAACCCTTTGCTTTATATACCTTGCCTTTGTTGGTAAAGAACAGTACAGTATCATGTGTAGATGTGGATACTAAATGTTCTACAAAGTCGTCCTCGTTTGTTCCCATTCCCTGAATGCCACGTCCACCGCGTTTTTGAGTACGATACGTGGATGCAGGCAATCGCTTAATATAACCTTGATGTGTCAATGTAATAACGATATTTTCTTCAGGTATTAGATCCTCATCTTCAATAAAATCAGCACCGCCAATGGTGATTTCCGTACGACGATCATCACCGTAACGTTCCTTAATCTCTGTTAATTCTTCACGAATAATTTCTAATACTTTCTCTTCATCAGCCAATATTGCTTTTAATTCGCTGATTAATTTTAAAAGCTCGTTATATTCATTTTCAATCTTTTCCCGCTCTAAGCCTGTTAAACGCTGTAGACGCATGTCCAATATAGCTTGAGCCTGCTTTTCGGACAAGCCGAATCGTTCCATCAGTCCTTCACGGGCAATATCTGCCGTTTTTGAATTACGAATTAAAGAGATTACTTCATCAAGATGATCCAAAGCAATCCGCAAACCTTCCAAAATGTGTGCACGTGCTTCAGCTTTTCGCAATTCAAATGCTGTACGGCGTTTTATAATAACCTTTTGGTGATCTAAATAGTGCTCCAGACATTGTTTAACCGTTAATACCTTTGGCTGGCCATCAACCAATGCTAATGTATTGATTCCAAATGTAGTTTGCAATGCAGTATATTTATATAAATTGTTTAAAACAACATTCGCATTGACATCACGGCGCAATTCAATTACTACGCGCATTCCATTACGGTCTGATTCATCGCGTAAATCGGTAATTCCGTCAATTTTTTTATCGCGAACGAGTTCAGCAATTTTTTCAATTAATTTTGCTTTATTTACTTGATATGGAAGCTCCGTAGCAATTATCGTTGACTTGCCGTTTGCTTTCTCTTCAATATTTACTTTCGCCCGAATTGTTACGGATCCTTTTCCAGTTTCAAATGCCTTGCGAATTCCGCTGCGGCCGAGAATTTGTCCGCCTGTTGGAAAGTCAGGTCCGTAAATATAGTTTTCCATCAATTCGTCTATCGTTATTTCAGGATCCTTACTGACTGCCAAAACAGCATCAATCGTTTCCCCTAAATTATGCGGGGGAATATTGGTAGCCATCCCAACAGCTATTCCGGATGTACCATTCACAAGCAAATTAGGAAAACGGGAAGGGAATACGACTGGTTCACGCTCTGTTCCATCATAGTTATCCCGATAATCAATTGTATCTTTATTAATATCGCGTAATAATTCCATTGAAATCTTTGACATTCGCGCTTCTGTATAACGCATGGCAGCAGCGGAATCTCCATCCACAGAACCAAAGTTGCCGTGGCCATCGACAAGCATGTAACGATAGCTGAAATCCTGTGCCATCCGGACCATTGTTTCGTATACCGCAGAATCACCATGTGGATGATACTTACCAATTACTTCACCAACGATACGGGCCGATTTTTTATGGGGTTTGTCAGAATGCATACCAAGGTCGTTCATAGCATATAATATTCTGCGATGTACTGGTTTCATTCCATCCCGGACATCCGGCAATGCACGGGAAACGATTACACTCATTGCATAATCCAGAAATGATGTACGCATTTCCTGACTTAGATTTATTTCTTGAACATTAGAACGTTGTTGATCCGACATTGAATTACCTCCTATCACTATACTAATAACAAGACTTCTTAATGTTTAGTTAATAGTGATTACCTTAAAAACTCGCTAATCTATATCTAGTAGCAGGACTTGAATTTGCCGCTTTTTTATATATCCAAATTCTTTACGTATTGTGCATTATCTTCAATAAAGTTTCTTCTCGGTTCCACCTTATCGCCCATGAGCATGTCAAATACCTGATCAGCATCAATTGCATCCGCTAGTTCAACCTGCAGCAATGTACGCGTCTCCGGATTCATTGTTGTTTCCCATAGCTGCTCAGCGTTCATTTCCCCAAGACCTTTGTATCGTTGTATTCCCGGTTTTGGCGTTTTCGGTATTTCAGCTAAAATACTGTCCAGCTCCTTATCATTGTAAGCATAACGTATCGCTTTCCCCTGCTGTATTTTGTATAAAGGAGGCTGTGCTATATAAACATAGCCACTATCAATTAATGGACGCATGTAACGATAGAAGAATGTTAACAATAATGTACGTATATGTGCACCATCAACATCCGCATCCGTCATAATGACAATTTTATGGTATCTCGCCTTTTCAATATCAAATTCCTCGGCAACGCCTGCTCCCATTGCTGTAATCATCGCACGCACTTCATTGTTGGATAAGATTCTGTCCAGTCTCGCCTTTTCTACGTTTAAAATTTTCCCGCGTAATGGCAGGATAGCCTGAAAATGACGATCGCGCCCTTGTTTTGCAGAACCTCCAGCTGAGTCACCCTCAACAATGTACAATTCGCTGATCTCTGCATCCCTAGAAGAACAGTCAGCAAGTTTACCAGGAAGGTTAGAAACCTCCAAAGCACTTTTTCGTCGGGTCAGTTCACGTGCCTTTTTTGCAGCCATGCGTGCACGTGAAGCCATTAGCCCTTTTTCCACTACTATTTTTGCGACAGAAGGGTTTTCAAATAAAAACTTAGAAAAGGATTCACTAAAGGCAGAATCCGTTACTGTTCGTACTTCACTGTTTCCTAATTTCGTTTTTGTTTGTCCTTCAAACTGTGGATCCGGATGCTTGATGGAAATTATTGCTGTAATTCCTTCGCGTACATCATCACCAGTCAGATTCGGATCATTTTCTTTGAACAGATTATTCTTACGGGCATAATCATTAATTACACGCGTCAATCCTGTCTTAAAACCAGATTCGTGTGTCCCGCCTTCATACGTATGAATATTGTTGGCAAACGAATAAATGTTGCTGGCAAAGCCGTCATTATACTGAATTGCAACCTCAACTGTAATTTGCTGATCCTCTGTTTCAGCATAAAAAGGCTCATGCAATACCTCTTTATTGCGGTTGATATATTCTACATATGAGCTTATGCCCCCTTCATAATGATAGGTTACAGGCTCTTCATCGGTCCGCTTATCCTCAAGGGAAATTTTAATCCCTTTATTTAAAAATGCTAATTCTCTAATCCGCTGCTGCAATGTATCAAAATCGTATGTTGTTGTTTCAGTGAAAATTTCCGGATCTGGTTTGAAATGTGTAATTGTACCTGTAATATCGGTTTCCCCGATTACTTTGATCTCATCAAGTGGTTTTCCTTTTTCAAAACCTAGGAAATGCACCTTTCCATCCAGATGCACATAAACCTCCAATGCGCTGGATAAGGCATTAACAACAGATGCCCCAACACCATGGAGACCTCCAGAAACTTTATAGCCGCCGCCACCGAATTTCCCCCCGGCATGCAGCACTGTCATAATAACTTCAAGAGCTGGCTTTCCTGTTTTTTTCTGAATGCCGACTGGGATACCGCGTCCATTATCTTTTACCGTAATACTGTTGTCTTTTTCGATAATAACTTGAATATGATCACAGTACCCTGCTAAGGCTTCATCAATACTATTATCAACAATTTCCCAAACAAGATGGTGCAAGCCTTTTTCACTGGTTGACCCAATATACATTCCTGGCCTTTTTCGTACTGCTTCTAATCCTTCAAGCACCTGGATTTGATCGGCATTATAGGATTGTTCATTTGATAGTTTGTCTTCAATTGACATATTTTCACCCACGTTTCTTTAAGAAAAACTCGGCTTCTACTCAGGTCAGAAGTCGGATTGTTAAAAATCAGCAAGTCAGCCGATTTTCTTATGTTTATTCAATCTCATCAGAGTAGTCATCAAGCTTACTTATCATTGATATCATGCTTGTTCGTTTTTTTAATGTTGGGACAGATAACGAGCTGTAGTATATTAAATCACTAGTTATAACTACAGACTTACTTTCGTCAACTGGTCCCCTAATTTGATTGTTTTTCGCGGCATTTGCCATCATTTCTTCCATGATTGAGGATGAAGTGATAACATTGCGGTCAATAATTGAAATGACGTCTTTTGATTGAATTACTGTATCGTTCCCAATATGAATAAACATCTTCTCCACCACCTCTATGTAACTACTTTCCCGTTTTTCACTCGAAAAAGTTCAGCATCTCTCAATGTTTCATGGTTAATCCCATCAACACTCGTGGTGGAGACAAAGGTTTGAACTTTTCCTTGAATGGTATTTAATAAATGGGATTGTCTGTGATCGTCCAGTTCACTCAGAACATCATCCAGAAGCAAAATTGGGTATTCTCCAACCTCACTAAAGATTAAATCAATCTCCGCAAGCTTGATCGAAAGTGCAGTTGTCCGCTGCTGTCCCTGTGAACCAAACGTTTGAACATCTTTATTGTTCACATAGAAAATTAAGTCATCACGATGCGGTCCAATTAATGTTGTCCCACGCTCAATCTCTTTTTCTTGTATCTCTTTAAATTTAGTAAGGTAGATAGTTTCTATTTTCTCCTTATTCGCGTCTTCTGATACCTCGATTGATGCATCATACTTAATATCTAATGCTTCTAATTCACGACTGATTCCATGATGAATCGGCCTTGCCCATTTGCGTAGCAATTCCAAAAATATAAATCTTCTCTCTAACAAGGCTGCAGCATGCTCAATTAATTGATCTGTCAATACGTTTAACATGGTTGGATCTTTCTTGTCCCGTCTCTGCATTTGCTTTAATAGATGATTTCGTTGTCTTAATACTTTTTGGTACTGTCCCAGATGATAAATATAGCGGGGCTGTATTTGGCCAAGCTCCATATCAATAAAACGTCTGCGAATTTGCGGAGGTCCTTTTACTAAGGTTAAATCTTCCGGAGCAAACATAACAACATTCAGTGCCCCGATATAGTCGCTTAAACGTTTTTGTTCGATTCGATTCAGTTTGGCTTTTTTGCCTTTTGCTGAAACAATTATTTCAAGTGGAAAGTTTTGCTTTCGCTTCGTAATCCTGCCTTCTATTTTAGCATATTCTTGCTCCCATTGGATAAGTTCTTTTTCCCTTGGGGTTCTATGCGACTTTGTAAATGCTAAAACATAAATTGCTTCCATCAGGTTGGTTTTCCCTTGTGCATTTTCACCAATAATAAGATTGATTTTGTCATCAAACAAAATGTCAAGATCATCATAGTTTCGGTAGTTCTTTAATTTTAATTGTTGAATATGCATGAGAATTCCTCTTTTTATGTTAAAAAATGTAAATTATGTGCTATTTTTTGCTTGCAACTATATATGATCCAGCATTGTCAATTTCAACCACATCATCTTCATAAAGCTTTCGCCCGCGACGATGTTCTTTTTCACCATTTACATCAACACCTTGCTCCTGCAGAAATCCCTTTATCATTCCGCCGGATTCAAAGATGTTAGCCAGCTTCAGAAATTGACCTAGTGTAATATATTCGGTTTCAATTTCAATTTTTTCATGCAATTTTCTCACCAAAATTCTTTTTAGATAGTTTTATTGCGCCTTCTATCTATTTTACTAAAGATTTGGCATTAAGGAAAGGCGGGACCCTAGAAATGTTCTTAAAAGGCTTCTAATGGCTTTTAAAATGATTTTAAAATAAAAAAATATCCGAACTAATACAAATTCTTACCTGAAGAATTGATAGTTCGGATTTCTCTTAGATTAAAATGCTTTTGTCCCAGCTGCTGCTTTCTGCAATTGATTCCTTATTCAGTATGTCCGTACAGGAAGGATCAGCTGCAGTATTGGTTCACCATCTGCTGGGCGAATGATGAATGGGCGCATTGCTCCAGTGAATTCAATTTTTACTTCATCATTTTCAATTGCTTTTAATGCATCCATCATATACTTGGAGCTGAATGAAATTTTTAATTCTTCTCCTTCAATTGCTTGCACTGCAATTTCTTCAGCAACCCTCCCTATCTCAGGTGAATTACTTGTTATTTCCAGAAATTGATTATTATTTGTTGCTAGTTTAACAACATTATTACGCTCTTCCTTGGCAAGAAGTGAAGCGCGATCAACTGTATGAAGCAAGTCTTTTGTATTTGCATGAATAACCGTTTTGCTTTGCTCCGGTATTAATCGTGAAGTTTCCGGATAAGTTCCGTCAAGTAAACGTGATAAAAAGTATAAATGCTTGGTACGAAATAGAATTTGATTATTTGTAACACTAATTTCTACTGATTCTTCTGTATCATCCAGGATTTTGTTAAGTTCATTCAGGCTTTTCCCAGGAACTACAACACTTTGAAATTCTATAGTTGCATCTGTAACAGGTATTTCTCTTGATGCAAGACGGTGACTATCTGTTGCAGTAAAGGTCAAATTTTTATTTTCTAATTTTAAATTTACCCCTGTAAGAATAGGCCGGGTTTCCATTGTTGAGATTGCAAATACTGTCTGCTTTATAAGACTTTTTAATAGATCGGTATTGATTTTAAAGCTGCTATCCGTCTGTAATTTAGGCAGATGTGGATATTCTTCTGCATCTTGTCCATTTAAATTAAATTCAGCTTTTCCAGATCGAATTGTTACTTTTAAATTGGAATCTGCTTCAATTTCAACTGTATTTTCAGGAAGCTTTCTTACAATATCCGGGAAATATTTTGCTTGTAAAACGATACTTCCTTCCTCAATGTTCTCAACATGAACAATTCCATCTTCTTCAGCTGGAATGTATGATTCAATTGAGATATCCGAGTCACTTCCGGTTAATGTTATTCCGTGTTGTTTAACGTCGATTTTCATTCCAGTCAAAATAGGAATTGCAGTTCGTGACGAAATGGCCTTCATTACATCCTGCACACTTGCAATTAGCTGGTCGCGTTGAATGACAAATTTCATGAAAATTAATCCTCCTAGTGGAAGTTCTTTTATATTATTTTTTTTATAAAATACAGTAATAATAGTAATAAGGCTTGTGATTATGTGGATAACCTTATTTTTATAAGTATTTAAAAGTATTCACAGGTGTGGATAGATTGTTGATAAGTTTGAAACTTTCTTCACACTATTCACATGTGGACAAGTTAAAATGATTTTAATTGCTCTTTAATTTCTTCAATGTCTTTGTTTAATAGATTATCATTTTCCATTAATTTTGATATTTTTTCATGGGCATGAATAACAGTTGTATGATCACGTCCACCAAATTCCTCTCCAATTTTCGGCAAGGAGAAGTCAGTTAGTTCACGAGATAGATACATTGCGATTTGTCTAGGAAAAGCGATCGATTTTGTACGTTTTTTTGCGATAAAGTCTTCCAGCTTGATACTGTATTTTTCTCCGACTACTTCTTGAATCTTTTGAATCGTAATTACCCGAGGCTTGCTGCTGGGAATAATATCCTTTAATGCATCGGCTGCAAGAGATGCGTCAATATCCTGGTTAACCAATGATGAATACGCGACAACACGAATTAGCGCACCTTCAAGTTCGCGAATATTGGTATCAATCTGGTTAGCGATATAAAGCATTACTTCATTGGGGATATCAAGTCCTTCCGCTTTTGCCTTTTTACCTAGGATAGCAATTCTAGTTTCCAAATCCGGCGGTGTAATATCTGTAATTAATCCCCATTCAAATCTTGAACGCAATCGGTCTTCAAGAGTTGGAATTTCCTTTGGCGGCCGGTCACTGGAAATAATGATTTGTTTATTTTCTTCGTGCAGCGCGTTAAATGTATGGAAAAATTCTTCCTGGGTTGATTCTTTTCCAGCTATGAATTGAATATCATCTATTAAAAGGATGTCGACACTACGATATTTGTTGCGGAAATTTATCGTTTTGTTGTCCATAATGGCATTAATAAATTCATTGGTAAATTTTTCTGATGAAATATAGACAACTTTTGCATCAGGATTGTGATCGCGAACATAATGGCCTATAGCATGCATCAAATGTGTTTTTCCAAGTCCAACTCCTCCATATATAAAAAGAGGGTTATATGCTTTAGCCGGGGCTTCAGCTACTGCCAGCGAAGCAGCATGCGCAAAACGATTTCCTGATCCAATAACAAAGGTATCAAATGTATAATTTGGATTTAACATCGATTTTGGAACATCGGCTCCATGGTTATTGTTTACATGTGGTTTATTCTTTGGAGCTGGTTTTAAATCATCGACCTCCGTATTTGATTCAGGGATGACAAATTTGATTGTTAGTCTGGCTCCGGTCAGTTCGAACAAAATATCGGAAATTAATTCTGTATATCGGCCTTCCAGCCAATCTCTTGCGAACTCATTTGGTGCTGCGATGGTTAACAAGTCCTGATCCAATTTTTCCGCTTTCGTGTTTTTCAGCCATGTATCAAAGCTTGGCTTGCTGATTTTTTCTTCAATTTTTTCTAATGTAGCTACCCATAGTTCTTCAATATTTTCCAAGAATCGGTTCACTCCTTTCATGTAAATGTATTGAAAGAAAAAGCCTCTCTCAATCTCTCAATATAGTGAAATAATGAAAGATGGAAAGGCCTGTTGTACGAATCAACTAGCTTGCCTAAAAAAATATTTTATTGTGGATAGTGAGACATAGGCATACGAATCGTTATAAGTAGTTATGTACGTTATCCACATTTATGTTGATAAGTAAGTTAACAGTGGTGTGAACAAATGTCCACAGGTTATCCACACATTGTGGAAAAGTGGAAATCATTTTTCGGATGTACACATGTTAAAACACAAATATAATACCAAAAAAAAGCGTTAGGTGCAATGGCTTTTTGACACTTATCCACAAATTCAATCGGTTGTAGACAATTTTTATCCACACCACTATATTTTGTGATTAAGTTGTCGATATGTGTTGTGGATAGAAAAATTTTGTCGAAAATCGTTAAACAGGAGTGTGTGGATAATTATTTTTAAGGGGCATTTGACAGATTGCCTTATTGTTAAGTATAACCTGAGTTTTACAGTAAAATCACACAATAACACCCCTCCATCTCTTGGTACATATAAGGGGAAGGGGT
>NZ_BMFR01000015.1 GCF_014638995.1 Virgibacillus oceani
AGCGATCACACCGGAGAAATGTGAATAAAGTAAGCCTTTTTTGGAGGGAATAAAGTGATGCTTTACAGGCTTAGGTGGAATGATATGGCATGTAGCGGTCCATCCAGATTTTCGCAGAAGAGGAATAGGTAAAAGGCTACTTCTGAAGGCTGAGGAGATGTCCAGGAAAATTGGGCTTAACCGACTTGAAGCTTGGACAAGGGATGACGAATGGGTAAGAAGGTGGTATGAGGCGAATCAGTTTGAAATGGCAGATTCGTATCTTCATGTATATATGGATGGCAAAGAAGAATTAAAGGAAGCTCTAAAAAGTGATGTTCCAAAGTTGTATCCAGTTCAAGGGTTCGCGCACTATGTTGGTGAAGATAGGGAGCTGATGAAGCGTAAATTTAAGCGCGTTCACGAATGTGTTTGTTATGAGAAATATTTAAGTAAATAATACTAGGGGGATATCTATTTGAAAGTACGGCTATCGAGGTACGATGAAAATTGGATTAACATGTTCGAGGATGAGGCAGCGTTTTTAAGTGGAATTTTTGAAGATGAGATAATTGAATTCGAACATTTTGGGAGTACCTCTGTTCCGGGGATGACGGCAAAGCCTGTTATTGACATGATGTGCCTTGTTAAAGACATCGGGAAAATTGATAGGTTCAATGACCAGATGCGTTTGCTGGGATATGATGTTGCTGGTGAATGGGGGATACATGGCAGAAGATTATTTCGCAAAGGCGGAGAAAATAGAACGCATCATATTCATGTTTACCAATACGACAATCCTCAAATTAAACGGCATCTGGTATTCCGTGATTATTTAAGAGCGCACCCTGACGAGGTTGAGCGATATAGGGGTTTGAAGGAAGAATTGTCCCAGCGATATGATGATACAGCTCTATACAGTAAGGCGAAAAAACCTTTTATAAAGGAAATGGAACAACTGGCATTGGAGTGGTATGAAAAACGAGGAACATAGGAACCTATTACGCTTGATTCATTAACCGGACACAAAACACTGTTTGCGTCCGGTTAAATTGGCCAACTTGTTCTATTGAGTAACGTGAATTTTGTAAAACTAATAGATTGCTGCTGCCGAGCGCGCCAAAAGAAGAAACGTGTTGTGGACAACTAGAAAGAATGCTACTCAAGTGTAATAAAGGAGAAAATTATTTTTTTAATATGACATACAGTTGTCATATTAATCATGTTAAACTGGTCGCAAATAATACAAAGGAGAGATTGGTTTTGGGCAAAAAAGTAGATTATAAAAAAGATTTTAAGCATCTTTATATGCCAAAGTCACTACCCGAAATTGTGGAAGTTCCCAAAATGCCTTTTTTCAAGATCAGTGGTTCAGGGGACCCCAATGACGAAGAATTTGCAAATGCGGTAGTGGCCTTGTACAGTCTGAGTTATGCAGTAAGAATGTCGTATAAAAGTGATGAAGTGCCCGCTGGATATTATGAATATACAGTTTTTCCACTTGAGGGCGTGTGGGATCTGCTCGATCGCTCAAAGCCTCCAACGGATAAAAGCAATCTGAAATACACAATTATGATCCGCCAGCCTGACTTTTTGACAGAAAAAGGATTCGAACGATTTTTGGAACAGACAAAAAGAAAAAAGACGAATCCATACCTTGAGAAAGTACGATTTGAACAGGCGGCAGATGGATTGAGCTGTCAAATGATGCACCTCGGAAGCTTTGATGATGAGCCGGAGAGTTTTGAGCGAATGGAAACGTATTGTACAGAGCATGGCTTTACCCGAACAAGCAAAATTCATCGGGAGATCTATTTGTCGGATCCGCGGAGGACTGAACCTGCGAAGCTGAAAACGGTGTTGAGGTCCCCTGTGAGTAAGCGGTAAATGTTTAAATTAATGGTAGTTTTCTATGGATAGATTTTTAGGAATCTGTCCATTTTTCTTTTATCATGATGATCAAGTTGATAAATGGAAAGAAGATGTCTTCAAGGTTACAGCGCAAAATCTCATAGTGTCTTATTTTAGTTTGATGATTTTGAAATTCATAAAGCGCGTAAAGAATAAGAAACGATTATTACAGAAAGTGTACATATGGAGAAGGTTATAAACGTGTTAAACAGCCTAATAAAAAGAGTGCTAGCATTAATGCCGACACTGTATACGTAGCGATTCACATGACATGACTCCCTTAATATGTAATAATAAAGTTGTTGAAATATGCAACAAATGAGGGATAAATAATGATAAAAGCACTTTTGATTGCTCCATATCCTGGATTAGCGGAAACGGCTAAGAAAGTTGATACACCAGGGAATATACATCTGGATGTTACAATAGCCAACCTGGAAGAAGGCGTAAAGGCAGCACTATTAGCAGAAACACAGGGGTATGATTTAATTATCAGTCGTGGTGGGACGGCTACGATGATTCAAGATGCAGTTTCTATCCCAGTAGTACATATAGATATAACCGGGTATGACATGCTGCGTGTTTTTACGTTGATACGCGGTATTAAAAACGGTGTTGCACTTGTTGGATTTGCTAACATTTCTCAAGGGGCGGCTACGATATGCAACATATTAGAGTTCGATGTGAAGATGATTACAATTAAATCCCGAGATGAGGTAAAAGGTCATTTAGAAAGATTAAAAAAAGAAGGTTTCACTGTTGTGATTGGGGATGTTATTACAGTTCAATTTGCCGAACAGGTTGGTTTACGAGGTGTATTGATTACATCAGGGAAAGAAGCAGTAACGGATGCATTGGAGGAAGGAAAAAGGGTTTATAACTTTTTCCGAAGAGTGAATAATCACTTCTATCATTTTCAAGAGACTTTTCGTTCCCTGCCTTATCCAACAGTTTTACTGGATGAAACCGGAGAAATAATAGAAAAAAATTTACTTTATGAACAAGAAAATAACCTTGCTGAAATAATAGCCTTACCTACTGTTACCGATATCTGTAAACGGGTATTGGAATTTGAATCGGTTCAATGGGGAGAAATAGAAGATGGCAGTACTGTATATGAGGTACAAGGCTTTTTGGTTAATAAGCCGGATGCTATTGTTGGTTTAACCATTTTCCCCGGAATACCCAAGACAAGGGAACGAGCTATACGGGTAATTAACCATGCGGTGCACAAACCAATAATTGGAGAAAGTGATCACGCTAAGCGTTTAAGGAGTAAAATAGCACAGTATGCTAAATTAAACGAGGTTGTTTGCATTATTGGGGAAAAAGGAGCAGGTAAACACACGGTAGCTCAAGAAATACACTTTGAACGTTTTGGCCAGAAGGCACCTGTTATTGAAATCGAAGCAGAAAAAATTGCGGAGATAGAAAAAATACAATCGAAGTTATTCGCCATTAAACGGGGTACGGTTTTGTTAAAAGGAGTGGAGTCAGCATCGATCGAAACACAGGAAATGATTAATAATCTAATAGTGAATCTACCTGAGACACTAAATGTTATTGTAATAGTTACCCATTTCCTTGATAAACTTATGCATGACGGATTAATAGAAGATGAACTTTATCAATTACTTTCGGTGAATTCGCTGCACTTGTCCCCATTACGAGCTAGGAAAGAAGATATTGGTGAATTTGTCGACTATTTTCTGACAGAATTTCATGCTGAAAGTGGTAATGAAACAGTCGGGATGAAAGCAGAAGCTGTAGAATATTTAAAGCAATGGGAATGGCCGGGTAACCTTACACAATTGAAAAGTGTGACAAGGGAATTAAGTATGATGACTGCAGCAAACTATATAGAGCTTTCACATGTGAAGGAACTGATGGATAATGTTGAACCAATGCCCCACGATGATACCCTGCGAATTAATGGAACATTAGAGGAAATGGAGCAACGGATTATTAAACAGGTGTTGCAGGAGGAAGGTAACAATCAATCGAAGGCAGCGGACCGATTAGGTATCAATCGATCAACGTTATGGCGAAGGTTACGGCAATAATGTTGTGTGACAATTAAGTCGTTTAATTACAAATAAAATTGTTACATGTACAATGACATTACACAAATAATGCAAATGAGGGGGCCGATGGAGGTTTCTTTTTTTATGTTTAAAAATGCAACAATTAGGTGATTTTTTCATGGAAAAATGTTGAAAACCCAAAATTATTGTTGCAATTTATATCATATTATTTTATTATAATAGATGAAAACGCTTTTATTTTTAATGAGTGTTTAAAAATTGAACATACTATATTATGGATAAGGGGGATGAAAATGAAAATTAAAGCAACATTAGAACGAATTCCGGGTGGTATGATGGTGGTGCCGCTGTTGCTAGCTGCAATACTTAATACTGTTGCACCTGAATTACTAAGGATTGGGAATTTCACGCAGGCATTATTTGTAGATGGTTCAAGTACACTTATTGCGCTATTTCTATTATGTACCGGCGCACAAATTAATTTCCGTAATGTAGGGGTTAGTCTTGGAAAAGGGGCAACATTGTTAACAACGAAATGGTTAGTAGGTGCACTAATTGGTTTAATAGCTTATATATTTGCGGGAGAGAATGGTCTTTGGTTAGGACTGGCACCTATTGCAATCATTGCCGCCATGACAAACAGTAACGGGGGCTTATATGTGGCACTTGTAGGTCAATATGGTGATAAAACGGACCGTGCGGCATATTCATTACTTGCATTAAATGATGGCCCATTTTTTACTATGGTAGCGTTGTCTATTTTTGGTGCCATGGGATTTGTAGACGGATTATTTTCGTTCGTTTCATTTATAGCTGTATTACTACCTATAATCGTCGGTATGGTATTGGGGAACTTAGATGAGGAAATGAGGGCTTTCTTAGACAAAGGAAGCTCGATGTTAATTCCCTTTTTCGCATTTTCTTTAGGTATGGGTATTGATTTTGTAGCAATTATTGAAGGTGGATTGTCAGGAGTTATCCTTGGATTGGCAACTGTATTTTTAACAGGTACAGCTGGTTATTTCGTATTTAAAGCCTTTAAATGGAATCCAATTGCTGGTGCTGCGGAAGGATCGACAGCAGGTAACGCGGTTGCAACACCAGCAGCTATTGCGGCCGCTAGTGCAGGTTTTGCATCACATGTGGATCTGGCTACAGTGCAAGTTGCAGCATCAACGGTAACGACGGCAATTCTGCTCCCAATCTATATCGGTTATCTTGTTAAACGATTGGAGAAAAAAGGTACTAAGATACCAGATGATTACGTAATTAAATAAATTTGGTCATAAATGAGGAATCAACATGAAACAACGTATAGGAATAATTGCAGACGATTTAACAGGTGCAAATGATAGTGGGGTACAGCTTACAGAAAAAGGTGTGAATACCTCTGTTCTATTTGATGTTCCCGGAAATCTGAATAACCTTGATAGTGGGGTTGTAATTGATACAAATTCACGTGCACTGTCCAAGGAACAAGCTGCCTCAGTCACAATGCAAGCAGGTAGGTTTCTAAAAGAAGCTGGTTATCCAACTATTTATAAAAAAATGGATTCAACTTTGCGGGGGCATATAGGTACCGAATTGCAAGCACTTTACGAAGTATTCAAGCCGGAGTTTGTCTTTATTGCCCCGGCATTTCCTGCATTAGGGAGAACAACAAAAGGCGGTATTCACTATGTAAACGGCGTAAGAATATCCGAAACTGAAATATCAAATGACCCTAAGCATCCTGTAACTGAAGCCTTTATACCGGCTATATTTGAAAAGGAAATTGGCCAAAAAATTGGATTAGTTACTTTAAAAGATTTTGATATGGAGAATTTTCAAGAAAAAATTAGCTCATTTAGAAAAGACGATGTTTCGTATATTATTTGTGATGCAGAGACGCAGAATGATTTGAAGGTTGCTGCGCGGAATATGGCAGCAATTTCAGAGAACGTAATCTGGGCTGGTTCGGCCGGATTAGCTGAAGTGCTTCCGGATGTATTAGGATTAAGCCAAGACACAGCTAGCCGTTCTTTTGCTAAATCTAACAAGGTCATGACAGTTTGCGGCAGCCTCTCACAAATAAACAAAAGTCAAGTAGAATATGCGTTAAAACAACCAAACGTAACAGGTGTAGAGATAGATACATCAAAAATCTTCACAAAAGAATGGAATCATGCAGGCAATGGCTATGTTCAAGAAATACTGGAAGGTCTGGATAAGGGCGATGACATTGTACTGTATGTTCCGTCGAATCAAGAGGTAAGAGAAAAGATAAAGCAAATTGGAAGCGATATGAAATTATCCAGTAACGAAATAGGCGAGCGAATTTCCGGGGCTATTGGTGAAGTTGCAGCAAGTGTGATGGAAAGGAACAAGGAATTGAAAGGATTGGTTCTTACAGGTGGAGATACCGCCAAAGATACTTCACGAAACCTTGGTGGAATAGGCTTCCAGCTGATTAAGCAGCTGGAAGCGGGGATTCCGCTCGGTACATTGATTGGTACCAATAGGGAATATACTATAGTAACAAAAGCTGGTGCATTTGGAGGAGAAAATTCTATTTATCATGCCATGCTTGAATTGAAGGAAGGTCAAAATTATGAGTAAGAAACCGATTATAGGAATTACGATGGGGGATGCTGCAGGAGTTGGCCCAGAAGTTATTGTGAAAAGCCTGCAAAGCGAAAAAGTATATGAGAATTCGCATCCAATTGTGATTGGTGATGCGAAAATGTTAAGACGAGCAGCAGAAGTTTTACAAATGAATTTGACAATCAAGGAAATAGACGCAGAATCCGACTTTTCTGCCGAATATGGAGAAATTGCATGTTTCGATTTAGATATCCTTCCAGAAAATCTTCCCTTTGGAGAAGTATCACCGGAAGCGGGGCATGCGGCATTCGAGTATTTGCGTACTGCAATTGAACTTGCGAATGCTGGACGTATTGATGCCATTTGTACAGCACCATTGAATAAAGAAGCCTTGCACAAGGGTGGGCATATCTATCCTGGGCATACAGAAATTTTAGCTGAATTAACAAATACAAAGGACTTTTCTATGATGCTGTCTTCACCCAAATTAAAGGTAATACATGTAACGACCCATGTCGGTCTAATCGATGCCATTAACATGATCCAACCTAAACGTGTATATAATGTGATTCGATTAGCCCATGAGACGCTTACTAATTCTGGTATTACTGAGCCGAAAATCGGCGTTTGCGGAATTAATCCACACGCTGGTGAAAATGGGTTATTTGGTTATGGAGAAGAGGAAGAAAAAATTATGCCTGCCATTGATCAAGCAACAGAAGAAGGTATTCATGTAGAAGGACCACTTCCGGCTGATACGTTATTTTTCCGGGCGCAACGCGGTGACTTTGATATTGTAGTTGCTATGTATCATGATCAGGGACATGGGCCAATCAAAGTACTAGGACTGGAAGCTGGAGTGAATATAACAGTCGGACTGCCAATCATACGAACAAGTGTCGACCATGGCACAGCATTTGATATAGCGGGAACGGGTGTTGTTGATGAAAGAAGTATGCTTGAGGCGTTAAGACAGGCGATTGAATTAGCGCCAAAAGAGTAGGTTGTTTTGATTTTTTGTTTTCAAATAGAGCTTCGGTATTAGTGCCAAATGAGTTAAATAGTCTATTTCAGATACCTTGTAGCGTTCATCTCTGCAAGGTTTTTTATGGTGCTATAATTAAAGGACTGGACCTGTACATACCGTGTTTTTCTTCCATGTTAAATGCTTCGTTACGGTATTTAGGGTTAATCTCACAACCTAATATTCAACCTAATATTTGGTACAATTTAAAAAACTTCCAGTTGAAAATTACAACGAAATTTCAACTGGAAGAAGTTCTATTGATAATAGGAGGCTATCTACTGAAATGATTTTGCACCAATGTAGCGGCTTTCCCAATAGCTGTAGCCCAGATCGGTTACTTCAACACCGGTTTCTTCTGTACCTGCATGAATCATTTGGTTGTTGCCAATATAAATACCACTGTGAGATACACCATCTTTATACGTATTTTCGAAAAATACAACATCGCCAGGGCTTGGTTCATCTACATGTGTTCCATTATTTTTCCACATTTGAGCGTGTGTTCTTTCCAACGATATGCCTGCCTGATCGAATACGTAGTTGATGAAACCACTGCTGTCAAACCCTTCTTCAGGTGTTGTTCCTCCAAACGTATAAGGGCTACCAACCAGACTTTCGGCGATCGAAACAATGTTAGAAGCCTCTGCTGTTGTAGATTCTGTTGGGGTTGGTGCTTCTACAATGGTCAACTCCTCTTCTTCTGTATTAGAAGCTGAACGGAGTGCCTTCTTTGTTTCCGGTCCAACAATTCCGTCGACTGCAAGTGCATTATCTTGTTGAAAATCTCTTACCGCATTATCCGTTATGGGACCAAAACTTCCGTCAACAGCCAAATTGTAGCTGTGTTCATTTAGAGCAGATTGCAGACTAATAACAGCTTTCCCTCTGTCGCCTTCTGAAATAAAACCTGAACCAATGGTAATAGTCGGGGATTGCTTATTATCAGTTAACTTATTTCCAGTTGTATTATTTTGGCTAGTACTGTCATCCGGTACTGCAGCCTGTGCAAAAACACTACCTGCGACAACTGGTGTAAATGTGAGTGACACTGCAAAACCCGTTGTTATAATATACTTTTTAATCGAACGTTTCTTGTTTTCCATTATGTATCCTCCTCGTTGAATTTTTAATTTTACAGATACTATTCTAGCAAATAAACTAGATTAAGAGGTTAGGAGGAGAATACATTTTCGTTAATAGTTCATTGCAAATTATGACAACGTGTAAAGGTTAAAAAGGTGCCAGTTACTTGCCGAAATTTAACAAGTGATAGCACCTTAATTTATTTCTAACCAATATTACTTTCTTTATTTCAACACTAAATTACCTGATCAACTTCACCAATTGAACTACCTCGATATTTTTCAGCCAGTATTTCCACAATCATTTCTTCGCCCGCTTTTTAAGAAATTAATAGTTCACGATTGTACCCCTATATAATAGGGTTTCTACTGTTGCATTAAACTGATTATCATAGCTTGATTCGTCATTCCAATATGCTTATCCCTCACTTGCCTGCTAATGCGAGAGAGGGATTATTTTAATGCTATGACAATCAATCAGTTAAATCGTAAATCTGGGATTACTTTCTAAACAGATGCCTCATAAATAGCCTTTACAGCATCCTTTAGTACAGCATTAAATTCCTCATCGGTCTGATTGACATTCAAATCCTGGCTCAATGCTCTGGAGAAACTGGCAATAAGACCGTCGTTTGCTTTAAGTTTTTCGTTAGCAGCATCCGCGGAATAGCCTCCAGATAGTGCTACTGCACGAACAACTTTCGAATGATCGATCAGGTCTTTGTATAAATTTGCCTTTGTCGGAATCGTTAATTTTAACATGACGGGCTCATCATCGCGGAGGCTTTCAAGATGGCTAAGGATTTCAGTTTTTAGGAGTTCCTCACACTTCTCTTTTTCTGGGCTGTTGATATCCACTTCTGGCTCAATAATTGGTACAAGGCCCGCCGCGATAATCTGTTTGCCGATCTCAAATTGCTGATCGACAACTGCCTTGATAGCATCTGGGTTGGCTTCTTTAATTACGGAGCGCATTTTTGTACCGAAGATGTGGCGCTCATTGGCTCTTCTTAGTGTTTCGTCAAGGTCGGTAATCGGCTTCATCATTTGCACACCGTTAGACTCTTCGGCTAGACCTTTATCAACTTTTAGAAAAGGTACAATGCCTTTATTTTCAGCAAGGTAGTCTGCAGTGTATTTGCCTTCGATTTCACGATCCATCGTTTGTTCGAACAAAATGGCTCCTAGAATATAGTCGGAATCAAATGCAGGGGACGTAATAATCCGTGTCCGCATTTCGTGGACTAAATCGAACATTTCATCCTCATTGGAATACTTGTCCTCTGAAACACCGTAAGCAGCAAGTGCTTTTGGTGTACTGCCGCCACTTTGATCCAGTGCAGCGATAAACCCTTTTCCATTCTTCATTTTTTCCAATTGATCTTGTCGCATTTTTTCCACTCCTCTACCATAATAGTGCTAGCTTTTTCAGCTTGGAAAATAAATATACGTATTAAATGCTGAAGCAAGCATCCTGTATTAATTGTAGCATTTGTGACAGGCAGGAAGGTAGGGAAGTGATTGTGGAAACATCGTGACAGACTGAATGGACTCCATGCTCCGCCAAAATATGTTAAAATAGTAGGAAAAATGACATGTTAGTAAACATCATGTAACCTCGTTAATGAAGGTTGGTGTCTATACAGCTATAAATACAGTTACCCTATATTGAAATTGAACTAACTTATTATAGTTGTTATAATGAATATAACAAATTATTAAGGATGGATTGAATGAGTAGTCTTTACGAACAAATATACAATTATATACTTGATAAAATAAAAGCAGGGGATATGAAGCAAGGCGATAAAATCCCTACAGAGGAAGAATTGGCTAAACAGTTTAATGTAAGCAGAATTACATCTAAAAAGGCGCTGGATTTACTTTCTCAGAAAAATGTTATTGACCGCTTCCAGGGAAAAGGGTCCTATGTATCACAGAACCTTCCGAATTTTAACATCCCTTCCAAAGAAGATACATCGAAGCCCGAAAAGCAGCACGATCATAAGTTAATTGGATTAATTATACCCGATTTCACAGATACATATGGTCTCGATATAGTGAAGGCAATCGAGAAAAGGTGTTCAGAACATCACTATAACCTTATCATCAAAAGAACGTTTGGCTTGAAAGAGGAAGAAAAAAAGGCAATCCATTCCTTTGTTAAAATGGGAGTAAAAGGAATTATTGTACTGCCTGTGCAGGGGACACATTATAATAATGAATTGCTGCGATTGGTTGTTGAGGAATATCCGTTAGTTCTAATTGACCGTTATTTAAAAGGTATACCAGCAAGTTCGGTTTCTATTGATAATAAAAAAGCAATGCAGCAGCTAACCAAATTAGCATTGGATGGTGGACACCAGGATATTGCATTCATATCCCCGTCAGTAGAAGGTACCTCTTCCGTTGAAGAACGATTTAGAGGATTTCAAGCAGCTTTTTCCGAAAGAGGTGTCCCTTTAAATCAAGAGTATATTCTGACAGATATTCATAGTACCATGCCAGTTAATTTGCATGGCGAAGACCCTAAGGCTTATGAAGAAAGGGATCATGACAGGATGCTTCGCTTTATTCAAGGTAATCCCACAATCACAGCGTATATCTGCAGTGAATACGAAATTGCCGTTTTCCTATCCAACATACTTGAAACACTTGAAATAAAGAATCGAGAGGATATTTCGATAGTGTGCTTTGATTCCCCAAATACCTATATAGATAAACCTTTTTTTACCCATATACGGCAAAATCAATCGGCAATGGGATATAACGCGGTAGATCTGTTAATTAAACAGTTGCATGGAGATAAAGAACCGGTTGATTGCAAAGTTGATTTTGAATTAGTGGAAGGTCAATCTACAAGAATGGATAGGTTACATGGGACCCATGAATAAACTTAAGCTGTTCCGTGTAGGGAAACAGTGTAAATAGCTTTTGAATTTGCATACTTTTATTGAGTTTTTAAAGAAAATAAATCCAAAATAGTAAAGCAGATAGCACCTGAAATAACATTTTGACAGCTATTGTCAACGTGTGTTTAGGTGTTTTTTTGTGTTATTGGTATGCCAACTTTAGTTCAAAAAATCCAGGGTATTTTATAACTAACGCAGAATAGTGAAGGAGGCATATATCCAAATGAACGAAATAAAAACGAAATTACCCACATAACAAAAATCAAACAAAAAATGGGCTATCCTGATGTCCTAAACTTAAGTCTTTATTATCTCCATTTTTAATAAAGTGATATCGTACACCAATAGGATAATGTCGCATATAATTACAACCAGGATGTTGTGAAGGAGGACAGTTATCATGGATCAGCGCAAAAGAAATCCTTGCCCGGACCTTACCGGGCGTATTGTTATTCCAGGAGCGCCCGAATACAATGAAGCCCGTTTAGATTATAACTTTTTTACTTCTCAGGATAAGTTTCCCTCTATAATCGTATATTGCCAAAATACGAAAGATGTTTCAAATGCCATCGGGTGGGCACGTTGTCATAACGTTCCGATACGTATACGAAGCGGCGGACATAATCATGAATCCTTTTCAACCGGAACTGGAGTCATCGTGATTGATGTCAGTGAAATGAAGCGTGTTTCCCTCGATAAATCAAAAGGTACCGCCATAGTGGAACCTGGAGTAACCGGTCAGGAACTATATGAAACGTTGTACAAGGAAGGGTTTACCCAGGTTGGGGGCACATGCCCGGATGTTGGCATATCTGGACTTGTGTTAAGCGGGGGTATGGGACCATTGCTCCGCAGACATGGGCTTACCTGTGATACGCTGCTCTCTGCACAAATTGTAGATGCAGATGGACGCTTGATCCGTGCTACGGAAAACAATAAGTACAAGGATCTTTTCTGGGCATTGCGCGGCGGTGGCGGGGGAAACTTTGGTGTTGTTGTGTCCATAACAATCAAGGTTTTTCCGGCGAAACCGGTGACCTGGTTCAATATTGGGTGGGATTGGAACCAGCCTATTGAAGAAGTGATCGATACTTGGCAGGAATTCTTTTCAAAGGCAGATCGAAGGTGGTTTTCACATCTGGATTTATGGTCAAAGGCATTTCCGACTGATCAATTTGATAAACTGCCAATCAAAGTTCTAGGGGTGTATTATGGTCCTCCGGAAGAAGCCCGTAAAGAACTATCACCATTTTTGAATATTGGAAGGCCAAGTAATCAAGAGATCGAGTTAGTAAATTGGAATGAAGCGATTCAGCTTTTTGATGAGTCAACTGCTATTTTTATTTCCGAAAAGCCGGAATACAAATCTCCCGGCGCTTTTGCAGTGGACACTTTGCCGCCAGCAGCAATCAAAACAATTACAAAAACGCTCCGAAATACGACCTCACCCTATTTTAATGTGCTGATCTTTTCTCTTGGTGGGGCTTATTCAGATATAGCACCGACCGACACAGCGTTCTACTACCGTAAAGACAAATTTTTTCTTCAGTATACCGTCCAATGGATCGAGGATGAAAATGCGTCAAAACGAATAAGAGAAGTGGAGGCCTTACGGGGGCGCCTGCTTCCGTATACAGGGGGGGACTATGTTGGAAATCCTGATTCTAGGATCAAGGATTATTTAACAGCGTATTTTGGTGGTAATGCAGATAGACTTATGCGTGTGAAGCGGAAGTATGACCCAAATAACGTTTTTCACTTTCCGCAAAGCATTCCGCCCGCACCTGCAAGCTGGGATTACGATTGGTCCGTAAAACATAATGGACCGTGGTATAACAATGAGTTATTGGATAAATGACATTTTCATATTTAAAAGAAAGAGGGATTTTTCATGGCCGAGAGACGAAGAAGAGATAAGCGTATATTGATTCGCGGTGGAACCATCGTGACTATGAACAGGGATCGAGACATTTTATATAATCAAGACATTCTTGTCGTTGGGAAACGGATTGAAGAAATTGGGGACCTTAGTCATATTAATAGAAGGAGAGTTGATCAAGTTATTAATGCAAATGGCCGGCATATAACTCCTGGGTTAATCCAGACCCATCTTCATCTTACTCAGACGCTGCAACGGAACCTCGTGTCTGACCGGACACTGGAACAATGGTTGGATGTTACGTTGGCTCTTGAGGCTGCGCACGATGCTGAAACAAATTTTTGGTCCAGTATGTTAGGTATTTCCGAGTTATTGCTGAATGGGACAACAGCTTTCTACGATATGGAGACCACTTTTCATACAGATAGCTGCTTTGAGGCAATGTCCCAGACAGGTATCCGCGGCTTTGCAGGGAAGGCTATGATCGACCGGGAACAACCCGGTGTAGACGTACCATCTATCATGGTCCAACCGACAGATGTTGCTTTCGGTGAGAGTGTTGAACTTTTTGAAAAATGGGATGGCGTGGACGATGGAAGACTTCGGTATTGCTTCGCGCCGCGTTATGCCCCCACTTGTACAACTGAGCTTTTGGAGATGATTGGAGATTTTTCTGCTAGACATGGCGCACATGTCCACACACATGTTTCGGAAACCGAAGAAGAAGAACAGATTATTATTGATCGTACTGGTATGAGGGAAGTAGAATACTATGATTCCGTCGGATTGGTTAATCCAAGGACTATTTTGGCTCATGGTGTCCATTTGGATAACAAGGAAATCGATATCATGGCCAGAAACGGCTGTCATTTAGCCCATTGTCCCTCTGCTAACTTATATCTAGCATCGGGTATCGCCCCTATACCTAGAATGCTGGAACGGGGTGTTAACATTGGTGTTGGCCCAGATGGATCTGATAACAACAACCTTGATACCATCCTGGAAATGCGATTGGCCGCATTGCTCCAAAAAGGTCTTCATCAAGATCCGGTTATTCCGCCAAGTGCTGAACAAGCATTCGAAATGGGTACGATTCACGGAGCCCGTGCACTCGGTCTTGAGGATGAGATTGGAAGTATTGAGGTCGGCAAAAGGGCAGATATTGCAATGTTCGACCTGAGAGAACCTCATTCCTGGCCGAATGAGTTTGAAGTAAATGATAGGGAAAACATCTATACACGAATTGTATACTCAGCTAATGCATCTGATGCTGTGATGACGATGGTTGACGGACGTGTGCTGATGTTGGATCGTCGTTTACGGACAATGGATATCGCGGAAGTTTTGAAGAAATCAAATCAATCTATTAAAATACTTTTGGAACGTGCCGATATTGATATTTAATTAAATCGAGATGTAAACGCCTAATAGTGTATGTCCTAGATACGTGCAAAAATAAATATAGTATAGCAAAAAGCTTGGGATGGGTAACCACGAAAATTAGAGTCAAAAATCTAACTTTTGGGGGTAACCATCTTTCTCAAGCTTTTTTGGTGTGCTATTTAGATTGTTACTTCGCTTGTTACTAATGCTGCGAGAATCGTATGTTATTGGGTTGTAATTTTAATTTTTTTCTACTGCTGCGTCACCTGCACGTCATAAACAGGGACCTACTGTTTAGGTTTCTGAAAATAATCTAAAATAAAAATATATTGACATCAATAATTTGTATTGTTAATATGTTGATATATCAAAATGGTTTTATATTTCAGTTGTTATGTGTTTTGACAATGCTATTATTCATAACTTTTTATAGTTGTGGTTAATAAAGGTGGGAGGAAGGAGGGACAGGCTAGCTTTAATACTTAAAATAAAGGGGGAAAAATGGTGTTAATTAACAGTGATAAGGTGAAAAAAGCCTCTTTAGCTATACCTCTTATGTTAGCGCTTGCACTAGGGGCATGTTCAAATGATGGGCAATCGGGAGAGGCTAAGTCGGAGGATGGTGTCACGACCATTACGTTTTGGCATGAAAATACCGGAGTTGGCGAGGAAGCGATTAATGCTGTTGTGGATGCATTTAACGAAAAGCACGAAGATATTAAGGTAGATGCAGTATACACCGCTGCTGATGAATCACAAAATGAAAAGTTATTAGCAGCAGTAGCTGGAGGAAATCCGCCAGATGTGTCCTGGTTTGACCGATTTAAAGTTGGTTCATGGGCAGATCAGGGGGCATTAACAGATCTAACCGAATACGCGAAGCAGGATGGGGTTACAAAAGATGCGTATTATCCATTTGCATGGGAAGAGGCAACATATCAGGATAAACTGTATGCTATGCCAGTTGATACAGATGCGCGCATGTTATTTTACAACAAAGATGCATTTAAAGAAGCAGGGTTAGATCCAGAAAATCCGCCAAAAACGATTGCTGAGCTGGAAGATGCCGCTGAGAAGCTGACGATTAAGGATGGGAACCGATTTAAGCAAATTGGTTTTATTCCATGGTATAACCAAGGTTGGCTTTATTCCTGGGGCTGGTCATTTGGCGGAGAATTCTTTGATAAGGAATCTGGTAAAGTAACGGCTGATGATCCTAAAATAGTAGAATCCCTTGAATGGATGACTGAATATGCAAAGAAATATAATGTGGAGGATATAACCGGCTTTACAGATTCGAGTGGTTCAGGTGAAATGGACCCATTTCTTACGGGACAGCTTGCTATGCATATTGGTGGGAATTGGAGCATTTCTGGTTACTTAAAGTATAAACCAGATTTAAACTACGGTGTTACACCAATCCCAACACCAACAGGAGATAACTTCACTTCCTGGTCAGGCGGCATGGCTGTTGTTATTCCGAAAGGTGCGCCACATCCTGATGAGGCATGGGAATTTGTTAAATTCTTTGGTTCAGAGGAAGGGCAGGAGATCTATAACGGAATATATAAAACATTATCTGTCATTGATTCCGTTAACGAGAAACTAGGGTATAAGGACGATCCTATTTTTAGCGAATTTATCAATATACTTCCAAACTCACATAATCGTCCCGTAATTCCAGAGGGTGAACTATTATGGAACGAACTTTCCAATGCAGTAGATAATTCTATCCATGGAAACGGAACACCACAAGAGCTTTTGGAAGGTGTGAATGAAAAGGTTAACGCTGCAATTGAATAATCAAATAGAGGCTGGGACGTAACTAAATTGTTTAACCCAAAGCCGAACATTTCATTATACTAGCGAAGGAAATACACGAAGACTCCTGCGGGATGAAAAGCCTAGGTGAGACTACGTAGAGCGACAGCTCGGATTAGGCTCAGGGGCAGCCCGCGGAAAGCGTAGTGTATTTCCGCAGCGGTATGTATGCACCAACTATGTTCGGAGTTTATTTTGGTTAAAACACTTTTGTCTCAGGCTCTTCTTCATAATAAAGGGGAGGGTAAATTGGGACAAGCAGCAAACAAGGTTAGCACGGAACATCAGACAATTGGTAAACACAAAAAACCAAAACAGATCAAGCGCAAAAAAACGAAAGCGATTACGTTAAACAATGGAAGGACCGGATGGTATTTTGCGACACCATGGATTATTGGTCTTCTACTGTTTTACATATTGCCATTGGTTGCATCGATCTATTTTAGTTTTACCTCTTATTCGATCCTGCAGCCAGGTGAATTTATTGGATTCCAGAATTATAAAGAATTAATTCATGATGAACTATTTTTAAAATCGATCTACAATACCGTTTATTTTGCCGTATTATTTGTACCTTTAAGTATTATTTCAGGTGTAGCTTTAGCCATGCTGCTGAATATGAAAATTAAAGGAATGGCGGTTTACCGAACTATTTTCTTTCTGCCTACTTTGGTACCTCATGTGGCAATTGCAGTACTCTGGATGTGGCTGTTAAATCCAGGCTTCGGTCTTGTTAACGGGTTTCTGGATATGATTGGCATTAAGGGTCCAGCTTGGCTAGGCAGTGAGGATTGGTCGAAGCCTTCCCTTATTTTTATGTCCCTTTGGGGGATTGGGCAGGCTGTGGTCATTTACCTGGCAGGTTTAGGTGATATTTCAGATGAATATTATGAAGCGGCAGAGGTGGATGGGGCAAATTGGTTTCAAAAAACGTTTCATATTACGCTGCCATTGCTCACGCCAGTTATTTTCTTCAACCTTGTCATGGGGGTAATAGGAGCATTTCAACAGTTTACGCTGCCTTACACCCTTACACAGGGACAGGGGAAGCCTGCAAATTCCTTAACGTTCTATGTCATGTATTTATATGATAACGGATTTAAGTACTTCAAGATGGGTTACGCATCCGCGATGGCATGGATTTTATTTGTTGTGATTATGATCTTAACCGTACTTATATTCTGGTCCTCCAAGCGCTGGGTCCATTATCAAGGTAAATAAGGAGATAAGGAGGGTAAAATAATGAATCCGACTCATGTGAAAAAGTTTAAATTTACTTTAGCCCACGTTTTTTTGATTATTGCCTCACTGTTTTTCTTAGTACCTTTTATCTGGATGGTGTCGACATCGCTGAAACCGATTGAACAGGTATTTACCTTTCCACCAGAATGGATACCCAAGCCTTTTGAATGGGAGAATTATAGTAAAGCTATCGAATATGTGCCGTTTTGGAAGTATTTAATTAATACATCTGTGATAACGATCTTAAGCACCATGGGCGTTGTTCTGACATGTCCACTTGTTGCGTATAGCTTTGCTAAACTGAAATGGAAAGGCAGAAATGTATTTTTTGCCGTTACCTTAGCTGTCATGATGATTCCCGCTCAGGTAACGATGATTCCATTATTTCTGTTGTTTAATAAACTAGGCTGGGTTGGTACACCATTGCCTCTAATTATACCGCAGTTTTTTGGTGTTCCATTTTACATTTTCTTGTTGCGGCAATTTTTTATGGGGCTTCCTGATTCGCTCAGAGAAGCGGCGAAAATGGATGGTGCCAGTGAACTACGGGTTTACTGGCAGATCATGCTTCCTTTAGCAAAACCCGCTATACTAGCGGTTGGGTTGTTCCAGCTAATGGCCAGCTGGACTGATTTCCTTGGTCCTTTACTATATCTTACGAATGAAGATTCTTACACATTATCTCTTGCACTTCAGCAGTTCCAAAATAAACAGGGATCCGAGTGGAGCTTGATGATGGCAGTATCCACGCTGATGACATTACCAATTATCGTGTTATTTTTCTTCCTGCAAAAAACGTTTATTAAAGGGATCACCTTTAGCGGAATAAAAGGATAAAGCTTGTTTAATCTATCTAAATCTAATAACGTATACGATAATACGATGAAACTATGAGTAGAAAGAAAAGAGGGGTATTTTTGTTTCAAACAGAAAAGAAACTTGCAGCAAGATTGACAGAATTAGATTCACATCGATATAGAGGGAATGTAGAAATATCCTCCTTTCAATTCCAGCTGGATGCAAAAGGTGAAGTAGGGACAAAACCACCAATAGATGGCGAATGGACCACACTAAAAAAAGGAGAAACGTGGACTGGAAGGGACCTTTATGCTTGGCTTGCTGCTGAGGTAAAGATTCCTGTGGAGTGGGATTCGAAAGAGGTGGTCGGGGTCTTTGATTTTGGTATCACAGATGGTGGAACCAATTCCGGGTTTGAATCCCTATTGTATGTGAATCATGTTCCTTATCAGGGAGTGGATGGCAACCATAAAGAAGTATTTTTCTCAAATGAACTTACAGGTGACGCTGTGCAGTTAGATTTCCGATTATGGTCGGGCTTAGAGGGTGGTGGACGCCCTGTCGAACAGGTTCATACGTTTAAGCAAGCCTTTTTAGCCTGGCTTGATGAAAATGTTGATGACTTGTATTACACGGGGAAGGCTGCCCTTCAAACGGTCGAAATGCTGGACAAAACCAATCCTGTACGGGAAGATTTGCTGCTAGTTTTAAATCGTGCTTTTAACCAAATAGATTGGATGTCACCAGGATCAGATGAATTCTATCAATCAATCAAAGCTGCCAGGGAAAGTTTGAAAAATGGTTTGGATCAGATGGAAAAACACCACCCAGTAACAGTCCATGCTATCGGCCATACGCATATTGATCTCGCTTGGCTGTGGCGTCTTGAACATACGCGGGAAAAAGAGGCACGTTCCTTTTCAACGGTGCTCCGATTAATGGAAAAATATCCTGAATACCTTTTCCAACAAGCACAGCCGCAGCTCTATGAATATATAAAACAAGATTATCCGGTCCTATACGAGCAAATTCACAAGCGTGTAGAGGAAGGACGCTGGGAGCCAGAGGGCGGCATGTGGGTGGAGCCGGATTGTAACCTGCCTTCTGGAGAATCATTTATTCGTCAATTGCTGCACGGCACGCGTTTTTTTCGGAAAGAATTCGGTGTGGAGTGTACCTATCTATGGCTGCCAGATGTATTTGGGTACAGTTGGGCATTACCGCAGATTTTAATGAAATCAGGAATTACATCATTTGTAACGACAAAAATTAGCTGGAATCAGTACAACAGGATGCCGCATGATGTCTTTACATGGCGCGGGATCGATGGGACGGAAATATTAACCTACTTTATCACGACACCTTATCCTGGTCGCAAAGGCTGGGGAGCGGATTACAATGCGGATATAAGTGCTGAAACCATGATTGGTGCATGGGAAGCATTCAGGGACAAAGGCGTGACCAAAGATGTTATGGTCACGTATGGTCACGGTGATGGCGGTGGTGGTGTAACAAGAGACATGCTGGAAATGCGGCGTCGGCTTGATGCCATGCCAGGTGCGCCGAATGTTGTCACTGGTAAAGCAGGCGATTACCTAGAAAAGCTCCATAAAGACGTTAAAGAAACAGATGGATATGTACATTTGTGGGACGGGGAGCTTTATTTAGAGTTCCATCGCGGGACATATACATCACAGGCTTACAATAAGAAATCAAATCGCAAATTGGAGTTATTGTATAAAGAAGTGGAGCTTTTAAGTGTGCTAGAAGGTGTATTAACAAATACTTGGAAGCAATATCCTCAGGAATTATTGAATAAAGGCTGGAAAATCATTTTACGAAACCAGTTTCATGATATTCTGCCTGGGTCTTCTATTAAAGAAGTTTATGAAGACAGCAAGCTGGAATACAGAGAAGCAGAAGAAATAGCATTATCTATCCGCGGTCAGGCAGGTAAGGGGGTGGTATCTAAGGATAAAACACAATCATATACCATACTCAATCAATCTTCCTGGCAACGCAATTCGTTGATAGAGATTCCGGTTCATTCGGGTATGGAATCGGGTTCTTGGTTTGATCATTCTAAGAACCTGCTGCATGCGGAAAAGGTTGGGGACCATTGGTTAGTTGATGTATCTGTACCTAGTTTGGGATTTACGACTATTGATTTTGTCCCGAATCAACAAGATGAATTGGAAGAAAGGCAATGTCCTTTTGCAGTTGAAGATAATCGATTAACCACACCTTATTATGAAATGAAATGGAACGAATCCGGTCACCTTACCAGGATTTTTGATCGTCGAAACAACCGGGATGTATTGGGAGAGAACCAAGCGGGGAATGTACTGCAGATTTTTGAAGACAAGCCTACCAGATGGGACGCATGGGAAATTGACATCTCCTATCAAGAGAAAATGAAGGAAATTCGTAATGTGAAATCTATTGAGGTAATCGAAGTCAATGCGCATCGTGCTGTAATCCAGTTTACCTGGCAATACAACCAATCTGTCATCGAGCAGAAAATGATTGTTTATGCTGGTAAGCCGCGGATTGATTTCGAAACAAGCGTTAAGTGGCATGAAGTAAATCAATTGCTTAAAGTTGCTTTTCCGGTAAACGTTCGTTCCACGGAAGCTACGTTCGATATTCAATTTGGAAACGTCAAGCGGCCAACTCATTGGAATACAAGCTGGGATCTTGCGAAATTTGAAACGGTTGGTCATCAGTGGGCAGATTTATCGGAGAGAGGCTATGGTGTCAGTTTATTAAACGATTGCAAATACGGCTATGATATCAAGGATGCTACAATGAGACTTACACTGCTGAAGGGTGCAACATACCCGGACTATACGCAGGATCAAGGGGAACAAACGTTTACTTATTCCTTGTTGCCCCATAAAGGATCTTGGGTTGAAGGAGAAACTGTTCAGGAAGCAGCAGATCTAAATCAGCCATTATCGTATATTCAAGGTAAATCTAGTGATAGTAGTTTCAGTCTATTTTCCGTATCGGCTGACTATACCGTGGTTGACGCTGTCAAGAAAGCGGAAGACAGTGATAAAGTTGTTATTCGATTGCATGAATTCACTGGAGGAAGAGGTCCTGTCAGCGTAACTTCAGAATTATCCATTAAGAGTTGGCAGGAATGTAACTTAATGGAAGAACCAGTGGGTGAACGTTCACATGATGATACGATCGAATTTGATATTAAACCGTATGAGATCAAGACATTTTTAGTGGAAATAGACAAGCAAGAATAAAGTGAAGCATCAATCCAAATCTATTCGCAATCTACGAAATAAGGGGAGGAAGTTTCATGAAAAAATTAGTAAGCAGCCTGATCTGTGCAGGCGTATTAGTAAGCGGAATGGGCGGATTCCATAGTGTTCAAGTTCAAGCAGAAGAGACTTCGTACGAAACGAATAACTTCACGCAAGCCACTCAGGAATATGAAAAAAGAGGGTATAAGCTTGAAGTGATTAATGGCTTAGATGACCCGTCTATGGAACCTATTATTGAGGAATTTGTAAATCTATATTTTAAGGTTTACCCGAAATTGGTTAAAAAGTATGCACTTCATCCAAAAGAGGCAAGCAGAGAGGTAATTCTTGAATTTGACCCAGCCTATGATGGCGTCGCATATGCAGATAACGGAAAAATAGTTGTCAGCACTGACTGGATCCTCACAAATCCAGATGATGTTGCCCTTTTCACCCATGAATTGACGCATTTAGCCCAAGCCTACCCCACCTATAATGATGATACATGGTGGATTACGGAAGGGGTTGCAGATTATACAAGGTATGTGTATGGACCTCATAACGGGAGCTGGAGGCTGCCAGAGGAAGTAAAAGAAACGGATAACTATGACAGCGGATATCGCGTAACTGCACGCTTCTTATTATGGATCACGCAGCAAAAGAACCATTTTGCAGTGGACATAATTAATCGAGAGATGCAGCATGATACGTTTGATCTGCACGTGTTTGAAGAAATAACTGGTAAATCAATTGATGCTTTATGGGAAGAATATCTTGAGAATCCGGACGTGAGGACTAAATATAACTAGTTAGAGGGTAAGTGCCAAGTAGCATTCTGATGGTGGAGGCTGCTTGGCATTTTTGTAATGGTATGAAGGAGTGAACAGAACCTTAACGAAAAAATCAAAAATTATATGATCCCCCTCTTTATTCAAACCAGTTCATGATCGCAGGTTTCCTTTTTATCGATTAAAAAAGGAGATTTGTATTTTTTATCGAAAGGAGTAAGTACAAAACAAGAAAGGTAGTATGAAGTTTGAAGATTACTAAGAACATAAACAAAAATTTTATGCCTGTATTAGATTCCGTAACAAACACCTATAATCAAGTAATTTGCAGCGGTGCGGCAATTATTGTCATACATAATGATAAAATTGTTTTAGAGGAATACCTGGGATCTCAATCCACTCATGGTAATGCTAGACCAGTTCAGGAAGATACCCAATTTCATGTTGCATCTGTAAGGAAAAGCTATATTGGATTTGCAGTGGCTTCTGCTGTTTATTATGGGTATATCAATAGCATTGATGATTCCGTTTTTACGTAAGTTCCAGAAATAGATGCTGCTATTTGGAAGGATACATCTATTAGACACCTATTAACGCATACGCACGGATTAAATGAAAAAGAGGGTGTAGTTTATCGCGAATACCCACCTGGAGAATGCTGGACCTATAGACAAATCGGAATAAAAGTTCTAACAGAAATTGTGGAAAGAACTACTGGAAAGGCGGTTTCGGAACTTTTACATGAACAAGTATTTAATCCACTAAATTTTACGGAATCCGGTTGGTATTCAAAAAAAAATGCTAAGCTTGCAGATGTTATCCTGCGATATGAAGGTGATAGGGATTGGCAAACAAGCGATAGTACCAAAGGCGATAAAATGAACATGTATGTTTCTACAAGAGAATTAGCTTATTGGGGCTACCTCTTTCTAAATGATGGAATAGTTAATGGAAAACAAATTGTTCCTAGAGAGATCATACGTTTAACAACAGCAGTACAAAGTCCCGCACATTTAGATGAAAATGTGCCTCAGAATGGATTCTTATGGTTTGTAAAAGATCTGCCGTCCTTGAAAACAGAAATTGGTGAAATTGTACCAAAAGGTTCCTATCAGATACTTGGTTATACAGGTGCAACTTTATTAGTCATTCCTGAAAAAGATCTGGTAGCTGTTCGTATGTTTAATAGTTTTGGCTCACCAGATGGATTTGATTATTTGGCTGATGTAAGATCGTTTGGGGATACGGTTATGGGGTGTATGGAGAAGAATTGAGATAAATCAGAAGCTTAATTTTAACTGAAAAGGGGCCTTTGTAAATGATGGTTAATCAAAAAGAATTTAATCTACATAAATTAAGTTATATTCTAAGGACTGCCACTGAAAAGGATGCACATAAACTGTCACAAGTAAGGTTACAAATAGATGGCGAAACAGAAAACCTAGATCGGGAAAAAGGTGAAGCATACTTAGATGAAACAGCCTTCAAAAAGATAATAAATGATGATACAAATAGTATTAGCAACCTATTCCTAGTAGCTGTAGTTAATAAACAAATTGTTGGATTTTCAAGATGTGAAGGGAGAAAATTGAAAAGAATGTCCCATACAGCAGAATTTGGAGTCTGTGTATTAAGGGAATTTTGGGGGCATGGCATAGGAAAAAACCTATTAAAAGAATCAATTCATTGGGCAGATTTGAGCGGAATTAAGAAAATGACTTTAAATGTTCTTGAAACGAATGATAAAGCCATAAAACTTTATGAAAAATATGGTTTTGAAGTCGAAGGTATTTTAAAGAATGACAAAATTCTTTCCGATGGGAATTACTATAATACCGTTTTAATGGCAAGATTCAATGAATAATTGTCCCACATACAATTCCTTTAACAGTAAAAATAAGGTAGAATGATAGTAATATATCATTATAAAGGAATTAGGTGGTAAAGTGAGTAATTTTTCAGTTGAAAAACAAGTACCATATTATGAACAATTTTATCATGCGATTAAACAAATGATATTTGATGGAAAATATAAACCAGGGGAACGAATCAATGAGACGCAGCTTGCAAAGGAATTTAATGTAAGTAAGAGCCCAATTAGAGAAGCAGTAAGGATCCTCGAAAACGAGGGATTGCTATTGGTCAAAAATTCAAAGGTAATTGTATATGAGCCTACCTTGAAGGATGTTAAAGACATTTATTTTTGTCGAAAGGCACTGGAATCATTTGCTGTGGGGCTGACTACCAGAATCATTAATGATGCTGAACTAAAGGAAATAGAAAACACGTTGTCAGAAACGGAAAAAGCTATAAAGGCAAAGAAGGATGCAAACACGATTATTTCACTAAATGAGCAATTTCATAATTTAATCCTTGCATACACGCAAAATAGCCGTTTGCAAAAACAGGTGAATGATTTAAAAGGCTTAATGTATTTTTTTAGAATTCTTAATTTTAATGGGGAAAATAGAGCAGAGATAATTTTAGAACAACATCGTCAGATATTTAAATTTATTAAAGAAGGTGACGATGAACAGGCAGCTAAAGAAATGATAAAGCATCTTGAACTTGATGTTGAACATTTAGTTGAGGTTTTGACAGATTCAGAAAAAAATCCTGAATATAAAGAAAGCGTTTAATTGAGAAGCCAGTCCAATGCGGATATGGCTTTTTATTTTTATCAACTAAAAGCAGCTGGACCAATAATCTGTAAATTACCAACAGTTATAAAAATAAAAAATATACTTGCTAATGAATTGTTTTTTATGTATAGTATGTAGTATAAATTCTATCAGTCGACTGACGACTGATTGAAAAATCTATTGATTACAGGAGGTTATAGCGGTGAAAAACATAAAAATTGCGACTATACCAGGAGACGGAATTGGAAAAGAGGTTGTACCCGCAGCAACTGAAGTTTTGAAAGCAGTTTCAGAGGTTCATGGTGGGTTAGCCTTTGATTTCACAGACTTTCCATATAGCTGCGAGTACTATCTGGAACATGGTGATATGATGCCAGAGGACGGGCTTGAGAGATTGAAAGATTTCGATTCTATTTTTCTTGGGGCAGTTGGTAACGTTAATTTAGTTCCGGATCACATTTCTTTATGGGGACTCCTTATTAAAATACGCCGAGAATTTGAGCAAGTAATTAATATTCGGCCGGCTAAGGTTATGAGTGGGGTTCAATCTCCATTGGTCAATCCAAATGATTTTGATTTGATTGTGGTACGTGAAAATAGTGAAGGGGAGTACAGCTCGGTTGGGGGAAGAATCTATCGTGGCGAGGATGAAATTGCTATTCAAAATGGTATTTTCTCAAGAAAAGGAACTGAACGAGCGATGCGTTTTGCATTTGAGCTGGCATCTAATCGTAAAAAACACGTTACAAGTGCCACGAAGTCTAATGGAATCTATCATTCCATGCCATTCTGGGATGAAGTTTTTAAAGATGTGTCAAAGGATTATCCGGATATAACTACCGATTCGCAGCATATTGATGCCTTGGCAGCTTTCTTTGTCACACATCCTGAAAAATTCGATGTAATCGTTGCCAGCAATTTATTCGGGGATATACTAACCGATTTAGGAGCGGGAATTATGGGGAGTGTAGGAATTGCGCCAGCTGCCAACATTAATGTGAATGGAAAATATCCTTCGATGTTTGAACCTGTTCATGGATCAGCTCCCGATATTATTGGAAAAGGAATTGCAAACCCGATTGGACAGATTTGGACGGCTAAGATGATGCTTGACCATTTTGGGGAAGAGGAATTGGGTACCGTATTATTGGATGTCATTGAAAGTACGACACATGATCGCATTTTAACTCCTGATATTGGCGGAAAACATACAACAAGGGAAGTAACTGACGAGATTATCAAACGGTTAAAGGCAAAGTAATGTAAGGTTTCCATTAACAAGGACAATTCTTTTCGAAATGAATAGATTTGTTCTCTATTAAATGCAAGCGCTTACTTGTAAAGGTACAATAGGTGATTAAATTTAAGAGGAGTGAATAAATTGAGTAAAACTAGTAGTGCAGTAGAAGTAGTTGAAATGAATTCCAAACAGAAAATGAAAATTGCTGGTATGGATGCTCCTATCTTTTTCGGGGTAGTAGTTGTTTTGTTGATTGGTATCTACATGGAAATTCTACCACAGAACTTGGCTAGTGGACTTATTGTATCAATGGTGTTAGGTATTTTGCTTATGTGGATTGGTGATCAAATCCCGGTTTTTAATACGTTTGGCGGCGGCCCAATCCTATGTATCCTCATTCCTGCGCTTTTCCTTTATTGGGGAATATTACCTGAAAGCATGGGAACACTTACCGACAGTTTTTATAATGAAATTGGGTTTTCTGATTTTGCTGTTACAGGGATTATAGTTGGGAGTATTTTGAGTATGGATCGTAAAATGCTGATGAAAATTGGTATACGATTTTTTGTTCCGCTTTTAGGTGCTGTGGTATCAGCACTAGTAATTGGTGGCTTAGTTGGACAGCTAGTAGGTTTTGGTTTTAAGGATACTATTTTTTACGTAGTCGGACCAATTATGGGCGGTGGAATGGCAGCAGGAGCTGTGCCGATGTCGGAAATTTTTGCAGAAAGCGGTGGAGGAACCCCTGGTGAGGTATTAGCAAAAATTGCCCCGGCGGTAATGGTCGGGAATATGATTTGTATTCTTGCTGCAGGTGCATTAAACGGTTTAGGAAAACGAAAAAACAGGTCTAAGAATTTTTCCGGCGACGGGGAAATGCTGCGAGTGAAAAATGGGAATGAAAATGCTGATGCAAAGGATAAAAAAGAATCAGCTTTCCCATTTTCAATGAACAACCTTATCATTGGAATTATTATTGCGACAACTATTTTTGTTTTTGGTAAGATCGTGGCTGATTTAATTCCGATGTTCCATTCCTATGTATGGATCATATTAGGTGCTGCTGCGCTGAAAATGTTTAATGTTTTACCAGCGTATATTGAAAAAGGTGCGGAAGATTGGTATACATTAATTACGAAAGCATGGGTTCCTGCCATATTAGTTGCTATTAGTGCAGGGATGATTGATTTTGAAAGTGTTATCGAAATTGTTACAGATCCAAGTTATATCAGCTTAACAATTATGACGGTTATTATCGCCGTTTTAGCTGCAGGATTCTTAGGGTTAGTGGTTGGATTCTATTTCGTTGAATCTGCTATCGGTGCAGGACTTGGTATGGCAGATATGGGCGGTTCTGGAGATGTCGCAGTACTTAGTGCAGCAGAAAGAATGGGTTTAATGCCATTCCTGCAGATTTCATCACGAATTGGTGGAGCAATTATGCTGGTCATTCTCTCGTTCCTAGCTCCATTTCTGATGTAACTCTATAAAAATGGCATGGTTATAATGGAGGAAAAGATTATTTATAGGCTATAAGGGTTTATTTTATAAACCGGCGCAGTTTCTGTAGAATGTGTAAATTGTGTTTATTAAAAAAGTCAAAAGGAGCGCTAGGAATGAAGGTTCTTATTTCCATAGACTCATTTAAAGGCAGTATTACCTCTAGTAAAGGAAGTGAAGCAATCGCTATAGGAATTCGGGAAGCCTATCCAGGTGCAGAAATTATTACTTTACCGTTAGCTGACGGTGGTGAGGGTACTGTTGATGCATTGGTTCATGCATTGTCAGGACGGTGGATAGAGAAAGCAGTTACAGGACCATTGCATGAAAAAGTGACGGCATCCTATGGCATTTCAGGTGACGGGAAAACAGCTATGATAGAGGTTGCGGCTGCTTGCGGGCTTCCTTTAATTCCGCAGCATCTCCTAAATCCGATGGAAGCAACCTCATATGGTGTCGGTGAGCTGATTGCAGACGCTATGGAGAAAGGATGCCGACACTTTATTATTGGTTTGGGTGGCAGTGCAACAAATGATGCCGGTGTCGGAATGCTTCAGGCTTTAGGCTATCGTTTTCTTGATATGCAAAATAAAGATGTTGGTCTAGGTGGAACGGCACTTGCGGGTATTTATAAAATGAACTCGGATGATGTAAATCCAATTTTAAGGGATTGTACATTTCAGGTAGCTTGTGATGTAAACAATCCACTCTATGGCGTGGAAGGTGCTGCCTATATTTTTGGACCGCAAAAGGGTGCGACAGAAACGATGGTCCAGGAATTGGATCATGGGCTTAAGCATTTTGCGGAAATCGTATCCAATGAACTGGGAATAAATGTTCAAAACATAGCAGGCGCTGGTGCTGCTGGCGGATTGGGGGCTGCTTTTTCAGGATTTTTACAGGCAGATTTACAGTCGGGCATTGAACTTGTCTTGGAAGTCATTGATTTGGAGGAACACATGCAAGGGGCGGATTTTATCATTACTGGAGAAGGGATGCTGGATAGCCAGACTTCCATGGGGAAAGCGCCAATTGGTGTTGCGGCATTGGCTAACAAACATGGTATACCAGTAATTGCACTTGCTGGCAGTGTCAAAAGGGATAATTTTAACCTGAATGAAACAGTGTTTACATCCTGCTTTTCCATTATAAATACCCCGATGTCACTAGATGATGCCATGGACTCGGATGTAACGTTTGCTAATTTAACCTTTACAGCCAGCCAGCTATTTCGACTAATCAAAGCTTCTAAAGCATGATGGGGGAAATCATATGAAAATTACGGATATTAAAGTTGTTCCAGTAAATCGCTTTTTATATGTCAAGGTTTTTACGGATGAAGGAATTACCGGAATAGGTGAATCTGGGGCATGGGGATTTCTCGATGCTTCCGCCGAGGTTGTTCATTCATTCAAAACGTACTTAATTGGAAAAGATCCATTGCAAATGGAACATCATTGGCAGTACATGTATCGTTCTTTCCATTTTAGAGGTGCTGCCATAATGGGGGCGATTAGTGCAATCGATATAGCGTTGTGGGATATTGCCGGGAAATGGTTTCATGTTCCAACCTATATGTTATTAGGAGGAAAATGCAGAGGTAGGATAAGAACGTATTACCATGTTTCGGGGGAGACTACGGAGGAACTGGTGGAAAGCTGTGTAAATGCAAAGGAACTGGGCTATAATGCAGTCGGCCATTTGTCCCCATTTTTGGATGAACCAAGAAGTAAGCCTTACTTTCAGCCATATGCGAAAATGATAAACGAGGCAGCGGATAGGGTGAGGATGATTAGGGAAGCTGTTGGGGATGAAGTAGATTTATGCCTTGAATTACACAGGAGAATGAAACCAGGCGAGGCGAATGCATTTGCGCAGTCTGTTGAAAAGTATCAACCATTCTTTTTAGAGGATCCCATAATACCTGATAACTTTGATTCGATGGCGCTTGTTGCAAGCAAGTCCAATGTCCCTATCGCAACGGGAGAGAGAATCCATACGATACAGGAATTTGAAATGCTGCTTTCGAGAAATGCAATGGCATATGCAAGGACAAGTGTATGCTTATGCGGGGGAATTACAGGTACCAAAAAAATAGCTGCCATTGCAGAGGCACATGGGGTTCAGATTGTTCCACATAACCCGTTAAGCCCAGTTAGTACAGCTGCCTGTATTCAAATTGCTGCAGCGACGGAAAACCTGGCAATTTTAGAGCTTCCGAATCATGATACAGTTTCGGCGACGGAGAGATTTACCAGCACAAGTAAGGTGAGAAGTGAAGGATTTAAACAAAGTGATATGGTGACATGGGTTCCTGCTGCTTCGGGAGGTTTTATTGATGTTCCGGAAAGGGTGGGAATTGGGATTGATTTAGTCGAGGGTGTTGAGGAAAAGTATCCCTATCGGAGACGGGATATTAATACGAGATTGAATGTAGATGGGTCTGTTGTTGATCAGTAAAAGGAGAATAAAATGTGCTGTCACTTCCAATATGACTTTTTTGCCGTGGAATCTCATATCCTTTCACTCAAAAGTAATGACACTGCTGCCTGGTGATATCATCTCCACTGGTACACCTGGTGCAGTAGTTATTAGGAACGGGGATGTTGTTTCTTGTGAAATTGATGGATTTACACCACTTGTTAATTCGGTACAAGATTTAAAGGTTGAAAATTAAAGGAGGTAGATGTTTTGGACCTGCAATTACGAGGGAAATCAGTTGTTGTAACAGCGGGAAGTAAAGGTTTAGGGAAAGGAACAGCACTGCAGTTTGCAAACGAAGGTGCACATGTCCTAATTTCCAGCCGTAATGAAGAAACGTTAAAGAAAGCTGTAGAAGAAATTAAGGAAATAAGCGGAAATGAACAGGTTCGTTATTCGGTATGTGATATCACGAATCCGGACTCCATTAAACAATTAATTGCTGCAGCAGTAGAGTGGAATGGCAAGGTAGATATTTTAATTAATAATGCCGGTGGACCACCAGCAGGGGGATTCGGCAAGTTTTCTGATGAGGATTGGCAAAAGGCCTTTGAACTGAATTTACTCAGTTTCATTCGTCTCATTCGTGAGGCACTGCCGCATATGCGTAAGGCTGGCGAAGGGAAGATTGTTAATTTTGCATCATCATCGATTAAGCAAACCCTGGATAATTTAATTTTATCAAATACATTTCGCGCTGGAATTGTAGGTTTATCAAAAAGTTTATCACAAGAACTGGCAACGGATAATATTATGATCAATACAGTTGGTCCGGGCCGAATTGCAACAGATAGAGTCGCTGAACTAGATCAAATAAGAGCTGATAAAACAGGTGTTTCTTATGAGCAATTGCGTGAACAAACAGAGCAGTCAATTCCAATCGGCAGATATGGCCGCCCAGATGAATTTGCTAAAATGGTTGTTTTCCTTTCATCAGGTGCAAACACTTATATTACAGGACAATCGTTTGTTGTCGATGGCGGACTAGTAAAGGCGTTGTAAGTAGAGAGTTGATTAATGAGAAAAACTGTCTTTCTCACGTGCAGCAAGAAAGACAGTTTTTCATTATAATTCCTCTACAAACCAATAACCTTATCAACCGCTTCTTCTTCAGACCTGGAAACGGTAAATAAAAGACTGCCAACGACGCATATAACTAAATTAATAAATAATCCCCAAAGCCCGCTAAATATACCAAACGGTGTATAATTTGCAAAAGTCATCGCTGCAGAAAGAATTGTACCAACAATCATCCCAACAAAAACGGATTTGGTATGAAGTCGTTTCCAATACAGCCCCAAAATAAATGCTGGTGCAATCTGGACAAGTAATTCAAATTTTAATACAAATATCTGATACAATGTTGCCGGCGGGTACCAGGCAATAACTAATAGAATGGCAACGGAGATAATGCCGATTATTTTTCCAACAAAAATTTGTTTAGGCTCAGTCGCATTAGGATTAATGTATCTCCCATACAAATCCTTTGAAATTATGGATGAGAATGTAAGAAGTACTGAGTCGGCCGTTGAAATAATTGCTGCAATGATACCGCCAAACAAGAGGACCATTGCCCAATAAAAAAGTGCATTTTGGGAGGCGATGACATTTGCCATCATTCCGACTAACTTTTCTGATTCGAATGTATCTAATCCGGGAAATGCATTTATCCCGATAATTCCTACGATAAACACAACCCCTGTTGTAATAAATGGCATCCAAACCATTGCAGTAAATGATTTCTTTAACGTTTTCACACTCTTTGCTGCAAAAATTCGCTGTATTGCATGGGGATAGATCGATGCCCCAATAAAAACAAGCAGTAACATACTAAACCAGCCAACGATTCCATTCGATTCAGGTACTCCTAATTTTTCTGGAGCGTATGCCTGCATATAATCAGTTGCTGTAGGCAGTCCTCCAAAATAAACGATTGATCCGACTAAAAGAACGAATACACCAATCAATAGAGCAATTCCTTGCATTGTGTCCGTGTAGGCAACGGAACGCATGCCTCCTAACCAGCTGTAAATAAGCATGATTATGATGAAAAAGACAACACCTACCTGGTAAGGTATCGTACCACCTGTTAAACCAGCAACTCCTTGTCCAACTGCAACAAATTGCTCCAGCAGATAATTTCCTAATCCATATAGCATAAGAATGGACCCTAGGATAGTTATTCCTTTTGAGCGAAATCGCTTTTCAAGCCAGTCTGTGGGAGTTATAAATTTAAACTTTTTGCCAAGTACATACAATCTTGGTGCGAACAACAGATATCCACCAATAACAAGAATCATGAATGTAACGGATTGAAGCCATTCAAAACCCATTCGATAACCGGTTGGCGCGTAACCGATAATTGTATTTCCACTATATTGTGTAGCATAAAATGTGAAAAACAGCACCATGACGCTTAGGCCGCGTCCACCTAGATAGTATTCATCGTTACTTTCCCGAACATTTTTGTTTTTTAAAAAAGTAAGAAACCCGATCAGGAGCATGATTAAGCCGTAAACAATCATTATTAAAATGCCAGACCAGCCACCAAATGCCAAGTCTTGTACCATTTATTCATCCCCCTTTGTGTTCGTATCTTCACCTTCGACTTTCCATAGAAACAGAAATGCATACGTTATAGTGGCGGATATTGCTATGGAATCAAGGATAATGATCCAGCCCCAGTATGGTAAACCAAAAATTATTGGTTTGTAACTTCCAACAGGTAAATACCACGGTACGCTAAGTAAAAATAAAACTCCTAAAACGATCCACAACTTTACGTTTTTGATGGGTTCTTTTTTAAGCTTCAGCATGCTAACTCCTCCTACTATTTTAAATTCAGAATTTAGTTAACGGACGGATCCATATAAAACGCCCTTTGTTTCTCGAATTGCAAAATATCTTCTTCTGCTGTCATCGTCAGGTCGATGTCATCTAGACCGTGTAAAAATTTATGCCGTGTGCTAGGTTCGACGGTAAAGGATGCTGCCCAATCGGAATCATCTTGGATAATTTGATTTTCTAAATCTACATGCAATGAAAAAGCAGGATTTTCTTTTTCCCTAGAAAATAATTCATTCATTTGTGCTTCATCAAGTTCAATTAACAGCAGTCCATTTTTCGAACAGTTTCCTTTAAAAATATCCGCGAAAGAAGGTGCAATAATCACTTGAAATCCATAATCATGCAGTGCCCAAACCGCATTCTCCCTTGAAGAACCGCAACCGAAATTTTCACCGCTTAGCAGAATAGTAGCTTGTTTATACGTTTCATTGTTTAATACAAAGTCATCGTTAGGTTCACCGTCTTCATGGAACCTCCAATAGTACATCATATGCTGGCCATAGCCTGTTCTCTCGGTTCGCTTCAGAAACTCGGTTGGTATAATGATATCGGTATCAATATTGGATTTATTAAGTGGTACAACAGAACCTGTATACTTACGAAAAGGCTTCATTTTTTCTTAACCCTCCTTTATAATTCCATTTCCTAATATCTGTTAGATGTCCAGTTATGGCTGCCGCAGCTGCCATTGCGGGGCTAACTAGGTGTGTTCTTACACCCTTTCCTTGGCGGCCTTCAAAGTTACGGTTAGAGGTAGAAGCTACCCTGTCACCTGGATTCGCAATGTCCGGGTTCATTCCAGGACACATACTGCAGCCTGGTTCTCTCCATTCAAATCCAGCATCGATAAATACTTTGTCCAATCCTTCCTGTTCCGCACGTCTTTTTATATGATAGGATCCCGGGACCACTAATGCCGTTACATTGTTATGAACCTTGTGACCATAAGCAACTTGGGCGGCTAGACGTAAATCTTCTATTCTAGCATTCGTACAGGAACCGATAAAAATCCGGTCAATTTCAATTTCATTCATATTTGTTGCCGGATTCAAATCCATATAATCTAAAGCTGATTCCGCCGCAGTTCTTTCGTTGGAACCTGTAAAACTTTTTGGTGATGGTATCGTTTTGTCGATTGAAGTTACTTGACCTGGATTGGTTCCCCATGTGGCTTGCGGTGCTAAATTGTCTATGTTTATCGTTACGGTTTTATCGTATACAGCACCAGGGTCACTATAAAGTTCACTCCACTCAGCGACTGCCTCGTTCCATTTTTCTCCTTTAGGCACAAATTTGCGATTCTTTAAATAGGCAAAAGTTGTTTCATCGGGAGCAATCATGCCTGATCGTGCGCCAGCTTCAAGCACCATATTGCAAATGGTCATCCGTTCATCCATGGACATGTTTTTAACGGTGCTTCCAGTAAATTCAACAACATGACCAACCCCGCCATGAGTGCCGATTTCGCCAATAATACGCAAAATAATATCCTTGCTGCTTACTCCATCTGGCATTTCACCGTCAATTTGAATGTTCATTGTTTTCGGTTTTGCTTGCGGAAGAGTTTGTGTTGCCAGTACGTGCGTGATTTCACTGGAACCAATGCCAAATGCAAAAGCACCAAATGCGCCGTGTGTGGAAGTGTGACTATCTCCGCAAACAATTGTTTTTCCAGGGGTGGTTAATCCGAGTTCAGGTCCTATAATATGCACAATACCGTTGTCAGGGTGGTCTAAGTCATAGACAGTTACACCAAATTCTTTACAGTTCTTGATTAAAGCGTCTACTTGTTTCTTTGCCAGCAGGTCTTTAAATTCCAGGTTTCGGTCAGTGGTGGGAACGTTGTGATCAGCTGAAGCAAACGTTAGGTCCGGCCGTCTAACTGTTCTGCCTTGCTCTTTAAGTAAATTAAATGCCTGCGGTGATGTAACATCGTGAATTAGGTGCAAATCAATAAACAGTAATGGCAGATCAAGGGACGTATCAATTACATGCTTTTCCCAAACTTTTTCAAAAAGTGTTTTAGGCGTCATTTTCTTTCTCCTTTCTAAATTTCAGATGTGGAATGCAGGTCGGTTATTTTGCCAGCTTTTATAATTTGTCCTGGCAAATCGTGTGCTACGTTTGCTTGTAAATAATTAGCTGTATTGATTAGCCGGTCAAGGTCTGCTCTGACGTTATATCCCATGAAAAGCAGCATGTGAACCAAGTCTTCTGTGCAAATATTGCCGCTTGCTCCGGGGGCGAACGGGCAGCCGCCGATTCCGCCCAGAGATGCATCGAAGCGGGTTACGCCAGCACGAATCCCTTCATTTACATTTGCCAAACCCATTCCTCTCGTATTGTGAAAATGAAGCGTTAACGGAAGCTCCGACCAATGATCTAAAACAGTTTTGGCCAATTGGTATACTTGTGATGGTGTTGCCATCCCAGTAGTGTCTGCAAGGGTAATTCCATTCACACCTAGTTCAAGATATCGATCAATAAGCTGCAATACTTTTTCTTCTGGAATTTCGCCTTCAAAAGGGCAACCAAATGAGGTGCCAAGCGATCCATTGACAAGAATGTTTTCATTGGATAAATAACGCATGATTTCCTCAAAGCCTTCAAATGTTTGAGCAGTTGTTCGGCGTATATTTTTGAGATTATGCGAGTCACTAACAGAAACGACTAGATTTATTTCATCGACAGAACAACGAAGAGCGCGTTCAGCACCTTTAAGATTAGGCACCAGGGCAGAATACGTAACACCAGGCTTTCTGTTAATCCCTTTCATTACCTCTTCGGCATCCTTCAAATTTGGGATTGCCTTCGGTGAGACAAAGGAGGTCACCTCGATTTTGTCGATTCCAGCTTCACTTAATTGGTTAATAAGCTCAATCTTTTGATGGGTAGGAATAAATTGATTCTCATTTTGCAATCCATCCCGTGGAACAACATCGTGAATAAAAATGCGTTTCACATTCATCACCTGCTTTCAAAAGGTTTCAGGTTATCATTAGATAATCCCTTCATTTTTAAGCTTTGCAATCCTTTCCTCATCAAAGGCTAACAAGTCTTTTAAAATTTGACCGGTATGTTCACCCAGGTCAGGGCCTAACCAATTCGTTCCACCCGGGGTCCTGCTCATTTTTGGTACAACACCAGGGATTTTTAGTGCATCATCATTGCCCAGATCAAATTGCTGTATCATCTCCCGTGCTAAATACTGCGGATCTTTTACAATATCTTCAATGCTGTAGATAGCACCCGCTGGAACTTTTGCATCATCAAGTGTTTGTATCGCGGTTTCAAGATTTACTGTTTTTGTCCAGTCCTCGATTCTTGAATCCAGGAAATCTGCATGCGCTGCCCGGCCTTTGTTGCTTGTGAATCGCTCATCTTCCGCTAATTCCCGATCACCAATAGCGCACATTAATCGTCTAAAAATGGCATCACCGTTTCCGCCGATGACGATGTATTTCCCATCTTTACACTGATACGTATTGGAAGGTGCAATACCTGGTAAGGAAGAACCTGTTCGCTGCCTGACTACACCGAATTTATCGTATTCAGGAAGCATACTTTCCATTAAACTAAAGACGGCTTCGTAAAGTGCTACATCCACAATTTGCCCTTCTCCTGTACCTTTTACGTCCCGATGGTAAACAGCCATAAGAGCACCGATAACAGCGTACATTGCTGCAAGGGAATCACCAAGGCTAATTCCCGCTCTTGTTGGTGCTCGGTCAGGGTATCCGGTCAGATGCCGTATACCGCCCATTGATTCCCCAACACTGCCAAATCCCGTTTTATCGCGGTATGGACCAGTCTGACCATATCCGGACACTCTGACCATGATGATTCCAGGATTGATAGCAGATAGCTGGTCATAGCCGATGTTCCATTTTTCCAGTGTACCAGGTCGAAAATTCTCAATGATAATGTCGCATTCTTTTACAAGTGACTGAATGATCTCCTGACCTTCCTTTTTCTTTAAATCTATGGTGAGTGACTTTTTATTCCTAGCCTGAAGCCGCCACCATAGTGATTGATCCTTGTATATATGTCTCCAGTCACGGAGCGGATCACCTTTTCCCGGCGGCTCTACCTTAATTACATCCGCCCCAAACTCAGCCATTAATCTTCCAGCAAATGGTCCTGCAATAAGACTGCCTAATTCCAGGACCTTCAATCCTTCTAATGTTTGGCTCATTTAGAATCATCCTTTTGATTTGATTTAAAAATAGTACCTAGCATGTTGATGTCGTTTTGAATATGCATCTTCATTTCAAGTTCTGCTTGTTCACCGTCTCCGTTAATAATGGCATCCGTAATTCGAACATGTTCCTCAAAAAAATGATCTCTTCTGTCGTAGTTGCTTAAAATATTGTTACGCATGTACAAATTTTTCGCATGTATTAAATTCATAAACTGAATTAATTGCTTATTACCTGAGGATTGAATGATTAAATCATGAAATTCTGTATTAAAATTAACAATATTTCTTTTTTCATCCTGTTCCAAAGCTTGTTTCGTCCGGTTTATTATGTCTAGAAGGGTATCATGACTAGCCTGTGACATATGCTGTGCTGATAGTTTTGCTGCAAGGGGTTCCAGTCGTTCTTTACAAAGGTAAACATCTATTACATCGTCAAATGTAGGGTCAAAAACATAGATATGGACACCTTTTTGAACCAGCAACCCGTCATGGATCAACAATCTTACAGCTTCACGGACTGGACCCCTGCTTACACCTAACATAGCTGCTAAACCTAATTCTGTTAGGCGTTCACCAGGTGAAAATTCATTATCTAATAAGTAATTTTGAATGTATTTATAGGCCTGCACATGCAGGGGTTCTGGTTTAATAATAGGGCTGATTGGTTTCACCTCCTTTACATGAAAGCGTTTTCTGATATAGTATATTGTTATCAGTATTTTGTCAACAATTTAAAAATTGATTAGTTTCTGATTTAAGGTCATCCAATGTTTACTGTTAAATTACTATTAAAAAAGAGTTGATCAGAGAATGAATAGGAGTAATGTACTGCAAAATCAAACGGTTAATTTTAGTCCTTGGAGAATGCTATCGTGGTTGTTTATTACACAAGTATCTGTTGCTTTTATTGGAAGGAGTCTTGCGCCGCTTGGAGTTTTAATCGGTGCGGACTTATCTCTATCAATGGCACAAATTGGGATGCTTCCGGCCGCATTATTTTTGGGACAATCACTTGCCTCTATTCCAGTAGGGTATTTTACTGACTTAATCGGTTCTAGAAGGGTATTGTTAATGCTGTCTCTTTGTTTAGGGATTAGTTTTCTTTTGATGACATTTACCTCCGCGTTTTTAGCGGTTCTATTCTTGATAACGCTGGGTGGATTTGGCTATGGTTCGATGCATCCTGCCTCAAATCGGGGAATTATTTATTGGTTTACCACTAAAAAACGTGGAACAGCAATGGGAATTAAACAAATGGGCGTTACGTTTGGATCTGCACTATCAGCCCTGATTTTATTGCCTCTTGCCAATGAATGGGGGTGGCGGCCAGTACAATTTGGTGCTTGTTTATTGCTCATTATCATTGGAATTCTTGCTTTTATATTTTACAGAGACGCTCCATCTGTAACGAGTGCAAAGAAAATAGGAAAGCCAAATCAATTACTTCCTTCTATTTATATGATGTTTAAAAATAAAACACTGATGCTTGTGAGTATTTGTGCGATGGGATTGAATGGCAGTCAGATGGCCTTAAATACATATCTCGTGTTATTTGCATATGAAGGACTTGGAATAAGCCTGGTATTATCCGGTGTATTGTTAGTTATTTCTGAGATAAGCGGTTCCGTTGGGCGAATTGTTTGGGGGATCATTAGCGATCGTTTATTTGATGGCAGACGGATAATTGTTCTAATCATTATTTCTTGTATGGGGTTATTTCTATCACTGCTCGTTGCCTTTTTGCCACACGGCACATCTTTTTGGATGATGGCTATCATCACAGTGTTCCTGGGATTTTGTATGTCAGGATTTAACGGTATTTGGATGAATACGGCGACAGAACTTGTTCAAAGAGAATATTCAGGAATTGCTAGCGGATTTAGTATTACTGTGGGTTCATTTGGGGTAATTGTTGCTCCACCGCTTTTCGGGTTTGCTGTTGACAGGGTAGGTTCATTTGTATTTGGATGGTTATTTCTTGCCGTTGTGATGGCTATTGTGCTTGTTCTATTGTTTTACACAATGAGAATTGTAAATAATGCAGGGATGAAATAAGTGGCTTTTTATAGTTAGTTAAGCTAAGGAATAACTAAATAGACGATGGTTAAAATAGTTAGGTATAGCTTAAAACATTTTCTTTGATTCGTTTTAATAATGGGTATATAATTATTCTGAATTAAAGATTCCTTAATTAAAAATAAATAGATGGAGGTAATACAAAATGGAAAGATTTTTAGATAAAGTTGTCGTCATTACTGGAGGAGCAGGTGGCATCGGTAAAGTAACTGCGGAAAGATTTCTAAAGGAAGGTGCCAAAGTTGTTTTGGTAGATTTGGTTGAAGAATCACTCCAAAAAGCAAAGGAAGAACTAGATTCTTTTGGTGAAGTACTTATCGTTCAAGCAGATGTTTCAAAAGAATCGGAAGTAGCAAATTATGTTGAAAATGCAGTTGAACATTTTGGCTAAATTGATGTGTTCTTTAACAATGCAGGAATCGAAGGAAAAGTAGCTCCTCTTGTGGATCAAAAAGTGGAGGACTTCGATAAAGTAATTAGTGTAAATGTACGTGGAATATTCTTAGGATTGAAGTATGTTTTACCAGTAATGACTAAACAAGGTTATGGCAGTGTTATTAATACTTCATCCGTAGCTGGATTAAGCGGCAGTCCTGGTGTTTCACCTTACATCGCTTCCAAACATGCAGTAGTAGGATTGACAAAAGCTTCAGCAGTTGAAGTAGCAAGCTCGAATGTACGAGTGAATTCGATCCATCCGTCACCTGTTAATACAAGAATGATGCGCTCATTGGAAGAAGGAATGAATGTAGAACAAGAAACATTAGCTCAAAGTATCCCATTAGGACGTTATGGTGAATCAAGTGATATTGCCAATTTAGTCTTATTCCTCGCTTCAGATGATAGTTTATTCATTACAGGTGTTCAGTATCGAGTTGACGGTGGTATGGGAGCATTATAACTTTGATATCTTAGACGGCCAAAATCGTTATGATTTAGCCGTCTTTTTTTTTCATTTTTTTATAAAAATATAACAAGAATGTAGTTTTTGAGTAAAAAAAGGGCAGTAATTTAAATAGAAGGTTAAATTATCGGTCTGGTAAACAGGATTTTGTTTAGGTTTGTTGAATTAGTAGATATTCCAAACTTTTTCCTTGAAAGGTGTTTACATAAAGTTAATTTAGAAACAGTATTTTGAAGTTTAGATAAGTGAAGGGAGAACGAATATGGATTATAACTGGGAAAATGCTATTCATTCCCTTTCCAAAATCACCGTTTCATCAAATCCAAACAATGAACCTGTCACCATACGTGGTGATGCAGATGGGTTGAAATGTATTGGTGTGGGGACAGATGCAGCTGTATTTCAATCTGTCGATGCACCGGATTATGCATTTAAGTGTTATGCTGTGGATAAAGTTTCCAAAATAAAAACGGAAGAGGAAGTGTATCGCGTTCTCGGGAGTTCACCTTATTTTTCAACATGTTATGCATCGACTGACCAAATACTTGTTTTAAGCTATGAGAAAGGAACGACGCTGTTTGACTGCCTTCTGCAAGGAATTCATATACCGGAACAGGTTGTAACGGATGTTGAGGATGCAAGGGAATATGTACGTAACAAAGGGCTGAACCCGCGTGATATTCATTTGAAAAATATATTGCTGCAAGACGGAAGAGCAAAAATCCTTGATGTCTCCGAATATGTTCAACCTGGGAATGACTATCGCTGGGAGCATTTAAAAAAGGCGTATGAGGATTACTACCACCTAATAGATTCGAAACCTGTCCCGTTCTGGCTAGTGGAGACAGTTCGAAAATGGTATAACCAACGGCAAAAATTCTTCCCTTCATTTGAAGACTTTATGAAATTTGTTTTAAAATATACGACATTTAAAAAATAGCAGCGGGACACGGGGTCAGACCCCTTGTCCCGCCACCAAGCCACCGTGTACTCAGAAAGGAATGATTCTAATGGGGAAAAAGAATAAGAGTAATGTGTGGGCGGAGGCAAAAAAACGTTGCCGCTTAAATCAAGCCGATATTCAAATGGCTAAAGAACTTAGTATGAATCCTAAAAGTCTGATTAAAAATATTCCGTCGTCAAATCAAAAGTGGAAAGCGCCTGTGAAGGTTTGGATTCGTGATTTATATGAAGAAAAGTTTGGAAGGACGCTAGATAATCCAAAAACAGAAAAGAATAGAGAGAGCAGATCTAAAAATGTACCTGCTATTTCAGATGAGGAGCTGCCTTTTTAATATGTCGTCAAAAATAGAACGGTTATCAGAAGAAGAGATTCTTGCAATTTTGCGCGCTGCCGATACAATCATCGCTCAGGGCGGTCGAACATTCCTAGCGAAAATTTTAAAAGGCTCACGCGAGAAAAAAGTTCTGCAGCTGGGACTGGATACATGCCCAACATATGGGTATTTCCGTTCAGAGAAAGTGGATGATATCATGCTTAAGGTCGATTGGATGATTGATTACGATTTTTTAGATATTCAATACAGTGGCAAATTACCGATGGTTGTTTTTACTGAACGTGGCTGGCAGATTGAGGCTAATCAATTTGCAGACGAATTTTTAAGGGAATGGCGACAATGGCTGAAGGAGGGTAAGCATGCCCCTGATATGAATTATTTAAAGGATCGCAACCGGCATATGATATTATTATTTCTCGAAAAGATAAAAGAAACAGGGAACGCGCATTTTATTCCATTTTTAAAAGAATGGGAAAAGGTAGAGTATAAGAAATTTAGAGCCGCCATTAAACAAACCATTACCGCATTGGAAACGAATGAAACTCTAGATCATCAATTGATAAGTGAGAGAAATGCATCCATCAAAGAAGCACTAAAAGGTTCTGCCCCAGAGGATATAATTCTAAAATGCTGGGAATGCGGGAATCGTTTTACATTTACGATTGGTGAACAGCAATTTTATAAAAGTAAGGGATTCGTCCACCCTAAAAGATGCAAAAATTGCCGGGAAAAAAGATACGATGATGAATTTACTAGACTTTATCTATGGTAGCGGGACGAGGGGTCTGACCCCTCGTCCCGCTAGTTGTTTTGTTGATCCGTCTAAAGGGTATACTAAAACAAAAATTATAAAGGAGTTTTTAAGAATGTCAGGAAACCTATATACGACAGAGAATATGAAAAATTTAAAACAATTAAACGACCTAGCATCTGAGCAATTGCAGGCTTTTAACGATTTTAATGCAGCCGTTTTTCAGGATGGTGCCTTATCCAGAAAAGAGAAGGAAATCATCGCTGTTGCAATTGCCCATGTAACCGAATGTCCCTACTGCATTGACAGCCATACAAAAAGTGCTAAAAAGGCTGGTGCTTCATTGGAAGAATTAGCGGAAGCTGTGTTTGTTACAGCGGCGGTGGAGGCGGGTGGAGCGGTCACCCACAGTACCCATGTCCATAACGCTATGGATAACGATGCATCAGATGTTCTTTATGCCCGTTCGAATTTGAAAAAATTGGGCCAATTAGGCAAGTATGCTGCGAAGGGTTTTAAAGGCTATTCTGCATTTAGTGCCGCGGCAACAAAGGATGGAAAACTTAGTGCTGCATTTAAAGAAATTATTGCCGTAGCGGTAGGAACTGCAACACAATGCCCTTACTGTATTGATGTCCACTCCAAAAATGCTGAAAAACAAGGTGCAACAGGTGAACAATTAGCGGAGGCCATTATGGTATCGTCCGCATTGCGTGCTGGTGGTGCATATGCTCATATGGGGAATATGATTGAGAGTTATCGGGATTAGGGTTTTCCAGCAAATCCAGGCTGTCTGTTACAAGGTATTGAAAGAGAAAGGCTGAGTGACAAGATGGAAGCAGTTCACATTGTTGATTTGTTATTAAAAGCATATGATAACTCGTTTAACTAGTGCTTTTCCTTAACAGGGATCACGCCGCCAATATTGCATCATACTAAATCCTCTCTAAGGTAAAAGTCTTTAGTTAGGATTTAATTTTTAAAAGGAATTCTAAGAATAAATGTTGAATTGTATTAGAATTTAAAGTAGGGAGGGATAGCTATGTTAGACTTTAAAACCACTGATTTATGTGATGACTATTCAGATGCACTGCAAATTAGCAATATTGCATTCCGTTCTTTTGGAAAAAAGACACGTTTTTCGGGAAAAATTGAAACCGTAAATGTGTATGAAGATAACGTGCTCATAGTGGAAGCGCTTAAAAATGTACCAGAAGGCTCCGTTATCGTTGTAAACGGTGGTGGTTCTAATCGATGCGCACTTCTCGGTGATCGTTTAGCAGGCATTGCGCAATCAAGAAAGTTAGCAGGCATTATTATAAATGGTTATGTGAGAGACTCTGTTGACCTTGCTAAAATAGATGTTGGAATTCTTGCATTAGGAACACATCCGTTAAAAAGTAAAAAATATGGCACCGGCGATCGTAATAGCATTCTTCATTTTGGTGGAGTAGAGTGGAGACCAGGAGAATATGTTTACGCGGATGAGGACGGAGTTATTATTTCTATAAAACCTCTTTTAGCGGATTAGTCTTAGAACTAAAAGGGAAAACGATCTGGCAATAACCGTTAATATGGAATAACAGTATATGATAAATCTGCAGTAAGGCTAGTTACTAGGGATAGCTAGCCTTAGTCAGATGGCATTATGGAAGGGAAGGTTGAGGTTGTAACAATAAAATGCTTTTCCATTGATTTGAGGTAGCAGAAGATAAGAAACACCGAAATTATTTTTTGTGAGTGAAGTGTACACATGGTTCTTATCAAAGATATGTCTCCCATCCTGCCTGTTCACTATCAAATAATGCCGGAATTCTTAAGCCAACTTAATTCACGTTCCACAGAAAATTTCTCCCTGCACCTTATTTTTGACTGCTCTTCTTCTTATAATAACGACGTGCCTTTTCCCGATTCCCGCAATCCGCCATCGAACACCAGCGGCGGCTTTTGTTTCGGCTTGAATCGAAAAACAGCCATCCGCACGGTTCTCCTTCACACTGCTTAACCCGGTTCAAATTTCCTGAAAGCAAGAGGTCTATTGCAGACTGCACAATTGGCCAAAGCATGCAATCAAGTTCATTTTCACCCTTTTGAAATGTTAAGGCAAAATTACCGTCTTTTGGAATAATTTCCGCCAAACTATACGCCTTTGTCAAATAGTTATTTAAAATAGCAAGGTCTAAAGTATCGGTCTTTAGGCCATTAGCGATTGATCTGAATAAACGAAAAATAGCTTCCCTCAATTCAATAGCTTCCCCTAAGGTCTTTTCGGCTTGGTCTGAATAACGATTTGCCTTTTCAAGTAATTGCTTTTCTTGAGGAATGCTTAAAATTTCCGCGTGCCGACTCCACTCGACCAATTTTTCGTAATTTAGTAACCGTTCATTTGGATTGTCTCCATTATGCCAACTAACCGTGTTGGCGAAATCTAAACATAGGCGTTCACCAATTAAAATTCCCGAATCTGTGTTTAAATTAGACATTTTGTGCAACCTTCCTTCTTATAACCATTATAAAGGGTATTGACAGTTATAATCAATCGTTTTATAATATAACCACCAAAATGATTATAGGGGGTTGTATGATGCCGAGAACTTTTTTCGTGTTTTGACCCGTACAAATAACGATCAATTGTAATCGGTTCTCAATGGATGCCCGTCTTACTAGCCTAAAACGAAGGCAGCTAAATTTAGAAGTTTTTTGATGGGGGTGGCATAAATGCAGGTTGAAATCAGTCCATTAACACCAGATCGGTGGCATGATGTAGAGCATTTGTTTGGAAAATGTGGTGCTTGTGATGGGTGTTGGTGTATGCATTGGCGTTTAAGAAATAAGGACTTTAAAAAGCGAAGTAACGCTACAAACCGATCCGATTTTAAAAATATTGTTGAAGAAAATCGGCAGCCGGGGTTACTGGCATATGTAGAAGGAGAGCCTGTTGGTTGGTGTTCAATTGCGCCACGTAGAGAGTTTAACGAACGAATTACCTATTCCCATGTTTTTAAACCGGTCGATGATAAGCCGGTGTGGTCCATCCTTTGCTTTTACATACATAAAGACTTTCGAAAGCAGGGAATTGCCAAGCAGTTATTGAAAGCAGCGATTGAATACGCATGTGCACATGGCGCCAAAACATTGGAGGCATTCCCAAAGGATACTGCCGGCCACGCCTCTGATGCAGACGTGTATACGGGTCCGGTGAGCCTGTTTCAATCATTCAACTTCATTGAAATTTGTCGTCGCCATCCAAAGAGACCTATCATGAGGTATGATGTTATGTAAATTTCCGCGGGGCTAACAACAACCGAAATTTTTTGAAGTTTACAGAGGGATACTGACCCTATGAATTAATGAATTCACCTACTGGGAAAACGGCTCTTTACCTGGGAGAGACCTTATAGGTAACCAGCGGCATCTCAGGAACTGATTTGACTTATCAGATTTGAAAGGGGTGATACGCAGCTCATAATCACCGGTCAGGTAGTAACAATGGATTGATGTGTAAATTAATTATTTTTTGGAGGGATAACGATGAATGAAACATGGAGAAATTCTGTTAAAACCTTAGTAAAAGAAACATTTGGAGGTCCGCCTAGTGAAGGAGGTATGTTCACAGAGGCACGGCCAAACAGCGGACTTTTCGGGACTTTGGATAAATTGACCGCAAATGAGGCATCCGTTTCGGTTAATGGGGCGACAGTTGCGGCACATGCTGATCATACCCGCTTTTATTTATGGGGAACAAATGCCATCCTGAAAGACGGTAAGCAGCCAGACATGAATTGGGAAGAAAGCTGGAAAATTAGTTCTGTGGATGATGAAGGATGGCATCGAATTCGGGAAGAATTACGACATGAATACGCAACACTTTTAGAATCTCTTGATGAATTGGAATGGAATGAACCACTTACAAAAGAGGTGTTAGGTTCTTTGGCACATTCAGCTTATCATCTTGGAGCTATTCGCCAAATGCTAAAAGCGATCAAGATGTAGCCTTACTAAAAATAAAGTTTGGTCTACTTGACACTTAAATCTGCTTTATATGATTTAAAAAGATTCCATTTGAAAAAGGCAAATTGGATTCTTTTTTGAAGATTTAAGTTTCGGTTTAAAAATGTTTAACTATTGCTTACTATCAAAGGGTTCCAGACCAAGTAATTGGAGGGGAATTAGGTTGGAACAATTTAAACTAACTAGAAGCTTTTCATCATCTTTCGGACAAATCAGTTACGATATCATGGGAGAAGGCCCTCCCTTAATCCTTGTACATGGAACCCCATGGTCATCGTTTAACTGGCGGCATATCATTCCCGCTTTAAGTCAATGGTTTACCGTGCATTATTATGATCTTTTGGGTTATGGCCAGTCTGAAATGCCGGATGGGGATGTATCACTTGGAGTCCAGAATAAAATTTTCTCGGAACTTCTCAATTATTGGGAACTGAATAATCCTATTGTGATTGGACATGATTTCGGCGGGACAACCGTTTTAAGAACACATCTTTTGGAAAAAAGGGAATTTGAAAAAATAATACTTATTGACCCTGTAGCTGTTTCGCCATGGGGTTCTTCTTTTTTCTCACATGTGAAAAAAAATGAAGCAGCCTTTCAGGGAATTCCCGAGTACATTCATGAGGCAATAATTTCGACTTATGTTCAGGGAGCAAAATATAATTCCATGGATGAAGAAACATTAAAGGGAATCATTACGCCCTTTCTTGGTGCAACGGGTCAGCGTGCATTTTATCGGCAAATTGCGCATGCGGATCAAAGGTTTACAGAGGAAATCGAATCAGTTTACAACGAGATAAAAGCACCTGTATGCATAATTTGGGGGGAGCAAGACAGTTGGATTCCAATTGAAAAGGAAGTATATTGCATAATACATCAAAACGTCTTAATTTGTTTCGGTTCCCAATGCGGGATATTTGGTACAGGAAGATCAACCTGCAGAACTTGTATCCCATATACTGAAGTTCTTATTACCTAAACAATAATGCGCGATTAAAGTATAAGCCTAATTCCTCTAAAACAAGGGGATTAGGTTTTTCACTTTCAAATCTTTATGGATATTTGCACTGGAAGTAATCATCAAAGAAGCACTTTCTGTTTGACGTATATCAGTTTCGTGTTACTCTTTAGTAAAATGAATTTTGGGGGCGCGGAAATGATTAAAGCCGTTATATTTGATTTTGATGGTCTTATATTAGATACGGAAACCGCTTGGTATGATTCATATAAAGAGGTATTAAATAATGATCATGCATTTGATTTGCCGCTTGAGGAGTTTGTGAAATGTGTAGGGTCGGGCGATGAATCAATGTTCCGTTATTTAAGAAAAGAATTGGGAAGCATTTTTAATGAAGATGTATTAAAGGATAAAGCTAATGTGCTGCATACGGAAAAGGTAAGAACTGCCAAAGCAAGAGATGGTGTTGAGGATTATTTGGCTGATGCAGCGGAGGCAGGCTATAAAATTGCTTTAGCTACCAGTTCGTCAAGAGAATGGGTGGATTTCCATTTAACGAATCTGGGACTTATTACGTATTTTGATTACCTTATCACACAAGATGATGTGGAGCATATCAAACCAGCACCTGACCTATTTTTAAAGGCGATTGAGGTTCTTAATATCCAACCTTCCGAAGCTATTGTATTTGAAGATTCATTAAATGGATTGATCGCCGCTCAAAAAGCAAATGTAAAAACAATAATTATTCCGAATCCTGTTACAGAATCACTTCCGTTTAAAGATTATCATTTGAAGCTTCAATCAATGAAAGAAATGAGATTAGGTGAAATTGTAAAATCGATATAGTTTATAGGTTCAAAAAATGAAGGAATCACTTTACAATTTGTAAATGGCTGAATTTCCATTTTACATGTCAAAAGAATAACGCTTGCAATAAACGAACATTATGAATAAATTCGTCATCAATGTTCACTTTTGCTTGATTCTCTTGATTGTATTTGCTATATTATCAGAGTAATAAACTTAAATAGTATACTCGTATATCCTCAGTAATATGGTCTGAGGGTCTCTACCAGGTTCCCACGGAAAGAACCGGACTACGGGTTAAAGTATAAGCGTGTTCGGCTTCGTCTAGTAGTTTATTTGTATGTATATCGCTGAATCAACTTTTCTTTAACCTTTATTAAGTCCAGATGGTAGAAATCATTCTACATTTTCTGGGCTTTTATTATTTTGGCTAAAGTTCGGGTATACCGGCAATTGGTAGATTTTTAAAGGGAAAAATCCTGATTACAATCTAGTACAGCGAGGGGAGAGTCATTAGATGAACAGAACTAAATTAACAGAGAAACTATTTCAACTATCCGCAAATAAAACGACTGCAAGAACAGAATTTACTGCAGGGCTAACGGTTTTCATGACAATGCTTTATGTATTAATTGTTGTACCAGGGATGCTGGAAGGCGCTGGTATACCTAAAGGGCCAGTTACAGTGGCTGTTATTCTCATGACAGGACTTATAACGATCATAATGGGAATATACAGTAACAGACCTTTTGCGCTTGCTCCTGGTCTCGGTTCAGTTGCTTTTCTTTCCGTAACACTTGTGTTGGCGGAAGGAATCCCATGGCAGGTTGGTATGGGAATGGTTTTCGTTTCTGGTGTTTTATTTGTCTTATTTACAATTTTTGGGTTAAGACAACTGATTGTTCGGCTTGTTCCACCGGCAATTAAATTATCGATTGGGGCGGGAGTTGGATTATTTATCGCACTTATCGGCTTTCGTAATGCTGGATTAGTAACGGCAAGCGAAAGTGCAAATTCCCTGCAGCTTGGTGACATCGGATCTCCTAATGCGATTTTGGCACTTATCGGTTTTTTTATAATGAGTGTTCTGTTAGCAAGAAATGTCCGGGGTCATCTATTAATTGGGATCGTTGCAGTTACTTTAATTGGAATTCCGATGGGGGTAACACAATTGCCTAGTTCTGTATTTTCGTTTCCGGAAAGTGTTGCGCCAGTCCTATTTCAATTGGACATTATGGAAGCATTGAAGATATCATATTTCCCGTTTCTGCTGGCATTTTTTGTCCCCGACTTCTTTTCAAGTCTTGGAACGATGCTTGGAGTAGCAGGCAAAGGGAACATGCTAGACAAAAATGGCGATCTGCCTCAGATTGATAAACCGTTTGTTGTGGATGCAGGTGGAACGGTTCTGGGGTCATTGTTTTCTGTACCGGTTATGACGACCTATGTTGAATCGGCAACTGGTGTAGAGGCAGGTGGACGTACAGGATTGACGGCAGTTTCAACAGGGGTTTTATTCTTGCTCACCTTGTTTGTTACACCGTTAATCATGATCATCCCAACAGAAGCGACTGCGCCAGCATTAATTTTAGTCGGATTGACAATGCTTTCCTCTGTTCGAAACATTAATTTTGAAGATGTAACAGAGTCATTGCCAGCATTTATGACAATCGTTATTACTATTTTTACATTCAATTTTGGGAATGGAATTGCAGCTGGGATTATTATATATGTACTGGTAAAAAGCTTGTCTGGCCGGCAAAAGGAAATACATCCCGGTTTGTACATTTTGCTAATCCCACTTATTATTTATTTTATTACTTTAGCTGAATAATAATATATGCGAAGGGAGATTTTATCTATGTTTTCACGTCAACATATTGTAGCAGCGGCACGCGGAGATGAACGGATGGATACGATCATTCGGAAAGTTAATCTAGTCAATGTTTTTACTGCAGAAATTTATATGGCTGATATTGGCATTAAGGAAAATCGTTTTAGTGCGATTGCACGCTACGAACACGATGAGCCAGCCTTCTATATGGAAGGTGATAATGTGATTGATGCAACAGGCAAGTATGCAGTGCCTGGTTTTATCGACTGCCATGTACATATTGAGAGTACGATGATTACGCCAGATATGTTTGCTAGGGCCGTACTTCGGCATGGGACAACCGCAGCGGTGATTGATCCGCATGAAATTGGCAATGTGATGGGTGCTGAAGGGGTAACCTATATGATAAATGCTAGCAAAGGGCTTCCGGTTCAAATACTTACAACTATTCCGTCGTGTGTCCCTGCTGTACCTGGTGTGGAAACGGCTGGGGCAGAGTTTGGCCCAGAAGATATCGCGGCATTGCTGAATAATCCCGATGTGGTAGGGGTTGCTGAATTAATGGATTATGTAGGTGTCATTAAGCAAAATCCTCGTATGGCCGGTATTGTACAAAAGGGTCTTGATTTTGGAGTACGTAATGAAGGTCATTTGCCGCGTGTTGGTGGTCGTGATTTACAAGCCTATTTAGCTGCCGGGGTTAATTCTGATCATGAAAGCCGAACAGTAGAAGAAATTGTGGAAAAGCTGCGTGCAGGAATGTTGATTTATATTCGTGAGTCGAGTGTAAGCCAGTTTGCGGATATAGCAGCAAAGGCATGGGAGATCCTGCCCCATTCCTCTAACATCGCGATGTGTACAGATGATGTGGAACCGAATGACATGCTGAAAAATGGACAAATGAATCGCGTGGTTCGTCGCTGTATCGAGGAAGGAATACCAGCACCGCTTGCCATTCGCTATGCTACACTAAATGGCGCGATTCGTTATGGTCTTCATGACCGCGGTGCCATTGCTGCTGGGTATGTAGCGGATTTTTCATTAGTAGATTCATTGGAAACAATGCAGGCTAACGATGTATTTGTACAGGGCGAACAAATGGTGCGGGATGGGGATGTTATCGTGGATATTACGAGCGGTACTACACCACTTAGGAAAAATACGGTTCGTCTACCTAAACTTCAAGTGGATGATTTTAAGATAAAGCCACCAGTGGAAACTGGAATGATAGGGCTAAATACGATGGAAATGACAGAGATCGGAACAACTCAAAAAGGTGTCTTAGAAGTACAGGTTACGGATGGTACGATACGTGATTTACCTGCTGATTATGTATTTGTTTCGGTGACAGGACGCCATGGTCAACAACGAGAACCATTTATAGGAGTATTGAAAAATTCCGGGATACGCAGTGGCGCATATGCAACAACAGTAGCTCATGACAGTCATAATTTGGTAGTCGCAGGAAAAAATGCAAATGATATGCTGCTAGCCGCACAACAGCTGCAGAAATCTGGTGGCGGACTCTGCTTAGTGGAAGATGGGAAGGTTATGGCACAGGTGGATTTACCTATCGCTGGATTGATGGCAGCGGAGCCTATTGAGGAACTTGCCCCAAAAGTGGAGGAGTTTAATAAGGTGGCTAAGTCGATGGGCGTAAAGGTTGGGAGACGTTCTCCATCTATGGCGCTCTCATCCTTGACACTAACTGTTATCCCGGAAATTCGCATAAGTGATCTTGGATTAGTGGATGTAAAGTCGCAGGAACTGATCCCATTGTATGTTTAATTGAAGAGATGAGAAGCGGGACACGGGGTCTGACCCCGTGTCCCGATATTATTTTTTAAAAAATAAAATAAGCTATTGTAAAACGCTTTCTTTTATTGTATACTTTCACTAAATCGATTTAGTAAACCGTTTTAGTAAGGTGATTATATGTCAAAGAAGATTACGATTGCAGATGTTGCAAATCAAGCTGGAGTATCTAAAAGTACCATATCTCAATATTTGAATAATCGTTTTGAGTATATGGGTGAAGAAACTCGTTCAAGAATTAAGAAAGCTATATCGGATTTAGAATATCAACCCAATGTAGTTGCAAGAAGCTTAAAGAAAAAGAGCACATCAACAATTGGAGTTATCGTGGCAAATATATTACACGCATTTTCAACCCAGGTAATCAGATCTATTGAAAATGTATGTAATGAAAATGGCTTTTCGACCATTATTTGTAACGCCGATGATAACCCGGAAAAAGAGAAAAAATATATAGAAACACTTTTAGCGAAGCAAGTAGACGGGTTAATAGTCGTCCCAATTAGTGGTAATTCCGATACATATGAAAAATTGTTAAACCAGGATTTCCCAATTGTCTTTTTAGACCGTTTAGTAGATGGACTGAATACGGATACGGTTCTTTTGAATAATGGAAAGGCATCTGAGCTCGCGGTTAATCACTTACTGGAAAATGGCTATGAAAAAATAGCCATTGTTACGACTTCCTTAATTGATAATGTTACTCCTAGAGTTGAACGTATAAACGGATATATAAAAGCTTTAGAGGAAAATAATATTTCTGTTCGTACTGATTACATTAAGGGAATGGAGCTTTCTAAAATACCACAAGGTCTAAATGAACTCTTCTCATTAGATGAAAAACCTGACGCTATTGTTTCGGGAAATGACTTAACGTTAATGGAAATATTAAAGTATTCATTTGAACACCAAATTAGAATTGGTAAGGAAATTGGATTAATAACAATTGATGAAGTTTCATTTGGTCCAATCCATTCGCCGCCGTTAACCACTATTGCCCAGCCTACATTTGAAATGGGAAAAGAAGTGGCAACTATTCTGTTAAACAAAATTAGAGACAAAAATGCGAAACAAGACCCAGCAGTGCATCGATACGAACCGCGACTCATCGTTCGTAAATCAACTAAGAAAGAGGGTGCAGGTAATGAATGATGTTATAACAATTGGTGATGCCATGATAACGTTTGATCCCGACACAAATGGACCATTGCGTTTTGTTAATTCTTTTAGGCGCAAAGTAGGCGGAGCGGAATTTAATGTAGCCATTGGCTGTGCACGTTTAGGCTTGAAAACAGGATGGATCAGCAGATTGGGTGACGATGAATTTGGCAGGTATATTTATAATTTTGCGCGTGGAGAAGGTATCGATGTAAGTGAAGTTAAACTGATGCAAGGCTATCCAACATCCATAAATTTTAAGCAGATAAATGGTGATGGTTCATCAAATACATTTTATTATCGTCACCAATCACCTACGTTAACGTTGAATGCGGATACATTAAATGAAGCTTTTTTCGAACAAGCAAAACTATTACATATTACTGGAGTCTATCCAGCGGTTAATAATCAGAACATTGAAACGATAGAAAGGGCCATCCAGTTAGCAAAAAAGAATAATTTAAAAATTGCAATGGATCCAAATATACGTTTGAAACTTTGGAATGAAGATAAAGCCCGGGCAACATTGTTACGCTGGATGGAAGATGTTGATTATTTATTGGCTGGGATAGAAGAAGCAAAACTCTTATTTGGAACAAACGATATAAACAAACTAATCGAAAAAATAAAGGAATATTCAGTTTCCCATATTTTTATTAAACAAGGTGAAAACGGTGCAATATTGTGGAAAGATGGTAACTTGTTTCAACAGCCCGCAGAAAAGAACATTAATGCTGTTGATACTGTTGGTGCAGGTGACGGATTTGATGCAGGTGCACTATATGGAATTTTAAATAATTGGGATCCGGAGAGTATATTAAAATTTGCCAATATTATAGGTTCGATGGTTGTAGAAGTGTTTGGGGATAACGAAGGATTACCTTACTTAAAAGATGCGATAAATAGATTAGAGGATAAAAAGGTTGTTGAAAGGTAGGATTCTAACATGATTCAAGTCGCTCTTGATCGGTTGAATAGACAAGAATGTTTCCATGTTGTATCTGAAGTCTATCATTATATTGATTATATAGAAATTGGCACAGGTGTGATTAAACAGTATGGCATGTCCATCGTTCAAGAGATGAAAGAACGATATCCCGAAAAAAGGATTTTGGCAGATATGAAGACATGTGATGCTGGGAAACATGAGGCGCTTCAGGCATTTGAAGCAGGTGCTGATGCCATGACAGTAATGTCTTTCTCGGCGAACAAAACCATTCGAGATTCACTAAAAATCGCAGAAGAGCTTAAAAAACAAGTTGTAGTAGATTTATTGGGTATTACTTCAAAGGATCGGATAGTAGAGCTTAGGAATTTAGGCGTTACATCGGTATCTATGCATGTTGGTAAAGATATGCAAGCGGCTGCCTCATTAGATTATTTAGACGATTTTCGGGATACATTAAAGGAATTTAATATATTTGTTGCTGGAGGGATTAATCCAGAGCGGGTTAAACAATTTTCGAAGGTTCATCCGGATGTCTATATTGTTGGAAGCTATATTACAGGTTCGTCAATTCCAGCAGAAGCTGCTAAGAAAATTCGGGAGGTAATTTGAATCTATGAAGAAAGTTCATTTGAAAATACTCGAAGAATTAAAAGAAGTAGCTGAACAACTAGAAGATTCTCAAATAAAATCTTTCATGGATACCATTAGAAGAGCAAACAGGATATTCATTGCTGGAGAAGGACGCTCTGGCTTAATGGGGAAAGCGTTTGCAATGCGATTAATGCATGCTGGTTATCATGTTTTTGTGAAAGGTGAGACAATTACTCCCAGTATTCAAGAGGATGATGTTCTTGTAGCGATAAGTGGCTCTGGAAATACAACATCAATTTTACTAACAGCAGAACAAGCGTCAAAAGCAGGTGCAGAGGTATTACTAGTTACAACGAATGAGAACTCAGCCATTGGAGAAATAGCTGATGAAGTTATCAGAGTATCTGCTGCGACAAAAAGCAGACTACCCGAAGAGCCAGCAACTATGCAACCGATGGGGAATCAATTTGATCAAAGCGTCCATATTTTACTGGATGCAATTGTTATTTCATTAACACATGGTCGAGATAACATTAACGAATATATGAAAGATCAGCACGCAAATCTTGACTAGAAAGGAAGATATTAATGTCAGATGTAATTGTACGAAAAGACGAGCTAAAATCACTTGTTATCAACAAGTTAACAGAAGCGAATGTAAGTGAGGAACACGCAGCGGTAGTAGCGGATGTATTGGTACATGCGGATTTGAGAGGTGTACATTCGCACGGTGTTTTAAGAACGGAGCATTATGTTAAGCGCATGAATGAAGGTGGTATGAATCCAAATCCAAAGTTCAAGGTGGAGGATAGAGGAAAAACTGCAGCACTATTTGACGGTGATAATGGGATGGGCCATGTCATTACGAAAAAAGCAATGGATAAAGCAATTGGATTAGCAAAGGAAAACGGAATTGGTATGGTAGGAATTGTTAATAGCAGTCATTGCGGTGCATTGTCCTATTTTGCTGAACAGGCTGCTAAAGAAGAAGTGGTGAGCATGGTCATGACACACACGGACAGTGCTGTAGTACCATTCGGCGGATCAGAGCCATACTTTGGTACAAATCCGATAGCTTATGGTTTTCCAGCAAAAACGCACAAGCCAATTGTATTGGATATGGCAACGAGTAATGTAGCACTAGGAAAAGTTCTCCATGCAAGGGAAACAGGAAAATCAATACCGGATAATTGGGGTGTAGATGCTAATGGTAATCCAGTTACAGATCCTAATTTAGTTAAAAACCTTTTGCCGATTGGTGGTCCAAAAGGGTATGGACTAGCTTTAACGGTGGATGTTCTTTCAGGTATCTTGACTGGATCCGCATTTGGGACAAATATTGCTACCATGTATGGTGATTATAAAAATTATCGACGTCTAGGACATATGATTTTAACTGTAGATCCAGGATTGTTTATTGAAAAAGAGCAATTTCTAAATAATGTTGATCAAATGATTGATGAACTGCATGAATTAGAGCCTGCATCAGGGTTTAGCTCAGTAATGGTGCCTGGCGAGCCGGAGCAGGTCAAGGAAGAAGATCGTTTAAATAGCGGAATACCTGTACCAAAAAGCATATACGAGTATTTAATCTCTTAAGTACCTTATTTAATTTACTAAGAAGAAGGGGGTATCATTAGTAATTGTATATTTTATCAGGTGAAGGTCATGTTTAAATTTTACAATTAGGAGGAGAACTTTTATGAAAAAGATAGTTGGTTTACTTATAGGGTTATCACTTATTTTTGTACTTGCAGCGTGTGGGAATGATGAATCAGCGAGTGGAAGTGACGGGGACACAATTACTTGGAAAATGGGGCATTTATCAAATGAAGACCATCAATGGCACAAAACCGCTGAGAAATTTGCTGAATTAGTTAATGAAAAAACAGATGGTAAATTGGAAATTGAAATTTATCCTAATGAACAATTGGGTAGTGAAACGGAAGTATTGAATAGTATTGAGGCAGGAACTGTGGACATGACTATTTCTGGTGAAACAATGCAAAACTGGGCACCTGAAGCGGCACTTATGGCGATACCATATGCATTTAAAAACGAAGAACATGTTAAAACAGTAATCGAAGGTGAAATTGGTAAGGAAATTGAAAGCGCAATCAAAGAGAAGGTTGGGGTAACCCCTCTTTATTATCATTTACGTGCACCACGTAATTTAACATCCAATAAACCTATCAAATCACCTGCTGATTTAGACGGATTTAAAATGCGTGTTCCTAATGTGCCATTGTTTATGGACGCATGGGAAAAAGCCGGGGCAAGTCCACAGGTAATGGCATTTAGTGAAGTGTTTACTGGCTTACAACAAAGTGTTATTGACGGTCAAGAGAACCCGGTTGATTTAATTCATAGTGGGAGCTTATTTGAAGTACAAGATTATGTAAATAAAACGGAGCATGTACGCAGCTGGATTTATGTTGTAGTAGGTAATGAACAATTAAACTCCCTGGATAAGGACATGCAAGCTGCAGTTAAAGAAGCAGCCAAAGAAGCCCAAAAATTTGGTATGGATCTTTACGAAAAAGAAACGGAAGGATATGAACAAAAATTAAAAGATGAAGGCATGGAATTTGTTGAAGTTGATCAAGATGCCTTTGCAGAAGCGATGAAACCAGCTGTTGAAAATAGTCTTTCAGAAGAACAGTTAGAATTATATAAAAAGATTCTAAACGCAGCAGAATAGTAATGACGGGGGCACCTTCTGATGAAGATGTTGCTCCCTTATCTTTTTTAAAAGAGGTGAAAACATCATGAAAGCAATAAAAATTTTAACTAGGATACTAGAAATATTAACGGTTCTAACGTTTTCTGCGCTAATTATAGTGGTACTTATTCAAATCATTGGACGATACACACCGTTATCTTATGTATGGACTGAGGAATTAACAAGGTATTTGTTTGTTTACACTATTGCTTTTGGAGCACCGGTTGCTATGGAGAGAAGAGGATATATTAGGGTGGATCTATTAGTGGATTTTTTACCTGAAAAGTTTAAAAAATATTACGATGCATTTATTTATTTAGTATTAGGTGCATTCTCTGCAATGCTAGTAACCTATGCTTACGATTTTGCATTACTTGGTGAGGGACAAACATCTGCAACAATTAAGGTAGAAATGTTTTATATTTATTTAAGTATGGTCATTGCACTTGTGTTTTTGGCAATTTACAGCTTTGTAAATATCTATCATATTCTAATGGGAAATACGACAGAAGAAAAGGAAGAAGGTGTTGAGGTATGATGGCGCTAATTTTATTTTTATCATTTTTAGTAATGATATTTATTGGTGTGCCAATAGCATTTAGTTTAGGTTTAGCATCCCTAATATACCTTCTCTTAGGTGATATCTCTTTAACAATAATTCCGCAAAAAATGTTTGAAGGAATTAACTCATTTACACTTCTTTGTATCCCTGGTTTTATTTTGGCAGGTAATCTCATGAATGCAGGGGGGATTACAAGAAGAATAATAGATTTCACGAATAATGTAGTAGGTCATATTCGTGGTGGTCTTGGATTAGCTAATGTTGGAGCGTCAATGGGTTTTGCAGGGATTTCTGGAACGGCACTTGCAGATACGGCTAGTATCGGTTCGGTGTTAATTCCTGCTATGAAGAAAGAGGGGTATGATGCACCCTTTTCAGTGGCCGTTACATCGTCATCTTCGACTATTGGTCCTATTATTCCACCATCATTGCCTATGATTATATTAGGTACTTTGGCAACTGTGTCCATAGGCGATTTATTTATCGCAGGTGTTATTCCCGGGATACTACTTGGTATAGGATTAATGATTGTATCGTATATCATTTCGGTAAAACGCAAGTATCCACGCGGGGAACGTCAGAGTATATCCGTCATATTTAAATCGTTTTGGGGTGCTTTCTGGGCATTATTGATGACAGTAGTTATTTTGTTTGGGATATTAAGTGGTTTCTTTACACCAACTGAGGCAGCGATCATTGCAGTTGTTTATGCATTGGTAGTTGGATTATTTATTTACAGAGACTTAAAAGTAAAGGAAATACCAAAAATAATTTTGGATTCGGTAGTAGATGCAGCGGGAATAATGGTTCTTGTAGGGTTCGCGAATTTATTTGGCTGGATTTTAATTAGTGAACAAATACCTCAGCTTATTGCAGATGTAATTTTATCCATATCCGAGAATCCAATAATCGTTATTCTTTTGATTAACCTATTATTACTTTTTGTTGGAATGTTCATGGAAACAATTGCGGCCATTGTTATTTTGTTTCCAGTACTATTGCCTATTGCAATTCAAATAGGAATGGATCCAGTACATTTTGGTGTCATGATGGTACTCAACCTAATGATTGGACTTTCTACACCTCCAGTTGGGGTATGTTTATTTGTGGCATCAAGTATTGGTAAAATATCAATCGGCAGGGCTTCGAAAGCATTGCTGCCATTTTTAGGTGTTAGTTTAATAGTTTTATTGCTAGTTGCGTTTATCCCAGAGATAACATTGTTTTTACCAAGTTTATTTGATTAATGAAATGGGGGTAATGAGTTGTGAAAGCAATACAAGTAACTGAGTCACATGATTTAAATGTGGTAGAAGTGGAGGAGCCTCAATTAAATAAAGGGAATGATGTGAAAATTCGTATGAAAGCAATGGGCATTTGTGGTTCAGATATGCACATTCTTCATGGACAAAATCCTTTCGCCAGCTATCCGCGTATTATCGGACACGAGGTAGCTGGAGAAATTATAGAGCTAGGTGAATCGGTATCAGGTTTAAAGGTTGGAGATAAGGTAGTAATTGAACCAATGACGTCATGTGGTGAATGTTATGCATGCAGACAAGGAAGACCAAACATATGTGAAACGGTAGAAGTTTATGGTGTCCATAGGGATGGTGGCGGCTGTGAAATAAAAGTGATGCCGGAAAATCTTGTTCATCGTGTCGATCCATCACTTGATTGGACTGAGATTGCTTTAATTGAACCATTTACGATTGGGGCACAAGCGATATATCGCGGTCAAATTCAAAAAGATGATTTTGTTTATATTATTGGTTCTGGTCCAATTGGATTATGCTGTTTGAAAATGGCCATGACAGCAGGAGCAAAAGTGGCGATTTCTGACTTTAATCAAGAAAGATTAGAATTTGCTCATAAATGGGGAGCAGATTTAACAATAAACCCAAATGAAAAAGATGTCAGTAAAGAATTATCTAACTGGACTAATGGAATGGGTGCAAACGTTGTAATTGATGCGGTTGGAACTCCAACAACAGTTGAACAGGCAATAGACGTAACATCTGTTGCAGCAAGAGTAGTTTTGCTTGGGTTTCATGTAGAAATATCTCGTATTGCACAGGTTAATATTACAAAAAAAGAATTGACGATATGTGGTTCAAGATTACAGACACATCGTTTTCCGAAAGTCGTTGAATTATTCAATTCTAAAAGCTTTCATGTAAAAGAATTGGTAAGTCATGAGTATTCTTTGAATGATGCCAAAGAAGCATTTAAATTAATGGAAGAAATGCCATCAGGAGTACGAAAAGTGATCATAAATCTGTAAGAGGTGAAATTATGAGAATAACTAGAATCAAACCAACAACTGTTACGGTTCCGTTAGAAGCTCCACTTAGACACAGCAATGGGGTTCATTGGGGCAGATTTGTGCGCACGATAGTTGAAGTGGAAACCGACGAAGGTATTACTGGAGTAGGAGAAATGGGTGGTGGAGGCGAAAGTGCTGAACTGGCTTTTAAACAGCTTGAGAGTTATTTAATTGGCCATGACCCATTTAATACGGAAGAATTGAAATGGAAAATTAGTAACCCTACTGCATCACTTTACAATAATCGTACACAGCTATTAGCGGCTATTGAGTTTGCGTGTTTGGATATTATGGGGAAAAATCTGGGTGTACCAGTTTATCAGCTTTTAGGTGGGAAAATGCGTGATGAAGTTGAATTTGCTAGTTATCTATTTTTTCGTTATCCGAATGAAAATGGTGAGCATGAGGTTCAAACGAAGGAACAGTTATTGAGTCATGTTCAGGAATTAAAAGATAAATACGGATTCCGTTCCCATAAGTTAAAAGGCGGGGTGTTTCATCCTGATTATGAATGTGAACTTTTTCAAGCGATAGGGGAGAAGTATTCTAGTGATCAATTCCGTTATGATCCAAATTGCATTCTCAGTGTTGAACAAAGTGTAAAGTTCGCTAAAGAGACTGAGTGGATGAATAACGACTATTTGGAAGACCCAACTTGGGGATTAAATGGAATGCGTCGGGTTCGTGAAAAAATATCACAATCGTTAGCAACAAACACTGTTGTAGTTAATTTTGAACAGCTCGCAGAAAATATTAAGAATCCATCGGTAGACGTTATTTTACTAGATACAACATTTTGGGGCGGTATCAGACAATGTATAAAAGCTGCTGATGTTTGTAATACATTTCAGCTTGGAACGGCAGTCCATTCCTCAGGGGAACTTGGTGTACAATTGGCTACAATGTTACATCTTGGTGCTGTATTACCAAGTATGCCGTTTGCCATTGACGCACACTATCATCATTTAAAGGATGATGTGATAAAAGGTGGAAAAATGAGATACCAAGATGGCAAAATAAAAATTCCCGATAAACCTGGATTGGGCGTCGAAATTGATTATGATAAGTTACAGGAATACGCGGAACTTTATAACGAGTTAGGTGGGTATCCTTACGACCGTGATCCAAAAAGGCCAAATTGGTTTCCTGTTTTACCAAATACAAACGATAAATGGGCAGACCCTAGAAAAGCATACTAGATGTGAGGAGGTAGGTTGATGAATGATATGTTTAGTCTAAAAGGTAAATTAGCAGTGGTTATTGGTGGAACAAGTACACTAGGTTCTTCCATGGCGCTAGGATTGGCGCAAAGTGGCGCCGATATAATTTTAACAGGAAGAAACGAGAATAAAGCAAATCTCATTATAGATGAAATCAAGCAATATGATGTTAAAGTGAGCTTTTTAAAAACAGACGTACAACAATTAGAGTCTATTAAAGAAGTCGCGGAAATTATTGATAGAGATCACGGTGGCTGGGATATTTTATTAAATACTGCGGGTGTAAATAGCCAAACACCATTCTTTGATATTAAAGAAGACGAGTGGAACAACATAATGGATGTTAACTTGAAAGCTGTCATGTTTACGTGCCAAGAATTTGCGCGTCGAAACAAAGCTAGAAATCGTGGTGGAAGCATAATAAATATTTCATCAGTGTCGTCCATAACACCACTTACTAAAGTAATAACATACTCAGCTTCTAAAGCCGCAATTAATAGTATTACTGAGTTTATGGCCCGTGAATTGGCACCTTTTCATATCAGAGTAAATGCAATCATTCCAGGGTTTTTCCCTGCTGAACAAAATCGTAAAATTCTCACGGAAGACCGTGTCAAATCAATAATGGATCATACACCTATGAAACGTTTTGGTGATCCTGAAGAATTGCAAGGTGCGGTTATTTACTTAGCTTCTGAGAAAGCAGCTGGATTCGTTACTGGATCTATGGTAACGGTTGATGGCGGCTTCGGAGCAACTAAAATCTAGCGGGAAGTGAGTTCGTGGCAAATGTCAATTTACAGCAAATTAAAGAATCAAAAATTGTGGCTGTTATTCGTGCGGATTCAAGCAAAGAGGCAATTGCGTTTTCGGAAGCATGTATTCGCGGTGGGATAACTAGTATTGAATTAACATATACAATTCCATATGTTGAGGAAGCTATCTTAACATTGTCTAAACGTTTTCCTGAAATTTTAATTGGAGCTGGTACGGTATTGGATGCGACTACGGCAAAGCTGGCCATGCAAGCAGGGGCAGGGTTTATTGTAAGTCCTGGCTTTGATAAAGATACAGCTTTATTGTGCAATCTATATCAAATACCTTATCTTCCAGGGTGTATGACTGTGACAGAAATGATGACAGCACTTTCAAATGGCTGTTCAATGATTAAATTGTTTCCTGGTGGGATATTCGGCCCAAAAGCGATTAAGGCATTTAAAGCACCATTACCACATCTTTCGATTATGCCAACAGGTGGTGTGGATTTGGATAATATTGATGAATGGTTTCATTCTGGAGCTGATGCTGTAGGAGTTGGGAGTTCCTTGTTGAAAGGAAGTTTAAGTGAGATTGAGAAAAGGACTAGAGAGTTTGTTTTGAGAGTGAGCTATTGTAGTTGAATTGTGTCTAAAAAGTGAAATCCATAAATTTGGTTTGATACATGGATTGATTGACAGTATAAATAGTAAAAATTATACTTAAAATAAGAATAAGGTATCGAATAGCGCTAGCTATTCGATACCGACAACTACAGACCGCATAAAGAGCGGCTGATCATTTTGTTGTCTAATACTGAAAGAAGTAATCGCTTATCCATGATCAATGGGCGGTTACTTCTTTTTATCTAGAAGGAGGACAATGTTTATAACAATTGTTAGTGTCGCTATAGTGAAATACTGAATTGCGCTACTAAACTTAATGATTCAAATGTCGTTACCAGGAGCCGGTCAACCGACCACTAAACTATGTAGTTAATAATATTTTTATCATAATGCTTACCAGATTAATAGTTAAAAATAGAACGAGTGTTTCAGAGGATTACATAAAGATATTTAAGCAAAATATAAATAACCACATAATTTGAAAATAGAAAGGAGAGTATCAATGAAAGCCTATCAAATCAAAATTGAGTTTATCGATTCAGATCCATTAATTTGGAGAAGAGTTGTAATGCCAGCGGATGCAACCTTTAAGCGGCTGCATGATGTTATTCAAACTGTAACGAATTTTCTAGGAGGTTATCCCAGCGACTTTTACCATTTTTATGCGTTTGATTTACAAGATGAAAATATCAGGGTAACGAACGACGATGAAGCATATCAGGAGCATCAATATTTTAAGAAAAATCGTAAAGAAATAGAGAAAAAAATGATTGATACTCCACCGGAATTTATGAAGTTTCAGGAGGCACAGCTGAAAAATTTGAAAACAATAATCCGTAAACCTACTGGAATTAAAATAGATGCGTATTTAGAAAATCATGGTGAAATAAAGTATAGATATGATTTTGGGGACAATTGGTCGTTTCTAATCACATTAGAGGGTATTACGGAAAGTTATCATTATGGTTACCCCAGGCTAATTGACGGCGCAGAAAATGCACCACCTGAAGATGTAGGGGGAATCCCTGGTTTTTATGATTTCTTAAAAATTTACGAAAATGAGAATCATCCAGACCATGAACACGTGCGGGTTTGGGCGAGAGAACAGCGATACAGAGAGTATGATGAAGAACATATTAATGGAATGTTAAAATTCATTAAATATAAGAAAACAGAATGGGACAAGCTTGAAAGCAAATAGCGTTGTGATGAGGTGTCTGTGGGACAAGGGGTCTGACCCCCTGTCCCACAGACACCTCGTTCCGCTAAATTCCCTTTCGTTCACAATATTCGTTTACTAATTGTTCGATTTGACTTGGTTCTGGATATTTTCCGGAGAAAGAGAATTTTATTTCTTCAACAAATTGGTCAGTATGGTATACATGTATGGCACCGTTTTGTTCGATAACGCTGAACTCTGGTTCAAATCGATAGCCATTTCGGTCAATAGCACCCACTCTCGTCATCAACTCCTAAACGATTTGCTAATAGTATTTCATGGATCAACTAACTCATACTTGGAATCAAGGAAACTGCTCTATGCCATTACTTGTTTTTTCCCTTTATCGATGCCACCTCTTTGTTAAGTGCTTTTATTAGGGAGACCATCATTAGAATCATCACGAATGAAAATGGAAGTGCAGCGGCAATAATCGTATTTTGCAGTGCTGTTAATCCTCCAACATAAAGTAAAATGAGAGCGACAGAGGACTGTGCAAGACCTAATGCAATTTTGACACCATTTGGAGGTGTTAACGAGCCGTTTGTAGATTGCATTCCCAATACAAATGTTGCAGAATCTGCTGACGTAACGAAAAATGTTATGATAAGTAATATTGCCATAATCGATAAAAGGAATGAAAATGGCAATTGATCGAACATATTAAATAATACTAATTCCGTTGTAAACTGGGTTAAATCCGTGCCACTGTTCTGTACATAGCCTGCCGTTGTTCCAAAGGTTGCAAACCAAATGGAAACGATTAGCGTTGGTACGACGATGACCCCAATCATAAATTGGCGGATAGTCCTTCCACGAGACACGCGAGCGATAAACATTCCCACAAATGGTGCCCATGAAATCCACCACGCCCAGTAGAAAAGGGTCCAGGCGTCAAACCAGCTTCGATTATCGCCTGAAAGCGGTGCTGTCCGGAAACTCCACTGTACAATGTTTTGCAAATATAGCCCAACCGTTTCCGTGAACATGTTTAGGATCAGTAATGTTGGACCGACAAACAACACAGCAAAAAATAACAGGATAGCAAGTACCATGTTCGCATTGGATAAATATTTGATCCCTTTACTTAGGCCAGACCAGGCAGACATAAGAAATAAGATGGTAACGATGATAACGATAATGAGCTGTGTGGTAAAGCCAACTTCTATTCCAAAGAGATGATTTAGTCCCCCGTTGATTTGTACAGCCCCAAATCCAAGTGAAGTTGCTACACCAAAAATGGTTGCGAATGTGGCAAGAACGTCGATCGCATTTCCAAATGGTCCTTTCATTTTATCGCCGAATAATGGTTTTAATGTCGCAGAAATCAAGCCAGGCTCATCTTTGCGGAATTGGAAAAATGCAAGAGCAAGTGCAAAAAGTCCATACATTGCCCAGCCATGAATACCCCAATGAAAAAAGGTAATGGCCAGTCCATTTTTAAATGCCTGTTCCGTTCCTTCCCCACCAAAAGGAGCATCTGTAAACGCATGTGAAAGTGGTTCTGCTGCACCATAGAATACCAGCCCGATTCCTAAGCCAGCAGAAAAGAGCATAGCAATCCATGAGGAAGTAGAAAAATCAGGCCTTTCATGATCTTTTCCCAAACGGATTTTGCCATAGGGACTAATGGCTATGATGACGGTAATGATGACTAAGGCGGCCATCAGCCACATATAATACCATCCGAATGTTGTGGAAAGAAAGGCGTTAATCGTGGTGGTTACCTGCTCAAACTGAGTAGGCTGTAATGCACCAAGCATAACAAAAATAATGACCAATGCGATCGTGATGTAAAATACAATCGATACTCTTTTCATATCTACCTTCCTCATTCGAAAAAAACTGTAATAATCTTATACTTACGCAAAGAATGAATGGATATACAAATTTTTTTAGAGAAATTAAGTTGAAGCAGAATAAGACCACTCCATAATTCATGAGTGGTCTGATTTAAATTTATTAAACCTGTAGTTCAAACTGCTTTGAATAAAGGTTTGCATAGGGTCCATCGTTTGCTAGAAGTGTATCATGTGTACCTTGTTCCGAAATTCCGTCCTCCGTTAATACAATAATTCTCCCTGCATTTTGGATGGTGGAAAGGCGGTGGGCGATGACGATGGTGGTCCGTCCCTTTGCTAACGCTTCCAGTGATTGCTTGACAATGCTTTCACTCTCGTTGTCCAGTGCGCTGGTTGCCTCATCCAAAATAAGAATGGATGGATTTTTTAAAAATACACGTGCGATACTAAGACGCTGTTTCTGACCTCCTGATAGTCTGACACCTCGTTGGCCGATTTCAGATTGGTAGCCGTTTGGCAAGGCCATAATAAAGTCATGGGCATTTGCGTTCTTGGCTGCAGCGATAATTTCTTTCTCACTTGCTGTTGGATCTCCGTAGCGGATATTGTCCATCACCGTTCCTGCAAAAAGGTAAACATCCTGCTGAACAATTCCAATTGCTTTTCGTAATGATTGGAGTTCAATATCACGAACGTTTATCCCATCAATCAATACTTCTCCAGCTGATACATCATAAAAGCGAGGGATAAGTGAACAAAGGGTAGTTTTTCCAGCACCGGATGGACCAACTAGCGCAATGTACTCTCCCGGTTTTACACGTAGTGACAAATTCACAAAAATATTCTGCAAATGCTCTTCGTAACGGAAGGAAACGCGCTTGAACTCAATTTCACCTTTTACCTCTGACAGGTTTATAGCTTTTGTCCTGTTTTTAATTGCTGGATTCAGATTCATGATTTCCATAAAGCGCTGGAAACCAGTGACTCCTTCTTGAAACTGTGTACTCATATGAGTTAGTTTTTGAATTGGTTCAATTAAATAGCCGATATACAGCAAAAATGTAATCAAATCTGCTAGATCTAACTTGTTGCCAACTATACTGGCACTGCCGAAAATGACAACTGTGATTGTAATTAATTGGATAATTGTTTCAAAACAATTATAAAAGTATGCTTCTGCTTTATACGTTTTCTTTCTGCTTTCAAGGAAGCGATTATTTTCTACGTTAAATTTCTTGACTTCTACCTGTTCGTTGGCAAAGGACTTTACGACACGAATCCCTGAAAGACTATCTTCAGCCTGCCCGTTTACATCCGCAACCCGTTGTTTGTTTCTTAAATAAGCTTTGTTTAATATTTTATTAAAATATAATCCAAAGGCACCTAGGATAGGCAGAAAGCAGAATACTGCGATCGTCAATGGTGCATTAATAAAAATCAATATGATAAATGCACCAACTAAGCGTACCAGATACTTGATATAGTCTTCTGGACCGTGATGGTACAACTCCGAAAGCAGGAGCAGGTCGTTTGTTAATCTTGACATGAGCTGACCTGTTTTTTCCTTATCGTAAAAGCTAAAGGAAAGCTTTTGCATATGGATAAAGAGTTCACTGCGCAAATCACTTTCCATACGGGCTCCGAGTTCATGACCTTTGTAATCGACAAAGAAGTTCCCGATATTCTGGATAGCAACGATGACTAGCATTAATCCGCCAATCCAATATACTTCCGTTAGTGCATGGGACAAGTCACCTTCGAGAACATCTTTTGTAATATAGCGAACAAGCAATGGAAAAACTAAAGTCAAAGCAGATACGATAAGGGCGCATACCAATACCGAAAGAAACAACCCTTTGTAAGGTTTATAATAAGAGAAAAATTTTTTTATTGGAAAATTCATGTTTAACCCCTTTTGTGTTAGTTAATTAACACATATAAGGGGGAAACCGTAACATGTTAAGTTAATGTTCCACCCTTATATGTTTGTACGGTTTTATTTGTCTTGTTTCTCATGTAAATTACCTCCTTGTATCTAATATAGAAATTGTAAACTATTTTTAATATTATTAATAGTGCTTTTTTTGTGCAGGACAAAAAGGCATTTTTCAAGTGGGACACGGGGTCAGACCCCGTGTCCCAGCAATCGCTCTCGTCTGTGTGCATTTTTTTGTATACCTTATGGCCAATAATTAATTTTAAGGATAAATATACCTAATAGTTTTACCAAATTATGTTAAAATAGTGAATAAAATAGATTGTGAGGTTAATTCTTTGTATTTTATCCAAAATCCGATTGGATGAATGAAAATAGTTAGAATCCACCCTTGCTAATTAAAGTTTCACCTATTTTTGTTATGGGATGTAGTGGTGGATTTGTTAATGTTGGCAGAGCGTATCCATTGCACATAAACCACGAAATAAAACACATCAGCAAAAGGCAAACCTATCGAAAGCTGGGGGCGCAAAGTCACAGGTCTTCCATTGATATAATGATGACGGCTGGGCTGCCTGAGGTACGAATTGTACCAAAAGGAGGAGCTTATGCGTAATTTATTAGGCAGAGTAATTGATGAAGAATGGGTTGTCCTAATCAAGGAGGCGAAGGATTTGGGATTAAGTATGGAAGAAGTAAGGGAATTTTTGCAAAAAAAAGCCAACCAGCTGGGACACGAAGACTGACCCCGTGTCCCGTTTATCCAAATACTTGGCCCCCGTTAACATGTAGCGTTTGTCCAGTTACAAATCGAGAATCATCAGATGCAAGGTAGACAAACGTTGGTGCAACTTCAAATGGCTGACCTTGTCGATCCATTGGATTACCGGCAAGCGTTACTTGGTCTGCAGAAAAACTTGATGGAATTAACGGCGTCCATATCCTTCCAGGTGCGATGGCATTTACCCTAATCCCTTTGCCGACCAAGTTGTTAGCCAATGCACGGGTAAATCCGATAATCGCTCCTTTTGTCGCTGTGTAATCAATTAATTGCTTATTTCCATCAAATGCAACAACGGATGATGTATTAATAATGGAGCTTTCGGCTTTTAAGTAGTTAAGTGCTGCGCGTGTTGTGTAAAAGTGGGAGTAAATATTAACTTTAAATGTATCATCGAATTGTTCATCCGTGATATCCAGTAAGCTTAATTGCTGGAACTGAATTCCAACGTGGTTACAAAGGATATGAAGTTCCCCAAAAGTTTCTACTGTCTTTTCAACAATTTCGGCACAATGCTTTTTGTCTCTTAAATCCCCTGGAAGTAATAGGCAGCGTTGTCCAAGCTCTTCAATCCTGTTTTTTGTTCGATTTGCATCTTCATGTTCATCCAGGTAAGAAATGGCTACATCTGCACCCTCTTTTGCAAAAGCAATTGCTGCCGCAGCTCCCATCCCGCTGTCCCCACCAGTGATAAGTGCTATTTTTCCATTTAGTTTTCTACTGCCCTGATAATTTGGATTTTCGATGATTGGCTCAGGTACCATTAAACGCTCTACCCCGGGCTGACGGAATTGACGCTGTTCGGGAACCGTAATTGCAATATCCTCGTATCGTGTTATTTTTCCGTAATTCGGATACATGGGATATCCTTGCTGATTGGTATTGTCTTTTGCCATTGTATGGTCCTTCCTCCTATAAGCAATTCTCCAATTATATTATGTTGCATAGGCGATAGCCGTGCATTGTAAAAGCGTACAGGCTCATTAAATGAAATAGGTGAATAAGGTAAAAGGGAGAGATTACTGTAGGAGGATGCTGAAATGCACTTTTATTACGATCCCGAGGTAAGGTTATTGTTAATGAATGCTTCTGCTGAAAAAGAGAAAATTGTATACGATGATAACCCCAACAAATTGGAAGTCCCTAAAATAGGACCAAGACCGCCTTACTATTTCAATCCGAGATACGAGCAGTATTATCCAGTAATTTAATATGAATACTGCGGGACAAGGGGTCTATCCCATGTCCCTCTGTCCCAAAATGCAGGACTGACCCCGTGTCCTGATTTTTTAATATTATCAATCATGCGGCAATTGATTTACAATGGTATAAAGGGGAGGTTATTGTTGTGAAGCGTGTGGTTATGGAGAGGTTTGGTGGACCAGAAGTATTAAAATTGCAAGAAGCAGATATGCCTCGAGCAGGATTAAACGATGTTTTGATTCGAGTGGAGAAAACAAGTGTCAACTTTGCCGATATAAAGAAAAGGAATGGTCAGAAGGGTGATGCGCAATTTCCAATGGGTATTGGGCTTGATGTGGCAGGGGTAGTTACTTCTGTAGGTGATCAAGTGACAGATATTGCTGTTGGACAACGGGTGATAGCTTTTCCTGAAAATGGTTCCTATGCCGAGTATGCTGTGGCTAAGCAAGCATTGACATTTGCCATCCCGGACGAAGTAGATTTTACAACAGCAGCAGCATGTCCAACTGTTTCGATTCTTTCTTATAAACTTTTAATCGATGTAGCCCGGCTGCAAATAGGGGAAACGGTACTTGTGCATGCAGCAGCGGGTGGAGTAGGGACTACAGCTATTCAACTTGCAAAATTGTTAGGTGCGAGAACAGTTATTGGAACCGTCAGCAATAAAGACAAGTTTTCCATTGTAGAAGAAGCGGGTGCTGACCATGTCCTGTTATATGATGATTTTTCTAAACATGTTAATGACTTAACGAGTGGCATTGGGGCAAATATTATTCTCGATTCAGTGGCAGGAAAGATATCGGAACAAAGTATGAAGTGTTTGGCTAAGTTTGGGCGCTTGGTTCAATTTGGGAATTCTGGTGGCAAAATTGGAAAATTCCATACGAACGAACTTCATGCAAGCTGCCGGTCGATTTTAGGTTTCAGCTTAGGAACTACACGAAAAGAACGACCAGAGTTTTTAAAGGAAGCTAGTGTGAAGGTACTGCAATTCATTGCGAATAAACAGCTAACAATTAAAATTGGTGCGGAGTTTCCCTTAACGGATGTACAGAAGGCGCATGAACTTATCGAGTCACGGAAAAGTATGGGGAAGATCGTGTTGAATGTTCGAGGTGATATATGAACATTGATAAAATACTATATCAATTAGGAATCCCATCATATGTCTCCTATCATGAGGTAGCTGGTGGAAGAGACAGTTCTGTATTTAAAATTGATGTGCAGGATGGAACTACTTATGCATTACGTGTTTTGCCAGCCGTTAGGTACCAGCAGTTTATTGAAGAAAAGAAAATAATTGAACTGGCGGGGGATCATGGTGTACCAGTACCAATCATATTTTCTGTAAATAGATATGAAAGTTATGCTGTTATGTTAATGGAATGGGTGTCAGGCGGAACAATAGTAGAAGAACTGCAGCGGCAGCCAGGTAATGCAGAAAGGATAGGATTTGAATTTGGACGGGTCCAGGCAACTATACATAAAATTTCATTACCAGATATGGATGTTAGCAGGTCTTTGTCATGGTTTACTCCACAAGGAAAAGAAAAGGAAATTTATACTAACCTATCATCTGCTGGTCTAAAGAATACTAGTCTTCTCCATCTAGATTTTCATCCTTTAAATGTTCTTATAGATGGAGAGAGAATTACTGGAGTGATAGATTGGCTGAATGCTTCAGTCGGTGATTCCAGATTCGATTATGCACGGACATTATCGATACTTCAACTGGTTGCACCTAAATTTGTTGAGTCTGGCGTGATTAACACGTTTGAAAAGGGATGGCAAAAAGGATATCATCATACATTTGGAGACATTGAGTTCTTGCCACTATTTAATGTATGGGCTGGTCTTCGGTTGAAACGTGATTTAGCAGACACATTGTCACAAGAAGACATTGTGCGAATTGACGAATGGGTGGGCTGGGGGAGTTTCATGAAAAGCAATCAAATTTATATTAGGGATTTTACGGTAGACGATGCAGAGGCATTACTTCAATTACAACAGGATAACAGGTCATTTTTCGAAAAATTTTCAATGGAACGAGAGAATGATTATTACACACTAGATGCACAAACGAAACGGATAAAAGCGTTTGAGAATAATAGGAATCAGGATAATGATTACAATTTCGGGATTTTTAAAAATGATGATGATCGATTAGTAGGAACTATTGATCTTTTTCAGGTCGTTCGCGGATCCATACAGGCAGCGTTTATTGGTTATTTTTTAGATGAAGCTCATAATGGCAAAGGCTATACTACAGAAGCTGTTCAGTTACTAGTAAACTATGCATTTGATACGCTTAAGCTTCATCGAATCGAAGCAGGGGTTATGCCGCACAACATTGGCTCAATTCGAGTATTGGAGAAGTCTGGTTTTCACAAAGAAGGAATTGCGAAAAAGAATGTTAAGATCAACGGGAAATGGGAGGATCATCAGGTACTGGCGATTATTAATCCGTTAGATTAGAGTGGGACAAGGGGTCTGACCCACTAGCGTTGCATAACTGTAAATAAATATTATATATGTAAAAATTTTACATTACCAT
>NZ_BMFR01000016.1 GCF_014638995.1 Virgibacillus oceani
AATCTTGCCCTACAAGCTGCTTGATAACTTAATAAATTAATGTGTCTAATTTTTCGGGGTCACTTCAACGCACTCCGGGGTCTCACCGATGCCTCATCTCCCACAGGAGTCTCCGTGTATACGGGCTGCTAGTAAGTTTATTTATAACGTAATCATGATTTCTTAAAGATATTATAGATACTTTATATTTAATAATTATAATCTATGCATGTACCGACATATATTAATTCCACTTCACTAGTCCGGGTGAGCGGAGGGCGGTGACTCCTGCGGGAAAAGCACGAGTCCGAAGACCCCGCAGAGTGGTTTTCTCGAGGAGGCTGAGGCCGTGCCCGCGGAAAGCATCCGCCCGCAGCGATCCCGGACGGCGACCCGAGAATATTACGTCGCAGTTTACGTCAACTACCTATCTTATCCTATGAAAAGACAACGCCTATTCTGTTATCGTTCGACTTTTGAACAAAACGTTTTAGATATGTGGTCTCAGCCTCTTACTGGATTTTAGCAATCTGATTCATTTTCCAAGGAAAATCAATATACGGATTACGGTTTCCTTGGATTTCGTATATTGCTTGGTTACGGTGTTTCTCATAGAGATCAGGTAAAAAATCACGATGCCATTTCAGTAAAAGGTCTATATCAACTTTATCTTTATGCTGATGTTCGATTTCATTTGGATACCTAAGTAAAAAATACAACACTGCCCTGGCAACGCTGCCTTTACCATACTCCGGCTCAAACAATCCCGTATCCGCTTTTCCACACGATTCTTCAATACGCTTTGTATTCATTCGTTCCGGGTTATAATCAGCAAAATCATGATAGGGATAATTGCTTCTGATTGAGTTGCATACAGGCTCACACGTAAACAAGTGGTGGAGGTCACCGCGCATTGGTTCTTGTTCGTTAAACCAGGATTGCGGCACGGAATGCTCACAATTAAATTTAAAATCAATTTCTATCCGCTTAAGTTGGTTATCATCCTCGGCCGCTATCCTTTTCATTTCTTCTTGTCGCTTTATAGAAGTTGCATAATCTTCCTGGATGACTTCCTCCGCCTGCCTCGATTTTCCAGAATAAATGCTAATAAGATTGCCGTCTGGACGCAGATCAACCCATGGATAAACAAACTCGCTCGGGTTATACCTGACTTTGTTCGTGTGCGTTTCTTGTAAAAGGTGTGTTAACGATTGAATCACGTTTTTATCGTTAACAAAATCAATAGAACGATAATATTGTTTGATCGTGAGCTTATCTTTTTCCTCGTCATAATACACTTTATTATCTTTCGTCATCTTTTCTTTTGTTTCTGTAAGCTGAAATAGAATGATATTCAAACGCTGGTGATCTGCTGGTACTGGGAGAAGTTTTTCTTTTTGCTTGTGAGATAAAGTCATTTTATATTCCTCCTACCAAATTGGGATTCTATTCAACAACTAAATACCTTAATTATCTATTTCTATCCCTATACCGGAATTCCTTTAAGATTATAAAAAATGCATTGTTGTACCTACAAGGTCCAACAATGCATTTTAGATTTAGTTAAGAGGTCACTAAAACTCGATCCAGCTCTTTACTGATCTCTTTTGAACGTCTAGCAGCATGATTTACCGCCTGAGAAATGGCTTCCCCACCATTGTATTTTTTAAGGGCGTCTAATCCGGCAGCCGTCGTACCATTTGGTGATGTTACTTTTTCTCTTAAATTAGCGGGGGATTCTTCTTTTTCTATAATCATTTTTGCCGCACCGTAAAGCGTTTGTGCAGCAATCTTGCGTGCGGTCTCGCCGTCCATTCCGCTTCCTTTTCCGATATTCTCCATTTGCTCCATTAAATAATAGAAATAAGCGGGGCCGCTTCCTGCCAAGCCTGTGAAGATATCCATTTGGGCTTCATCTATAACATACACTTTTCCCATGCACTCAAGCAGTTCCTGAACAAGTAATGTGTTATTGTTATCGCAATGAGCACCTGCTGACATTGCTGTGGCAGACTCTTGAATCATACTTGATGTGTTCGGCATTACCCGAATAACCTCTTGTCCCTGGTTAAGTCTTTCCTCCATATAGGAAGTGGATATTCCAGCAAGTACTGAGATAACAACTTGATTCGCACGGATTACATCTTTTATTGCTGCAAGAGTTTCTTCTGCCCCTTTTGGCTTCATCGCCAAAATAAAGAAATCAACCTCATCGTAAGGCATATCAGATAATGAAACAGTTCTTACGCCATATTTATACTTCATCCTATTTAAACGGTCTTGATTACATTTATTTGTAACGATAATTTGATCAGCCGGCACTTTTTCAGTTTGGATCAACCCAGAAATCATTGCCTCTGCCATAGATCCCGCACCTAAAAATGCGATTGTTTTTTGTTTTAACATAGTGATCTCTCCCACTTGTTTTGTCTTCCGTTCTTCATGACAACACTATGTAGGATAACATCTATATATAAACTTTCAAGGGATATACGGAAAGTCATGCGTAATTGAATCAATTAGTGAGGAAAAACGCTTCCATTTCATTTTAAACATACTAAAATCAACTCTCATCATCATTAATTCTTTCAAATCGCTCTATATGAAGAATAATTTTAATATAAAACAGATAGCCTGGAAGTATACCAGACTATCCGCTATTTGGTCTTTATTTAACAGCTGAGATTATCATAAACATTGGTCTGCGAAGCTCGTCTCTCATTGCTGGGCCATTCTTTAGCATTTCGCCGGTTGGTGTTGGTTCTTTAACTGCATGCAATGTAAACCCAGCTTCTATTAAATCATTTATATAAGTCGAGAAAGTACGATGATATTTAACCACATTCTCCGTTAAGAAATTAGTCTCTCTTCTTCCCTCCTCCTGATAATTGTCCACTGGCCAATGCAGACGATTTCCTTGTTCATCTATATACCAATTTTGTTCATTCCGTGATGTAAATATCGGATGTTCGACGGAAAAAATAAACGAACCACCAGACTTTAGACATTTATAAACCTTTTTGCAAAGTACATCAAATGATTTAACATAGTGAAAAGCCAGTGAACTGATTACAACATCAAATTGTGAATTGGAAAATGAAATATCTTCCACCGGCATGTTTACATATGAAATTGCCGGATCATTTGTCTTTTCACGTGCCTTTTGAAGCATTTTTTCGGATATATCAACCCCAATTACAGAACTTGCTTGCTGACCGCTGGCATATCTGCAATGCCAACCGAATCCGCATCCTAAATCAAGCACATGTTTATTGGACAATTCAGGGATTAATGCTTTAAATACCGGCCATTCCCCAGCAGCTTCAAGCCCGTTTATGGACCTTGGCATTTGTTCATATGCAGAGAAAAACGCTGCATCATCATATTTATTTTGTTTCATTGAATATACATCTCCTATACTTAAATAGCCTCCTAAAATGACATACTTAATTCTAGGAGGCTATTTCCGCTTGCCTTACTATAATCTCATTCACCTACCATTCCTGCTACCCGAATTAACCTTGAACCATAGTATATATGCACGTATCCCTAAGTTCTTTTCCATCAACAGAGCAATCCTCGTTTCTTAACACCCCTTCAAGATCAAATTTTAATCGTTCAGGTATCGCGCGGCTTTTTGTATTTTTAGCATCACAGCGAATTTCCACCCGCTTGGCGTTTAGTTCATTAAAAGCAAAATTAGTTATACCTTCCACCGCCTCGGATATAAATCCTTTACCGCTAAAACGGGAATCAATCCAATAACCTATTTCAAATTTGGGTACATCCCAATCAATTCGGTGCAGACCAGACGAACCTATTAATTTGCCGGTTTCCTTATGAAATAGGAGCAGCCGCAAATCCTCCCGTGCCAAGAATTTAATATGTGCTTCACGAATATTTATTTCAGCATCATCTTCACTTTGCTTGCTTTGCGCAAAAGGCAGCCATGGCTTTAATTCTTCAATTGATGCATTAATTGCTTCATATACAACTTGACCATCACCAGGCTTGGGGCATCTGATTAATAATCGTTCCGTTTCAAATGCATCTGGAAAGTCTAACAAAATAGGATTCATACAACACTCTCCCTTATGATTAGGTATAGAATAGTGAACAAAACATTATCGAAAACCTTTATATTCCCAATTAACTCAAGCCTTGTATACCCATTTAGATATTAATGATATACTTAAACAAAGGTGGGAATGAAATGAGCAGGATTATTTTATTCGATGGAGAATGTAATTTTTGTGATAAAAGTGTTCAATTCATTATCAAACGAGACCCTAAAGGCAACTTTAAATTTGCTTCGTTACAAAGTGATGTCGGAAATGATTTACTGAAAAGGTTTGATACCCCCAGAGATTTAGATAGCTTCATTCTGATTGAGAACAACCAGTGCTATAGCAAATCATCTGCCGCCCTTCGCGTGTGCAAACATTTAAAAGGCTTCTGGAAGTTTCTTTATATTTTCATGATTGTTCCGCGACCGATCCGGGATTTCTGTTATGAAATAGTAGCCAGGAATAGATATAAGTGGTTTGGCTCAAAAGAAAGCTGTATGCTGCCTTCACCCGAAGAAAGAAACAGATTCCTGTAATATTGGCGGATTAATTGTTCGGGTATGTTTCCTGCAAAAACGTTACAGACCGTTTTATTAAAGCTCTTAAAACATCTGGATCAATGTCCGCAACTTTATTTATGTACACACATGATTTGCCTGTCGTATGTTTACCGAAATCTTTTAATAATTTCTCACGTTCTTTATCACCAGTTGCAAAATACAAACTGATTTTTGCTTTACGTGGTGAAAACCGACAAGCGGCGCATCACCTTCATGACCGGATGCATATTTGTAATGATAGGATCCAAATCCAATAATGCTTGTCCCCCACATTTTTGCCAGATAACCCGTTGTTTCCGTAAAAATATCTAGTAATTTATATGCATCCTCACGCTTTTTAGGGTTTTCAATATGTTCAATAAACTCCATGACACTACTGTCGTTTTCTTTTGTTTTTAGTTCATACATATACGATCGCTCCTTTTCTAAAATAATTCTCCATTTATTCCAAGCTTAAAAATATATTCCTCTACTTCTTCGCCCCGCGCGTTAGAAAACCCTTTGTCCTCACCAGAAATGATGAATCCACACTTCTCCAGTACGCGAATGGAAGCTATGTTATCCTTGGCAGCACGTGCATAAAGCGGCCTAACTTTAACATAGGGCAGGAATTTTTGAAGAGCCTGTGAAGCTATTCCCTTTCCCCAATATTGCTTCCCAATCCAATAACTAACTTCAGGATTATCAAACTGTACAAAATTTGAAATGTTACCGGCAACCTTTCCATTATAGTAAATAGTCTTTTTGATGATGTTTTCATTTTCCAAAATGGAATTCCAATGTTTCATAAAGGCTTCTCTGTCACTTGGATCTTTAGAAGTAAATGCGGCCATATTGTTTGCAGAAGGATCAAGCTGCTGGTCAAAAAAGACATGGAGATCATTTTCAGTAACCTCCCTCAATTGAACTTGTCTGTAAGTAATCGGGTCCATTCATACTACCGCCTTCCATAAGTATCTAACTGTGTTTCCAACTCAATGTGCATAATATTAATAATCATAACATAAAATCATTTGTGGAAATTGAATTTTCAAATATTTAAAAGTCCCGTTTAAGCTATATGTGGACAAATTAAAAACGCCTGCAAACATGCAGACGTCTCTCGCGTTTATTTGTGGCGAAGAAGCTTGTGTTCACATTCACAAGTATTGCATTTATCCTTCGACTTACACAAATCAGCTCATCGCTAGATAAGTATATCATTGTTTTGAATGCAGCGCCACTAGTATTGAGTACACTGCCCTCCATACTTCTATGGTAGTTCATTTCCTGCTGCTCGATAAATTTCATACCATTCTTCTCTAGTAAGTTCGATATCAGAGGCTTTTGCAATGTTCGTAAGCCGTTCAGGATTCATTGTGCCAACAACTGTTTGAATTTTTGCCGGATGGCGTAAGATCCATGCTACAGCAATTGCCGACTTCGTTACTTCCCATTTATCGGCAATTTCCTGAAGTTTGGCATTAAGTTCAGGAAATTTTTCACTATCTACAAAAACACCTTCGAAATATCCGTATTGGAAAGGTGACCATGCCTGGATTGTCATATCATGCAAGCGACTATAATCCAAAATACTTTCGTCATGGTCGACAGAGTTAATATGTTTTGTATTCACTTGGAGACCTTTATCAATCATACCCGTATGCATAATACTTAATTGTAACTGGTTCACGATTAAATCCTGTTCCAGATACTTTTTTAAGAGTTCTATTTGCATTGAATTATGATTACTAACTCCGAAGTGCTGAACTTTACCGCTCTCTTTTAATACATTAAAAGCCTCCGCCACCTCTTCAGGCTCAACTAATGCGTCAGGTCGGTGCAGCAGAAGCACATCAATATAATCGGTATTTAATCGTCTTAAGCTTCCATCAACAGATTCCAAAATATGTTCCTTTGAAAAGTCAAAATAGCCTTTACGAATTCCGCATTTTGTTTGTAAAACTAATCTTTCCCGTAAGGAGGGATGCATCTTAATTGCGTCAGCAAAAATTTTTTCAGAATCTCCACCTCCATAGATATCAGCATGATCATAGAAGTCGATATCCAGATCCATAGCATGATGAATAACAGATGCCGCATCGTTAGTTGATAGATTACTAAGTCGCATACAGCCCAATGAAATATTAGAAACTTCCAAATCACTTTTTCCTAAACGAATCTTCCTCATTCGAACACCTCTTTCATTATTATGACTATTCTAGCATTTTAGAGGCTGCTTTAATAGAAGTGCGACTTGAATATAGATTAATTCTGAACGATTCGGTTCTCCTCTTCCAAGAATGATACAAAATGATAAACTGCTTTTACTGGCTGACTTTTTACCAGTGTAATATATTCATTCTTGCGGTGTTCAGAGGCTATATCGCTTTTCTGAATACGTTCAATAATATAGTCATTACTGATTTTCCGAATTTCCTTTTTGTGTGCTTTCGCCTCTTTAAAGAGCGCCATTCCAATTGCACCGATCGCAGCATAGATAACCAATGCTACTAATGATCTTTCACCGGGAACAACGAACAATAAAAAGAATAGATTAATAATAGAAATGGCAATTAGTGGAAATGACCACATCGTAAATTTAGAAACCTTCTTCATCAATGGAGCGATTACCTCTTGCAATTTCTCCATTTCCCGTTTAATAAAATTGGGAACATTAGTCATAAAAAAGTTCATTTAATCAATTCCTTTCGTCTGTAATAAAAAACGAGACCTTTGCCATTGTATGTTGGACAAAGGTCTCGCTGAACAATTTCTTGTTTAATAAGGCCGATGGATCAACCATGTATTGACGACCTTATCTCGGAGTTGGCTAGTCCAGCTCCAATGCTACTCCCCTTTATTAAAAAGGATTTATATTTAGTTTATAACTGTATTTTACCAAGATTATAGAAAAACTTCATCCTTTTTGTTTATCATTTCGTAACGCTTTATAAAAAGAGATAACCATTAGAAGCATAATTAACGAAAACGGAAGTGCTGCTGATATTAATGCATTTTGCAATGCCAGTAATCCCCCAGTATAAAGGAGTACAGAAGCTATTGCAGATTGGACTAATCCCCATACAAACTTAACGAAGGTCGAAGGAGATAGTGATCCATTTGTTGTCTGCATGCCTAAAACAAATGTAGCGGAATCCGCTGATGTAATAAAAAATGTTCCAATCAGCATAATCCCTAGTATGGATAAAACTGTGCTCAGTGGGAATGTGTCAAACAACCCAAACAATGCTTGCTCATCGGGGAGACCCGCAATATCTATTCCGCTATTTTGTGCTTCAATACCTGACATACCAAATGCTGCGAACCATAGGAAGCTGACAACCGACGGAACGATTAAAACACCTGACAGAAATTCCCGAATGGTTCGACCTTTGGAAACACGCGCAATAAAAATCCCAACGAATGGTGCCCAGGCAATCCACCAGGCCCAAAAGAAGACTGTCCAGTCCATAACCCATGCACGCTCTTCTTCACTATTTGGGGAAATACGAAAACTTTCAGCAGGAATCTTTTGAATATATGAACCAAGTGTATCGGTAAATGAATTCAAAATGTACATTGTAGGTCCAAGAATCAGAACAGCTAAGAAAAGAATACTAGCTAATAACATATTTGCATTACTTAAATATTTAATCCCTTTACTTAGACCAGTATAGGCAGATAACATAAAAAGCGCGGTTACAACTAAAATAATTACCAGCTGCACCCAAAAATCATCATCAACACCAAATAAATAGGTGAATCCTCCATTGATCTGAGTTGCCCCAAATCCTAGGCTGGTAGCCACTCCTACAATAGTTGCAAACACAGCAATAACATCGACAGCCTTCCCCCATGACCGATTCATTTTATTACCAAAAAGCGGTTCAAGTGCAGCGCTAATTAACCCTGGCTTACCATGGCGAAACATAAAATATGCAAGTACTAATGCCGTTACAGCATAGATTGCCCACGCGTGAACACCATAATGAAAGAACGTGATTCGCAATGAATCCTCAAGTGCTTCCCTTGTCCCTGCTTCTGCTGTGGGAGGGGTTTTTATATAATGTGAAACGGGTGAAGCTACACCATAAAAAACAAGCCCAATTCCCATCCCCGCACTAAATAACATAGCAAACCACGTAGGATAACTAAATTCTGGTTTATCGTTTTGCTTACCCAGCCTGATTTTTCCATATGGACTAAAAATTAAATACACGCAAAACACAACAAAAATAGTTACAAGAATTAAATAATACCAGCCAAAGTGAATGGATATATAATTCATAATTGCTCCAGAAACACTTCCAAATTTATCTGGAGTCACGATACCGAAAATAGATAAGACAATTGTAATGACCAATGTTATCCAAAAGACTGCAGTTACCTTTTTCATACAAATCCCCTTTCATTTATGCATTGTTAGTATTTCTGAAATTAGGGGTTCTATGCAGTAAGGCTGATGCATTATAGTCTGGATAAATTTATATAATAAAAAGCCTTGATATCATTTCATATCAAGACCTCATACGATAAACTTTATCAATTTGCGTTCATTTATGCCTTTTAGGACAGCTTCTAATGCTGTTTTATTTCCGTGTATATCCGATATTATTGCAAGTTTGATCACGATGATTCCACATGAATTCTTTCATATTTATTTAATTAACTGAAATCGTTGCTTTACTTCATAGTTTCCGTAGACTGCGACATAAGTATTACATTTTATGATGTTCTTCGATTCCGCAGCCCGTATACACTACGCTTTCCGTGGGCGGCTGATGAGCCTCCTCGTGCTGACGCACTCCGGGGTCTCACCGATGCCTCATCTCCCACAGGAGTCTCCGTGTATACGGGCTGCTAGTATGAGGGTAAATGATTTTTCTATTTCGTTCTACTCATCATTGCAATGAGATTATAATGCACTACATATGATATTGTCGGTTATTTTATAATATTCTCAAGCTAGTTTTAATTTATCGGAATATGAATTATTCCTTACCTCGCAGTTTACGTCTTTTATGAAACAACATCTATTAAAAAACCTAAATATCGATCATAAATCCGAGAGTGAATATGGAATTATTGGAAACGCTAATTTCTGGAGGTGTACAAAATGGATAATAATCATCGCGAATATAGAACTGGTCAAGGTGTACCGAAAAATGGCGAGTATATCTGCCAGTCCGGAAAAACAGTAACATTTAATGAAAATGAGGAGTTCCCTGTTTGCCCTGTTAGTGGTGAGGAAACAGGTTGGCAGCACAAAGACGTTAAGGAATAAAAACAAGGGAAATTCCCTTGTTTTTATTCCACACCACTTTCCAAAATATGGAATTTCACCTTTTCACAATCAATCTTTGACAATGCTCCGTACGGCAAGATAATCTTCGGTTCCGTATGACCGAAATTCAAGTTATAAAGGATTGGCAGATTTTCAAGACTATATTCCTTCATAATGTTTAAAATCTCCTCTTTATATTCCTCGTAATACTTTTCATGAATCGGTTTACCAAAAATAATTCCATTTACCTGATGCAAAATACCTTGCGCAGCATAATTCCGCAGCCAATACCGAATAAATTCTGGAGCAGGCTGGTCTTCGGACGTTTCAAAGAAGAGAATGCCATCTTTCCAATACTCCGATTTCGGCCAAAGCGGTGTACCTTTAGCAAATTCCAGAACATCTATGCAGCCACCTATCAAACGACCTTGCGCAACACCTGATCCTTGAAGCAATTCATATCCGGTGTTAGGCTGCATTGTCCGCCGTGTATGCTTATTCGATTCAACCCATTCCAAAAACTCACTTGTCCATTTTAACGCGGGTTTAATTTCACCAATAACCTCACTTGAGAAAAGTGTGCGTTCTATCATTTCGATTGTGTACGGGTCCATATCCATGTTTTCAGCAAAATCCGTTAATATTGCCGGACCATAAAAAGATGAAATCCCCGCTTTATGGCAAAACAGATGTGAAACGGTTACATCTGAATAGCCCATGAAAATTTTCGGATTATCTCGTATAACATCAAAATCTATAAAGGGAAGTAAACGAATACTATCATCCCCACCGATATTTGCGAAGATTCCTTTAATGTTCTTATCCCTGAACGCCGTCATCAAGTCCCAAGCTCGAGCCCTGGGATTTTCATACGTAAATTCCGTTCCTTTTAAACTATTTGGCATCGGCACAACTTCAAGGCCAAATATTTCCTTTAATCGTTGAACCCCCTGCTCATAACGCCATCTGATTTCAGGATCACCCGCACCTCCCCATGATGGGCTAACAGTTGCAACACGGTCCCCCCGCTGCAGTTTTTGAGGTTTGATCAACATGTTGAACACCACCTTATTCATCTATCTATTTATCATTCGCTCATCTCTGCCATTTTCCTTTTTACCGATTAAATGATTCATTATTCTGAATTCCATAGATGTCATCATAAAGCTTTTCAAAAACAGCTATCATTTGAAAAAAGTCTTTATTGTATGCTTCATTGTCAACCGTCCATGAAGTTGCTAAAACAGTATGGCAATATCCCCAAAGAAGAATTCTCTCCCTATCCAGGTTTAGTTCATTCGCGAAAATTTCCACCCGTCTTTTAATCACCTCATAAACGCCTTTATCTGGCAGGTTATTTAACAGATATTGAATTAAATCATACTCAATCTCGCCAATCAAACCCTTGGGATCAATTGCCTTCCATCCGCCGTCACCTGCAGCAAGTATATTATAGTGATGGAAATCCCCATGCAGAAGTAACTGTTGTTTTGTTGTATGATTCATATATGTAAAAACTTTTAACGCTTTTTGGAGTGTCTGAGCCGAAATAGGACCAATTCCATTTGTATTTTCCTTCACTATTTTTCTCAGTTCTTCTTCCCTCGTCATTATAGTGGGAATTCTAGTATTAATCGGGGCTGGGGCAGCCAATTCTTTCATAACATTAGCTGCAATTTGACAAGCCTCCTCTTCATCCGTTATTTCCGCAAGCGTACATCCAGGTGAAAGCTTTTCAAGAATCAATATGCCATTTTCTTTATTATAATCGATTAATTGCACTATTTTCTTATGAAACAATTGTAATGCTTCAAGTTCAGCCAAAAAACCGCTTCCGGGAATGCAGATTTTAACAACCGCTTCCTTCCCATTTTGCATAGTTGCCGGGGCAACGTAATTAACGGAAAGGGTATATGGTTCATGCATTTTTACCGACCATTTGTTTTCACAATACTGAATTAAACTCGGCAAATCCTGCAGCCATTCCTTACCTTGCTCTTTGAAATATAGACGGACTGTTTGAACGAATTGTTTTTGCAGGTACATACTTCATCTCCCCAACTCTCGGCATATTATCTATTAATACAACTATATCAAATCACAATGTTTGAATATATCATTCACGGGAAAATGATAAATAGAAGCTTGGAATATGGCGGGAGGTGTTCATGATGACTAACCAGATTTTTGGACCCTATCACTCTATCGAGAAAGCAGTTGCAGCAGTAAACATATTGGAATTGAAAGGATACAAAGCAAGTAATATAACCATTTTCTCCAGTGAAAATAAAGCTGTAGAACTAGATGAGCAAACAGATGTGAATGTTGAAGGCGAGTCAACAAATAACGAATCTTTCAGAGATAAAATCACAAGTATATTCAACAAGGATATAACCCCCGATTATAATATCCATGACAAATTGATGGACTATGGGCTATCAAATAAGCAGTCTGAAAAATACATGGAAAGAATCGAATCTGGTGAGGTGCTAGTTATTGTTGATGATGAATTGAGAATGGGTAACGACGCGACCGTTAAAACCGTAACAATGGAAGTAGATGCAATTCACAGTGATTAAAGAAAGTGAACAGTTCCATAAACTGTTCGCTATAGCATTTTTCAAAACCCACCCAACATCAGTTCCCTATTCCGTTATTACCTGCTAAACTAGATATAATGAATAGTAACAGGTGATAACATGACAAATGTGATTAAAATATCGGTAAGACATCTAGTAGAATACGTGTATAAAAGCGGAAGCATTGAATCAGGATTCCGGACCGCTACTGCACTTACAGATGGTACGAAAGCCCACCAAAAGATACAGAAAACATACGGCGAAAACGATCAAAAAGAGGTTTATGTAAAGACAGAAATCCCTTATGAAAATATAGTTATACAGGTTGACGGACGCTGTGATGGTCTGCTTTTTCATGAAAATGGTTCAGTTACAGTTGATGAGATTAAATCTACCATGCACCCACTTGACATAATCGAAGAAAATTCATATCCAGTCCATTGGGCTCAAGCATGTTTTTATGCATATATTTATGCAAAGGATCATGAGCTGGCGGATATAACAGTTCAGTTAACATATGTTCACGTCAAAACGGAAAAACAAAAACGATTTCAGCGATTCATGCCTATTGCTGATTTGGAAGCATTCGTAGTGGAAGTGGTGCAAAAATATGCAGCATATGCCAAGGCTAGATTGCAGCATAAAATCAACAGAAACACTAGCAGTAAAGAACTCTCCTTCCCATTTGCAATGTATCGGGAAGGACAGCGCAAACTTGCTGGATCTGTTTACAAGACAATACAGGATAAAAAGGTGTTGTTTGCAAAAGCTTCAACGGGAATCGGCAAAACCATGTCGACCATATTTCCCGCAGTGAAGGCAATGGGGGAAGGTCGCCTGCAGCGCATTTTTTACCTAACAGCAAAAACGATTACGAGAACAGCGGCAGAAGAAGCATTTCGATTATTGATTGAGAATGGATTAGATATAAAAGTCGTTACAATAACAGCGAAAGATAAAATTTGTTTTCAGGAAGAGACAATTTGCACTGCAGAGCATTGCCCGTTTGCCAAGGGGTACTATGACCGAATTAATGAAGCAATTCTGGATATCTTTGAACATGAATCCATCATGACTCGACCAGTGATTGAAGTGTATGCCAGAAAACACCGTGTTTGTCCATTCGAATTTTCACTTGATATCGCTTATGCCGCAGATGCTATTATTTGTGATTATAATTATATCTTTGATCCAAAGGTTTCCTTAAAGCGCCTTTTAGAGGAACAGAAAAAACAAACCGCATTGCTTGTAGATGAAGCCCATAACATGGTTGATCGTGCTCGTGAAATGTATTCTGCTGAACTTTTTAAATCCGATTTCCTTAGGGTCAAAAAAGATTATAAAGGAATAAATGATGCAATTGCTGATGCAGCAAAATCTATCAACGTTCATTTGGCTGAAAAAAGAAAACGGAAGAATTTAATTGAAAAAGAATTGGATGAAAAACTAGCAATTCTAGTGGAAAAATTTGCAGAAGTTACAGAAGTGGAATTAGTGCAAAATGAAAATCCCAGTCAGCATTTACTGGATACGTATTTTGCAGCAAACACCTTTTCAAAAATCTCCAGACTTTACGATAAGCGATTTACAACCTATGTTGAGCTTGAAAATCGTGAAGTAAGAGTGAAATTATTTTGCCTGGATCCATCTTATCTCATTCAGCAAATGGGAAAAGGCTTTCGATCCAAGATTTTCTTTTCAGCTACATTAGCACCAGCCAATTATTATAAGAATTTATTAGGTGGAACAATGGAAGACTATGTACTCTCCATCCCCTCACCATTTGCCCGGGAAAATATAGAGGTGCTGATTCAACCATTGTCCACCCGTTATCGTGACCGTGATCATACGCTCAGACCGATGATTCGATTTATCATGGATGTTTTAACTAAAACTGCAGGTAATTTTCTTATCTTTTTTCCATCCTATAGCTATATGAATACCGTATTTGAAGCATTTAAACAGAATGCGCCGGATATAAAAACCATTGTTCAGGATGCAGGAATGTCAGAAAGTTTGCGAGAAGAATTTTTAGGTAAATTCCAACCAAACGTGGAACAAAGAATTGTAGGGTTTGCAGTACTCGGCGGGATCTTTTCAGAAGGTGTAGATTTAAAGGGTGATAGGCTCCGCGGGGTTATAGTGGTTGGTGTTGGACTTCCGCAAATCGGATTGGAAAGAGACATCATAAAAGATTATTTTACCTCAGTGGGGCAAAATGGCTTTGATTATGCCTATGTTTACCCTGGGATGAACAAGGTTTTGCAAGCAGGTGGCAGACTGATCAGATCGGATTCGGATCAAGGCACCATTGTCCTGATCGATGATCGCTTTTTACAGCCGAAATACCAGGCACTATTGCCAGAAGAGTGGAGGCATTTTGAAATTGTTCATAATCAATAACTATAAAGAAGCTGCAGTCGATTTGTTTTCGATTGCAGCTTCTTAATTTGATATTAGGAACACACCGGAGATTCACCGGCTTATCCTCTAGTTCATCTTATTAACATATTGACGCATATTATCAGTCATACCTGATAAACAAATTTTCGCTGGGTCTTTATCAATGTCAAATTCAATTGTCGAACCATCAGTTGGTAACGTTTCCTGGAAAACCTTCTCATATTCTTCAACAGTCACTTCAGTTCTTGATGAGAATAGTTCAGCATGTTGATCCACACGTAAATATTCACGATAATTTGGCTGCAAAATACCAGTAAAAAACTCCCCTACAGCTCCAGAACCATAACTAAATAGCCCGATTCTTGAACCCTCTTTCAAATCTCCTTTTTGTTCAAGAAGTGAAAGCAGGCTTAAATAAAGTGATCCCGTATAAATATTTCCAACGTTCCTGTTATAGGTCGTGCTTATTTTGTAGTTTTCCAATAACCGTTCTTTATCTTCTTCTGTTCCTTCGTCTAATATTGTTCTTAGCGCCTTAAGTCCCATTTTCGTGTATGGAAGATGAAAGCAGATTGCCTCTAAATCTTTAAGTTCTAACCCTGTCTTCTCTTTGTAGGCTTCCCATATTTTTGAAAAGAACAAAATATATTGCTCATTTGAATATTTACCATCAACAAATGCTTTATCAGAATATACTGGTCGCCAGAAATCCATAATATCAGATGTCAAATAAGCACTTTGCTCTTCAAGTTCCAGAATTTTAGGATCTGCGCTGATAACTAATGCAACCGCTCCTGCCCCTTGAGTAGCTTCTCCTGAGGTATTTAAACCATATCTGGCAATATCCGAACCCAGGACTAAAACTTTCTTTGTTGGATTTAATGCGATATGCCCTTTCGCCATCTGGATAGCAGCTGTCGCCCCATAGCATGCCTGTTTTACTTCGATTGCCCGAGCATGTGGATTTAGCCCTAACAAGTGATGAACATAAATTCCTGCAGATTTCGAATGATCAATGCCTGATTCCGTCCCAAAAATACAAAGATCAATAGCTTCCTTATCCTTTTCGTCCACGATTTCAAAAGCTGCATTTGCCGCAAGTGTTACGGAATCCTGCGTGATTGGAGGGATAGCCATTTTTTCCTGTCCAATTCCTATTGTAAACTTTTCTGGTTCCACATTCCTTTTGACTGCTAATTTGTTCATATCTACATATAAATGAGGTGTGTAAAAGCCAATTTTTTCAATACCTATTTTCAATTTATGCTCCTGCCTATCTATATAAGTTTAATATATAATGTAGTAACATTAATAAATAATAATATAGTCAAGTTCGAAATACAATTATTTGAGATAATCATTAAGTGGTAAAAATGTGAACTTGAAAAAAATTATGGACTCCATTCAAGTGTGTGAAGTAGATAAGAAAACCTGGATTAACGCTAATCCAACCGCTCCCGCTAATAGAAAAAGCTTTAACCAGTGTGAATCCATGAAAATGCACCCATTTTTTAAATAACAGACATATTAATAGAGGCCATCCATATTAGGACAACCTCTTTGCTTAAGCCATTTTGTTTTCCCTGATATATATACGCGGGACTCTTTTCCCAATCAGGGAAGCTGCTTCATAATGAATGGTATGCATCTGATCAGCTACTTCTGCCAAAGAAATATACCCATCACCCGGATCACCGAATATAGTAATCACATCTTCCGAGCTAAACGGTTCAATTTCCGTCACATTAATCATCGCCTGATCCATACAAATCCGACCAACGATAGGTGCCCGTTGTCCATTAATGGTTACATTTCCTGTATTCGATAATGCCCGTGAAAATCCGTCTGCATAGCCAACCGGAATCGTCGTAATTGTAGAGTTTTTTGCTGGAGCATACGTACATCCGTAACTGATTGGCTGACCGATCGGTACCGTTTTCGTCATAACTGATTTTGTTTTGAAGCTCATCGCTTGCCTTAAGCTGATTTTTTCTTGCAGATGCTCACTTGGGTATAACCCATACATACTTACCCCCACCCGAACCATATCTAAATGCATCTCCGGATATGCAATCGTTCCTGCACTGTTGCAACAATGTTTAATAGGTATTTGAACGTCATGCTCTTCCAGATAATCAATCAGCTTATTAAAACGATTAAACTGTTTATTAGTATACGCAGAATCAACATTGTCCGCATCAGCAAAATGCGTAAAGATTCCTTCTATTAAAACAAATGGAGATGATATTGACTGAATCAATTGAAATACCGCTGTTTCACTGATTAACCCGATTCTGCTCATCCCTGTATCAATTTTTATGTGAATACGAGCTTTTTTTTCATTTTCTTCAGAAATATCGTTAATCCTCTTGATTACATCCTGCGTAAATACAGTCAATGCAATATCGTTCATAATTGCATCTTCTGCGGCAGAAGGGGGAGTGTAACCAAGAACTAAAATAGGAAAATCTATCCCTGCGTCCCGAAGTTCCATTGCCTCATCCAGCAAGGCAACCGCTAAATAGTCTGCACCCGATTGGATTGCCGTTTTTGCGATTTCGACAGCACCATGCCCATAACCATCTGCTTTTACAACAGCCATAAGTCTGCAATTATTGTGTATATGCCCCTTAAAAGCTTTTACATTTTCCCGAATAGCATCCAATGAAACCTCTACCCATGTATCTCGATAGCTTCCATGCTTCACAACTAATTCCCCCTGATCCATTTAAAAATACCCTTCAAGCAATATCACATGAAGGGTATTTTACATTAAAAACTTTAAATTGACGAGATTTAAGTTAAGTCTGAGATAGCTTCTTCTACTTTAACATAATTGTAGCCAAGATCATGTGCTACTGCTTCAAATGTAACCTTGCCATTAACAACATTTACACCTGATTTGATTGCAGTGTTCTCATTGATTGCCTTCACAGCACCTTTTGAAGCAATTTGAACTGCATAAGGAATGGTAACATTTGTTAGTGCCATTGTTGATGTGCGCGGTACTGCACCAGGCATGTTTGCAACAGCGTAATGAAGGATACCATGTTTTACATAAATCGGATCATCGTGTGTTGTAATGTGATCAACTGTTTCAAAGTTGCCGCCTTGATCAATGGCAACGTCAACAATAACTGAGCCAGGCTGCATGGATTTAACCATTTCTTCTGTTACAAGTTTAGGAGCCTTTGCACCTGGGATTAATACAGAGCCAATAACTAAATCAGAGTCTTTTACCGCTTCAGCAATATTGAACGGGTTAGACATTAATGTTTGTACACTTGTGCCAAAGATATCCTCCAACTGGCGTAAACGTGTTGGATTTAAGTCAATAATCGTTACATCTGCACCAAGTCCGACAGCAATCTTAGCAGCATTTGTGCCAACCATTCCTCCACCAATAACAGTTACTTTACCTCGTTTAACACCTGGAACACCACTTAGAAGAATACCTTTTCCACCGTAAAATTTTTCAAGGTATTGTGCACCAATTTGCGATGCCATCCGGCCGGCAACCTCACTCATCGGAGTGAGCAGCGGCAGTGTATTGTTTACTGTTACTGTTTCATAAGCTATTGCAGTTACCTCGTTTTCAACTAATGCTTTTGTCAATTCCGGTTCCGCTGCTAAGTGAAGGTATGTGAATAAAATTAACCCCTTACGAAAATAACCATATTCAGATGAAAGCGGCTCTTTAACCTTCATAATCATTTCCGCTTTTTCCCAAACGTCTGAAGCGCTTACAATAATTTCGGCCCCAGCTTCTTTATATTCATCATTTGTGAAGTTACTGCCAACTCCAGCATCTGATTCAATAATAACACTATGTCCAGCTTTTACTAAATTCACAACCCCAGCCGGTGTCATTGCAACACGATTTTCGTTATTTTTTATTTCCTTAGGTACACCAATAATCATATTTATCTCTCCTAACTATCATTTTACACTTCATTATATCGTTTTTATTCTGAATTTTGTTTATGCAGGTAACAAAAAATTTGAGGGATGATTTGTGCAAAATCACATATTATCCCCCCTGATACTTTCTAATTTTAAATCAAGGTATATCGTTGTTTTCTGGTTAGGATCCTTTAAATCAATTTCCGCAATTTCAACTATCCTTTTAAGACGGTAATTTAATGTATTGGTATGAACGTGTATCAAATTAGCCGCTCTATGAACGTTACTGTCACATTCCAAATAAACCTTTAACGTTGCTAACAATTCGGAATGATGCTTTCGATCGTATTCCTTTAATCTATCAATGGCGTAATTTCTATATTGCTCCTTGCTTCTGATTTTATATAGTTCATCTAAAAATTGATAAATGCCAAGTTCCTGATAACTATATATATTTTTTAGCTCCTGTGAAAATTGCTCCTTGACCTCTAAAACCTTTGAGGCTTGGCTGTAGCTATTTTTAATAAATTGTGGTGAATCATAAATTATTCCAAAGGATCCTTTCACATCATTAATTTGCAATCGTTCACTTATTTTGTGAATAAAATTTTGGATAAATTCATTCAAAGCATTTATAGCCTTTCCATTTTCTCCTACACGGATTAGCAATATTAGCTGGTTTTGATCAAATACACGACAAACCACATGAACAAGCTGCAATGTTTCCGTCAAATAGTAAGAATGCTTCTCGATCGTTTGTGTTATTTCACAATCGTATTCAATCATGGCAATTGCGAGCCTGCCATCTAATCGTAACCCGAATTGCTTTGCCTGACGTTCAATTACGCTTTTCTGCTGGACATGCCCAGTTAATAACTTCCAAAAAAACTCCTGGTAGCTTTCCTCTGCCTTTTTCTTTTTAATTTGGAGTTTGAGCAGCTGTTTCGTTACAAGATTGGCTGCTTCTTTAAGCAGATTAATTTTCTCATCACTGAGGGTTTTATTGTCAGTCTGTGCCCATATGAACCCAAGTACTTCATTGTTTTTTCGAACTGAGACAGCGATGCGGTTGCCTAATCCCACTTTTTCAATCGCAGGAATAATAACCGGATCGTCACTTTCAAATAACTTCCCCATCACACCATGTTTCCACAGGCTGTTAATCACTTTTTCCGGTACTTTTCTTCTAATAATGGTAGCTATCCTGGCGTCATCAATATTCTTTTCATGCATGCTGTAGGAAAGTATTCGATGGTTGGAATCTTCAATTGTAATTGGGCAATCCAGAATTTCTCCAATCCGATCGGCAAGCCCTTCCAGGGAATCAAAATCGTCTTTAAACAATTCGTTATAATCGGATGAATGACTCATATAAACGTTCACTCCATTCTGTCCCTAGAATACCACATTATCGGTAATTTGTATTAACGCCTTGTGAATAATTACAAATTATATATTTCAGATTTTATTAATACTACAACCGAATGCTGGCAATATTTTGTTACACTGTTGAAAACGTTTATATTATTAGACAAAATTCGACAAATTGTCATTTTTTTAGTATTATATGCAATTGGCACAACATGTTTGGAGGATACCCCATGAAAAAAATATTAAAGATTGGAAGCGCTTTTATTGGAATCATTGTCGGTGCAGGCTTTGCATCGGGACAAGAGGTATTACAATACTTTACTAGCTTCGGGATATTAGGAACAATCGGAGCGATTATTGCGACAGCATTATTTGCCTACCTTGGTATGACATTAGTTAGGCTTGGAAGCCGTTTGCAAACAACATCACATAAAGAGGCAGTATATAAAATCAGCGGACGCTATCTTGGCGTAATCGTTGATTATATCATTATCTTCACCCTGTTTGGTGTAGGTGTTGTCATGATTGCTGGCGCGGGATCCACCCTTAATCAGCAGTTTGGGCTGCCATCGTTTATGGGTACAGCACTATTGACAATTTTAGTCATCCTTACCATTATGATGAATGTTGATCGCGTTGTTGCGGTAATTGGAAGTATTACGCCGTTCTTAATCCTTGGTGTAATCATTGTATCCATTTATAGTCTGTTTTCAATGGACACTTCATTTGCAGCACTTGAACCAATTGCTAAAGAACAGCCATCATCATTGCCAAACTGGTTCATATCGGGAATCAACTATGTTTCATTTAATATTGCAGTAGGAGCTTCTATGTCCCTTGTTATGGGAGGCGCTGAAAAGGATGAAAAAACTGCTGGACTTGGTGGCCTTGCTGGCGGCTTGGGTCTTGGAATTCTAATTATTTTAAGTCACCTGGCTATCTATTCGAAAATTGACGTTGTTGCAAGTTTCGATATGCCGATGTTAAAAATCGTTGATGATATATCACCTGTTTTAGGAGTCATTTATTCATTAATTCTATTTGGAATGATATTTAATACAGCGGTAAGTATGTTCTTCGCATTTGGGGCACGTTTCACGGAAATTGGATCAAGCAAATATAAATTGTTTGTCATTATTACGATGATAGTAGCTTTTGGGGCTAGTTTTGTTGGTTTTACCGATCTAGTTGCATTTTTCTATCCACTAATTGGATATCTAGGCTTGTTCCTTATCATCGCACTTGTTTATGCATCTATTAAAATGCCCTCCGCAAAAAGGGGAAAAGCACAATCCTGATCTAAATAAATTATATATTAAAGGAACGAGCTCTACATGAAGCTCGTTCCTTTCGTTTTTTCGCATGTTTAAGCAGTTTCACTTCCATCAATCCCTGGGCGTGAGTTTTTAATAAAGAAAGCTAAGACCAGCCCAATAATCCCAATAACACCGGCAACTATAAATGAAACATTTACGCCATGTATGAGTCCGCTGATCCCCTGCTCAGGAATAGCATTATTTGTCATGACAGATACAAGCAAGGCCGTACCAACCGCTCCTGAGACCTGACGCATTGTATTGTTCATTGCTGTTCCGTGGGAAATTAGGTCCTTAGGCAGCTGATTTAATCCGGCTGTAGTCACTGGCATCATTACCATTGCAACACCAAGCATCCTTATGGCATTCATAACCGCTATATATGTGAATGATGTTTCAGTTGTTAAATCTGTAAACATAAATGTTGTAATAACTAATATGGCCAGCCCTATAATGGATAACCATTTTGCACCAAACTTATCAAACAATCGTCCCGTAATTGGGTTCATAATCCCCATCAGCAACGCACCCGGCAATAGCGCAAGTCCGGATTCAAATGCTGAAAATCCGAGCATATTTTGCATAAGTAAAGGCAGTACAACTGCTGCTCCAATCATAGCGATAAACACAACCATACCAAGTGCAGTTGTTAATGTAAATATTTTGTATTTAAATATTCTAAACTCAAGTATTGGTTCCTCCAATTTTAGCTGTCTGAATATAAACCATGTTAAGGCGATCGCACCAACTATTAATGAAACGATGACTTGAGTACTTGCCCAGCCGCTGCTTCCCGCTGTACTGAATGCAAATAACAATCCTCCAAAGCCTAACGTTGATAAGATAATCGATAGAATATCCAGCTTCGGAAATGTTTGTTTTGTAACATTTTTAAGAATGAAATACGCTACAGCAATATCGATAATAACAATTGGCAGGATAACATAAAACAAGCTTCTCCATGGGAATTGTTCTACAAGCCATCCTGACAATGTAGGTCCTATTGCTGGTGCAAATGCAATTACTAACCCAAACATCCCCATCGCCGTACCTCTTTTTTCAATTGGAAATATTAGAAATAATATCGTTTGCATTAGCGGCATGATAATACCAGCACCCGCCGCCTGTGCAATTCTCCCAACCATTAAAAAAGCAAAATTGGGTGCAATGGAACAAATAACGGTTCCGACCGCAAAAATACTCAACGCAGAAAGAAACAATCCTCTGGTCGTAAACCTTCCGATCAAAAAGGCGGTAATTGGTATCATAATTCCGTTTACAAGCATAAAGATAGACTGCAGCCACTGAGCAACGTTGGCGTCCAGTTTTAGGTCATGCATGATGTGCGGTAATGCAGTGGCTAATAATGTCTGATTCAAAATCGCGACAAACGCACCTGAAATCAATACGATCATGATTGGTACTTTATTAATTGTTTCCCCCGATTGTGAAGGAGTTTGACTTTTTTCCATTGATTCTTTTCCTTCTTTCCTAACATAGAAGTCTGTTGCTTTATTAATTCCACTGCAAAGTTTTTTTATGAAAGCGTGAAATTTAAAACAATACTTATTCCATTTCAATTATGTGATAGCTGCAACAGTACATCCTAACATAAAAAAGGAATGAATAAAAGGAATCTATTTTATATATTTATATAATAAATAAGCGGAACCAGATCCAGTCTCTGTTCCCGCTTATCCATTTTATTCCGTTTTCCCTATTTCCTTAAAAGCTTCGATAAACTTTTTCGGCGATGATTTCACTGTATATGTATAAAGTCCGCTGCTTGTATGCAGATATAGCAGACCGCCATCATCCCCTACTGAACGATATGTTATATCAAGTACATCCTGAATGGGAAACTCACGATACTTGGTAACAATTTTATCGTGATATAAGTATAACGTACGTGCATGTTCAATATCCTTTTGTTCGATGCTATTTACTTGCCTTTCAACCTTGAAATACGGTTGTTCAGCTATTAAATGCATAAAAACCCTCCAGCCCAAATTCCTATAACGCTTGGCTTTTTATCTTTTTACCCTAGTCTCTTAATCTTTCTTAAACTAACTCAAACAAATGTTTATGTATTTAAGTGAACAGGAAATTCTATATACCGCTTTTTTACAAATTCTCAATGAACAAGCGAATAACGTCTGCTCCTCCGATAAATGTTCCTAAAGAGCTTCCTAAATTCGCAAAAACAACCACAAGCAGAATACGCGTCACTTTATTATTCCAAAATCCTTTTACACTATAAACGTCCTCTTGCAGATTCTCAAAATCGGCAACAGTAGGTCTTCGGAAATATGCTTGTACAAATCCAGCAAACCAGCCAGCTGCAGTTATAGGATCCAAGGATGTAATGGGTGCAGCAACAAATGCAGTAAGAATGGTTAATGGATGACCTAATGCAATTGCCGTCCCTATTGCCGATAAGCTTCCATTCCATAATACCCAGCTAATGGTTTGCTGCAGACCGGCAGAGGGATCCACGTTAAAAGTGTAGATGATAATCGAAAGAAGAACGATTGGTATGGTCCAGGCAATAATCTTTGGTGCCTTCGATTTAGGCGGCCGCTCGGAAAGGCGCTCTAAATCGTGTTCTTTTCTAATTTCTTCTTTTATTCCGGGAACATGCGCTGCTCCAAGAACGGCAACAACCTTATCTCCCGGCGCTTCTTTAATTTTTTGAGAAAGAAATTGATCACGCTCATCGATTAATGGCCTTTTTAACTTGGGAAAGTTATCAGTGAAATCATGAAGCATGGAATCAATCATATCCTGTGACTTCATTTTTTCCAATTCCTCTTCGGAAATGCTTTCGTTACTGAAAATACTCCCAATCACTTGCATGAGAAGGATTGCCTTTCCTTTTAAACCAATACTGCCCCAGATGCGGGAAAATGTAATTTGAATATTTCTATCAGCCAACACTAAGTTCGCGTCTGTCTCCTTAGCCGATTCAATACCCTGCATCATTTCCTGACCGGGGTTAATGCCGAATTGTTTTGCCATTCGTTTTTGAAAGGAAGATATAGCTAGGTTCATTAACAGCAACGTAGCTTTCTTTTCTTTAATGACTTTGAAAATATCTGTATCTCTCCACTTGCTGCCCTCCATCATCGATTGGTATCGCTGTTCATCCAATTCGATACACACAGAGTCCGGCTGCTCCGCTTCAATTACTTCCTTTACTTGCTCTGCACTATGCTTTGATACATGGGCAGTCCCAATCAGTATGTATTCTTTTCCATCTAAATTAAGTCTAGTAATGTTTTCTTCCGACATAAACTACCTTCCTTTTATAACTTCCCGTATTCCCTAAGAAAAATATGCTATATATCAATAATAAACTAGAACAGACTAAATTAGAATTAATTTCTTCAAGTATTAAGCCATAGCACATGAAATTAGCATGCAGTCTATGGCTTTCTCTCCATTATTGTCGTTTTTTTGTTTTTTTATTGTTGTACTTTTCATTCTCTGTTAACGGTTCATTAGCAAATTCATGATCATAGCTTCTGGATAATTCCTTTCTTACAGCTTGTTCATCACTTACTCCATTATTTGTTTGTTTCTTTTTACCCATTCGTAAACACCTCCATAACGTTATTTTGCCTAAACATATGCTGTTTATCCAATTTCTACGCACGCAATAGTAAATAAATTTAAAATTGATTAAATTCATTGACAATATTTTTGATTCTGCTATGCTAGAAAATATTTTAACTTGCTACGTACTAATTTCTTATTTTCATTTAGAAAGGAGAAAGGTAATGCTACCAGACCATCAATTATTAAGAATTCCAGGCCCCAGCCCAATTCCTCCAAGTGTACAACGTGCAATGAGTCAACAAATGATCGGGCACCGGGGGCAGGAAACAAAGGATCTGTTGCAAAGGATTAAGCCTAAACTAATGCCGATATTTGGAACGGAGCAGGAAGTCATGATTATTGCGGGTAGTGGAACAGCAGGACTGGAGACAGCGGTTGTCAATGCCGTAAATCCTGATGATGAAGTATTAGTAATTGTTACAGGCTCTTTTGGTGAACGGTTTGCTAAGCTATGTTCGGAGTATCGGATTCAAACCCATCGCTTGGATATTGAGTGGGGAAAGTCGGTATCACCTGAGTCTGTTGAACGGTATCTTAGACAACATCCTTCGATTAAAGCTGTATTTTCCACATATTGCGAGACATCTACTGGAGTATTGAACCCAATTGAAGAGCTTGCACAGGTTGTACATCATAATTCAAATGCATTATTTATCGTGGATGGTGTCTCCTGTGTTGGCGGCGTTGAGTCAAAGATGGATGAGTGGGGCGTTGACATATTAATAACGGGCTCACAAAAAGCGATGATGCTCCCCGCTGGATTAACTTTTGTCGCAGCAAGTAACCGTGCTTGGAAAGTCATTGCGGCAAATAAACGTCCGCGATTTTATTTGGATTTGAAAAAGTATCAAATCACCCTTGCAAAAGACTCAACACCTTTTACACCAGCTTTATCCCTTTTATTTGGTTTGGAACAAGTTCTTAAGCTTATGGAAGAAGAAGGTCTTGAGCAGGTTTATGCAAGACACCAATTAATGAAGAACATGACAAGGGCAGCGTTTCAGGCACATGGAATTCCTTTGTTAACAAGTGATACTTCTGCCTCGCCGACCGTAACAGCTATAAAACCAGCCGATTTTCCTGCTGAAGAATTAAGACGTATTATCAAAAAAGAGTTTGGATTGTCTATAGCAGGCGGCCAGCAGCATTTGGAAGGAGAAATTTTCCGTATTGGTCATATGGGCTATTGTTCTCCAGCAGACGTACTGCAAATAATCGGTATCATTGAAATTGGCTTACAAAAAATCGGCAAGGCAATTGATCTTGGTAAAGGAATTCGTGCTGCTCAGAAGGTTTATATTGGCTAGGATTATCATACAGGAGGTTTTACGGTAATGTTTCGTATATTAATTTCGGATCCGCTTAGTGAAGAGGGAATTCACGCCTTGCAATCCACAGAAAACGTAAATATTGTAATTGATATAGGTTTATCCCCTACAGAATTAAGAGATAAAATTTCAGATTTTGATGCATTATTGGTGCGAAGTCAAACACAAGTAACCCGTGAATTAATTCGTAATGCTCCTAACCTGAAAATTATCGGCCGTGCAGGTGTCGGAGTAGACAATATAGACCTTAATGCAGCTACTGAGCACGGAATCATTGTCGTGAACGCCCCTAATGGCAATACAAATTCAGCAGCAGAACATACGATGGCAATGCTAATGGCCATGTCCAGAAACATTCCGCAAGCTTACTACGCACTTAAAAATCAGCAATGGGAACGTAAAAAGTATCTTGGTGTTGAATTAAAAAACAAAACGCTTGGAATTGTCGGTCTTGGCAGGATAGGTACGGAGGTTGCTTATCGTGCTAAGGGGCAACGAATGAATGTTATGGCATATGATCCATTTTTAACGGAAGAAAAAGCAGAAAAAATGGGAATTGAATACGGAGCAATTGAAGATGTATTAAAAAATGCGGATTTCATTACAGTACATACACCGTTATTAAAGGAAACAAGGCACCTAATAAATGCAGAGGCTTTTCAGCTGATGAAGAATGGTGTACAAATTGTTAACTGTGCCCGCGGCGGAATTATTGATGAGGACGCTTTATATGAAGCAATCATTTCTAAAAAAGTCGCCGGTGCTGCGATGGACGTCTTTGAAGAAGAGCCTTTCCTCGATAATAAATTACTGGAGTTACCAGAAGTGATTGCTACCCCCCACCTAGGCGCAAGCACAATTGAAGCCCAGGAAAATGTTGCTATTGATGTCTGTCAGGATATTATCAGCTTTTTAACAGGTGGAACAGTAAGGAATCCAGTTAACCTTCCGTCCGTACCGAAAGATATTATGAACAAAATTGAACCATACTTTAATTTAGCGGAAAAATTGGGGCTGTTCCTGATCCACTTAACACAAGAGGTAATCGAAGAAGTGAATATTTATTACGCTGGTGACTTATCAGAGGTGGAAGTAGCGCCAATAACCAGAAATACGGTAAGGGGAATTCTAAAACGTCATCTTGGCAATCATGTCAACGATGTAAATGCTCTTTACCTTGCTGAGAAAAAAGGCATTACAATTCATGAAAATAAAACTTCCCAGGCGAAAGGATTTACAAATTTGCTCAAAGTTGAAGTGAAAACGAAATCCGATAAACGCAGCGTATCAGGAACCTTGTTAAATGGCCTGGGAGCAAGAATTGTAAAGGTGGATCACTATAGTGTAGATTTCACCCCTGCTGGTCATATCGTGGTTATACATCATAAAGACCAGCCGGGAGTAATCGGGCGAATGGGAAGTCTTCTAGCTCAGCATCAGATCAACATAGCCACCATGCAGGTAGACCGTTCTGATATTGGCGGAGATGCGATCATGATGCTGACTGTTGATAAACACTTAGAAAAAGATGGACTTGAAGAATTGAAAGCATTAAATGAGATTTATGATGTAACTGCGATAGATCTATAAGTAGTGAGCGGCTGTTCGAATTTGGGCGGCCGCTTTTATTGAGATAGTGTAACACTGCTACTATCAACCATTGGCTGCGTGGCGCATTCACTGGAAAAAACTTGACGGAGCGCCGAATTAATTGCGGGTACGCCGAATTAATTAATTTAACGCTGAAATAATTCCATTAACGCCGGAATTATATAAAATCCGCCGATTAACCGTCAAAGTTTTTTCTATTAATCTATTTATCCCGATGATTAATTTTATTCACTATCGGCAAAAGCTCCTCCAAATTGGAAATCTCATAATCCGGGGCCGCATCATTTACTTTTTTATTATGACGGTTAATCCACACAGAAGTTATACCTGCCCTTGATGCACCAAGTATATCCGTCATCAAATTATCCCCTACCATGATTACGTTGTCCTTTTGAACGGATAGTAAATTCAAAGAATGTTCGAAAATTGCCGGATCCGGCTTCCCTCTCCCAAACATTCCTGAAATCACAATATGGTCAAAATACGGTGTGAGTTCTGGAGTTATTTTCAGCTTCGTTTGCTGTAATTCAGGCGAACCATTTGTAAGCAGTAATAACTTATAATCGCCTTTCAACTGATCTAGTACATGAAATGTTTCCGCAAATACGAATGCACTTTTCTTGCGCATCTCTGGAAATGTCTCTGCCAATTGATGGCCAAATAAGGAATCGTTAATCCCCATATCGCTTAGCCCTCTAGTCCACGATTCTTTTCGGTAACCCGGAACAATCTCTTTCAATTTACCAAAAGATTCACCTTCATCTGTGAAATTTCCCCACAACCCTTCAAATGGATTAATCCCAATCATCTGTGTAAAGGCATGGGTATCGTAGGAAGCGTATAATGCCCGGGCATTTCTCCTAACTTTATCCTCCAATAAAGCTGGATCAATACCATACTTCTTCTCAGCCAGTTTACAGGTAGCTTCAAAAGCCTCTTTAACACTTCTTTTATCCCAAAGTAAAGTATCATCCAAATCAAAAAATATTGCTTTAATCATGTATTCAACTCCACATCCTAATTTCATTTTGGGACATGGGGTCAGACCCCCTGTCCCACACCATGGCCGATCATCCAATCAGCGAAGACTATTTTATTGTACTCTTTAAGTCGTTCGATATGTTTAGAATATGATATCCCACTGACTTCCCAAAGCTTTGGGTACGTACTTATCTTTGTGAAACCCAGTAATGTATTTACTTCATTTAACACAGGTTTTTCGTCTTCCCCCAAAAAAAGTCTACCCACGCTAAACCCTCACATTCTAGTAATTGAAAAGCATTTATTGTCGTTTACTGTATTATATTGCACTTCTTTCTATATCATGGAAATAAAAGGTCGGTTCTCCTGTCCCACCATGACCCCGTGTCCCGCCTAATCTTTTCTGTCCCTATAAAAAAGATAGCATCACAATTGATATGATGCTACCTCTTTATGATAGTTTATTCTGTTTCTGCCATTTTTTGTTCCATTTTTTCAAACTGTTCGTGAACTTGTTTTTCGGGTTCTTTTGTTAACAGACTAACAATAATGACTGCTATAAGGCTCAGTATAAACCCAGGTATTATCTCATAAAGAAAGTCAGATAGGCCAGGTATATTTAGCCAGGTAATAACTGTTGCACCTCCAACAATCATTCCTGCTAACGCACCCCATTTTGTCATTCGTTTCCAATACAGACTTAACAGTACAGCTGGTCCAAATGCTGCTCCAAATCCTGCCCATGCGTTACCTACCAGTCCAAGGATTGTATCGTTTGGAGTATAGGCAAGGATTAAACTTATAACCGCGACAATTAAAACTGCCAATCGACCTACAAGAACTAATTCCTTATCAGATGCCTTCCTTCTAAAGAACGTTTTATAAAAATCCTCTGTCACAGCACTTGATGTAACAAGAAGCTGTGAAGAAACTGTACTCATGATTGCCGCAAGGATTGCTGCTAAAATAAATCCGGTTATATAAGGATTAAATAATACCTCTGCAAAAACAATCAGAACCGTTTCAGGATCACCAAGCTGACCTGGATGATCTGCAAAATAAGCGACACCGATAAGTCCAACAAGCATAGCTCCGGCGATAGATATGATCATCCAGCCAATTCCGATTCGGCGAGCTGTTTTTAATTCTTTTGTTGAACTAATTGCCATAAATCGTACAATGATATGGGGCTGTCCAAAATAGCCTAAACCCCATGCCAGGAAAGATATAATTCCAAGAACAGATGTGCCCTTAAAAAAGTCTAAAAGGGAAGGATCAATCCGTTGCAGATCGTCCAGCAATGTTTCAGTTCCTCCAACCTCTGTCAAAGCAACAATCGGAACCAATACCAGAGCTACAAACATGATAACGCCCTGTACGAAATCTGTCATACTTACGGCTAAAAAGCCACCGAAAAGAGTATAGGCAACAATAACACCTACTGTCACAAAAAGACCAATTTTATAATCCATGCCAAATGCACTTTCAAACAGTCTGCCGCCAGATACCATTCCCGCTGAAGCATATAAAACAAAAAAGATGAGAATAACCAGACCAGAAACAAGTCTTAGTATATTAGATGAATCATGAAACCTATTTTCCAAGAAATCCGGTATGGTTATGGAATCATCAGCAATTTCTGTATACGTTCTTAATCTTGGTGCCAAAATAATATAGTTCAAGTAAGCTCCTACCGTTAGTCCGATCGCAAGCCATGCACTTGCAATCCCCGTAACATACATGGCTCCAGGCAAGCCCATAACCATCCAGCCACTCATGTCGGAGGCGCCAGCTGACAATGCCGTAACCGCAGGACCTAACCCGCGTCCTCCTAACATATAATCCGATAAATTGGACGTCTTGCGATAAGACCAGTATCCAATTAATAGCATGCCGACCATATAAATGCCCAGCGAAATAAATACTCCGAACTCCACCAAATCGCTCCTTCTAATTTATTATTTGCTTTTTTAAGGTTGTACTTCTCTTGATCAGGCGATGATCAACTTATAAGAAGCAAATAAAAGCAAACTAAAAACATCAACGGTTATATAAGTTAACATTGACCGGAGGCTTATTCAAGCGAAGTCAGAAAAATCGATTTTACATAAAACACACCTGCCACACTACTATGACAGGAATGAATACGCTTGCAAAAAATACAAAAGAAACAAGATTGGCAATTGTCAATCATACCTATATACCATGGTTAACAATTAAATTTTCCATCATTATTCCGATTGATTATCAACATATTTTTGTTCTTCCTCGGCACTCAATACACCAATCGCTCTGCCAACAGTTCCCCCTTGTAAATTCCAGATGGTATTATGGTCATCATCCGCACTGGAAAAATTTGCTTCACTCCATTTCTTTAAAATATCCCGATATACCTTCTCATTGGCTAAATCCACCTTATCCAATCCGTCCAAAAGCCATTGAATACGCTCAGGATGTATCTCATAAAATCCCCACTTCTTACTTGCTTTTACCTTTTGATGTGACATTCCATGAATATACTCCTGATACCTAATATCCGTTAATTCCTCCATTTTTGTATCTTCTCCAAACGGATTCAATCCTTTTTCTTTAAAAACGGTTAAATCTTCTTCAGTAATCGTGCCATCTATTTCTTCACGCTGTTTCTGAATTTCATCCCGTTCTGCTTCTTCTGCATTTGCAGTCTTCTCACCTTTTGCAACATCTTCCCCTTCACCCTCAAGCCATTTATACGTACCCCAATAGACACCAGCAGCCAACAATAGTAAACATAAAATAAAAATAAATGCCTTCTTCATGTGATCCCTCCAGAAAATCTCTCTATGTATAGTTCTAGTTTCTAGGCGAAATATCCTTTTTTAGCTTAGTATAATAAATAAATACGATTACCCCAAGAATGACTAATCCAGCGGCTATATAAACGTAAATACTATAGGCATCAAAAAATTGCTTAAAAGCCTCGTAGCTTCCATTGAAATAATCACCTAGCATAATCATTACGTACGACCAAGGATAAATACCGATTAACGTTAGGGAAAAATATTTGAACACATTAACCCTGCTCATGCCAGCAATGTAAGAAATGTAATTGCCAACACCAAGCGGACGTGATAAAGCAATACTCCATACCCCAAACCGATTAAAAAATGCTCTTCCTTTATCTAATCCTTTTTTCAGCCTTTTTGAAATAAAGCTTTCAAGTTTCTTTGCTAAAAAATATGGAATCAGGCTCGCAAGACTATAGCATATACTCATGTTTATTGCTAAAAAGGCGGTATCCAGGTACCCAGGAGATAAAATATAACCAAAGGAAAGCACCAAAATAACTCCTGGAAAAGGTAATGAAGAACCCTCCAGTAACATCACTATATATAAACCAGGCTTCCCCAATTCCCCAAGCCACTCAATAATTTGCTGAACCATAGCATACCCTACCCTCTAAGACAAGGGGACAGTCCCGCGTCCCAGCTCCCATAACGCTTACTTGTATTAAAAATGAAGGTGGGACAAGAAACCCCTGTCCCACCTTTCCTTATTTAATTTTTCTCATGTGTCCAAACACGATCATGGTTTGAATTTTGCGGGAATTTTTCTCCTGCCTTCAGTTTAACTATTTTCGGATCGCTTACACTGCTTCCGGTCTCGCCAATTTCTCTGAACACACCATTCTTTGGTGCCTTTTGTCCGAAACGGAAATGACTATACTCACCCATCTATCATCACTCCTCTTTCCCAATCTTATCTCTATTAAAATGTGTAATTCCACGTTCTTTTATACAGATTTCCAGGTAAGAAAAATGGCAAAAGTATAATTATTAGTTATTGATTTTGATTCGAAACATGTATTATTTTTATCGGTGATTATTATGTATTCTATACTTATAGGAGATGATTACATTGACAATTAATTTCCACGATGCAAACAACAAACAAAGTTATACTACACGTGCAGCCGATAAAGATTGGCAAGCACTGATTACAAAATTGCTGCCTAATAAAGAAATTTCTCATGCGGCTGATATCGGGTGTGGCGGCGGTATCTATTCCAAGGCACTTTCAGAAATGGGTATTCCAAAAATAACTGGTGTTGATTTTTCCGAGGCTATGCTTGAAGGAGCAAAAGCAAACTGTCATGACTGCGAGATGATAAATTTCAAGCTTGGCAACGCCTACAATACTGGTTTACGAAGTGATTCGTATGATTTACTATTAGAACGAGCACTAATTCATCATTTGGACGATTTACCAACTTGTTTTTCTGAGGCATTCAGAATTTTAAATCAAAGCGGAACAATTATAATTCAGGACAGAACTCCTGCCGATTGTGTGCTAAAGGGTACTGACAATCACATTAGAGGGTATATTTTTTCAATATTCCCTCACCTGGCTGACCTCGAAGTTAAGAGACGCTATTCAAGTGAAACAGTCAAAGAAGAATTAAATAGTGCTGGATTTAACAGCATTCATGAACTTAAATTTTGGGAAATTAGAAAAATATATACCTCGAAAAACGAATTATTAACGGATTTACGAACACGAAACGGCCGTTCCATCTTACATGAACTGTCTGACAATGAACTTGAGCAGCTTATCGGTTACATTGATAGCGTATTAAATTGTACTGGACAAATTATCGAGAAAGACCGATGGACAATATGGGTAGCCACAAAAAATAGGGGGAGAAAATGAGAATTCCTGTAGAAAATCAACTGGAAATCATTGAATTTACCGAGCAATACCAGCATGATTGCAAAGGACCTAATACTCGAAGGATTCAAAGAACGATTTGGTTTTATCGACCACACCTGCAATCCTGATCTTAAGGACATTTTCACCTACTACAACAGGGAAGGGTATGCTTTCTTTGTAGGTTTTCATCGAGATCAAGTCATTTGCACAGGCGCATTGACGAAGGAACATGATGAGGCTGGCAGAACCTGAACGATGTCAGTGAAAAAGCCTTTCAGAAGACAAGAGTTTGCACAAATAATGTTAGTACACTTAGAAAATTATGCTATAAAATTAGGATATCCAAGACTTGTGCTGGAAACGAACAAAGAATGGATGAGTGCAATCAACCTGTACAAAAATAATGGGTATATTGAATATGAACGAGATCATCAACGTATTTATCTGACAAAGGATTTATAATTTTTACTGTGAACATTGAAACCTTGTTTAACGGGATCCACGCATAGGCCCCGTTAAACAAGAAGCTATTCCCAAAAGCACACTTGCAATTTATTATGGTCAAGATCATAAAAATCAAAAAAGGTATTAACTCCATCTTTTTGTATTTCACCCGCCTTGACACCATGATCCCGTAATTTCTTATATACAATATCTAGGTCTTTAGTAAAAAATATCGGATATGCCCGATTCGTCAGTGAGGATGCTTCCCCTTCTTCAATCGTTAAAGGTACCTCACTATTTCCAACACGTAAAATCCGGTATCCATTGCCACTAAAAGCCACTGTGAACCCAAGCATTTCCTGATATCAATTGCTTGATTCTTCAACATTACTAACTGTTAAACACATCGTATCGATTTTTTCAATCATATAATGGAACTCCTTTTCTTATGTATTACTTCCACAATCTCTCAACCTCTGTCATACTGTTACTGTCAAATACTAATCTATAAATATCGGGTTATAAATGGAGGTTCCGCGTGACGTACCATGTATATTGCAGTTTTCAATGTTTATCCCCCAAATCGAACCTTCATTTATATAAGAAACCTTTGCGTATCAATTTACCTTAACCATCGTTACAAACTCTGCCGAATCCGTATCAAATGTCATGCTCTTAACAAACCCAAGTTTTTCATATAAATGCAATGCACGTTCATTAAACGTGGCTACAGTTAAGCGTAAACCCTTCTCCATATAGTTCACTTGAACCTTTTGAAAAATAAAAGAACAAAATTCAAATCCATATCCCTTGCCGGTTAAGCCTGGTTGCATCCCAAATCCGACATCAACCATATCTTCTAGATACGCTCCAAATCGATTTCCGATAGGTACTTGGGCTGATTCTCCAATACAAAAGAAACCAATTAGTTCATTTTCCTGATTAACTACAGCATAATATTGGTTATCAAGAAATTCTTCTAAAGATTCATCATCCGCTTCATTGTTGTAAAAATCATAAGGCTTTACATATCTCCAATTTAAAATTTCCAATGCACGTTCTTCAGTCATGTTTTTTAAAAATAAATCCACTTTAATCTTCCTTTCATAGCGAACACAGGTAACTGTTTTCAATCAGAACCTTCTTTTCCTCAATGTATTTCCACTGCTCATTTATTCACACTTCAATTTTGAATAGTTAGAATATTTCATTCACAATACCACTATACCACAAATAACAACGGAATAATAATCGGAATGGACAAAACTTCTTGCAATTTAACATAATACACGACATATAGTGGAATTGATGCTATCTTTAAGTCAAAAGATTCAAAAGGAGAAATAAATGAAAAAACAACTTGCATTGAATATGGTAATAGTATTTTTCGTTCTTAGTGGGTGTTCCATGTTAGAGGATGCCAATAACTCCTTAAATTACGTAAATGAATCAACAGAGTATATTAATAATCTTCGTACATTTGCAGAAGACGCTGCTTCACTTGAAGGAGCAGACTTGGAGGCAAGATTGGAAAAACTAAAAGGAAATATTCAGGATTTCTTGGAACTTGAAGCCCCGGATTTTGCCGCAAATGTTCACAAAGAATTAGAAGCCAAAAGCCAGGTATTACTCGATGCAACGAACAATGTATTACAAAGTGGTGAAATAGCTATTGATCAATTGCAGCAATCGGAAATTTTCCAAACCATTGGCAATATAACGGATCTATTAAATCAGATTGAACAATTGGGACTATAATCGGGACATGGGACCAGAGCCATCGTTCCAATTACAAACGAAAACGGGACAAGGAACCCCTTGTCCCGACTAACCCCTAATTTGATCTTTTTCGCTTCTTGCTCTTTCCTTTATCGGCAGGAAAGAATGAATAAATATACTGATTAACAGCCATGCCCCTCCTGCAGCAAATCCACCTAAAACATCCATTGGGAAATGAACCCCTAAATAGACACGACTAAATCCAATTAGGACTATTAATGCGGATACAAGCAGCCAGGTCCAGAATCGTTGCTTTTTTGTTTTGACTATATAGCTGCAAATTAAGAATGCCAGCAATCCATAAAATGCTGTTGAATTCATGGCATGACCACTTGGAAAGCTATAATAACCTGCATGAACTAAATGCTCCAGGTTAGGTCTAGCAACTTCAAAAACAGATTTTAGAATACGATTAATTAGCCGTACACTGATAATATTAAACGCTACCAATCCAGCAACCCAGTAGTACCTTTGGAAAACGAAATACATAACTAACAATCCAGTTAACGGCAGTTGAAAATAACCTGACCCAATGTTCGTAATACTAGTAAGAACAGAGGTCCAACCATCACCTAAAAAGTTATAAAGCTTAACAGCAACCGCTGTATTAAGATCTGACCAATGCGAATCGTGGTAGGTGAATGAAAATATAACAACTATTATCATCAAAAAAAGGGTTCCAGCAATTAAAAATCCTCGTTTTCCTTTTCGCGATAATGGCATAATAAAGTCCTTTCACAGCTGAAAATTATATTTTTCGCCCTCCATAAATTAGTATATCTATAAGCTGCTTTTTGTATTCTCAATCGATAAATCGAAATAAGTCCCCCATTATAATGTCGTCAGAGAGCTGTAACTCTTTCCGTACAGTATCTAGGTATGGTGAACATTTTTTACCTTCCACCACTTGTTCGGAATTTCTGTCATAACACAAATTATCCAGGTAAGCATAATCACGTGCTACCATACTTCCATCCCTAAAAATAACTGGTTTGTCTTTATCTCTTGAGAACAAATTATGACTAAAAGAAGTCTGTTGATAAGGAGATATTCCCAGTAAATGGAGGATAGTTGCACGAATGTCTATTTCGCCGCCGATTGTGTCTATTATTCTACCTTTCTGTCCAGACATATGGATAATTAATGGGACCTGCTGCAAATTCAGATGGTTCAGAGGAGTATTTTCCTGACCCAGCAATTCATGAACTCCCTTTTCATATTTTTTTGAAATTCCATAGTGATCACCGTAAATGACAAATAATGTGTCCTCATACATACCTTGCTCTTTTAGTAATTCAAAAAAACGCTTAAGCGCCGCGTCTTCATACCTAACTGTAGTTACATACCGGTTGACAACACCCTCTTCCGTATCAGCCTGTTCAATCATTTGATCCTCCTCATCTAACAGAAAAGGGAAATGATTGGATAACGTAATAAATTTCGCCATGTACGGTTCAGGCAAGGCAGCAAGATCATCCATTGATTGTTCGAAAAAGGGTATGTCCTTAATTCCGTAATTAATCGAGTTTTCTTCCGTTACATCGTAATTTTGTTTCGCATAAAAGTGTTCATAGCCAAGTGTGCGATACATTTGATCGCGATTCCAAAACTCAGCGTCGTTGCCATGAAAGGTATAGGCTTTATAATCGCCATTTTCCTTTAAAATAAGTGGCAGTGATTGAAAGTTATTTTCCGGTCGCCGCACAAAAACAGAACCACTCGGCATCGGATATAATCCAGTATCCACCATAAACTCCGCATCAGATGTTTTTCCTTGAGCTGTTTGATCATAAATATTGGAAAAATAATAGCTGTCTTTAATTAAATCATTAAGAAAAGGCGTTATTTCCTCTCTATTTACAGTTTCATTTATAACAAAGTTTTGTGTCGATTCTAAGCTAATCAGTACAACATTTTTCCCCTTAGCTATTCCAAATAAGTCCGATTGTTCTTTATCGTTATTTTGTATATAACTATTTACCGCTTGAGCATCCGCTTCATTGGACAAAGCCTTTTCAATTGGTGCCTTCACACCATAAATCATATTAACTATCTGATAATTATATAGGCCAAGGGAATCTACAAGCTGCTCACGATTATACTCTGTTTCAAGTATATGTGGGTTTTGCAGCACACTTAGACCAATCGTAACGGCAATCAACGCTAATCCTGAAAGTGCATATTTCTTTTTTCCCGGCATCATTAATTGCTTGCGTTTCTTTCTCATTGAAAAGATTAGAAAACCAACAACAAAGATATCAATAAAGATCAATATATCGAAAGGTGAAAGCAATTCGACCGTACTTGGTCCTAATCCTCCAACATTGTTTAATTGAAGCAGGACGGATACGGTAACAAAGTCGATATAGAAACGATAATATAGTAAATTCGCATATAAAATTCCCGTTACCAGTACATAAATAACCATTAAACTAATTGGATGAACCCGTTTACTAAAAAGAAAACTGATACCAATGAAAAGCATTAGCGTTCCAATCGGACTAATGATTAATAAAACAACATCCAGCCAAGATACAATTGTCACATCAAAACAAAATAGCGTTACGAGTACAGTCTTGATCCACAAAAAAATGACTGTAGAAGCAATTATATGATTAGATAAATAGGCCGCTATTTTTTTCATCTTCTGTTCCCTTTTCTTCTAAATACTGTTTATATTGATTTTTTATTATATCAATTGCCTTCATGACACTCTCATATTTCTGTTCACCCATTAATGCTATTTGAAACCAATTTCGTCTAAGCAAATAGCCGCTTTCATAGCTTACATGCACCCCAAATGATTTTAAATGGTCACCAAAATCTCTTGAAGACATCCCGTTAGACAAGCTGGCCGTAATAATCCCAGGCGAATATCCATCCCCTCTAAGGACGGTCATCCCCACAGAATTAAATTCATGACAAATTTTATCAGCAAGTTCCTTGATTGTGGGCTGCGGATTAGATAATGCAGCTTCTAAGGCCAGCAAACCATTAAATGAATGTGTGTAAGGCACACTCTCATATGCTTGATATCGTCCAATATCCAGGTAATTGGGGATTCTTTCATTCGGTAAAATTTCTTTTCGGTGAAATACGATGGCAATCCCAGGGTAGGATGCTAACCCTTTTCCACTAACAGTACTTGCTAAATACACACCCTTTAAATCAACTGGAAATACACCTACAGTACTGCAGGCATCGACACATAAATGGACATTATGCTTATTACAAACTGCCTGCAAATCGTCCAATGGAAAGACATAACCGGTAGACGTATCACAATGCACTGTCCAAAGCCACTTGATATCCGGATTTTCTGCTAAAACACTTTCAATTTCTTCTATTGTAATAGATGTATTCCATTGTTTATAAATTTTTTCAAAGGAGAGCCCCCATCTATTTCCATGATCAATTAAACGTTCTCCAAATTCCCCATTAGCTAAAATCAATCCTCTGCCGAAATGGACAGACAACTGTGCAGCTACCATATCATTTGCAAGTGTGCCTGTTCCAACAACAATTTCCGCATAATTTGCATTGGTTAGATTACATAATTGATGTTGTACATTTTTTACCGTCTCCCGAAACTTGGATGAACGATGTGATATGGGAGGTTCTTGCCATGCTTTTTTCACTGCTTCAGGAATCTCAACAGGGCCAGGAAGAAAGTTATGATAGAACCTTTTTTCTTCCCGCTGCATTAACCTTTGAAAAACTTTAGATGACAATTCAAAGTTCTTCTTTGTTAAGAACATTGGCTGATATGGTGCTTTCTCAGTACCGACAAGTGGTCCAAATGCTTGGAATCCAATATGCTTATAGAGTTTCCTTTGTCTTACAGTTCCAGAAATCAAGGCCATATTATATCCTTGTTCTAAACAATAAGAAACGAGCTTTTCACACATTCCATAAAAAATACGCCCGCCACGATACCTCGTTTTAATGGAAAGCAGCCTTACTTCACAGGGTAAGGCTTGTTCAGGCAAATAAGTATCAAGATTGTCCAGTTTTTGATCCAGTGAAAATGGCCGTTTTCCGTTAACAGAAATCATGCCAATGACCTCATCTTCTTTTTTCGCGATTATATATGTATTCTCATGATTAAAACGATCGATTAATTTTCTTTCCGAATTTGTTTGGTGTTGAGGAATTTCCTCTACAAATGTTTCATAATTTAATTGATATATTTGCTCCATTTCATCAGCATACTCAGCTATTTTATACTGAATATGTGTAGTAGAATGACTCATTTCAATCCCCATTTCTATGCACAAGTATAACGATTGATAACATAACTAAAAATATTCCTGCCAGTATAAATTTGCTCAAAATCAGCAGGGTAACAGGAATTGTGGAAAGGCCAATTAAACCTATGATTGTAAAATTTCTCTTAACCTTTAAACCTATCAACACCGTTAAACCGACTATCACAAGTGTAATTGGCGCAAGCACTAAAGCAGCAGCTAAATAGACAACCACACCTTTTCCGCCCCGGAAGTTAAGCTGCGCTGGCCAAATATGACCTGCTAAAACCGCTAAGGCTATACCTCCAAGTACCAATAAGGATGTATCGAAAAAGTAAAATACAATGGTTAATGGTACTGCCGTTTTTAACGCATCAATTATAACAGTATATACAAATGCCGATCGGCCAAATACTCTTCCCGCATTTCTAGCCCCAGCATTAGTACTTCCAAGTTGCCTGATATCCTTCTTTGAAACAATCTTTCCAACATAGTAAGCGCCATTCAGACATCCGAACAAATAGGAAATGCATAGTATAATAATTTCTAACAGAGGCTTCACCCCTTACATTCGAAATAACTATCCATCATTATTTTAACATTAATATACAATTAGGGCTAAATGCATTATAACTATGATTATGAAAATTCACATTAAAAATATGCTTAGAGATTCCCCCTAAGCAAACAAGCGATATAAATAATATTCGGTTGTTGCCCAATCTATGAAGACTCATTCCATTTGATTTCGCCAACTTCATCCATTTATTTATTTATGGTTTACTATGTCCGTAAATATTTATAACCCGTAGCATTGCAGCATAAATCGTTATGTTAGATCTTCGTTTTGGCTACCCGGCATTTAAAAGGGTAGCATCTTACGTAAAATCCGTATTTGCCCCCTATGATTAAGTTCATCTTCAAAAACATGGAACCAAATGAAATAATTGTTTGAGCTGACATCCCCCCAAAGCCTTTCTTCATACAACCATTTATCATCTCTTTGTTTCAGTTCTTCTAAAGTTCTATTTCTAACTTCATTTAACCGTTCGACATAAAACTCCAAATGGTTTCCTTTGATTTCAGTTCGGCCTAAATCCCCAAGCACATATGCTGCACCCCATTTGTCCATCTCACTCTCATTAGGTCTTCTCCCATCGAATATCTCAATTTGAAAACCCGTTTCAACCGCTGCCATATGTAATAACAGTGCCCCAATTGAATTACTTTTCTCATTTACTACATAATCGAGTTGTTCCATATTTAAGCCCTTTACAGCATCTAGCGTTGTAGAACGTGCGTAATCATCATTGAAATCAAATGTCCAATTTGAATACCCGTCTATTTCTGATATTTTTATTTCCATCCTATCCCCCCGATCTATATATTTAATTTGCTTTCTTCAGATTCATATTGTTACCCTTTACCATTACGTTCATTGCCTCGTTTAAAGTTTCCGGTGACTTTCGCCAATAATAACTGTACAGCTTTTTCATCGGCAGCCTGATCAATTTTGGTTAAAAGTTTTTCTGCTTGTTTACCTTTTAATACCTTTACTTGCTTACCTTCATAATCTATAAAAATAGTATTGTTTTTCGTAACGCTATAACGAAACAAATCACCATCTAGGCGATTTCGTTTATCAATACTCAAGCGTAATCACCACACTTCTTTTTATGAAATACGTGTACCATTTTCAACCGTTTCATCAGGCCGTAACAGTACCACATCTCCATCTTCCGGAACACCGCCAATGACTAAAACCTCAGATTTATAACCAGCGACACGCATTGGAGGAAAATTCACTACCCCTACTACCTGCCTGCCAATAAGCTGTTCTGGTTCATATCGATATGTAATTTGTGCAGAGGATTGTTTTATCCCGATTTCCCCAAAATCCACCTCAAGTTTTATTGCAGGTTTTCGCGCTTCCGGGAACGGTTTCGCATTTACCACAGTGCCTACACGAATATCCAACTCCATAAAGTTATCAATAGTTGCCATAATCAAACCCCCAGATTTCTTTTTATAATTATTTCTACTAAAGCAGGTAAATTCCTTCAAAAAAGGCGCAATTCTTTTTTAGAATTTGCACCTTTACAATTGTTTATTGTTGATTATATTTTCTATTCCTTCTTTTGTTGATAAACTTCCTTATAATTGGATAAATAATCGGTCCATATTTTATAAGTCGTCTTATTAATCGTCCCATGTTTAATCCTCCGTCTAAATTATAGATTATTTATCACTTATAATTCCTTGCCTGGGATATTTTAAACACACGAAAATTTAATTTAGCATACGGCAGCAGCAGTTTTAATTAAGCCTCAATCTGCTCCATTAATTGCCAAACCATTTTAGACAGCTGATTTACTTCATGTTCATAATCTGATTGTTCAAAAACATGGGATAAAGACATTAATACACTTTCTAATAAAAAGGTACGTGGCCATTCTGCTTGAAGCTCATCTTGCAGAAACTTAATATAATCGGACTTTTTCTGATCGATACGTTCCATTTTTCCTACCTTTTTATCAAGTCTTTCCAATTTAACAAGTACCTTCTTTTTCATTTCCGTACTATCCGTTACTGAAGGATCGATTGACATGGGAAGCCAATCATTCTGAAAGAAAACTTCCTTAGACTGCATTTGCTCTTCAATAATTGGTTTCAATCGATTTAGTGCAAATTGAATGACTTCTTCAGATGCAATCTCCTTACTTGTACCCAATTTCCATACATGCATTAAATGGTGAACCATACCTAATAACATTACTGCATGATCCAGTGAATACCTCCTATTCTCAAAACGAAACACTTCTGTAATTCTTGTTGAAAGCCATTTTAGTTCCTCAATATGCTGGTTTTTTAAAAGCGTTTTCAAGTCTGTATCATCCGAAACCGATACAGATTCAAAGACTGCCATAATACTGTGCTTGCGATTAATGTTCATTCGTATGGCAATTTGTGCAACAAGCACTTTCTCATTATCCTTCAATTTCCCATGTGCAAGCTCTTTCCGTTTTTGGTCGCCTTCTTCTTTTACAAACTCCAATATCGCCATTAAGCATTCGTTCTTTGAAGCAAAGTAATTATAAAAAGTACCTTTTGCGATTCCCGCTTCATCCAAAATATCTTGAATCGAAGTTAGGGCAAATCCTTTTTCAATAAATAATCGGTGTGCAGCATCTATAATTTGTTTCTTTTTAGCGTTCATAATACCACCTTTTTGTAACGTTAGTCTATTTAAAATTTTAAGCCATAAACCTTAATATATCAATTATTTTAATTGTAAGCGTTTTTAGGGGTTGCTATTTTTAGACTATCGGTATAAAATACTTAAGTATTAAATTAAGGATAGTAATTTTTAATGAAAGAAGGAATGAAAGGGTATGTCAGAATCTAGCTCTCTTCAACATAAACCACCCTATGGCATGATTGCTGTTTTATTTATTGGAGCGTTTGTAGCCATTTTGAATGAAACTTTGTTAAACGTTGCACTTCCATCTATTATGGAGGAATTTGAAGTTAATGCAACCGCGGTTCAATGGTTATCAACTGGTTATATGCTGATCAATGGAATATTGATCCCTGCAAGTGCATTTTTAATTCAGCGTTTCACGAATAGAAACCTGCTTATTATTGCAATGACTTTATTTACAGCTGGTACATTGCTCGCAAGCTTAGCACCAACATTCGGAATACTGCTTGGGGCAAGAATGATTCAAGCATCAGGCTCAGCTATCATGATGCCACTGTTAATGAATGTAATGCTAACTGCTTTCCCAGTAGAAAAGCGTGGTGCAGCGATGGGTACGTTTGGTCTGGTTATGATCGTAGCTCCCGCACTTGGACCAACAACATCAGGCTGGATCATCGAACATTACAGCTGGAGAATGCTGTTTGATATTGTATTGCCGATTTCTGCTTTAACATTAATTTTTGCAATATTTAAGGCAAAAAATGTCACACCTCAACGGGCAATCAAACTTGATGTAATTTCCATCATTTTATCAAGCTTAGGTTTTGGAGGATTATTATATGGCTTCAGCTCTGCTGGAGACAAAGGATGGGATAGTCCATACGTATACGGCACAATAATTATTGGGGTAATTTCTCTTATCAGCTTTACTCTGCGTCAATTACGTATGGATGATCCAATGCTTGAATTCAGGATTTTTAAATATCCAATGTTTGCATTATCATCGGCAATTTCAATTGTAATTGCGATTGCTATGTTTTCAGCCATGATTTTAATGCCAATCTACGTGCAAACAATTCGTGGAATTTCGCCAATGGAATCAGGCTTGCTCATGCTTCCAGGTGCTTTGGTGATGGGAGTTATGTCGCCAATTACTGGTAAATTATTTGATAAATACGGAGCACGTACACTAGCAGTAATTGGTCTAACGATTACGATTGTCACAACGTACTATTTCAGCAAAATTGATATGCACACTTCATACGCAAATCTTGTATGGCTCTATACCTTCCGCATGTTTGGTATGTCGATGGTAATGATGCCTGTAATGACGAACGGATTGAATCAGCTTGCAATGAAAGACAATCCACACGGAACTGCTATGAATAATACATTACAGCAAGTTTCTGGTGCAATCGGATCTGCCTTGTTAATTACAGTAATGAACAATCGCACGGAGTCTGAAGCAACGAAATTAGCTGCAGATGCAATGGCTAATATGGATCCAAGCGCCGCACAGCCATCAGCACAGGCTGCTGCTGAAATACAGCAGCAGATTATAAATGAAGCAATGCTGCATGGCATTAATTTTACTTTCTTTATATCAACATTAATTGCAACAGTAGCGCTTATCTTAGCCTTTTTCATTAAAAGGGTGGAACCACATCATGTTGATTCCGCTAAAGAAAATGTCGCTGTAGACCCTGCAAAAGTGGCCACTGAATAATATGCTCTTAAAAAGAGGCAGTTCTTAGAGTGCTAAGAACTGCCTCTTTTTTAATTATGATCCGTGGCGATTTTTCCTTTGCTTTTTACTTTTAAATCGAATAATAAAGGAATCAATGATTAATCCGTAAATAAAGAATGTAAACAAGTGCACAACATAGGAAGTGGCTAGCAATTTGTTTTCCTGTACATTAACCATCCAATTGCGGTAAGGATCCACGTTAATAATTTCATTTAACACAGGATTCATTTTTATAAGTAAAATATTGTTATCATCATAGCCTAGAATATTATAAATAATGATTATGATACTTATAATCGGCAGCCAAAAAGAAAACATTTTAAACATGAATATCACCTCTGCAATATTATATTGCTGAGCCAGACAGAACGTTTCAGATTTCCATTTAAAAAACGTTCTTAACTGATTGCAGATTGATGATTATCAACATTTCATCCAACCGATTATTATAGGTGCTGCCAACAACACGATTGAAACACAAATTAATGTCACGGTAATTTTCTTTGGTAATTTCTCTCTGCCTTTCCCCTTATACCATCCAGAAAACTGCAATTTATTTCTATAAAAAACGAAAAGTAACGTATAAATGCCAATCGCACCTATCCATTGATACTTTTGGATAGTAGTGTTTATTGCGTACACTTCCCCTAATAATAACCACGCCACAACACCAAGTATGGCAAAAATAATAATGATTCTTAATAATTCTAATACGACTTTCATGCTAGTACTCCATTCTCTTTTCCGCAGACTTTAATTAAATACCATTCGTATTCATTAAAACAATTCTCCAGCCATCGGGATCTTCAATTGTAATTCCCTTTTCTTCCCAATAAGCGTTCTCAGGCTCCACTTCCGGATACCCCATTTCAAACAATCTTTCCGCAATTTTCGTAAGCTGTTCTTTGCTTGGAATGTACAAAACCAGCAAATTATCTTCTGTTGGCGCCGGGCACGGACTGCCATTTACATGCTTCGTAAATTCAAGATGATAGGATGTTCCAGGTAGACCATATATCACACCGCTGTAACCATCATGGTGTGAAAAATCAGTTAATCTGGGCAATCCAACTCCCTTTTCGTAGAATTTAATAACTTCTTCAAATTTATCTGTTGGTCTTGCTACCCTAATTTGTGCTACTGTAAAATCTTTGAATTCCAATTTCTATCTCTCCCTCGTATAATTAAACAAATTCGGCATTACTGGAATTGCAGGTACACGTTAGAATTTGGCTATAAATCTATTAGCAGTGCTTCGTTCCTGTCTAACTTTTGAATATCCATACCCTTCCGCTTGGTGAATCATTTTGCTCTACTATATATTCTATTACTATCATGATTTTCCTTCATACGTATGATAGAATCAAACCTAACTTTACAAATGGAGACCATAATTATGACTGAAAAAGAAATGATTGACTATATTAAAATATCCTTTCCCGATTTAAAGATAAATGCTGTACAGGTTAATCGGGATGGATGGGATAACACTATTATCATAATTAATCAAGAAATAGTATTTCGATTCCCCAAAAATAATGATATCGCTTGGAATGTGGTTGTAGAGACAAAGTTATTGAAAGGTTTACATAAATTGGAGCCAGAAATAACTATTCCAGATTATACGATCTTGCGTGATGAAAATGATGAGTTAAAATGTGTATATTACCGTTTTATTAAGGGGGTTTCTGTGAAGGAAGGACGAATAAATCTTACGAAGAAAAACGCACAAATATTGGGGGACTTTTTAACGAAGCTGCATAGTATGAAGCCTGACTTAAAATTAAATTCGGTCCAGACACCTGATTACTGGAATAATCTATATCATTCAGTTCATAACAAAATCTTTCCTTATTTAAATGAGAAACAAAAAAATGAAATAAATGACACCTTTTTATCGTTTTTAAATAGTAATTTTTCCAGTTCTATTAAAAAGTCGGTAATCCACGGCGACCTTACCGCATCAAATATAATCTGTGATGGTTCTGGAATGATAAATGGCATTATCGATTTCACAGACGCGCAGCTTGGTGATCCAGCATTTGATTTTGCAGGATTTTATTGGAATTTCGGTCCTGATTTCACGAAGGATGTTTTATCCTATTATAATGGTGCTGAATCAGCCGAATCATTGTATACGAGGGTTAAGAGCTTTTATGGACTTCAGCCAATTTTTCATGAATTATTGTACGCAATTCAGCATGACATAACTATTGATTGGGAGACCGCGCTAAAAAAATTTTTTAAGCTCAAAGGTAATGGTTAAGGCGATGTCTCCCTTAATTACTATTCAAAAATTTTATTTTTCTGCAGTGAAGGCGGACATGCATAGTTATACTCTTTAATTTTCTTGTTAATATCTTTAATACGTTTTCGTTTTTCTTTATCCCCCAAATCACTAAGCTTTTCTTTCATGGCATCGATTTCTTTACTTAGTTTGATCCATTTCGGCAATATATTATTATCTTTTAATGTCTTGTAAATTTGTTTGTCAGGATTATTGAAATAGTTGTTATCCAATTTCAGCGGCTTGCCTTTTCCCGGCAGGTCATCAAATAATCCATCTTTTTCTGCCTGCCTAATGATTTCCGTCATATGGTCGGTATATTCGTGATCATTGCTCATAATAAATTCCTCCAGTGAATTCGATTTATGTATGAAACAACTGTATAACTATCATTGATTAATAAACGCAGCGATTGCCTTATTGAATGCAAGTGGGTCCTCCATATATGGGTGGTGTTTGCTATTTAGAACATTTACCATAGAATTATAAAATTTAAAGGTTTGATGGTGGGCTGGACCAATTGCATCATCATACCTTCCCGTAATAACCAGTACTGGCACGTTTATCTTATCAGTAATCCTTGTAAAGTCCTGAAAGTATTCTTCTGCCGAAAATATGAATTGTTGAAACGAAGGATCCGTATCCAGATACTTATCCAATTTATCCATTTCTGTTTTATTACCAAGGTTTTTAAATTGCAAATTAAAGTATTTCCCGCTGTTTATTAATTTTTCCAAAGTCGAATAAAACACAGTCATAAAGGAAGGAAGATCATCTGTTGGTATATCGATTGGCTTCTCGTTTAGAATTTCCCTTCCTTTTTTAATTTGATGACTAAAGGAATCGATCATATTTAATGTAGCATTTGTAAGAATTATCCCTCGCGTTCTTAAACGATATTTATAAGCATAATTAACAGCAAGAATCCCACCAAATGAATGGCCCATAACATACCACTCATCAATACCTAATTGTTCTCTAACCTCTTCAATGTCATCTACTAGTCTATTCAATGAATAATTTAGTTTGTCATCATAAGCAGATCGGCCACAGCCTCTCTGATCTAAATAAATCATTTCCATATTCTCTTCCAGATACTTACCTGAAAAATGCTGAAATGTTTTGCTCCAATAACCTGGACCACCGTGTAAATATATACATGGTATCCCCCCGCCTTTCCTTTCAACGTACAGGCTAATACCATCACCTGTCATTATATTCATTATCATGCCTCCTTCATATATCACAACTAAATTTCTTTTAACAATTCACTCTAGTCATCTCACCAAGTTCAATACGATTTCCATCTGGATCCTGGAAAACAGCTATTGTGCCCCAATCAAATGCTAAACGTTTTTGGTAAAAATTCACGCCACGTTTTTCCAGTTTCATAACCTCGGTTTCTAGTGAATTGACATTGAACCTCAATACAACAGGATTTTGACTCCGGTCTTTTTCACTTTCAGATCCAACTCCGCCTTTTTCAACCATAAGATAACCACTAGGAATATTATATGTAACTAAGCTATCCTCCTCATTACGCACTTCAAGCTGTAAAACTTCTTTATAAAAATGGATACATTTCTGATAACGGTCAACAAATAATATTACCCCGAATTCTTTAAAATTCATGTGGCACCTCCCGTCAATCCTTATCCAAATCATCGTCTAAAAATGACTTTTTATCATTTTTAATAATACTATCCGTTCCATACTTCTCCCTTATTATTTTCCCCACTTCAGAATTATCGATGCCATTTCTAACAGCCGCTTGGATAATAAGATAAAGAATAAAAAGTCCAATTATATATAAAACTAAATTAATAAGGAAACCCAATTTGAACACCTCGCTTTATATCTATAATTGTATCGATAATGGCAAGGAATGGCAAAGTAATTTCAAGAATATTTTCTACTATTAATGCAAAAAAGAGAACCTGCTTATGAAGCCAGTTTCTCCTGTTTCTGTCCCAGATTTTTATATTTCGTAACATAAGGCACAAAAAAACTAATGACAACTCCTGATAACAGTGCATTAAGCAGTGTTCCAATGCCTATTGCTCCATCGAAAAAATATGCTAAAACGACAAGTACTACACTAATTAGAGCACGTGAATAAGTCATGCTCCATTCCGTTATTTTTGAAAGGATAAGCATGGAACGGTCCATTGGATTTGGGGCAAATGTTGACTGCAAATATACCGCCACACCAAGACCAATTAAAACAATTCCAAGCCCTAGATACACAGTCTGCCCAACCCAGGTCACTGGCACTGCCCATGATTTCAATAAAAATAACCATGCATCAATACCAAGACCAGTAATCAGGGACGTTAGCAAGGCATAGTATTCCGGTCTTTTTTTCTCTGCAAGGGCATTACAAAGAACCATTGAAAGACCGACAACGATTTCCCAGCTGCCAACAGTTAATCCAAATGTCCGATGCAACCCAACAAGAAGGGAATCAAACGGTGATGCACCCAATTTTGACTGGATTGTAAGTGCTATACCCAGTGTCAAAATGATAATACCTATAATGTATAAATGAAATCCGGCACGCATTAGCCGCATGACTGCACCTCCCTTAAAAACATTAGTTGCTAAATTCTCCTAATACTATAACAGGAAACCAATCTAAGGTCCATGAGTGGCATAATCCCGATAAATTTAATAAGATTTATATTATACTACTTTTACTGGAGTGAATAAATGTGTCTAATCTATTTAAACCTTTTATAAACAATGAACGTCAACAACGATTATTTGATAAAGCTGATAAAATCGCTGATCTTGTTAAACAAAGAGTACCGGAAGCTGAAAAAACTGCGACCTTGCCAAAAGAAAATTTACAGGATTTAAAAAGTGAGGATTATGTTTCACTGCCGCTTCCTAATGAATACGGTGGACAAAATTTAAGTCTTTACGAATTAATTCTTATGCAGGAAAGACTGGCAGCAGGTGACGGTGCAACAGCGCTATCAATAGGATGGCATATGGGAATAGTGATGGAATTAAGTGAGCAGCAACTGTGGCCCAAAGATAAATTTAACATGATAGCGAGTGAAATTGTCAACCATCAGAAAGTGCTAAACCGAGCATCAACGGAACCAGCTACCGGAAGTCCCACACGTGGTGGTAAACCGGAAACTAATGCTGTAAAAGATGGAGACTTTTATATCTTAAATGGTAGAAAATCATTTACATCGATGGCTAGTAGTTTAGATTATTTTGTTGTCTCCGCCTATGTAGAGGATAAGGAAGCAGTCGGCTGGTTCCTTATCGATAAGGACACACCAGGCATAAGTGTTGATCATACGTGGGATACGCTTGGCATGCGTGGTACTGGAAGTGATGACTTAGTTTTACATGATGTGAAATTAGCAGACGATCTGCTTGTTGAATTAGCTAGTGAAGAACCTAGAAAACCAAAAGGATGGCTTCTGCATATCCCTGCTTGCTATTTAGGAATTGCCATTGCCGCAAGAAACGATGCAATACTTTTTGCGAAAAGCTACCAGCCAAATAGTTTAGATACTACTATTTCCGAAGTTCCGCATGTCAAACAAAAGATTGGTGAAATGGAATTAAAATTGATGCAGGCCAGACATTTCATGTATCGAATTGCGGAAAAATGGGATGAAAAACCTGAAGAGCGAGACTTGCTTGGCCCGGAACTTGCTGCTGTCAAGACAGTAGCTACCAATACCGCCAACGAGGTAGTTGACCTTGCAATGCGGATTGCAGGTGGAAGGGGTCTTGCGAAAGGTTCCCGTTTTGAACAATATTATCGTGATGTAAGAGCAGGGCTTCATAATCCGCCAATGGACGATATGGTAATTCAAATGCTCGCAGGACGCGCATTGAAATAATGAGAGTGAGGCGGGACATGGGGTCTGACCCCATGTCCCGCCGTTTCCTCTTTATAAAAACAGGTTTAGTATTAGATAAACGATTCCCGCCAGCATAGCGGTTATAGGCAGGGTGATGACCCATGTGATAAGCATTCTTTGTGCGACACCCCAATTTACACCTTTTACGCGATGTGAGGCACCGACGCCTAATATTCCAGAAGAAATGACATGTGTTGTACTAACAGGCAGATGAATTAACGTTGCCCCGAATATAACAGCCGCACCAGTTAAATCCGCAGCTACTCCATTGACTGGACGGATTTTCATAATCTTGCCACCGACTGTTTTTATAATTCTCCAGCCGCCAACAGATGTACCAAGTCCCATAGCAAGTGCACAGGAAAGCTGTACCCAAAATGGAATTGCGGTAGATTCATGCATACCACCAACAATTAATGCCATTGTGATAATCCCCATCGATTTTTGCGCATCGTTAGTACCGTGTGAAAATGATTGCAGCGCGGCGGTAAAGATTTGTACGATACGAAATCGTTTATTTGTTTTCGCCAGGTTACTGTTTTTGAATATCACTTTTATGATGCCATAGAAAATGAACCCTACTACAAATGCAAGTACTGGAGAGACAAGTAAAGCAATTATAATCCCTGATAAACCACCGAAATTGATGGCAGAAAAACCGGCAGATGCAATAACCGCTCCAACAACCGAACCGATAATCGCATGTGAGGAACTACTTGGAATTCCGAAATACCATGTAATCAAATTCCATGTAATTGCCGAAATTAATGCCGCTAAAATGACAACCATGCCATTTTCAAGGTCAAATGGATCCGTAATACCACTAGTGATCGTCTTAGCAACGCCAGTGAATGTCAATGCCCCAATTAAATTCATTACTGCCGCCAATAAAACGGCCCTTCTTGGGGTTAATGCTTTTGTTGAAACGGAAGTGGCGATTGCATTTGCGGTATCATGAAATCCGTTAATAAAGTCAAAGGCAAGAGCAAATATTACAATTAATATGATCGTTACAAAAAGTATGTCCATTGTTAATCCCTCATTACGCGTTTTTCATGATAATGCTTTGGAGTGTGCTTGCTACATCTTGGCAATAATCTGCAATTTCCTCAAGGGTTTCATATATTTCCTTGTATTGGATTACCTTTATGGAGTCTTTCTCCGTTTGAAAAAGGTTTTTCAACGACTTACGGTATAAATCATCACAATTACTCTCATATTCCTTTATTTTAATTGCATGCTGTTCTACATCTTTTAATCCATTATTAGCTATTAAATGCATGGAAGCTAAAATTTCTTTCGAGCATTTTAATATGTTGTCAGTGAATCGGTCCATAAAATCATCAGAAGAAACGATTTGATAGATATCCATCATTGCTGAGAATTCTTCCATCCCATCTATGATATCATCTAAATTCATGGTAAGCTGCATGATATCCTCGCGCTCGATTGGTGTTATAAATGCTTGGTTTAAATCCTTGATCACCTGATGCACTTTATCATCAGCTTCAGATTCATACTGTTTAATCGTATTTGCAAATTCCCTCAGTGTATCGGTATCCTTCACTTTGAAATTAACAAAAAAATCGACCGTCTTGTCCAAGTGTTCTGCAAAATCGACTAAGTAAAGTGAAAATTTATCTGCCTTTTTTTTAAACATTTCATACCCTCCAGTTGAAATTAAGGAACCACTAACTCATTATTTCGATTACGATTTTAATTAAAACAAAATCCTTACATATCATATCAAAAAATTAGATAAAACAATAGAATTTTGTCGACTTTTCTTTTTCGAACTCGTTTTAATTATGCACGAACTTCTTCAAATTCATCAAGGTTTATAAATTGCATCGGATTTTGGGCAACATACTGACCAGCCTACACATGCCGTACCTCTTTTCAATATACTGCAATAAGCATGAAGGGAGGTTTTTCTAGTTTTTTATGCGGGGCCTGTTTTTCATGGTCCTTGGAATAGTTTTTGTATTGGCATTTCCAATAACACTGAACCAATTTATTTTTGATAACAATTCTGGAAAATCAAATGACCCACCTGCTGAAGAGAGTTACAACTCAAATTCTGATCAAAGCGACCGGGATAAAGATAAGCTATTATGGGGTGTTGATTCCGCTAGTCAAACGGATGAAGATTTATACCAATGTGTTAAAAGCAATTTCGGTGACCCTGAAGTATGGGGACGATATTTAGCCGATAAAGAAGGGGTTTCTGAAGGATTGGATTGTGATGAAACAGTTTACCTTCATGATAAAGATGTAAAGGTTCCCGTTATTTATAATCACTTTACTGTTGCAACCGGCTACGATAATGGTGCAGAAGAAGCTGAACAAGCAATTGATTATGCAGTTGAATTAGGGGTACCAGAAGGGGTTGCACTATTTAGGGACATTGAACCAAACTCCCCTGTGAATTTCAGGGTTGGCAATATGCACTAGATGCACAAAAGTGTACAATCGACGAATATAGTTGAAGGAGAAATGCTGGATTTTTTATGGTAACCGGAGGAAAATAAAATATGAATTCAATCGAAAATGGATTGAATTCATATTTACCTTTTTATCCCAGAATTGCTACCTTAAATTACTGGCTCTTTTGCCGAATAATCAAGGATAACCGTGTAAGTTTCAAAATGAATCGTTTCGTAAACTTTCAGGAGAACGAAAACACTTAATTTGTTAATAATAGGAAAGCAACCAAATCCCTAACATGAATACAACCAGTCTAAAAATATCGTATCCTAGGAAACCACTAGACAAACCAAGCAAGCTTACAATACTATATTAACCAAATGAATTATTCTCTTACTCATAGTCCATTGCCTTCCGGGGCTTTAACTTTTCCAGAATCTGATAGTCGTTTGACTTTGACATAGATATGTTGTTTGCACCGGCAAACTTAACAAGATTCTCATAAACTTTAACAGGTCTAAATGCAATAATGCGTATATTCAATCCTTTCTCCATTTGGATAACTGCCCCTCTTGTTGACCAGCCGTATCGTTTGAATATTATCTTTTGAATCTGAACCGCGGGAAGTTCTTTTTTATAGATTGATATGGAGAAAAGCGTTATGTGATAAGACAAACCGTTTTTACTAATTTTAAGGGTATATTGAATAAAGATGGTTGCAACTAAAAGCAGACATAGCAAAACTTCCAATAAAACTAATGCACTATGTTCCGTATCACCTAATGCCTGAATTAATATTACGAATAAAATTGTTTGATATGCAGTTTGATGTTTTGCAGTAGATTCATAGGTCAACTTTAACCCTCCATCCTTAATTGAGTTAAATGATGCTGCAGTTCCTGGATCTCACTGCCAAAATGACTCAACTGAACGATAATAATTACCAAGAGAAGTATAAGGAATAATGGAACAGATACCTTCGAATTAGAAATGATTGGTATCTTGGACTTTTTGAAGAAAACGAGGCATACGATAAGCAAGGAAACAAGTGCTGAACCCAATTCCCAGTCATTTTCAAGCAATTGTTCCGTGTTTAAAATATAAAGCAGCTTACCAACATTTTGATCACTTACAGGAACAGTTGTATCTTCATCAGAGAAACGTTCGTGTATAAATAATTTGTCATGATTTTCATTCAGTTCAAATGAATATCCACTAGAATGTAAAGCAAAAAGCTGGGATAGTGCAATTAAGAAATACATTATGGCCATGAATAATGCTGCATACTTCGCCAATTTCCGAAATATCTCTTTTTCCTTTTCGCCCATCTGTATCTTCCTCTTTATATAATCATTTTTCTTTTTTACGAAGACTTTTCCAACAAATTTATTATTACTTACACAATCATTCTATCATAAAATTAACATATAATTCTGTACAATTAGAGTTTTAATTTCCTCATATGAATATCGGCATTTCAATAAATACTGATACTATGATATGCTCATTAATCCCAATATCCCGGATCCTCCATCCGAAGCTCCTCAACAACATCTTCTAAGTCTGCAGGAGTAATTGTATGAATCGGATAATCTTTAGCTGTCTGTTGCGCTTCTTCGTAAAAAAAACGATTGCTGCCAGGATACTCATCATGGATTAAAATTAAACAGCCATCGCTTTTATCAACAAGCCACATGTTCTTAGCTTTAAATTGAAATGAACCTTTATAGTCACCCTTATAAAGCGGCTGATAAAAGTCTGCAGCGATACTAATTTCCTGGTACTGCTGCTGCATTTGTTCCGGCCAGCGGTTTTCCTGATTTTCGAATGGCGGAATTACACCAATTTTTATATCATAAATTTCTTGCAGTTCAAGAACGACTTCTGCTGTCCACAATTCAACTCCCATTTGCCCAGAAATGATCACCCATTCTAATCCTTCCTCAATAAATTCTATCAGTCTTTTTCTAATTGCAGCCCTGATAAATTTAATTCTTTCGTCATCAGGCTTAAAAATACTTAGTTCCATTGGTTTATAACCAGTAACTGCCACTATTTTCATATGTAGTCGATCCTCATTTCAGCTAAAATAAAGAGCTGGTAAACACCTACCAACTCTTTATTAAGATTAACACCATTTATGCGGTTGTTTCCAGTTGTTCATGGCTTGCGGTTGATGGAATGCTGGTTTCATGCATTTACCATGATGACCACCCTGATTCATTATCCCCGCAACTTGATTTGGAGCACCCGGACTCATTGCCCCTGCGACCTGATTCGGACTCTCCGGACTCATTGCTCCTGCGACCCCTTGCGGCGGGGATGGTACATTAAATGCTCCCCCAAATTCGTCTACACTGTTGAATGTATTTTGTACAGATGTAGAATGTGGATATACATGCCTATTTCTAGTTAAGTGGTGATTTCTAACTGTTGTATGGGAAGGATGTACATGCTCCACCACATCCTCTGTACAACAGTCAACAACATTTTGTCTTACTGGATGGACAATACGTCTTGGACAGCCGCAATTACGACCGTGCTGATGCCTCATATAAAAGCCCCTTTCTTGTGATAGGTTCACTAATAACCTATGACAGATGTCCGCAGTATGTATGAGGCACCTACCTATTTTAAAATATTCTTTTATGATATACTATTCTGAAAAGGAGGGGAAATAATGGATAATACTATTGCAAAAGCTATACAAGATGACTATCCAGATGATTTTTCGTGGTGTTATGGATGTGGGAAATTGAATGAAAATGGGCACCGCTTCCGGACAGGCTGGCAAGGTAAAAACACGATAACCATATATACACCAAAAAATGAGCATACTGCACTGCCTGGTTTTGTTTATGGCGGATTGATCGCCTCCCTTATTGACTGTCACGGTACTGGCTCGGCTTCCCTTGCACTACATAGAAAAAACGGTCATGAACCAGGGGACAGCGCAGAACCCCCGCGCTTTGTAACAGCATCATTACATGTAGATTTTATCAAACCAACACCACTTGGCATTCCGTTAAAGGCTGTGGGCACAATAGAAGAAATTCATCCTAAGAAATTTAAAGTACATACAGAGGTTTTTGCAGATGGGAAGGTTTGTGCAAAAGGGGAAGTTATTGCCGTTGTCATGCCAAGCACGTTTATGGATAACTAAATTAATTAAGCGCATGTTTTCTAAAATATACATGCGCTATTCAATATTACACAAATCATTTATTCTAAAAAGCTTACAAATGCTGGTCCAAAATGCAGGCTCCCAATTTACCTAGCAACACCGGAATCCGATGCACGTTCTCCAAGTTTGTGAGCTTCAATTCGCTCAATAAATCCCTTACATCTTAAATAAACAAATTGGAAAATAGGACTTTGAACAAATGTAAATATAAACGTAAAAATAAAAACCGGACCACCTAGTAACAGGCCAATCACTAAAACACTGCTTTCCGTAATAATTCTTACTCTTCCGATAGGTGCGCCAAGCTTATCTGAAATCGATAGCATAAACCCATCCCGGGGACCGGAACCAACTCCTGCCGCATTATAGATGCCGCCGCCAACTCCCATAATAATTATTCCCGCTACCATGATTAAGATATCAATCCATGAATGTGCTGCTTGCGGCAAAAAGTCCAGCCATAAAAAGAAATCGACGCACGAACCAACTAAAAATGCATTTAAAAAAGTACCTAATCGTATATAGCTTTTATCAAGAATCCATGACACGGTGACCAATATCATTCCGCAAACAATATTCCATGTTCCTATTGTAAATCCTATTTTTTCATATAGTCCTACATTTAGAACGTCCCATGGATGGATACCTAAATGCTGCACATTAATGGTTACCGAAATACCAAAGCTAAAAAAAATAACCCCCAATACAAAACAGGGCCAGCGAATAATACCAATCATAGACATCCTTCCTTCGTTCATTACAATTAAATCTAATAATAGAATATAATGAGGACTAAAGCAATATCCAATAATTTGTCACTTCATAAAAGAAAAACGCAAACGATTTAGGTAACCAAATCCGTCGCGTTGTATATATTTTCCTATGCATTGAATTGAAATTGCGCTGTAACATTTGCAGCAATCATAATTTGCCCCGGCTCAATTGTTGTGGCAGAACTCTTTTCCGCTGTAGCAAACGTTTGAAAGGCAACTGGTCGCTCGTTAAAATTTTCAACAATTTTTATCGGATATGGGTCCAAATTTACTTGCAACGTTTCAGCAATTGTTTCGGCTTTGGCGGTTGCATTTTCCAAAGCGGCACTTAAGGCTTGCTGATAATAGTTATCTTTGTCATCCACGGTGAATTCGATATTCGACACACGATTCACCCCGTTTTGTACAGCTGCATCGATAATTGTTCCCGCTTGATTAATTGAGTTAATTGTTACACTAAGTGCATGCGTAACCTCATACCCTCGAAATACTTGTTTTCCATCAACATAATCATATTTTGGAAAAATGTTGTAAGAAGCTGTTTGGATATTTTCTCTTGGAATTCCTAACTGCAGCAGTGATTGTATAACCTGATTAATCGTATTGGCATTCTCCTGTTGCGCCACCTTTAGTTCATCATTCTCCGTAACAACTTCCAATTGAATCGTTACCACATTCGGTTCAACAGACAGGCTCGCATTTCCTGTGACAGTCATTACACGAGATTCGAGCTGTTCCCTATATTGAGGTATATATGGATAGAACAATTTCATTCCGCCTTTCTTAAGGTCATAGTAGATAATATGCCTAAATGGCAAAAATGTTTAAAGGCTTAAGCAGTACAAAGAAACATTTGGAATGGATAGCTATAATAATTAGTTGATTTAATAATAAGGGATTTCAAACTGTTAGAAAAAAATATCCCTCCATCTTTTTAAATGAAGGGATTAATTGTGGACCATTCCTATGTTCTACATATCATGACCAGCATTATGTTTTTGTCTTGAGTGATTCTTATTTTTGACCTTTTTCGATCCTTGTAAAGGTTCCCCATAGGATTGCTGCGGTGCTAGCGGCAAATCAGGCATTTCTTGTTGCTTAGGACCTTTTCGATTTTTCGACTTGGACATCTTCATCCTCCTTTCCATTAGGGATAGCTTTTGGAAAGGAATAATGATTTATACGTTCATCCAACGCGCTGCAAATGAGTATCTTTGAAGTCAGCAGGATATTTTAAGCCGTATCCTGCTGTCCGGTCCATACCAATATGTGCAACCCAAATAATTCCAATTGCTAATAACAAGTTATTCGCAATTATCAGCGCTAATAGTATCAAAATAATTGGTACTATATAGGAATGAAAAATATTATATACAATTGCACCGGTTCTTTTGTCAACTGCATAGCCAAACATTGATAAATCAGGGCTTAGCAGTAGTATGAAAAACATAATCCAGCTAAAATCGAATCGTGCATAAAAATAGATACTCAATATCAAAACTGCTAAGCCTTCGATATGTAACAAAATCTTACTAATTGAAATCACCTCGATTAAAATTTTTAAAATATGCTAGAGTTTCATTCTCTTCACCAGGCTCATACAAGTTCAGTTGTTTAATCACCTCTGAGGCAAATTCAACATAAGCAGAAGCCGTACTCGTAATAATATTCCCATGAACTGTTACATCATCTTTTTGTTTAAATATCCAATTATGAATGTGCTGAACATCATTTTCTGCCGGTGATAACGATGTTGAAAATGGTACGTTCTCCAAAATCCCTGCTTTTGCTGCTAAACCAGTCCCAGCACATATTGCAGCAATCCATTTATCTTTTTCATGAAATGCACGAACAAGATTGAGCAAAGCTTCATTGGTCATTAAATCAAAAATTGGACCTCCTGGTATGGCAAACAACTCATAGGAATCCACATGATCAATTTCGGAAATGAGTTTATGTGGCTGAAAAAGAAACCCAGATTCACCTGTTACAATTTTTTTCTCAGAATCAATCGTAAACGTCTCAATCTCATAATTTTTGCTTTTTAAAAAGAAGCTTAATAAATTTATTTCAAATTCTGCAAAACCATCGTATATAAAAAAAAGTGCCTTATTCATAATTTACCTCCCTATTTTTAAAGCTTATAAGTGAAGTAAATAATTTTCAAATAGCATACTATCGCCCCTTTGGAGTTTAGTTTATGTCTTAAACCTATTAACATCATAACAAATATTCCTAAAATTCGACAAAATATTTTCGCACCATATAAAGAATTTAATAACATGCTGCTTGATTCCATATTAGTCCTTAGTTTTAATTATCCTCTTTATTCTCTCATCTTTCTCGTCCTCATCCACATACTCAAAAATGCCAAGGCGATTTCCCCATGGATCACCGAATGTTGCCCATTTAACAGGAACCTCTTTCCTAGAAAAGATTTCGAAGTGTTCAATATGTAATTCATTTTCAAGGCGATTTCGTTCCGCCACAATATCAACTACGCCTAAACGAATCGGACCGCTTCCCTCAGCAGGTTCACCCTCAGCCAGCTGCAGCCAGCAATTTGGGATGATCTCCCATTCAGCAAATCCTTCGTGAGGTTTAAAATCTGGCTGCCTGTTAAAAAATGTCTGATACCATTTTTGACCTTCATTAATATTCGTAACACGTACCTGGACTGTCATTTCATGTATCATTGTTTTTCATCTCCCATATGTAATATTCTTTTTTCCATCATAACACCATTTTCATGAAACTAAATTAGGTGTAAAATCGTATAAGTGTTTACAAGAATATAATAGGAGGTGAATACAGATGATTGAGCTATTGTATGACTTACTTGGTGAGATCTCCCCACTTTATTTTTACATTAGCATTGTCCTGTCAATGATTTGTGCCTATCGTTTCTTTAACATGGACATGCACAATACATTGATGGACAACAATATATATACAAGAGAATCACATGCAAGTAAAATACAATTACTGCCAAAACGCGAACCAATTGGAGAAATTCCTGAGATTCATAAATGGATTACAAATACGACAAAGCGTATAGATGCACCTGATGACGATTCTGACAACGATTCCTTCTCGTTTATAAATAAAGAGAAAATTAATCGAGGAGGACAACAATGCAAAATCGTACTGTATTCACATTTTTCAAGAAATATAGCTTTACCGGGATTATCTTAATCATTTTTTTAACTGGGTGCTCTGGGGCTTCAAATAACCCAATAACAGAAGATTCACCCGGCTGGTTTGATCATTATTTTGTTTTAACATTTTCCAATTTCATAAAAGGTTTAGCATCCTTTTTAGGCGATGATTATGGATTATCCATTATTGTAATTACGCTATTTATCAGACTAGCGATCATGCCATTTATGCTAAAGCAAATGAAAAATTCAAGAGAAATGAAAGAAAAAATGGATATCATCAAACCCGAAATGAATGAAATCAAGGAAAAATATAAGGATAAAACGGATGCAGATTCCAAGATGAAGATGCAGCAGGAAATGACACAGCTATATCAAAAACACCAATTAAACCCAATTGCATCGATGGGCTGTCTGCCAATGATCATTCAATTTCCAATTCTGATCGCGTTTTACTACGCAATTAGGAGAACACCGGAAATTGCGTCACATAACTTTTTGTGGTTTAACTTAGGTTCTACCGATATCCTATTAACAATAGTCGCTGTCGTGGTTTACTTTTTGCAATTCAAAGCTACCCAATTAGGCATGGATCCGAAGCAAAAGAAGCAAACAGCCTTCATGGGGTTAATTTCGCCGATCATGATCGGTATCGTATCCTTTAACGCACCGGCTGCCCTGCCATTATATTGGACAGTTGGAGGTCTATTCTTAATTGGTCAAACACTGATTTCCAGAAAACTGCATCCAGCAAAATAAGAAAAAGCTTCCTGGTCACCTGATCAGGAAGCTTTTTGCAGTTTTAATGAATATTTTGGATATTTCCGTTAAGCAAGCTTAGTTATTTTGTAATCAAAGATTAAATATTGCGATAACATCAAAATCATGATACATTACTCAAATAATGTAAATCCTTTACCATTAAATATCGAAGAAGCAAATACATTATCACAACAATTAAAATTACTGACTATAAAGCTACAATGCTCTCTATATGCTGGGAAATTCAAAGGAGGATCTTCCATGTCTAACCCAATAGAAATACGGCAGCTTACAAATTTAGAAGAATTAGCTGAGATGCAACAAGTAGAGGAATCTGTTTGGCATATGCCTCCTACCCCAATCCATCAAACGTATACCGCCCTGAATCATGGTGGTGTTCTTTTAGGTGCTTACGATGGAGGAAAAATGATTGGATTCATCTATAGCTTTGCTGGATTCGATGGAAATGATCCATATCTCTGTTCACATATGCTTGGAATTTTACCAAACTATCGTAAAGATGGGCTCGGGATGAAAATGAAATTGAAACAAGCGGAAATCTCAGCAAAAATGGGGTATCCAATGATGACATGGACATTTGATCCTTTAGAAAGCCTAAATGCGTATTTGAACTTACACAAACTTGGTGCCATTGGTGCACATTATAAAATAGATCATTATGGCTCGATGGACGATGGACTTAACCAAGGACTGCCGACTGACCGTATTCAAATTGAATGGCATTTTAATAGGACAACATACCAGGCAATTGATTTTGATGAAGCTAAGTTATTGCTTAATATCGATAAGGATGGCTATCCAATCACCATTAAAGAAAATATTGATTCTGCTAATGATGTCTGGTTTATTGCCATTCCAGAAAAATTTCAAACGATAAAGCAACAGAATCCGCAGCTTGCCAGAGAATGGCGTTTTGAAACGAGAAAGGTTTTTCAGGCATTATTTTCAAAAGGATTTCAAGCAATAGACGTTGTTCGAGATGAATCCAATCCAATTAGCTATTATTATTTTTCTAAATAACGGAGGATAACAAAAATGACTATTCCTATCAAGCAAATAAAGCTGCACAAATTGGAAATGCGCTTAAATGACCCGTTTACAACAAGTTTTGGTACATTTCAAGATAAGGAGTTTTTTATTACCGAGGCAATTGATGATGATGGAAACCGCGGATTTGGCGAATCAGTTGCTTTCTCAAGCCCGTGGTACAGTGAAGAAACGGTACAAACAAGTCTGCATGTCATAGAAGATTTTTTAATAAAAATATTACAGGAAAATGAAATTAGCCATCCCGATGATGTATCCGGCCTATTTTCCTCAATTAGAAGAAATAACATGGCTAAGGCAGCACTTGAAGGGGCCATCTGGGATCTTTATGCCAAACGTAAAAAGATTCCGCTTGCTCAAGCACTCGGCGGAACAAAAAAGGAAATTGATGTAGGCATAAGCATTGGAATTCAGCCAACCGTAAAGGACCTGCTTCATACAATCGATCATTACGTTCAGGAAGGATATAAGCGCATTAAGATAAAAATAAAACCTGACCGGGATATAGATGTTCTTCGTGAGGTACGAGCCCATTATCCTGATCTTCCAATTATGGCAGACGCTAATTCTGCGTACACATTAAACGATATGCATCATCTGCAGCAGCTGGATGAACTAGATTTAATGATGATTGAGCAACCATTGGAACATGATGATATTGTTGATCATGCCAAATTACAGGCAGCACTGAAAACACCTATTTGCCTAGATGAAAGTATCCATTCCCTTGCTGATACAAAAAAGGCAATACAATTAGGCAGCTGTAAAATTATTAACATTAAAATAGGCCGTGTAGGAGGACTAACTGAAGCAAAACGAATTCACGATTTCTGCAAGGAACAAGGTATCACCGTTTGGTGTGGCGGGATGCTTGAAGCTGGAGTCGGACGCGCGCACAATATTGCATTGACCACATTGCCACAGTTCATTTTACCTGGAGATACTGCGGGTTCCTCACGTTATTGGGAGAGAGACATCATCCAGCCTGAAGTAATTGTAGAAAATGGTCTAATTAAGGTACCAGATAGGCCCGGCATCGGCTACGAGATTGATGATGTGGCATTGGAAAAATACACTGTTGCTGTAAAGACGTTTGACTTTTAAACAAACATGAAGCGAGGCAGGAGGTGCCCCACCCCCTCCTGCTAGCTATTATTAAGTTAAAGTATTACTCCCACGTTTTGTCCAATTTATCTGCATAAAATTGAATAGCCCGTTTATATTGCTGAACATTGGGATTGCTTGAGGATGCTGCAATACATGTTAGCAATATTTCCATTGCGGCTCGATGTTCTTCACTATTTATATCTAACCCCCATAATTTTATCTATTATAACAATTACCATTCGGATAATGGAATAGTTTATTGACACCCTCACTAACATTCGATACACTGCATATAATTAATATTCAAATGATCATTTGAATGAGGTGAACACATGCGCAATCAGGTTAAATCTATATCAGATACATGTGATGTAAGTTGTTATAACGAAGAAGTTGTTGAAAACATCCAGCCTGAAGTAAAACGCGTTGAGGGTGTTGAGTTACTATTTAAAGCACTGTCAGACGCGACAAGGCTAAAGGTGGCATATGCGCTTACGCTTGAGGAAGAACTTTGCGTTTGTGATGTCGCAAATATTATCAGGTCAAGCAATGCAACCGCCTCACATCACCTGCGAACATTGAAAAATATGAACATCGCAACAATTAGACGAGATGGAAAACGCATTTTTTATTCACTAGTAGATGAACATATCCATCAGCTCGTGAACATCGCTCTAATTCATGCAGAGGAGGATTAACATGAGCGAGGAAAATACGTATCGGTTACAGGGACTATCCTGTACAAATTGTGCCGCTAAATTTGAAAAAAACATTCAGCAGATATCTACTGTTAAAGAGGTTGAATTAAACTTCGGTGCATCTAAGCTTAAGGTTAAAGGTCAAGTTACTGTTGAACAATTAGAAGAAGCCGGTGCATTTGATAGTATAAAAGTATATGAAGAATCGGTGCGGCCAACTGAAGATTCTACACCATTTTGGAAAAAAAGCACGAATCTGCCTACTTTTATAGCATTATTTTTCATTATTATCGGATACACATTTCTTTTCCAATTGGATGAGCAGCATATACTTACGATTAGCAGCTTTCTCGTAGCAATAATCGTTGGGGGATCAATTCTTTTTAAAGAAGGATCTAAAAATTTGGTTCATCTTGATTTTGATATGAAAACACTCATGACAATCGCTATCATTGGTGCTGTTCTAATTGGTAAATGGGCAGAAGGTGCCGTAGTTGTTTTCCTATTTGCTCTTAGTGAAGCATTAGAAGGCTATTCCATGGAAAAAGCACGGCGCTCCATTACATCTTTAATCAATATTGCACCTTCTAAGGCACTTATCAAAAGAAATGGTGAGTTTGTGAGTGTTTTAGTAAACGATATTACAATCGGCGACATTATGCTGGTAAAACCAGGGAATAAGATTGCGATGGACGGTCAAATCGTAAATGGTGGATCAACTATTAATCAATCATCCATCACAGGAGAATCCATCCCTATTTATAAAACTGTTGGTGATGAAGTATTTGCGGGAACACTTAATGAAGAGGGTTCATTGGAAGTTCGTGTCACAAAATATGCTGATGATACAACAATCGCAAAAATTATTCACTTAGTTGAAGAAGCACAAGCGGAGAAAGCACCGACACAGAAATTTATTGACCGTTTCGCCAACTTTTACACACCTGCCATCATGCTTATTTCATTATTAGTTGCAATAATCCCACCATTACTTTTCGAAGCTTCCTGGTCTGACTGGGTATACCAAGGACTTGCTGTGCTTGTTGTCGGTTGTCCATGCGCTCTCGTAATATCAACACCAGTTGCGATTGTAACCGCTATTGGCAATGCAGCACGTAATGGCGTATTAATCAAAGGGGGCATTCACTTAGAAGAAACCGGTCGACTGAAGGTTGTAGCTTTTGACAAAACAGGAACATTAACAAAAGGTACACCTAAAGTAACTTCGATAATTCCGATGGCAGACCATTCAGAAGAAAAAGTTCTATCAATCGCTGCTTCCATTGAACATTTTTCACAGCATCCTTTAGCATCTGCAATCACGAATGCCTTTAAGAAAAAAGGGGTTAAAAAAATAACTGCAGAGAACTTCCATTCAATAACTGGAAAAGGTGTAACAGCTGCAATTGATAAAACGAATTATAAAATTGGCAGTCCTTCCCTTTTCGAAGACCATCCTAGCTTTTCGGATAATCTTTTAGAAAAAATAAAACATCTGCAGTCAGGTGGAAATACTGTTGTACTCTTAGCAAGCGAAAAAGAGATTATTGGTCTGTTTGGAATTGCTGACCAGATTCGTGAAGGTACACAATCTATCATAAAACAACTGTATCGGATCGGGATAAAACAAACTGTCATGTTGACTGGAGACAATCAATTAATTGGAAATTCAATAGGAAAATCAGCAGGTATTACAAATATAAAAACCGATTTAATGCCTGCTGATAAACTAAATGCCATACATGAACTGCAGCAGCAACATGGACATGTGGCAATGATTGGCGATGGTGTGAACGATGCTCCCGCTCTAGCCACCGCAACCGTTGGGATAGCAATGGGCGGCGCCGGAACGGACACAGCACTTGAGACAGCTGACATTGCCCTAATGGGAGACGACCTAAAGAAATTGCCTTACACAATTGACTTAAGTTGCAAAACATTAAAGATAATCAAGCAAAATATCGGTCTGGCATTTGGATTAAAACTAGCAGCCTTAGCATTAACCATACCTGGATTGCTAACATTATGGATTGCCATAATAGCCGATATGGGGGCAACTTTAATTGTTGTATTGAACTCATTAAGGCTAATTCGATCCAGGTTTTAATAAAAAATTGCAGTTTCTTGAAATTCCCTTGTATTTTTATCCTGAGTTTTACAGTAAAATCACACAATAACACCCCTCCATCTCTTGGTACATATAAGGGGAAGGGGT
>NZ_BMFR01000017.1 GCF_014638995.1 Virgibacillus oceani
GCAGTTAAGCTCTTCAGCGCCGATGGTAGTTGGGGCTTTGCCCCTGCAAGAGTAGGACGCCGCCAGGCAAAAAGATTTAAGCTAAGATCTCATGATCTTAGCTTTTTTTAGTGTGCCAGGCATGCACACATTCTCTAGGGTTAGAGTCCCGAACCGTGAAGGCAGTAGTAGCGGTTAGCTAAAGACAAGGGTTTCTGGGGTGATCCAGAATCTGAAGGAAGTCCGAGGCAAATCTCCGCCCTGAGGAACACGAACTTCATAGAAGGCTAGGTGTATTTGGGAGAAACTGCATAACAAGTTAAAGCCCTTACTGCCGAAGGATACACGAAGTAAATGGAGTGGGGATATGGAGAGGAAGAATGCGTGCTTACCCTGGGAGGTCTGATAGGAGTGCGGTGCACACGCCGTAACCGAACATGCGAATGTTCGCTGAACTATCAGAAGTCAGCCGAAGCTGTAGTATTGAATAGCTCTAGACTATTCAAGAAGGGCTGAATCATTTAAGAAGAATTGTCACTTTGCGTACGTAATGCTTGATGAAGCAGAAACATGAAACCTTCCTAATGGAGGAAACGGTGAATCCCGTGGGGGACATTAGAAGGGCTGAAAGTTATTGCCACACAAGAAGATTGAACAATTCACGCAGGAGTTAGATATCATGTTGGAACAAATCTTATCACGGGAAAATTTAACACTCGCATTAAAACGTGTGGAACGTAATAAAGGGAGTCATGGCGTAGATGAGATGCCCGTACAAAACCTACGAACGTATGTCATGGAACACTGGACTGCCCTGCGAGAGGAACTTCAGAAGGGAACCTATTATCCTCAACCTGTTCGTCGTGTCGAAATCCCGAAACCGAACGGCGGGAAGAGGAAGTTAGGTATCCCCACCGTGCTGGACAGATTCATCCAACAGGCAATTGCACAAGTTCTCACCAAGGAATATGACCCAACGTTCTCGAAACACAGTTATGGATTCCGTCCAAACAAACGTGGACATGATGCGGTAAGGGAAGCAAGAAGTTATATTAAGCAAGGTTATCGCTGGGTTATTGATATGGATTTGGAGAAATTTTTCGATAAAGTAAACCATGACAGATTAATGCGTACCTTGAGCAAGCGAATTCAAGATTCGAACGTGTTGAAATTAATCCGCAGATATCTGCAAGCAGGTATCATGGAAGACGGAACCGTACGTACGGTGGTGTGAGAGGTCGGAGGTTAGTCACCTCCTCCTACTCGATTGTTTATAAAATTTAAATGTTGTGATATCAAAACCTCTAATATATCCTGGTCCAGCTTCAGTACTAAATACATGAAGGACTCTCACCTTTGTACGTTAACGACAACGACAATTCCCCCCAAGCTTATCGCATTTCCTTTATTCTGCTGCAAAGGTAGAACATTCGACTAGAAACGCTACTTTGCGGGGAATGACCAAATCACCCTGCATTGCAGGATGGGAGGAGTACACCTAAACGGACGCCAGAAATTTTCATATGCTTAATTACACCAATAAGGAACCAATGGTAAACCCACTTTTCACATATTCCCTGATTTTCTTCCATTCATTATTTTCTTTATGGAAGGTTTCCATGAATAATAACTTTGTATCAGTTAATTCATGATCAACTTCAAAACGTACCCAAAATACTGCAACACCTTCCTGATTCTTATTAACCTCTATTAAGATATCCTCAAAATACCATTTTGGGTTTCTGCCATTATATATTTTAAAAGCTTGTTCCCAACCCTTTTTGGCAGTTTCGTGACCCCAGTCGTCAGGTATCTAAATTTGCCCACCTAACCTTTATATCCTTTGAAAAATGACTTGCCATGTTTGAGGTATTGCAGCTATTCCGTGTTTTAACCACCCTCCTCATTAAAAACAGCAGCTTTAGTGGGATCTTTTAAAAATTCAAAAAGCATATATATTTGTGACGCAGTGTTTCTCCCTTTAGAGGTGGGTAAATTATCCTCAGAAAAAAAGTTAATATCCTTTGTTCCTAAGCCAACACTTGCTGCACCGCCAACTATCTCGCACCGTTCCATATCAAATGGATCCTTTGAGAAAGCAAGTCCCGATTGAGATAGTGCCTGTATTTTTTTTGCCCATTCTAACCATTTAAGGCTAATTAATTTGAAACACCTTCTATTCTATCAAAACTCCTTAATGTAAGAAGATTTCTTAGAGTTATGTAACCTTTCCACTCATTTTTAGCGTGATTCCATTCTTCATCGTACTGCCCAAACCATGACCAATTTGGATTCCAGCTGCCTTCACTCGTAAAATTGTTAATGACATAATCAAGGTTTTCTTCCATCTCTTCCTTCACAAACTTATAAAACGGTGAATCTGGGCTTAAGCAAACATGTAAAGGTGTAATACCATAGTCACTCCATTTGCTTTTATCGAAATTTGTTATCGCTACTGACTTTTCAAGACATTGTAGAATAGTTTCAGCAATTGATGGAGGTGCGGTATCCAATAGTCGCTGATAACAAGCAAAATCATGCATTTCGATTTGTTCCGGCAGTTCCGTTAATTCATCAAGTGCCAGTAAATTTATCATATCTAAAAAGTCCTTGGATACTAGACTATTGTAGAGATTGAAATAACTTGCAATTTCAGCACTGGGATTTGCCCAAGTATCCTCTACACCACATCTGTTCTTTTCTATATCGAAATGCCACCAAGGTGCATGAGCGAATTCATTAACTTCTTTTGGTACTGCATGCCATCTTCGCTCATCTTCATCATAATTCGTTAATAAATAGTTTATAGCCTGGTTAACGATTGCGTGGTCGGTATGCAGGTTGATTTCCTTTGCGTATTGCATGCCAATTGTTGTAGCCATTGGTGAGGAGTTCGGCAATCTGAAATCCGGTTCTATAGCATTTCCAAATCCGCCATCATTATTTTGAAACTTTTTCAGTTCTTTTGCGACTTCTTCCGGGTCACCGGATTCAAAGTGAAAATCAAATAGTGCTTTATCAATGTATCGTGCCTGTGTTTTTATAAAATTCTTAGCGAGATTAAATTGTTCTCTGGATAACTTCACATGTATCAGCTCCTTATAACATTTCCTATTTATTAAGTTCTTCATTAACAGGTGAAATCCTTTAACTGGCTTATAAAATTCCTGTGAATATCATATACATGTAAGCTATATGGCTAATTTTTTTGCTATATAATTTTACTTATATCATGTAAAATAAACTATTACATAGAAATGAGAGGGTGCGGAAAATGGTGGAGCATATTGATGAACTAATGGGTGAGCACTATTTGTTAATTATGGTGCGTGTACTCATTGCCTTAGTATTGTCCGGTGTTATCGGTTTCGAACGGGAGCTGAAGAATCATTCGGCTGGATTTCGCACACATATCTTAGTGGGAATTGGATCATGTTTGATGATGTTATTATCGCTGTATGGATTTGAAGCATATATTGATAAATATGATAATGTCCGATTTGACCCTGCGCGGATTCCGTCATATGTTATTAGTGGAATTGGGTTTCTTGGTGCAGGAACCATTATGGTTTATGGTGGAACTATTCGCGGATTAACAACAGCTGCTTCTATTTGGGCAGTTGCTGGACTTGGCCTGGTTGTTGGTGCTGGAATGTATGCTACAGCAGTGTTTACTACGTTGGTTATATTATTAAGTCTCGTTTTTCTAAATAACTTTGAGAAATTGTTTACCAAAGGAAGCTCCTCTACAATTATTGAAATTGTTGCATCGCCAAACTTACGAATTACTAACATTGTTAAAGTATTGGAGTCGTATAATATAAACTTGAAAAAGGTCGAGATCGTAAAAGTTGAAAATGATTTAAGAAACATTTTTATAAAGATTGATAGAGATATAAAAATCGACCGAATTGTATTGTTTGAGGAAATATCAAAAATTGATCATGTGAGAAATATTACAGAAAGAAGCTAACCATCAAGGGCCCCCGCAGACGATTGTTTGTGAGGGGCCATTTAACAATTCTTATGTAAAATGGCCGGATGAACAAAAGTGTGTTTCAATTTTCCCCACTTTGTCTAAAATATGTAGGGACAATGTATTTGCATCTCTCCGAATATGTCGTATAATATTAATAAAGTCAAAGATAGTCAAAGTCAAAATAATACTATATTTTATTAAAGGAAAATAAGGCTAATAAATCGAATAAAGGAGAGGAGGGTGGAGTATGGGCAATATTTCAGACATTATTGAACAGCATTTAAAGCAAATACTTCAAAAAGCGGCTCAAGACGCTATTGAGATTAAACGAAGTGAAATAGCCGATCAGTTTCAATGTGTACCATCGCAAATTAATTATGTGATTAATACACGATTTACCGTGGAAAAGGGATATATAGTGGAGAGTAAACGTGGCGGCGGCGGATATATTCGGATTATTCGTATTAAGCATCAGGATAAAGCTGAATTGATTGATGAAATTATTGAAATGATTAATCCTACCATAACACAGCAGGCAGCTGTAGATGTTTTAGAACGATTATTGGAGGAAAAGTTAATTACCGAACGGGAAGCAAAGCTAATTGCCAGTGCGATTGGACGTAATACATTAGCATTTCAGCTCCCATTACGAGATGAAGTTCGTGCTCGTATCTTAACCGCGATGTTAAGCACGTTAAAATATTTAAATAAGTAGGAGGGGGAAATAGTTATGGAATGTCAGGAATGCCAGGAACGGCCAGCCACACTTCATTTTACACAGGTTATGAATGGTACGAAAAAGGAAGTTCATGTGTGTGAAGTGTGTGCTAAGGAAAAGGGCTATATGACGTATCCCGAGGAAGGTTATTCCCTTCATAATCTATTAACGGATTTATTTAATTTTGAATCCGTACCACTTGGAAATACAAATGGTGATACATTTAGGCAGACAAAGGAACTGCAATGTCCCCAATGCAAAATGACCTTCACTGAATTTAAGCGAATAGGAAAATTTGGCTGTGCAACATGTTATCATACATTTTCTGACAGATTGGATCCAGTTTTCCGCCGTGTTCATAGTGGTAATACAAAGCATCATGGTAAAATCCCGACACGTAAAGGCGGCGACTTGCATGCTAAAAAGCAAGTGGAAAGCTTAAAAACAGAGTTAAAAAACTTAATTGAAAATGAAGCGTTTGAAAAGGCTGCAACTGTTAGGGATCAAATTAAGGAAATAGAAAAGCAGATGCGGGGTGATGATGCATGACGTTACAACAATTTATGAATGAAGCAATTAGCCCTTGGATGCGTGAGGATGGGCCTGATAGTGATATTGTTTTAAGCAGCAGAATTCGCCTGGCACGAAATTTCGCTGAAGCATCGTTTCCGCTTATAGCCAAGCAGGAGGTTCTTGAAGAAATAAAGGTGTTTTTTCAAAAAGAATATGAACATCAATCGTTTCAAGATTATCAGGATTTTGCTTTTGTACCGATACGCGGGCTGTCACCAGTTGAGAAGCGTGTTCTAGTCGAAAAACATTTGATTAGCCCACATTTAGCCAAGCATGCGGAATCAGCTGCAACGCTTATTTCAGAGAATGAGCAAGTCTCCGTTATGATAAATGAAGAGGATCATATACGAATTCAGATGTATTTTCCAGGCTTTCAATTAAACAAGGCACTTAAAAAGGCGTTTGAATTTGATGATTGGCTGGAGGAAAAAGTTAATTACGCATTCGATGAAACAAGAGGCTATTTAACAAGCTGTCCAACTAATGTTGGTACAGGGATGCGCGCATCGGTTATGATGCACTTGCCTGCATTAGCAATTACTGGGCAACTGAATAGAATGATTCCAGCAATTAATCAATTAGGTCTTGTTGTAAGAGGAATTTATGGTGAAGGCAGTGAAGCGGTAGGAAATGTATTTCAAATCTCTAACCAAATAACCTTAGGAAAATCAGAGGAAGATATTGTAGAAGATTTACAAAGTGTTGTAAAGCAATTAATTGAACATGAACGAAAAGCACGAAGCCGATTGGTGGACCAGTCGGGTACACAGTTAGAAGATCGCATCTATCGTTCCTACGGTGTATTAGAATACAGCAGAATAATAGAGTCAATGGAAGCAGCTAAATGTTTATCCAATGTTCGCTTGGGAATTGATTTGGGTATTATTAAAAACGTATCCAGACATATACTTAATGAACTAATGATTCTTACACAACCGGGTTTCCTTCAGCAGTATGCGAAGAAGACCTTAACAGCAAATGAACGTGATGTATTGCGTGCTTCACTAATACGTGAACGATTACAATTAGAAAAATAGATAGGAGGAACACTATATGATGTTTGGACGTTTTACAGAAAGAGCACAAAAGGTTTTAGCTTTATCCCAAGAAGAAGCGGTCAGACTTGGCCATAACAATATAGGAACCGAACATATTTTATTAGGGCTTGTTCGTGAAGGGGAAGGAATCGCTGCTAAAGCACTGCAATCGTTAGGTTTAGAAGTTGGGAAGATTCAAGAAGAAGTCGAACAGTTAATTGGTGTTGGAAAACAAGCAATGCAAACAATCCATTATACACCACGTGCAAAGAAAGTAGTGGAGTTATCACAGGACGAGGCAAGAAAATTAGGGCATTCTTACGTCGGAACCGAACATATTTTATTAGGCTTAATTCGTGAAGGAGAAGGGGTTGCAGCACGTGTTTTAAGCAATTTAGGTGTTAGTCTAAATAAAGCCAGACAACAGGTTCTCCAGCTTTTAGGCAGCAATGAGTCACAAGCTGGAAGACAAGGACGAAACCAATCCACGAGTGCGAATACACCAACACTTGATTCACTTGCAAGGGATCTTACAACAATAGCTAAAGAAGGGAACATTGATCCTGTAATTGGCCGCAGCAAGGAAATTGAACGCGTTATTCAAGTGTTAAGCAGAAGAACGAAGAACAATCCAGTATTGATCGGGGAACCAGGTGTAGGTAAAACAGCTGTTGCCGAGGGGCTTGCACAGCAAATAGTAAACAATGAGGTCCCGGAAACGCTGCGTGATAAACGTGTAATGACATTAGATATGGGGACGGTTGTCGCTGGGACGAAATATCGCGGTGAATTCGAGGATCGCCTTAAAAAGGTTATGGAAGAAATCCGTCAGGCAGGAAATATTATTTTATTCATCGATGAGCTTCATACATTGATTGGTGCAGGAGGAGCTGAAGGTGCAATTGATGCTTCAAATATATTAAAACCGTCACTTGCTCGCGGCGAATTGCAATGTATTGGTGCTACAACACTTGATGAATACCGTAAATATATTGAAAAGGATGCAGCATTAGAGCGCAGATTCCAGCCGATTCAAGTGGATGAACCTACACTTGAAGAAACAATCCAAATTTTAAAAGGACTCCGTGATCGTTATGAAGCGCATCACCGTGTAACCATTACGGATGAAGCGGTTGATGCTGCAGCCAATTTGTCTGATCGCTATATTACGGATCGTTTTTTACCAGACAAAGCTATCGATTTAATAGATGAAGCAGGATCTAAGGTACGATTGCGTTCGTATACTGTTCCGCCTAATCTGAAAGAATTGGAGCAAAAGTTAGAAGAAGTGCGAAAGGAAAAAGATGCAGCAGTACAAAGTCAGGAATTTGAAAAAGCTGCCTCATTACGTGACTCTGAACAGCGGTTACGTGAAGAACTGGAAACGACGAAAAATCAATGGAAAGAAAAGCAGGGCCAAGAAAACTCTGAAGTTACCGTTGAAGATATTGCGAATGTCGTCTCAACATGGACTGGTGTACCGGTATCTAAATTGACAAAAGATGAAACAGAGCGCTTGTTAAACATGGAAGAAGTTTTACACAATCGTGTAATTGGCCAAGGAGAAGCGGTGAAAGCCGTATCAAAAGCAATTCGCCGTGCGCGTGCTGGCCTAAAGGATCCAAAACGCCCAATTGGTTCGTTTATTTTCCTAGGACCAACCGGTGTCGGAAAAACAGAGCTGGCAAGAGCACTTGCAGAAGCAATGTTTGAGGATGAGGACGCAATAATCCGTATTGATATGTCTGAGTACATGGAGAAGCATTCCACCTCCCGATTGGTTGGATCACCTCCAGGATACGTTGGTTATGAAGAGGGCGGACAGCTTACGGAAAAAGTACGCAGAAAGCCATATTCAGTTGTACTGCTTGATGAGGTTGAAAAGGCACATCCAGAAGTGTTTAATATCCTTCTCCAAGTATTAGAGGATGGCCGATTAACAGATTCCAAAGGCAGGGTTGTTGATTTCCGCAATACTGTATTAATAATGACGTCAAATGTTGGAGCCAGTGAGTTAAAACGTAATAAATACGTTGGTTTTAACCTTGGAGAAGAGGGCAAGGAATACAGCGATATGAAATCCAAAGTAATGGAAGAATTAAAGAAAGCCTTCCGTCCAGAATTCTTAAATCGGATTGATGAAACAATTGTGTTCCATTCCTTAGAGAAAAAACATATGAAGAACATTGTTTCATTAATGGTCCAGCAATTACAGCGACGTCTGAGGGAACAGGATATTGATTTTTCATTAACAGATAAAGCCTTGGAAAAAATTGCTAGTGAGGGCTTTGATCCTGAATACGGTGCAAGGCCGTTGCGCAGATCGATCCAAAAAAATGTCGAGGATTTGCTGTCTGAAGAATTACTGAAGGAAACAATCGCCAAAGGCCAAAAAGTAAAAATTGGATTAAACAATAAAGGAGAATTTATTGTTTTAGCTTAGAAAAACAGATTTTGCTAGTCACAATTAGCGGAAGAAAGCCAGTAGGAAGCACCCTGCTGGCTTTTTGCAAATTACCAAAGGAATCGTATCAATGTTAATGTAAGAGTAGCGTTTCTAATATTTCTCTTCATTCTCTTACGAAGCATGCCAAACTGTAAGCCGGGTAAACAAGGACACGGATGGGATGCAAGAAATAGCAGCCCAGGCACAAACCTGGCAGTTTAATACCCATTTGTTAAGCTTGACTGCTGACTCACGGGTTCCTCCTGCTAAATGTGGCATAGATATGGAAAATTATTTATAAAATTGATAGATTGTTGTAACTTTGACGTTATGTATTTCGTATATAATAAAGGATAAGCTGAAAGGGTTGGATTGAATTGGCGAAACGTAAGACAAAATACGTATGCCAAGAGTGTGGCTATGAATCTGCAAAGTGGATGGGCAAATGCCCGGGCTGCAATAATTGGAATACATTAGTAGAAGAAATTGAAGCATCCAATATGAAGAACCGACATGGATTAGGAATAGATAAAAGATCGATAAGTAAGCCGGAAAAAATCACCGCAATTGAATCGCAAAAAGAACCACGAATGACAACATCGATGAAGGAATTTAACCGGGTGCTTGGCGGCGGAATCGTACCAGGCTCACTTATGCTAATAGGTGGGGATCCCGGAATCGGGAAATCCACGCTTTTGCTGCAAATATCATCACAGCTTGCTGAAAAACAATTGCCTGTTCTTTACATATCTGGTGAAGAATCGACTCGGCAAACGAAATTGCGAGCCGACCGTCTTGATATAAAAACAGACATGTTATACGTTTTATCGGAAACGAACTTATTTGATATTGCAAATCAGATTGAAGAAATTAAACCATCATTGGTTATCATTGATTCAATTCAAACCATTTTTCGCGAAGAAGTTACGAGTGCACCTGGAAGTGTTTCACAAGTACGTGAATGTACAGGGGAATTAATGAGGATTGCAAAAACAAATGGAATTCCGATTTTTATTGTTGGGCACGTTACAAAGGAAGGTGCCATTGCTGGTCCCAGAATGCTTGAGCATATGGTGGATGCAGTACTTTATTTTGAAGGTGAACGACATCACTCGTACCGTATATTGCGAGGGGTTAAAAACCGTTTCGGAAGTACGAATGAAATGGGGATTTTTGAAATGAAGGAATCTGGACTCAGGGAAGTATTAAATCCTTCTGAGATATTTTTGGAAGAACGATCACAGGGTGCCGCTGGTTCAACAGTTGTAGCCTCGATGGAGGGGACAAGGCCTGTTCTAGTAGAAATCCAGGCATTGATTTCACCATCGAGCTTTGGCAATCCGCGAAGAATGGCAACGGGAATTGATCATGGCCGGGTTCCCCTGCTAATGGCAGTACTGGAAAAACGTGTTGGGTTAATGTTACAGAACCAAGATGCATATATTAAAGTTGCGGGCGGGGTAAAGCTGGATGAACCAGCTATTGATTTGGCGATTGCAATTAGTATTGCGTCAAGTTTCCGGGATCAACCGACAAAGCCGGATGATATTTTTGTGGGTGAAGTTGGGTTGACTGGAGAAATCAGACGCGTTTCCAGGATTGAACAGAGAGTACAAGAAGCTGCTAAACTGGGTTTCAAACGGGTGATTTGTCCGAAAAAAAATCTGGATGGATGGACCATTCCTAAATCAATTGAAGTCATTGGGGTAGATACGGTTCAGGAGGCACTTCAGGTCGGGGTATCCAGATAAAATTCAACAATTCTAGTAATTTTTAAATTGACATCTATATTTTACTATGATAAAATTTTATGTTTATCCAATTGACTGATTTTTACAGCTATGCTATTCTTTATTTAATGTAACAGGCATATTATTTCGATTTTACGATTATTTTTCATAAATATAGGAAATAATGAAAGCTAGGAGGTGAGCAGTGGTGCTGAAAAAAATTGTGCATTTGTTTTTTGTTATTACAGGAGGTACCATTGGGTATTTATATATACCAGATATAGTAAAGTTATTAGATTTTACCGATTCGAATTGGGTTGCATCCCCATATCTTGGTTTAGTAGTAGGTGCAATTATATTATTTCTATTCTCTTATTTGGTTGCGGATTATATTGTTGGGTTTCTAAAATGGTGTGAGGATGCTCTCATCAAGGCCCCGGTAGGAGATTTGTTTTTTGGTAGTTTAGGATTAATCGTTGGTCTGGTTATCGCATTTTTAATCAATATTCCGCTGACAGATATTAAAATTGATTTAGTTTCACAAGTCTTACCGCTATTTTTAACTATTTTATTAGGGTATTTCGGTTTCCAGGTTGGCTTTAGGCGCAGGGATGAATTAACAAACTTACTAAACTTCAACCGCAAAGAGCGCGATAAAAAACGTGTATTTGAGGGGGAAGGTACTGATCAAATCCAGCCAAAAGCCAAGATACTAGATACAAGTGTCATTATTGATGGACGTATAGCCGATATTTGTCAAACCAGCTTTTTAGAAGGTACAATAGTTATTCCGCAATTTGTTTTAGGAGAGTTACAGCATATTGCAGATTCATCGGATGCTTTAAAACGAAACAGAGGGCGCCGGGGCTTGGATGTGCTAAATCGTATTCAAAAGGAATTGCCGGTTAAGGTTGAGATTTATGAAGGTGATTTTGAAGAGATACAAGAGGTGGACAGCAAGCTAATTAAACTAGCAAAAGTTATTAATGGTATCGTTGTTACAAATGACTTTAATTTGAACAAAGTTTGTGATCTTCAAGGTGTTCATGTGCTGAATATTAACGATTTGGCAAATGCAGTAAAACCGGTCGTTCTGCCTGGAGAGGAACTAATGGTGCAGGTAATTAAGGATGGTAAAGAACAAAATCAAGGTATCGCCTATTTAGATGACGGAACAATGATTGTTGTTGAGGAAGGCAGAGATTATATCGGAAAAACGATAGAGGTACTTATTACCAGTGTTTTACAAACCTCTGCTGGCAGAATGATTTTTGCAAAACCAAAATTACTTGAAAAAGCACTGTAAAAAGGGTATAACTTATAAAGGATATATAAAAGTGATAACAGTATTGTTATCGCTTTTTGTTGTAAACAAAATAAAGTGTAATTTACTATAGAAAATGCAAATTAAGGAAGGGGTAACATCATGACAAATCAAGTCCGTGTTCGTTATGCGCCAAGCCCAACTGGTCATTTACATATTGGGAACGCAAGAACTGCACTATTTAATTATTTATATGCAAAACATTTTGATGGAAAATTTATTATCCGTATTGAAGATACCGATGACAAACGAAATGTTGAAGGTGGAGAAGAAAGTCAATTACGCTATTTAAAATGGCTTGGAATTGAATGGGATGAGGGAGCGGATATTGGCGGAGATTATGGTCCATACCGCCAAATGGAACGCCTTGCTATTTATCAGAAATATGTGGATGAACTTCTCGAAAGAGGCCTGGCATACAAATGCTATATGACAGAAGAGGAGCTTGATGCTGAACGTGAAGAGCAAAAAGCGAAAGGACAAGCTCCAAAGTATTCCGGAGCACATCGTGAACTAACGTCTGAGCAAATTGCCGCGTTTGAACAGGAAGGACGTAAGCCTAGTATTCGTTTGCGCGTTCCTGAAGATACAACATACACATTCCCGGATATTGTACGCGGAAATATTACCTTTGAATCTAGTGACTTTGGTGACTGGGTAATTGTGAAAAAGAACGGCATTCCGACATACAATTTTGCAGTAGCAATTGACGATCATCTGATGAGCATTACGCATATTTTGCGTGGGGAAGAGCATATTTCAAATACACCAAAACAAATGATGATCTATGATGCATTTGGCTGGGAAGCACCGAAATTTGGTCACATGACACTGATTTTAAATGAAGAACGGAAAAAGTTAAGCAAGCGTGATCAGCACATCTTGCAATTTATTGAGCAGTATCATAACTTAGGTTATTTACCACAGGCCATATTTAATTTCATTACGCTCCTTGGATGGTCACCAGTTGGGGAAGAAGAGATTTTTGATAAAAATACACTTGTTAATATTTTTGACCCTGATCGTCTGTCAACATCGGCAGCAATTTTTGATCCGCAAAAACTAAAGTGGATGAACAATGAATATATTAAATCATTAGATATTAAAGCGGTTGTTGATTTAACCATGCCACACTTAATTGATGCAGGTAAATTGCCTAGTGATATGGATGAGGATACACGCACATGGGCAGAGAATGTTATCGCACTTTATAAGGAACAATTACGCTACGGTGCGGAAATTGTGGAGTTAACGGAGTTGTTCTTTAACGAGCATATTGAGTATGATGAGGCTGCCATGGAAGTGCTTAGTGGTGAACAAGTTCCAGAGGTTTTGCAAGTCTTTACGGATAAGCTGATTCACCTTGATGATTTTACTAAAGATTCCATTAAAGCAGAAATTAAAGCAACACAAAAAGAAACTGGACATCGTGGCAAAAAGCTTTTTATGCCAATTCGGGTTGCTGTAACTGGACAAATGCATGGCCCTGAGTTGCCAATGGCTATTGAGCTTTTAGGAAAAGAAGTTATTTTGGCTCGTTTGGATAAAATTTTAAAACAATTGGATGCTTAATTTGTTCACATTCTAGGCGAAATGTAATATAGTAATAATACAATATGGAACGCTGACAGGGAGAAGTAAAAAACGAATGTCTTAATCAGAGAGAATCACCATCGGCTGCAAGTGATTTTAAGCTATCGTTTTTGAAGTGCACCCTTGAGTCCGTTATGGAAGTCAAGTATATAACGGCGGTACTCTACCGTTACTAGAGCATAAGTAGGGGGAAGATTCTCCAAACAGAGTGGAACCGCGCGATAAGCGTCTCTGTGTAGTTATTACACAGGGACGCTTTTTTATTTCCGTAATTTCATGGTTCTTTAGTTCACCCGGAATAGTGGAGTGATATATTGCAGTTTTAGAAAACAGTCTTAATTTATAAATTAATAAGTAGCGGATAAGGGGATTATAACCGCAAAGACCAATTACTAAGCAAAGGAGGCTTGTTCTCATGGGGCTTTTTAAACGGATGAAGGAAGACATGGACGTTGTATTTGAACAGGATCCGGCAGCACGCACTTATTTTGAAGTATTTTTAACATACTCTGGCCTGCATGCAATATGGTCGCACCGTATTGCGCATGCCTTTTATAAACGAAATCTATTTTTTATTGCCCGCGTAATTTCGCAAGTCAGCAGATTCTTTACAGGGATTGAAATACATCCAGGGGCTAAAATAGGCAGGAGGTTTTTTATTGATCATGGAATGGGGGTCGTAATTGGGGAGACGTGTGAGATAGGAGATAATGTTACTGTGTTTCAGGGAGTTACCCTTGGCGGAACAGGTAAGGAAAAAGGGAAAAGGCATCCAACTGTTAAGGATAATGCCCTCATATCAACAGGTGCAAAGGTACTTGGCTCGATAACAATTGGCGAAAGTTCAAAAGTTGGCGGCGGATCTGTTGTGCTGCATGATGTACCAGACCATTCAACGGTGGTTGGAATACCTGGCAGGGTAGTTGTGCAAAATGGTGAAAAGGTGCGTCGGGATTTAGATCATCATAAAATACCAGATCCTGTTGCTGATAAATGTGATTATTTACAAGCCGAAATTAATGCATTACGAGAAGAAATAGCAAAGTTGAAAGAAGGGAAGCAAAAATGTCAATAAAACTTTATAATACATTAACACGTGAAAAAGAGTTGTTTCAGCCGCTTGAAGAGGGCAAGGTAAGTATGTATGTTTGCGGACCTACCGTTTACAACTATATTCACATAGGAAATGCTAGACCCGCAATTGTTTTTGATACAGTACGAAGGTATTTGGAATATAAGGGATATCATGTTGACTATGTACTGAATTTTACGGATGTTGATGACAAAATTATTAAGGCAGCACAGGATTTAGGAGAAGAAATTCCTGAAGTTTCTAATCGGTTTATTGATGCCTATTTAGAAGATGTTGGGGCGTTAGGTGTTAAAAAAGCAACACATAATCCACGCGTGACGGACACAATGGATGACATTATTGACTTTATTGCTAAGCTAATTGAAAAGGATTATGCCTATGCAGTTGATGGAGATGTATATTTTAAACCGCGTGCCTTTGACGGGTATGGTAAATTATCACACCAATCCATCGATGAATTACGATCGGGAGCACGAATACAGATCGGTGAGAAAAAGTCAGATCCTCTCGATTTTGCCCTTTGGAAAAGTGCTAAACCCGGTGAAATTGCTTGGGAAACCCCGTGGGGCAAAGGACGTCCGGGGTGGCATATCGAATGTTCGGCAATGGTTAAAAAATACCTTGGTGATACAATTGATATTCATGCAGGTGGACAGGACCTAACGTTTCCGCACCATGAAAACGAAATTGCTCAATCAGAAGCAATGACAGGGAAAACATTTGCGAGGTATTGGATGCATAATGGGTATATTAATATCGATAATGAAAAGATGTCCAAGTCACTTGGGAATTTTGTTTTAACAAGGGATTTAATTGACCAGCATGATCCACAGGTTCTTCGCTTTTTTATGCTGAGTGTGCATTACCGTAATCCGATTAATTTTTCCGAAGAACTGCTGGAAGGGGCAAAGAATAGCCTGGAACGAATGAAAACAGCTTATTTTAATTTGGAACATCGTAAAGCGTCAAGCATGAATTTAGATAATGAGACTGACCAATGGCTGGAAAAAATAGCAGAATTTAAGAAGTTGTTCGAATCAGAAATGGATGACGACTTTAATACAGCCAATGCAATTTCTGTGTTGTTTGATGTAACAAAAGAAGCCAATGTTTATTTGCAGTCGAAACAAACATCTTCTAAGGTTATAGAAGCTTTCCAGGAAGCAATAGAAGCATTCCTTGGAGTACTGGGAATTAACTTGAAGAAACATGAGGAGTTACTAGATGACGATATTGAGGCCTTGATTCAAGAACGAATTGAGGCAAGAAGGAATCGCGATTTTAGCAGGGCAGATGAAATACGTGATGAATTGAAGAGAAAAAGTATTATTTTAGAAGATACTCCCCAAGGTACACGATGGAAAAGGGGGTAGACATGAGACTGGAAGTAAAGCAACTTAAGAGCCTTGCCCTGGCTTACATAGGGGATGCTGTTTACGAAATACACGTTAGGGAGCATCTTATTGGAACTGGTCAGGTTAAACCGAATCAATTACATCGGAACGCGGTTCGGTTTGTGTCGGCAAAATCCCAGGCGATGGTGATTTTACATTGGTTAGACACTTCGTTTTTAACGGAAGAAGAAGAACGTGTTGCTGCTCGTGGAAGAAATGCTAAATCCGGTTCTATTCCGAAAAATACGGATGTTCAAACTTACCGATACAGTACAGCGTTTGAAGCGTTGCTTGGCTATCATTATTTACTAAAAAATAATGAACGTTTAGAGCAACTGCTCATAAGTGCGATAGAATTTGTGGAGGGGAGGAATAGGTAAATGGACCAGGAAATGATTATTGGCAAAAACCCGGTTATAGAAGCATTGAAATCTGGACGTTCGGTTAATAAAGTGTTGCTGTCCGAACAATTAAATGTCAATTCACAAGGAAAGATCCGGAAATTGGCAAAAAGTGCTGGCACGATTGTGCAAAAGGTGCCACGTAATAAACTCGATCATTTAAGCGATGGAAACCATCAAGGAGTTATTGCATATGTGGCATCATATCAATATGCAGACTTGGATGATTTGTATGCTAGGGCTGATAAGCGGGGAGAGGAACCTTTTTTTATCATTTTGGACGAGCTTTGGGACCCGCATAATTTAGGATCAATTTTGCGTACTGCCGATGCAACAGGTGCACATGGTGTTATAATTCCTAAACGCCGTTCCGTTGGTTTAACGCAGGTTGTAGCAAAAACTGCCGCCGGGGCATTAGAACATGTTCCTGTTGCTCGTGTTACCAATATTGCTAATACGATTGATGAATTAAAAGGCAAGAACATTTGGGTAGTGGGAACTGAGGCGACCGCAAATGAAGATTACCGGTCATTGGATGGGACAATCCCTATTGCACTTGTTATTGGCAATGAAGGAAAAGGAATGAGCCGATTAGTTAAAGACAAATGTGATTGGACTGTGAATCTTCCTATGAAAGGTAAAGTCTCATCCTTAAATGCATCTGTTGCTTGCAGTTTACTGCTGTACGAAGTATTTCGCAAAAGGTATCCACTGGGTGAATAGCGTATGGTTGTTTTGGTGGTGGATGGCTACAATATAATTGGTGCATGGGAAGAGCTGCAGAAACTAAAAGACAAAGATATGAGTCAAGCGAGAGATCGGTTAATTGAACTAATGGCAGAGTATCAAGCGTTATCCGGAAATCGTACTATTGTGGTGTTTGATGCTTACTATGTAAAAGGTATATCGAGTAAATTGGAAGAGTATAATGTGGAAATTATTTATACAAAGGAAAAGGAAACAGCAGATGAGTGTATAGAGAAGCTTGTGAAAGATATTAAGAATGTTGATACACAGGTATATGTCGCAACGTCTGATTACGCGGAACAACGAACTGTTTTTGGGAGCGGTGCATTACGAAAATCGGCAAGAGAGCTGTATATTGAATTAAGAAATATAGAAGGAGAAATTGAAGAAAGTATTGATCGTTACAAGAAGGTTAAACCACAGGCAAGAATACCGTTAGAAAAAAATATTTTAGAAACTTTCGAAAAATGGAGGAGAGGTGACAAATAGGCGTATAAAAGCCTATTTTGTGCGTTATCTCCTCATATTGTCCTGTATTCCGCGTCAGGAAGCTATTGACTGTATGGAAACGGTTACTGTATACTATCTCTATATATTGACTGTATTAGGTCGGGGGGTCATATTTGGTGAGTGTCAAGCAGATAGAGACAGATAATAAAAGCATCGAATTGCTTGATGATGATGCAATCATTAATTTGATCCAGCAGGGAAACAGTCATGCACTTGATTTTTTGATTAATAAATATCGAAATTTCGTTCGGGCAAAAGCGCGGACTTATTTTCTTATCGGTGCAGATAAGGAAGACATTGTGCAGGAAGGAATGATTGGTCTCTATAAGGCAATACGCGATTTTAATGGGGACAAGCTATCATCGTTTAAAGCTTTCGCTGAGCTTTGCATTACCCGGCAAATCATTACCGCTATTAAGACAGCTACAAGGCAAAAACACATTCCGCTAAATTCATACGTTTCCTTGGACAAGCCAATATACGATGAGGAATCAGATCGAACATTGCTGGATGTTATTGCCGGTTCAAAAGCGATTGATCCTCAGGAATTACTCGTAAATAGAGAGAAATTTGACGATATGGAATATAAATTATCCGAATTGTTAAGCGAGTTAGAAAAAGAGGTGCTGCTGTTATATTTAGATGGAAGGACATATCAAGAGATTTCGGTTGAATTAAAAAGGCATGTTAAATCAATAGACAATGCCTTACAGCGGGTTAAACGGAAGCTCGAACAATTGATAGAAGAAAGTGAATTAAGCCTTTAATCTGGTGCAAAATGCCGTTGACACATGTACACAGGCGTGCTACATTAAAATGAGGACTGATGTCGATAATTGTTTTATAGTGGGAAATCAGGCTGAAGATATTGAACTTATATATTTATATTTATTTTATCGATGTTTATAGCTAAATACCCTATGGTGGGGTGAAATGATGAACAAAAAGATAACATTAGCGTGTGCAATATGTTCGAGCAGGAATTATACAACAAACAAAAATGTATCCACACAACCTATACGATTAGAAGCAAGAAAATATTGCAAGACATGTGGGAAACATACGTTGCACCGTGAGACGAAATAAGCACTCTTCGGGTAGAGTTTGGGGGTACAAGGATGGGTCTTTTTAAATTTTTCAAAAACGTTTCAAGAGAAATGAAAAAAGTGAGTTGGCCAAAGGGCCGTGAATTAACCAGTTATACGATTACTGTCATCACAACAGTTGTATTTATCGCTGTGTTTTTTACGTTAATCGATCTTGGAATTACACAAATATTATATCTCTTTGAATAATAGTGTTATAATTATGCTATAATGAAAATAAACATTTTTTTCTTTCAAAAAAACCCGAATTAACGGGTTTTTTAATATTGTATTTTTTTATACAGTTAAGAGCCCTCCATTTCGTTCTGGAAAAGGTAAAAACAACATCATGGTTAAATGCTGGCTGTTCAGGTGGTAAAGGGAATTAAAATGACTGTTAATTTATATAAAGGGAGGGAAGGGCAAGTTCGATTTGTCCTGTTCAAATGGAGAAAAACTGGTATGTTGTTCATACCTATTCAGGGTATGAAAACAAAGTAAAAACGAATCTGGAAAAACGCGTCGAAACAATGGGCATGGAAGATAAGATTTTTCGTGTAATTGTTCCTGAGGATGAAGAAACAGAAATCAAAAATGGGAAAAAGAAAGTGCTGAAGAAAAAGTTCTTCCCTGGTTATGTTCTTGCTGAAATGATTATGACTGATGATTCCTGGTACGTTGTAAGGAATACACCTGGGGTTACGGGGTTTGTTGGATCGAGTGGTCATGGATCAAAACCGACACCGTTATTGCCTGATGAAGTAGATACCGTATTAAAACGTATGGGCATGACAGAAAAGGTCACCCAGGTTGATTTTGAAATTAAAGAAAATGTCCGCGTTACTGATGGACCATTCTCGAATTTCACCGGTACAATCGAACAAATTGATGCCGATAAACAAAAGATCAAAGTACACGTCAACATGTTCGGAAGAGAAACCCCGGTAGAATTAGACTTCTCACAAATAGAGAAGTTATAAGAAAAGTGCAGCGGGCTTGGTCAGCGACGCAGGTCATAGACAAGGGATTAAAGAGCGCATGATTTTGGCGTGCTTACATCACAATCCACCATGCCCGAGAGGTTAGACAAGCGTGGCGATTGGTACTATCCAATAAACTCAAAAAAACGAAATCTAGAATAAACCTTGCATAATTTAGTTTTTCGTGCTAAAATTCTTTTGTTAATTATGACCTCAGAAACTAGAGGTGAATGGCTAATAATGAGTGGGAGGGGACAAACCCCTATTACCACATCACGGACTTTAAGGAGGTGTGTCTCGTGGCTAAAAAAGTAATTAAAATTGTAAAATTGCAAATCCCGGCTGGTAAAGCGAATCCAGCACCGCCAGTAGGACCGGCATTAGGTCAAGCGGGTGTTAACATCATGGGATTTTGTAAAGAATTTAATGCTCGTACGCAAGATCAAGCTGGTATGATTATCCCGGTTGAAATCTCGGTATTTGAAGACCGTTCATTTACATTTATTACAAAAACTCCACCTGCTGCAGTATTATTGAAAAAAGCAGCTGGTATAGAATCTGGTTCAGGTGAGCCAAACCGTAATAAAGTCGCAACTGTTAAACGCGATAAAGTAAAAGAAATTGCGGAAACAAAAATGCCTGACCTTAACGCCGCTGATGTAGAAGCAGCGATGCGCATGGTTGAAGGAACTGCACGCAGCATGGGTATTACGATTGAGGAATAATACTCAGAAAGCGGAACGGGCTTGGTCAGCGTCAGAGGGTCGCTAGCCTGTGGAGCTTGCTTGAGCTTTAAAAATAAGGTACGGGTTGCGAAAGTGGGATTCCATCTCTCGCAACCTTTTTCGTGAACGGGATAAATGATAAGGAAGTTTTCCTTATAGTAATCCTAAGCGCAGGCTTTATAAGGGTCGATTCGGCCTTTGTAAGTGGGAGGTATTACCGCTATAACCACAAATGAGGAGGAAACAAAATGGCTAAAAAAGGTAAAAAGCATCAAGAAGCATTAAAGCTTGTTGATCGTTCAAAATCGTATGAAACAAAAGAAGCTGTTGCATTATTAAAAGAAGCTTCTAGAGCAAATTTCGATGAAACAGTTGAGGTTGCATTTCGTTTAGGTGTAGATCCTAAAAAAGCAGATCAGCAAATTCGTGGAGCAATGGTTTTACCGCATGGTACTGGTAAAACACAACGCGTATTAGTGTTTGCAAAAGGTGACAAAGCGAAAGAAGCTGAAGCGGCTGGAGCAGATTATGTTGGAGATCAAGACATGATCAACAAAATTAATCAAGGCTGGTTCGAGTTTGATGTAATTGTTGCTACTCCAGACATGATGGCTGAAGTTGGTAAGCTTGGCCGTGTTTTAGGACCTAAAGGATTAATGCCTAACCCTAAAACAGGAACTGTAACCTTTGACGTAGAAAAGGCAGTTAAAGAAATCAAAGCTGGTAAGGTAGAGTATCGTGTGGATAAACAATCTAACATCCATGTTCCGATTGGAAAAATCTCTTTCGATGATCAAAAACTAATCGAAAACTTTGAAGCTATTACAGAAACTATTGTAAAAGTTAAACCGCAAGCAGCAAAAGGCATATACATGAAAAATGTATCGGTAACTTCTACAATGGGACCTGGCATCAAAGTTGATGTTTCTGCTTACCGTTAATTCACTATTGACTTTTTAATCGAGATTAGATATACTGAGTCTCGTTGAATATCTGAATACGTTGTACCGTAGACAGCAGGTGCGTTTTATCGCTTAATTTCCTGCCGAGGTGTTTGAGAACAATACGATCATGTTAATGTGATTCATTTGTTATAAAAGCCTCCATGTCTGCATGGGGGCTTTACTTATCTTGAAGGCATTGTTTGTATGAAATTGGCTAATTGCCGCTTTCTGCCAATCGGCCTTCTTGCTTCTGACCTCTGGAAAGATGAGGCCAAGCCAAGCTTTTCTATGTCCGGTATGATGAGAATGTTAACAGGAGGTGGAATAATGTCCAAAATTATCGAGAGCAAAAAACAACTAGTTCAAGAAATTGCTGATAAATTTCAAGCGAGCCAATCTACATTATTAGTTGATTATCGCGGTCTTGATGTGGCGGAGGTTACTGAATTACGCAAACAGCTGCGTGAAGCTGGTGTTGAATTCAAAGTATACAAAAACTCTATGGCACGTCGCGCTGCGGATTCAGTGGAGTTAGGCGAATTAAATGAAACTTTAGTTGGTCCAACAGCAATCGCATTCAGTAATGAAGATGTGGTAGCTCCGGCTAAAATTTTGAACAAGTTCGCAAAAGATCACGAAGCATTGGAAATCAAAGGTGGCGTAATTGAAGGGAAAATCGCAACTCTTGACCAAATTAAGGAACTTGCAGATCTTCCAAATTACGAAGGTATGGTTTCTATGCTGCTTAGCGTGCTTCAAGCGCCAGTACGTAACTTTGCTTATGCTGCTAAAGCTATTGCAGAGCAGAAGGAAGAACAAGGGGCATAAGGTTAATGCCTGTCGATTTATAAAAATTTAATTAATTTATTAGGAGGAACTAAATCATGACTAAAGAGCAAATTATTGACGCTATAAAAGAAATGTCAGTTTTAGATTTAAATGATCTTGTAAAAGCAATTGAAGAAGAATTTGGAGTAACAGCTGCAGCACCAGTTGCGGTAGCAGGCGGAGCAGCAGGCGGAGAAGCTGCTGAAGAAAAAACTGAATTTGATGTAGTGCTTGAAAGTGCTGGAGCATCAAAAATTAAAGTTGTTAAAGCTGTACGCGAAATCACTGGCCTAGGACTTAAAGATGCTAAAGACTTAGTAGATAACGCTCCTAAAGCAATTAAAGAAGGCGTATCTAAAGACGAAGCTGAAGAAGTTAAAGGTAAGCTTGAAGAAGCTGGAGCAACTGTAGAAGTTAAGTAATTAAAAAAAGAGCTCGTCGTAATGTACGGCGGGCTCTCAATATATTAGTTCATCTTCTCTAAGAAAATAATACACAATAATTAAAGTAGGTGCCCAAATGACTGAGCATTACTTTTCACAAAAACCCCAATCTAAAAGTTCACCCAAGACATGGAATTATCAATTAAAAGGAAATTCATACACATTCACTAGTGATTATGGTGTTTTTTCTAAAAACGAAGTAGACTTTGGATCACGATTGCTGATTGAGTCATTCAATGAACCAGCTGTGGACGGAGATTTATTGGATCTTGGCTGCGGGTACGGTCCGATTGGAATCACATTAGCAAACTGTTATCGTAATCGAAATGTTATTTTAGCAGATGTGAATGAGCGTGCTTTAAAACTAGCAGAACAAAATGCTAAATTAAATCATGTAAAAAATGTATCGTTTGTTAATAGTGATCGATTTTCAAACATAGAAAGTCATACTTTTGCAGCTATTTTAACAAACCCTCCAATACGGGCTGGAAAAAAGGTTGTACACGCAATGTTTGAGGAAAGTAAACAGGCATTAGGTGTTCAAGGTGAATTGTGGGTTGTCATTCAAAAAAAACAGGGTGCGCCGTCTGCAAAAGAAAAATTGTACGATTTGTTTGGAAATGTAGAAGTAGTTGTTCGCGATAAGGGATATTATATTTTACGTACGATAAATGTTTGACCTACTAATACTCTTATGATATTATAATAAAATGCTAACATGGACCTTCTTTGTCAAGAGGAATTTTCATTAAATATAAACGTATAATTCATCGGTATTCGGAGACACTGTTAGAATCTGGACTTTTACACATTTACCATTTTTATACACGTATAAGGTTTTTACTGAAAAAACCTTTTTTGTTTTTCGATAATAGTGTTATAAGGAAATGTTTTTAAACCGATGTAAGAAGTATAATATTATATTTAGCATAACTGCTAGAATAATATTAACTTTCATTAAAACTTGCTTGTAATTATTATTGTTTTGCTGCAAGTTTTTCAGCGTGTTTAACGTTGAAGCTGGTGTTTTAAGCAAGATCTTACTTAAAAATCAAAAAACAGGCTGAAATATTAAGCGATATTCTCGGTATGTTTTTTAGAATATAATAGTCATTTTTCTGGAATCTCTAATTTTATGAAAAATGCTTGATTTGAGGGGTGAAGCTGTTGACAGGTCAACTAGTTCAGTATGGGCGGCACCGCCAGCGCAGGAGCTATGCGCGTATCAGTGAGGTATTGGAATTACCAAATCTTATCGAAATCCAAACCGCTTCTTACCAATGGTTTTTAGAAGAAGGATTGCGAGAGATGTTTCAGGACATTTCGCCAATTGAAGATTTTACAGGAAACCTATCATTAGAGTTTGTTGATTATAGTTTAGGTGAACCTAAATATCCTGTAGATGAATCAAAAGAACGAGATGTAACCTACAATGCTCCGCTTCGTGTGAAGGTTCGTTTGATCAATAACGAAACTGGAGAAGTAAAAGAGCAAGAAGTATTTATGGGAGATTTCCCATTAATGACTGACACAGGCACATTTGTTATCAATGGTGCAGAGCGTGTAATTGTATCACAGCTCGTTCGTTCACCAAGTGTCTATTATAATGAAAAGATTGATAAAAACGGGAAGCGAGGCATCGCTGCAACTGTAATTCCAAACCGTGGGGCATGGCTGGAATTTGAAACAGATGCAAAAGATGTTGCTTATGTCCGGATTGATAGAACACGTAAATTGCCAATTACCGTGTTATTACGTGCGCTTGGATTTGGTACAGATCAGGAAATCATTGACCTGGTTGGTGAAAATGAATACTTGAAAAATACCCTGGAAAAGGATAACACCGAAACAACTGAAAAAGCATTATTAGAAATCTATGAACGGTTGCGTCCAGGAGAACCGCCAACAGTTGATAATGCAAAAAGTTTATTAGTTTCACGTTTCTTTGATCCGAAGCGTTATGATTTAGCGCGTGTTGGCCGTTACAAAATGAATAAAAAGCTTCACATTAAAAACCGCTTGTTCAATCAGGTTTTAGCTGAAACAATTGTTGATCAGGAAACTGGTGAAGTTTTGGCTCAAAAAGGCGACAAACTGGAACGTAAATTACTTAATAAAATAATTCCTCACCTTGATAAAGAAGAGGATAAGCTTGGCGAACGAATGATGGAGCCGCATGATGGTGTATTGGAGGACCCGATTCGTTTGCAATCAGTTAAAATTGTCGACCCAACAGACCCTAGCGGTGAAAGAGAATTAAACGTTATCGGTAATGCCGGTATTGATAAAAGTGTTAAAAATATAATGCCAGCTGATATTTTATCTGCAATCAGCTATTTCTTTAACCTATTACACAGAGTCGGAGATACAGACGATATTGATCACTTAGGAAATCGTCGCATACGTTCAGTTGGTGAGTTGCTGCAAAACCAATTCCGTATTGGTCTTTCCCGTATGGAGCGTGTGGTACGTGAAAGAATGTCTATTCAGGATACTTCAAGTGTAACACCGCAGCAATTGATTAATATTCGACCTGTAATTGCGTCAATCAAAGAATTTTTTGGCAGCTCGCAGCTATCTCAATTTATGGATCAAACAAATCCATTGGCGGAATTAACAAATAAACGCCGGCTGTCAGCGCTTGGACCTGGTGGTTTAACTAGAGAACGTGCAGGCTTTGAAGTTCGAGATGTTCACTATTCCCACTACGGCCGCATGTGTCCGATTGAGACTCCAGAGGGTCCGAACATTGGTTTGATTAACTCGCTGTCAAGTTACGCAAAGGTAAATACATTTGGGTTTATTGAAACGCCATATCGCCGGGTTGATCCGGATACTGGTAAAGTAACTGCCCATATTGATTACCTGACAGCGGATGAGGAAGATAATTATGTTGTGGCACAGGCAAATGCCCATTTAGATGAAGACGGTACTTTTGTGGATGATGAAGTTATTGCTCGTTTCCGCGGGGAAAACACAGCTGTTCCAAAAGACCGAATCGACTATATGGACGTATCACCTAAGCAGGTTGTGTCGGCTGCAACAGCTTGTATTCCGTTCCTGGAAAACGATGACTCAAACCGTGCGTTAATGGGTGCAAACATGCAGCGTCAATCAGTACCTTTGATGCAGCCGGAAGCACCGATTGTTGGTACAGGAATGGAATATGTAAACGGTAAAGATTCCGGTGCAGGGATAATTTGCCGTAATGCCGGTATTGTTGAACGTGTTGAAGCGAAAGAAATACATGTTCGCCGTATTGAAGAAGTGGATGGAAAAGAAGTTAAAGGTGATGTGGATCGCTACAAACTTCGGAAATACATTCGCTCCAACCAGGGGACCTGCTATAACCAACGTCCGATTGTAAGTAAGGGAGATCGTGTTACAAAGGGCGAGATATTAGCTGATGGCCCTTCGATGGAAGACGGGGAACTTGCTCTTGGCCGTAACGTATTAGTTGGCTTTATGACATGGGAAGGCTATAACTATGAAGATGCGATCATTATGAGTGAGCGCCTGGTAAAAGATGATGTATATACATCTATTCATATTGAAGAATATGAATCAGAAGCGCGCGATACGAAGCTTGGACCTGAAGAAATCACAAGAGATATTCCAAATGTCGGGGAAGAAGCTTTGAAAAATCTTAACGAACAGGGAATTATTCGCGTCGGTGCTGAGGTTTCCGATGGTGATATTTTAGTGGGCAAGGTAACACCAAAAGGGGTTACGGAATTATCTGCTGAGGAACGATTACTTCATGCTATTTTCGGTGAAAAAGCTCGTGAAGTACGCGATACATCATTACGTGTACCACATGGGGCCGGCGGAATCGTGCTGGATGTTAAGATTTTCAATCGTGAAGACGGTGATGAATTGCCGCCGGGCGTTAATCAATTGGTCCGTGCTTATATTGTTCAAAAACGGAAGATCCATGAAGGAGATAAAATGGCTGGCCGCCACGGTAATAAAGGTGTTATTTCTAAGATATTGCCTGAAGAAGACATGCCGTTCTTACCAGATGGAACTCCGGTTGACATCATGCTTAACCCATTAGGTGTTCCATCACGAATGAATATCGGACAGGTGTTCGAATTGCATCTCGGTATGGCTGCTAGAGCACTAGGAATTCATGTAGCAACACCTGTATTTGATGGTGCTACAGAGCAGGATGTATGGGATACATTACAAGAAGCCGGAATGCCTAGAGATGCTAAAACCGTACTATATGATGGAAGAACAGGCGACCCTTTTGATAATCGTGTTTCTGTCGGGGTTATGTATATGATCAAACTTGCACACATGGTTGATGATAAATTGCATGCCCGTTCAACTGGACCATACTCATTAGTCACACAGCAGCCACTTGGCGGTAAAGCACAATTTGGCGGACAGCGATTTGGTGAGATGGAGGTTTGGGCACTTGAAGCATACGGTGCTGCATACACACTTCAAGAAATATTAACAGTTAAATCTGATGATGTTGTTGGCCGTGTGAAAACATATGAGGCAATCGTGAAAGGTGATAATGTTCCAGAACCTGGTGTGCCAGAATCGTTCAAGGTATTAATTAAAGAACTTCAAAGTCTTGGCTTGGATGTTAAAATGCTTTCTGGTGACGATCAAGAAATTGATATGCGTGAAATTGAAGAGGAAGAAACCCAAGCGGCGAGCAAGCTGAATTTGGAAGTTGAAGAAAATTAGAAGCAATGAAACGGAGTGTTGACCTTTCATATATGGAATGGTCAACTTCTCCAACTTTTATATAAAAATTCTGTGACTTATGATCATGGTAAAATCGGACACTAAAAGGGAGGTAGACCCCTTGCTAGATGTAAATAACTTTGAGTATATGAAAATTGGTTTAGCTTCACCTGAAAAAATTCGCTCTTGGTCTTACGGCGAGGTCAAAAAACCGGAAACGATTAACTACCGTACATTAAAGCCTGAGAAGGATGGTCTATTTTGTGAGCGTATTTTCGGGCCGCAAAAGGACTGGGAATGTCACTGCGGTAAGTATAAGCGTGTACGTTATAAAGGTGTTGTCTGTGACCGCTGCGGTGTTGAGGTTACGAAAGCTAAGGTCCGCCGTGAACGTATGGGCCATATCGAATTAGCAGCACCAGTGTCGCATATTTGGTACTTTAAGGGTATACCGAGCAGAATGGGACTTGTTTTAGACATGTCACCACGTGCCCTAGAAGAGGTTATTTATTTTGCTGCTTACATTGTAACTGATCCGGGCAGCACTCCTCTTGAGAAAAAACAATTATTATCCGAGAAAGAATACCGAGCATACTACGATAAATACGGTAAAACCTTCAAAGCCCAAATGGGTGCAGAAGCAATCCGCAAGCTGCTTCAGGATATTGACCTTGATAAAGAGGTTGATGCATTAAAAGAAGAGTTAAAAACTGCACAGGGTCAACGCAGAACACGGGCAATTAAACGTTTGGAAGTATTAGAAGCGTTTCGTCATTCAGGCAACGAACCTTCCTGGATGGTTTTAGATGTATTACCAGTAATACCGCCTGAAATCAGACCAATGGTACAGCTTGATGGTGGACGATTTGCTACATCCGATTTAAACGATTTATATCGCCGTGTTATTAATCGCAATAACCGTTTAAAACGTCTGTTAGATCTTGGTGCACCAAGTATTATTGTACAAAATGAAAAAAGAATGCTTCAAGAAGCGGTTGATGCATTAATTGATAACGGCCGTCGCGGACGTCCTGTTACAGGCCCGGGTAATAGACCGTTAAAATCGTTATCCCATATGCTAAAAGGTAAACAAGGTCGTTTCCGTCAAAACTTATTAGGAAAACGTGTTGACTATTCCGGTCGTTCCGTTATCGTCGTTGGCCCGCATTTGAAAATGTACCAATGCGGATTACCTAAAGAGATGGCTTTAGAGTTATTTAAACCATTTATTATGAAAGAGTTAGTTGAAAGAGGATTAGCTCACAATATAAAATCAGCTAAGCGCAAAATTGAACGCGTGCATCCAGAAGTATGGGATGTATTGGAGGAAGTAATCAGGGAACACCCTGTATTACTTAACCGTGCACCAACATTGCACCGTCTTGGAATTCAAGCATTTGAACCAACACTGGTTGAGGGTCGTGCAATTCGTCTGCATCCACTGGTATGTACAGCCTATAATGCTGACTTCGACGGTGACCAAATGGCGGTACACGTTCCGTTATCAGCAGAGGCGCAGGCGGAGGCACGTATTCTCATGCTTGCTGCACAGAATATTTTAAATCCTAAAGATGGTAAACCAGTTGTTACTCCATCTCAGGATATGGTATTAGGTAACTATTACTTGACACTCGAACGTGAGGATGCAATAGGAGAAGGAAGTATTTTTAAAGATATAAATGAAGCATTGCTTTCTTACCAAAATGGGTATGTACATTTGCATACACGTATAGCTGTTCAAGCTTCAAGTGTTAATAATAAAACCTTTACCGAGGAACAGCGTAATCAATTACTGATTACAACAGTAGGTAAATTGATTTTTAATGAAATCTTGCCGGAATCGTTCCCTTATATTAATGAACCAACAAAAAGTAATCTAGAGGTTCGTACTCCAGAAAACTATTTTGTAGAAAAGGGAATAAACGTTAAAGACGAGATTAAATCGCGTGAAATCATTAAGCCGTTTAAGAAAGGTTTCCTTGGTGATATCATTGCTGAGGTATTTAAACGATTTAAAATTAGTGAAACATCAAAAATGCTTGACCGAATGAAAGATCTCGGCTTCAGTTATTCAACAAAAGCAGGTATGACGGTTGGGGTATCTGATATCGTTGTATTAGCCGAAAAGAAAACAATACTTGATGAAGCACAGAATAAAGTTGATAAAGTATTAAAACAATTCCGTCGTGGTTTGATTACGGAAGAAGAACGTTATGATAGAGTTATTGCTGTTTGGTCACAAGCAAAAGATACAATTCAAGATAAATTAATGAACTCGCTTGATGATCGTAACCCTATATTTATGATGAGTGATTCTGGTGCAAGGGGTAACGCATCAAACTTTACACAGCTAGCTGGAATGCGTGGTCTAATGGCCAACCCTGCTGGACGTATTATTGAATTGCCTATTAAATCAAGCTTCCGTGAAGGGCTGACCGTATTGGAATACTTTATCTCGACGCATGGTGCTCGTAAAGGATTGGCTGATACAGCGCTGAAAACTGCGGATTCTGGTTACTTGACACGCCGTCTGGTAGATGTAGCACAGGATGTTATTGTTCGTGAAACAGATTGTGGCACAGATCGCGGCTTGACGGTTTCATCATTAATGGATGGTACTGAAATGATTGAGCCTCTATTTGACCGTTTAGTTGGCCGGACATTGTTTGAAACAATTTACCACCCTGAAACAAATGAGGTTGTTGTGGAAAGTGACACAGTGATTTCTGAGGATCAGGCAAAACAAATTGTTGATGCTGGAATTGATGAAGTAACTATACGCTCCGTCTTCACATGTAATACGAAACATGGCGTATGTAAAAAATGTTACGGACGTAATTTAGCAACAGGTGATGAAGTAGAAGTTGGAGAAGCGGTTGGTATAATTGCTGCACAATCTATCGGTGAGCCAGGAACACAGTTAACTATGCGGACATTCCATACAGGCGGTGTTGCCGGGGACGATATTACACAGGGTCTACCGCGTATCCAGGAATTGTTTGAAGCGCGTAATCCTAAAGGTCAAGCGGTTATCTCTGAAATTCTTGGAACAATTCATGAGATTAAAGAGGTTAAGGACAAACAAGAAATTGTTGTTCAGGGTGAAGTGGAACAACGCTCTTATGCAGTTCCGTATAATGCTCGCCTCAAGGTATCAATTGGTGATTCGGTAATAGCTGGTCAAGAGCTCACGGAAGGTTCAGTTGATCCAAAAGATCTCTTGCGTGTTCAAGGGGTTGACGGTGTACAACAATACATTCTCAGAGAAGTGCAACGCGTATACCGCATGCAAGGGGTAGAAATCGGCGATAAGCACGTTGAGGTAATGGTGCGCCAAATGCTTCGTAAAATTCGTGTTATGGATTCTGGAGATACAAATGTACTTCCAGGTTCATTACTTGAGATCCATCAGTTTAAAGATGCTAACCATACTGTCTTGCACAATGGGGAACAGCCTGCAATCGGTAAACCTGTTCTGCTTGGTATTACAAAAGCATCGCTTGAAACAGATTCATTCTTATCTGCAGCATCCTTCCAGGAAACAACTCGTGTATTAACAGATGCTGCAATTAAAGGTAAACGTGATGAGCTGTTAGGACTGAAAGAAAATGTGATTATCGGTAAGCTTGTTCCAGCTGGTACGGGAATGCAGCGATATCGTAAAATTGAAACAGCATTAGACGAACCACAAGAGGAAGTACAGGAAACAGAGACAGTTCAATAAAGTTTGGAGAGTTCTGTAAAGGCTCTCTGGATTAACTTTATATAACTATTTAAAAAACAAGTGATGAATTAATCGGAATGCACCAAAAATAAGTTGACAATAAAATGTGATTTTGATACTATATTCAAGGTGCTTCCGATTATGCTTGTTGCTTTGGAGGATATGGCAATGTCTTATGAAAAAGTAACTCAGGTTAAATCACGATTATTAATTGGAACGAAGCAAACACTTAAAGCTATGAAAAATGGCGAGATAAGTGAAGTGTTTATTGCAGATGATGCAGACCAGCTAATGACACAAAAGGTAGTAAATTTAGCGGAACAGCTAGATATTCCTTGCGGGCGTGTAGATTCGATGAAGAAACTAGGCGTTGCATGTGGTATTGATGTCGGAGCGTCTACTGTAGCAATTAAACGTACATGAGTTTTGGCGATATAATCGCGAAAGCTTTGTTTTTTGCAAAAAGATGAACCACCTGGATATGTGGTATTACAAATATACAATAAATAGGTGGTCGCAGCTGTTTTTTTACATTACCAGCCAGAAAGGAGGAAAACAAAAATGCCTACAATTAATCAGCTAGTGCGTAAAGGTCGTGTCAGCAAAACAAGAAAGTCTGACTCACCAGCACTTAACAAAGGCTACAACAGCTTTAAAAAGTCTTTAACAGATCAATCTTCTCCACAAAAACGTGGTGTATGTACACGTGTTGGTACGCTAACACCAAAGAAACCGAACTCTGCACTTCGTAAATATGCACGTGTTCGTTTATCTAACAACATTGAGGTAACTGCATACATTCCTGGGATTGGACACAACTTACAAGAACATAGCGTAGTGCTCATTCGTGGTGGTCGTGTAAAAGACTTGCCAGGGGTACGTTACCACATTGTACGCGGTGCATTAGATACAGCGGGTGTTGAAGGGCGTGCACAAGGACGTTCTAAATACGGTACAAAACGACCTAAGAAATAATTTATTGAATTTATAGCAGCACAGACTTAGGAAAGGAGGGGGACATATGCCACGTAAAGGACCAGTACCTAAACGCGATGTCTTACCAGATCCACTTTATAAATCAAAATTAGTGACACGTTTAATCAACCAAATTATGATTGACGGTAAAAGAGGTAAAGCACAAAAAATACTTTATAATGCATTCAATCTTGTTGCTGAACGCAGCGGACAAAATGCTATGGAAGTTTTTGAGCAAGCAATGAAGAACGTAATGCCAGTATTAGAAGTTCGCGCACGCCGTGTTGGTGGTTCAAACTACCAAGTACCGGTGGAGGTTCGCCCTGAACGCCGTCAAGCATTAGGCTTGCGCTACATTGTTAACTATTCACGTTTACGCGGGGAAAAGACAATGGAAGAACGTTTAGCGAATGAAATTCTAGATGCTTCTAACAATACAGGGGCAGCTGTTAAAAAACGCGAAGAAATGCACAAAATGGCAGAAGCAAACAAAGCATTTGCGCATTATCGCTGGTAATATAAAACCAACTAAAGCTTTTTACAGGAAGGAGAAGAATACATGGCGAGAGAGTTCTCCTTGGAAAAGACGCGCAATATTGGTATTATGGCTCACATTGATGCAGGTAAAACTACAACGACAGAGCGTATTCTTTTCTATACAGGACGTATTCATAAAATTGGTGAAACGCATGAAGGTGCTTCACAAATGGACTGGATGGAGCAGGAACAAGAGCGCGGAATTACAATTACTTCCGCTGCAACAACTGCTCAATGGAAAGGTCATCGTATCAACATCATTGATACACCTGGACACGTAGACTTCACGGTTGAGGTTGAACGTTCATTGCGTGTACTTGATGGTGCGGTAACAGTTCTTGATGCACAATCAGGTGTAGAACCGCAAACAGAAACTGTATGGCGTCAGGCAACGACATATGGGGTTCCCCGTATCGTATTCATTAACAAAATGGATAAGATCGGTGCGGATTTCTTGTATTCTACAAAAACCTTGAATGATCGTTTAGGTGCAAATGCGCACCCAGTTCAGCTGCCAATTGGTGCTGAAGATGACTTTGAGGGTATAATTGACCTAATCACAATGCAAGCATATTTTTACGAAGATGATTTAGGAACACGCGCTGATGCACGCGAAATTCCTGCCGAGTACAAAGACAAAGCAGAAGAATTACGCGCTAATTTAGTAGAAGCTGTTTCTGAACTGGACGAAGAGCTTATGATGAAGTTTTTAGAAGGGGAAGAAATTTCCAACGACGAACTTAAAAAAGCAATCCGTACCGCAACACTAAATGTTGAGTTTTATCCAGTATTTGTTGGATCAGCTTTCAAAAATAAAGGTGTTCAATTAATGCTTGATGGTGTAATTGACTATCTTCCTGCACCAACAGATGTACCTCCAATTGAAGGTATCGTACCTGGTACAGAAGAAGAAGTTACACGCCCATCAGATGATAAAGCACCATTCTCAGCTCTAGCATTTAAAGTAATGACAGACCCATACGTTGGTAAATTAACATTCTTCCGCGTATACTCTGGAACTTTAGATTCTGGTTCATACGTTAAAAACTCTGTAAAAGATAAGCGTGAGCGTGTAGGACGTATCCTGCAAATGCATGCTAACTCACGTGAAGAGATTTCAACTGTATATTCCGGAGAAATCGCTGCAGCTGTTGGTTTGAAAGATACTTCTACAGGGGATACACTATGTGATGAAAAAGATCTTGTTGTCTTAGAGTCTATGGAATTCCCTGAACCGGTTATTGGTGTTGCTATTGAACCTAAAACAAAAGCCGACCAAGATAAAATGGCGATTGCATTAGGCAAATTAGCTGAAGAAGATCCTACATTCAAAACAGAAACAAACCCAGAAACCGGTCAAACTATTATTTCCGGTATGGGTGAGCTTCACCTTGATATCATCGTTGATCGTTTAAAACGTGAATTTAAAGTAGAAGCAAATGTTGGTGCGCCTCAAGTTGCGTACCGTGAAACATTCCGTGGCTCAGCTGAAGTCGAAGGTAAATTCGTACGTCAGTCTGGTGGACGCGGGCAGTACGGACACGTTTGGGTTAAATTTGAACCAAACGAAGAAGGTGCTGGCTTTGAATTTGAAAACAAAATTGTTGGTGGTGTTGTGCCACGTGAATACATTCCATCTGTTGAACATGGTATTAAAGAAGCAACAGAAAATGGTGTATTAGCTGGGTACCCATTAATTGACATTAAAGCTACACTTTATGATGGTAGCTACCATGATGTTGACTCGAATGAGATGGCATTTAAAATTGCAGGATCTATGGCATTAAAAGCTGCGAAAAATAAATGTCAGCCAGTTCTTCTTGAACCAATTGAAAGAGTTGAAATTGTAATTCCTGAAGAATACATGGGAGATATCATGGGAGATGTAACTTCCCGTCGCGGACGTGTGGAAGGTATGGAAGCGCGCGGACCTGCACAGGTTATTAAAGCATTCGTTCCGCTTTCAGAAATGTTCGGTTATGCAACAGCATTACGTTCTAACACACAAGGTCGCGGGCAATTCACAATGCATTTTGATCATTATGAAGAAGTGCCTAAGAGCATCTCTGAAGAAATTATCAAAAAAAATGCTGGTGAATAATTGATTTTTTGTTTATTCTAAAGTATAACTTTTATTGTAGGCTAGGAAATAACATAACCTGTTATTTCTTGGCTAAAATATACTTAAAAAATGTTCATTTAATTAAAGGAGGAAATATAAATGGCTAAAGAAAAGTTCGATCGCTCAAAAAGTCACGTAAACATTGGTACAATTGGACACGTTGACCATGGTAAAACTACTTTAACTGCTGCAATCACTACTACTTTGCACAAAAAATCTGGTAAAGGTACTGCAATGGCATATGATCAAATTGACGGTGCTCCAGAAGAAAAAGAACGCGGTATTACAATCGCAACATCTCACGTAGAATATGAAACAGATTCTCGTCACTATGCACACGTTGACTGCCCAGGTCACGCTGACTATGTTAAAAACATGATCACTGGTGCTGCGCAAATGGATGGTGCTATCCTAGTAGTATCTGCTGCAGATGGTCCAATGCCACAAACTCGTGAGCATATTCTATTATCACGTAACGTTGGGGTACCTTCAATCGTAGTATTCCTTAACAAATGTGATATGGTAGACGATGAAGAATTATTAGAATTAGTAGAAATGGAAGTTCGCGATCTATTAACAGAATACGACTTCCCTGGTGATGATGTACCAGTAATCAAAGGTTCTGCACTTAAAGCACTTGAAGGCGATGCAGATTACGAAGCTAAAATTTTCGAATTAATGGATGCTGTTGATGAATATGTTCCAACTCCAGAACGCGACAAAGAAAAACCTTTCATGATGCCAGTTGAGGATGTATTCTCAATCACTGGTCGCGGTACTGTTGCTACTGGTCGTGTTGAACGTGGAGAAGTTAAAGTTGGTGACGAAGTAGAAATTATCGGTCTTAACGAAGCTGCTTCTAAAACTACTGTAACTGGTGTTGAAATGTTCCGTAAGCTTCTTGACTATGCTGAAGCTGGCGATAACATTGGTGCACTTCTTCGTGGGGTTGCTCGTGAAGACATCAACCGTGGTCAAGTACTAGCAAAACCTGGTTCAATTACTCCACACACAAACTTCAAAGCTGAAGTTTATGTATTGTCAAAAGAAGAAGGTGGACGTCATACTCCATTCTTCGCTAACTATCGTCCGCAGTTCTACTTCCGTACAACTGACGTAACTGGCGTAATTTCACTTCCTGAAGGAGTAGAAATGGTAATGCCTGGCGATAACGTTGAAATGAACATTGAATTGATTTCACCAATCGCTATTGAAGATGGTACTCGTTTCTCAATCCGTGAAGGCGGACGTACTGTTGGGTCTGGTGTTGTAACAACAATTGATAAATAATAAGGTTTTATTAAAACAGGCAGCGTGACGACGCTGCCTGTTTTTTGTGTTGTGATTTAACAACTCCATTATTCTATTGATGTATTCTGTGATGGTTACTCATCAAGGTAATGAGCGCCCATCCAAAATTTAGCAAGGAAAGGTCACTCATCAATAGTATGAGTACCCATTTAGTAAAGTAAGGTAATTCATTGGCATTATGAATGTAATTTTAATAGTTAATTTGGCTTTTCTTATGATGACTGTATCCGAAAAAGCGATTCCCGGACAGTGGTATAGTATTGGATATAATTATAGAAAGTGAAAATTATTTTCGTCGCAATTCACTGAATATAAGAGGTTATAAAGCGATAAATTTAAAACGAAATTCCGAGTTAAACTTTCCCAACAAAAAAATCCTTGTACCTCTTGCATTCACTAGGAAAAGTAAGTATAATACATAGATGTGCAACGAGAGCAATTAATGCCGAAAAAGGTTGCATTGACCATGTTTTTTCTATATAATAAGAACGTTGGTCGTAAAAGGCGATGAAGTGAAAGGTTGTTGATACACCCGGCCCCTTTGCCATGGCGAGGTGTTCAAGAAATTTTCATGGAGAATGTCTATTTATAAAATGGGCGAAAAGGAGGGTAAATGATGGCAAAAGAGAAGATTAGAATCCGTTTAAAAGCGTATGATCACCGCATTTTAGATCAATCCGCTGAAAAAATAGTAGATACTGCGAAGCGTTCTGGTGCAAATGTTTCCGGACCAATTCCATTACCTACTGAAAAGTCAGTTTATACAGTATTGCGTGCGGTGCACAAGTACAAAGACTCACGTGAACAATTTGAGATGCGTACACATAAACGGTTAATCGATATCGTTGATCCAACACCACAAACAGTTGATTCGTTAATGCGTCTTGACTTACCATCTGGTGTGGATATTGAAATTAAACTATAATAATTATGGATTACAATAGGAGGTGTAACGGATGACGAAAGGAATCTTAGGTCGTAAAATCGGCATGACGCAGCTTTTTTCAGAAACTGGGGAATTAGTTCCTGTAACAGTAATTCAAGCTGAAGACAACGTCGTATTGCAAAAAAGAACATTAGAAAATGATGGCTATGAAGCAATTCAGATCGGTTTTGCAGATGAGAAGGAATCACGTACAAACAAAGCGAAAAAAGGTCATGCTGAAAAAGCAAACACAACCCCTAAGCGCTACGTTCGTGAAATCCGTAACGCAAATCTTGATGAATATGAAGTAGGTCAAGCAATTAGCGTTGATGTTTTTCAAGCAGGGGACAAAATCGATGTAACTGGTACATCTAAAGGTAAAGGATTCCAGGGGGCTATTAAACGCCACAATTTCCAGCGTGGACCAATGTCTCACGGTTCTCATTATCATAGATCACCAGGTTCATTAGGTGCAGTAGACCCAATGCGTGTATTCAAAGGAAGAAAGCTTCCAGGTCAAATGGGCGGAAAACAAATTACCATTCAAAACCTAGAAGTGGTTAACGTCGATACAGAACGTAATCTTCTTTTAATCAAAGGTAACGTACCTGGTGCGAAAAAATCATACGTGAAAATCACGAGTGCCATAAAGTCTAACTAATCACATACACGAAGGGAGGATATGTCATGACTAAAGTAGCACTTTATAATCAAAGCGGTTCACAGGTCGGAGATGTTGAATTAAACGATTCCGTATTTGGTATTGAACCGAACACACATGTATTACACGAAGCTGTAGTAATGCAACGCGCTTCATTGCGTCAAGGGACACATGATGTGAAAAATCGCTCTGAAGTTCGTGGTGGTGGTCGTAAACCATGGCGTCAAAAAGGTACAGGTCGTGCTCGCCAGGGTTCAATCCGTTCTCCACAATGGGTAGGTGGCGGAACAGTATTTGGACCGACTCCACGCAGCTATAGCTACAAACTACCAAAAAAAGTACGTCGTTTAGCGTTAAAATCTGCATTAGCTTCTAAAGTGAAAGAAGATAATCTAGTAGTTCTAGAAAGCATTGCAATTGATGCTCCTAAAACAAAAGAAGTAGTTAAAATGCTAGATGCTCTTAATGTAGATACTAAAGTATTAATTGTTACAGCTGAAAAGGACGAAACTGTAATCCGTTCAGCAAACAACCTTCAAGCAGTAAAAGTACTTACTGTAGAAGAAGTAAATGTATTAGACTTGCTTACGCATGACAAGCTGATCCTAACGAAGGAAGCAGCTGAAAAAGCAGGGGAGGTGCTTGCATAATGAAAGATCCACGTGATATTATTAAGCGCCCTGTCATCACAGAACATTCTGCTGACTTAATGGCAGAGAAAAAATATACGTTTGAAGTAAACCCAAAAGCAAATAAAACAGAGATTAAAGATGCTGTTGAGTTAGTTTTTGGTGTTAAAGTATTAAAAGTAAACACAATGAACCTAAAGGGTAAATTCAAGCGAATGGGACGTTATGGTGGATATCGTTCAGATCGCAAAAAAGCTATCGTACAGCTTTCAGAGGATAGTAAAGAACTAGACTTTTTTGAAGGCTAAGAACAAACTCAAGTGAAGGAGGGAAAACAAGATGGCGATTAAAAAGTATAAACCAACCAGTAATGGTAGACGCGGAATGACTTCTTCTGATTTTGCAGAAATCACTACTGATAAACCAGAAAAATCCCTGCTTAGCCCGTTGTACAAACGCGGCGGACGTAACAACCAGGGGAAATTAACTGTTCGTCATCAAGGCGGCGGTCATAAGCGTCAATATCGTATTATCGACTTCAAGCGCGATAAAGATGGAATACGCGGACGCGTTGCTACGATCGAATATGATCCAAACCGTTCTGCTAATATAGCATTAATTAATTATGTTGATGGAGAAAAAAGATATATTTTAGCTCCAAAAGGACTTAAAGTAGGTCAAGAAATTGAATCTGGTGCAGAAGCTGATATTAAACTAGGAAATGCACTTCCACTTCAAAACATCCCTGTTGGTACAATTATTCACAACATTGAATTGAAGCCTGGTCGCGGTGGTCAGCTTGCAAGATCTGCTGGAGCAGAAGCACAAGTTCTTGGACGCGAAGATAAATATACGTTAGTTCGTTTAGCATCTGGAGAAGTTCGTTTAGTTCTTTCAACTTGCCGTGCTACAGTAGGTCAAGTTGGAAACATTGAACACGAGCTTATCAATGTTGGTAAAGCAGGACGTTCTCGTTGGATGGGTAAACGCCCAACTGTACGTGGTTCTGTTATGAACCCTAACGATCACCCGCATGGCGGTGGTGAAGGACGCGCTCCAATCGGACGTAAGTCACCAATGTCTCCTTGGGGTAAACCGACACTTGGATATAAGACTCGTAAACGTAACAAACCTACAGATAAATTTATCGTTCGTAAGCGTAAAAAATAACGGAATTAATGGGCGGGGAAACAGACCCGTCTCTCAATTGCGAAAGGAGGTTTATCCATGGGTCGTAGCTTAAAAAAAGGACCTTTTGCAGATGACCATCTATTGAAAAAGATCGAAGTATTAAACGAAGGAGACAAGAAACAAGTAGTTAAAACTTGGTCTCGTCGTTCAACAATATTCCCGACATTTATTGGTCATACAATTGCTGTTTATGATGGACGTAAACATGTTCCAGTTTATATTACAGAAGATATGGTCGGACATAAATTAGGTGAATTCGCGCCAACCCGTACGTATAAAGGGCATGCAGGCGATGACAAGAAAACAAAACGCTAATGAGAGGAGGCACTTTACATGCAAGCTAAAGCCGTTGCGAAATCAGTTCGTATTGCTCCTCGTAAAGTCCGTTTAGTTGTAGATTTAATTCGAGGAAAAAATGTTGGCGAAGCAGTTGCAATCCTACGCCATACACAACGCGGTGCTTCTCCAGTCGTAGAAAAAGTTCTAAATTCTGCAATCGCAAATGCAGAGCATAACTACGAAATGGATGCAGATAACTTAGTTGTATCTGAAGCATTTGTAAACGAAGGTGCTACATTGAAACGTTTCCGTCCACGTGCACAAGGACGCGCAAGTAAAATTAACAAACGCACAAGTCACATTACTGTGGTTTTAACAGAAAAGAAGGAGGGATAGTCAGTGGGTCAAAAAGTGAATCCAACAGGTCTTCGCGTCGGCATCATTAAAGACTGGGAGTCTAAATGGTATGCTGGCAAAGACTATGCAGACTTACTACATGAAGATATTAAAATTAGAGAATATCTTGAGAACCGTCTACGCATTGCTGCTGTTTCTTCTATCGAAATCGAACGTGCAGCAAACCGTGTAAACATTACAATTCATACTGGAAAGCCTGGTATGGTAATTGGTAAAGGCGGGTCTGAAGTAGAAGCTCTACGTAAATCATTGAACAGTTTGACTGGAAAAAGAGTACACATTAACATTGTGGAAATTAAGAAGGTTGACCTAAATGCAACATTAGTTGCTGAAAATATTGCTCGTCAATTAGAAAATCGTATCTCTTTCCGTCGTGCTCAAAAACAAGCAATTCAACGTGCAATGCGCGGAGGAGCAAAAGGTATCAAAACACAAGTATCTGGACGTCTTGGCGGAGCAGATATCGCTCGTGCAGAACATTACAGTGAAGGAACAGTACCACTACACACATTGCGTGCTGACATTGATTATGGAACAGCAGAAGCAGACACTACTTATGGTAAATTAGGTGTTAAAGTGTGGATCTACCGTGGGGAAGTCCTTCCAGCAAAAACTAACAAATAAGGAAGGGGGCTTTTTACTTATGTTAATGCCTAAACGTGTAAAATATCGTAGACAACACCGTGGTAAAATGAGAGGCCAAGCTAAAGGCGGAACAACAGTAGCTTTTGGTGAATATGGTTTACAGGCAATTGAAGCATCTTGGATCACAAGTCGTCAAATCGAGGCTGCTCGTATTGCAATGACTCGTTACATGAAACGTGGCGGTAAAGTTTGGATTAAGATCTTTCCTGACAAACCATACACTGCAAAACCTCTAGAAGTTCGAATGGGTTCCGGTAAAGGGGCTCCTGAAGGCTGGGTTGCAGTAGTAAAACCAGGAAAAATTATGTTTGAAATCGCAGGTGTACCAGAAGAGGTAGCGCGTGAAGCACTAAGACTTGCTTCTCATAAATTGCCGATTAAAACAAAATTCGTAAAACGTGAAGAAATTGGTGGTGAAATCAATGAAGGCTAATGAAATCAGAGAACTAACCACTGCCGAAATTGAACAAAAAGTTAAATCCTTAAAAGAAGAATTATTTAATTTACGCTTTCAATTAGCAACTGGTCAATTGGAGAACACTGCACGCATTCGCACAGTTCGCAAATCGATCGCACGCTTAAAAACAGTAGCTCGTCAAAGAGAACTAAGCGTAAATAACTGAAACTAGAGGGGAGGTTAGCTCCAAAATGACTGAACGTAATAATCGTAAAGTATACACAGGCCGTGTTGTTTCTGACAAAATGGATAAAACAATTACTGTTTTAGTTGAGACTTATAAGTTCCATAAATTATACGGTAAGCGTGTTAAGTACTCTAAGAAGTTCAAGACACATGATGAAAATAACCAGGCAAAAACTGGTGACATCGTTCGCATCATGGAAACTCGTCCGCTTTCAGCTACAAAGCGTTTTCGACTAGTTGAAGTCGTTGAAGAAGCGGTAATTATATAATTAAAGTTCGCTAAGGAAGATCGAAGGGAGGTCTCAGGGCGTATGATTCAACAGGAAACACGCTTAAAAGTTGCAGATAACTCTGGCGCTCGTGAAGTATTGACTATTAAAGTACTAGGCGGATCTGGACGTAAAACAGCAAACATTGGTGATGTCATCGTTTGTACGGTCAAACAAGCAACACCAGGTGGCGTTGTCAAAAAAGGCGAAGTAGTAAAAGCTGTTATTGTTCGAACTAAATCTGGTATGCGTCGTAAAGATGGGTCATATATTCGTTTTGATGAAAATGCTGCCGTAATCATCCGTGATGACAAAAGTCCAAGAGGTACACGTATTTTCGGACCAGTTGCTCGCGAATTGCGTGATGCGAAATTCATGAAAATCGTATCTCTAGCTCCAGAAGTTTTATAAAGCGTAAGAAAAGCCTTGTCAAGGAGGTGCGAAAAGCATGCATGTAAAAAAAGGTGATAAAGTTAAAGTAATTTCCGGTAAAGACCGCGGTAAACAAGGCACTATTTTAGAAGCATATCCCAAAAAGGATCGTGTGCTGGTAGAAGGGATTAACATGATTAAGAAACACGCTAAACCTTCTCAAGACAACCCACAGGGCGGGATTCTTAATCAAGAAGCAGCAATTCATGTTTCTAATGTAATGCCAATTGATCCTAAATCCGGTGAACCAACTCGTGTTGGGTATGAAGTACGTGACGGAAAGAAAGTCCGCATCGCTAAAAAATCCGGTGAAGCATTAGATAAATAATTTTTAGGCGAAAGGAGGGCGACACTATGAACCAACTTAAACAAAAATATCAAGATGACGTATTACCATCTTTAATGAATAAATTTAATTATGAGTCTGTTATGCAGGTGCCAACAGTTGAGAAAATTGTTATCAACATGGGTGTTGGTGATGCGGTACAAAATTCAAAAGCATTGGACAGTGCAGTTGAAGAATTAACACTACTTTCTGGGCAAAAGCCTATGGTAACACGTGCCAAAAAATCTATTGCAGGTTTTCGCTTGCGTGAAGGAATGCCAATTGGAGCAAAGGTAACGCTTCGTGGTGAACGCATGTATGAATTCTTGCAAAAGCTTATCGCAGTATCACTTCCTCGTGTTCGTGATTTCCGCGGAATTTCTAAAAAAGCTTTTGATGGCCGTGGTAACTATACTTTAGGTGTTAAGGAACAATTAATTTTCCCAGAAATTAACTATGATAAAGTAAGCAAAGTGCGTGGTATGGATATTGTTATCGTAACAACATCGAATACTGACGAAGAAGCGCGTGAATTGTTGGCTCAGCTAGGCATGCCTTTCCAAAAGTAAGAGCTAATACAAGGAGGGAAAATTGTGGCTAAAAAATCAATGATTGCAAAACAAAAACGCCCACAAAAGTATAAAGTACAAGAATATACACGTTGTGAACGCTGTGGTCGTCCACACTCTGTAATTCGCAAATTTAAACTATGCCGTATTTGTTTCCGTGAACTTGCCTATAAAGGTCAAATTCCTGGTGTCAAAAAAGCAAGCTGGTAAACCCCGATTCGGGAAGGAGGTAATGAGTAATGGTTATGACAGATCCAATCGCAGATATGCTAACTCGTATTCGTAATGCTAACATGGTACGCCATGAAAAGTTAGAACTTCCAGCATCTAAAATGAAAAAAGAAATCGCTGATATCTTAAAACGTGAAGGTTTCGTACGTGATTATGAATTCATTGAAGATAGCAAACAAGGTCTATTACGTATTTTCCTTAAGTACGGTGCAAATAACGAGCGAGTGATTACAGGTATCAAACGTATAAGTAAACCAGGACTACGTGTCTATGCAAAAGCTGATGAGGTACCACGTGTACTTAATGGTTTAGGTATTGCTATCGTCTCAACATCAAAAGGTGTGTTCTCTGATAAAGAAGCGCGTGCTCAAGCTGTTGGTGGCGAAGTTCTAGCGTATGTTTGGTAATTAACATTTTTGATGAGGAGGTGCATGGAATGTCTCGTATAGGACTTAAGCCAATTCAAATTCCAGATGGTGTTGAAGTGAAGCTTAATAACAACACTGTTACTGTAAAAGGCCCAAAAGGCGAATTAACTAGAGATTTTCATCATGATATGAAAATTGTTATAGAAGAGAACGTGATTACAATTGAACGTCCGAGTGATCATAAAGACCATCGCGCATTGCATGGTACAACACGCAGCCTGATTTCAAATATGGTTGAAGGTGTTCACAAAGGATTTGAAAAGAGCCTTGAGATTATCGGTGTCGGATACCGTGCTCAAAAACAAGGCAATAAAGTTGTGATTAACGCTGGTTATTCACATCCAGTCGAAATCGATCCAATCGATGGAATCGAGATTGATGTTCCTAAAAACACACAATTAATCGTAAAAGGAATAAATAAAGAAACAGTTGGAGCAGTTGCTGCTAACATTAGAGCGATCCGTCCGCCTGAACCATATAAAGGTAAAGGTATTCGCTATGAAGGTGAATATGTACGCCGTAAAGAAGGTAAAACTGCTAAGTAAGGTTAGTTAGGGAGCAGAAAGGAGTGACCTAGATGATCACAAAGCCTGACAAAAACGTAGTGCGCAAAAAAAGACACGTGCGGGTTCGTAAAAACCTTTTTGGTACTGAACAACGCCCACGTCTAAACGTGTACCGTTCAAATAAACACATTTATGTACAATTAATAGACGATATTAAAGGTGTTACATTAGCAAGTGCTTCTACAAAAGATAACGAATTAAAGGTTGAAGCTTCTGGTAATGTAGACGCAGCTAAACAAGTCGGAGAATTAATCGCTAAACGTGCCCAAGATAAAGGTTACAAATCGATAGTGTTTGATCGCGGAGGCTACCTTTATCATGGACGTGTAAAAGCATTGGCAGATGCTGCTCGCGAAGCAGGTCTTGAATTTTAATCGATAAAGGAGGGACATACATGCAAAAAAGTATTGATCCGAACAAATTAGATCTTGAAGAACGTGTTGTTACGATCAACCGTGTTGCAAAGGTAGTTAAAGGTGGACGTCGTTTCCGTTTTGCTGCATTGGTAGTGGTTGGAGACAAAAATGGTCATGTAGGCTTTGGTACTGGTAAAGCACAAGAGGTACCAGATGCTATTAAAAAAGCTGTTGACGATGCAAAGAAAAACTTGATCGAAGTACCAATCGTTGGTACAACTATTCCACATGAAATCCATGGGAGATTTGGTTCTGGTAATGTATTAATGAAACCAGCTGCAGAGGGTACTGGAGTTATTTCCGGCGGACCAGTTCGTGCGATTTTAGAACTTGCAGGTGTTGGTGATATTTTGACTAAATCACTTGGAGCAAACACACCTATCAACATGATTCGTGCAACTTTAAATGGTTTAACAAACTTAAAACGCGCAGAAGACGTAGCAAAACTACGCGGAAAGTCTGTAGAAGAACTGTTAGGATAAGGAGGGAAATACTATGTCTAAAAAATTAGAAATCACCCTCAAGCGCAGTGTTATTGGCAGAGCAGAGGTTCAAAAACAAACTGTTCAAGCGTTAGGACTTAAGAAAATTCATCAATCCGTAGTTCGAGAAGATACACCATCCGTTCGTGGAATGGTTAACAGAGTATCCCATCTCGTAGCGGTTAAAGAAGTTTAATTACACATTAGCGTAAAGGGAGGTGCTCGCATGAAACTTCATGAATTGAAGGCATCAGAAGGAACTCGCAAAAATAGAAACCGTGTAGGTCGTGGTATGTCATCTGGTAACGGAAAAACTTCCGGCAGAGGACATAAAGGTCAAAAAGCACGTTCAGGCGGCGGTACACGTCCAGGCTTTGAAGGTGGCCAAATGCCATTATTCCAACGTCTGCCTAAGCGTGGATTTACAAACATCCATCGCAAGGAATTTGCTATTGTAAACCTTGATGCATTAAATCGTTTTGAAGACGGCACAGAAATTACACCTGAGCTATTACTTGAAGAAGGTGTCGTAAGCAAACTTAAAGCTGGTATCAAAGTGCTAGGTAAGGGTGCTATCGAAAAGAAACTTACAGTAAAAGCTCATAAATTCTCTGCTTCAGCTGTGGAAGCAATCGAAGCAGCGGGCGGTAAAACAGAGGTGATCTAATGTTCCGTACAATCTCCAATTTTATGCGCGTGGGTGATATCAGACGGAAAATCATCTTTACATTATTGATGTTAGTTGTATTCCGTCTTGGTACATTCATTCCAGTGCCATATACAAATAAAGAAGCAATTGATTTTATGAACTCACAAAACGTTTTTGGGTTTTTGAATACATTTGGTGGTGGGGCATTACAAAACTTCTCCATTTTTGCAATGGGGATTATGCCTTATATCACCGCCTCAATTATAATGCAATTACTTCAAATGGATGTTGTACCAAAGTTCGCTGAGTGGAAAAAGCAAGGTGAAATGGGCCGTAAAAAATTAGCTCAAATCACTCGTTATGGCACGGTTGTTCTTGCATTTATTCAAGCGATAGCAATGTCAATTGGATTTAACGCAATGGCTCAGGGTGGTTTAATTTCTGACCCAAGCATCGTTAAATTTATAATTATTGCACTTGTCTTAACGAGTGGAACGACATTTTTGATGTGGCTGGGTGAACAAATTACTGCAAACGGAGTAGGAAATGGTATTTCTATTTTAATCTTTGCTGGTATCGTTGCCGCGGTCCCAAATGGCGTGAAACAATTATATATACAGTATTTTGATAATCCCGGTGATCAGTTGTTTATTAACATAGTCATCGTTGCACTAATTGTATTGGTAGTTATTGCAGTAACAGTTGGGGTTATTTTCATCCAGCAGGCATTGCGTAAAATTCCAATTCAATATGCAAAAAAACTTGTTAACCGTTCTCCGGTTGGAGGGCATTCTACACATTTACCACTTAAAGTAAATGCTGCAGGTGTTATCCCAGTAATCTTTGCAATTGCATTTATTATTGCTCCAAGAACAGTAGCTGGTTTCTTTGAAGGCAGTGATGTGGCTGGAACAATCGAAATGATTTTTGATTACACCAAGCCAATTGGAATGGTAATCTATGTAGCATTAATTATTGCTTTCACATATTTCTACACATTTGTTCAAGTAAACCCTGAGCAAATGGCAGAAAACCTGCAAAAACAAGGTGGATATATCCCAGGAATTCGCCCTGGTAAAAATACAGAGACGTATCTTACACGTGTTATGTATCGTCTGACATTTGTAGGGTCGATTTTCTTGGCAGCAGTATCTGTGCTACCTATGATTCTAGGTGGTCTTGCAAATCTGCCTCAAGCAGTACAAATCGGCGGTACGAGTTTACTAATCGTTGTTGGTGTAGCACTGCAAACGATGAAGCAGCTAGAGAGCCAGTTGGTTAAGCGACACTACAAAGGTTTCATTAAGTAAACCAAGTACCAACGAGAGCGAGGGGAAAATTGTTGAATCTAATTTTAATGGGTCTACCTGGTGCTGGCAAAGGTACACAGGCAGAAAAAATTGTTGAAAAATATAACATCCCTCATATCTCAACTGGAGATATGTTCCGTTTAGCTATAAAAGAAGGAACAGAGCTTGGCAAAAAGGCAAAAGAATTTATGGACCAGGGTGCACTTGTTCCTGATGAAGTGACAATTGGTATTGTAGATGAACGTTTACGCAAGGACGATTGCCAAAATGGTTTTCTGTTAGATGGATTCCCAAGAACAATCGCCCAAGCAGAAGCGTTGCAAACACTGTTGGAAAATAGGCATGAAGACATTGATTACGTATTACATGTAGATGTACCAGAAGGAAACTTAGTTGAACGTCTTACTGGCCGCAGAATATGTCCGACATGTGGAGCTACCTATCATGTTATGTACAATCCACCTAAAGTAGATGGAGTATGTGATAAAGATGGTTCAAGCTTAATTCAACGTGAAGATGATAAAGCAGAAACGGTAAAAACGCGTTTAGATGTTAACATTAAACAAACTAAACCGTTACTTGATTTTTATCAAGAAAAAGGATATCTTGTAACCATTAATGGGGATCAGGAAATTAATAAGGTGTTTCAGGATATTCAAGCTGAATTAGAAAAATAAGCATATAACTGTATGAATTATACAGGATGGATGCATTTCTATCTGTTAAAAGGTATAATATAGTCTCGAGAGGAAATACATTACTACCCGGGGATACTGGATAGTAACGTGGCACATGGTGTTAACTCATTATAATTTACAATCTTTGTTATTAATGAAGTAATTAAACTATAGCCTAAGTGAAGGTGATCTTTGTTGAGCGAAGATGATTCGATTCCGCTAATAGGTCAAGTTGTTCGTATTATGCAAGGACGTGAAGCAGGCCAATATGCGGTAGTCATAAAAATGATTGACGATCGGTATGTTCTGCTAGCAGATGGGGAAAAACGTAAATATGATCGACCAAAGAAAAAGAATCTACATCATATTGAAATTATGGATTATATTTCTCCGGAAGTCCAAAACAGCCTTCTAGAAACTGGTCGTGTCACAAATGGTAAATTACGGTTTGCCATAGCTAAATTTGTCAATGAAGTTGTGACTGATTTGAAGAAGGGAGATCAACACGATGGCGAAAGACGATGTAATTGAAGTGGAAGGTACCGTTAATGAGACATTGCCAAACGCAATGTTTAAAGTAGAGCTTGAGAATGGGCACACGGTATTGGCTCATGTATCTGGAAAGATCCGTATGCATTTTATTCGTATTTTACCAGGTGACAAGGTGACGGTAGAACTTTCCCCGTATGATTTAACCAGAGGACGAATTACGTACCGTTATAAATAAATTGAGTGAGCTCCGATATAAAAGGAGGTAAAGATGATGAAAGTAAGGGCATCTGTAAAACCTATATGCGAAAAATGTAAAGTTATTAAGCGTAAAGGTAAAGTAATGGTGATTTGTGAAAATCCAAAACACAAGCAAAAACAAGGCTAATAATCAAGGAGGTGCACTATAGCTATGGCACGTATTGCAGGTATAGATATTCCGCGTGATAAACGTGTAGTAATCTCATTAACTTACATTTATGGTATTGGGAAAAATACTGCACAAGCAATCCTTAAAGAAGCAGGCGTTTCAGAAGACACTCGTGTACGCGATCTTACTGAAGATGAATTAGGTAAAATTCGTAAAGTAATGGACGAATATACAACAGAAGGTGATCTTCGCCGTGAAGTTTCACTTAATATTAAACGTTTAATTGAAATCGGATCTTACAGAGGAATCCGTCATCGCCGTGGATTACCGGTTCGTGGACAGAAAACGAAAAACAATTCACGTACTCGTAAAGGTCCGCGCCGTACAATGGCTAACAAGAAAAAGTAACGTGAAGGAGGTAAGTTAACAAATGGCTCGTAAAACTAATACACGTAAACGTCGTGTGAAAAAGAATATTGAATCAGGTGTAGCTCATATCCGTTCTACGTTCAATAACACAATTGTAACGATTACAGATGTTCAAGGTAATGTAATTGGCTGGAGCTCAGCTGGCGCACTTGGATTTAAAGGTTCTCGTAAATCAACACCATTTGCTGCACAATTAGCAGCTGAAACAGCAGCTAAATCAGCAACTGAAAATGGTATGAAAACATTAGAAGTAACAGTAAAAGGCCCTGGTGCGGGACGTGAAGCGGCTATCCGTTCTCTTCAGGCAGCAGGCTTAGAAGTTACAGCTATTCGTGACGTAACACCAGTTCCTCACAATGGTTGTCGCCCACCAAAACGTCGTCGTGTATAATTGTACCGTATAGAATTTGTCACCCTGTCAATAATGGGTTATGATAGCTAAAAGTGTAAGGTGATTAAAAAAGGCTGCTTTTTTAATCAACCATTACCATTCGGCATCTAGATTGACAAGAAAGTACGAAAGAAAGACAGGTAGTGCAGAAACGCCAACTGCCTATTTGGGGAATTTCGGTTAGACCGGCTTGTCTAACCGGGGTTTCGACGTTTTTAAGGAGGGTTTTATGAATGATCGAAATTGAAAAACCAAAAATAGAAACGGTAGAGATCAGCGATGATGCCAAATTTGGAAAATTCGTCGTCGAACCGCTTGAACGTGGATATGGTACTACTCTAGGAAACTCCTTGCGTCGTATCCTATTATCCTCACTTCCAGGTGCTGCTGTTACTTCTGTTCAAATTGATGGAGCTTTACACGAATTTTCAACGATCGATGGTGTTGTTGAAGATGTAACGACTATCATTTTGAACTTGAAGAAACTAGCTCTAAAAATTTACTCCGATGAAGAGAAAACACTAGAGATTGATGTGCAAGGAGAAGGTAAAGTTACGGCTGCAGATTTAACATATGATAGTGATGTGGAAGTATTAAATCCTGATCTCCCAATAGCTACAATTAGCAGTAATGGAAGTTTGTATATGAAAATTACTGCAGAGCGTGGCCGAGGCTATCGTCCTGCTGAAGCAAACAAGCGTGAGGATCAGCCAATTGGTGTTATTCCAGTTGATTCTATTTTTACACCAGTATCACGTGTGACATATCAAGTTGAGAACACTCGTGTGGGGCAAGTTACGAACTATGATAAATTAACATTGGACGTATGGACAGATGGAAGCATTCGCCCTGAGGAAGCTGTTTCTTTAGGTGCTAAAATCTACACAGAGCATCTTAATATTTTTGTAGGTTTAACAGATGAAGCACAGAATGCTGAGATAATGGTTGAAAAAGAAGAAGACCAAAAAGAAAAAGTAATGGAAATGACAATTGAGGAACTTGATCTATCTGTTAGATCTTACAATTGTTTGAAACGTGCTGGAATTAATACAGTTCAAGAGCTTTCAAATAAATCTGAAGAAGATATGATGAAAGTGCGTAATCTTGGCCGTAAATCGCTAGAAGAAGTTAAAGTTAAACTAGAGGATCTTGGTTTAGGATTACGTAACGACGATTGATTATATACAGACACCTTTAGATTTTCAGGAAAGGGAGGGATAGTCCATGGCTAGAAAATTAGGTCGTACAACAGACGCTCGTATGGCACTACTTCGCAACCTTGCATCTGATTTAATTATACATGAACGTGTTGAAACAACAGAAGCAAAAGCGAAAGAATTAAAATCTGTAGTAGATAAAATGATCACACTTGGAAAACGCGGTGATCTTCATGCACGTCGTCAAGCAGCAGCATACCTGTATAACCAGGAAGCTAACGAAGACGAAAACGTTATTCAAAAACTATTTAATGACGTTGCTGCGCGCTACGAAGATCGTCAAGGCGGATATACACGCGTTCTTAAACTAGGAGCCCGTCGCGGTGACGGAGCTGAAATGGCAATTATCGAACTAGTTTAATGAAGCATACACGCGTTAAGGGCAGGACTGAATCTCTTCAAAGAGGTGAATCCAAGCCCTTTTTTTGTAGGTTGAAAGGATGAAGCGACTGGTCAGAAGCGGACGCATAAGCAAGGGGCCGTAAAGCGTGTGATTTTTCACGCTTGGAGTGCCCATTGCTTATGACGGCAGCTTCTAGGAACTGAATCTAGATCTAGTAATAAAAAGTGTAGCGGGCTTGTTCAGCGACGGAGGCCATAGTCAAGGGACCGTAGAGCGCATGGTCTTGGCGCTCGGAGTGTCAATTGACTATGGCAGTAGTCGCTAGCCCACGCAAAACTGGATTGGTTGAAAGGATGAAGCGCCTGGCTAATATGTCCAATCACAGCCAGTACCTATTCCAAGCAACTTTCAAAATCAACACAACACCCTAGGCCATAGAGCCGAGTTTGAGGAGGTTTGAGCATATTGAGGAATAAATTTATAGAGTTTAGAAATGTATCGTTTCGATATAGTGACGAGGAGCCTTGGGTGTTAAAAAATTGCTCGTTTGAAATCTATGAAAATGAATGGATCGCAATTATTGGTCATAATGGTTCAGGAAAGTCGACAATAGCAAAACTGATGAATGGATTGTTATTTCCACAAGAAGGCGAAATTATTATTAACGGGCAGCAGGTAAATGAAGAAACGATTTGGGATATCCGGAGAGATGTTGGTATGGTTTTTCAAAATCCGGATAACCAGTTTGTTGGGACAACTGTACAAGATGATGTTGCATTTGGAATGGAGAACCGCGGATTTCCCCGTGCAGAAATGGTTAAGCGAATTGAACAAAATTTAACAGCGGTTGGTATGCAGGAATACCGGCTGACGGAACCGCATCGATTGTCTGGTGGACAAAAGCAGCGGGTTGCCATTGCAAGTGTATTGGCGATTTCTCCAAAGGTGCTGATATTAGATGAGGCAACTGCCATGCTTGATCCAAAAGGGCGTATGGAAATTATGCGTACCGTATCTAATGTACAGGAGGAGTATAAGCTGTCATTAATTACGATTACCCATGATCTTCAAGAGGTTGTCCAAGCGGAACGTGTTCTTGTTATGAACAAAGGTGAAATCTGGGATGAAGCAACACCTAGAGAGATTTTTGCCAAAAAGGAAGCGCTAAGAGAAATAGGTCTTGATGTACCATTTGTAGCTATATTAACTGATGAATTGAAACAGGCAGGTATTTCGATTACAAATGAACCCCTAAATCAAGAGGAATTGCTGGAGGACTTATGGACATTACATTCAAGAACGTAAGCTATATATATCAACGTAACACCCCATTTGCGCACAAAGCAATTGAAGATTTGTCATTTCATATACCGTCGGGTTCATTTGTAGCCATTATTGGTCATACAGGTTCAGGAAAGTCTACGCTTATTCAGCACTTAAATGGTTTAGTATCACCAAGCAGCGGGGAAGTGACAATTGGCGACTATCGTTTGACTGATGAAAAGAAGCCTAAACAGATGAAGGAACTAAGAAGTCGCGTCGGTGTTGTCTTTCAATATCCGGAACACCAATTGTTTGAAGAAACAGTGGAAAAGGACATTGCATTTGGTCCGCAAAACTTCGACATATCAGAAACAGAAATTAATAAACGAATAAAAGAGGTAATCCCTAAAGTCGGTCTTCAGGAAGAACTCCTCAAACGGTCTCCATTTGAATTAAGCGGTGGGCAAATGCGCCGTGTAGCAATTGCTGGTGTTTTAGCAATTAAGCCAGATGTTCTTGTCTTAGATGAGCCAACTGCAGGACTTGATCCTCGTGGCCAAAAAGAAATGATGGATATGTTTTATACGATGCATCAAGAAGAAGGGTTAACCACTGTACTCGTGACACACAGTATGGAAGATGCTGTAAAATACGCTGACCATGTCATTATTTTAAATAACGGTACTAAATATATGGAAGGCAAGCCGGAAGATGTTTTAACGCAACAAGAGGCTTTAAATAAGGTGCAGTTAGATGTTCCGGAGGCTGTACAATTTCTGCAGTCATTTGAGAAGCGATTTGGTGTACAAATTCCGTTTACACGTCAATCAACGAAGGAAATTGCTCAATCGGTTCAGCGATATATAAAGGGGGCTGGACCTCATGAGTAGCTCGCTTATAATTGGACAATATGTACCCGGCAATTCCATTGTTCATCGATTGGATCCCAGAACGAAAATTACAGTGATATTTTTCTTTGTGTTTATTGTATTTTTTGCAAATTCAGTGTTCAGTTATGCAACTTTAACCGTTTTTGCTTTGACGACTGTATTTATAACAAGGATACCAATTCGATATATTATGAAAGGCTTAACACCAGTATGGTTTTTAATTGTGTTTACGTTTATATTACACTTAATTGTAACGAAGGAAGGAACCGTTTTATTCCATATTTTTGGATTTAATATTTATTCAGGTGCACTTATACAAGGTTTTGCTATTTCAATGCGGTTTTTCTTGCTGATTCTTGTTACATCTTTATTAACGTTAACAACAACACCAATTGAAATTACGGATGCAATAGAAGACATGCTTCATCCTTTGAAAAAAATTAAATTTCCCGTCCATGAGCTTGCATTAATGATGTCGATATCGTTACGCTTTATTCCGACGCTTATGCAAGAGACGGAAAAAATATCACGGGCACAGGCATCACGTGGAGTCGATTTTAAAACAGGGCCGTTAAAAGAGCGGATTAAGGCTGTTGTTCCCCTGTTGGTGCCGTTGTTTGTCAGTGCGTTCAAACGTGCAGAAGAATTAGCAATGGCTATGGAGGCACGTGGCTATCAAGGCGGAGAAGGACGCTCAAAATTGCGAGAGTTAAAAATAGAAAAAATCGACATAGCCGTCTACCTATTATTTGCTCTTGCCGTTGCCATAGTTTTTTATACACGTAATTAGTGGGACAAGGGGTCATGGGACAAGGGGTCAGACCCCTTGTCCCATGACAACCTTTTTTAGGGGGGTGGATGAACGATGGGGAAGATTAAATGTGAGGTTAGCTATGATGGTACGAACTTTTCGGGGTTCCAAATCCAGCCTAAAAAACGCACTGTCCATGGTGAATTAGAAAAAGCGCTACTAAAAATTCATAAGGGTGAGCACGTCCGAATCCATCCCTCGGGACGGACCGATACAGGGGTACACGCAAAAGGACAGACAATTCATTTTGAAACACCTTTTCAAATACCACTGGACAATTGGAAAAGAGCGCTTAATACACTTTTGCCCGGCGATCTATATGTAAACACAGTTGAAGCAGTACCAGAATCATTCCATGCACGTTATGATGTAATTGAAAAGGAATATCGCTATTACGTTTGGAATGAAAAAGAAATGGATGTGTTCAAACGAAACTATGCCTATCAGTTTCAATACCCGCTGGATATATCGGTAATGCAAGAGGCGTGTCGTTATTTAGAAGGGACGCACGACTTCACCACGTTTTCCTCAGCAAAGGCAACGACCAAGGGAAGCAAGGTACGAACGCTTTATCAGGCATCCTGTGAAAAACGGGGAAGTGAAATTGAGTTTATTTTCAGAGGAAGCGGCTTTTTGTACAACATGGTTCGTATTATTGTTGGGGCGATGCTGGATGTTGGCCAAGGAAGGCGCAATCCACTGGATATAGCTAAGCTGCTCGAAAAAAAGGATCGCAGGCTGCTAGGCGAAACAGTGCCACCACAGGGGCTGTATTTATGGAAAGTAACGTATAAAAGTTGACTAATTTTGGCAGTTAGCACCTTTTCACGGTATACATGTGTTACTATTTAAAAAAATAGGGCATAATGGGGTGATACCAATGAAACGTGTTGATGAAGATGTCAAGCTGCTGCCTCGAGAAGCGGAATTTACACTTGGCATAATTGGAGGTATATTAGGGCTGTTCTGTTCCCTTTTATACATTTATTTTACCTTTTCGCTGGCCGATGAGTGGGTATTAAAACACTTTATTCCAGGACTATCGCGGATAATTGCTTCTGTCCTGGTGATATGGATGGCTTTCAAAGTGCAATATGAAGCCAAAAAAGCAGGTGCAATCTTCCTCGTTTGCGGTATATGGCTGCTGTTGCTTGCAAATGTCACGAAGCCAGCAGGTATTATTTTAATTATTACTGGATTTATGTGTTTATACAGAAACTAGCAATATTTCCCGTGAAATAATGCTTTAATATTTTCCGCTTGGACTTGACATTATACCCTTATTTGGTATATTATGATCTATGGCATTTTATTTCTAAAACCGCGATTAGCCCCGGAACTAATTGTGTTGAAAATATAGGAATAACGAATTGAAACGAATTATGAAAAATGGAGGGAAACCAATCATGCGCACAACTTTCATGGCGAATGAAAACAATATTGAACGCAAATGGCTCGTTGTGGATGCTGAAGGAAAGCGACTAGGTCGTTTAGCGAGTGAAGTTGCTGCAATCCTTCGTGGTAAGCATAAACCAACTTACACACCGCACGCTGATACAGGTGATAATGTAATTATTATCAACGCTGAAAAAATAGAATTAACAGGTAACAAAATTAATGACAAAATGTATTACCGTCATACTAACTATGCAGGCGGATTAAAAGAACGCAATGCAAACGAAATGCGTACAAAATACCCTGAACAAATGCTTGAGCTTGCTGTTAAAGGCATGCTTCCTAAAGGTCCACTAGGCCGTAAAATGGGTAAAAAATTGCACGTTTACAGAGGTTCTGAACACAACCATCAAGCACAAAAACCAGAAGAATACACGCTTCGTGGATAATTAAAAGGAGGTAAATCAATTGGCACAAGTACAATACTACGGCACAGGTCGTCGTAAAAGTTCAACTGCACGCGTACGCTTAGTTCCAGGAACAGGTCGTGTAGTCATTAATGATCGTGAAGCTAAAGACTATTTTCCATATGAAACACAACTATTAATTTTAAATCAGCCACTTGCGGCTACTGAAACAGAAGGCACATACGATGTGTTAGTAAACGTTCATGGTGGAGGATTTACTGGCCAAGCTGGTGCTATCCGCCACGGTATCGCTCGTGCACTTCTACAAGCGGATCCAGAATATCGCGGTTCTCTAAAACGCGAAGGATACCTAACTCGCGACGCCCGCATGAAGGAACGTAAAAAATACGGTCTTAAAGGCGCTCGTCGTGCACCACAGTTCTCAAAACGTTAATAAACCTTATATATCAAAGGTTTGCCCTCTTTGCTCTTATGGAGCAAAGAGGGCTTTTTCATGTCTAATCTTGAATTGAATACCCCAATCTAAAATTTCATGTATTTTTTGAACATCTCGGCTGTTTTCTCCTTCGCTTCATCGGTCATATGAGTGTAAATATCCATTGTGGTTTGAATATCAGTGTGGCTGAGTCGGTATTGGACATCTTGATAGAAGCACGGCTGCAAACAACAAACTGTCATGTGTATGCCGGAATTCGTGAACATAAGAACTTCTACAAATAAAAAGACAATTCGATATTTTATGTTAAAATATATATAAGATAAAAATCCATGGGAATAGGAAAAGGGGAAGTTTTAGGGTATAAATTGTTTACTAGCATAAACCTGTCAGCTTGTATAGTAGTATTGATGAAAACTATAGAAATTAAGTTATTGCTTCAAAGTTAAAGAATGAACAACATCTGTACTAAAAAGATAAAGGCTGTAGGCTCGTTCAAAGCAAAAAATAAATGGCACCATACGTTCATTATAAAAATGGTATTGATGGACATATAGCGATAATCGTGGATAACTAAAAGTAATTTTTGAAAAAGGTTTGTAAAGATATATTGCATTAAGCGCAATTCAGGAATTAGAATTAATGCCAATGTTGACAATAGGGACTGTTAATGCAATATAACCTAATCCTTACCTATGCCAAACAACATCGCTAGACATTTCAAGCTTTAACAAACTTTTCGGTAGCCGTATGAGGGAAAACCTCACGTACGGTTTGATGAGGGGGGGCAGGAAAAGGAATTGCTCTCTTGTCTGGCTTAGTAAGGTGGAAAACTCAAATCTGAGGACAAGAAGACAATATCTAATTCCTGCTTTCCGTCTAATCTGGAATTGAATTGGCCGCAAATGTAATAGCACGTTCTTCTTTCATAAAGTAACGGGCTTCATTTCCATCCATCTTTATAGTTTACGGCTCTCCGGACGCAGCGCCCATGAAGCGATATTGAGTGCAGCGTATGAAAGAGGGAGGATAAAATGGAACCCGTAATCACCAAAATCGTCAGCTAAAGCATGAGATAAAGCCGCACCAGTCATTAAAAAGAAGAGTCCAGCATGAGCCCATTCTTTAAGTCTAGGAAAACGTGGCACGATGATAGCGATGACTCCAAGTATCTTCCAATTTCCGAGAATAGTCGTGATGTATAATGGATATCCAATACTCGTCACCAACTCAACGTTTCCCCCAATTCGCATCAGTTGTCCGATACCACTTAACGTAATGGATACCGCGAGTAGTAATGTGACTGACCAATATGCAATCAATTTTCCTTGGATTTGGGTTTCTACCTTCGCGGTTGTTTCCGCACCAATAACCTTGTTCATTTGATTTTTCCTCCTCATTGTTTGTTTCAAGTGAAAATTTATTTAAAGTCGCAAACCTTCTAAATGTTTAAAGGATATCTCCTTTTATTTCCTAACAACAGGAATCCACATTTCAACAAAAACCAAGTCCATTCCGATACCTAAAACTGTAAAGCTTTCTTTTTGTTTTAAATTAAAATCTTCCATAATCAAAATCCTCCTTTTTTTATTGATCAAATGACTTAACTTTTCATTTGGTAAATTTATAATAAATGTAAACCGTGTCAAAAAATGATACTGTTTAGGAGGTTCCTATAAAATTTTGAACGGATTAATACCATCATGCGGTACATTAATAAATCTAACGTAAGTACATATTTCTAAATGGTCAATTCGCCGTAGCACTTCTTCATCTTCACTAATATTCATCTAAACATTTTCTGGCAAGTCCATACAGAGGTCAGTTCAACCAGGCGATCGAACCTTATAGTATGTATTCCAGTAATGTCTCCAATATTAATGAAAGTAAGTAAAGCAAAATTAATCTCAATTTATGAGAAGAGCCCTTCGCTTAACTTGAATAAACCCCATTATCAAAAGACCTTAACTATACTCCATATTATAACTGGCAGTATAGTTAAAGGTCTTTTGATATATAAAAAATCAGTACCATTCCAAAAGATGATAATAGGATAAAATTCCCTTTGTATTAAAAATATACAAAAATGATAGAATTTTATCGAATATTACGTTAAAATTAATTCATCATTACAAAATGAAGGGTTTACATAGAAAAGGATGTAGCGAATGACCTATTACATTAACTTAGTCAAAATGCTCTTCAACATGGACGATCATTTATTTCGAATACAGAAGGCTGAAAAACTAAAGAATGTTTGGAAGATAAGTGCATTGCTGCTATTATTCAGTGTGCTTATTTATGCATGGTCGGCTTATTTGGGAATAGGAACCGACATTATCTCTGGTAATGCAACAGACTGGGGCGCGTCAGAATACGAGCGAAGTAAATTGTGGTTTGTTGTCGGAAGAATGCTATTTGCAATTGTATTTACTATTTTACTATTGTTTATCCCATCACTTATCTATTACGCTATAACAGGCATCCCTTATCAGAAACTAATTATTATGCAGCAGCTTGTAATTCTAGCAATGCTTGTTGAACGAATAGTATGGATTCCGCTTATGCTCTGGTGGGGATTGGATTGGTATGTTTCACCATTGTCATTTGGAATCATAGCATCCTACTTCACAGATGCTTCATGGCTGATCTATTTTTTCGGAGCAATCTCCCTTTTTCAATTAGGAATCATATGGTTCCAGGTGAAATATTTAAGCAGCCTATCCGCGGTTAAAAAGAATTGGATATGGGTTAGTGTTATTTTTTTACATATAGTTTATTGGATTGTCGTATCCGGATTAGCCTTTGTTGATGTTTATTTGATAAGTGGGTGGTTTGAATGAAGCGCAGGAGAATTATAATTTCTTGTATTGCTCTTTTCGTAGCCGTAAACATTGCATTGGTAGTGTTCGATAAAGATGGAAAGGTAGACAGGAAATCATATGTAAAAGATTGGTCAGAAACGGTTACAACCGATATGTATGTAAAAATGAACAAGGATGGTGTTCTTTCTTCGGTAAAAGAAAACAATGTTTATTTTGACAAAGAGCTCGGTACGTTTCAGGAGTTTTTAGTTGAAGAAGGTACACAAGTAAATGCTGGGGATGAACTTTTTACGTATCGGGCTAATAACTATTATGAAACAAAATTAGCATTAAAAAGTGAAGAAGAAAAAGTAAGTGGTGAAATAGCCGCAATTGAAATGGCTATCTCTACCATGTCAGCGTTTCAGGTCCCGCAAATAAATTTACATATTAACGATGACGATGGGAAGCAAATCGGCGAAACAACACTTCCCTCAGTCGAATCTGAGTATATGAAAAAGCAGTACCTTGCAGAGAAGGAAAAAGAGTTGGCACAAAAGACCGCGCAGCTTAAAAGTATTCAATCACAGTTAACAGAGCTTGATGCAAGCGGGGAATTGATAACGGTTGAAAGTGCATATGCAGGTAAAGTTTCCATGCTTTCCCAAGCGCTGAACGATCCTATCATCACCATCCAGGATGCACAGTTGCACGCAATAGGTGAGCTAACAGAACAGGAGCGGCTGCAAGTTGAACAAGGGATGGCTGCAGAGGTAACGATAAAAGAAGGTCAAACAGCTATTTCTGGGTCCATTAATGAAGTTAGTGAATTACCAAAAGAAGAAGTAGCTATAAACGGTACCAGTGTATATTCATTCAGTGCAGTATTTTCAGAGGATGCCGAAACAGAAAATTTACTGCCCGGCTTCCATACAACTATAGCCATAACGACAAATGAATCTTTAGATGCTACGGCTGCTGTAGAGGAAGCGTTGTTTGGCAATTATTTATGGAAGATGACCGAAGATGGAAGGCTGCATAAACAGGAAATAGAAACCGGTATTCACATGAACAACAGGACCGAAATTACAAAGGGAGCGGATCCAGGCGAATGGGTTGCCGAGGCATCCGATAATCAATTTCGCTCTGAGGCAATTTTTATTACACCGTTAAAACTAGGCAAAATTCATTGGAGCTCAATCTTTAGATCAAAGGATAAGGGCAGGGCAGAAAATATCGTTACTGGAATATTATCAAGATAAATAGCTTGTCATAAACCTACATCTCGTCCCATAAAATAAAGCAGAACAACAATAAGGGGCGGATGCAATGGGGCGTGTCAGGAAAAAAATATATTGGGTAGTTGGATTAATTGTTTTAGCGGTACTTGTGCAATATCCTATTCAAAAAAGTGAGAGTACATGGAAAACATGGTCACTACCACTTTCTGGTAAAACCATTGTCATTGATCCTGGCCATGGCGGCCCTGATGGGGGAGCTGTTGGCAGTGATAAAACGCAGGAAAAGGATATTGCATTAAAGGTATCGAAAAAGCTTCAAAATTATTTGCAGCAAGCAGGTGCTTTAGTATACCTTACGAGAAATAAGGACACTGATTTGGCGGAAAAGGATACAGCTGGATTGGCCCGAAGAAAAGCAGAGGATATCCGCAGGCGTCTTGCATTTATTGATGAAAAACAAGCGGACTTTTTTGTTACAGTACACTTAAATGCGCTTCCTTCTACTCGCTGGAGTGGTGCACAGACATTTTATTATCCTAAATTTGAAGAAAGCAAGCATTTGGCGAAAATGATTCAAGCAGAGGTCATCCGTAATTTGGAGAATACAACACGCGAGGCATTGGCGATTAATGGTATTTATCTTTTGAAACATGCTGAAGTCCCGGGTGCTTTAGTTGAAATAGGCTTTTTGTCAAATGTACATGAACGTGAATTGCTGAAACAGGATGATTATCAGTTCAAGATGGCGGGCAGTATTTACGAGGGGATATTACGTTATGTTACGGATGATATGGAGGAAGAGTAGGAAGCGGCTTGAGTCGTACGCAACGGACTCCGAAAGCAAGATTTATGCGTTCTGCTGTACCTTGTTTACACTTGCCGCTGCTAGGCAGGCCCTAAGCTTTAGATTCGTGATTCATATCACTTAGGTTTTGCGTGATTTGTGTTATACTAGCTTTGGATGTATTTATAGTGGAACTAGTGTAATGATACTATTCCAGGATGCTAGGAAAGGGATGGTGAATCACGTGTTAACAAAAGAAGAAGTTGTACAATTGCTAAGCACGGTTAAGGATCCGTTTTTACATAGAACGTTAGAAGAAACTAACGGTGTAAAAGAAGTTACGATTAAGGAAGACAAAAAGCATGTAAGTGTCAAGGTAGGAATTGGTAAAACCAATACTGCTGAACAAATGCAGCTTCAGCAAGAGATTGTTGGGGTATTAAAGAAAAATGGTGCAACAACTGTTGGGTTGCGTTTTGAACAATTACCTGATGAGGTTATTCAAAAATATCAGCCTGCTGCGGAACAGGAGCAAGAAGCATCATTGATGGGCGGAAATTCAAAGACGAAATTTATCGCTGTCGCTAGTGGTAAAGGTGGAGTAGGAAAGTCTACCGTTACAGTTAACTTGGCGATGTCGTTAATGCGGCTTGGTAAAAAAGTCGGAATCATTGATGCAGATATATATGGTTTCAGTATCCCGGATATGATGGGCGTGGAAGAACGACCTGTCGTCCGCGGGGAAAAAATTATTCCGGTTGAACGCTTTGGTGTAAAAGTAATTTCAATGGGCTTTTTTGTTGAAGATAATTCACCTATTATTTGGCGCGGGCCAATGCTTGGTAAAATGCTAACCAGCTTCTTTAAAGAAGTAGAATGGGGCGAATTAGACTATTTATTGCTTGACCTGCCACCTGGTACAGGAGATATCGCAATGGATGTTCATGAGATGCTTCCATCATGTAAAGAAGTTATCGTAACAACACCGCATCCAACAGCTGCATTTGTCGCGGCGCGTGCTGGACAAATGGCCTTAAAAACTAACCATAAAATATTGGGTGTCGTTGAAAACATGGCTTATTTTGAAAGTAAGAAAACTGGCGAAAAAGAACATGTCTTTGGACAAGGAGGCGGCAAAAAGCTTGCTGAAGTATTAAAAACGCAAGTGCTTGGCCAGCTTCCATTGCAGCAGCCTTATGAGGATGAAGATGTCTTTGCACCTTCTGTTTATCAAGAGGATCATCCACTTGGTAAGGAATACCATAAGATAGCTGCTAAAATTGTAGCAAAAGTGGAAGAGTAAAAACAGAGGTGGCAATTGTCACCTCTATTTTTAATAAGCAATCGCCTATTTTTTTGCAGAAAATGTTTGCTAACCTCAACCGGTTCCGCCACCGCCTTGACCTTGTCCACTTTGGCCTTGACCTTGTTGCTGCTGGTCGCCGCCACCGCTTTGTTCAGCTTTTCCTCCATCTTTTTGTTTTCCCTGTTCTTCTGCTGCTTTTAACAATATATCAGTAATTTTTGCTTGGAATAATGGTGTTTCAAGCGTTTGTTTTATTGTTTCTTCTAAATGGGCACGGAATTTTTGTCCCTTTAATACTTCAAGAATTTGGTCGGAGATTTCGGGGTTCTGTAATAGGTCGAGCATTTGCTTTTGAAAATCCGAATCATTCATTAATTCCTTCATCAGTTTCTTTTGCTCATCTGACATAGATTTTGCATAGGTCTTAACAAATTCCGGATCACTAAATAGCTTTTTCCACATTTCCTTACCTTTATCAGAGGCAAGAACTTCATTTAAGGATTTTTTAACGACATCTGCCTGTATGACGAGCTGTTGTTTCATTTTTTCATCGGACAGTATTTCTGTAAGTGCCTTTTTTCCATCTTCTGTTTGCAATATATCAACAACCATTTTTTTCGTTGTATCATAATCTGCTTTTTCACCAGCTGCGCTTTGTCCATTACATGCACTGAGAGTGAGTAAGGTTAAGCTTGCCAATGAAATGAGAACGAATCGAAGCATCTGAAATCCTCCTTCCTGTACATGTTTAATATGAGAGAAAAAAGATAAAAATATGCACTTCATTAAGGAAAAAAGCGCTTGTTCGTGGTAGAATACCATTGAATGTAATTTAGCGCCCAAGAATACTTTCTTATAAGTAAAGGAAGTATAAAATCTAGCGCTGTTCAGCTAGCGACATGGTAAGCCACGTCCAGCACCAGCGCTAAAGCCGTGATGAACTTCCCTCACCTCCGTACGATAAGGTCAACATCTATGCTTAAGCTCACCCGAGTTTCCTTTATCTACTGTGGTAGGAATGTTCGGTTAAAACCGCCACTTTGCGTGGCAACACCGAACCACCCTGCATGGCAAATCTTTTCGGTGGGACGAGTAAGCGCAGTCCCAGGGTGCAGTCCACACGTCGCTAAACGGGCACTTGTGCTTTTGTTCAGGTATACATAGCTTTTATGGCAGGAGGAATTAAGATTGAATAGTCGTAAATGGGTAAGGCTGTTTTTAACAACCTTAGCAATTGGTGGAGCGGCTGGAATTATTACCAGTTTTTTTGTGAAAACGGCTTCCTATACAAAATGGTTAAATCCCTTTGATTTTATGGAATTGTTAGGTTTGCTCATATTTTTTATGGGGTTAGGGTTTGTATTTAGCCTGGTAAGTCAAACCGGCTTTTTTGCTTATTTGTTTATAAATCAGTTCGGTTTGGGCCTTTTTCGTACATTTTGGCCAACAGTACAAGTATTGCTAATCGCATTTGTAGCGTTTGATTTAGTGTATTTTCCATATAACGCAGCAGATGGAGAAGGCTCGCTTATTTTGTACATTGTTATGGCAGCGGCGATACTCATCTACGGATGGATAATTGCAAAAATAAAAGCGAGTCAAACGAATCAACGTGCATTCATTCCGGCATTATTTTTAATGGTTGTAATGACGGCGGTAGAATGGGTCCCAGGTCTGCGTACTAGTGGAACGGATTATGCATGGTTGATGATAGTGCCTTTATTGGCATGTAATACCTATCAGCTGCTTGTGCTGCATCGTATTACGAAGACGGATACTGAAAAGGCTGCAAATGGCAAAAAAAATAACCCTGCTAGTGCGGGTTCAACCAAATAATATTCATATTCATTTTACTTTACCCTAATGACAGAAGAAATATGCTCCTGCATTAGGGTATTATTTTATTAGTTCTGATTTTGCATGTGCCTGATTGATCAGTTCTGACATGGAAACGAAATGAAATCCTTTATTTTTTAGTCCTGGTAAAATTGTTTTTAATGCATTGGCTGTCTGTTTAACCGAATCGGATGCATGTAAAAGAATAATGTCTCCATTGGACGTTTTTTTCATAACTGTATCGACTATATTATTTGTCCCCGGGTTTTTCCAATCGTTCGGATTTATATTCCAATGAATCACCTTAAATCCCATGTCCTCGGCTAATTTGATAATTTCTTTGTTAAAATGACCACTTGGCGGGCGCAGCAGATTGATATCCTTAAGCCCAAGCTTTTTAAATGCCTCTTGTGCATGCAATAAATCCTTTCTTACTTGCTCGATATCTTGTTCAAGATAACTTTTGTACCGATATCCAAGCATACCAAGTTCATGGTCAGCTTTCGTTATTTTTTCGATGATTTCCGGATGTCTCTCTGCCCATTCGCCACTGACGAAAAAGGTGGCTTGTACATGGTCTTGTTCAAGCTGTTTTAAAATATCAAACACTTTCTCTTCTCCCCAGCTAATATTAAATGTTAATGCAATATTAGCTTCATTCGCGTTCCCTTTAGATAATGCAACTGGTTCTTCCTCAGATGAAAAGACGGAAAATGCACCATCACGTTCCAACCAGAAAAATGTGGCAGTAAACAATGCGACTAAAATAACAATCAACCATCGTTTCCATTTATCGAATCGCCATACATAAAAATGTTCCATTGTCCCCCTCCTGTTTGTCCTATATCTATAGTTTATGAAAGAACAAACACAATATGAACAAGCTTTAGGATAAAAACAGCTGAAGTGGACAGGATAAAAAGAAACTTAAAAAAGTGCTGGAAAATGGATGGAAAACCAGGAAAAAAGGGAAAAAGTCTATTTGCCTACATAATTCTTGTCGTTCATGTATTATATATGTAAACTATGATTTCGATTTCAACCGACAAAATTCGATAGTTGTTACGAATCAATGTGATGTAAGTGTATAACGTATAGAATTTTAAATAGATAAAAATAGAGGAATACTGAGTCGACGGATTAGCTGAAGAAGGTAAGAGGTGATTGTTATGCTAGGATTATTAATTAATGATATGGAACAAAAAGAAATGGAATATTTATTGAGACGTGAATTAGAGGAATTATTAATGGATTTGGAAGATCACCGGATCGATCATATGGTAAAGAGGGCAATGCGTGAAAGGTACCGGACGCTATTTCAATTGTTCCGTCGTGTAGCGGATGAGAAGGAATGTTTAAAGTACATGCCGAAACGGACGAAAAATCAGTAAAGGTGTTTTATGTGCCGCAGCCACCAATGCTGCGGCATTTTCATTGTCGCTGGAATATACGTGAATAAGGTAAATATTTCTTGAAATGCTTTTTTGCCATATTTTGTTGAATTCAAGTAAATTTTGTGCTATATTAATTTTTGTTGTCACATGATTTATTAAAAAGTTTTGGGTTGGCGAAAAAGATTTTTTTCTTTTGAAAAACCTATTGACAATTGATGGCAACCATGATAAATTATATCTTGTCGCTAAAAACGACAAAAGAAAAATTGATCTTTGAAAACTGAACAAAACAACCAGTATGTCAAGAAAAACATTCATGTTTTTCGAATAAAACAGATTAA
>NZ_BMFR01000018.1 GCF_014638995.1 Virgibacillus oceani
ACATTATCTCGGATTTTAAGCTGGATTAATTTGATATTTGATGTCTGGGATAATGTGCTGATTTACATCCTTTAATAGATTACAAGATTCACTTAGCCATTTTTCACAGGATGATCATATACATATTCTGGAAAGTCGGTTATGATCCCATCTACCCCAAGTTCGAATAAATGATCTGCCTGTTCCTGTGTTCTTACCGTGTACGGCCAAATTTCCATTCCAGCTGCATGAATTCGATCTACAAGTTCAGGTGTCAGCAGATTCATATTTGGGTTAAAGTAATCCGCATATGCTGCAAATTCAGCCAGTTCTTCATCTGTAACATCCGCCCAGCTCATGCCAGCAAGTACACCATGGGGAACAGTTGGCAAAAGGGCTTTCGATGTTTGAACAGATTCATGGTTAAATGACTGAATAATAATTTTATTGTTTTTCGGTTTATCCATATTACGTTCCCTTAAAGCATCGGCAACTTTCTCTTCCACACCCGGATATAGTTCCGGTGATTTAAGCTCTATTAATATACCAATTTTCCCTCGAAACGCGTCAATTACTTCTTCAAAGGTTGGGATTTTCTCACCTGCATATTCTTCACTAAACCAACTGCCTGCATCCAATTGTTTGAGCTCTTCAAGCGTATAGTCCCCAACACTGCCTGTCCCATTTGTCGTACGATCCAGGGTCGTATCATGGATGATGACCATTTCACCATCCTTTGACAGCTGCACATCTATTTCAATATAATCGGCTTTCATCTCAAAAGCCTTCTGAAATGCGGCCATCGTATTTTCAGGAGCGTGTCCGGATGCCCCCCTGTGTGCAATCGTAACAACCTTTTTTGAACCTGTTTCATTATTTTGCGCGAACGCAGTAACTGTGAACATTGACATACAAACAATGATAATTAAAAATATCGAAAAAATTCGTGCCATAACGTAACCTCTCCTTTGAATTCTTATTTACCTCTATTATATGGTCCGCATATTAAATAGAGTTAAATAGTAGATTAATAGATTGTAAATACGAGAATGGCAGTAACCCTTTCCCTCCTTTGCAAAGATGTAGGTACAGATTTTAAACCATGCTAATTGTAGAATCTACGCTGTAATTGTAACTATATCGAATTTCTGAAAAAAATAACGTCGAATTAAGTCGAAACTTTATGTAATTTTCAAAATTGATAAATAATAACCATCATACAAATTTATCGTAAAGACTAATGAACCATCCACTTACCTGATTACAACAATACATATTGCATTTATAGTGAATTTGGCTAAGGGACCTTACAGCCATTTACGATTTAGTACATAAAGATAAACCGAATTGCCTATTTATTTGCTGAAGCTAGCCGAGGCAGATTCGGTAGTTTAGTTATCCATAGCATTCAAATTTTGGAGTTTTCCTAAACGACAAAAAACCACGCCAGAAGCTTCCCCACAGGCGTGGTTAGTGGAACTGATGTTTTAAATAATTTTGTCAATGATCCCATATTCTTTTGCTTCTTCCGCAGTCATAAAATGATCACGGTCTGTATCCTTCTCGACCTTTTCGAATGGCTGGCCAGTACGCTCGGAAAAGATTTCATTAATTTTCTTTCGCATTTGAATAATCCGTCTTGCACTAATCTCAATATCACTTGCCTGACCCTTTGCGCCGCCATGTGGCTGGTGAATCATAACTTCACTGTTCGGCAATGCAAATCGTTTTCCCTTTGCCCCAGCTACAAGTATTGTTGCTCCAAATGAGGCGGCAAGTCCCGTACAAATCGTTTGGACATCAGGCTTAATAATTTGCATCGTGTCGTAAATTGCAAATCCTGCAGTTACAGATCCGCCTGGACTATTAATATACAATGAAATATCCTTTTTTGAATCCTCCGCCTCTAAAAATAATAACTGGGCTACAATATTATTTGCAACAACATCATTGATTTCTGAACCCAGAAAAACGACGCGATCCTTTAACAGCCTTGAATATATATCATACGAACGTTCCCCATGTTTCGTTTGCTCAACCACATAGGGTATAGGAATTGTGGACAATGAAATTACCCCTTTCTATGCAACTGCTGAGAATTCCTGCTGCCTAAACATCGCTATCTGTGATAACACTGCAGACAATTCACTTCGATAAAATGGCATATACAGAATTCCGCCATCTTTTGTCAGAATGGATACAAGCACATAAAATGTATTGCCAGAGCCAAAGGATTGGAATAGTGGTGATACGCTTTCCTTGCCTTCCATAGACGACATCACTGGAGAATTATCTCCATTTTTATACAGCTGGATAACCGCGTCTGGATTTCCGTTGCGTAATGCAGTTATATATGTCGGCGATTCGTCATCTTCCGGATAATAGTTCTCAATAAACCCGGAATTGGCTTTTAGCTTTTTACGGGCACGGTGGAGCAAAGCTTTAATAGAGCTCTCTGTTACAGAAAGCGCATTTGCTGTTTCCTTTAGTGAATAGCCAAAGCCTTCCACGAGTATCAGTACAATTCGCTGTTTTAATGTGAATTCATTCAACAGGATGTTTATCACTTGATGAACAGTATCATTAGCTGGTACACCCTCATGTCCTAAATCATTCATATCCTCATGCAAGCGCTCATCCAATTCTCGTTTACGGTGTTTGTCGATCCACGTATTGGAGGCAATGCGTAGTAAATATGCTTTGGCAATAGGTTTTGGCTTTTTCTGCCAGCCTTTATATGCCTTAATCAGAGTATCCTGCAGTAAATCCTCTCCATCCCATTTTGTTTTTGTCAAGGACAGGCAGTACTTTCTCAAGTCGTGCATGTATTTTTTTATGGTATCTTCAAATTCTTGATTCATTGCAATTGGAGTTTTATTAACAAGCGGCCGCATGTTTTCCCTCCTTAAAATTTGTCTTTCACTATTATAAACGAAAAAGGTTTATGTAAAGATACGGGGTAAATGAATTAATTATGATTTTCTTTTACTATACAATAAATAATATTATTCCTTGAATAAAAATGCTTGTATATCTTTAGCTAAAGAGCAAGCTTGCTGCAGGTTCCAGTTCGGATTTTTACCAAACTTTAAAAATGGTTAAGCCACTGTTTGTAAGATGTCCATTATCCTGTATTTGAAAAAAATTACATTTCCGTTAAATACGCCCTACCATTTTCCTTGTGTTTATCATCTACTGTACTAACACCTAATGCGGGAGTTGAGCCTATGAAGCTAAGAAAATTTGTTGACCGGTTACCGATCATGGAGACGTTAAGACCAAAGTCAAAAAATAATAAAGGAGCCTATTATGAAGTCCGAATGGAGGAATTCACACAAAAACTGCATAGGGACCTAAAGCCTACACGTTTGTGGGGATACAATCGCCAGTTTCCAGGTCCAACAATTGATGTTAATCAGGGAGAGCCAATACAGGTTAGATGGATGAACAACCTTCCACATAGACATATTCTTCCAATCGATAAATCCATACACGAGGTAGCACATCATCCAGAAGTCCGCACAGTTACACACCTACATGGAAGTGAAACGATGTCTGTAAGTGATGGCTATCCAGAGGCGTGGTTTACTAAAGGTTTCAGAGAAGTTGGACCATTTTTTGAACGAGAAATATATGAATATCCAAACCATCAACGAGGTGCAACACTTTGGTACCATGATCACGCGATGGGAATTACAAGGCTAAACGTGTATGCCGGACTCACTGGCATGTATATTATTCGTGACAAACAAGAAAAAGGATTAAATCTGCCAAATGGCAACTATGAAATTCCGCTTGTTATCCAAGACAGGTCATTCCATGAAGATGGGTCACTAAAATACCCAATACAGCCGGATGACCCAGCTGCTAATCTGCCTAATCCCTCTATTACACCATTTTTTATTGGGGATACCATTGTCGTGAATGGAAAGGTATGGCCATATGTTGAAGTTGAACCGAGAAAATACCGCTTCCGAATACTTAACGCTTCAAATACTCGAGCATATCAGTTACAACTTGATTCAGGCCAGCCTTTTTATCAAATCGGGTCGGATGGTGGTTTATTACAAAATACAGTAAAAATAAACAAACTAGCAATTGAACCGGCAGAACGGGTAGATGTTATACTTGATTTTTCAAAATATGAAGGAGAACGAATTATTTTAAAAAATGATCTCGGACCAAATGCCATCCCTGAAGATGAAACGGATGAGATAATGCAGTTTAACGTGAATTTGCCCTTATCTGGAAAAGACAATAGCAGCCTTCCGAAACGATTATCCACCATCCCTTCCCTAATACACAACGAAATTAGCACAATCAGAAATTTAAAATTAGTTGGTTCAACCGATAAGTATGGACGTCCATTACTTTTATTGGATAATAAAAAATGGAAAGATCCAATAACGGAAAAACCCAAGCTAGGAACAACTGAAATCTGGTCATTACAAAATATTACCGGATTTACCCATCCAGTTCATATTCATTTAATCCAATTTCAAATTTTGGATCGACGCCCATTTGATTTAGATCTCTATAATAAAGATGGAAAAATAGTATATACAGGTGAAGCCAAACCTCCGGAACCAAATGAACGCGGATGGAAAGATACAGTCGCAGCCCCGTCTGCGCATATCACGCGCCTTATCGTAAAATTCGCTCCATACACTGGCGATTATGTTTGGCATTGTCATATTCTGGAACATGAGGATTATGACATGATGCGGCCGTTTACAGTGATTGACCCTGATAGGGATGGTAAATAATCTAATGTGGGTGGTACAAAAGTTGTTATGCAACATTTTGTTTTGCTCCAGACTATTGTTTATACATTTTGGACCTAAAAATACATCACTAGTATTCAATTTCATCAAAATCTTTTGGCTGCGGAGTGGGCTGTCTTTCTTTTAATTCAGGCTTGGCAGCTATTTCATCAGATATTTCCTGAAACGATTTTCCTTTAAAAGATTGCTCATGCATTGTCTTTTGCTTTTTTTCATTAAATTGATTATCCATTAATTTTACCTCCATAATGTATATTGTTTCCTCAATTTTGTACTATTTATTGAAATGTATACATGCTTTAACAGTAATTAAGCAAACTAAAATAAAATGGAGGAATCATACTATGACTAAAAAGAAAAGAAACGAACGAATTGCAGACAGCATTGTCGCCCCGGGCATTGACCCGGAAGCTTCTTATGGAGATGATGCAACACAGTCCGATATTGAAAAGGGTGATACTACCACCGTTACCAGACTAATTTATGATGAATATGATCCAAGTGAAAAAAACGATACTTAATCCTGGATATATAGAGAAAGGCTGCCTATTTTCATTTATTTTTTCCGTAAAGCTGATAATTTTTTGAAACTAAATATCCTTCATGCAACAACATGAAGGATATTGCTACCTATTTTTGAGGTGCAGAAGGGGCAGAAATAGTAGAAAGCGCTTGGTCCGCACCATCCTTTTGATTATCTGTAGCAAGGTCACCTAATGCAACCATTCCGACAATTTGACCATTTTCAACAACTGGCAGACGGCGAACCTGCTGCTGGGCCATCAGCTGTGCTGCCTGCTGTGCATCCATTCCAGGGTCTGCCTGTACAATTTGCTGCGCAGTCATTACCTGGGACACAGGTGTTTGTGCATTTTCCCCTTGAGCTGTGGAGCGAAGTGTAATATCACGGTCTGTAATCATCCCAACCATTTGACCGGTATGATCAACAACTGGAAGTGAGCCAATATTTTTTTGACTCATAATAGCTGCTGCCTCTTGAATCGATTGTGTATCCGTTACCGTCGCTACATTCTGTGTCATGATATTTCTAATTTGCTGGTTCATATATAACCTCCCCTTTCTAGAATAGGATTGGTTAATTAGGACATTTTATTTGCGGTAATTATTTCTTTTCCAAACAAATTTCCAAGCAATTATTGTAGCGATACTTAACACAACAAGGTAAATATAAACTCCATATTCCATTTTTGACATGAAATAGTGTATTGCCGCAAACACGCCTACCAGTGCCATTAGTATAAACAGCACAGCCGTATTTCCACCCTGCATCTGCATGGATTCAATCGGTTTTGTAAAGGCAAAATCATCATTATTCAGCAATTTATAAGAAATAAGTGTAAATAAGATAACAGTAACAAGCACAATTACTAAATCCGGTAAAATTCGCACCGAAAAAATCGAAACGAAAATAACAGACAAAAGAATATATACCGGCAGATACAATTTAACAATAAATGCTTTTAAAGTAGCTTCATACATTGTGGACGGATTGTGTATAGGTGCTACATAAAAAATCCATCCACCTTTATAATTCTCCGAAAACTTCAGCATGTAAACGACTGAGCCTATCATGATACAGGAAAAATAAATATTAAAATATGCATTGCTCGCTGCAAGTTCAGCAAATGTACCATTATTCAGCTCATTGAACAGGAAGATGAATGGAAATATGAAGGCCATTCCAAGTGATGGGTAAACCTTCAATTTGAAATCCCTTTCCTGTCTCATCATGGCAGATGAAAACCGGAAGAACAGTTTTTCCTCTTTACTGGAGCATAATAATTTTTCAAAGACTTGCTCTGCCAGCCGCTTCCTCCTGCCTGTTTTTGCTGTAGAATCGAGGAGCTTTTGCAAATTCCGTTCAAATGCAGGCATCATCCGGTAATAAACGGAAATGGATAAAAACGGTATAATAACCGCACATAATGCTAAAACAATGATGGAAGCGGCAGAATTTCCATTTATAAAAAATTCAAATGGTGCTGCGAACCAAGCTGGAGGAAGCAAAAGATGCCAATAGCTGAATTGATAGCCAATATCAAATACATCGAAATCGAATACACGAATAACAATTTGATAACCGACCACGATTCCAACAGAGAGTAGTATTTGCACATAATTAATGATATCCTTCAGTCTGTCACCACTGAAAAAACGCAAAATAAAAATATAAATCAGCGCGGTAATAGCAATAATAAATAAAAGCAGAAAGACCATATCTATAAGGAACACTAAAAAATAAAGAATTCCCTGTGTAAACAGCATAACGATTGCCGGAATTCCAATAAAAGCACCTGTCAGCATGGACATGTAAATCATAATATGAATCACTTTTGCAGTATTAATCGTTCGTGCGTTTACTGGTTTCGTGTTCAATATCGCCTTATCTCTGACATCCAGCAGCACCGCAGAGAAATCCGAAATCAATGATGTCATTAGAATAAACATTGCAATGCCAAAGACAATGCTCATCTGAAACATATAATTATCACCGATAAAAAGAAATGGGATAAGCACCAGGCCATATAATGCATAAATCCCTAATGACTTAAGAAATTGGTTCCCTTCTTTTCGCTTTTTAGACATATCATTGCTGAAAATAACCGGAACTCGTCGTTGATCCATTAGAAGCTTCATTTCAAGAATTTTTCGCATTACACTGTAATCAATATGTATCGATCGAAATAATGATTGAAAAAGGTCCAAAAACTTCAACGAACGGAATTCATGCATGACTGTCACCCTCTGAAATAATGCTGACAAAACGTTCGGCAGTGTTTTTATGTTCATCGAAGCCTGTCAATTGATTGAAAATATCCTCCAGAGACCCTTTTTCATTCGCTTTTCGCAATTCTTCAAACGTGCCATCAGCGGCTATTCTTCCATCCTTTAGCAGGACAATTCGGCTGCTTATTTTCTCAACAACATCCATAATATGAGATGAGTAAAATATCGTTTTTCCTTGCTTAACTAATTTTTCTAAGATATCTTTGATAACCATAACACTATTTGCATCCAAGCCGCTTAATGGTTCATCAAGAAATATTAGATCTGGATCATGCAATAAACTCGAAATGATAATTACCTTTTGGCGCATCCCTTTGGAAAATGAAGAGATCCTTGTATGAAGGACATCTTCCATATTGAACTCTGCCATCAACCTTTCCGCTTTGTTTTCAGCGGCTTCTCGGTCCATCCCGTACAATTCACCCATGAAGGACAAATATTCTGCTGCTGAAAGATTTTCATAAATCTCTGCATTTTCGGGAACATAACCAATTTTCCGTTTATAAGCATGATCGCTCTTTTTAATATCTTCACCAAAAATCTCTACATTTCCGCCATATCCGTCAACTAATCCAAGCATAATTTTTAATGTCGTACTCTTGCCGGCGCCGTTTGGACCAATGTATCCAATTATTTGCCCTCGGTATACATCTAGATCAATCCCTCTTAAAACAAAATTGCCATTAAAATTCATCGTTAAATCTTGTAATGATAATATCTTTTCACTTGTAAGTTCCATCAAATCCCCCATTTCATTCATCCGGGACATAGGGACAGGTCAGTGTTTAATCCTGTAATGTCAACCACGCCCGATCTTTATGCCATTCAATCCCAACAGATATATCAAAAAAACGTGATAAATTCTCGGCGGTTAACACATCAGCTGTTTCACCTTTATCAAATACAGTTCCCCGTTGCAGCAATATAGTGTGTGTGAAAACAGGGAGAATTTCCTCTAGATGATGTGTAACAAAAATAATGGTTGGTGCATTTTTTTGCAATGCCAGCTGGTTGATAGCAAACATTAATTCTTCCCGCGAAATGAAATCTAATCCATTACACGGTTCGTCTAGAATAAGCAATTCCGGTGAATTCATTAGCCCTCTAGCAATTAGAATTTTTTGCCTCTCACCTTGAGAACATGTTTGATAGGTGCGTCCCGCCAATTGCCCACAGCCAAGTTGATTCATCAATTTTAATGCCTTTTGATAATCCTCTTCAATTGGATTTTCATATAAACCAATTGATGCATATTTTCCACTTACGACAACATCCTCTGTAAAATCCGCTGTTTTAACCTTTTCTTGTAATGAAGAACTGACCCATCCTATCGATTTTCGCAGTTCTCTGATATCTGTTTTACCAAATGCTTGATTTAAAACACTGATTTGCCCGGCAGTTGGCCAAAAATAACCGTTTACCATATTCAGCAAGGTCGTTTTCCCGGATCCATTCAGTCCAAGTACAGCCCAATGTTCACCTTTCGATACCTGCCAGTTTACATTAGATAAAATCAATTCCTCCTGTCTTTTCCATGAGACATGCTGCAAATCGATAACGTGTGACAATACGTTTCGCCTCTTTCATGTTTACAAAACTATTAACCTTACTTTACTAGATATCCTATTAATTTCCAATGGCATTTGCAAAATAAAAAGCAATAAACCTAAAAAGATTCATTGCTTCACATTTATTTGTTATTATTTCTTTTCCAACATAGAATCAATAAGTTCATTTGCTAAGACCTTTGCGGATAATACTCCGCCAAATACTGGTGTATCTCCTGGAATCTGATGTGTATTTCCTGCTTTTACAAAGCTTAATTCTTCCCATACAGGATTTCCTTTAAGCTGATTTTCGAAAACATTATCATCACCTTGCACAATATAGAGAAATTGCAGGTTATCTTTCTGGAAATTTTGCAGTGTTTCCACTCCAGCCTCGCTAAAACCATATTGTTCCACTTTATCTGATTCAAATGCGTTTTCAAATCCTAGTCTGCTCATCACCTGTGCAACAATAGAATTGTCCGTGTACAATCGTAATACTGGCGAGTTTTGAGTGGTAAATGCCAATGTTGCAATATATTCCGACCCTTTTAAACCGGCATCCTCCACGCGTTGCTTTTGCTTCTCATAAAATTGGTCAAGGTCATTGATTGCTTTATCAGCCTTTTCCTCTTTATCAACTATTTTTGCAACAGTTTTAAATTCATTCATCATTTCCCCATACAGATTTTTCTGCGCTTCTTTGCTGTAAGGTGCAAATGTTACAGTTGGTGCAATTTCTTTTAACTGCTCCAAAATATTCTCATGTCTGAATTTAGCGGCGATAATCAAATCAGGATCCAAACGGGAAATCGCTTCTAAATTTGGCTCCTGCCGAGTACCGACATCCTGCACACTTTCGGCTAATTCCGGTTCAATATTTATCCAGTTATTATATTCATCGATGTTTGGAACACCAGCAGGCTGCATCCCTAATGCCAGTAAGTGTTCTGCAAAAAACCACTCCAGAACAACGATATTTTTCGGTGTCCCCTTAATTTCCTGTTCACCTATTGCATCTTCAATTGTAATCGTCCTGTTTGTTTCGTTGTCATCCTTACTGGCATCGCCCTTTTCATTATTGCCAGCGCCCTCCCCACAAGCAGCTAAAAATGACAGGGTGATTAAACTAATCATCAAAATCCATTTCTTCATATGTACTTCCCCCAACTTTATTTTTTTAAAAAACAGTTGATAATGATTATCAGTTTCATTTACAATGTAACTATAATCATATCCGTTTTTAAAGTCAACAGCTTATTAACATAGAATCCTTTGAAAAATGAATGGAGTGGGGAAATTGACACAAAATGAATGTTTTGATGTAACGATTATCGGTGGCGGGCCAGCGGGATTGTTTTCAGCTTTTTATAGCGGATTAAGGGAAATGAAAACGAAAATAATAGAATACCAGCCAGAGCTTGGAGGAAAAGTTCATGTTTACCCGGAAAAAATTATATGGGATGTTGGTGCATTAACACCGGTATCCGGTTTACAATTAATGAAGCAGCTGGTTCAGCAAGGTCTAACATTCGATCCAGAGGTTGTTTTACAGGAAAAAGTAACGTCGATTTCTAAAAATGCGGATGGATTATTCGTTTTAGATACAGCATCTGGGCGAAGGCATTTCTCCAAAACAGTTATTTTGGCAATAGGCGGAGGTATTCTTAATCCAACGAAAATCGAGATTGAAGGTGCTGAAAAATTTGAAGTAACGAACCTGCATTACACAGTAAAATCGCTAGCACGTTTCCGCGGAAAAAAAGTAATCATTTCGGGAGGCGGAAATACGGCAATTGACTGGGCAAATGGGCTTGCTTCAATAGCTGAGAAAGTATATCTTACATATCGGAAGGATCATTTAACTGGACACGAGGCTCAAATCTCGAAGGTTCTGAACAGTTCTGTTACGTGTATGCCCAATACAGCTATTACGAGGCTGATTTCGATTGAAAACCATGAATTGATCGAAAAGGTGGAGCTGACCAACCATGATAGTAAAATGAAAACAGAGGTACCTATTGATGAAGTCATTGTTAACCATGGCTATGATCGTGATATTGGTTTGCTGGATAATAGTGAAATAGCTGTGGAAAGAATGAATGATTACTTCGTTGCGGGTAACCCAATGAGTGAAACATCGGTTGACGGACTTTTTGCTGCTGGAGACATCCTTCATCATGAAGGCAAGCTTCATCTGATTGCTGGTGCATTTCAGGATGCCGCAAATGCTGTAAATAAAGCGAAACAATACTTAGAAGCTGATGCAGAGGTAACAGCCATGGTGTCCTCGCATAACGAAATTTTTAACGAGCGCAATCGGGAAGTTATTCAGCAGATGATGAAAATTTGAATGGATAAATCCCAAGTTTAGACCACAAATGGTTTACCTTGGGATTTTTTTTGAAGATAATAGAATAGTATATTTCCTCTTCAAGCCCCTATTTTCCGATGTGGAAAAACATAGGCTTTCTGTTTTAATAGCAAACTGACAGCTACGAACACGATTAGTGATAGAATAACAGGGATAGTCACGGTATGAACACCAAATAGGTTTCCATATGCCTCATTATAAAAATGTATGCCAATATAGGCACCTATCCCAGTAATCATGGAAGCAATTGCACCATATTTATTAGCAAATTTCCAGTAAAGTCCCAATACAATTGGCCAGATAAATGCTGCCTCCAACCCGCCAAATGCAAACAAATTCAAAAAGATTAACAGCTCTGGCGGATTGATTGCTAAGATAAATGCCACAATCCCTACAATTGCTGTAACACCCATACTCACATTTTTCACATGGCTATGTGAGGCATTTGGTTTCATATAGTTTAAATAAACATCCTTCACAACAGACGAACTGACCATTAATAATAACGAATCTACCGTTGACATCATGGCAGCAAGCGGAGCCGCCAGCACAATTCCAGCTAGCCATGATGGCAAAACATCCAACGCAACAAGCGGAATAACCCTATCCGCCACTTCAATACCAGGTAAAACCGGTCTTGCGAAAACACCAATTAAATGCATATTCAGCATGATAAATCCAACAACAATTGTGCCTATAATCAGTGCGCGGTGCATCGATTTGGAATCCCGATAAGACATAGCCCTTACCGCCACTTGGGGCAATGCGACTACACCAACTCCTACTAGTATCCAAAAGGACGATACATATAACGATGACAATTGCCCGTCCTGCCCATATGGTGTGACAAGGTTGGGGTTTTCAGCTATCAAATCAGAAAAAATAGCAGATACCCCACCACCCGCAACCACAATGGCAATCAGCAAAATTAACGTACCTGTGAACATGACAACGCCCTGAATCGTATCAGTTAAGGCAACAGCCCGGAATCCGCCAATAATTACATAGATTAATACAGAAACAGTAAAAATAAACAGTGCCGATGTATAGGATATGCCTGTTACCGTTTGAATAAGATACGCACCGCCAACCCATTGTGCCGCCATAGCAGAAAACAGAAAAACGATAATACTTAACGCTGAAAGCAGGACAACGGACTTGCTCTGATACCTTTCCTTCAAAAAATCAATCAGTGTAATAGCGTTATAGCGTCTTGTCACAATCGCAAATTTCTTACCAAGTATTAGTAATACAAAGTACCCTGTCGCAACCTGCGTCATGGCAAGCAAGACCCAGCCAAGTCCGATTGAATATGCCGCACCTGGTCCCCCGAGAAAACTTGACGCACTTCCATATGTGGCAACCATCGTCATTGCCAGAACAAGACCGCCTAATTCCCGGTTTCCTATAAAATAGTCACTGATAAATGATGCTGAACCTGACATTTTTCGATTCGACCAAATTCCTGCCAGAAATACGATAACAAGAAAAATGAATAACGGAATGACAACACCCCAGTTCATACCGAATCCACCTCGTCTTCCTCCCCATCATCCGTGAACGGCATTTCTTTTAATACAAATTTCACGACAACAGCAACTAGTACTGCCATTACAATAAATCCGACAATACAGCTGTAAAAGAACCACGCTGGAAAACCGAATATATATGTATACTCCTCAGGGGATTTAGAACCCATTCCATAGGCAAATCCATACCACCATAGGATATTGAACGCTGCCAATAAACAGCCAATGATTGCTTCCCGATTTGCAATGGAAAACCGCCGATCAGGTTTTATCTTTTTATCTTTCATTTCAATGTTCTCCCTCCATTTAAAAAGAGATTTCTATATTAACACATTTTGTTATATGTACAGAACATTTATAATTTACTTTACATAGTATAATACACACTGCGTCATGAGACATTCAACTATTTAAAACAAAAAAATTCCCTGTCTTATATTAAGTGACAGAGAATCATCTGTTTTACTATATACATTTATAACCTGCTATGCCCCTAAACGCTTCCTAACCGATCCTGCAGATAGAATATTATCCAGTTTAAATGTTCGCACTTCCTTCTTAGAAAAACAATAAGCAAGAACCGTGTCATCTTTTACCCTAATTACCTTAATGACTCGCTGTGAAAGCTGGTTATGATCAGACAGGTAAATAATTTCAAGTTTTTGATTGGTTTCAACCGAATTTACGAGTAATCGCTTCATGTGGAATACCTCCATTCGGAACGTTTGTTCGTATTATATCACAAAGTTTTTATAACATACAATATACTATATACTATATATGGTAAATAGTATTAATTTATGCTTTATGTGTCATCTTCTTCCTCATTATTTCCTTCTTCCTCCCCGTCAATATCGTCCAGATCAAGCCAGGAAAGCATTTCACGTACAACCGTATTTATTTTCTCATCAACCATATCATCTCCATACTTTTTCTTTGCACGCTCAATATTTTCAATAACATCATCACCAAAATGGATAATCGGATCATCACGTTCAAGGTTATTAAATAGGTCAAGAATTTCATCCAATGCCTTATCAAACCGCTTTGTTTCTAATTCCGTTGCTTTCATTTTCATCACCTGCTATTAGCGTATCCATATTTTCATACGTTAACCGATAAATTTTTTATAAATATTCCTTTGAAAGAATATTCCTTATGGTGTATATTAGATACATGAAAATAATTAGAGTTCTTTCCGAGCCAAACAGATTACACATTGTCGAATTATTGCGCGATGGACCACTCACTGTGGGAGAAATCGCAGCTAAACTTGGGATGCGTCAGCCCCAAGCCTCTAAACATTTGCGTGTACTTAGTGATGCCGGGCTCGTTGAAGTGCATCCAAGCGCCAATCGACGTTTCTACAAGTTACGGTCTGAGCCATTCAAAGAGCTTGACACGTGGTTAAATTCATTCCGTTCCATTTGGGAAGATCGATTCGATCGTTTGGATGATTATCTTCATGACATACAACAGCAGGAAAAAAATCAAAGCAGCAAGAAGTAGTTCCATATTTCACTTATAAAAAGGAGGATCGTTCGGTATTAAATCGTTAAATAAATAATTTTTTAGGAGGAGTTTTAAAATGACTGAAAACAACACTACAAGCAAGGTGACATCTTATGCTGAAGGCAGAGACCTGATTATGGAGCGCACATTTGATGCTCCAAGGGAATTAGTATTTAAGGTGTTTACAGAACCAGAGCATCTGGAACAATGGTGGGGACCAGAAGGATGGCAGACAACAGTTAAAAAGTTTGAATTAAAGCCAGACGGCATATGGCACTATTGCATGCGCTGCGAGGATAAGGACCAAGGGGATTTCTATGGTCAGGAATCATGGGGCAAATCTGTCTATCATGAAATTGTGGAACCTGAAAAAATTGTCTATACCGATATGTTCTCTGACGCGGAAGGAAATACGAACGAGAATATGCCAGGAATTAAAATTACAATGACTTTTATTGAACAGTCAGGAAAGACAAAAATTGTAACACGTTCAGAATTCCCTTCAGAAGAAGATCTTAAAAAAATTATGGAAATGGGAGTTGTTGAAGGTACAGCCTCCCAGTATGAATGTCTTGATGATTATTTGAAAGAAATACAGTAAAAGGAACAATGGCCCATTCTCTAAAGGATGGGCTTTTCATATTATCCCTCTTTTAAACCCTTTCCACCTATTGGGGATATGGTACTGATTCTTTCCGTTCCAGCTATTATCGGTTTGGCATGTTGAATTAATGTCTGTGTTGCTTCCAGTGATAATGAGGCCTGATGTGCTTTTTCATCACTCCATACTTCATAAACATAAACCGAGTCAGGATCGGTATTATCTATACTTACAACATATAATTCACATTCATTTATTTCCTCCATAGCTTTCGACGCCTCAACCAATATTTCTACTAAAGTATCACGTTTTCCATCAGCAGCAGTAAATTTGCCATACAAACCGAATTTAGTCACCAGCAATCACCCTTACGTAATTTTTTTTACACTATTTAGTAATTTGACATTATCTTTAATAATCCTTTATTTTTAATAATATGTAAAGCCTGCACACTACTGCACAGGCTATGGGCATCTAAAAACTCTCCAAATTGTCCAGGTTGTTCTCCTTCACACCATCCGGTTCACTGCGAATAATATCCCTGCCATACTTATGAAACACATCCACATGTGCCAGCTTGCCAGCTTTTGCTTCATCCAAGGCCGTCACATAGTCCAGTTCCCTGCCGCTTTCCGTTTTTAAAGCAATGATATCACCATCATCATTTTTTCGTACAGCAACAATCTGTTCTTTTCCTTGTGCAGCCGCATTTTCTACCTCCGACTGTGCTTGACTTTCACCTTGATTCTTATAATCATTATAAATTTCCTCAAAGTTTTTATTATCCATAAAAAAACACCTCCCAAACATATGTTTAGTATGTTCGGAAGATGCGGTATTTATGTGATGCGTTCGTAACTCCTGAACCAATTTGGCAAATAATCATGCCTGTAGATATCATCCGGATAATGGATAAAAGCTGTATCACCCTGATCATATAGGAATTGAACAAATTCATTTAACGCTCCCATATATTCTCGATACAAAAACTCAAAGCTGATGGTTTCCTTTGGCATTGGATTTTGCTCACAAACCTTGGGATCCGTATAATTAACATATGTCCGGCATGGGATTGGACGAATTTCATAGGCCATGCATTGATTCGTTTCCGTATTTAACATGATACACGGAACTTGACTCATCTTATAGGTATATTTGAAGTCACCATCCGCCTCAAAGTCTAAAGCTGTAATCTGATCCAGTTTCTCGCCATATTGTTCAAAGTACTTTGTAAAATGTGCCTGTAATTCTTCCCTTCTTTCATCTGGAAAATTCTTAATTGCCTTTTTCATTAATTTTGCTTCCATCTCATTTATGATAATGGGAAAATAACAGCAAAAAGCACAGCCTAAACCACAGGTGGGCTTCATATCTACTGCAGCTTCCATTCCAGAAATCTCATCGCTTACTATCTGTAATAACTCTGAAAAACTAGCTACCAGCTTTTTTTCAATGGAAACTTCGCTGTCTGCCCACTTTTCTGCAATCTGAAAAAACTTTTCCTCATCTATTTGATATACTTCATTTAATTGTTCACACTTGTTTTGAATTTCTTCAAAGCTTAGAAAATTCCCCACTGCAAAAGCTCCCTACAATGAATTGTTAACACGGTTTTTCCACTTAGAATAACATAATAACCCTATAATTACGATGGTTTGCCCAAGAAAAACGATCGCATCCCAGAAGTAAGGATTTCCAACAGGATGCAGTAATTCCGGCAGTGTTTTGGAATATGCATAAAAAGCCTGTGGTACAAAATAAACAATGAATAACCCAAACGTTAACAGTACTCCACAAATATAAAACACACTATACAGCCGAACAAATTTCGCCTCATTCTCAAATATCTCAGTCGTCTGATCTGTTTTCATAAATGGAATCCACCTGCACAGAAATTGTTTTCCGTTTTCCATAAGATTATAGCACCCTGTCACATTTTCACAAAGATAGTAAAGATCTGTTTTCATGTAAAAGCAGCATTGGTAAACCGTTTTGATACTAATATCAAGGATAACGATTCCCGCTACTCCTGCAAAAAGTGTATCACCTGCAGGCAAAAACGTTTTAACGCTAAATGCCAGAAATAGTATCAGCTGGTCGAAACAAATACCAGCTAAATATAACACATTCCGTTGTTTCGGCTGCAATTTCCACGCTGTCGACAAATCCGTTTCAAATACAACCAAAAACAGGCGGTTGCCAATATCCAGCTTTGCAGGCAACCCATATGAACGAACAGCCAAAATATGTCCGAATTCGTGAAACAATATTAAAGACAACGTGATCACTGTATATGTAAGGACATTCAGCATCATCGCATCAAACAAAAATAAGTCTTGATACGATGGAAATAATTGCGGATTGACGATAACCAAAAGAATGTTTAGGCATATGAGAGCGATAAAAAATTTGGTGGTTACTTTATTGAAAATGACGCGTGCTGCTTTAGTTGGAATCCAAGTAAAACCGCTGGGAGATTGACTTTTTTTCTTGACCTGTATCTGTTCACCATCGACAGCTTTAACTAGACCCAAATCAAGCAGCTGTTCAGCGAAATCTATTAGGTTCACATCTTCATCTGGATACGTACACTTCAATTTCTGCTCAATGTACTCAAGTGTCTTCCCACTATTTATTAATTGAATAGCATCAACACAAATCTTGGGCATTTCAAAAAAATCACCAGAAAGGGTCTCTTCTACTATGTAGTGTTTTTTATCTTGACGGATTGTTAGAGGGTATAAAATTAGTTGAGATTTTAAAGATAGATTCATATTTTGCACCACCAGTGAAGTAAATGGAATAGGATGCTAGGGAGCTAGCATCCTAAGTTTTTAAAATTATAAACGACCAATCCAACTGCACCACCAACAGGTAACTTTTATTTTTTTTAGCTTACGTATTTTCATATGTATTTCACCCCCTTTTTAATATATTGCTGCATCCTTATCAATACTTGAATTTTGCGCATAATAATTTCTATGAAAATCTACCCATAACGGATAAATTTTTTTAAATGTAGCTTCTAAATTAGGATCGAATTGGGTTCCCATCCCTTTTATAATACGTTTATACGCCTCCTCTAAAGGAAGAGCTGACCGATATGACCTGGAAGAAGTCATCGCATCGAATGCATCTGAAATTGCGGTAACTCTTGCAAGGAAATCAATACCCTCAGCTTTTAACCTATCTGGATATCCATTACCATCCCAGCGTTCGTGATGATGGCGAATCACATTAATATTATCCGCGATTCCCTCAACCTGTTGTACTGCTTTTGCGCCAACATCGGGATGTGTCTTAATTACATTAAACTCCTCTTTAGTTAACCTCCCAGGTTTTGTCAATATCGAATCTGGAATATGGATTTTTCCAATGTCATGCAATAGACAGCTATAATAAAAAGACTTTAGCTTTTCTTCCTTAAATTTCCCTGTTTCCCTCGCTAAAATCATTGCATAATGAGCAACCCGTTCACTGTGGCCACGAGTATATGGATCCTTAAGCTCTAACGTAGCAATAATGCCCTTTACAATACCCTCTAACTGTTTATCATAAGAATATTTAACAGCATCAATGTAATTCAAAAAACGGTGAAGAAAAATGTATCCTATCATTGCCAAAATCACAATTATAAGTAAAGGGAATGAAACAACAGGATCTTGCAGAATCAAGCCTATAAGAAGGTATTTTAGGATTGTTCCTACAGAGACCAAAGTAAAGAACCTTTTGTTTACAAATATAGGTGAAAACATTACGATAACTAATTCTACTACATTTCCATTACTATAAGTAGCATCATATCCATAATAAATCCATATGTCATTAATAATATTTAATGATGTATACGTTATAAAGTAAACGTATTTTACTAACCAAGTCTTGTTAACTTTTATTAAATAAATGGATAAAGGTAACAGTCCAAACATTATAAAATACATCCAAATATTTAAACTAAAACTACCAATTCCTGATTCCCAGGAAAATCCGGGCAATATGTAATAAATTATATCGTATGCCAAGTATATAGTATAAAATATCCATAAAAACCATATAGTTGTCCTTTTTTCCTCATTCAATAACGATGTCTTAACACGTTTCTGCATGGCAATTCCTCTCTAATTCTATTATTCTTTCTATACTATATAATAAAATTCATTTTTTTGAAAATGTTTCCTATCCATAGTCAATTTTACTTATTTTTTTCAATAAAAAATCGGAAAGTAATCTAGATACCTTCCGAATTTGCTTTCTCATTATTTTTATTACGATTCCCTATAATAAACCTTACTCTCAGCATCATCCAGGGTCATCGGTACAATTGAGATTGTTCCGCCAACCTTGATTAGTCCATTTTCATCAAATTCAGCATCAGAATTTAACACTACTGAAAAAGAAGGCTTTCCCTGATCCTGATCAACCTGAATTACAAGTGAAAAAATCCCTTGCTGTTCCGTATCCTCAGCATTGTAATAAAACAGCTTGCCATTTTCTGCGTATACTATTTCACCCATATCATACATGAAGTAATTATCAGGGTTGCCTTTTTCCAGCCATTTGCCATTCAGACTGGGTGCTACATATTGATAGCTGATGTAATCCGATTTTCTATAATTAAAAGCATTTTGCTGTAAAGTACCATTATCACTAGCCTGATACGTAACAACAGCAATGTCTCCACTAACCCAGTTTATTTTGTACGTTTTTTCTTCGATCGTTTTATATTTAGAGCTTCCAGTTAATGTAGCTGTTTTCCTGCCAAAGATAATTCCTCTTCGCTTTAGTCTGACAGTCTCCGTTTTCATCTTTTGATGCTCTTTGAGAATTAGTTCATGCTGATTATCTGGTGACTTGGAAACTATCACATTTACATCACCCATATAATAGAAAAATGTTGTATTGGCCACTAATAATAGTAAGCCAATAATCCATTGAACCCATCTTACATAACGGTTCTTCGTATAGATAATGCATATTAAAATGATAATTGCATAATTAATTCCATAAAAGATCCAATCATAAATAAGGTAGTACCCTTTTGGGGCCGCAACTCCTATGCATAAACCTTGAAAAACAATTAGTAATACTGCCACTGCACCAAGCACTATTTTCACTTTCTGATTCTTAACCATAACAAACATCTCCTACAATCCAAACCTGTTCATAATCTCGCCATAAAGCGTATCCCGGTTTTCGATATGATCCCATGTCACACCAGAATTCACACTCCGAAAAGCTAAAGGAGCTTCATCATTACGAATTGCCGCAATATATCCTGTTTTGCCATCATCAATAAAGTCAATGTACAGTTTGTCATAGCCTTTTTGCAAATCATGCGTAGCCGTCTTGGATATGCTGCCAACACTCCAAACCTTACCATCGCTATCTGTCGTTATAATGCTGATGTTTTCAGAACCGCGCCCGCCATATACAATCGTCAATTCTTCATTAGAAGTGTATACATTGCTTTGTGTAACAGTATCTATGTACTCACTAATCCTTGCATACCCCACTTTATCATCATCAGGAACCATGAGCCATGACTTCCCTTGATTATTTGTCACGTAAAGTTTTCCTTCATATACAATAAAGTTTTTATCTGACTTTACAGGCAAGGTTGTCTTGCCTGTACCTTTCACGATATGCGAAATCAATTTGTCAATATCTTTTGGCGGTGTAACTTTTTCCTGTGTTTTCTCCTTAACAAATGGAGTTTCAGGAACATAATCGAGGTTTTTATTGTCTATTATTGTTTTGCTGATTTTGAATGTGAAAAAACATGCAGCCATAATGATTATACATGTTGATATTATTTTTAATAGTTTCATTTAAACCCTTCTTCCCTGGGTACACTAATTATGTTAGGTTTACAAACTTATTTTAAACTAAATGGAAGTGTTATCCAAGCCTTCCCGATTAATGAAATCACAATCCTGTATCCTTTGACATCAACACAAAAACAATGTATATTACCAATAGACGAACATTTTAATTAAACTATACTTTAATATTCGTATTTTAGGAGTGTTAAGAATGGAAAATGTATTTGATTATGAAGATATTCAATTAATTCCGGCTAAATGTGTAGTAAATAGCCGATCAGAATGTGATACAAGCGTTACATTAGGCGGATATACATTCAAATTGCCGGTGGTACCTGCAAATATGCAAACGATTATTGATGAAAAGATTGCACTCCATTTGGCGGAGAATGGTTATTTCTACGTTATGCATCGTTTCGAACCTGAGACTAGATTGGCTTTTATTGCAGATATGCATTCTCGGGGATTGTTCGCTTCTATCAGTGTTGGTGTTAAAGCAGAGGAATATCAATTCATTCAGCAACTTGCGGATGAACAGCTTTCACCGGATTACATTACCATCGATATCGCTCATGGACATTCAAATGCCGTGATCGAAATGATCAAGCATATTAAGAAGCTTCTGCCAAATAGTTTTGTAATTGCCGGTAACGTTGGAACTCCAGAGGCTGTAAGGGAATTGGAGAATGCAGGTGCAGATGCGACAAAAGTTGGCATTGGACCAGGTAAGGTTTGTATTACGAAAATTAAAACCGGGTTCGGAACTGGTGGCTGGCAGCTCGCAGCACTTCGCTGGTGTGCCAAAGCTGCAAGCAAGCCAATCATTGCGGATGGTGGAATCCGTACACACGGCGACATAGCGAAATCCATTCGTTTCGGTGCTTCCATGGTTATGATTGGATCCTTATTTGCAGGTCACGCGGAATCTCCAGGTGAAAAAATTGAGATAGACGGAAAGCTTTATAAAGAATACTTTGGTTCAGCATCGGAATTCCAAAAAGGTGAAAAGAAAAACGTAGAAGGCAAGAAAATGCATGTTGCATACAAAGGTCCATTGCAGGATACGTTGAATGAAATGGAACAAGATCTGCAATCCGCTATTTCTTATGCTGGAGGAAGCAAATTAGAAGCAATCCGCAATGTTGACTATGTTGTAGTTAAGAATTCTATTTTTAATGGCGACAAGGTATATTAAGTTTGTATAAAGCTTTAACTCTAAACGCAAGTACTATTTCGTTAATAAATAGTATTTGCGTTTTTTATTGTATTGGTTCCCATTTTTAAAAAAGTATTACATTATCTACCAGACTGAATTTGTTGTTTCAGCTTTGTTCATACTAGTAATACTTGCTACAATTATAGTAGATTGCTTAATCAGTAAGAAGTAACAGGAGTGTTGTTTTTGCGAAAAATACGAACTATCATCATTTTATTACTTGTCGCAGGTACATTTTGGCATTTCTATGGTGATGCATTCAACCGCTCTGGTATACATGGTGTTTTTGAGGAAGCCAGATCAGATGTTCATGCATTAAAAGAGAACGTGAATATACCTGCTGCAATGGATAATATTAGTAAAGAGTTTCAGTTATTAATTGGTAACGTAAAAGAAAAAATAGATAATAACGAACAGCCAAATCAGCCTTCCCTTAAGAAACCGCAATTAGATAACCCTTCCGAACACTCATTTTCTGTATATAATATTGAACTTGGTGACGATCGTTCAGAAGTGGAGCAGCAGGTTGGGCAACATAAGCGATCATCATTAAATGAATATGGTGTTGATTGGGTTGCCTATCATGAAAACTATCAAAACTTTTTAATGGCTGCATACAATGACGAAGATAAAGTGGTTGGATTATATACAAATCAAGATTTGCTGGCGTCTGTACAAGGAATCGATTTTACTAGTTCAAGAGAAGCGGTTCTTACCACGTTGAAAAAACCGCTAAACGGAATACGAAAAGGATTAGTAAAATACCAAACGAACAACAATAACGAATATGATACATTTCTTATCAACAACAATTATGTGACCATATTTTATGATAAACATGAGGACAATACTGTTACAGCAATTCAAATTATCAGTGGTGAACTTGAGAAGCAAAAAGAAACGTTTTACCCTGAACCAAGTGAAGATTTAAAAGAAGGGTTTGAATACCAATTATTCGACCTGACTAATGCTTCCAGGGCTAATCATGGTCTTCCTATTCTAACCTGGGACAAAGCGGCAAGAAAAACAGCCCGCAGCCACAGTAAAGACATGGCAGTGAACAATTACTTCAGCCACACAAATCTGGAGGGACAATCCCCTTTCGACCGCATGGAAGAAGATAATCTTGCCTTTCGCATGGCTGGGGAGAACCTTGCTGCAGGCCAATTAAGCAGCATCTTTGCCCACGAAGGTTTAATGAACTCGCTTGGTCACCGGGAGAATATTTTACAAAAGGATTATGAAATGCTCGCTATTGGTACAGCTTTTAATAAAGAATCGAAACCATTTTATACAGAGACATTTCGAACAAAATAAAGCATGCTGAAACAAAGGGACAGAATTTTGTCCCTTTGTATGGTTATAAAGTTTTATTTATCGAACGACATGGTACATGCGATTTTGTTTTTCATGATCAACTGATCAAATTAATCATCAACAACTATATACGTAACCTCAACTGGCCCATGTACACCTACAATCAAGTTCATTTCAATATCAGCACTGTTGCTTGGACCAGTTACAAAGCTTACACACGATGAAACGGCATTGCCTGATATATGAGCCTCGTGAAGTTGCCTTGTTGCCTGGGTCATTCTTGGCACAATTGTATGTTTCGGTATAATGGCAATATAAGTCCTTGGCATCAGACTGATTGACCTGCCATTGTACTTATTATTGAATAAAGTTACAGTACCAGATTCAGCAAGGGTGATGTCTGAGAAAGTGATTCCAACGTCAGCACGTTCAGCAAAGACTTGGTTTTCTTTCCACATTGTTTCGTCCCACAAATGAACATCGAAATCTTCTGCAGCACTTTTATAAAAGTTATCCAAACCATATTCTTCGTTCCGTGAGTCACTGGATGCAACGATTACCTTCCCATTGTAACCTTCAATTGTTTCCCTTAGAACTTTCACAAGATCTGTACGGTCCGTTCGTTTAAAATCAGTATGAATTACCTCGCATTGCTTTTTTAGAACATCAATCAGTTCATCTTTTGATGCCTGGTTCAATACCTCAAACTGCGGGCTCACGCTCCACTTAGGGCGCTCAATTCCTTGTGTTCGGCGTGGGCGCCCAAGGTTTGCTGCAAGGCTATCTAAGAAAGAATCTCTATTCTGGATTGCCATTACACTTCCCTGCCTTTCTGTCTATTTTTATACCAGGACCGAAAAGTTTGCTTTGCCGGAGCAGGAAAATCACGATTGATCGTCCATCCTTTTAATGGACCTGGACCGCTTTTGATCATTTCATTTTTTGACCATGGCTGCAATGCCGGCCGTGCTGCAGCTGCACTCAATTTGTATGCAGCAGGACTTGAAGCCCACTTGGCAAATCCTTTCATCGCTAATTTTTCCATTTTATTTCCTTTGTTTTCTCGCTCCACAATGATTTGACGGTGACGAATCAACTGCTCATGAAGCGGGATTTTAACAGGACAAACCTCGGTACAGGCACCACATAATGATGATGCATATGGAAGTTCTTTGTGATCCTCATAACCATCAAGAAGCGGCGTAATCACTGCACCAATCGGGCCTGGATAAATCGAACCATATGCATGACCACCAACGTGACGATAAACTGGACAAACATTGATACATGCCGCACATCGAATACAGTGGAGTGCTGATTGAAATTCAGTTCCTAAAATTTTGGAACGTCCATTGTCTACAATCACCAAATGGTATTCTTCCGGCCCGTCACTTTCCCCCTCCAACCTGGTTCCAGTAATGGATGTAATATAACTTGTTAATTTTTGGCCAACTGCTGCCCGGGTTAATAGGCTAACGAGAATATCCAGCTCTTCCCATGTCGGGACAATCCGCTCCATTCCCATAACAGATATTTGTGTATCTGGAATTGTTGTCACCATCCGCGCATTTCCTTCATTCGTAACAAACGTAACTGCACCAGATTCTGCCACAGCAAAGTTGCATCCGGTAATTCCGACATCGGCTGCCAGAAACTCCTGTCGTAATTGCTGACGAGCGAATGATGCTAGCTCCTCAGGTTTATCCGATTGTTCATACCCTTTTTTCACAGCAAATGTTTCCCGTACCTGTTCTTTATTCTTATGTAGTGCAGGTGTTACAATATGTGATGGGAGATCTTCATCCAATTGCAGTATCCATTCACCTAAATCCGATTCAACAACCTCTGCGCCGACTTCCGCCAATGCATCATTTAAACCAATTTCCTCTGTGACCATTGATTTTGATTTAACGACTTTTTTTGCGTTTTTCTTTTTGATTATATGTTGAATATACTCGTTTGCCTCTTCGGCTGTTTTGGCAAAAAATACATTGCCTCCTCGTTTGGATACATTTTCACTTAGAATTTCCAGATAATAATCAATGTTCCTAAGCGTATGTGTACGTATTTCCTCCCCCAATGTTCGCCAGTCTTCCCAATTCCCAAGCTCGTCAGCCTGCTTTTGCCGTCCGCTTCTGAATCGTCCCTGCGCAGATGCTACTGCCTTGCGCATGAAATCATTTTTAACGCCTTCCTGAACCCGCTCATTGTACGGAGCATTACTAATTTTTATACTCATCAATTCTCCCCTCCATTTGATTAAAATGCCGTTTTATTGATGATGGTTTAATATTTCCGTTATATGTGCGATTTTCACGTTCTTTCCTTCTCTTGTCATCCGTCCGCCAATATTAAGCAGGCAAGCCATGTCGCCTCCAACAAGGTATTCTGCTCCAGTCTCACTTACATGGAGTGATTTTTCCTTGACCATCTCTCCGGAAATAACTGAATTTTTAACTGCAAACGTACCACCAAAACCACAGCAGTCTTCCTTGATTGGAAGCTCAATCAAATCGACCCCTTGAACATGTTTCAATAGAGTGTACGGAGCATCCCTTATTCCTAGTATTCGTGTCATGTGACAGGATGGATGATAGGTTACTTTACCTTTAAATGTGGAGCCTATATCCGTAACGCCTAAAACATCAACAAGAAATTGCGTAATTTCATATGATTTTGCGGCGAGGTTATTAGCTTCCTTTTCCCACTCTGGATCACCTGCGAATATTTTTGGATATTCACGCAGCATCCCGACGCAAGAACCCGATGGGCCAACTACAAACTCTGAATCTTTGAAAGCCCTCATCATTTGTTTCATTGCCTTTTTGGATTCTTCGAGATAGCCACTAGTAAATGCCGGCTGCCCGCAGCATGTTTGAGCATCCGGAAAATCTACTTCACATCCTAAGCGTTCCAATAGTTCTACCGTATCCTTACCTACATTTGACGTGATGATGTCACACATACATGTAATAAACAGGGAGACCTTCAATCTGTTCACCTCCATTAATTTTAAAGAACAGGTCATCCTATAATTTATTCTAAATAGAAAGTCCTTACGTGATGAAAATTATTAGTTAAACGATATAATCTGCTAGAAGACGCTCTACTTCTATCAAATGATCCAGCATTGCCTTTTGCGCTTTATCAAATTGTCTAGCTTTAACAGCTTCAAAAATCCGTTGATGTTCATTTAATAATTGCGCTGTTCTTTCCTCAGAATACAAAATTAGCCGACGTGTCTTACGCATTGTTTCAATCATTAGATCGGAAACACTTCCCATTAAATTGATTAACATCTTGTTGTGTGTTGCATTTACCAATGCCAAATGAAAATCCAAATCTGCCCTTTCTCCCAGTTCACCTTTCCCCTTAGCATCCTTCATTGCCTGTAAAGCCTCTTCCATTGGGATTAGTTCAATTTCATTATGATTAACAGCAGCAGCCCCTGCCGATCCAACCTCAAGAATCTTGCGTACCTCCGACAATTCCTTTATATCCTCCCGCTTCATAAGTAATGCAGCAGTAACAGGCAGCGAAAACCGTGATGCATCAAATTGTGTAATATATGTACCTTCACCCTGACGCATTTCGATTAACCCCATTGCACGTAACCCGCTCAATGCTTCTCGAATTGCTGAACGGCTAACATCATAACTTTTCGCAAGCTGTTCTACTGAAGCCAATTTTTCCCCGGGAATGAGTTTCCCTGTCTTTATCATCTCTATTAATGAGTCCGAGATTTCTTCATAAATTTTTTTAGTTCTAATTGGTTTAACGTTCAAGTTAATTCCACCACCTTACTTTTTCCGGTTCACCCAAAGCGGTACGTTCAAATTAATGTTCAAAATTTAATAATCTGGTCATCTGATGATTAGATAATTATCAGTCTATACTGAATTTTGAATCTCGTCAATATCGCCTGAACTAATTCCTTAAACTATATTTTATATCAGCGGGACACGGGGTCAGGTCCACTGTCCCGGGACAAGGGGACTGACCCTCTGTCCCATGATTTCCCCTCTAAACAGAACATACATTTTGTTGTAAAATATAGTATGGTGTCAAAAAAACATAACATTATTTGCGAAGGAGTTAATAACGTGAATGGTACAGCACATGCAGCAGTTGGTGCAGCAACAGGATTTGTCGTTGCAAATAATTTTCAAGCAGACCCTGCTACAACATTTTTATTCGTTGGACTTGGAACCGTATCGAGTTTAATTCCCGACCTTGATATTGATGGGAAGCTTCGTGGAAAAATCACCTTATCTTCTAAACTGTTCCAGGCAGTCGGTCAATTGATCGGTATCCTGATGATCGCTTACAGTTTCTACGAGGGGACGGATACAACGAGATACCTTGGTATTGGTATTGGACTTGGATTGATAATCATTGCTTCCTCTATTAAGCAAAAGCATATGCTGACAATTACTGGAATTGGGGTTATAGCCGGTGGAGTTAACCTTCAGGAAATTTGGCTGATACTGCTTGGGGTATATATATTCATTGCCTCATTTACTGCACATCGAAGCTACACACATTCAATAATAGGAGCAATTTTCTTCGGATTCATTGCTTCTAAGCTAGAGTTATCCCTCGGGGTCGAAGGGGTCTACTACACTTGCTTAATCGGCTATGTCAGTCATTTAGTAACAGACAGCAAACTATTACCGTTTAACAAGCGCGGAATTAAACTGTTCCTGCCAATTTGGTCAAAAGAAATATAGCGGGACACGGGGTCAGGTCCACTGTCCCGGACGAGGGGACTGACCCCTTGTCCCGCTTTGTTTAAAACCCATATTCCGCTTCTTTTGCTTCACGAATTTTCGTATACGTTTCGGTTAAGACTGCTGTATCTTCAACCAAGCGATTAATACGAAATAGTACATCATCATTAGTGATTTCTTTTTGATAGAAATCCTTTTCCTCGATAAATACATACGTCTGAACAATCTGCGCTTTCATATACGTCAAAATAGGTTTTAATTGCTGTTCGACGATTAAGTAATGCTTTGCTGAACCCGCTGTTACAAGTATGCTGACAATTTTATCCTGGAATGCATTTATGGGAAGCAGATCAAAAATATTCTTCAGTGTAGCTGGAATGGATGCCTGAAAAATCGGTGTTCCAATAATGATGGCATCTGCTTCCATTAATGTCTGGGCAACATATTTTGTATCCCCTTCATATTCCAAAAAATTACGTCCATCACTAAACTGAACATCATATTCAGCAAGGTCAATCAGTGCCACTTCTATATCTGGATATTTCTGTTTAACTGTTTGTATTGTGTAATCTATAGCCGTTCTAGTTTTCGAGCCGACATTTGAACCCGATAATCCTACAATTTTCATATTCACCGTCTCCTATTTCTTTCTAGTATATTTCTTGATTGCTGGCAAAATTTCAGTACCGATCAGTTCAATATTTTTTCTTAATTTATCAAATGGCATTCCACCAAAATCGATTTGCGCAATGTAACGCTGGTGACCAAATAACTCATGCTGATAGAGAATTTTTTCAATGATTTCCTGTGGACTGCCGATATTCATAATATTATGCGGATCTATGCCTTGTGCAAAGTGCTGTTTTGGGAAGCCCTGTCCATTCGTTATCTTCATCCCTTCATTTATATGCGGATACAGTTCCTTAAGCGCTTGCTGTGACGTTTCAGCCGCATAAAAGAAACCAGCTGTTGCAACCGGAAGCTGGGTTGGATCATAACCGCGATGAACTAATGCCTCTCGATAAGCGTCAATAGTCCGTTTAAAAATGGATGCTGGTCCACCTAAATGTGCCATAAACATCGGTACACCTGCGTAACCTGCCTTGATTGCACTAGCAGGTGTTCCACCAACAGCACGCCATATTGGCATTGAACCATTTTGCGGACGTGGAAGAACCTTGGCGTTAGTTAATGGTGGTCGGAATTCCCCACTCCAATCGATAATTTCCTCTTCATTAATCTTACATAACAAATCAAATTTTTCCTCAAATAATGCTTCATAATCACGAAGGTTATAGCCCAATAAATCATAGAGCCCCACTCTTGATGCACGACCTGCTATAATCTCCGCACGTCCATTTGAAATTAAATCCAGCGTTGCAAAATCCTCATATACACGTACAGGATCCGATGTGCTAATAATTGTAGAAGAACTTGCAATCTTCATCTTTTTTGTCGCCTGTGCAATAGCTGAAAGAACAACAGCGTGCGCCTGTGTAGCAAAATACTCCTGATGACTTTCACCTACACTAAAAAAATCTATACCTGCCTGTTCGGCAAGCTTAGCATATTCAATAATTTCATGAATTCGTTGTTCCGCGGAAATTCTCTCACCTGTTGAAGGATCTGGCAGATGGTCGCCAAGTGTATATATACCAAATTCCAGACCATCGCTTTCATCGATACGATATTTCTTCATATACAGTCACCTATCTCTCTCATTGTTCAAGAGCCTTGCCGGGACAAAGAAACAGTCCACACGGCACGTTGGGACAAAGGGTCTGACCCCTTGTCCCACTCCCGGTTCACTTACTAGTTATAACCAAACGATTAATATACTAATTCATTTAAAACTTTCACACACGATGTTAGTATAGTTTATAATCATCATAAATAGAAGTACGCACTTTTAAGGTATATAGTATACAAAAAGATACTATTGGAGGAATTAAGGATGAAAATAGAACCGGAATTATGTAAGGTAGAAGACGCTTTAGGTATTTTAGTCGGGAAATGGAAGCCGATAATCCTGCTAAATCTGTTAAAAGAAGGCACGCAGCGATTCAGTGAACTTAAAAGAAGTATGCCAGGAATAACCCAGAAGATGCTGACAAAGCAATTACGGGAATTAGAAAAAGAAGACATCATAGATCGCGTCGTCTATCCGCAGGTACCCCCAAAGGTAGAATATTCTATTTCGGAATACGGAAAAAGCCTTGAACCAATATTAGCAGCCATGCATGAATGGGGAATGAAGCATACGTTGCATAAACGGAAAAAAATGGAGCAAAAGATCCAGTAATTTGGGACAAGGGGTCTGACCCCTTGTCCCATGACCCCTTGTCCCAAAAAAAGAAGGGAATTCAGGCCCCCTTCCTTCTTTCATAAATTAAAAGATATTTCTTGCGGCCATAATCACTCAGCACCACGCATTCGTTCATTCATCAGTTGCCTTTTAGTACCTGAAGCATTTTTATTATCTCCCTGTTTTTCATAATAATTTTCCTCTGGGTTATATAACTTTGTTTCATCCGTATTATCTTTTGCTTTATTACGTTTTTCATTTCCCATTTTACTTCACCTTACCGTTCATTTAGTTTCCCATTAGTTTGTGAATATGTCCTGAAAATAATGCATTCAGTAAAATGTAAAACGTTAGTAAGGCGCCTAATGAAGATCAAACGCTTCCGCAAGCAAACGATAGGAATGTACCTTTGCTTCAAAGTCATATATGTTTGTTATGATCATGAACTCGTCTGTTTGATACAGATTGCTGAGACGGATTAATTCATTTTTTACTTTTTCTGGTGTACCAATAATACATCGATCGCGATTTTTTTCAATTTCCTTCATTTCCACATTACTGAAATTTCTCCTCTTTACTTCTTCAATTGAAGGTATCTTCGTATCCGCCCCTTTTCCCACACTTAACAGCCACTTATCCTGACTTAATGCAAGTTCTTCCGCTTCATCCTCCGTATCTGCACAGACAACAAAAATACATACCATGCTTTTCTGTCGATCTGGACCCGCTGATCGTTGAAAATGCTTGCGATAAGCTTCCATGACTGCTTTACCGTTATTTGGATTGATAAAGTGACCAAATACAAACCCCATTCCCAATTCAGCAGCATTTATGGCTCCTCGTTCTGATAAACCCAGAACCCACATAGCTGGAAATGCAGCTATTCTTGGTGCTGCTTTTACCAATCGAAATTTATGATCTCTCGGTAAAGTATTATGTAGAAACCCTTGCAAATCAGCGAGCTGTCTTGGAAACTCACGCAAACTTTTATCCACACTGTCAGTTAACGCAAGGCGGGTAATCTGTGATCCACCAGGAGACCGGCCAACTCCCAAATCAATTCTTCCAGGGAAAAATGCCTCCAGCGTTTTGAAATTTTCCGCCACTTTAAACGGACTGTATTGGGGCAGTAAAACGCCGCCGGAACCGACACCGATGGAATCTGTTTGGGAAGCAATCCGTGTCATCAGTATTTCCGGTGATGTACTTGCCAGCCCGTTTGTGTTATGGTGTTCTGCCACCCAGTACCGGTTATATCCCAATTCTTCCGTAATTTTCGCAAGCTTTAATGTGTTATTCAAACTTTGTACCGGATCAGATCCCCGTGAAATTGGCACCTGATCCAACACACTTAACTTCATTTGCAGAACCCCTTTCTATAAATTAACGTTTGATGGTTCTTTAGCTTATTTATTATAAAAGATTTAATCGTGGAAGTGAAAAAATCGACTTGTATGAAATAAAAATAAACCTATCTACATGTGTGTCAACACAAAAAGATAGGCTTTCTCCAAATAAATTAATATCTGGCAACATTCTATTTCACTGGGACATATCCAGTCTTATTCACAATTACTTGTCCTTGATCGGATTGCATCCACTCAATAAACTTCTTAACATGAGGATTATCACTGTTTGCTGTCACCGCATAAAATTCTGCCACGATTGGATACGTATTGTTTTGAATTGTTTCTTTAGTAGGGAGAACACCATCTATGGCAACGTGCTTTATCTTACCATCCTTAACCATTTCCTGAGAAAAATACCGAAATGAAAAACCGATTGCATTGCTGCGATTTTGATATTCGGAGGTTTCTCTTATTATTCCACCCATACCAGATACAATTTCTTCCTCGGGCGGTTCCATTAACGGAATACCATCCATAAAACGGATCAGGGCTGATTGACTTCCGCTTCCCTTAGGTCGCTGATAGGCACGGATTTCTTCATCATCACCTCCAACTCCATTCCAATTCGTAATCCCACCAGAATATATTTTCTGAATTTGATCAACTGTTAGCTTATCGACCGGATTATCTTTGTTGACAAAAAACACAAAAGCTTCCCGGCCAATTGGTGTCAAGGTTAGCTCAACTCCCATTTCTTCGGCATGATTCATTTGTTCTTCAGATGGGTGGGCGATAAATGCGATGTCCGCTTCCCCATTAATTAATCGGATAAATGCATTACTGGTTTGGCTAGATACGACTTCACTTCGGCTGCCATCAAGCGGATATTCTTTCTCCGGATAAACCGCACGTGCAAATGCGGCATAAACAGGATATAATGCGGTTGCCCCATCCAGTTTTGGTAGGGAATCGGTTATGGTAAATGTCGACGCCTCATCCAATGAAACCGCCTTTGTATTATCAGCGAACGGGCGATATTGCGTTAAGTCTACATCCTGTGTACTCACAACTTCCAAGCTTTTTATGTATAATTGATACCCTTCATAGCTTCCAAGAGAAATTACCACCACAGCAGCAAATACAAGCACACCTATCCTTACTTTTTTCAGCTTGAATTTCCCATAGATTACTAGAATATTGACGACGATAAGTCCAGCTGCAGTCACAAGAATAAAAGGAACATAAAAACCCGCTTCTCCCGACAATAATGCAAAGAATGCCGCAACAAGACCGATAATACCTATCGAAACCGACAAGAAAACCATAGCTGCTATCTTCATTTTTAAACACCTCCTATAATCGGATTCAAATTTCCGGCTTAATTACTAAAGTACTTTTTATATTTGAATCCGCCTCTGCTTTGTTTTCAGTTCCTGTATGAATCTTGTTTTCTGACAAATTAAAGTTCTATCAAGGATAACCAATCAATAGCATAGACGGTTTCTACAGTTGGTCCATGCAATGACTGCTATTCCGTATAATTATATGGTTCATTTACCATTTCGTAAAGTACAAGTATTGGATCAAGGACACACATATATTTCCCCTGCTTCACCTTCTTTTTGAACACTTTCAAACAATTTTAAAGAATACAAGCAAATTCATTGTGATGTTACTTAAATTACTATATAATACAATTAAGTAACATTAGAGTCGGAGGTGAAACAATGGAGTTTGTCGAGCCAATTAAAGAAATAGGAGATATTAAAGCAATAAAGGCAATATTACGGCAGCATTCACAACGCGATGTTCTGTTTTTCGTCCTTGGTATTAACACTGGGATAACCATTCGTGATTTGCTTTCCCTAAAAGTAAAGGATGTATGGGATGGGAACGAACCGAGGAAATTTTTAAATATTACGGAAAGCCATACCTTTCGGGAAAAAGCTTTCTACCTCAACCGCAGTGCAGCAAGAGAATTAACAACCTATCTTTCCAACAGTAATGCTGATCAGAACGATTGCTTGTTTAAATCAAAGAAAAACAATAATCCGATCACCCGGCAGCAGGCTTATCGGATCGTAAATCAGGCGGCAAAAGATGCTGGATTGACTGGTAAAATTGGCACTCATACACTGCGAAAAACATTTGCGTACCACGCTTACCAAAAAGGGATTGCCATTTCGATTATCGCCAAAATTTTAAATCACCATTCCTCCTCTGAAACGTTACGTTATATTGGCATCGATAAACATGAAAATAACACAGTAAAGGTGGATGTTAATTTGTAACTAGACAGGCTGCCATTTTCCGCTTTTCAAAACTATCACAAAGAAAGGAATGAAAATCATTGTGAATGTATTGGTTTCCAAATTAAAGGAAGTATTATATGCAGTTCTTCCAATCACCATTATGGTTTTAATTTTAAGTTTGACGTTAGCCCCTCTTGAACCCACTTTATTATTTCGTTTTATTATTGGTGCTGTTCTAATAATTATTGGTTTATCCATCTTTTTATTTGGTGTCGACATTGGAATAACGCCAATTGGCCAGACCATTGGTTCATCAATTGCGAAGTCGAATAAGATTTGGATTGTTATAATAGCAGGTTTATTGCTTGGATTCTTCATCTCAATAGCGGAACCTGACCTTCATATTCTTTCAGGACAGGTCGAGATGGTGACATCAGGGCTTATCAGCAAAACAAGCCTTGTAGTTGTCGTATCTGTTGGAATTGGGTTATTGATCGCAACTGGACTGGTTCGAACCGTTTATAACTTTCCATTATATAAACTGTTAACTATTTTGTATCTGATTATTTTTGCACTTGCGATTTTTACATCACCTGAGTTTTTAGCAATTTCCTTTGATGCGTCGGGAGCTACCACAGGTGCATTAACGGTACCTTTTATTCTCGCACTAGCTTTGGGTATTTCCTCCCTTAAAAAAGACAGTAAAGCTTCCGAAAAAGATAGTTTCGGACTGGTCGCCGTCGCTTCAACTGGAGCCATCATAACTGTCATGATCATGAATATCATTATGCAAACGGATGAAATGTCCGGCAATTTAGAAACAGCGCACACAGATACGAATTCAATCATCAGCCCGTTTCTGCATGAATTTCCAACCATCACATTTGAAATCATTGTGGCTTTGTTACCGATTTTGATAATTTTCCTTGTATTTCAGAAAATATCCTTTAAACTATCTAAGAAGGCGGTACGAAAAATTTTATTAGGTACGCTGTTTACTTTTATTGGACTTGTCCTGTTTCTAGTCGGCGTAAATGCCGGATTTATGGATGTTGGAAGTATGGTCGGGTATAGTATCGCTTCTCTGGACAATAAAGCATATATCATTATAATTGCATTTGCCTTAGGTGTTGTTACCATCCTTGCTGAGCCGGCAGTGCATGTCCTTACTAACCAAATAGAAGATGTAACAAGCGGCTATGTGAAACGATCTGTCGTATTAGGGACCCTGTCGATTGGTGTTGGGCTGGCAGTACTTCTATCAATCCTTAGAGTTCTAATACCTGACCTTCAATTGTGGCATTATTTGCTGCCCGGATACCTGATCGCAATTGCACTGACCTATTTTGCTCCAAAGCTATTCGTTGGGATCGCTTTTGATTCAGGCGGTGTTGCATCCGGTCCGATGACAGCAACCTTTATTCTAGCATTTGTGCAAGGTGCTGCCGAAGCAACAGATGGTGCGAATGTTCTGGTTGACGGATTTGGCATGATTGCCCTGGTTGCCATGACACCTTTAATTGCGTTACAGCTATTGGGACTTGTCTTTAAACTAAAATCCAAAAAGGGAGGAGTGAAGCGTAGTGTCGAGTAAAACCGAAATGAAGGACCTGGAATTGGTTTGTATTATCGTAAACAAAGGGTTGGGCAGTAAAATTATGCAAACTGCTAAAAAGCACGGCATCTCGGGCGGAACGGTGCTGGTTGGTAAAGGTACCGTTAATAACAAAATCCTTGAAATGTTAGCCTTAAACAATGTAAAAAAAGAAGTTATTTTAATGGGCTCTAATAAGGGAATAGCCAGTCAAGCGCTTGAGAAACTAAACGAAAAATTTAAATTCAATAAGCCAAATCACGGCATAGCCTTTACTACCTCTATAAATAAGATTTTTGGTGCAAGCAGTTTTAAACAAGATCGGATAATTGAAAGCGGAGGTGCGGATAGCAATATGTATCATGCCATTACTGTGATTATTGAAAAGGGAAATGCGGAAGATGTAATTGATGCAGCAACTGAAGCCGGATCAAAAGGTGGTACGATCATAAATGCAAGAGGATCGGGAATTCACGAAACAAGCAAAGTATTTTCGATGGCCATTGAACCAGAAAAAGAGATTGTATTAATTCTTTCGGAACAAGAAAGTACAGATGCAATTGTTTCTTCCATCCGAAAAAAACTTAAAATAGATGAGCCGGGAAATGGCATCATTTTTATTCAGGATATAAATGAAACTTACGGCTTGTATAAATAACAGCAATCGAGCAGCTCACATACCACATGTAAGCTGCTTTTGCTATATGGTACGGCCGCCTATTCTTATTTCAGATTTGGCGGCCGTTTTTGTATAGCAAACAAGGAGAATGTATATTTTATATGCCGTATCCATATGGACGAAATTGACTGCTAAAAGAAACCTATTCATGATTCAAACAGCATAACAGCCCTTCCTTATTTTGCTCGAACTGGATTAAATCAGCTTTAATGAAAAGACAATACAATAAATTAGTAAAAATTAATTTCCTCATAATCAATATCATTTACATATTTCTCGATTGCTCTCTTTTCCTCTGTATCCATGTTTGTGATAAAGGCAATAAATTGAACCTTCCATTCCAATTCTGCCTGCTTCTCCTTTATTGCCGTGGATGATAAATCAACGGCATCATCCCGAAATTCCTCATAGAACACCATTTTCACCAAAATCGCCAGCTCTATATCACCAAAAGTCCTAAAAAGTGCCGCATAATCATCAGTCAGCAAACAATTGCTGTTCATTAAGTCAATATAATCATAAAGGGAATGAAAATTTTCCAGAATCATTTCAACTTTGTCTGTCGTATCTTTACACCCCATGATTTTTTCGGTTACTAATCTAAAATGTTCATCACTCATTCTATCTGATGCATTGAATGCAGTTACAATGGATTTTGATTTTATTTCCTTTTCCATGATGACTGCCGTTTGCAAGTTATCATGATTGGAAGCGTTTATAATCATTTGGATAAGATCGATCCCACACTGTTCCATATACACTTTCATTTTAGATTCACCTATATTTAAGTCACAGCCCACTTGGTCAATTGCTTTATATATAATAGAATGAGTCTGAGAATCATTCAGTTGGGTGAAAAGATGTTCTAATTGATTATATTGATTTTCGGATATTCTTAACCGATTGGCATTCCCACCTGATAAAATAGAAAATACAGCATTATTAAATACCAGCCTAAATATATTGAAAAGCTCGATACGATAATCAAACCTGCATACTTTTCCATAGTTAGTTAACAGCATTTGAAGATCTACTTTGCTGAACAACCTGCAAAATTCTGTTTCTATTCTTAAATTCGTTAAATACTGTTTGATATAAAAAACCCCTTGAACACCCATATCGTCAATTGCTAAAGGATAATCAATGCTTGCCATTGTATTAGGAGCGTCAAATATACTGTCATACTTTCTTAAAAACACAGGTATCGATTCGCTGATGGTCAGGTTGTAAGCTTCTACCGCCACATCCAATTGGTTCATATGGATCTTTTTGTAAAGTTGTTCCGTTTCCCTGAAGCAATCATGAACCAATCCAAGCCCTTTCTCATAAATACTGTTTATCCTTGCTGTTTTTAAGTAGATAACAGCTTCTTTAGGATCATCAAACTGAGACGTATAAGCATCTATGGCATACAAAATCGAAGCAAAGATCCCTTCTGCCGTATCAGTACTAACGGAGGAACTTTTACCTCGTGTATATTGTCCAATCAACTTTTTCAGAATAACCAGCAATTGGCCTTGTATGCCATATACTTCGTTACTATTCAGCATTCCGGATCGTAATGCTTCATTTAAAAGTGACAGCGTGTACTGGTTGTGTGATAAATAGGATTTTCGAATGTTTCCGCTCGCCGCTAATGATTGAACACTTTTTTCTGAATCCATTAAAGTTCATCCCTTTCAAGCACAGATTCCCTAAATTGAGCATCGCTCCTGAACTGCTCCTGAAATTCTTCTAGAAAGCTTTTTAACATTTCGATAGAGCCATTGCATGTATCATCAAAGTTTTCTTTCATAATGCCTATAAGCAAGGAATCACTTATCCTGTCTTCTGTCTCATTTTTTACATAATGAAAAATTTCCTGAAGTTCATTTAATGTTGGGACAAAATTTACATTCTCTACATATGGGGATGTACAAAAAACCTCAGATAATTCTTTAATCACCTCAACTCCTAGTTCCACACGGCCATGGTCCTTTAACACCCGGTCTCTGACAAGTATCATGTTTTTAATTTCATCACGAGTTAGGATTAGACCATATTCTGTTGTTTTTTTATTTACCTTCAATAATTCATCTATATATTTTTCCAGCATGAAAACATCCATCGTACCCAGCAAACGAGGTAAAAACATAAAGTATTCCTCCCATTCCACATTTCAGGATTTATTACTTGACTTTTATAAATTAATATGATATAATTAAATATTATAATTTTATACAATTAATTATTATAATCTTCCACTGAATATTTGTCAATTCTATTTATCAAGGCTGATTTACATATAACAAAAGCCTAAGAGAATTATTTTTTCTCTTAGGCTTTTGTTATTTTGTATTTTCCATGCGAAGCAGCGCTAGATTGCATTATTTATGATAGCTATGGAATTAAAATCACTTTCATCCTATACCAAATGATGCTTCATCCATACATTTGGTTCAATGTAAATGCCCTTGTCAGCATTCTTATCTATCTGTAATGGTACTAACCCATCTTTTATGGTATAGCTTCCCGATGCCGGCAATTTCATATTGGTCCACTCTTCCCACTCCTTGATGGAAGCAGGAATGATCATAGATGATTCCGCCACTTTCATGATCGATGCGCCCATTGTAACATGGGTTCTTATCCAAGGATCAAACGGGGTTCCGTCTTCCCTTTTCCAGCTAACGTATTCTTGTATAGGTATAAGCGGGTATTTGCTTTTTAACGAAGGGCGAACAGGTGCTACCATCTTTTGTAAATTGTTTTTAATAGCTAACCCCTTCATTTCCCTAACCATTAGCTTACTAAGACCTTTACCTCTAAATTCCGGATGAATAACAATAGCTAAGGCTGACAACGAATTTGGTTGTACGTTATTTTCATAATCCAGTATTCCTTTTTCAAAGACTCCATCCCATCCTGTTGGCAGGCTGTCTTCATTGCCATTCCAATCAAAAGAAATTGCATTACCACAAGCCATAGGTTGGTTTTTTTCGTTTAGAATAAGATATTGAAATTCAGGAAACCTGGTAAATAATTGATTCCAATACTTTTCCGCTATAGGGTCCTCCCTCATATAGGTAACCCATCCAATGCTATGCAAATTATTTAATTCATTTTCTAAATCCGGACGTTCTTTTAATGTAACCACGGTGTATTTTTCAAGCATTAACACATCCCTCTCTGTCTTTTTAGTGATTGCCGGAAGATAGACCAAATGCTGCATCACCATAGAAGTAATTTTATTTTATTGCTATTCAGCCGTGTTATAGTTTAAATTTTCCTATTTTCTCATTAAGTTCTTCTGCCAATTTTGCAAGCTGTGCTGAACTTCCAGCTATTTCTTCCATTGAGCTGCTGGACTGTTGTGCAGATGCTGCTGTTTCCTCTATCCCTGCAGCTGCTTCCTCAGAGACGGATGCTATTTCTTCGATCGAACCATTCATTTCACGACTATTGGATTCAATTTCAGATAAATTACCTGATACTACTTTAATACTTTCCACCATCTCAGTAACAGAATGACGAATATCGTTAAACATTTCATTAGTAGATTCCATTTGAACTGTTCCCTGTTCAACCGCAGAATACCCATCCAATAAAGAATCCGCTACAATATTAGATTCAGTTTGTATAGTTATTACGATTTCGGTTATATCCTTAACCGATAACGCAACCTGCTCTGACAGTTTTCTTACCTCATCAGCAACAACAGCAAATCCTTTACCATGCTCACCTGCTCTAGCTGCCTCAATTGCCGCATTCAGTGATAAAAGGTTTGTTTGTTCGGCGACATCCTTAATGATTGATACAAGTTTGGAAATTTCCTTTGATTGATTATCCAAATTTTGTACCTTGTCAACAGCATCTTTAACAATACCGTTAATGTTATCCATTTGTTCTGCAGACGCATTCATTAGTTGTCCGCCCTTCGTTGTCATCTGTAATACTTTTTCAGAATTGTTTAGAATCCGTTCCCCATAATTATTTGCTTCTTCAACTTTGTTCGTAAAAGTTCCCATAATATTGGCCATGTCACCTGCACTATTAGCCTGTGTTTCCGAACCGGAGGCAAGTTCTTCCATTGTTGTTGCAACCTGCCCCGTTCCAGCTCTAACCTCATTTGCGGCCTGTGTTAGTTCTTCACTTTGACTTGAAACTGTTCCAGATACCTCATTAATTTGATTTAATAAACTGCGCATATGCTGATTCATGTCATTTGCAGCATGAACAAGTTGTCCTATTTCATCTTTTGACGTTGTTTCTAATAATTCTTGTCTAAGATCACCCTCCGCTATTACCTTCATCCTATTCTTAACTGTCACGATTGGTTTTGATATATGTGATGCCGTTTTAATTGCTGCTATAATTGCCATTACAGCGATAATAATGGATATACCTATATCAATTAACAATGATGTATTACCATAGGAGGTAATATCTTCCCCGGCATGTGATTGAACAGTCTCTTGTTCTGCTGCCATTGCTTTGAAACCGTCCAATATTTCCCGTTCCAGCGGCTTTACTTCTGAAACCATAATTTCCATTGCCTTTTCCTTATTTCCAGTGTCATATTCCTTAAACACCGAATTTATCGCTTCTGCCCAGACAATCTTTTTCTCAACTAAATCTTTAACCCCATCTGAATCATCTAATTTCAAGACTTTATTTTCAAGCTGAATACTTTCATCTGTAAAACTATCAAATTTCGTTTTTAAATCCGTATCTCCATATAAAAGATATCCCCGTACTAACGAAGTTCTTTCAGACATATTTAAAGCTATTTTTTCACTGGTTATCAGAAGCGGTACTTGATCATCCACAATTTTACTAATGTTATCATTTATCGCTTTTATAGCTAAATAGTTATAAAATCCCAGCAAAATGACTAAAAGTACGACGATCGAAAATCCAAACAATATTTTTCTTTTAATACTATTAAACATTATTATTTCCCTCAATTCCGTTAATTTAATTCTATACAGAACCATGTTAACCAGCAGTATCTGCCAAACATTTTATACTAATAGTTGGATCAAACTACTTTATAATTATTATCGGTTCATTAGTTTATTTGATATATGATTTCCATTAAAGTTGTAAGATTAAATATCGTTAAAAAATATTGAAATATACGATAAATCAGGATCGGGAATCATTAAATTGAGAAGAGTATGACGCAAGCGTAAAAAGATACTAAGATTAGTGGGCAAAATCACCCGTCGATGACCTTATCCACTAATCTTAGTATGTTTAAACAATGCCCGTTAATTCCCCTACTCTTTATCATCGAATACAATTTCCAGTACAGCCAGCAGCAATGCACATATGATCTCTGCTTTTAAAGAAAGGGTGATGCTTTTCATAAACTCATCCACAGTAAAGAGACATAGCCAGTTTGATGAACCCTTCATACTGATCCGGATAAAGAACACGTATAATTTTGCAGTTATATTCCGGATAGACAGTACAAAAACCGCTTTGAAAAATAATTCAGCAATTACACTCAAAACAAAAAAACTGATTACAAAAACAATCAATGACCAGACAGATTTATAGTGAACGTCGAGCAGCTCAAAAATCCCCGCCAGCCCAAAAAAGTAAATGCCCAAAACAAAGCTGCCTACTAGTAGAATGAGAAGGATTATCCCTGCAACAACTGCTGTTTTTTCCTTTATCTTCATTTTGTGAAATGTATCATCGTCATTATCATTATGTACAGGCATACGGGTGCGACTCTCCTTTAGCCATTTTCTCTTGTCATCATGTAATCAAAAATAGTATATCAATCTTGAATAGTTTGTAAAGCTTCAAAGACATCCCTTTGTATCAATTAAATCTATTGAAATTAGCTAGTCTTGCTAATTTAAAAGCGCAGATCCTTACTTCGGAAATGCGCCTGATGATTGAATATCCCTTTTCATTTCCCCATTTTTTATTTTTGTAATTTCGTTGCCCTGCTTACCCCTAAACCCATCAATACTATCGATAAAACGACAAACAGAACCCAGTAACTATTGCTGCCAAATGCTAGCATTACCCCTATGACGGCGGACAAAATTGATGTTATTTGAAATGCTATCCACCTTATATCTTTTAACACTGGCCAGTTCACTACTACACCCCCGTATTTCACTTTTTATAGCTTAATTCACCTGACGTAAATACAAGAGAATATCATCTTCATTCAACTTTTTTAAATTGTATTTGCGAATCTTGCTATCTGTTCGAGAGCCATTTGATAAGCTTCTGTCGTAACACAAAAGCCTTCTGGTACTTGTATACCTTGAATTTTTGATAATTTCCCTAAGTTTAATCCTTTTGCTGCTTTTTTCCATTTCCCGAAAACCAAGAACCATAGAACTCATTATTTACCACTCCTAACTAATAGCGTCAATTGATTTTAGCAGTAGTAAGCGGGAACCAACAGTCTATAATTACCAATTTTTATATGCTATAATTAAATTAGGAAAGGGATAATGTGCAAGTTGCTAATCTCCCGATTCCGCATGCGAAAGCAGCTAAATTTATTTTATTATCACTCCGCTTATTTTCTTCAAAATACCTTGCGAAAGAAAGTAATTAATACAAACTTTTAATTTCAACATTGTCCGGCAGCTTGAATGGATTTTCTTTATTTGTTCTGTCATAAAACATTATCCCGTTTAAGTGATCTATTTCATGTTGAATAACAATGGAACCGTACCCTTTAAATTTGAAAATTACTTCCTTACCAGTTATATCGAATGCCTTTACCTTGATTCTCTCATATCTCGGAACAAATCCATTTACTTCCCTTTCAACCGAAAGACATCCCTCTCCTTGAGGCAAATAAATCATATGAGGAGAATGGCTTATGATTTTTGGATTAATTAACATATATTCGTTAACCTTTCGTCCATCTTCAAACAGTGCCGCAAACATACGTTTATCTAATCCAATTTGATTTGCTGATAATCCCGATCCAGGACGGAGCTTATATTTTTTTGATATATTTGGGTCTTGGCTGTTTTTTAGAAAGTGAAGCATACAAAGCAACGCATCTTTATCTTCATCAGAAATAGGAAGATTAACTTTCTCGGTCTTTTTTCGCAATATTGCGGAACCTTCTTTTACAATATCTTTCATTTTAATTATATAGTCGGGGGAAAACCTATTCATAAATAAACACCTCGTCAATTCTACGGTTTAACACTTTTGCAATAGAGTCTATCGAAAAAATTTATCATATTTATCAATGTCGTCCGGATTTAAACCTGTATTGGATTGGGCTTCCTTTTGCATAGATTGGTTGCAGTTTTTACACACATAAAACGACTCCGGATTTTTTTTGATTTTGTTATACTGCTTATCCGTATGATTAATTGTAAATTTCTTTTTGCAAAACATGCAAATAGTATTCAGCATACTATCCTAACCTCCCAATTATCTGTACTAATTATATCGCTTTTCGTTTTCTGGCCAATGAACCTGTCAAATATTGGCCCAAATATGGTGTTGCCAAAGATGAAGGATTAAGTTGCCTATTCCAGTATTTCTTGACATTCCATTGGCAGACTATTTTTCAGGCAATTCCTCTCTTTTACAAACAATATGAATAGGATTACCATCTGGATCCTGTACGTAGCCAGCCCTTAAGTTTAAAAAGTCGTGCGGTTGGGAAACCACTGTGACACCATTTTCTGATAGGTATTGAATTGCTAAATCCGTATCCTCAGTCCACAAAACGATTTCACAGCCTTCATTTTTACCCGGATTTAAACCATGGACCTCCTTTAGGGATTCCTTAGTTGCCAAGCCCACTACAAAACCATCTAATACTAATTCGTGATGTGTTGCTTTACCACCGATTTCCGCCGTAAATTGCAATTCAAATCCAAGTTTTTCGTAAAATTTTCTTGATAGTTCCAAGTTATCTACATAAAGATTAATTTGCGGTGTCATGAATCTCATAAACATGCCTCCTTATAATGTCCTTTAGGTTTTCCATTGCTTATAGAAGATGAACTATTGTTATTTAAAGATAAAAATTTGAATTCCTCTTTACCCGTGTTTGTTAACAGTATGGCCAACCTCCACGTGCCCGCCGGCTTCTACTTTAGCTAAAACTCCAAAAATCGCATCATGATTTGTTGCCAAAGTGCGGAGCATATGATCATCTTTAGGTAACTCCTCTTGCGCAAAATTAACCATTACACAACGTTTTAATGGAGCGACAACTCTAAGCATGACATCTGATCCAATTTGGATGACATGATTTAACCATTTCTCCTCGATGAACCCCTCATCCTGTACGTCAATAAGCAGATTTGCTCTAAACCGTCGTGGGTCTACAGGCTTTCCCAATTGCTCACTCAAAGCACGAATTGATGAACTTGTTATGATGCTTATCGGACCCTCGTCAAAGTGTGAAATAGCTTCTTCGCGTGCTAAAGTCACTGGATATCCCGCAAAATCACTCAATGCCATATGGATAGTTGGATCATCCCCGCGGTAAACAGAACCATCGTGCATCGTTACAACCGGGACAGAGCCTTCATATCTTGCCTGGAGTTTAAACAACCCATCTATTCGTTTAAAACGCCTGGTAGTTTTCCCGCTTCCAAATTTCCCTTCACGATTTTGAATTGCCCACAAACGATCACCAATTAGACCTCGCTGATCCACCTGAATTGCTGAAAGAGACTCCCCTAAAAGGGATTTTACAGGGAACCGACGAATTTCCTTTACCTGACCTACCGGATGATTATCACGATATTCCATCCTTTAATCCTCTCCATTTCTTTGGTTGTGTTAGCATATATTATATTGTTATAAATAGACTTTCACCTACGCTTACTATGATTTCTACTGTTTTCCCGGATAATCCTGCAAAATCCCCAAAAATTATAGTAAAGTGTTATAGGCAAGGAGCTAAATAAAATGAAGGATAAGGATGACTATAAAATATAAGCATATACATGTTATTAGAAATAATATCAACAGAAAGGGATGAGTGGATGAATTTCAATATAGAGGAAGCAATTGATCTATTGGATCGCACACCACAAACATTGGAATACTTTTTAATCGGATTACCTGATGGATGGCTGCAATGTAACGAAGGTGAAGGAACGTGGAATGTCCCAGAAGTTATTGAGCATTTAATTGAAGGAGAAAAATATAACTGGATTCCGCGGTTAGAGACCATACTTCAGGAAAGTAAACATAGGTCCTTTCCCCCATTCGATCGTTTTTCCCACCTAAACAAAGCTGAAAGATCGATGGAGCAAAAATTTCTTGAGTTTAAAACAGTTAGAACACAAAATATAATTAAACTACAGTCGCTAATCGATCCGGAATTGCACCTTGAACGAACTGGATACCATCCCGAATTCGGTGTCGTAAAATTAAGAGAATTACTTTCCACATGGGTCGTTCATGATCTGACACACATTTCCCAAATAGCCCGGATAATGGCGGAAAGATATAGAGCAGATGTGTGTCCATGGATAGAATATTTAGGTATTTTGAAAAAGTAATGGGGCAAGATCTTTTGAATTTCCCCATTTGGATATATTGCCTTAAGTATGTATTAACTAATCCAACAAATATCGTTTCTTGCTTTCTATTTTATTTTCAAAGTCTTCCGTCAAATTTGATAAGTCTTCCTTATTAATCGTGACCGTTACGTTATTACGCGACCGAAAAATTGTTTAAGTTCCTGCACATCATCCATTTTAGGTCTTCTTATCTCACCTTTTAATAGCCACATTTCCTTTATAAATACAGTAAAGAAATTAATATCCTTTATCAGGAATTAAGTTCCTACCCTATCCATTTCTTAAATTGCCCTTTATAATAGATAAGATGAATCTTAAAGTAAAGGTGTTTCAATCATGAGCTTACTAACAGTCAAAAATTTAAGTCACGGATTCGGAGACCGGGCGATTTTCGATGATGTTTCGTTTCGATTATTACAGGGAGAACACATTGGACTAATTGGTACCAATGGTGAAGGCAAGTCCACGTTTATGAATATTATTACAGGCAAACTGGAGCCTGATGCTGGAAATGTCAGCTGGTCGAAGCATGCAAGGGTTGGCTATTTGGATCAGCATGCTGTCTTAAAGCAAGGCATGACAATTCGAGATGCGCTTAGGACTGCCTTTCAATATTTGTATGATATGGAAGCAGAAATGAACCAACTCTATGCAAAAATGGGAGATGTTGACCCAGATGAATTAGAGGTTATTTTAGAAGAAACTGGCCGAATACAAGATGCACTCACAAATAATGACTTTTATATTATTGATGCAAAAGTTGAAGAAGTTGCGAATGGTCTTGGTTTAGATGACTTTGGATTAGAGCGTGATGTAAATGACTTAAGTGGCGGACAGCGCACAAAAGTATTGCTTGCTAAGCTGCTGCTGGAAAAACCGGATATTCTGTTGCTTGATGAACCGACAAATTATCTTGATGTAGAGCATATTGAATGGTTGAAAAGTTATCTGCTTGCGTATGAGCATGCTTTTATTCTCGTCTCACATGACATTCCATTTCTCAATAGTGTTGTTAATCTAATCTATCATATGGAAAATCAGCAATTATCAAGGTACCCGGGGGATTACAACGAATTTTTACGAGTGTATGATATGAAAAAACAACAGCTGGCAGCGGCCTACAAAAAGCAGCAAAAAGAAATTGCTGATTTAAAGGACTTTGTAGCGCGAAACAAAGCGAATGCAGCGACAAGCAGAATGGCAATGTCCCGCCAAAAGAAGCTGGATAAAATGGATGTTATTGAATTAGATTCCGAAAAACCAAAACCTGAATTTCGCTTCAAACTGGCAAGGACACCTGGCAGATATCTCTTTGAAACAAATGGGCTTGTAATCGGATACGACGAACCCCTTTCCAGGGAGCTTCATTTGACAATGGAACGCGAGCAGAAAATTGCCTTATCTGGTGCTAACGGTATCGGAAAGACTACTTTGCTCCGAAGCATACTTGGAGAAATTCCATCCTTATCAGGTTCCGTTCAATTAGGGGAACACGTGCATATCGGATACTTTGAACAGGAAATGAAAGAAACAAGCAAAAACACATGCATAGAAGAAATTTGGGATACGTTCCCCCACCTTAATCAATATGAAGTTCGTGCTTCTTTGGCGAAATGCGGTCTTACAACAAAGCATATTGAGAGCAAAGTTCAAGTATTAAGCGGCGGTGAAAAGGCTAAAGTCCGCCTATGTAAATTAATCAATCAAGAAACAAATCTGCTTGTTCTTGATGAGCCTACCAATCATTTGGATCACGATGCAAAAGAAGAACTAAAACGCGCACTGAAGGACTATAAAGGCAGCGTTCTCCTCATCTCACATGAGCCAGCATTTTATGAAGGAATTGTCACGGAAGTATGGAATTGTGAGGATTGGACAACGAAAGTATTTTAAACGGTGCAGGGGAACGATTGCATGGTATCATAAAGCATAGGAACCGTCCCCCTGCTTCACCTCTCGTCCAATATATCCTTAATTATTTCTATATGAAATGCTGCCCATGCTTTTTCTTTAAAATGAAAAATAGCACTTATTGTTAGAATAATAAGGTACAATGAAACGAAAATGGTCCAGATCAGCATGTTTTCAAATAAAAACTCCTGGATTTTGTTTGAAAACAAGAATAAGAGCCAGGGAATTGCTGTAACGAAGATTGGTATAATGCCGGTACCATTTTGTTCTTTAATCATTCGATAATAAATCAATTGGAGTGTCTTACTGTCAAGGGTTTCATAGAAGGATTTGATTTCGGCCGTTTCTTTTAATTCCTTGTTAGAATCAATACCTTTTTGTTTTTTTACCATCAAATAAATTTTATGTGCATCTCCACGAAAAGTAAACATGATGTCCTCCTTTTCACATGTCTAACCTTATCCTCCCTCTTTTTTCACCTTCTATGTAAATGGGACATAGGATCTGTCCCCACTTTCCGCTATTGCCTTTTCTCTGTGACCGTTTCGTTTACCCGACCATACATTTTTTCTACGCCGGCTGAGGATGCTTCAAAATCAAATGCATTTTCTGCTAAAATTCCCATGCGATTAGCCTCCCTTCCAGCATCTATATTTGCACCAAGAAAAATAAAGTCCCAATGGTGTTTTTCCTGCTGGTTCGCAATTAATGTCTTTACTTTATCATAGGTAAATTCACGGCTGGCATTCTCTAAACCATCTGTAGTTATTACAAAAATGACTTTGCCGGGATGTTCTGTTTCATGGCAATCGGCTAACCTGTGACTGACATCCAGAATAGATTTACCCACTGCATCAAGCAATGCAGTCATCCCCCTGACATAGTATTCCTTATTTGTAAGTTTTACATGATTTCCATCAATTCCGTTCCACAAAAGTTCATACTTATCATCGAAAAGAACGGTTGTTACAATGGTTTCACCTTCCAGCTTATTCTGCATTTCCAGAAAAGCATTAAATCCGCCAATTGTATCACTCTCAAGCCCGCCCATAGAGCCGCTCCGGTCAAGCAGAAAAATTATTTCAGTTCGGTTTTTATTCATCTTCCCATCATCCTTTCGTTTTTAATCATGCTATAATGATAACGAAATGGACATATGATTTGGTCGCCTGTGAAGCGACATTTGGAGGTTCAGAAATGCTAAAGGAAAAATTGTTACTAGAACTGCAGAAATATCTAGATGAAAACCGCGTCCAGTTTGAATTTAGCTTATATGAAACAGAAAGGGCATTTCCCCATGTAAATGCCGAACCGTCAGAGTTGGAAAATTATATTATCACCAATCGTAAAGCTTCATTCGCGGAAACGTTATTTAATTTTATCGATCAAAAAGGATTAAGTGACGCGGATGTGTACAAAAAGGCAGGAATTGACCGAAGACATTTTTCCAAAATACGATCCAACCCTGATTACCGGCTTGGCAAAAATGCAGCAATTTCCCTTGCCATAGCCCTTCAGTTAAATAGTGAGGAAACCGATCAACTGTTAAGTGCTGCTGGCTATTCACTTTCAGACAACGATACGTTCGATTTAATTATTAAATTTTGCCTGGAGAAAAAAATATACGATATCGATGATGTTAATCAGGCATTGGAGCATTTTAGTATAAAGCCGTTAATCCGTGCTGGAGTTTAATTAAATCAGATAGTTTGAACAATTTTTCCTATAGGTGATAATCTTAAGATATTAATATCAAAGGAGTGATGAGTTATGCGATTTCCTATTCCAGAAACTACATTACATGATGGTCTAACGCTTCCAGTTATCGGTTTTGGTACATATCGTTTAAAAGGAAGTGCTGGAGTCAATGCCATAAACAATGCAATAGATTTAGGCTATCGGTTAATTGATTCTGCTTATAATTATGAAAATGAAGGAACTGTAGGTGAAGCCGTTCGTCGCAATTCCATTAACAGAGAGAAATTACGAATTACTTCCAAGCTGCCAGGGCGTTACCAGGAGTATGATAATGCTATAACAACGATTCAGGAATCCTTATATCGGGCAAATTTAGATTATTATGATTTATACCTTATCCACTGGCCGAATCCAGTACAGGATAACTATGTGGAGGCATGGCAGGCTTTGATTGAAGCTAAAAAGAGAGGGTATATCCGTTCCATTGGTGTATGTAACTTCCTTCCAGAACATATTGAACGGCTAAAAAAAGAAACGGGCGTTATTCCAAGCATAAATCAGATCGAACTGCATCCCTTTTTTAACCAAGAAGAACAAAGAAAGTGCAATACTGAATATGCTATTAAGACCGAATCATGGAGTCCATTAGCGAGGGCAAATGAGGTAATGCAAAATGAAACCTTGAGGAAGATTGCTGTGGATCATAAAAAAACTATTTCCCAGGTAATTTTACGCTGGCATTATCAGCTTGAAGCAATAGCAATCCCTAAATCAGCATCACCCGAACGTCAACTGGAAAACATTTCTATTTTTGATTTTTCCCTAACAGAGAAAGAAATGAACACCATTTCAGGATTATCCCAACCAGACGGAAGAATAAAAAACCAAAACCCTGCGACCTATGAAGAGTTCTAAACTGGGACAAGGGGTCATGGGACAAGGGGTCAGACCCCTTGTCCCAACAGCCTGCCTATCTGACAAAGTCTCCTTGTATTGGCTCCTCCCCTATTTCAAACTGGATGCGAATCGAATTTCCTTCAAAAACGTTTGGTGAATCCATTACTTGAAAATGAATATGCGGTTCGCTGGAATTTCCCGAATTGCCGCATTGACCAAGCAATTCTCCCTTTTCAACATGGTCACCCGGTTTAACCACAATTGAATTTTTCTTGAAATGGGCAAGCAGGCTATACTCCCCATTTTCATGTTTGATTATTACATGATTTCCAAGAGGCTTTTCAGAATTCATCCCGCCTGGTATATTATCGTTGATGTCATTAACTACTTCTATGACCTCCCCGTCTGCAGGCGCTAATACCTCTTCCCCAAATGCATAGTAATGCTTGTTCATTTTTGGATTCCCATGATGGGTACTGCCGTTTTTCATCATTACCAAATCATAAGCATACCGTTGAGTGGCCGTTACATAATGATAATTAATGAATTGATTTGTCCCTCCCCAGAATACAAACCATTCATCATTGATTGGCATAGAATATTTGTTATCAGTATATAGTTGATCCGTTTCGGGATAGGATGCCAGGGGCGCCAATTGCAGGAGCTGAATCGTTCCGTGTTTGCCGAAAACGACCTGAACGCCCCTCGTTTCTGCCCCATCAACCCAAACAAAGCGTTTCATATGCTTGTTCATCCTGAAACTTGTTTCCAGATTGTATCTGGTTACACCTTGATTAAAGGATTCAGCAAGCTGTTCAAAATCATCTAATGAAACGTTCTGCTGAAATTGTTCTGTTGTTTGCCGATAAATTCTGGAATAATCCCCCTGCAAAAACACTTCATTGAATTCTTCCGGTAAAATCCTGTCTTTTTTCTTAACCTTTTGTACGTCCGTTCTTTGACTGATTTCGATTGTTCCAGTGTCTCCCATCAGGTTAGCAGACTGACCTGACATTGCAGAGAATGGAAGAATACCCGCTGCAATCAATGCAACTATACTGCTTTTCACCTTCAAAACTAACACTCTCCTCTATTTTTTGATTAATCTGTCTACTTTATTTACGAATATACCTTAATAAAGTTCCATAGTACACATTAAAGGTGCTGAATTAAATCTTCATAGTATGCTTTTAAGTGCTTTTTTAACGACACAGGTTCTATAATTTTTAACGATTTTCCATAGCTGGCCAGATACGTAATGATAAATTCAATCTCTTTTGGGACAAGGGGTCTGACCCCTTGTCCCGCTATTTAAAGCTGGAAAGATCGATTGCTTCTGCCATTTTCTTGTATCCAGCATCGTTAGGGTGCAGATGATCTCCCGCATCATACTTGGAGAGATAGCGTTTAGGGTCTTTTGGGTCCCTTAGTGCTTTGTCAAAATCTATCACTCCATCGAATTCTGCCTTATTCCTGATCCAGTGATTTACCTCCTGGCGAGTTTTTTCCCCTTTTTCTGTGTACATTCCTGAATCCTTGAATGGAGTTAATGTCCCACCGTATATTTTTAGTCCCTGTTCATGGGTAGCTTTGATAATTTGTTTCATTCTCTCAATAATTTTTTCTGCACCATAATCCGGGTGATGTCTAATATCATTCAACCCTTGATGCAGGATTACTGCCTTAACACCTGTTTGACTGAATACATCCCGCTCAAGCCTTGCCAGAGCGTTTTCCCCTTTATCAGGCTCACTGTTGATTAGCTGATTGGCTGAGATTCCAGCGTTCAATACAGACATTTTGGTAGCTGCATTTTCCTGCTTCAATCGTTTCGCCAGATAATCCGGCCATCGATGGTTCGCATTCACTGTCGAATGATTTCCATTCGCAATGGAACTCCCCATTACAACAATTGCACCGTTTACGGAAGGATCTGGCATAACGTCCACCCCAGCCAGCCAAAACCATGCTTCTTCATTTGTTTTAAAAGCTTCGGTATTGGCGTCCGATACATGATTTCCATTTGAAATATAGGTCGTTTGCATAGAATGCGGATGCCATGTAGCAGGTCCTGTTTCGTCACTAACGTAAAGACTGACGGCAAGATTTTTACCACGGTTGACCTTAAAAGAGATTGGATCACTAAACTTTTCCTTCCCAGGTGGAATGGTTACTGATTGATCACCACCAAACGTAACCTGTTGGTCTGTACCGGGAACAATCTCTGATCCACTTTTAGAAACCGCCACGTGTATCTCCTCAATAGATAGTGGATCTTTACCAAATGTATTCGATAGCCGAATCCGCATTTTTTTGCCATCTAAATGAGGATGAATAATTTGCCGGACGGTACGATTCTCGAATCCTTTTTGAGAAATGCCATCTTCATAAGGTGCTTGCATACTTGCATTCCAAGCTCCTGTCCAATTTCCATTAATCTGTTTTTTGTCATTGGAAGCTATCCACTCCCTAACTCCAAACACAATAAAGATGAGGATAATCACAATTGCAATCATCACATATAGTACACGCTTCATTATTTTTCTCGCCCTTCATGTTGTTTGTATTGGCTCTATCAGCACCTAAAATTAGTGTTAGAATTTTCTTTTAGGGTATACTGCCTTCTGTCATCGTGAAACTATAAAATAACAAAAAGTATTATACAAAGCTACTATTACACATATCTCCTGTTCTGCTGACCTGGGACAAGGGGTCTGACCCCTTGTCCCATGACCCCTTGTCCCACTGGTTTTTTTGGACTTAAAACTTTTTAAGCATGGTGTGCGTCTATTTAGTGTACCTGAATTTAAAGGAGCTCTTTCTTCATGAGGAAAACTAAAGCAGAGGATAACGTAATTACGTTTATAATAGAAAATCAGGAAAATTTTTATCGTTTGGCGTTCAGTTATGTCAAAAATGCCCAGGACGCTTTGGATGTTGTTCAGGAATCGATCGAGAAAGCTATTCGGAAAAAAGATTCAATAAAAGATAACCAATCCGTGAAAAGCTGGTTTTACCGGATTGTTGTCAATACATCGCTCGATTTTTTGCGAAAGAATAAAAAAATAGCTTTAGTTGATGATGATACACTGGACTATTTTCGATCGGGCAAGCAGGATACATACGAAGACATCGACTTGCAAAGGTCACTTGAGCAACTTCCCATTACATACAAAAGCATCATCATCCTAAGATTTTTTGAAGATCTTAAGCTGGATGAGGTTGCCGATGTATTAAATGAAAATACGAACACGATTAAAACACGCTTATACCGGGCATTGAAATTGCTTCGTGTGGAAATGAATGAAATGCAATGAACCATCATACACATTGGGGGACTGAATGTAGTGGATAAAAAGCTGAAAAAATTAAAAAATGAATATAAAAACACCCCTATTCCAGAAGATTTGGATAAGGTGGTACAACAGGCAATCAAACAAAATAAGAAAAAGCGGCTGCATCCTAATTCTAAATGGTTCATCGGATTAGCAGCAGCAGTGATTATTTTCATGGTAAGCATCAATACGAGTACTGCCGTTGCACAAAGCCTGTCAAAAATACCTGTTGTCGGCTCGATTGTAGAGGTTTTGACAGTACTGGAAATCCATGTGAATGAGGATAATTTTAATGTAAATGTAAAGGTTCCACAGTTAAACAATCTGGAAAACAAAGACCTCGAAACAAGTCTTAACCAAAAGTATCTGGAGGAAAATAAAGAACTGTACCAGTCATTTTCCGAAAAAATGAAGGAAATGAAAAAAACTGGTAATGGGCACTTAAGTGTAGATGCAAGCTATAATGTACTGACAAATGATGACGTTATATTCTCAATCAAACGAACGGTTGTGGAGACACAGGCTTCAGCATACACGACCAACAAATTCGATACGGTTGATAAACAAAAACAAATCATGCTGACACTGCCAATTTTATTTAAAAATGATCATTATATTAACGCAATTAGTGAAATAATAAAAGAACAAATGCGTGAACAAATGAAAAATGATCCAGGTGTCATCTATTGGCTAAGCAATGCGGGTAATGAAGAATTACCTGCCGAAGAGCTGTTTAATCAGATTGACGCGAACCAGAATTTCTACATTAATGATCAGCATAAATTGGTTATTGCATTTAACGAGTATGAAGTGGCTCCAGGCTATATGGGGGCGGTTGAATTCGTCATTCCAACAGAGAAAATCGAAAATCTCTTAGTCGGTAATAAATATATACAATAGACGTTTTCCATACGGCCACAATGGGAAATAACCAATCATAGACAACAATGGCAAAAACATCCGGGGGAATTTTTGATGAGACAACGAAAACATTTAAATCGCAAAGGAAAATGGCTGGTGTTTGCGATTATGACAATAACGGCATTTATTATTGCGGTATTAGTAGGTGATCATGAAGCCACAAAAGCGAAACAAAGCAGTGAACCCATTTCATCGCTATCCGCTGCACCGATCATACCTACATTTGAGTCTAAGGAGGAATTTTCCAACTCCGCCTTAAACCAGTCAATTAAAGAAAAAAGTTTGGAGGAAAAGGAAGCATTAATTGCCGAAAAACGAAAAGATCAGCGGGAAAAGGAGCAGCAGACAAAAGCAATCTATTTAACATTTGATGATGGACCGACATCGCATACGGACCAGCTGCTGGATATCCTTGATCAATATGAAATGCAGGCAACCTTTTTCATGCTTGGTCCAAATATAAAGCAGTATCCAGATGCAGTGAAGCGGATGGCGAATGAGAAGTTTGGACTGGGGTTGCACGGGATATCACACAATATTCATGACATCTACCAAAACAGTCAATCACCTACGAAAGAAATGAAAGAGGCACAGCAGATTTTAGAGAACGTTACTGGTATTCATTCGCCATTAATTCGCCTCCCCTATGGAAGTGTGCCATATTTGACAGAGGAAATGCGGTATTCACTATATCAGCATGAATTTACCATATGGGATTGGAATGTTGATAGTGAAGACTGGGAACTTGGTGATGCGCGTTATGTGCAAACCACCATAAAGGAAATCGAGGAGCTTGAACAATCCGGGCAGACTCCGGTTGTGCTATTGCATGATAAAAAGGAAACGATAACCCATTTGCCGAAACTGTTGAGCTACCTAAAGAATAATGGTTATCATACAGAAAAAATTACAAAGGAAATACCCGCATTAACGTTTACATGCAATGGAAGATGTTATGCGATTTAAACTAGATTTTAGGGGCGTATAGAAGTGTTTAAAAAAGTACTTGCACCGCCATTTATCATTTTGATGGCATCCTTTGCGCTGTCAGGGTGCAATCACGATGCAGAATTGGCGGAAAAAATTCATACAAAACTGGAAAAATCGGCACAGCTTGAGAAAGCATTTACTCAGGATCAGCAAAATCTTTTAAAGCTTAGTCAGAAAGAAAAGCTAACCTATGACGAAATCGGTTCGCTCACAATCGCTCAGGACCGTGAACTAAAGAGAAAAATAGATGAAGCAGAAGAATATAATGCAAACATGACTCAGCTTTTGCAAGACACAAAGGAAAGCTTTGATGAGGCATATCGGCAAGTTTTAACTATCCATCCAGCAGTTAATAAAATAGAACAGCCGGAGGAAAAGAATCAAGCGAATAAGCTGATAAAATTAATGGAAAAACGCCATGATGAGATGGGACACTATTACAAGCAATACACAGAACTTCTACAGCTAAACCACGGCCTTTATGACTTAATTAGGGAAGAAGAGGTTAATCCAGATGAAATTGATGACCAAATCGCAGCAATCAATCAAGCAAATAATGAAATGCTAAAGACAGAAAAACAATTTAACCAATACACAAACAAATACAACAAAGCTAAAAAAAAATATACCTATAAATTGTAACAAGGGATCCCATTGTCACGCTATATCTCCTTTAAAAAGGCAGCAGCATACTAGTGGAACTGCTCTATTGGTTGATTATTTAAGGGTATAATCGCGAATCTGCCGTGTATGACTTTCTGTCGGCAAATTTCTTTTGGAATTATTTGCGGATCTGCCGTGGGTGACGCTCTTTCGGTTGATTTCTTTTGGATATAAAGAACCCCTGTTAATCTTGTGTATGTGATAAAAAAGACAATACTCAGCAAAAATAAACCGCATGAAACCAAACTAATACACTTGATTCATGCGGTTGTATATTAACAATTTGTATTTAATTCCATTTATTTTCCACCATGCATCTTGTTGTTATTTTAAATTCTCCACTTGAAGATCTGCTTCCACTTTATCCAACGCCAGTTTCAAGTCCTTTATTATATCCGTACTATCTTCAAGCCCAACGGATAGCCTAATTAATCCGTCCGTTATGCCAAATTTGACTCTTTCCTCCGGCGGGATTGCTGCATGTGTCATCGAAGCAGGGTGCTGGACCAATGTTTCCGGGTCACCTAAGCTGAATGAAATCATTGCAAGCTCTAGATTATTTATTAAAGCTTTTCCCGCTTCGACTCCTCCTTTCACTTCAAACGAAACAATCCCCCCCATCCCTTTCATTTGTTTCTTCGCTAAATGATGTTGTGCATGTGAAGCTAAACCAGGATAAAAAACATTTTGAATCATTGGATGTGATTCAAGAAACTCGGCTGCTTGCTGGGCATTGCTACAATGTTTATCCATACGTAATCCAAGCGTTTTTAATCCACGGATTATTAAATAAGCATCCCAAGCATTTAGATTTTGCCCTAAATTCCCCATAAATTTTTTACGCATTGTTTGTATAATATTTTTATCACCTACAACAAATCCTGCCAATACATCTCCATGACCGTTTATATACTTTGTTGCACTGTGCAATACAATATCCGCTCCATATTCCAGAGGATTTTGCAGATAGGGGCTCATAAACGTGTTATCAACAATCAGCGGAATTTCAACAGATTTGCAAAGTGTAGCGATTTCTTCTATATCAAGTATGGTAAGACAAGGGTTAGACGGTGTTTCGATATAAATTGCTTTCGTGTTTGGCCGGATTGCATCGTGTATTTGCTGAACAGATGTACAATCAACAAAGCTTGCTTCAATTCCGAACCGTGGTGCAAGCGATTCCATAAAACTATATGTCCCGCCATAGACATCCTTCGTGACAATCACATGGTCGCCATTTTGTAAAAACGTTAGCAATGCTGTTGATATAGCAGCCATACCGCTGGCCAGCCCCAAGCAATCTTCGCCACCCTCTAATAAGGCAATTTTCTTCTCTAGTGTTCGAACCGTGGGATTGCCATACCGGCCATAACAGACACCTTCTTTCTCGCCCGAAACAACTGCCTCTGCCGCTTCCGAATCTGGAAAGGCATACGCAACTGCAGGTGTGATCGATTGAGTTACCATTCCAGTTTCAGCATCGGGATATAAGCCTTCATGAATTATCTTTGTCCCCTGTTTCCATTCCATATGAACTTCACCTTTTCATTTTGTATAATTGTATACAATTTATTATAAAATGAAACATATACCCTAAAATGGAATATATGTTAGTTTTGCTTAACAAACTGCGAATTCTTGATTCTTTCAATTGCTGCTTCCATACTGCTATTCACATGATCTTGTGCAAACAACTCCGCTTTCTCCAGGTCACCTTTTTCAATATAATCAAGTATCAATGCATGATCATCCTTGTTTTTGTCAAGCTGCTCTGCCCTATTTATTAGACCTAATCGACGGTATCGGTTAATATGGTCATTAAGCAGGTTCAATAATTTTGTTGCAGTTTTATTACCGCTTATTTCATATAAATACGTATGAAATTTCATACCGAAATAAACTTGATCCTCTTGTATACCTTGTACTTCAGCATCTTCTATCATTTTTGTAATATGCTTTAAATACGTAATATCCTTTTTCGTTGCACGTTCCGCTGCATCCCTAGCTACAAGTCCTTCCAGTCTGCTGCGAATCATAAATATTTCTTTTGCTTCCGTAGCTGAAATAGGGGCTACTTTTAACCTGCCGTTCTGTTTTCTCACCAATAATTCTTCATGTTCCAACTGCTGCAAGGCTCCCCGTAATGGTGTTCTGCTGACATCAAGCTCCTTTGCCAGGCTCTCTTCCACAACATTTTCGTTAGGCTGCAGACTGCCAGTTATAATTTTTTGCTTGATTTGTTCATAAACAAAATCTTTTGTCACAACCCGCACATTGCGATCACCACTGGACATTCCTCTTAGCACCTTCTCTTTGTATAATTGTATACAGTTATTTTGCCTGAATCGTTCATGTTTGTCAATGTCTGATTACTCTAAATTGAAACTTATATTCATGCTAACCCGTAAAATTATAGTGGCTAAATTTTTTAAAGGAGGAAATCAAATAAAACCCCTAACTAAAAAGCGTTCAAAAGCATTTGCAATAGACTTCATCCTTTCCACCACAGTAACTGCAGATTTGGAGTTTGCATTGCGAAAGAAGATTAAAAATGTAATGGTCCATGCATTGGTCACCCCTTCACTTGTTATGTGGACATTAGAGTATGCACAACTAAGGCAGAGCGGCCAAACGAAGCTTTAAGCGGGACAAGGGGTCAGCGGGACAAGGGGTCAGACCCACTAGCGTTGCACAGCTTACAGAAACTGTAAATTAGTAATTTGTATAT
>NZ_BMFR01000019.1 GCF_014638995.1 Virgibacillus oceani
AAGATATGTCTGGTAGCAATAGCGAAGAGGACACACCTGTTCCCATACCGAACACAGCAGTTAAGCTCATCAGCGCCGATGGTAGTTGGGGCTTTGCCCCTGCAAGAGTAGGACGCCGCCAGGCAAACTAAAAAGCTGACTAATAATATAATTTATTAGTCAGCTTTTATATACAAAATATTTTTTATACTTCTGCAGTAAAACAGATAAATTCCACATGTATACTGGATTTCTGGCAGTTTTATTTAGATGAAATGCTGTAATTTTATTTGTCCTCTTTTCCGATATTAGTCTTACAAATATCGGTATGATTTCCCTGACATGAATTTATGGCTATTATTAGATAGCATAGTAACCCTTCCGATCAGGGTCATTGGCATGTCTGGTTGCTGTCAATAACAGTCATACTACTTTAAAATACGATTCAATTTCATCTTTTGGTAAATAGTTTCCAATGAAAAATGATCCGAAAACAGCATATTTTGCACTAACCTCATCAAATCTTGTATTCATAAATCAATTTCTTAATTTTCAGTACATCATCACAAAACAATGAGATACCCCACTCGTAATCATCAAAGCCAATAGAACCTGTAATAATACGTTTAACATCATCTGTGTATGTTCTGCATGTCGCGATATGTTCGAACATCATGCGTCCGCGCTCTTCCTGGGTCAGTTCTCCCAATTAATAGTTCTGAAGTCGTGTAATGCGTACGATCCATCAAATATTTCTACTGTTTTAACCATGTAGCTTCACTCCTAAATTGTGATGGTTAAATGATAATGGAAGCGATAGGCGAATGCTGTGATATCACATTTTTAGCGGACAATGGACAATATGTGAAGATTTTGTGATGCTCATTTTGCTGATGGCTGGTATTTACCTGGGACAGCACGCATTGTAATTGCTAGTCTATTCCAGCTATTAATTGTATTAATGACGTATACTAAATCAACAAAATCCTTCTCATTAAATTGCACTTTAACCTTGTTGAATAGCTGATCAGTGATAGGTATCGTTGAAATTTGTGTGATTGCCTCTGTAAGCGAAAGTGCTGCACGTTCCCTATCTGTATAGAAATCGGTTTCCTTCCATGCATCTAGACAATATATACGTTGCTCGTTTTCACCATTTGCACGTGCATCTTTTGTGTGCATATCAATACAAAAAGCACAGCCGTTAATTTGCGACGCACGTATTTTAACAAGTTCTAATAATGATGATTCAAGATTAGTGGACTTAGAATATTTTTCAAATTCCACCATGATATTAAAAGCATCTGGAGCAATTGAATAGTAATCTAATCGGGCTTCCATCAAATCTCCTCCTTATATTATCCTTCTAGTTGATAGTAAGCCTTCCAACAAAATTATTCAAAAAAGACGCACCAGATTCTGGTACGTCTTTAAAATGTCAGCTAGCTCATCCCATATGGACCAAGCTTTTGGCTGTTTCCTCCATTGCTATTTCCAGCATTAGCATTGGCACCACCCATTTGTGAAACGAATGGAATCATATTTTGCATTGTTTGTCCAAATCCTTGGTTGTTTTTGGTCATCGTATAAAAAGTTGCTGCACCGACTCCAACAGAAGCAATTAATGGTAACCACATTGCATTTTTTTGCATTCTTATACCCAACCTTTCTATATTGTCCCCAGACATTATTAGGATGGTCCTGTGTCAATAAATCATACGAGGAATGACATACCATTAGTGGAATGAATCATGTTGAATAACCTGCTTCATATGCGGCATTAGAACCTGCAAGTCTACCTGTTACTAATGCAGATGTAATATTATAGCCACCAGTATATCCATGAATATCTAAAATTTCACCGCAAAAGTATAGGCCATGCATAATTTTTGACTGCATTGTATTTGGTACAATTTCCTTGATAGAAACTCCCCCACCTGTTACAAATGCTTTTTCCAGAGGTAATGATCCATGTACCTTGAACGAAAAATGTTTGATATCATGTATGATAGAGCGAATGGTTTCTTTTGAAATACTAGCAGCTTTTTTCTCTTCAGTAACATTATTTTTAGTTAATATGAACGTCAATATTCGTTCGGGCACTATTCCCTTAAGGGTATTTTTGAACGCCTTTTTAGGATTTTTTTCAACATCTATCCAAACTGAATTGATTAATTGTTCCTCATTTTCATCAGGGAGAATATCTAATATCATTGAAACTTCATTTTGTCCTTTCATTAGTTCTTTTACAACGAATTGCGAGCAACGCAGTACAGCGGGCCCAGACACTCCAAAGTGTGTAAATAACATGTCCATTTTATGGGTGATGATTGTTTTTCCTTTCTTATTTAATACAGAAAGTGATATATCCTTTAGCGATAGACCCTGCAGGCTTTTGTTTTTTATGAATTTTTCTTTTGAGGTTAGAGCTACTTCTGTAGGATATAGCTCTGTGATTGTATGACCTGCCTTTTTAGCCCAGGCATAGCCGTCACCAGTTGATCCTGTGTGCGGAACGGCTTTACCACCGACAGCAATAACTACTGCTTTAGTACGTATTTTTTCTTGATTCGCTAATATGATAGTATGTTCATGCTCATCATAATGAATGGCATTTACAACCGTATGCATTTGTATATTTACCTTAAGGTCATGAAGTTTATTTATTAAAGCATTCACCACTGTTTTGGCAGAGTTTGAAACAGGGAACATTCTGCCGTGATCCTCTTCTTTTAATCGTACATCCAATTTTTCGAAAAAATCGATGATATCAAAGTTATTAAATACTGAGAATGCACTATACAAGAATTTCCCGTTACCAGGAATATGTTTTATCACTTCTTCTTGGGGTAGCCTGTTTGTTACATTACAACGTCCTCCACCTGAAATTGCAAGCTTCTTGCCAAGTTTGTTTCCTTTTTCAATTAACATGGTTTTTGCACCGTTTTCCGCTGCTGCAATTGAGGCCATTAATCCAGATGGTCCTCCACCGATTACAATTACATCATATGACAACTTTCCTCATTCCTTTCGCAAATAGCTTATCATTTTTTATATAAAAATCCTATTTTAAATTTGACGGAGGAATATTGCATAGATTGTACGAACGTTATGAAGGAAAGTTTATTCCACTTTTGAGTTTGTGTGATAAAATAGTAATTTAGGAAGTAACTATGAACAGATGCAGGTGAAACAATGTCGAATTTTGTTAAAGGCACCATGCTTCTTACTGGTGCAACATTTTTGTCTAAATTTTTGGGTATGATCTTCGTTATTCCATTTAATGCACTTGTTGGTGCAAATGGAGGAACATTATATTTATTAGCATATACACCATACAATATTATCCTTAGTATCTCCACAGTTGGGGTACCATTAGCAGTGTCTAAATTTGTATCAAAATATAATTCTTTAGGTGATTATAAAACTGGAATGCGCATGTACCGGGCAGGTATTTCCTTAATGCTAATAACCGGATTTATTGCATTTTTGGTCTTATTTTTTGTAGCGGAACCTATCGCAAAGTTTACAATTCCAAATGATAAACCGGCTATAACTGTTGAAGATGCTACAATGGTTATTCGTATGGTAAGCTTTGCATTAATTATTATCCCTGCAATGAGTATAACTCGTGGTTTTTTTCAGGGCTATCAGTCAATGGGGCCAACCGCTGTCTCACAGGTAGTTGAACAGATCGTCCGAATACTATTTTTATTAGGTTCTGCGTTCATTATAATTAAACTGCTCGGTGGAAATATTCCTACTGCTGTTGGTTTTGCAACATTTGCTGCGTTTGTGGGTGGTCTGGCGTCTGGTATTGTTTTATGGCGATATTGGCAAAAACGAAAGCCTAATATAGAAATGCAAATTGCCCAGCAGCGTGTTTCCTACGATATTCCGATGAAGGACCTGTTTAAAGAAATCTTTAGTTATGCAGGTCCATTCATAATTGTTGGGATTGCAACGTCTTTATATCAAATTGTTGATCAGTTCACATTTGGCAGAGCAATGACGGCAATCGGACAGGGTGACCTTTGGGAAGAATTGCTTGGGTCCATTAATCTGTATAGTCATAAACTGGTAATCATTCCAGTAACTCTTGCTACAGGGTTGTCACTGGCAATATTGCCTGTCTTAACTAAATCCTTTACTGACAATAATCGACCGGTTTTATTTCAGCAAATCAACCAAGCACTTCAAATTGTAATGGTTCTAGTTACCCCTGCTGCAATTGGATTGTCTATGCTGTCAACGGAGGCTTATGGTTCTTTATTTGGAATGAAAAACATTGATTTTACAGGTTCATTACTAGGCTGGTATGCTCCGGTAGGTTTATTGTTTGCATTATTTACTGTTTCATCATCAATTTTGCAAGGGATTAATCAGCAGCGTTTCACCGTTATAAGCCTATCAGCGGGTTTATTATCAAAAATTCTGTTTAATATCCTGCTTATCCATACGTTTGGAGCTAAAGGTGCTATCTTTGGCACAGCTATTGCAGTTGCGATTGCTGTTGGATTAAATCTCTGGCGTATAAGAACATCGATTCAATTTCCATATAAACAGCTGTTTAAGCGTACATTGTTAATTTTCATATTTACGTTCATAATGATTATTACAATTGCGATCCTAAAAGCTGCCTTTGGATTTTTTATTCCTTACGAAACGGAGCGATGGGCAGCAATCATAATGCTGTTTTTCGGGGTAACTCTTGGTGGTGGTGTGTATTTATGGTTAGGTTATCATTCCACCCTTTTAGAACGTGTGCTAGGTAATCGAATACGAATCCTGGACCGAATTTTTCACAGGTAAGGAGGTTAAATCATGCGGCTTGATAAGTTATTGGCAAACATGGGTTTTGGCAGCCGAAAAGATGTAAAGGAATCGCTGAAAAAAAAGTACGTAACTGTTAATGATAATACAGTTAAAGACGGCAGTATGCATATAGATACAGCAACGGACATAGTTAAAGTATTAGGCGAGACAATCCGATACCAAAAATATGTATATCTAATGATGAATAAGCCGCCTGGTTTTATTTCCGCAACTGCCGATAGAAGTGAAAGAACTGTTATTGATATTGTAAATAAGGATTATCAGCATTTTAATCCGTTTCCTGTTGGAAGGCTCGATAAAGATACGGAAGGCTTGTTGCTTCTAACAAACGATGGGGAACTTGCACATCAGCTAACTTCACCGAAAAAAGATGTCAGTAAAACGTATTTTGCTAAAATTGATGGTAACGTGACTGAAACAGATATTCTTAAGTTTAAGGCTGGTGTGGTTCTTGAGGATGGATATAAAGCTAAACCAGCACATTTATGTATTCTTTCAGCAGGTCATACTTCTGAAGTAAAGGTAACAATAACCGAAGGAAAATATCATCAGGTTAAAAGAATGTTTGAAGCTGTCGATAAAAAGGTAACCCATTTAAAGCGTCTTCGTATGGGAAGCCTAACGCTTGATGAAAATCTTGAGCAGGGTGGCTATCGTGAGCTAAACCGACAGGAACTGGAATATTGCCTGTCCCTAAAAGATAGTAAAAAAAGAGCTGACATATGATTGTCAGCCTTGTTTTAAAGTATAGGTTTAGTCATTAAGATATGTTCACTTTTTTATTTGTAATCTTCCATCTGCCTCGAATTGGGCTGTTGACAAGACCATTATATGCTAAAACATTTAAGTCACGCTGAATTGTTCGGTCTGTCGTTCCAAATTCATCCGCTAATTCGGTAGTTGACACTGTTCCTTTTTCTCTAATATAAAGGTAGACAGCCTTAACTCTAGTTAGCATTCGAGTTGTTGGTTGATTCAAAAAACCACTCCTTAATGTTTTTCATTAATACTGTGGTGCCAGTGAATCTGTGCCGATAATTTTATTCTACACCTAAATTCTCATGGATAAAAGAGATTATTCTTAAATTTTTAACAATGTGTAACAGAAAGGACTTGTTATGAACCAGTTACCGCATTATTTTATCGCAATTCCAATTCCGCTATCATTAAAGAATATGTTTCATGAATGGCAAAATAACCTAATGAAAAAACTTTCTTACAAACAGTGGCCAAATAAACATGATTTGCATATAACATTAAAGTTTTTAGGACCTGTTAATGAATCAACATTAAAAACCTTACAAACAAATCTTGGTCGGATTGCAGATCTTCATCCTTTCACATTAAGCGTTGGAGAAATAGGGACGTTTGGGAATCCGGCAAAGCCTCGTGTGCTTTGGGCTGGAGTAGAAAAGAATGAAAACTTAATCGAATTACATAAAGAAATAGAGAAATGCTGCAATGTGCAAGGTTTTAAAAAAGAACAAAGGGAGTATATTCCGCACATTACACTTGCTAAAAAACGGAAAGAAACAGCATGTAATAACATAGAAATAACCAATGTTAAGAAGGATTATTTCGGAGTCAGCTACAGATTTAATGTAGAAGAATTCGTCATTTATCAGATTCATCCTGCTCAAACACAGAAATATGAATTGGTATCAAGGATTTTGTTTAAGGGGGACAATGGTAATGGCACAATTAATTAAGCTCCAGGATTATATTTCTCGATATGAATGGAATGCTTATCGATATCCTAGTCAATATATCCGCTTAAAGCAGGACAACTGGAAAAAGCTTTATGCCTTGTGGAATGATTCACTTGATAAGGATATAGAAGAAAAATTGGAAGATGAATCTATTTCAGCCTTTTCAAGGGTAAAAAGCTTTATGAAAAGAGAAGTAGATCAAGAGGCTCAAGTAAAAACGCCAAGCTTACCGGATTCGGAATTAGCATTAAAACAATATTTCCTTGATAAGCTTTTTCCGGTGCAGTTAAAATGGGCTACTTCTACTGTAACGGATGTATCAATTATGGAACAAAAGTATGATCATGATCCTATGTTAAAATTCTTTCTGCAGCGTTTTCCCGACACGTATTTACTTATGTATTATCCCATATTTAATGTGAAAAAAGCACCAATAGAAGGGGAAATTGTTTTTATCAGTCCGGTTGGAATAGAGGTAATATATTTATTGGAAGAGGGTCGCAGTGCAACAATTATGGCAGGCGATGATCGGACATGGGAAGTTGGTTCAAATAAGAAAATATTAAGTCCGCTATTAGCTTTAAAACGGACGGAACAAATAATCAAAAGTATACTGCATGTAAATGAGGCGGAATTTCCAGTAAGAAAAATCGTTTTATCACAAACAAATCATATTGTTTACAGAAATGAACCTTATAACACTAAAATTATTGGTAAACATGAATACGGGGAATGGTTTGATAAGAAAAGAAAATTGGTATCTACACTGAAGAATCGTCAATTAAAGGCAGCGGAGTTATTGTTAAATCATTGTCAAACTTCATCCGTTAAACGTCCTGAATGGGAAGAAGAAGATAACCAGTTTCAGATGGATCATGAGGTCTAGTGCAATGTATGTTTTTATTGTAAACCTGAAGCAGGGAATAGCCGAGCGAAGCAGGTCTTTAGTCGAATTACAAAAAGCAGACACTATCATCTTATAAAAAGTATGTATTATTTTACTGAATTTAACGGACATGCCGAAATAATTGCAAGTCTTCGGATAGTGCTTTAATTTCATTATTCTTGTCTCATATTTGTAATTTTTCAGAGATACCTATAAAATAAATGATTGGACTATATAATAAACAGATTTGAGGAATGAATGGTGAACTGGCTGAGTGCTTCTTTAGGCAAAGAATGGAATATAACACCTGCTGGCGGATTAACTGGCGATGCTTATATAGCTGAAAATAATAACAAAAAGCTATTTTTAAAGCGTAATTCGTCACCATTTCTAGCGGTATTATCTGCAGAAGGAATTGTTCCAAAGCTTGTATGGACGAAACGAATGGAAAATGGTGATGTCATAACTGCCCAGGAATGGATTGACGGGAGAAAATTAGAGCCGGAAGAAATGCGCCAAAATCGGGTAGCTGAATTGCTGCGTAAGATTCACCACTCATCAGAACTGGTACATATGCTCATGAGAATGGGGAAAAAACCAAAAACACCAGATGTCAATTTGAAAAAATTAAAACACAGACTGAATGCAAATAATTTAATTGAGCAGTATAGTGAAGTTGGGAAAGGATTAAGTTATTTACAGCAATTGCTGCCAGTTACGAGGGAACAAAAGCAAGTTGTTTGTCATTGTGATATCAACCATAATAATTTGCTGTTAACTAACGATGGACAATTATATTTGGTCGATTGGGACAATGCAATGATTGCCGACCCAATTATGGATTTTGGAATGCTGCTAAAGTGGTACGTTCCAATAGATGATTGGCCAAACTGGTTAGATACATATGGTGTAACATATGATAAACAATTGTTTGAACGAATGTACTGGTATTTGATTTCGGACGCACTTTATTATATAAATTGGCATTACAATCGTAAAGAGCCTAATAAAGTAATGGAAAGACTACAGGATTTACGTGAACTGAATGCATATGTTATGAACAAATTTAGTGTAAATTAACATGTGTAATTGCACTCATCCAATTTTCAATATTTACTTTGTTCATTGTAGTATGTTCGGTTAAATTTTGAGCAATCTCGCCCTGTCGTCCATAGTCATAAATTTCGGGCAGAAGCTCTAGCAGCTGTTCATCAGTAATGCTGTTTTTTGCCATCAAGGATTGAACTAAACGCTTAATTTGCTGATACTCAGCGATTTCTCCACAGCAATATTCGGTATGTTCACCCAAAAGATCATATAATAATGCTAATTGATGGTTAACTGTTAATGTCATTAAAATCACCTCTATTGCTAGTATTTGCATTTCCAATTCTATCTATGCTTGTCAATCTGAGTGATGTTTTGAAAAGAGGGAAATATTAAATGCGTCAACGTAATAAACCGTGGGCTGATGTTTTTCTTCAAAATAATAGCCACATTGTAATACAAAATCCTAGAGATAATAAAGGTAAATGGAAGAACTTATTTAACAATGATAATCCAATTCACGTTGAAATAGGTACTGGAAAAGGTCAATTTATTACTGGCATGGCAAAGCAATTCCCTGATGTGAACTTTGTTGGGATAGAACTTGCCAAAAGTATTATCGTTTCAGCCGCACAAAAGGTCATAACACATGAACAGGACAATATTTTATTGATTAATGAAAATGCAAGCGATCTTCTGGAAATTTTTACGGATAATGAAATCTCTGTTATTTATTTAAATTTCTCTGATCCATGGCCAAAAAATCGTCATGAAAAACGCCGGCTGACATATCATATTTTTTTGGAACTATATCGTCGTGTGTTGAAGTCATCCGGTGAATTAATTATGAAAACAGATAATCGAGGATTATTCGAATATTCATTAGTCAGCTTTTCCAATTTTGGTATGAAATTAGATGAAGTCAATTTGAATTTACATCAGGCAGAAGATCCAACAAATGTGATGACAGAATACGAACAAAAGTTTTCAGAGAAAGGACAAGTTATCTATCGCTGCAGAACACGATTTAATAAAAATTAGGCCCATTTTAGGGTCTATTTTTGTATTTACTAAAAATATCCAATGCACTAGCATTTTAATATTGTCAACAATCATTTTGACAAATTGATATTTAGATTTGATTGTGAGCGGAATTGCCTAGGTATAAAATTAATATATAGAAATTATTATTAATTTTAGGGAGGAATTTTTATGGCAGAAACGAAGGGGTTTCGTGCAAAAGTACAAAGTTTTGGCAGCTATTTGAGCGGTATGATAATGCCGAATATTGGGGCATTTATCGCATGGGGAATAATTACTGCTTTATTTATACCAGATGGCTGGACGCCAAATGAAGATTTGGCAACATTAGTTGATCCAATGATTAAATACCTGCTGCCGCTTTTAATTGGATTTACTGGTGGTCGTATCGTGCATGATATTCGTGGAGGGGTTGTCGGTGCCACAGCTACGATGGGGGTTATTGTAGGGGCAGATATACCTATGTTTTTAGGTGCCATGATTATGGGTCCATTCGCTGGATACCTAATGAAAAAGGTTGATCAATTATTTCAGGATAAAATTCGTTCTGGATTTGAAATGTTATATAACAATTTCTCAGCCGGAATATTAGCTGCCATTTTAGCAGCAGTGGCTGTAAAGGTTATTGGACCAGTAGTAGAAAGCTTGAATAACATTTTAGCAGCTGGTGTAGAGGCGATTATCAATGCCGGATTATTGCCGCTAGCAAATATTATTATTGAACCAGCAAAGATTTTATTCCTAAATAATGCAATTAATCACGGCATATTGAGTCCAATTGGGGTTGAGCAGGCTGCTGAAGCTGGAAAATCTATCCTGTTTCTGTTGGAGGCAAACCCTGGCCCTGGATTAGGAATTTTGCTTGCATTTGCTATTTTTGGAAAAGGAATGTCCAAAAGCTCAGCGCCTGGTGCTGCAGTTATACAGTTTTTAGGTGGAATACATGAAATTTATTTCCCATATGTGTTAATGAAACCTTCATTACTTTTAGCGGTAATTGGCGGGGGAATAAGTGGTGTGTTCACTTTACAGATTTTTGGTGCAGGATTGGTTGCTCCAGCATCACCTGGCAGCATTTTTGCAATATATGCAATGACAGCACAAGGAAGCTATTTAGCTGTAACGCTAGGTGTATTGGTAGCGGCTGTTGTTTCATTCTTAATTGCTGCATTAATCTTGAAAACAAGTAAATCAGATGATGAAGACTTGTCAGTAGCAACAGGTAAAATGGAAGAAATGAAAGGAAAGAAAAGCACTGTAGCGGAGTCTTTACATCAAAATAATAATAGCGCTGATGCTGAAATACAGAAGGAAGCATTCATTGCTAAAAAGCCAGAAGAAATAAATAAGATTATTTTTGCGTGTGATGCTGGTATGGGGTCAAGTGCTATGGGGGCATCCCTATTAAAAAATATGTTTAAAAAAGCAGGGATTGACGTTTTTGTGACGAATAAAGCAATCAATGAAATCCCTGAAGATGCTGATATCGTTATTACCCATAGGGACTTAACAGATCGTGCAAAAACTAAATTGCCTACCGCAGAACATATTTCTGTTGAAAACTTTCTAAATAGTCCTAAATATGATGAATTAGTTGAAAGGTTTAAATAAGCTAGGTGACAATTAGCATTGCAAGGTGGTGAACAGTTTGTGTATATGGCTGGTCGAGTGCGAAAGATTATAGAGCTTTTATTGCAATCACAAGAGGACGTAACCGTTAAAGAGATTGCTGATGCTCTTTATGTAAGTGAACGAACAGTTCATCGTGATCTAAAAGATATTGAACAAATAATGCATTCTTACAATTTAGAACTTATGAAAAAGTCTGGTGTAGGGATACGGATTACTGGCGGTATGCATGATCAAAAGAGATTGGAAATGGCTCTTTCGACTTCTGAAGCTTCTGACTATACTCCTGAGGAAAGACAGACAATCATTTTATCAACACTTTTGGAGAGAAATGAGCCAATCAAACTGTTTACCCTTGCGAATGAACTTAAAGTCACAGCAGCAACAATTAGTAACGACCTTGATCAGTTAGAAATAGAGATTAAAGATTATCATCTTCAAATCATAAGAAAAAGAGGATACGGTATGAAGCTTGAAGGTGAAGAGGGTGATAAACGCGCCGCTATTAGTAATCTGATTACGAAATATATCAATCCATTTGATTACGTTTCATTGTTAAAAGAAAATAACAAGAAAAATTCACAGATGCAATTAAATACAATTTCTAATCGATTGTTAGGTTTTGTCAATCCAGAAAAACTAATTACAATTGAAAAAAGCGTTGAACGGGCAATAGCTGAATTGCCTCATGAACTGGCCGACAGCGCTTATGTCGGTTTGATTGTGCATCTGGCACTGGCTATCGAACGTCTTCAAAAAGGCGACAATATAACATTTGATCATGTGTACAAAAAACAGCTTGAGGGTACAATTGAGTATGAAATTGCCAAAAACATGATTCAGGAATTGCGGAGCTCGCTTTCCATGGATATCCCGGAAGATGAAATTGGCTATATCACGATGCATTTATTAGGGGCTAAATTACGAATAGATAACAATTATTTAATCGAAGACACCAGTGTCGATATCGCTAATAATGCTAAAGATCTGATTCAATATGTAAGTATGCATTTAGATTTAGATTTAACCGAAAATAAGCCTTTATTACATGATCTAGTGGCACATCTAAAACCTACGATATATCGGTTGAAACAAGGAATGAATATAAAAAATCCATTGCTTGAAGATATATTAAGGGATTACGATAAGCTTTTTTACATTATTCGGGAAGGTGTTCAAGACATTTTCCCGGAAATGGATTTTCCAGATGATGAAATAGGATATCTTGTTCTTCACTTTGCAGCTATTCTGTTATATGGGGAAATTGATGTGGATTTAAAGGCATTGGTAATCTGTTCAAGCGGTATTGGAACATCGAAAATGCTTGCTACGAAACTAATGCAGCGTATTCCGGAAATAAAACGGGTAGAAAATAAATCAATGTTTGAATTGGAGAATTCCAATCTTTATGATTATGATATTATTGTATCAACCATTCCGTTAAATGGTTTTGAAGGCAAATATATTCAAGCTTCTCCTATGTTGACTGCTTCAGAAGCACATCGTATCAAGAAAGCAATTAGACAGAGGAAGCTAACGTATACTTCAAATAAAAAACCTTGCTTAAAACCAGTTAAAGGAAAGCGTACAGAATTTATCCTGCAGCTGGAGGCAATCCAAAATTATTCAAAAGCAATTTTGGATATTCTTAATTCCTTTCGACTCATAAAGATTAAAGAAAATCGGTCATTGGAATTTATTTTGCATTCAGCCTGTAATGATTTAGTAAATGGCCAGTTGGTCACAAACAGTAATAGTGTCTTTGAAAAACTTTTAAAGAGGGAACAGATTAATGGTCTTGGAATTCCGGATACATCGCTTGCGCTTTTTCATGCGAGATCAAAGGATGTTATCAAGCCTTGTTTTTTAATTTATTCATTATCCAATTCATTATCGGTAAAAGGAATGGATGGTAAGGATATGGAAATGGATACACTATTGTTAATGCTTGCACCCGAGTTGACACATCAGGAGGTTTTGGAAATTGTAAGTTTCATAAGTGGTTTAATAATTCAGGATCAAGAAAGCATTCAATTATTTCAATCAGAGAACGAAAAACAAATCAAGCACTTCCTGTCTGAACAGTTTCATAAGTATTTACAAGAGAAAAATATATTATAAGGAGTGCATCAAGTTATGGCAAAAGAAGTTTTAGCTAAAGAAAATATCCAACTAAATCTAACGTTAAACAATAAAGAAGAGGCAATTCGATATACGGGCAAGATTTTGGCTGACAACGGTTATGTAGAAGTATCCTACGTTGATAAAATGCTGGAAAGAGAAGAATTGACTTCTACATTTATGGGAAATCATGTTGCAATTCCCCATGGTACGGAGGATGCAAAAGGTCTTATAAAAGAAACAGGTTTGTCTGTTGTAACAGTGCCAAATGGTGTTGATTTTGGTGATGGAAATATTGTCAAAGTATTAATTGGTATCGCAGGTAAAGGGGACGAACATTTAGAGATTCTTTCAAAAATTGCAATTGTACTATCTGATGCAGATAATATCCAGAAAATCGTGGACACAGGGTCGAAAGAAGAAATCATACGTCTCTTTAATGAGGTGAATTAAATGTTAGCAGTACATTTTGGCGCAGGAAATATTGGGCGCGGCTTTATCGGTGCATTACTTTATCAGTCGGGTTATCATACCACATTTGTTGATGTAAACGATGCGGTTATTCAGGAGTTAAACAATAAACAGCAGTACACGGTAATTTTAGCGGCCGAGCAAAATGAATCATTAACAGTAAAAAATGTATCAGGAATAAACAGTGTTACTAGCCCGGAAAAAGTAATAGAGGCTATAATAAAAGCAGATATTGTAACAACCGCTGTGGGTCCAACCATTTTACCTGTAATCTCAAATCTGATTTCAAAAGGGTTACGTGAGCGAATTAATTCAACTAAAAGGCAACTTAATATAATAGCTTGTGAAAATATGGTTGGCGGCAGTTCCTTACTAAAGGAAAAGGTTTTTGAGCATTTAACGGAAGAAGAACAAGCAGCATGTAATGATCTTATCGGGTTCCCTAATGCTGCGGTTGACAGAATTGTTCCTAATCAGGTGAATAAGAAAGACTTATTGGAAGTTTCTGTTGAACCATATTTTGAGTGGGTCGTGGATGAACCAGCAATTAAAGGCGACGTTCCCTCTGTTGATGGAATAATGTATGTGAAGGATTTAACACCATATATTGAGCGTAAGTTATTTACTGTAAATACCGGCCATGCTGTACCTGCATATATAGGTCACTATATTGGTTATGATACTATTTATGAAGCGATGAATGACATTAACGTTCAAGAAATTATTAGAGGTGTCCTAGCTGAATCCGGTGAAGCATTAATTCAAACCTATCAATTTGACAGAAAGGAACATCAAGCTTATATAAATAATATTATACAACGCTTTAAAAACCCATATATTTCAGATGAAGTTACTAGAGTGGGAAGGGGTCCAATACGTAAGCTGGGTCCCAACGACAGGTTAATTCGTCCTGCATGTATTTATATAAACGTTACCGGTAAAACACCTTCCTATCTTGCTAAAACGATCGCTTCGGTATTACAATACACGAATAGTCACGATGAAGAAGCAATTAAGCTGCAGCAAATGATCAAGGAAATGGGATACAATAAAACACTGCAATCCGTATCTCAATTAGATTTGCAGCACCCATTAATATCAGCTGTTTTAGATGAGCTGGATGAAATAAAAGTTCTTAAAGGATAGTTCTAAATAAAACCTTCTACTGCACAGGAGGTTCTTTTTTTATGGATTCTGATAGCGTTTGCAGGAATATCATTGTTTCGCTACACTGGAAACAGAAGGAGAGGAGATTTTTAGATGGAAACACTACAAATTGGACGGGCTAAACTTACTTGGCTAAATGGCGGTGTCAACTTTCTGGATGGCGGTGCAATGTTTGGCGTCGTCCCGAAAGCATTATGGGGAAAGAAGTATCCAAACAATGAAAAAAATCAGATTGAATTACGCACGGATCCGATTTTGCTTCAACTTGATGGGAAAAACCTATTAATCGATTCTGGTATGGGGAATGATAAATTATCTGATAAACAATTGCGCAATTTTGGGGTAAAAGAACAATCGTCAATTGATCGTTCTCTTGCTGAATTAGGACTAACCCCGGATGATATTGATGCAATGCTTATGACACACTTACATTTTGATCATGCATGTGGATTGACAAAAAAGGTGGATAACACATTTGTATCTGTCTTCAAAAACGCCACAATTTATGCTTCAGCTGTAGAATGGAATGAAATGCGAAATCCTAATATCAGGTCTGTAAATACATATTGGGAAATGAACTGGAAACCTATTGAAAATCAAGTACAGCCATTTGAAAATGAAATTCAAATTGCTGAAGGGTTAAAAATGATCCATACAGGTGGACATAGTGATGGACATTGTATTCTGGTTTTTGAAGAGGGTGATGCGTGCTTTATTCATATGGCAGATATCATGCCAACCCACGCACATCAAAATAAATTATGGGCACTTGCCTATGATGATTATCCAGTGACATCTGTTCACCAAAAAGAAAAATGGATGGATTTTGGTTATCAGAGAAGAGCTTGGTACACGTTTTATCATGACGCTTATTATCGTGCGATTAAGTTTAATAGTGATGGTGAAAAGATAGATGAGGTTGAGCGCAAAAGAAATGAATATTGAAATGCTGTCCCCCTGGGGCAGCATTTTTTAATCGCTAATTTGAATGCTATGGATTACTAAACTACCGCATCTGCCGCGTCCAGTTCCAGCGCCAAAGCCGCAATAGACTGACCTATATTATTTCTAACAAAAAAACTGCCCTTATTAGAGCAGTTTTAAAAATCTATGTTGTTTGTACAGCGTCAATAACAGCACCGGTTTCAACGTCCACGTGAAATTCAAATTGCTTATTTTCACCATCTATGTTACGAGTTACACCGCCACGATATGCGTTAAACGTTAAGCCGTTTTTTTCTACTTCTTCCGGTTTCATATAAATCCATGAACCACTAATAGGTCCACGCTTTTTGAAAGCTTCTTTTGCTTGTTTTAATGCTTTTTCAGGAGTTATTTTTTGAAACTGATCAATCTGTTGTTTTGCCAAATACCCTACTGCAACACCAAGTCCAGCTGCAAGAACTGCTTTTTTCATACTCATTTTTTAATCACCTCTAGCTACAAATTTAAATTCGATTTTGTAAACTATCCTACATTTGTTAGTATACCGTAAATAAATATAAATAGAAAATAATAAACAGTAGATTTGTGGAAACATTAAGGCAGTTTCCGTTATACTTAATTTAGTACATATTTTAAGATGGGGGATTTATAATGAAACAGGATACGCTTGATTTATTTAAAACTCTAACAGAACTACAGGGCGCACCAGGAAATGAACATCTAGTTCGCGGCTTCATGAAAGGTGAATTAGAAAAATATGCTGATGAAATTATTCAAGATAATTTGGGTGGCGTTTTCGGAGTGAAAAGGGGAAATGGACCTAGAGTAATGGTTGCCGGGCATATGGATGAAGTTGGATTCATGGTTACGCAAATAACTGAAAATGGAATGATTCGTTTTCAAACACTTGGCGGATGGTGGAATCAAGTTTTGCTTGCCCAACGTGTACAAGTAATGACGGACGATGGTCCTGTTGTTGGTGTAATTGGTTCCATTCCACCACATAATCTGACACCTGAACAACGCAAAAAACCGATGGAAATGAAACATATGCTTATTGATATCGGGGCAGATGACCGTGAGGATGCATTAAAAATTGGTATTAAACCAGGTCAAGCGATTGTTCCAATTTGTCCGTTTACACCAATGGCAAATGATAAAAAAATACTAGCTAAAGCATGGGATAACCGTTATGGATGTGGACTATCTATTGAGTTATTGAAAGAATTGCAAAACGACACTGTGCCAAATCAGTTATTCTCTGGTGCAACAGTTCAGGAAGAAGTAGGGTTACGCGGTGCACAGGTTGCTGCTAATATGATAAAACCAGACATTTTTTATGCACTTGATGCATCACCTGCTAATGACATGTCAGGTGACAAAAAGGAATTTGGACAGCTTGGCAAGGGTGCTTTGCTAAGAATATTTGACCGTTCAATGATAACACATCGTGGAATGAGGGAATTCATTCTGGATACAGCTGAAACTAATAATATTCCTTATCAATATTTTATTTCCCAAGGAGGAACTGATGCAGGACGTGTACACTTGACGGATAATGGTGTACCTTCAGCCGTTGTTGGTATTTGTTCACGTTATATTCATACATCAGCTTCAATGATTCACATTGATGATTACCAGGCTGCAAAGGAATTGATAGTAAAACTTGTGAAAGCAACGGATGATAATACAGTGGATCAGATACGGAAATCAAGCTAAGTTTTTACTGGATATTTATGTAGCTTCACTAAAACCTTTTATAGATTTGATTGCGGGGTATCTGAATGGAAATAACAATCGGGTCAAATAATCCAACAAAAATTGCGGCAGTTCAAGCAATCTTTCCCAACGCATCTGTTATTAATAGAAATGTTCCATCAAATGTTTCTGAGCAGCCATTTTCCGATGAAGAAACGAGACAAGGTGCGATCAATCGGGCTATAGCATGTATCAGGGAAAACCCGAATTCAATTGGTATCGGTCTCGAGGGTGGTATAATGTACATTAGGGAACAACTGTATTTATGTAATTGGGGTGCGCTCGTCGATCAGGAGGAGAATGTTTATACAGCAAGCGGTGCAAGAATTCTTTTACCTTCTGGGTTTCAATCACAATTAACGGAAGGAATAGAGCTTGGAGATGTTATGGACGAGTATACACAAAAGAAAGAAGTGCGAAATAATGAAGGTGCTATTGGTATTTTTACGAACGACTTAGTTAATAGGAAAGAAATGTTTGTGCATGTAGTGAAACTATTAAGAGGACAGTGGGAGTTTTATAATAAAAATTAAAGTATACGAGCTGCGGGACCAAAGAGCATCCAAACTGAAGCGAAATCACCACAAGTATTTACATCGCAGTTTACGGACAATTAGCTACAGGGATCACGAATACCCAAAAAGAGAAATCCGAACTAATACAAGAATTCATAGTTCGGATTTCTCTTTGACTAAAATACTTTTATCATTCATAAATATATGCTAGTACCTCTAATGCTTGGTCAATCGTTTCAACTGTAACATTCGCTTTATTGGATAACTCCTTTAATGGATGAATTAAAGATGATGGCCGAACTAAAATTGTCGGTTTATTCATCGTGATAGCGGTACTTGCATCCATAGCGGTATTCCATTGCTTATATTTTTCGCCGAATAAGGCAATTACGACATCAGATTTCTGCAATAATACCTGGGTTCTGAAATTATTTATGCTGGAAGCCGCGTCATCTTTATATTGACTTCCCGGTTGTTTACCTAGTACATCCTCACCAATATGATCAGAACGTTCGTGATTTGTTTGTGGTGAAACAAATGTTAATGGCAGATTTTTCTCTTCAGCCATTTTTTTAACTTCCTCACGCCAATTATCATGTATCTGTCCTGCAAGATATACGGTTAAATTCATATTAAATCTCCTCCATTACTGTCCAATTTCTTTATTTCTATTTTATCGACTTTTCAAAAGAATGCAATGTTTCTGCAATACTTCCAAAAATCTGTACTTGATATATCTTGAATTCGTAGTATTATAATAGAGGGTAAAAAGAACTATATCACAGGAGGAAATATTGTGAGAAATAAATTACGTATTATACCAGTTGTGTTCCTATTACTGATTATAGTATTAAGTGGATGTAGTATGAAGTCTGAAGAAGAGGCTTTAACAGATGCAAAGCAAAACGCCCTGGAGGCATTTAACAATAAAGAGAAAATAGAAACAAACCACGAATTAAATAGTTTTGAGCTATATTTACCAGAAAATCTAGAGGTGAAAGAAGAATCCAAAAGCAATGTAATATTAGAGGATGGGGATCAGACATATATCGTTTTCTATAACAATTTAGAAAAACCAACAAGTCAGTTAAGCTACGAATCAGCCAAGAAAGAAGAAGCATTGCTCATGGAGTCATTTAAAGATAATAATAAGTTCGGCTATATCCGTATCTTGTCAGACAAAGGAGATGGGTACGAGATGCAGGTTGGAATTGGCGGAGTAAAAATAACTACCTATACATCCAAAGGCAAAATGGACAATGATGCTCGGGCCCTGATGGAAATTTCAAGATCTATCGCGGCAACTAGTGAGGTTGCGCAAAAATAATAATACAGCTATCCTCTATAATCAAGAGGATGGCTTTTTTGTTTGTATCCTAGAGGAAACAAAGATACTATTGTAATGGAGGCTGATAAAAATGAGAATAATAAACACAATAGATGAATTGAATAGTTGGAAAGCGAAAGGGAAAGTTATCACATTATTTACTGCGGATTGGTGCCCGGATTGCAGAGTTATTGAACCTGTTATGCCTGAAATAGAAAATTCATATCCCGATATTACGTTTATTATGATAGATAGAGATCGTTTTATCGAGGTATGCCAGGAGTATGAGGTGTTTGGTATACCTAGCTTTATTGCTTTTAATGATGGGAAGGAAATAGGACGATTCGTCAGTAAAGACCGTAAAACGAAAGAGGAAATAACTGAGTTCATTGAAGGGCTCCCCAATCAATAGATTTAAGAAAGTAAGGAGAGCGAAAATATGAAAATGACCAGCTTGAAAATGAAAAAAATATTAGAAGAAAAACTAGCAAACCCTAATTATCATATCACTTATAACAGGGATAAAGATACGTTGCGTTTTGAATGGAAGGATACAAAACAGGGGATGTCTGTAACGCTTCCAAATGTAGTTGCAAAATATAACCAGCGCGGTGATGATGCGATAGATGAATTGGTTGACCATGTTTCAGAAGCATTAAGAATTATGAATGAAGATCACAAGCTAACTGGAATGGAAAAACAAATATACCCAGTCATACGGGCAACTTCTTTTGCAACCAAAACGAAGGCAGGTACTAAATTAGTTTGTAAGGATCATACTGCGGAGACAAGGGTTTACTATGCATTGGATCTAGGTAAATCCTATCGGTTAATAGATGAACCCATGCTTGATAATGAGGGGTGGACAAAAGAAAGAATAGATGAAATCGCAACATTCAACATCCGTTCACTTTCCAATGACTACAAAAAAGATACCGTAGCAGACAATGACTTTTATTTTGTTGCACACCAGGATGGATATGATGCAAGCCGGATACTAAATGAGGCATTTTTAGAGGAAATGAAGGCAAATAGTAAGGGGGAGTTAGCGGTTGCGGTTCCTCACCAGGATGTATTGATTTTTGCTGACATACAAAACAAAACAGGGTATGATATATTAGCACAAATGACGATGAAATTTTTTGCTGAGGGCAGAATTCCAATAACCTCATTGTCATTTATTTACGACAACAAAACACTTGAGCTTGTATTTATAATGGCCAAAAACCGACCTGAAAAGCGGTAGGAAAGGATGGACACAATGGACGTATTTTACAACCCAATCGGTATTGGCGATGTATTAATTATTCCTTTAACAGATGGAAATCGGTATGAAATAAATGAGGAAAAGTATGGAAATATCACGAAAATTACAAATCAACATGGTGAAATACTGGGGTACAATATTTTTCATGCATCCGATTATTTAACATTACCAGCTACTGGAAAGATTAGGTTAACAGAAGGATTATTATCTGAAATAAAACTGCTTTTTGAAAACAACACGTTAAATGATCCAATTGACTTTGATTTAAGTGCAAAATTTGTTGTTGGTTATGTAACAAATAAAACAGCTCATGAAAATGCCGATAAATTAAGTGTATGTCAAGTTGACACTGGTGAAGAAACGCTTCAAATAGTATGTGGGGCACCAAATGTCGGTGAAGGTCAAAAAGTTGTAGTTGCCAAGGTTGGGGCGGTTATGCCTAGTGGACTTAAAATTAAACCGACACAATTACGGGGGGTATCTTCGAATGGTATGATATGTTCACAAAAAGAACTAGGTTTACTAAACGCTCCGAAAGAGAAGGGCATTTACGTGCTGGATGACAGTTATACAGTTGGAGAATCGTTTGACTTTTAAATAAAAACAACCTACGTCTTTTGGACAAAGGTTGTTTTTCATTTTAAAAAATATTGCTGCTTATTATCTGTTTGCACTCTACAAACATCGAGAAAAACTGATAGAATAAAGAAGAATTATTTTTTTAGCAAAGAAATGAGTGAAAACAAATGTGGGACCAATGGAAAAAGAAAATTAGGGATTTGTTTTTTGAAGAAATACATGAGGAGAATGAACAACAAGAAACAATTAGAAATGATAAAAAAGAACAAAGTATACATACAAAAGTGACCTATCAATATCCTAACAAAAATTCATTTCGGTTTCCTGTTATACCAGATCAAAAGAGTGAGAAGCAGACAATGGAGAAACCGGCCTTTGAACGGAAAAATGGAAATAGACAGCACCATAATACTCGTAGAACAATGGTTGAAAAAAGAAGTTCAAATAGAAATCAGACAGACGAGAAAAAAAGTGACAGCAAAGTACAGCACCAAAAATCGGAAAATAAAAATGAAAATAAACCTTTTCGGCCGACACAAGTAGCTTCACCGATTTACGGGTTTAATCCTAGAAAAAAAGAAAAAGAACTGGATGAGGTACCAGCATTTGTCCGTAAACAAAATACGGAAAAGAAGGAACTCCAGGAAGAGGTTTATAATCAAATTAAACAAGAAGCTACAATAAATAAAGTGGAGCAGATTGAAAAACAAACAACCAATCATGTAGATTCAGAACAGAAAAATACCGAATTTAACCAAAAAAATGGAGGTCAAAGAGCAGATCGTGAATTTGACTCGATTGAATCTTTTGTGGAATCGAATAAACAATCGTCTACCCATAATGAACGAAAAAATAATGAACATAGTAATAAAAGGGAAGAAAAAAATAAAAATAGGGAAGATAGGCAGTCACTTTCAAAACAATCTAATGCTAAAAAAAAGGAATCTGTTTTACCTTTTAATGTTATGATGTCAGCAAATGATAAACGCCGGTATAAAGAGAAAATACGAAAGCACGTTGCGCCAGTTCAGACTGAAACAAATAGTGTTATTCCTTTCCATTTATTAAACGATCCTGCACCTGAAAATAATCAGGACAAATTGTGGATAACTAATCAGCAGGAATTGTTAGAAAAAACGTTAAAGTATTTTAATGTAAGGGCCAAAGTAGTTAATGCTACCCAAGGTCCAGCGGTAACGAGATTTGAAGTGCAACCCGAATTAGGGGTCAAAGTAAGCAAAGTTAAAAATTTAAGTGATGATTTAAAACTGAATATGGCTGCAAAGGATATTCGAATTGAAGCTCCAATTCCAGGAAAGAACACGATAGGGATTGAAATTCCAAACCCTAAATCGCAAATGGTTGGATTACAAGAGATATTTGCAGCAGAATCCTTTAAAAATAGCAGTTCACCTTTAACGATTGGATTAGGACTGAATATTGAAGGGTCACCCCTCGTTACAAATATACAAAAAATGCCTCATGGACTTATAGCCGGTGCAACTGGATCTGGGAAAAGTGTTTGCATCAATACAATTTTGGTTAGTCTGCTTTATAAAGCTAACCATGATGAGGTTAAGTTTTTATTGATAGATCCCAAAATGGTGGAATTGGCTCCATATAATTCGATACCACATTTAGTTTCACCTGTAATAACAGATGTAAAAGCCGCAACAATTGCCTTGAAATGGGCAGTCGGGGAAATGGAGGAACGGTATGAGAAATTTGTGCATGAGGGTGTCCGTGATATTGAACGATATAATCAGAAGATGAAAAAGCAAAACCGTATTGATGAACAATTGCCGTTCCTTGTAATAGTAATCGATGAATTGGCTGATCTAATGATGGTTTCCCCTCAAGATGTTGAGGATGCTATTTGCCGTATTGCACAGAAAGCCAGGGCATGCGGAATTCATTTGCTTGTAGCAACACAGCGGCCATCTGTAGACGTCATTACTGGTTTGATTAAATCGAATATTCCAACCCGGATTGCATTTAGTGTCTCATCACAAGTAGATTCAAGAACGATTATTGATACAAGCGGTGCTGAAAAGTTATTAGGAAAAGGTGACATGCTGTTTGTAGAAAATGGTGCTGGAAAGAGTATAAGGCTGCAGGGTGCTTTTGTTTCTGACGAGGAAATTGAAAGAGTTACAAAGTATGCCAGATCAATTGCGCCACCTAATTATTTATTTGAACAGGAACAATTATTAGAGCAAATTGCAGTTGAAGACGATGCTGATGAACTCATTGAGAATGCTATTGAATTTGTTGTCGAGCATAACAGTGCAAGCACATCGTTATTGCAGCGACACTTTAAAATCGGTTATAATCGCGCTGCCCGTTTAATGGATTCAATGGAAGCAAAGGGAATAATTGCACCGCAGAATGGCAGTAAACCAAGAGAGGTATTAATTTCACCATCACAGATAGAAAGCATGCAGGAGTAAAGAAAGAGGTCTTCCCACTTGTAGAGTTTTGATTGTTTTATTATGATAGGATATAAAGTGAAGGTACTGGTTACACAATTACCGCTAAGGAGAAGCAAAACTATGAAAGAAATCGAGCAGAAATTAAATGGGAAGATAAAACGATTAACAAATAAAACATTTAAGTTTGATGAGCGAATTGGGGAAGGATGGTTCTCAGCAGTATATTTTTTAAAAACAAAGGAAATGGCTGAACAGAAGCTTCCGCATAATTATGTCACGATGCAATTTTTTCAAAAAGAAAATGCAGTTCTATGCGGAACAGATGAGGCAATTGCATTATTACATACGTTTGCAGAACATCCAGATAAGCTTGAGATAAATTCGTTAAAGGATGGAGATAAAATAAGTCCATATGAAACGGTGTTAACTATTTCTGGTCCATATCAGCATTTTGGATTCTTAGAGGGTATCATTGATGGAATATTGGCACGAAGAACATCAGTAGCAACAAATGTATATAATGTCGTAAAAGCAGCCAGATCTTCTGGAAAGCAAAAGCCGGTTATTTTTATGGGGGATCGTGATGACCATTTCACTCAACAGGCTGGTGATGGATATGCAGCTTTCATCGGCGGGTCTACTGCACAGGCAACACACGCTATGAATGAGTGGTGGGGCAAAGAGGGTATGGGGACAATGCCACACGCAATGATTCAAATGTTTCGTGGAGATGTTGTTGCTGCATCACGTGCTTACCATGAAATGTTTCCAGAGGATGAACTTGTTGCACTTGTTGATTATAATAATGATGTCATTACTGATTCGTTAAAAGTAGCTAGAGCGTTTGGTAAGGAATTAAAAGGTGTTCGGATAGATACATCACGGACACTGGTTGATAAATACTTTTTACGGAATCACCATTTAATGGGTACATTTGATCCGCGGGGGGTAAATCCTGAATTAGTTTTTGCCTTAAGAAAAGCACTTAATGATGATGGCTATTCACATGTGAAAATAGTTGTTACAGGTGGATTTACGGAGCAGCGCATTGAGGATTTTGAAAAATTAGGTGTGCCTGTAGATATGTATGGGGTTGGCAGAAGTTTACTGAAACTTAATATTGGATTTACGGGAGACAATGTTTTGCTGAACGGCACTCCTGAAGCTAAAGAAGGGCGACGCTATCGTCCTAACCCTCGCCTGGAACCAGTTGAATATTATAAACAAGAACGTTAATAAATCTGAAATGTATCTTTGCTACAAGAGCCTAAAACATATTATTTCACTCTTAAGCAAGATTTGCTATAATTATGTAATAGCTAATTTTAATGTTAAATGGCTCAATCCTTTTTACACGTATACTTGGAGGTTCTTTTTTATGACAACTTACCATTTTATTGGTATAAAAGGGACTGGAATGAGTGCATTAGCACATATTCTTCATGATTCCGGTGAAAAAGTGCAAGGCTCTGATGTCGACAAACGCTTTTTTACGCAGGAGGGATTAGAAGATAAAAACATTCCAATATTCCCTTTTTCAGAAAACAACATCAAAGATGAATACACGATTATTGCAGGTAATGCTTTTTCGGATGAACATATTGAAATTAAGGAAGCAAAAAGAAAAGGTAATACTTTTTATCGATATCATGAATTTCTAGGTGAATGGTTAAAACAATTTACCAGTATTGCTGTGACAGGTGCCCATGGAAAAACATCAACTACAGGTTTATTAGCGCACGTTCTTAACGAAACGTATCCTATCTCATATTTAATAGGTGACGGAACAGGAAAAGGGCATGTTGATAGTAAATATTTTGTGTTTGAGGCGTGTGAATATCGCCGGCACTTTTTACGCTATGAACCAAACTATGCGATTATGACGAATATTGATTTTGATCATCCAGATTATTTTACAAGTATTGATGATGTATTTGATGCATTTCAATCAATGGCAGATCGAGTTAAAAAGGGAATTATCGCATGTGGTGATGATGAACAATTACAACAAATACAAGCAAAAGTTCCTGTTGTTTATTATGGATTTGCTGATACAAATGACTTTCAGGCACAAAATGTAAATGAAACAGCAAATGGTACTGAATTTGATGTATTTGTACGTAATACCTATTATGATACTTTTATTATTCCAACGTATGGAAACCACAATGTTCTCAATGCCTTATCTGTTATAGCTATCTGTCATTATGAAGGCATGAGAGCGGAAGACATTAAAAAGATAAGTACATTCAAAGGAGTTAAACGCCGTTTTACGGAGAAAAATATTGGTGATCAAATAATAATTGATGATTATGCACACCATCCTAAGGAAATTACAGCAACAATTGATTCAGCAAGGAAAAAATACCCAAACAAATCTATAGTAGCTATTTTTCAGCCGCATACGTATACAAGAACCAAGACTTTTTTACAGGAGTTTGCTGATAGCTTAAGCTTGGCCGATCACGTATACTTATGTGACATATTTGGTTCAGCGAGAGAAGAGAGTGGTAAACTGACAATAAGCGATCTTCAAAAGCTGATAGATGATAGTTCCATCTTGGAATTGTCACATACAGACAGCTTACTTGGTTATAGAGATAGTGTGCTAATATTTATGGGTGCAGGTGACATTCAAAAGTTCCAGCAGGCCTATGAAGAACAAATTGATGCATTGAACAATGATAATGAATTAAAAAATGCGTGATACATTATGAGGGATTAAAAAGTGACTGGGATCAAAGTCATAGAGAAATCCGAACTATGAATTCTTCAATTAGAATTTGTATTAGTTCGGATTTTCTTTTTGGGTATTTGTAATCCTTCCTTCTTAATCAAATGTTTTCAGCATATCTTAGCCCTTATTTAGCGGTTTTATTTTTGTGAATTTCATCACTCGTTACTATTGTATTAACTGTTCTGTTCAGGAACAATAATTTATTAAAAAAACCATTTTAATCAAAATTTAAAGGATTTACGTACATATTTGTCGAAATGGTTATGATAAACCTATAAAGAAACTATTTTCCCGAGTTTTAGTGATTGGAAAAAGGGTATTACTGTTAAGTAAGGAAGTTATAGGTTAAAATAACAATATAGAATATCAAAGGAGCTGAACATTTACCATGGAGATCTTGTTATATAGTGCCGCATTAATCGCAGCAGTAGCTTTTGCGATATTGGTAGTATATTTGGCAATGACCCTGAAGGCAAGTACACGTACGCTTAATAACGTAGCAAATACACTTGAGGGTCTGGAAAAACAAATGCAGGGCATTACAACAGAAACAACAGCACTACTTAATAAAACGAATAAGTTAGCTGAAGACATCAATGATAAGTCTTCTAAGCTGAATGGGCTTTTTGATGGAGTAAAGGGAATAGGTGAAACAGTTAAGGAGTTTAACCAGTCGTTAAATCAAGTTGCAACAAGCATTTCCAAAGCTGCATCTCAAAATCAGGACAAGGCTTCCCAAGCAGTTAAGTGGGGGTCAGCTGTGGTTGACCTGTGGAAAAAGAAAAAGAATTAATCATTTTATTTTGAGGAGGAATTGGAATGGGAAATCAACAAGATCAGAATATTAACAGTAAAGATTTTATAATTGGTACGTTAATTGGAGGAATTGTTGGGGCATCCGTTGCATTGCTGTATGCACCAAAAGCCGGAAAAGAATTACGTGGAGATATTAATCAGGGCGCTTCTCAATTTAAAGATCGTGCAAATGAATGGAAGGATACTGCTTTTGAAAAAGGGTCTGACTGGAAGGAAAGAGCATATGTTAAAGGATCAGATATTAAAAGCAAAGCATTAGACTCTGCAAAATCTGTTTCGCAAAAAACGCAGGATCTAACAAAAACTGTACAAACAAAATTACAAGAAAAGAGAACCAAAGAGGATGAAGCACTTGAAGCTGCTGAAGAAGTTGCAGAGGCAATTGAAGAGGCAGCGGATGAGGTGGAGAAAAAATAAACTGGAAAATGCGTAATAAAGGCTGGGGATGAAATCCCCAGCCTTTATTATGGAGTTTCCCAATTAATCTCCAAGCTGTCACCGTGCTGAATCGGTTCATAGAATGTAGCAGGTTGCTTATTTTTATATAAATGAAATTTCCCATTAGCATTTGCAAGGTCCAAATCAATATATCGAAATACATCTTGAAATATAAATGAATCTTGCTTCTTTTCCCTTACTTCTATTCGATCATTCGGTTGAATGATGGTATCCGGCTTTATTTCGGTTTGATTTCTGATGATGTTGATACGCTGCTGTTTAATGGTCACTGGCTTTTGATTAAACGCGACGGTGATGGAATCCCAATATGTTTGATTACTTTTATCTAATAAATCCTGTGCAGATAGTTTTGCTGCATTAGATATAGTCAAGTGATCCCCATGTTTTAGAGGATGACTTAAACTTGCTTCTTTATTATTTAAGTTTATAGATGTTTCACCGTTATCTATTTTCATTTCTTTATTATTTACATAAACAATATATGGTTTCATTGTATGTAGTTTTTCAGAACTTACCAATGTCAGGAAATCCTGAATCGTTTTCGGTTGTCTTATAACAATAGAGTCATTATCTTTAATGACATAATCTTTTTCTTTTTGAACATCGTTAACATAAATTAATGGCTTTACTGAAACAGGCTTACTATTGAAATTAATAGTAAATGATGGAGTTTCGCCGATTAGCTGGTCAATTGTAATAGATGGATCTTCACCATCTGTTCCTTTCTCAATTGAAATCACATCGCCATTGTGAATTTCGCTATCAACACTTGCTTTTCTATTGTTTAAGGTGATTTTAGGTGCTTTGCCATATCCACCTGGTAAAGTTATTTCTTTGTCATTTACTGTTATAATTGCTGCTATGCCTGGTTTTCCATATAATTTATTTGCTTCTATTTTAGCTTGAACGAAACAATCCCCAACGGTTAATTGCTTCATTTCAAACATTCTAATTACTTTTTCGTTTACTTTTACACTTACATACTGAACAGGATTCTGTTTTGCTGAAATAGCAATCCCAATTGGTGTTACGTATTCTGGGCCATTTGGCAAATTATCGGTTATTGTTAGATTTTGGATAGCTTCTATACCTCTTATAGCAACCCGGTTTTCTGGCAATTGCAATTTTCTGGCAGTCATTTTTGTAAGCTCAGGAGTCAGACTCCCGCCTCCCACAAGCATTACGGCTTTTGGAGGTTTGGAATTTAAGGCTATAATTTCTTCAGCTATTGCGTCTGCAAGTTTTTCAATGGAGATGGAAATATCATGAACCAGTGTTTCATACGATATTGCATTTTCAAATCCTAGTATATCTTGAACTGTTGCAGCTTTAGTTTCTACGATTGTGCGTTTCGTCTGTTCAGCTTCTGGAAAGTCCAATAGGTATTGTTCACTGATTGCCTCCGTAATTTCATCCCCAGCAATTGGGACCATGCCATATGCGACAATTGTACCTTTATCTGTAATAGCAATATCACTTGTACCAGCACCAATATCGACTAATGCAACATTAAGCCTTCGCATTGATTCCGGAATTAATACATGGATTGCTGCGATAGGTTCTAGTGTTAGTGCCTCCATTTCGAGATTAGCCCGACTAAGTGCTGCTAGCAGTGATTCCACGACTACCTTTGGCAAAAAGGTTGCTATTATTTCAGCAGTTGCCTTCTCGCCGCTTTGATCAATAAGCGAACCAATTAATTCTCCATCAAGCTTATAGTGTAAAACGGAGTAGCCGACACAATAGTAATTTGAATAATCATTTTTTTGCTCTTCCGAAGCTAATTCTAACTGGGCCGTTTGGACAGCACTTAATTCTAAATGCTTGATTGAGTCGTTTTCCATAATTGGCTGTTGTTTCAAATCAATACTTGCTTCCGCCTGAATTGTTTTTAATGCCCGTCCTGCTGCAGCTACACATACTGATTTAAGTTCACCATATGTATTTTCCAATACGGCTTTTACCTCTTGAATTACTTCAGCAACTGCTACAACATTATGTATTTGTCCATCAACCATGGACCTTGCTTTATGTTCCTGAGTATAATAGTCGACAATTGAAAATCTATCATTCTGTTTTTCCAGTATAATTCCTGTTACAGATCTTGTGCCGATATCTAATGCAAATACACGTTCTTCCATAATAAAAAGTTCCTTTCAAGAAAGAATATACTTATTATTATAAACTTTTTAATGACAAAGGAAAAATTTTTAGCTATAATGGTCTCTAATTATAAAAAAATGCAGCTACTTTTTCTATAATAATTAATTGGATTTGGGGGCGGAAAAAATGAGTGATATGGAACAATTACGTAAAGAATTAGATGATGTGAATTTAGAACTGCTAGAATTAATTAATCGTCGCGCTAAGCTCGTACAAGGAATCGGACAGATTAAGAATAAACAAAGTATTAAACGATTTGATCCTGTTCGTGAACGCGATATGCTTAATCAAATTGCAGCGCATAATGATGGTCCTTTTGAGAATTCAACAGTTGAACACATTTTTAAGGAAATTTTTAAAGCAAGTTTGGAATTGCAAGAGGATGACCATCGAAAAGCATTGCTCGTTTCAAGAAAGAAGAAGCCGAATGATACTATTATTGATATTAAAGGTGAAAAAGTTGGTGATGGTACAACAAGTTATGTTATGGGACCATGTGCGGTTGAAAGTTATGAACAGGTTGCCCAGGTAGCTCAGGCAGTGAAAGAACGGGGAATTAAATTACTGCGAGGTGGAGCATTTAAACCTAGAACATCACCATATGACTTTCAAGGACTTGGTCTAGAGGGATTACAAATATTAAAACGTGTAGCTGATGAATACGATTTAGCTGTTATCAGTGAAATTGTAAATCCAGCCCATATAGAACAGGCAATTGATTATGTAGATGTTATTCAAATAGGTGCAAGAAACATGCAGAACTTTGAATTGTTAAAAGCCGCTGGGGACGTTAATAAACCTGTATTATTAAAACGGGGATTATCCGCAACGATTTCGGAATTTATCAATGCAGCTGAATATATTATATCCCGCGGTAATGGGAACATTATTTTATGTGAACGCGGGATCAGAACTTATGAAAAAGCGACACGAAATACGCTTGATATCTCAGCAGTACCAATTTTAAAACAAGAAACACATTTACCGGTAATGGTTGATGTTACACACTCAACTGGGAGAAGAGATTTATTATTGCCTACTGCAAAAGCAGCACTTGCAATTGGTGCAGACGGGGTAATGGCAGAAGTGCATCCGGATCCAGCAGTAGCACTTTCAGACTCTGCACAACAAATGGATATTCCATCATTCAATTCGTTTATGGATGAATTATCTAAATACGCTGCAATTGCTTCCCATTCATAAATATAAAGGCTGATCAACAATTGATCAGCCTTTATATTTTGTTAATGCATGTTTTGTGGTAAAGTATGTAATATAAAATAGTGCGTTGTACACTGGAGGTTATGCAAAATGAATGTAACAATATATGATGTTGCAAGAGAAGCAAATGTATCAATGGCAACTGTATCAAGGGTTGTCAATGGAAATCCAAACGTTAAACCAGTAACACGAAAAAAGGTTTTGGCTACAATCGAACGGTTGGGATATAGACCGAATGCTGTAGCCAGAGGGTTGGCAAGTAAGAAGACGACAACAGTAGGTGCAATAATCCCGGATATTTCGAGTATCTTTTTTGCCGAATTAGCTAGAGGTATTGAGGATATTGCAACAATGTACAAATACAATATTATTTTAAGTAATTCGGATCAAAATAAAGATAAAGAATTGCAGCTAATTAACACCATGCTGGAAAAGCAAGTTGATGGTATTTTATTTATGGGGGGAAACATCTCCGAGGAGCATGTACAACAATTTAAAAGTGCTTCCGTCCCTGTTGTGTTAGCTGCAACGTACGATGAATCAGAAACAATTCCATCAGTAAATATCGATTATGAAGAAGCGGCATATGAAGCAACAAAATTTTTACTAGATCAAGGTAATACACACCCAGCATTTGTATCGGGCCAGGATGATACACTCATTAACCAGCAAAAGTATGAAGGTTATCTAAGAGCAATGAAAGAGGCTTCTGTATCATTAAATGAGGCGTACATTATTAAAGGTGATTATTCATACGATTCAGGGTTGGAAGCAGTAGAACAGCTTTTAAATTTATATGAAAAACCAACAGCTGTATTTGTTGCTTCTGATGAAATGGCTTTAGGGGTTATACACGGTGCGCAGGATAAAGGATATTCAGTTCCTGATGATATTGAAGTGTTCGGATTTGATAATACAAGGCTTGCAACAATGGTGCGTCCAACTTTATCTACAATTGTACAGCCTATGTATGATATTGGTGCTGTTGCAATGCGATTATTGACAAAATATATGAATAAGGAAGAGGTCACTGAAAAAAAGGTCGTATTGCCGCATCGAATCATAGAAAGGAACTCAACAAAACTAAAATAGTGTCGATATAAAGAATAAATTAAACTGCAAAGTAATGATGATTGATTTATTTATTCAACTCAGTTTGGGGAGAGAGAGTATGAGAAGAAGAGATATATTAACTCCAATCGGCATTACGTTAGGTTTCATCATGATTATGCTCGCGATTTTAACAAATGGTGGGAGTCAAGGGGTAACTTCCTTTCTCGATGTTTCTTCCATCTTCATTGTAATTGGTGGACTTATTGCCTCATTGATGATCAATTTTAAAATGGAACAAATGAAATTGGCATTTAAAGTAATGAAAGAGGCATTTCATAAAAATGACCAGGGGCTTCCGAATCTTATTCAGTTATTTGTTAAATTATCGGAGCGCGCAAGGCGAGAAGGAATCTTGGCATTAGAAAATGAATTAGACGAAGTAGATGATGAATTTATAAAAAAAGGTATTTTGCTTGCGGTAGATGGAATAGAGCCTGAAGTAATTAATGATATTATGAATGCTGAAATTACCGCGATGGAGGATCGTCATTACAAGGGACGAGCAATCATCGAAAAAGCTGGCGAATATGCACCAGCATGGGGAATGATTGGAACTCTGGTAGGGTTAGTACTAATGTTAAACAACCTGCAGGATCCAACAACGTTAGGTCCGTCTATGGCAGTGGCATTACTTACCACACTTTATGGAACAGTTCTTGCTAATTTGGTATTTATACCTATGGCAAATAAGCTGGAAAGTAAAACAGAAGAAGAAATATTTTTGAAACAAATTATTATTGAAGGCGTGATTGGTGTTCAATCTGGTCAAAATCCAAGAATTCTCGAGGAAAAACTAAGCGCTTTTCTTTCCGGTGAAACGAAGCAAAAGGAAGAAACCTATGAAGAAACTTCCTTTGCAGGAGAGAGTGTAAATGAGGCGTAGACCAATTAAAGGAAAAAAGGATAAAGGTGCCCCGAAATGGATGGTTACCTATTCAGATATGGTAACATTAATTCTAGTGTTTTTTATTTTATTATTTTCTATGTCACAAATCGATTTAGTCAAATTTGAGGCAATTTCTGACTCATTTCGCAATCGAATGATTTTTGACTTTTATCCTTCACCAGTACCTATGGATAATCCAACTGAAAATACGAGTATAGAAGAAAGTGGCAGAAATTCTAATGAATTTGAAACTCCATCCCAATTAAAAAACATAAATGATCGCGATGATACTATTGATGGGAAAGATTCATTAAATGAATTGATGCATGATGTTGAAAAATACTTAGATGAAAATAAATTGAATAACGTTATTTCAGCAAGCAGGAACGAGCGGGGAGTCGTTTTAGTATTACAGGAGCTTATCCTGTTCGATCCGGGAGAAGCAAATATACTTGAAAAAGGAGAACCATTTTTGAATAAAATTGGTTCATTGCTATCAAAAATACCGAACAAAGTAAAGGTAGAAGGGCACACCGACAGCAAACCGATGAAAAGCTTCAGATACCCATCTAACTGGGAATTATCAGGTGCAAGAGCAAGCAGTGTGGTAAGATACTTAGTAAATAAAAATGGTTTTGATGAGTCAAGATTTACAATTGTTGGCTATAGTGACACAAAGCCACTGGTTCCAAATGACAGTCCGGAAAATATGAGTAAAAATAGACGAGTGGAAATTGTTATATTAGAAAAAGACAATGAAGCGAATTAGTTGCCGTAATAGGTGTGAAGGGGGACTCTTGAACCTGAGGCCCCTTCTTGCTTCATTCAGCTTGTATTCTTTGTGTATTTCAGTGCACTTAATAGGATTTTATTGTTTTTTTCACTAATTTCCGCTTTACGGGGAATAGTTGGAACGATATTTTTGGAATCATTCCAGGTGTCAGGCAATGCTACTGGTGCTTTATCCTGCCACTTAGATAGCCATGCTTCGGATATTAATCCCTGTTGTACATTACCATTTTTCATTACATTCCAAACCTGTGCCCAAGCACGTGGAACAACACGCCATATGTCATAGCCGCCCCCGCCTAAAGCAATCCATTTCCCGTCACAATACTGATGTGCTAATTCATGGGCAAGCTCAGGAATCTTTTGATAGATTTCCATCGTTCCGCATAAATGGGTTAATGGATCGTACGTATGTGCATCCGCACCATTCTGTGTCACGATAATATCTGGTTTATAAAAATCCGCAATTTCCCTGAAAGCAGATTCATACACATGTAAAAAGGATTCGTCTTCCGTAAATGCATCGATAGGCAGGTTAAATGAATATCCGTGGCCTTCTTTTACTCCCCGCTCATTTACATTCCCTGTTCCAGGAAAAAGATATCTGCCAGTTTCATGTATGGATAGTGTACAAACGTTTGGATCGTCATAGAATGCCCACTGTACACCATCACCATGATGGGCATCTGTATCAACATATAATACTCTTAAATTATATCTTTCTCGTAAATAATTAATTGCTACTGCACCATCATTATAAACACAAAATCCCGATGCTTTCCGTTTAAAACCATGGTGAAGACCGCCACCTAAGTTAAGGGCGTGCAATGAATTTCCCTGCAGTACGGAATCTACAGCAGCAAGTGTCCCGCCAACCAGGTAACTAGATGCTTCGTGCATATTGGCGAAAAAAGGTGTGTCCTCTGTGCCGAGTCCAAACTCTAATCCCTCTGCATGAGATAATTCGCCATCACTTGCCTTTTTAACCGCATGAATATAAGCTCTATCATGAAAAAGTGCTAACTCATCTTCAGTTGCTTTACGTGGTTCAATAATGTCTGCAGTGGATAGTGTGTTTGATGCTTCTAGTAATTCTTTAACCAGCAAGACTCTTTTCTGGTTAAATGGATGATCCGAATGAAAATGGTAGTTTAAGAATGTATCTGAAAAAACGAACGAAGCGTTGCATGTCATAATTTTGGCCCCGTTATATTATTCGGCCACATTAACTCATAGCCTGCTTCACGAATATCCTGAATGACTGGCAGTGGGTTCATCGTTTGTATTCGGAATACTAGAATTTTATAATTCGGATCATCATGATACGGATAAACAAGGACAGATGTTATATTTGTTTTTCGTTTGCCGAATATGGAAGCAACCTCGGGCAAAATACCAGGCTTATGAGGGACTTTAACCTCAATATGTGAGCTTTGCACATTCGTTCCAGTTAATTGAATTAGCGTGTAAAGCATATCTTTCTCAGTAACAACACCAATAAGTTTATCATTACTTACAACAGGTAGACAGGCAAATTCTTCATCATAAAAAATCCCGGCAATTTCTTCAACAAAATCTAATGGGTGAACGGTTACAACTGGTGTGCTCATAATGGATTGTATTTCATTTTGCAGAACACCATTATCAGTATCCTTACTAAATGTGGATGGGCTAGCGTCTCTTACATCACGATCGGAAACAATGCCAATAACACTTTTATCTGAATTAATTATAGGGATATGTCTAATTCGATTATTTTGGAGCAGCTGTAACGCTTCAGCTATTGTTGCATTAGGTGTTAATGTGATTACATTTGTATTCATTATCTCTTCTACTAGCATTTATAAACCCTCCCTCATATTTCGATAGTTGTGACGTTGTAAAAAACGTAATGTATCAAATTGCTTTATCGATTCCTCTGGTACATGTTTACCAATCCGTACCATTAAACAGTTTGCAGGGTGTGAAATAATCTCGGGATCATCCGTCGGTGCAGGCAAGAGACCTCCTGCTGCCATCATTTTCTCCATGACTTTCCGATAATTCCAGATGCTTAACTTAGTCCCGTTTAAATCCCAGTGCCAATAATATTCGGTTGAAATAATTATATAATTTTCCATATAGTTATCCATCATGGAAACCTGTAAAAGACCCGAAGCGATTTTTTCTCCGCGATATTCAGGAATAACTTCAACTGCTCCCAATTCAATTAGATCATCCATATTAAACTTCGACCAACGTTCAAGAGGATCTGGGTGTAAATAAGTTACATATCCAATGATCGTATCCTCTGTTCTCGCAATAATAATTCTTCCTTCTGGAAAATCAGCGATACTCTTAATTGCTTCAAATTGCTTGTCAGCTGGGCGAAAAGCAGTTAAATTCTCATGAAAATAATAATTTTGTAATTCTAATGATGTAAGGGGACCTTCAATTTTGATTGTTCCTTTTGCAGAATTGCTCGTTAATGAATGGTAGGTTTTGCTATGATTCATTCATTCACCACCTATCCTGAGAGATTGCCAATCACTATAGTTATATTATACAGGATTGTAGATAACATTTTTAGTAAAAGAGGAGTTGATTCAAATAAAAGGCAGTTTTCTAATAATTGTATACACAAAAGACGGAAATTGCGACGTAAGTAATTTTAATAATTTTGTTTAATTTTTGATCGCTGTCCGTGATCGCTACTTTGCGGTTTAGGAACATCGATGTAATACGGCACATAATTACGAAAAGGTCAAAATAAAAAAGAGCCTGGGACAAAAGTGTTTTAACCAAAGCCGAACATAGTTGGTGCATACATACCGCTACGGAAATACACTACGCTTTCCGCGGGCTGCCCTGAGCCTACTCCGAGCTATCGCTCTACGTAGTCTCACCTAGGCTTTTCATCCCGCAGGAGTCTCCGTGTATTTCCTTCGCTAGTATGGTGAAATGTTCGGCTTTGGGTTAAACAATTTAGTTATGTCCCAGCTTCTTTTGTGTGGACACTTAATTTTGTTTTTAGATTATGCCGAGTCGTCATTACCATTATCTTCAGGTTTATCCGTTTTTTCGGAATCAGGCTTATCGGGCTTATCTGGCTTTTTAGGTTTTTCATTCTCAGGTTTATCCTGTTTAGGTTTATCGGCCTTTTTTGAGAAATCACCTATTTTTACTTCTTTTGAAGCTCCAGATTCTAAACCAAAATAATCCACTGCTTTGACAATGTAAACTGCATTGCCATCCGGAATTGAAAAACTTGTATTTGTAGTGCTGCCGGCTGCTGAGAAAGAGGCACCAGGTTTAGCAGCACGATAAATCCTATATCCGACTACATCTTTACTTCCAGATTTTTTCCATGTTAACTTATTTCCTGACGCTGATAAAGAGGTTGGAGCACCGGGACTTTTTCCGTCATCTTTTATTGCTCCACCTATATCAGAACTAGGTACACTTATTTTTTCCCATGCGCTTCGGTTCGTACTTGGGAATAATTTAGTTATATCAGATAATCTGTCGTAGCCATTTCGTTTTAAGAATTCAGGATTAAAAGTCAATCCATCTCCTTTAGTAAATTCATTCGGTGTATTTGGCCCGGCTATAACAGCCTTCCCGTCAACCATTACATACGTACCTTCAATAAGACTGTCATCCGTTTTCGTTGGGACGTACTTAGCATTGAATAAATCGGTTGTCACTAATCCAGCTTTTTTACATAAATCGGATGGCAGCATTCCCGAAATAGCACAATAACTTCTGGTCACAAGGCCATCTGGACGTTTAAATTTAGAGTTTGGCGCCATTAATTCCGGGTTAATTTCAGTTGCTTTGTTAACAAGCTGTGCCCAGATTTTCTGGTTACGCTGGCTGTAGCTTAGAGGATAGCTATCATCTTTAAGACTTTTTGGTGTGTCATATCCTATCCATGTACCTAGAGTTACATTAGGGTTTATTCCCACAAACCAGGAATCGTGCCAGTCACTGGAGGTACCAGTTTTACTTGCCCAATCAACACCTGGATATTTCATTTGCGATTGTAAATAAGTAGCTGTTCCGTACTTAATAACGTCTCGCAAAACATCTAAAGTTAGATACGATGTCTGTGGTGAAAATACTTTTACTGGATCGGATTCATGTTCATAAATAATGTCACCATCTTTAGTCGTAATTTTATCAATCATATAGGCATCGATGAACTTACCTTTATTTGCAAAGGTTGTAAAGGCATTAACGTTTTCTTCAATAGTGATTCCAGTTTCAGTACCACCTATACCAAGTGAAAGGTGAGCATATTCATCTTCTCCAAGCGAAGTAATTCCCATTGGCTCCAGAAATTCACTTACAGCGTCCTGGCTTTTGAATTTATTGTAAAGATATATAGCAGGTACGTTGAAAGATTCTGCTAAGGCTTTTCGAGCAGATACTAAACCATGAAAATTCCCCGTATAGTTTGATGGTGAATAACCGTTTCCGTAATATGTCTTAATATCTGGAAGGACAGTTCCTGGTTGAGCAACACCCTTTTCAAATGCAGGCGCATAAGTTAAGAGAGGCTTCATTGTACTTCCATTTGGACGAACAGCCTGTGTCGCATAATTCCAATCTTTTATATCATAACCGCGCCCGCCGACAAAACTAATTATTTTACCTGTCTTATTTTCTATTAACATTCCCGCTACCTGAACAGGTTCACCATTTATGTCGCGCCCATAATATTTATAGTCCTTGGCTATTTTCTGGAATGCATCATACGTTTTCTTATCAATCGTAGAATGAATTTTATAACCGTTTTGTCTTAAATCACGATCCGCCAGAATCATGTATTCTTCATTTAATTTTTTATCATTTTTAAGGTCCTCTAACGTGTAACCATCCTCTTTAGCCAACTTTTCAGAAATTATTTCTTTGGCGCGTTTTTCAACTTCAACCGTTAAATACGGATATTTCTCAAGAGGCGATTCGGTTTCTTCTGTAAAATCAGCTGCAATATCATAATTACGTGCTTTTTCATATTCTTTTTTTGTAATGTATTCTGCTTCGTACATCCGTTCAAGAACTGTTTTCATTCGATTGATGCCAGGCTGTAACCCCTCTTTGCTTTTCAAACCCCCGCTATTTACAAATGGTGTGTAATAGGATGGGCTTTGGGGCAGTCCAGCCAGGTAAGCAGCTTGCGGCAGATTGACGTCTTTCGCATCTATTCCAAAGATACCTTGAGCGGCAGTCTGAATGCCAGCGATATTTTGACCTGATGCGTCACGGCCATATGGAATAATATTTAAATAAGCTTCCAGTATTTGGTCTTTGTCAAAAAACCGCTCTAACCGCAGTGCTAGGAGAATTTCTTTTGCTTTACGCTCAAACGAAACCTCATTGGTTAGTATCTGATTTTTTATTAGCTGCTGGGTTAATGTACTTCCACCTGTTTTTATAGGAGCATTTGTAGCCTCCTGAACTACCGCACGTATAATCGCTTTTGGGACTACACCGTGGTGTTCTTCAAAATTTCTGTCCTCTGTAGCAATAACAGCATTAATCAATGTTTCTGATACATCTTTCAGGTCAATCTCTTCTCTATGTATATCAGAACGAATATTCCCGATATATTTATTTTCTGCGAAGTATAATTGAGAAGTTTCCTCGTAATTGTAAATATCTTTTTCCATGCTGGCATATGTTCTAACTGGTTCATCCTTGACCAGTGAGGCAAAATAACCCGCACCAATACCGCCGGCAAAGAAGAACCCTATAACACCAACAATGATAAAAAATAATATAACATTCCAAAATACATCATACGAAATACGGGAAGTACGCTGGATTTTGCCAGCTTCCCACAGTGATTTCAATTTTTGACCATATTTATGGAGTAATTGCTTAAAATCGTTCATATAATACCTCCTAAAATTCCACCTTATATTATAGCATAATCATTTTTTATGTAGTATAGAAAATAGCTGTTTTTTGAAAATTTAGACCAAGTGCGTAAAGATAAAAGTTGCATTTAATTTACAGATATGATAGAAATAAATAATAATATCATATAAATATGCTTGGAAGGATCGAAGTAGTTTGGCAAATCACTATTAAGAGAGCTAGCGGCAGGTGAAAGCTAGTATATATTTGCTGACGAATTACAATCTGGAGCTTTTTTCTTTACAGAAAGACGGTGCCCCCATCGTTATCAACCCCAAAGTGGCATAATTATGCAACAAGGGTGGTACCGCGAGTTAAAAATCTCGTCCCTTATTAAACATAGGGGATGGGGTTTTTTTGTTTTTATAATTATTTTTTAAAGGAGATAAAAGTTATGGATATTCTAAATGATTTACAGAATCGGGGATTAGTTCATCAAACAACAGATTTTGAGGGATTGGAAAAACATTTAAGCGAGAAGCAGGTAACATTATATGCGGGATTTGATCCAACTGCAGACAGTTTGCATATTGGTCATTTAGTACCAGTATTAATTTTAAAGAGGTTTCAGCAAGCTGGTCATCGGCCAATTGTGTTAATAGGTGGAGGTACAGGAATGATCGGTGATCCAAGTGGTCGCTCAACAGAACGATCCTTAAATGAAGCTTCAGTTGTACAAGGTTTCAGTGACAAAATTAAAAAGCAATTAGCAAGACTGCTTGATTTTGATAATGGTGAGAATGCGGCTTTGGCACGGAATAACCATGATTGGCTAGGGAGTATGACAGTTATAGACTTCCTGCGGGATGCTGGAAAACATTTCGGGATAAACTATATGTTAGCGAAAGAATCAGTTTCTCAACGAATCGAACAGGGAATTTCCTTTACAGAATTTAGTTATATGATTTTGCAATCACTTGACTTCCTTAAATTGTTTGAACAGGAAAACTGTACGCTGCAAATTGGCGGAAGTGATCAGTGGGGAAATATTACAGCTGGTATGGAATTAATTCGCAGGTCCAGCGAAAAGGATGACGAAGAAGCAAAGGCTTACGGCTTAACAGTTCCACTGATAACTAAAGCAGATGGAACTAAATTTGGAAAAACTGCCGGCGGTGCAATATGGCTGGATCCTGAAAAAACATCCCCATATGAATTTTACCAGTTTTGGATTAATACAGACGACCGTGATGTAATAAAGTTTTTGCATTACTTTACGTTTCTTGGATATGAGGAGATGAACAAGTTACAACAGGAAGTAGAAAATAATCCAGAAAAACGAATGGCACAAAAACGACTAGCTGAAGAAGTTACACGAATGGTTCACAGTCAGAAAGCATTAGAACAGGCACAGAAAATATCAGAATCATTATTCAGCGGAGACCTAAAACAATTATCTGCAGATGAAATTAAACAGGGGTTTAAAGATGTTCCTACGTACGATATGTCAAAAGAAGATATTGGTCTAATAGACTTACTAGTTAATACATCTATTTCTTCGTCTAAACGACAGGCAAGAGAAGATATTAATAATGGTGCAATTTATATAAACGGTGAGAGAAACCAGGATATGACGTATACGGTAAGTTTAGGGGACCGAATAGAAGAACAGTTTACGATCATCCGCCGAGGGAAAAAGAAATATTTCTTAATTCGTTATAAGTAAGGAAAGAGAGGATATTCCATATTGGAATGTTCTCTCTTTTTTTGTCTGGAATATTATTGTTTTGATTTAATCTTCGCTTGAATGTCACTTCAAACCACTACTTCTCATTAGCACCACCATTTTTATTCCAGATTAATCTACCAATGACAAACGCTTACTAGGTTTTTAGATTACTGATAAAGCCGCTCTGTGCAAGGGTTCAACAATATAAAAAAATGTATTATATGATCAAGATGATTGCCGCTACCGTAAATAAAGAAAATAAATAGAATATCATAGAAGGGGGTGAAAAGATGTCTTATAGGAACAATGAAAACATGTCTAGAGGAAATAGAAATAGAAAGGTTTGCTGCTGTTGTTTTGAAGAACAGGATCGCCGTTCTGATAGGGACCGAAATAGGGATCGAAACAGATGTCATCAACGAAGTCAAGAGCGCGGCCACAGCCGTGATAGAAATAGGGATCGGGACCGAAACAATAACAGGGGACGAAACCAGAACTGGTGTCGAATGTGGTAAATCAAAGATTTAACGTAATGACGAAACACTTTAAAGATAATAAAATTGCTTACTGAATTTATAATAGTTAAGCAAAGGAAAAGAAACAAAAATACGTCTTCCACCAAAATGTATGGCTTAAAACTCACCCAAATGTGTTCTGAATATAAAAACCCCGGAAAGATTCCGGGGTTTTTAACAGTATCAATGATAGTATTAACGAGAGTAGAATTCAACGATTTCCTAAACCCTTGATATATCAACGTTTAAAAAGGTATTACTCGGAATTGGCCCCAGAATTGGCCCCACTTAAACTTTCGGAGAATAATTGAACTGTTTCTTCTTCCAACTCCATAAATGTATGACCATAAATATCAAGAATCATCTGAGGTGTATTTCCGAGCCGCTCCGCAACAACTTTCACACTAGCCCCTCGTTTCCCTTGACTAAGAAGAAGTGTAGCATGTGTATGCCTTAATCCGTGGGGAGTAATTGATTTCAGATCAGCTTTTTTTATTATTCTTCTAAGTGCGTAACATATGCTGCTATCTGTAATAGGCTTGCCAGTTTGATAAGAGATAAAGATGAAGTCATCTCTCTTTAAATGATAGCCGAATAAAAGCTTCGTTTCTTTACACCACTTCTTATACTTCTTCAATTGTTTGACTAAGATGTCGTCAATTAGGATTGTACGGTAACTGTTATTAGTTTTGGGCGAACGGACCCCTTTATTGTCCCTTGTTCGTTCAACTGTAAGTGTTTTTTTGGTAAAGTCAATGTTGTTCCATTGAAGACCACATGCTTCACCACGACGTAAGCCCGTATAAGCTAAAAGTAAAAAGATAGTATAATTCGTAATGTTTTCAAGCTCTTTAGCGGTAGACAATAATTTGTTCAGTTCATTTGCTTCTAAAAAATTTAAATTTGACCCCGAAGCCATTAATTCCGCTCTCTCATCGCGAATTGTAATTTTATTGAAGCGATTTCTAGGTAGTATTTCGTCATCGACTGCTGCATTGATACCAATTTTAAACAAACGGTGAAAAAGTTTTACAGTTTCTACCTTATATTTCTTGAGAAGCGGATTTATAAAAGCCCGTTTATATGTTGTTTTATCAAGTTCTTGAAGCTTAAAATGGCCTAATAACGGCTTGATTTGAAGTCGGATGGCCATCTCACGTTGTTGTCGAGAGGTTGGCTTCCAATCCGCTTCATGTGTTTCATACCAAATATCAAACCATGTAGCTATTGTGTAATTTGAATGCTCTACTTGTTTTGTGGCTCCGCGAATTGTATTAGTTTTCACTTCCAATAAGGCTTGATAGGCCTCTTTTTCCGTAAAAAAGCCCCGCTTCTTTTTCTCTTTACGTTTACCCAACGAATCATAATACTTATGACGAAACATCCAGCGTTTTTCACCATTATCGTTAATGGAGTAATAAAGTTCTGGATCCTTTTTTGATTTGTAATATTTCATTCATTCTATCCTTTCTTTAGCATGGGTGAAGGGATAGAAAAAAATAAAAGTTCGGGGTGGTCACTAAGTATTTTTCAGGTAAGGGTGAATTGCTAATTTAGTTTTCAAATTTAATTATACTGAAAGGAAGGGAAAATGTCATCTAATGAGCTAATGAAGTCAGACATAATATGAAATTTGTTATCTAATATTAAAGAGAAGTAAAGGTAATTACTTTAGACTTAGTTAAGGTAGGTAGCCTTCTAGATATTCAGTTGGTAGGGGAGGTATCGGTTAATGAGAGTAATTAATTATTAACCATTAAAATAAATAGACCGTTGATTCAAAGAGTTTTGATTTCTAAACTGTATTCAATGAAACTGCCCTTAATGGAATAAAACAAAAGACTTCCACATGGGAAGTCCTTTGTTTTTTGCAAATAAAGATGCTGACATTTAAATTTAGAGTAATTATTTAGTTTCAGCTGAAACTAATATTTCAGTGAATAAGTGAGCCGTTTCCTTTTTACGTTCAGGTAAAACATGCTTATAAGTGTTTTGAATTTCCTGTGGGGTGTCACCTAGTCTTTCCGCTACATCTTCAATATTTAATCTATTTTCCTTATCGTTTAAAAGAATGGTTGCATGAGTATGCCGTAAACCATGTGGGGTAATTCTTTTTATACCTGTCCTTTTTGTTACACGATCTAGAGCATTATTAATAGTGTTATCCGATAACGGTTTTCCCGTTTGATACGAAATAAATATATAATCGTCCTCCTTCAAATGCCGTCCGAAAGACAATAGTATTTTTTTACACCAAGTTTTATATTTTTTTAGCTGGTCAATGGCTGGTTCATCAAGATCGATTGTACGGTAGCTATTTTTTGTTTTTGGAGGTCGAACCCCTTTATGATCCCTTGTTCTCTCAACGGTAAGCTTTCTGTTGTCCATATCTATATTGTTCCAGCGTAATCCGTGTGCTTCGCCTCTTCTCAAGCCAGTATAAACTAGCAATAATAGTAATGAGAAACCTGTAATATTTATAATTTCCTTAGCTTTATTTAGCAACTTAACTACTTCATGAGCTTCTAAATAGTTTTCCTCCAAACCAGAATTTGCAACAAAGTTTTCTTCTTCTTCATTGCGAATTCTTAATTTGTTAAAGCGGTTCTTTGGGATGATTTCTTCTTCAACCGCCGAATTAATTCCGATTTTAAATATGTTATGCAGAGTTTCCACAGTACTAGATTGCTTTTCTTCAAGAAGTCTATTTATAAATTTGTTTTGATAGGTAATTCTATCTAGATTGGCAAGTTTATAATGACCAAGGAGCGGCTTTATATGCAATCGAATAGCAGACTCTCTTTGGGTACGAGTGGTAACTTTCCAACTCTTTTTATAAGTCTTGTACCAAGTATCAAACCATTGAGCAACTGTATAATTTGAAAACTGAACTTGTTTGGTAGCCCCCCTTAAAGTCTCAACTTTTATTTTTAAAAGGACTTTGTGTGCTTCTTTCTCAGTATGAAATCCCTGCTGTTTTTTCTCTTGACGTATACCGAACTCGTCGTAATATTTATGACGGAACATCCATCGTTTATCACCTTTTGTATTAAAATAATAATATAGCTCTGGATCTTTTTTCGATTTATTTAACAATTTTTTATTCCTTTCTAGAAGCATGGGCAAATGCGCACAAAAAGAAATATAATCTGGCACTTACTTAATGAACATCAACATAATACCTCAATAAATCTCCCATTTTAACCTTTAAAATTAAATTATATTTTTTTTGAAAAGCTATTCGAACGAGAAGAGTTCGGTGATAACATGCTTTACAGTAATTTCCTTTGCTGCATTAGAAAAGATGAGACAGAAAGAAGGTGAAAGAATGATACCACAAGCAAATGTGAATATAGAATTGGATGCTGATTCAATTAAGAAATATGTTCAACAAAAAATCGATGAACAAGTTAGTGAGAATTTGTTCTTGGTAGACGTAGATACATTGAGTAAAAAATGCTCTATGTCCCGACGCTTTTTGGAGGAAGAATTTCTAAAAGATCCCCGCTTTAAGCTTATTGAAAAAAGTAAAGTTCGAAAAAGATTCTATTACTGGGAAGAGGCGAAGAAAGTAATAGAAGAAATTATTGAGGGATGGTAATGACGTAAAACCTCATATTTGATTGACATTAGGAAAAATATAAAAATAATACAATAATGATTCTAAAAAATAAAAATATGCATGGGCAAATGTGTAAAAAGAAATTTTGGTAAATATGAAACACTCTATTATTACGAAGGGCTGGGATATGTAGAATTATAAGCTATTAAACAGAAGGAATGACAGGTCCGTTAATCGATAATGAACCTGTCATTCCTGATGTTTGATTTCTATTTTATCCTAAGTTTGTTAAACATATCAGCAATTATGTTTCCTGCTTGATAACTTTATCTATGTTATTTTTGGTTGCGGTAGAAGTTTTGGTTACTGTTTCAGATTCTAAAATTATAACAGAATCCTTACTCATAGTAACATAAGGTGCATTATCACTGCTCTATTCCAATTGCTTCTCATATACATACTAAGAGGAAGATGAAATTAAATAACGAACTTGAAATCAAAATAGAAAAACAAAAATTAATTTGTGGAAACGGAATTCTTATAACGACAACTATAAGGATTTTTTCATTTCAACAATTACTTTAGGTTGTTGCTTAGAATAATATTTTTCTAAAGTTCCTCTTTCAAGTCCTACTAAATCTTCAAATTCATAAGCATTTAAACTTAGATCATAATTTTTAGCTAAAGTGTCTAATATTTGTGATCCACTTAGCTTCTTGTTTTCAAGAATCATTGTTATTGCTTTTTTAAGTAAAATTGGACTTGCTGGTTGAAAATCTTTATCAAAAGGTTCCTCTTTTCTCCATCCTTTTGAGCTGATTTGCCTTTGTAAATAATGATACTGATTATACTCAATAATTCCTAAGTTATGCGCGCGCACAACCATTGCTCCTATAGAAACGTGCCATTTCTTTTTTAAATACAAATAATGATTTAAATCCCTTGGATGCATGGAGACATCTCTGGTAAACGCATCTTTAGGTAAAAGAAGTGCTGCGGCAAATTGATTTGCCTGCCTTTCAAGTTCCTTTTCTTCATCTTTTTCCAATTGAGTTAGATCAATATATGGATCGTGAAGTAAGACATGTCCTAATTCATGTGCTGCGTCGAACTGCCTTCTATAACCGTTCCCTTTATCATTTCCTAAAACAACAAAATAATATATTTGTTTTTCATATCGCTGCTGTTGTGTAAATGCATCGATAGAAGTTATGTTCGTACGTGAAGTATTGACAATTAATCCATTAGCTTCCAGAAGTCTTACCATATTTGAGATTGGCTCTTGTCCTAGTCCCCAATATTTTCTAACCTCTTTTGCAGCTACCTCCATTGAATCTAATGCATCTAATGAAAGATCGGGTAGATTCACTACAGGAAAGTTTATATAGTCAGCAACAAATCTATATATTTTTGAAAGGAACAAAAGTTTGAGTTTTTGTGCCTCCAAATCCCTTTTTGGAGTTGTCCTTAATGATCTAAAATAGGTGTTGCCTACTTGAACTTTATCAGTTCCTTCCTCAAAAAAGAATTTTCTTGGAAACAAAAGATACTGCTCCAATTTAAGTAGCATTTCTGAACTAGGTACAGATTTACCATGTTCATACTTTGATATCATTTGTTTGGTTACTCCTAATAATTCAGCGAGATCATTTATGGTTTTACCCCTGTAGGTTCTCGCTATTTTTAATCTCTCGCCATTAAATACACTCTTAAACATTTTGATACTCCTTTCAAGGAGAGATCATAGTTAACTTTCTTCGTTAGTCTTCTTAATATTCTGTTCCTTGAATTCAAGTGCTATATCATGTTGATCATTCTCCGAAGTTTGTGTATCATTAGTATCTTTGTAATCTACCTCGATAACATGGTTCCAGTTTTCTTCATAGAAGTCATCAAGTTGTTCGTTAGTTAAGACTGCACCAAATTCCACAATTTCACCGTTATATGTATCAAATAGTACAATGCAAAACCTTTTCACCTGACTTCTATATTCATTCAGCACTGATGTTAATAGGCTGTCCCTTTCTTCAAGGTCAATACCAAAGTCAACATATTCTTGATAAGGATTTAGTTGTGAAGCAGGAATTTCAGACTCTAACCCAGTATTATAGGTTGATAACCCTTGAAGATAATATAATGGTGTTCCTTTTTTTGATTTTTGTCTGTTTATAAAGTTTTTCTTCCTTACAAACGCATATAAATATCCAGATTCTTCATCAAACATAACAGCTAAAGGCCATCCGCCTCTTTTGGTTTTGATGGAAATGATACTCGTTGAAGGCGTATCATGATAAATACGATTGTATATGAAAGACCAAGTGACAAGTCCATAACCATTGTCAAAGCTAGATTGAATACCTTGAAAGTTATCTCTGAAATCACTTATTCCATTGTGAAGTGCCTTAAACATTATCTTTTTATTTTCATGTGAAACTGGGATTTTATATTCGTTCATCATTTCACCTCTTATTTATATTATGGATACTATTTTACATTTTTAAACGGAAAAGTCAACCTGTCTTTGTTTTTATTATATTTTATGATCTGATTTTATTGCTTCCTTGTCTATGGCTATAAGATATACATTTGTATTTTCATATCAAAACACTACAGTTTAAATTTTGGACTATGACTCTAAGCTTGCCGAACTAAATTATTCAACAGCATATTATATTTGGACCATTCATAGTCCTTCGTAGAGATGAACATTTAGTTGGATGGCTTTCCACGGAAAGACTTTTTTGATGATACATACCATTGTCGTAGCTTCCGGAAAACGGTGGGATGTGGAGTTTATCGTGAATAACCCCGGTATATGGCCAGTAAATGGGACTAGAACCTTTCATGAGTCTAATAATGGAGAAACGCTTGGAAGCATGGTCACAAAGCTGATATATAAATAAGAGGACAATCTTTGTTATTATAAGAAAAAATAATCCCTCCATTTTTGTGGTGGAGGGATTATTCTTTCAATTAGTTGAAGAAGCCATATTTCTACAAGATTCTGCACACTCGTGGCAAAGCTGTTTTGCGAATGCACTGTTTCGAGCCATAAAAGCTGCTGATTGCAAGCAAACTTCAATACAATCATTGATGCAGACAATATACCCATTTATTGACCCTCCAAATATTTCATTCGGTATTATTGTTCACAACCTAGCATTTCCCTTTTTAAACTCACTTCAGATTAATGAAAGGATTTTTTGTAAATAAATAGAGATTCCACAGATAATCATTTCCAATTTTGTCTAAACTGATTGAAAAATATTGCCTCTTTAATTTACTTATTTGGTTACGAAAGTCCACTGGAGGTTCTCCGACAAGATAGGGAATGATTGGATCATCAGCAACATCCCAATAAAAAAGTATTGAATGATCACCCTTGTATTTTGACAATGTTTTCTGTTCTTGAAAGTTATTTAAATGGTCAAATACGTATAATAATACGGAATCCATTTTGTCTTCATAAAGGCTAGTTTCAATTGTTATGAAGTCTTCCAAGGACAATAGTTTAATTTGGTTACTGAGATGTGGTTCAATAAAATTCATCATGATAAAACTCCTTTTTTAATATTTTGCTTGGGTTTGATTCATAATTATAATCATTTTATATGAATGTTTAGGACTAACTGTCCTAGTATCATATTTGATGATAAGTATCTATATTGTTACTTTTCCTTCACAATAAAGGTAGAATCATTTTTCCAGCTTTAAATATTATACTTTTCCTTTTTTATATTCCTAGTCTTTGGATCAAATTTTATATTTTTTAAAGCACGGGTAATGGAAAAGTTTTTAATAGAGTTGGAGGGTATCTGATGGATAAAGAAAAATTAATTATAAAATTTGATTCTCAAGCAGCAAAGTGAAACAAAGAAAAAAACAGTCAGGTAAAAAATGGAGAGAAAAAATATATGCATCTGCCAAAGGGAAAACACTTGAGCTCGCGGTAGGATCTGGAATGAATTTTGCGTATTTCCCTAAATCAATTGAATATACAGGTATAGATTTTAGTCCGATTATGCTTGAAATGCGAGGGGGCAGCAAAGGAGCAAAGAATTAATTCTGAATTTCAGTTATCTGATGTGGAAGGTTTAAATTTTAAGGGAAATCCTTTTGACACAATCGTTTCATCAGGAACCTTGTGCGCATACAATGATCCGGTTTACGTTTTAAATGAAATGAACAAATGGTGTAAATGGTATGGTCAAATTCTTTTAATGGAACATGGGCTTTATTCTTCAGCCCCACTTGCATGGTTACAAAAAAAGGTAGACTCTCTTAACGTCAAAATGATTGGATGTCACCTGGATCGTGATATATTTGACATCATAAGAAGCTCAAAAATTGAAATTGACAAGTGTGAAAGAGTGTTGGGCGGGTATTTATATTTAATCTGGGCAAAACCTAATAAATATGTTTAAAAAGTAAAAAACAATAAAGTGGTACTCTATACATGATAAAACTATATATTTTGCTATAATTGCCGAATCCTCACAAAATCTACACAATTAAAATATATAATAAAATCAAAAAGTATTCTTGGTATGTGGGTTGGAGGAAGCGTATGTATCAAGTTTTTAGTGAAATAAGTAATTTTCTAAGTGATCCGTTTTTTACTTTAGCTAATCAATGGGAAGGGATTCCTCTTTTAGCTGCCTTCATACTAGGCCTTGTCGGAGCTCTTGCCCCTTGTCAGTTCACAGGTAATATTGGTGCAATAACGATATATGGGAACCGTTCATTGCAACAAAAGATACCTTGGAATCATATACTTCTTTTTGTACTGGGAAAAGTTGTGGTTTTTTCAGGACTTGGACTTATCGTATGGATGTTTGGTAAGGAATTTCAGGCCAATTTAACAATGGTAATCCCAATAATTAGGAAGGCGATTGGTCCAATACTGGTTTTGGTTGGAATTTTTATGGTTGGTTTCTTCAAGATACGTTGGACCATTCGTATTGGAAGAATTCCAGAACAATATTTGAAGGATAGTAAAATAGGTAGCTTTTTAATGGGAGTCAGTTTTACCTTGGCATTTTGCCCGACTATGTTTATTCTATTTTTTGTAACATTGATGCCCATCGTCCTGCAGACATCTTATGGTGTAGTATTACCTTCAATTTTTGGGCTAGGAACATCTGTGCCTCTACTGTTTGCCATTTTTCTCATTTGGTATTTTGAATTAGGTGGGAAATTTATGAGGAAGGGTAGGAAAGCTGGGCAAGTGGTACAACGAGTAGCTGGGTGGCTTTTAATTATGCTTGGAATTTTAGATACATTAACGTATTGGTGAAATTAACACAATGTAAGACTTAAATATTATATAAAATCGATAAAATTTGGAGGATTAAAATGCAAGATGTAAATTTAATATTGGCCTTTGCAGCGGGGATACTGTCCTTTATATCACCATGTTGTTTGCCTTTGTACCCGGCATTTTTGTCTTATATTACGGGTATGTCTGTAGATGAACTTCAAAATGGTAAAGGGCTACTACAAAAGCGTGCATTATTACATACAACTTTTTTTCTTATTGGATTCTCCATCATTTTTATTGCATTGGGCTTCTCGACTTCATTTTTAGGAAAAGTTTTCACCTATTATGGTGACCTTATGCGACAATTAGGTGCTATTTTAATTGTTCTGTTAGGTTTAGTTGTTTTGGGTGTGTTCAAGCCCTCATTTATGATGAAGGAAAAAAGAATGGGTTTTAAAGACCGACCTAGTGGATATTTTGGCTCAACGATTATTGGATTTGCTTTTGCAGCAGGTTGGACGCCATGTACTGGCCCTATCTTAGCTGGAGTGATAGCATTAGGTGTCACAAATCCCGATCAGGCATTTATTTATATGATTGCCTATGTATTAGGGTTTTCTATCCCATTCTTTTTAATGTCATTTTTTATAGGCAAAATGAAGTGGATAAAAAGAAACAATCGACTAATGATGAAAATTGGTGGATTTACAATGATTGCAATGGGGATTTTCTTATTTTTCGATTGGATGACCAAATTAACCTCATTTCTAGCTAGCAACTTTTTTAACGGATTTACTGGTTTTTAGAATGAGGGTGTTTAAAAACTACACACTTTCTACAAACTTTTTCTATAAACTTTAATCGTTCTATTTAAAATAATTATTCTAGGGGTGCAACTAAAAATAATGAAAAAAGCGATGTTATATTTTGTTATAAATTTTATTTTGTTTATTGTTCCATTTAAAGTGCTTGCTCACGGTGCAAATGAGCATACTAGTGAAAAAACTGTAAATTATTGGGGCTATGGATTCATTGCATCCCTGGTAGTTCTAATCGTATTCGTTGCATTATTCATATTAACAAGAAGAAAAATCAATAGTATTAGCTTGAAGAGAAAGAAGGACCGTGATAAGCATCAATTGATTTCGAAAAGAAGTACCATTTACAAATGGATCTCTATTATATTTCTCCTAATCACAGTTTTCTTGGCCGTTATGGCAAATGTAAATACGGAAGATGAAATAACTTTTAGACATTTTCATGGTCTTGGCTACACTAGCGACGGGGAAGAGTTGTATGTTCCTGCACATGATGGACTAAGAGTTTACAAGGATGGCATTTGGACAATTCCAACAGAAGGTGAGAAACATGATTACATGGGTTTTTCTATGTTTAAAGGAGGTTTCTACAGTAGTGGACATCCAGCACCTAATTCTAACTTAGCCAATCCACTTGGGATTATTAAAAGTACAGACAAAGGTAAAACAATTGAAAAGCTTGACCTGTATGGAGAAGTTGACTTTCATGGAATGACCGTCGGATATGAAACACAGGAAATCTATGTATTTAATCCAATGGAAAATTCACGTATGGATCAGCCGGGATTTTATTATTCCACTGATAAGACTAAGACTTGGCACAAGAGTGAGCTGAAGGGAACCCAAGGACAAGCGCTTGCTTTGGCTGCACATCCAACAAAAGAAGGAGTAGTAGCCGTAGCAACGGACCAAGGCGTTTTCTTATCAAACGATCATGGAAACAATTTTGAAAAACTTCCTGTTTCGGATTCAGTTTCTGCTGTTTCTTTTGATCATCAGAATTACCTTTTGGTAGCAACTAAATCTAATGGCGTTAAACTAATCCGAATCAATTTAGCAACAAATGACGTTAATGAGATTAATATCCCTAATTTAGACGATGATGCGATAGCTTATGTTAAGCAAAATCCCGTAAAAGAGAATGAGTTTGTTGTTGCCACTAATAGGAAAGATATTTATTTCACACATGATGGCGGACAAACTTGGGAAAAAAGTGTCGATGATGGTGTAGCAGTTACCCATTAATTTTAAAAATGCCTTAACTTCTTTTATAAAAGTTAAGGCATTTTTAAGTAAGTATTGTTCGTCGTGTATAATCGGTATGATGGTGAAAATAAATAGAAAAACAAGAACTTCACAGATTACACAAATTTTTAATTTAAAATGGGACATACAATCAAAAAATGAGGGTTGTACATGAAAAATAAAATCCTAGTTGTCGATGATGAATGGAACATGAGGAATTTAGTTAAAATTTATTTATCTAAAGAGAACTTTGATGTTGAAGAGGCTAAAGATGGAAATGGAGCAATAAAGATGGTTCAACAAACCCATTATAACTTAATGGTCTTGGATATTATGCTACCAGATATTGACGGATGGGAAGTTTGTTCAACGATTCGGAAGACCAATCAAATGCCTATCCTAATGTTAACAGCTCGAAATGATATTAAAGATCGAGTTCATGGGTTGAATCTTGGTGCTGATGACTACCTGATAAAACCATTTGCTCCAGAGGAACTAGTTGCCCGTGTTAATGCTCTACTGCGCCGGAAGAATGTTAAAATAGAGGATACCAATGAGACTATTTTGTACTTTGAAAATTTAACCATCGATGGTGAAAGTAGAGAAGTTGAGGTGAATGATATTCCAGTTGAATTAACTCCAAAAGAATTTGACATTCTTTATTCAGTAGCCAGTCAATCTAAAAGGGTATTTACCCGTGAGATATTATTGGATAAAATTTGGTACTCTAATGAATTTCGTGATTTGCGTGCGATTGATACTCATGTAAAAAATATCCGAGAAAAATTACGAAAAATAGGTTTACCCTATAATCCAATAAAAACGGTTTGGGGTGTGGGATACAAATTTAATATACAAGAGGATCAAACATGACATGAACATGAATAAAATTGTACTGAAACTTGGTGGAACCATTATGGTTTTGTTTTTGGTCGTGTTGTTACCTCTGGGATATGTTGCGAATCAAATTTTTACTAATTTTTATTATAAACAAGTTCAAGAAGAGGTAGAGGATCTTTCTCGGAAGTATGCTCTAACTATTACATCATTTGAAAATGAGAAATTTTTAAATATGTTTAAGACACTGGCCGATTTGACCAACAAGGAAATTTATATTGTCAGTGCTGACGGAAAGGTCATAGCGGAATCCGGTGTGCAACTAACGAATTTGTCAAATAAAGATGTCGGTTTATTATCCAAAGGAAAACCTATTCAAAGAAAATTTCGTGATGCTAAAGCAGATGTTAGTTACCTTGGATCAGGTCATCCTATTATTCAATCTGGTACTTTTAAGGGAGCTTTTTTTGTTCTAGCACCTATAAATGATGTTCAAGAACCTGTAGAGAAAATCAGGGACTTGCTAATCTTGTCTGCAGTCGGTGCATTATTTTTAGCACTTGGATTTACATTTTTATTATCTAAAAAAATGTCAGACCCACTCATTGAAATGGAACAAGCCACCCGGCAAATTGCAAGGGGGAATTTAGACATAAGGGTAAGTATTCCTTCTGACGATGAGGTAGGTTCATTAGGAAGAGCAATTAACGATCTCGCAATAGAAACAAATAGATATCGATCCAACCGAAAAGAGTTTTTTGCGAATATATCGCACGAATTACGTACACCTATTTCGTATCTAAAAGGGTATGCTCAAGTATTAAAACAAGGCCTTTATCAAACAGAGGAAGAAAGGCTACACTATTTAAATATCATAGAAGAGGAAACGGAAAGGTTGGTCAGATTAATCAATGATTTGTTTGATTTATCCAAAATGGAGGAAGGCAAATTTGATCTACAAATGTCTCCAATCAATCTTACAGAAGTATTAGAGAGTGCGCTTTTTAAGGTGAAAATGGAATTTAAAAAGAAAGGTTTGACGTTAAAAAGTCAGATTGATGAGGATGTACCCTATATTAATGGTGATGGATTACGATTGGAACAAATTTTCATGAACTTGTTGGGGAATGCGGTGCGTTACACAGAAAAAGGATCCATTTATGTAAAAGTATGGAGTACAGATAGAAAAGTACATGTCATTGTTGAGGACACGGGTATGGGAATTCCTGAAAAAGATCTTCTGCTTGTTTTTGAACGTTTCCATCGTGTAGAAAAGTCTCGTTCAAGAGAACTTGGAGGAACGGGATTAGGTTTAGCGATTGTTAAAAATTTGGTTGAGTTACAAAATGGAACCATATCTGTGAGTAGCGAAATGGGTAGAGGAACGAGGTTTCATCTAAGTTTTCCTATAGCTGAGTAAGGAGGCAATATGAAAAAGATAGAATGGTTGTTTGCTGCATTTCTGATTGGAATGGGATTAATGTGTCTTACAGTTTCTGGAACAACAATGTTAGGAACCGAATCAATAGAGTCCTATATAAAAACGTTTCTACAACTTTGCTTGTGGATGGGATTACCTATCCTAATTGTGGGGATTGCATATCTTGTAATTCTAAAGAAAAGAAAGGACAAATAAAGCAAACTATTTGCGATAAAACTAAATTATTAGGTACAAAATTAATAAAAAATGGAGGTAAGCAACTATGATGTCTATGATGGGTGGAAACGTGATTATAAACATGATATTTTGGATTATTATATTAGGTTTCCTAATCTATGGGATAGTATTATTAGTATCGAAACCATTTGAAAAGAAAGAAGACTCATCCTTACAAATTTTGAGAGAAAGATTTGCGCGTGGAGAAATTAATGAACAAGAATTTGAAGATAAAAAAGCTATTTTAAGAAATAAGGAATAAAAATATTATATCCTCACAAATTCCACAAATTTATTGTCTATACTAAAAAACGTCCTAGTAATAATAAGTAGAAAGGAGACCACGCATGAAAACTAAAAAAGTGCCATTTGCGTTATCGTTTGCTTTTGCCACTCTACTAGTAGTGGGAACAACAGTATTTGCACAGGAACCAGGTAACCAAGGAACAAGCAATATGATGAATGGCAACGGAATGATGAACATGATGGAAAACAGCAACATGTCCGGTATGATGGAAGCAATGAATTCACCAGAAGGCAAGAAAATGATAGATACCTGTAGCGACTTCATGGATTCTTATCAAAGTGAAGCAAAGTAGCTAGCACACAGCTTTTACTCCCTTATACACAAAAGACCTCTTTTGACCAGAGGTCTTTTGTAGCTTTTTGTATTAATTTCTATGTGAGTCAAGAGGTGAGAGGATGGGTAACTGGTTTCCTTTTGTTTATGATATGACAATGAAGCCACTTGAACGAACAAAATTTAAAAAGATTAGAACAAAGCTCATAAACGAGGCGGAGGGAAGGGTCTTAGAAATTGGATCAGGCTCTGGTATTAATTTTCCCTATTATAAAAATGCTGTTCGTGTTGATGCAATTGAACCAAATCCTATGATGAAGAAGCGGTCATATAAAAATATTAAAAAATCCCAGACGTCAATTCAAACGTATTCTGTCAAAGCTGAAAAGCTTCCTTTTGCAGATAATACCTTTGATTCAGTAGTTGCAACACTTGTTTTTTGTACCATTCCAAAACCAATACAAGCGCTTAACGAAATACATAGGGTTACCAAACCGGGTGGCAAAATATTGTTATTTGAGCATGTTCGGATGAATCAAGCATTCTTAGGGAAAACACAGGATGTATTGACGCCGTTATGGAAAAAGGTTTGTGATGGATGCCATTTGAACCGTGACACTTTAGGACTCTTGGAAAAATCTAATTTAACGATAGTAAATGTGGAGTTCTTTTACAAAGGGTTATTTTTATCTATAGCGTGTGTTAATGATTAGTAGACTAAGAATAAAATTGGACAAAGTATATCTTTATGTCATAGGAAGAAAGGACCTAAACTATGCATGTAAAAAATCAGTTTAAAATAATTGGATTGGCACTTTTACTTTATTCCTTTTCGCCTTTGAAGGCATTTGCCCACAACCCAAATGCAGCAAGGGCAACTGGGGATGGAAAAGTACTTGAGCATTACACCTGGGTTGAAATACTAAATCCACTTTTAATTCTAGGTTTAGTGGCGGTTTTTGTAATTTATCTTTGGGCTATGCGCAAAGTATCCATTAAACATGAAGTGAGGCATAAACTTGGGAAGAAAATAGCATTTCTTTTAGGATTGTTAACTACCTATCTTTCACTTGCAGGCCCGGTTTCGATCTATGCAAACAATCTTGTGTTTAGTGCACATATGCTTCAGCAAGCGATGATGTATATTGCTATGCCAATGCTGATTTTGTTGGGAATGCCACGCGTTTTTTATGAGTTTTTAGATAAAAGATTGTTAAAAATCAAGATTATGCGGATTTTTAAGTCCCCTTTAATTAGTGCTTTATTATTTAATTTACTTTGGTCTTTGTACCATATACCAGTTATTTATGAATATATATGGCAGCAGTTATTTTTACTGGAAACATCGCATCTGGTAATAAACTCAGCTGCTTTCATGATGTGGATTCATGTATTAGCCCCGCAAGGCCTTGTAAATAACATGTCCTATTTAATGAAAATCGGTTACATGTTTTTGGATGGGGTGTTGATTACACCTGCTTGTGCGTTAATTATTTTTGCTAATGATGTATTATATTCATCTATCTATCAAGCACCACTTATGTTTTCATTTTCAACTCCACAAGATGATCAGCAACTTGGAGGAATTCTTATGAAGATTATACAGGAGATTTTCTACGGCGCAGCAATTGCTTACACATTCTTTAAATGGGCGAGAGAAGAAAGGGCAAAGGATGTGCAAGTTGATGAGATTCCCATAGGTGCAGTTGAATAATATTTTTTACAACCTATTCATTATTAATAGGAATATAGAGTTATTAAAAAGTTGGTGTTTTTTAGACGCTAACATTATTATAATTTATTACATTCTATTGCTAACTTTTATGGTAATTAAGAAATTTGTGAGAATGAAGAAAGTTGCTGGAAGGATCGGAAAAATATTAAGCTTGAGTGATAAACACGGTACAAAAAGGCTCTTGTAGCAATTATTTTCTTTATTGGGTTTGCAACTAATATTTCTAATGTCAATGTACACTCCGTTTTATTGGATACCAGCCTAGATGCATTTATTAACTCTGGACTAATAAAGCGAAAAATAAGTCATGACGTGGAGAATAATCCAATCAAATGGGTCAAGGTAGAGAGTATATTCATATTTTTTGTGATGATTGCGACTGCCTTTATGGGTCAAGACTACCCACAGCATCAGGTTTCATTGTTAATTAAAACAGGCGGATTTTCTTCTTCAGTTGAATTGGTGAACAATAATGCATTGAACATACCTATTCATGTCATGTTGAATTTCGGGTTGTTAAACCCTCTATTGTTTTTGGTCGCTATTCTTTCAGCGTTGGAACGATTTTGTTAGCTGTTAAAAAAAACACCTATTTTTTCCTTTCTGTTCGGATTTGTTTTCGCCGTTTGCAGTTATTCGGGAATAGTGATGGGTGTTAATAAATAAATTGGAGGAACGATATTGAAAAAGACGATGGTACCATCTTTGAAAGATGAAGGTGGGGTAAGGGAATTGGATCAAAATGAAATAAGTGCGATAGTCGCTTATTTACAAAAATTTAGAAGAAAGAGGTTACTCTTTTTAGAGTAGCCTCTTTTCCTATTTAATTGCTTACGTACATATGAGAAACTAAGATTATTTTAAGTTCTTTATGCTTTTAGTGGTAAGGTGTCATTGATTCAGGCCTCGGGTGGTGTCCAGTCTTTACGTATTTATAAAAATAGAATTCAATTAGATAGAAGATATTCAATTTGTTCCCGATTTTTCATAAATCCAATAAAAATTTTATCCTCAATTTTTATGGTTGGAACAATATTTTTACCTGTCAATTCCCTAAGTTCTTCAATTTTGTCAGGTTCATTCTCAATGTCGTATTCCTTACAGGGAATATTATGTTGCGATAGAAACTCCTTCGCTGCTTTACAATCTGGTCATGTCGGTGTTGAATAGATTTATACTGCAATATTGTAAAGCATCACTTTATTCCCTCCAAAAAAGGCTTACTTTATTCACATTTCTCCGGTGTGATCGCTG
>NZ_BMFR01000020.1 GCF_014638995.1 Virgibacillus oceani
AAATCTTGCCCTACAAGCTGCTTGATAACTTAATAAATTAATGTGTCTAATTTTTCGGGGTCACTTCACGTCAGCGTGAGGAGGCTCATCAGCCGCCCACGGAAAGCGTAGTGTATACGGGCTGCGGGACCAAAGAGCGTCCAAAATGATGCAAAATCACCACAAGCATTTATGTCGCAGTTTACGGACAATTAGCTACAGGGATCACGAATACCCAAAAAGAGAAATCCGAACTAATATAGGAATTAGTTCGGATTTCTTTTTTACTAAAATACTTTTGTCCCAGACACTTAATAGTAATTTCATTAATTATTTCCTTTTAAACGGCCACCAGTTTACATTGCCAAATAGTCGTACCATGACTGGAACAAATAAAGGCAGCATTACGAATGCATATAAGAACAATCCCGTCAATACTACGGTTGCAATTTGCAATAAAGATAGCACACCAGATGGGAGCATGGCACCAAATGTTCCGCCTAGTATAACGGCAGCAGAAATGATGACCGTTCCCATGTTTTTCATTGAATGTAACAATGCATCCTTGATCTTGAATTCCCCGTATTCATTAAATCGATCCATTAAGAAAATACTGTAATCGATACCTAATGCCATAAGCATAACAAATGCAAAGAATGGAATTGCCCACGTTAGACCGTCGAAGTCGAGTAATTGAACGAAAAGCAATTCAGCGACACCCATTGAAGTGAAGTAAGTTAAAATGAGTGATCCGATTAAATAGATCGGCATAACTAATGATCTTAATAAAATAACTAAAACAATGAAAATCCCGGCAATCATCAGAAATACTGTGCGAGAGTAATCGGCATCAGAAATATTTTGCAAATCGTTATTTGTACTGCTTATACCACCAAGCTTCGGTTCGCTATCTGCAAAAACTGTTTCCTGTTTTGCATCGTTTACTTTGCCTTCAATCTTATCCACCATATGAATTGCCGCGGTTGAATATGGATTATGCGTTAAGACAACCTCGAATTTTGTTATCGTTTTATCGTCAGAAAGATACGGTTTTGTACCCTCGATAAAGTCTTCATTTTCAAGTGCCTCTTCAGGAATGACAACAACTGGTTTATTAGAATCAGTGTTGAATTCCCCGAGATAACCTTGAACATCTGTTAGTCCATCATTAATTTGTTTCAATCCGTCAGAGCTATCTGATAATCCGCCAGATAACTGACTTAATTGATCCTGCATATCAGCAAATGCGGTTTTTAGTTCCTCTTGACCACCGTAAATTTGTGATAGCCCATCTTGCAGGCTAGGTATATTGTTAACTACCTGATTCTGCCCATTTGCTGCCTGGTTTAGACCGGACTGAAGCTGCTCGATACCGGTAATCAATTTCCCTATGCCAACTGAAAGCTGTTCCTGGCCAGCGATTGATTCGCTGAAGCCTTTGTTAAGTTTGTTTAGTGGAGCAATAACTTGTTCCTTTAATTTTGATTGAATTTCAGTCATTGATCCAGCTTGTTCCTGCATTTTCTCAAGCGTCTTGAATGCAGTCATGAAATCTTGATCATTTTGCAAATCTGGATTATTGCTAAGAACATCCTCCAAGCTATTGTAAGCAGTTTTTATGCCTGATACCAGTTTATCCGAGCCGACAAACTGTTTTTCAACACCTTCCAGCCCATCAGCTATTCCTTGATATCCAGCCAACAATTGCTTATTACCTGCAATCGTTTTATCCAAATTCTCCTTAATTGTATTTAAATTAGCTTTTATTTCACCCGCACCTTGTGAGCCGGATTCAATACCATCCTGGATTTGCGTCAAGGCGGTACTAATCTCACCAATGCCATTATTGGCATCCTGTGTCCCTTGCATTAGCTGGTCTACACCGTTTTGTGCTTCTTTTAATTGTGGTGCTGATTTATCCAGTTCTGTTGCTGCTTCTTGCAAACCCGATTGTATTTGTTGGAGCCCATCTGTACTTTGATTAATTCCATCGGCTAGCATTCCTGTTTGTTTTTGTGCCAGAAAATCTTCTATAATTTGACCAGCTGGACGAGTAGCACTGCGAACCTGATCAACACCGTCGATTTGAGCAATTTCTTGTGATATACTTTCAATTGCTTGGTATTCTTTGACAGTATCGATTGGTTCATCGGTTTCCATCACAACTGATGTTGGCATGGTTTGACCAGGTCCGAAGCTGTCTGCAATCCAATTAAATCCTTTTACTGATCCGTATTCATCACCGATTTCCTCCAGTGAGTTATACGATTTATCTCCATCATACGTTAGCAAAAATGGCAGCGTAATGACCGCGACAATGAATAAAGCAATTACGGGTCTTCCCCAGGCAAATTTCCCCGCGGTTCCCCACAAGCGGCTTTCTTTATGTGCAACATTTTTATCAAATGGCCAAAATAGCTTTTTTCCTAAAACAACTAAGAAAAATGGAACCAACGTTGCGAGAGCTATTAGAACAACGGCTACACCTACCGCAACCGCTACAGCTGATTGATAAAGTGAGAATGTAGACAATCCAATAGTTGAAAAACCGATTAATACAGCTAAGCCGGCGAAGAAAATGGTTTTACCACCGGATTTATAGGTTGTTGCGACTGCATCTTTAATTGAATCATGCTTAGCAATTTCTTCCTTAAACCTGCTGATTAACAAAATACAATAGTCCGTTCCGATACCGAACATGACCGCTACCATAAAAATTTGTGTAAATGTTGATAATGGGAAACCAGCAGTGTCCGCTAAAATAGAAACGATCCCTTGGGCTGCAAGGTAACTGATTCCAACCGTCAACAACGGTATAAAAGGTGCGACGAATGATTTGAATACAACAAATAATATAATTAAAATTAACCCAACTGTGATTAGCTCTGTTTTCTTTAAACCTTCCTCGGAGTTTTTAAGTATATCCTGCTGAATTAGCTGTTCACCGGTTAAATAGTGCTCTACTTCAATGTTCTCAACCGTTTCGCTTATTTTTTTTCGCGATTCTTCAATATCCTGATTTTCCAATGATAGCTGAAAAGGAACCATAATAGTTTTTCCATCTTCAGAAACGGTTTGATCTGCAATTGCTGGATCCTCATAGAATGCCAGAATATCGGAAATTGCAAGCTTATCCTGATTTTTATTTAATTGCTTGATTGCTTTTTCAATTTTTTCTTTTTCAGTATTATCCAGTCCGTTATCATCATGGAAAACGAGAACCGTACTTGTAGTGTTTTTGTTTTCGTCCTGTGACATATCATTTATTAATGCTTGCGCTTCCTGTGATGTATATCCCTCAGGAACGGTTATTTGCCCTTTCTCTGCCACTAAATCCTGCAGATTCGGGGAAAAAATAAACAATAATGCTGCAGCAGCAACCCATATAAATGCTATGAACCAGCGAAAACGTATGATGTGTTTCATGAATTTACTCCCCTTTGATCATTGTCCATAACAGATGCTAATTTTTCTAAGGAACGAATAAATGATTGGATTTCCTCATCATCAAAATGTGTTAGGTTTTTACCAATCGCTGCATATACTTCATCTTCTGTGTAATGAACAAGCTCAATGCCTTTCTCTGTAACATGCAAATAAACATTACGCCTGTCACTCTCATCCCGATTTCTTTCGATTAAACCTTTTTCGTATAATCGATTTATTTGTGCTGTAACGGCGCTTTTGCCAACACCGAATTCATGCGCAATATCCGTACTGGTGCATTGCTTATGTTTTTGAATGTATTGAAGTGTGGAAAATTGATCCGTCGTAATATCTGAATGAATTTTATCTTTCATAATAATATTTACATTGCGATAGACCCTGTTCATTGCATCCTGATAACGATTAATTAGCTCCTTTAACTCTATTTGCAAAAAACTGCACCTGCCTTCATTTAGTTATGCGAATAGTTCATTAGTTGAATAGTTCACCTATTGAACTATTCTATACTATCAAATTTAAGATTGAATTGGCAACCTATTTTCATATTGTCACAAAATAGGCAATTTTTGGTTTACGTTTTTATTATTCGGGTAAATAGCTATTACACTATTAAACGCAGTTTGACATTATGGAGTTATATGGAGCATTTGCTTCCATATGGCTAATAGACATGATTATATACAAGCTAAGACTATGTAATCGACAATAATCTCTTTTTTTCGAGCATTATCCCGTTTGTATTAAAATTTTAGGTTCGATACAATTAATAATGTTGTTCAGTTACATTATGTTCATCGTAATTCCTTTTGAATCCTCCACAGGTTTATAGTTTCGAACACATAATCCTCATCCGTAAAAATGAAATGTATATTTCAAACAGTGCCTAAATAAAACTTCAATCAGAAGATATGCGTAATGGTACACGGATAATTTTTAAATAATTCAATATATTGGTAATTATTTTCTTTTGTATTTTCATTATGGAAGAAAAAAATTTAATAAGAAATGGGGAAATAAAATGAAGAAGTTAATCGTTTTGTCTGCTGCTGCTTTCCTATTAGTACTTTCTGCCTGCAGTGGTTCAGATGAGGCAAGCGGTGATATTGATAAAATTACTTTTGCCGATGCGGGTTGGGATAGTATTCGTATTCACAATAATATTGCTCGTAAAATAATAGAAGAGGGCTATGGTATTGATACGGAAGTAACACCGGGTTCAACTGCAGCTACTTTTCAAGGGCTGCGTGAAGGAGATATCAATGTCTATATGGAAGCGTGGACAGATAACATTAAAGAAATTTACACAGAAGCAATTGATGAAGGGGATATAAAGGAAGTATCTGTAAATTTCGATGATAATGTACAAGGGTTATATGTACCAACATATGTTATCGAGGGTGATGAGGAACGCGGTATCGAACCAATGGCACCTGATTTAAAAACGGTGGAGGATCTTAAGAAGTATCCCGAATTGTTTGCCGACCCAGCGGAGCCTGATAAAGGCCGGTTAATCAATGCCCCAAGCGGCTGGGCAGTGGAGAAAGCAATCTCTGAAAAAATGGAAGCATATGGACTAAATGATACATTTGTAAACTTTAAACCTGGATCAGATGCTGCCATTGTTGCATCATTAACAGATGCAATTAATGCTGGTGAAGCATGGGTTGGGTACTATTGGTCCCCAACAGCAGTAACTGCTAAATACGATTTAACATTGCTCGTGGAACCTGAGTACGATAAAGAAGTATTTGAGGAAACCAAAGCAACTGAATTTCCACCGAACGATGTTACTGTCGCTGTTCATAAAGATTTACCTGAACAAGCACCAGAAATTGTCGACTTCCTTGGCAATTACGAAACATCAAGTGCTTTGACTGAGGAAGCACTTAAGTATATGGATGAAAATCAGGCTTCTGCTGAAGAAGCGGCAGTATGGTGGATGAATAAGCATGAAGATTTATGGACTAGTTGGGTTCCAGAAGATGTAGCAGAAAAAGTAAAAGAATCCATGAAGTAACATATCCTAAGCAGCCGGTCTAATAGGTTGGCTGCTTTTCTAATTTAATGAAAAAAGTGAGGTGAATAGGCTGTTTTCATTGACAGTCTGTCTATGGGAAGTTTTCCGGATATAACTACTCAGTTAGGAGATTATGTGGAGGAATTTGTCGATTTTCTAGATTCTTCACTGGAAGGTTTTTTTGATTTTATTTACCTTTTATCCTCTGAAATTATTAATGGCATTGAAACAACACTCTTATGGATGCCATGGTGGACATTTATTCTTGTAATCTTTTTACTTGGCTGGTATTTTAAATCATTATTTTCTGGTGTATTGTACAGTATATTTATTTTCCTTATTGGCACGTTCGGTTTGTGGGAGGATATGATGACTACAATTGCAGTGGTATTAACTGCAGTAATTATCTCACTGGTAATTGGTATACCACTTGGAATTTGGATGGCGTTTAGTAAAGGATTTTCAACCGTTATGCGGCCAATTCTTGATGCTATGCAGACGATGCCCAGCTTCGTCTATCTAATTCCTGCAATTTTCTTCTTTGGATTAGGAAACATTTCTGCAATCGCTGCGACGTTAATTTATGCATTACCCCCAGTAATAAGACTAACCGAGCTAGCTATACGCGGTGTTGATAAAGAGGTAATCGAATCTGCCCAATCATTTGGATCATCGAAATGGCAAATGCTGCGTAAAATTCAATTACCGCAAGCACTACCTACCATAATGGCTGGTGTTAACCAAACAACGATGATGGCACTTGCGATGGTTGTAATTGCTTCAATGGTAGGGGCACAAGGATTAGGTGAGCAGGTATTAGTTTCGATTAATCGTATCGATATTTCACTAGGGTTTGAAGCAGGTATTAGTATTGTATTTTTAGCAATTATAATTGACCGCGTGACGAACGGAATCGCCGATAAACTCCAGAAGCATAGGAGGATAAGTGAATGACAACAAAAATAAAGCTTGAGAATGTATCTAAAATATTTGGATCTAAGCCCAAGTCTGTTATTCCAATGATCAAGGATGGTATGGAGAAAAACGAAATTTTGGAGAAAACGGGTCATACAGTTGGTGTATATGATGCATCGATGGAAATAAAGCAAGGAGAAATCTTTGTAATTATGGGTTTATCAGGAAGCGGAAAATCCACTTTAATTCGATGCTTTAATTTGTTAAATAAACCAACAAATGGATCGATTTTTATTGATGGGGAAGACATTGTTAAATACAATAGTACCGAATTAAAACGTGTAAGACAGGAAAAGGTTGCAATGGTTTTCCAGCATTTTGGTCTGTTTAATCATCGTACGGTATTGGCAAATGTGGAGTACGGACTGGAAATACGTAATGTCTCAAAAGAGGAACGTCAGGAAATTGCCCGTAAGAATATAGAAAATGTAGGATTGAAAGGGTACGAGGATAAATATCCAGAACAGCTGTCAGGTGGAATGCAGCAGCGTGTTGGATTAGCAAGAGCACTTGCGAATGATCCTGATATTTTGCTAATGGATGAACCATTTAGTGCGTTGGACCCTTTAATTCGTCGCGAAATGCAGCTGGAATTATTGGACATTCAAGAACGCTTACAAAAAACAATCATCTTTATAACACATGATGTAAATGAGGCATTTAAAATTGGTGATCGGGTAGCGGTAATGAAGGACGGTAAGGTTGTTCAGGTCGGTACACCGGAGGAAATAATCGAAGAGCCTGCAAACGATTATATATCCGATTTTATTAAGGACATTGATCGTTCAAAGGTGTTCCAGGCTGAGCACGTTATGATTAAACCAAATGCACTTGTCTCAATGAAGGATGGATTAAATGTTGCGATCAAAGAAATGGAAGAAAACAATATTTCCAGTGTGTTTGCAGTAGATCGCGGGAGACATGTAAAAGGAATTGTTACGATAGACGATGCAATTGCTGGAATAAAGGAAAAGAAAACGTTAGAGGATGTTTTGCGTACTGATATTACGGTTGTTCAACGGGATGAATATGTCAACGATTTAATTGCCAAAACGCTGGAATCCAAATTTCCATTAGCTGTTGTAAATGAAGAAGATAAGCTGATCGGCTTCATTTTGCGTGTACATGTATTGTCTGGATTAGTTGCAGAGGATGTAAATGAGAGTGAAGATTATATTGGATAAGTGGCTAGGACAAAAAGCATTTTAGTCAAAGGAGAAATCCGAACTGTGAATTCTTCCATTAGAATTTGTATTAGTTCGGATTTCTCTTTTTTGGTATTCATTATGTTTTTACCGTTGGAAATACAACGCTTTAACCATCCAATCCTGTAACAAGTCAACTTTTAAGCCAAAGTTTCAGTTATACCACAGTCCCACTTTTCGAAATTAATTAAGCACAATCTTTTAATCCAAACCATAAATCAACTATAGTTTCTTTATGGTGTAGTTCCGTGATGAAGAATCCGTACATTAACTTTAAAATCAACTTTTATTGTTGGAAATTTGTCCCTCCAATCTGAATCCGTAAGATTGCCACTCGGTTTTTTCGTACGATAGATATTTCCGTAACCAAATGGATCCGCGTTCATTTCCTGTAACTTACTTAAAAGTTTCTCATATTGCTGCTTAATATCCTTTTCTATCTCTTTTTCAAAAAGTTTGATAACCTTTGGATTTTTGATGTTAATATCTTCCGTTAACTCTAATAAACTAACATCCAAATTTATGTTTGTCTGGAATTTAAGGTTTTGTACGTCAACCATTTTGGTTTTGCTTTCACCATTTATCACTGTCATAACAATATAAAAATTATCTTCTGCGTGACCATCCTGGTTTGACTTTCTCTGAAACTTATCAAAGGGTTTCTGAGGTAATGAAATTTCTAATGGTGCTACATTGAATGTTTTGTTGTACAAATTTAATAAAAGCGTTTCATCCAACGATATTTGCCCAACAAGTTTATCCCCTTGAAAAATGGCCATGGCTGTTATCGCCGGGGCATCGTCTTTTATTGATAATATCGGTAAGTAAGGATCTTGTCCCTTGTCGTAAAACATGTGAACAAAATCCTGCAATGTAACACGCGGTATCGTGTCATCTTTAATATTTCGTTCAATAAGGTCATGTAAAAATTTCCCAATATTCATGCCGGATTCTTGATTTTGTGTAGAAGTAATTATTTCATTTGCGGTCGTTGCGCTTACGGTTAAATACATTGTATCAGAGACTCTTGCGTCACGAATTAGTGTATCCAAATAGCGCAACAAACCTTTTTCAGCAGTAGTTTTGCCGTAAATCTCCAAGCGGATTTGACCTGGCGTCAACTGGAAGTTACTCTTGAAATTAGCCTTATTACGGGCATTTTTTATAGTATTTCCAACTCCTGTAATTGTTTTGGATATATTCTGATCCCTGGAATTAAATTTTAAAAATACTAATGTTGTTTCAATTTTATCATTTTCCATAATATCCACACCACGGGTATTTATGATTCCAAGCTCCTCTATTGGTTTCGGCTGCACACATCCAGTGAGAAGAACCATTAACAGTACCAACATACCTAATAACGTATTTTTCATTTCCCCTCACTTCCCTTTTTATTCTTTCGAAAACGCTTTTTTAATAGTACAAGCGGTAATAGCAAGAATGGATAAACATATGTGATCCAAAACCCAATTCTGGCAACTTGATCTGTTAAAGCAATTACCAGATAGTGATAGGAAATAAACCCGCAAATAACTAAAAGAATGAACGAAGTAAGATATAATGTTGTTTTTTGGGGTATTTTATACAAACGTTTTAATCCGTAAGTTATGGCCCACATCAATAACATCATAGTGGTTAAGACCACCATCATCCATACTGCAACAAAGATGTAATCAAATCGTTCTACAAATGGAAACGTTACGATTTTATAAAGTGATAAGACAGACCACTCCAAATGCTCAAGCTGATGCGGGCTGAAATAGCCAATTGCTATTACAGTATTAATTAACACGATTCCAGCCGACCAGCATGCACCTAGATAGACAGGAAATTTAGCCTTGCCCTTGTTTTGTATGAAGGGATAAAGGAAAAAGAGTATTTCAAAACCCATAAATGTATAGGATGTTGCTTTTGCCCCTTTGAATAATTCGATAATGGAAGCATGGAACATGGGTTGAAAATGCGTCATATCCATTCTCATAACTGGTTCATAAAGAAGAAACAAAAGCCAGTGAGTTAGAAAAAAGATGATAAACACAATACCAATGACTACCCGAATGCCACCAAGTACACCGTAAATGATCAATGATAGCAATAGAAATCCGATAATAAGGGAGCTTAATTCCGGAAAAATAAAAATCTGTACTACCTCAATATACGTAACAAGGACAGACAGCAACGCTATTGTAATGTGAACAATATATAACGTTCCCAGTGCCTTCCCAATCCATTTTCCAAACACATCAACCTGAATTCCCAATATATCAGCGTTTTCATATTGATTTAGAATTCGAAACATGACAAATAATACGAGCAATAGATAAACAAGCGCAATTATAATCGATATCCATGAATCCTGGCGTGCTTCTGTGAAAATATACATAGGAGCACCCAAGAGTCCAACACCTATTTGGATGGATACAATAATGAAAAATAAATAAAACGCCCGGATACGTATATTTTCCTTTATGGTTACATTAACATCCACAGATCCACCTACTCATCTATATCGTGCTTTTTAATTGCCTCACGCTTTTTAAAACGAAGTAAATCTTTCGGTCTGAATGACAAAAAACGTTTATATTGATATGCGTATGGTGCACGGTATAAAGCTTTATTTAAATCAGCCCAGCGAAATGGGTATACAGGTGCAAGATAGGGTTCGCCTAATGACTTAATTTTTAATAAATGAATTATTAAAAAACAGATACCATAAATAATTCCTATTAGACCGAACATTCCTGCTAAAAATATCATTGGAAAACGAATGACACGGATAGTTGTTCCCATTAAATAGCTGGGTGCTGTGAACGATGCAAGTGCACTCATCGCAATGACGATTATTAGTATACTGCTTGTTAATCCCGCTTGAACAACCGCCTGCCCGATAATTACCCCGCCAACGATACCAATTGTCTGCCCGACTTTAGTAGGAAGCCTTGCACCGGCCTCACGCAAGAGTTCAATTAAAAATTCAAGAATTAATGCCTCAATTATTGGCGGAAATGGAACAACTGCCCTGGATTGTCCAAGTGTAATAAGCTCACGGGGGGGAATTAATTCATAATGATACGTTACAGCTGCAACATATAGTGGTGTTAAAATGACGGAAATAAACATTGCAACAAAGCGTAATATCCTTAAAAATGAGCCCATATTCCAGCGCATATATAAATCTTCTGTTGATTCTAAAAAACTGAATAGTGTTGAAGGAGCCAATATTCCTGTTGGACTGTTTTCAACTAATACACCAATTCGTCCTTTACCAACTGTGTAACAAAATCGATCAGGCAATTCAGTTGTATAAAATTGCGGAAAAATCGTTGATGATGAATCCTCTATATATTGTGACAACACATTACTATCCTCTATTTCATCAACATCTAAATCTTGAAGTCTCTGTCTCATTGTATTTACATGTGTTTCATTAGCTATAGATTTCATATAAATTAGACGAACCTCACGGGGGGCTCTTTTTCCAATTAAAATCTTCTCTAACACTAAGTCCGTTGATCGTAAGCTCCACCGGACAACATTTAGATTTGTAATCAAAGATTCCGTGAAAGCTATCTGCGGGCCAAGTACGACTGTTTCATTTTCAGGCTTTGATACTTGGCGCTTTTCTTTATGTATTAATGCATAAGAAATAGCAGCATCTTCGTCTTCTACATAAACAAAGGCTTCACCAATAATTAAATTTCGCAATATATCTTCAAGCTTATTGGCAGTAGCTGCAGGAGATAATGGAATTTCATTTTTTATAGTTGGTCCGGTCCACTCTTTATCTATTTTCAGTAACGGTTCTAGTAAAAAGTTTTCCACTTTATCCGGGTCTGTTTGATAAGATATAAAAAAAACGGCAATCTTTTTGTTGTTCTGCTCATACGTATTAAATGTTAAATCTGGGTTTTTTTCGAACTTATCTTTAATAATTTTTTTAAGCTCATCAATCTTCAGTGGGAAAATAGAATCCGTATTTGTTTTACGATTTCGATTTCTTCTCATACGTACCTCCTGCTATAACGATCGCTGTATATTAGTATGTGAAAAAATACATAAAATATAATAGCAACAAAAAAAGAGGCAGGGACATAACTAAAATGTTTGCCTCAAAATGACGTACGATTATAGGGATAGGGAGTTTAGAACGTATTTTTCTACTGTAAGATCATAATATTTAGTTGACGTAAAATGCGACGTAATATTCTCGGGTCGCCAGCCGGAATCGTGCTTTTCTGAGCAGGAGTCACCGCCCGCAGCGATGCCGGACTGGTGAAGTGATATGATAAGATATCAACTCTAGTTAGTGGTATTATTGTAACTCTAATACCACAGATGTTTTGCTTAATGATTCCTTTTATTTATGTAAAACAAAGTCAGTAAATATGCATATGCACTTACTAGCAGCCCGTATACACGGAGACTCCTGTGGGAGATGAGGTATCGGTGAGACCCCGGAGTGCGTAAGCACGAGGAGGCTCATCAGCCGCCCACGGAAAGCGAAGTGTATACGGGCTGCGGAATCGAAGAGCATCGCAAAATGTAATACTTACAATCGCAGTTTACGGACAATTAGCAGTAAGTATTCCAAATACCTAAAAAGAAAAATCCGAACTAATACAAATTCTAATTGAAGAATTCATAGTTCGGATTTTTCTTTGACTAAAATACTTTTGTCCCGGCCACGACTATGCATGCTGATTGTTATTGTATTTGCCTATTTTTCCCTGCAGAAAAAGCTTCTATACGCGATTTTGCATATACTGCGATTTGTCCAATTAATGCCAGTAATACAACCCAAGCCCAAAAGCGCATGAATTGTTCTTGGAATTGAAAAAGATGATCGTCTATTGGATAAAAAGGATTTTTGTGCATCACTAATGAAAAGGTATAAAACATGCCAAAGGTAAAGTTTCGGGACCACTGAGTTATTTGATAAGTAAATATTCCTTTGTTCCAGCCGTATAATTTAATACGTTTTATTGCTCGAATTACCTCAATAGCCTCCACGATAATTAATAAAGCAAATACGATTATCCAAAAAACTGTCACAAATTCTGGTGTAAAGGTATTTGTCGTAACAATGGCTAAACCTGTAATCGATAATGCACCATGGATAATACAGTTTGTGTTTGCCCAGTCATCTGCTAATGTCCAACCTTTTTGTCTTATATAGCGATTTCCTATTAACATCATACCTGCCAGATAAAATATGAATCCTAAAATAATGATTGCTTCAGAAAAGTATACTGGAAATCTAAAAAATACGTTATTTAACAGGATAATAATAGATTGTGTTCCAACTGTAGATAACAATATTGCGCCGTGTACCGGGTAGTCCTGATGATCGGATAAAAGCTGTTTAAAGTTGTAGAAACAATTCATCAGAAAGAACAACCATAAAAACGTGTTCAGTATTCCCATCGCCTGGGTAATCAGCAAAATTTCCGGGAAGTATTTAATGAATACATTACATAAAACGGAAACACCTGCAATCCAAGTGCCAATTACAAATGAATTGACGGGGTGCTGAATAAATGGAATTAAAAAATCGCGATGAAAAAATTGGACAGACAGTGATTTGTAAATAACAATCCATGTAATAAGCAGCATAAAAGCTAAATATTTTCCTATTTGGATATCCAGAAAAGGAAAAGCATCTACCGCACCAATCAAAAAAATTCCATTAGCCATAATAATTGCACCCGATGCGGGCTCGATCTTTTTATAAGGCCCCTTCAGTAACATTGTTAACACATCCAATCAAAAACACTTTTAATAATCTCGTATAAAAAATAGCATGGGGTTGCGCGAATTTCTGTGAAAAATATCACAATTATAGGCTTTACAAGAAACAACAAAATAAATTATACCATTTCTGACACATTTATTAACCCCATCTTAAAGCGGATATGCATGGTTGTGGATATGAATTCGTAAACGTGACAATTATCACATTTAAAGATACAAAAGTGTCTATTTAATGAATCCGGTAATAAGTGTGACATTTTTCACAGTTATAATTTAGATTCCCTGTTTTAATTAAGCCATAGAGCGAAGTAAAGCCTATAACTTGAACTTGGAGGGAATTCCTGTGAAAAAGAAACATTCTCCATTATGGAAAAGACTAACGTACATGAAACCAAAAGAAACATATTCCGACAATCACAGCCAATTACAAGAGGGCAACAGAGAATGGGAAAATGTATATAGAAGAAGATGGCAGCATGATAAAGTAATCCGAAGTACACATGGTGTAAACTGTACGGGTTCGTGCAGCTGGAACATTTATGTAAAGGACGGAATTGTTACATGGGAAGGGCAGCAGCTTGATTATCCAACAACAGGACCCGACATGCCGGAATTTGAGCCACGCGGCTGTCCTCGCGGGGCTAGCTTTTCCTGGTATATTTACAGTCCATTGCGAGTGAAATATCCATATATACGAAAAAAACTGTTAATGCTTTGGCGTGAGGCTTTGGACAATCATTCAAATGCATTAGAAGCATGGGCAAGCATTGTAGAAGACCCGGAAAAAGCAAATCTATATAAACGTGCTAGAGGTAAAGGCGGACTAATCCGTGCTGATTGGGATGAAGTAACAAAACTTGTGGCGGCATCCACACTTTATACTGTTAAAAAATATGGCCCAGACCGTAACGTTGGTTTTTCTCCAATTCCAGCGATGTCGATGATCAGCCATGCAGCGGGCAGCCGTTTCATGTCATTGATGGGTGGCCCAATGCTCAGTTTTTACGATTGGTATGCTGACTTACCACCTGCCTCACCGCAAATATGGGGTGATCAAACCGATGTACCGGAAAGCTCAGACTGGTTTAATTCAGGCTATATTATGACTTGGGGTTCTAATGTTCCATTAACAAGAACACCGGATGCACACTTCTTGGTGGAAGCACGCTACAAAGGTACGAAAGTTGTATCTGTTAGTCCTGATTATGCAGAATCAACCAAGTTTGCAGATGATTGGATGAGCGTGAAACAAGGGACTGATGGTGCAGCAGCAATGGCGATGGGGCATGTTATTTTAAATGAATTCTATCACAAAAATATGCAGCCATATTTCGAATCGTATGCTAAAAAATATACAGACTTTCCATTTGTTGTTCGCCTGAAAAAAGGCAAGGATCATTATGTGGCAGACCGATTTTTACATGCAGCGGATCTAGGAAAGGAATCGGAAAACAGTGAATGGAAACCTGCAATGTTTAATAAAGCAACAAACAATTTTGCTATTCCACAAGGGACAATGGGGTCACGGTGGGATGATAAAGGAAAATGGAACTTACATTTAGTTGATGAAAATACAGAGGAAGCTATTGAACCAACATTAAGCTTTTTAGGACAAGAAGATGAAATTGCGATCGTTAATATGCCATATTTCGATGCAGAAAAACGCAGTGTGCTGCATCGTGCCGTTCCAGTTAAAACTGTAGAACTGGATGGAGTGAAAACATATGTAGCAACGGTATACGATTTAATGCTTGCCAACTATGGAATTGACCGCGGAATCGGTGGAGAAGCTGCGAAATCATATGACGATGAAACACCATTTACACCTGCTTGGCAAGAGAAAATAACTGGTGTTAAACGTGAATTAATCATTAAGATTGCTCGTGAATTCGCACAGAACGCTGTTGATACTGGGGGCCGCTCCATGATAATTGTTGGAGCAGGGATTAACCATTGGTATAACTCAGATACGATTTACCGGGCAGTCGTTAACTTGGTTTTATTGGTCGGCGCACAAGGTGTCAATGGTGGCGGCTGGGCTCATTATGTAGGTCAGGAAAAATTACGTCCTGCTGAAGGGTGGACCAATGTTGCAACTGCAAAAGACTGGCATGGCCCGGCAAAGCTAATGAACGGAACATCATTCTTCTATTTTGCAACTGGACAGTGGCGTTATGAAGAGATCCCGGTCAGCAGCTTAACGGCAGCAACTGTTGATAAGCCTCGCTATGAGCATTATGGGGACTATAATGTTCTTGCAGCAAGACTAGGCTGGCTGCCGGCATATCCGACATTTGATCGTAACGGGATAGACGTTTATAAGGAAGCTGTTGCGAATGGCTGCGAAACTTCAGAAGATATCGGAAACTATGTTGCACAGCAATTAAAGGAACGCAAGCTTAAATTTGCTATTGAGGATCCTGATGCACCAGAAAGCTTCCCGCGCAACCTGTTTGTATGGCGGGCGAACTTGATTTCCAGCTCCGGTAAAGGGCATGAATATTTCTTAAAACACTTACTTGGTACAACACATGGATTGCTGAATTCGGATGAAGACAGTTTACGTCCAGAAGAAATTACTTGGCGTGATGAAACACCGGAAGGAAAGCTTGACCTATTAATCAACTTAGATTTCCGGATGGCTGGTACGGCATTGTATTCCGATGTTATTCTGCCTGCAGCAACATGGTATGAAAAACATGACTTGTCAAGCACAGATATGCATCCATTCGTTCATCCATTTAACCCGGCAATTGCTTCACCTTGGGAGTCAAAATCGGACTGGGATATTTTTAAAGAACTTGCAAAAGGTGTATCTAATTTAGCTGAAGAATTAGAGATGGAACCGGTAAAAGAGGTTGTAGCAACACCATTACTGCATGATACACCACAGGAAATGGCCCAACCATTTGGTGAAATTAAAGACTGGTCTAAAGGTGAATGCGAGCCGATTCCTGGAAAAACCATGCCGCAAATTCATGTAGTGGAATATGATTACAAACAGCTCTACAGCAAAATGACTGGACTTGGACCAAATATCGGATCGAAGCCTTATGGAACCAAGGGTATCAATTGGGAAATGAAAGAAGAATATGAAAAGGTTAAACATACGATCGGTACCATTCGGAATGGAAGTATAGCGGATGGATGTCCAGACATTACATCCGCACGTGATGCGTGTGAAGCAGTATTGATGCTTTCATCTACAACTAACGGGAAAGTTGCTGTTAAGGCATGGAAGGCATTAGAAGAGAAAACAAACTTGGAGCTTTCCGATCTTGCCGAAGAACGTGCGGAAGAATGCTTTACATTTGATCAAATTACTGCACAGCCAAAAACAGTAATTACATCTCCTGCATTTAGCGGCTCGGAAAAGGGTGGACGAAGGTATTCTCCATTCACAACAAATATAGAACGAATGATTCCTTTTAGAACAATTACCGGGAGACAATCGTTTTATCTTGACCATGAAATGATGCAGGAATTCGGTGAATCAATGGCAACCTTTAAACCGATTCTTGACCATACACCGTTTCGGGCCGATCGTCCAAAGGTAGAAGGAAAAGAGATTGTGCTGAATTATTTGACACCACATAATAAATGGTCCATTCACAGCATGTATTTTGATTCACAGCCAATGCTGACATTGTTCAGGGGTGGTCCAACGATTTGGCTCAACAAAGATGATGCAGAAGAAATTGATGTGAAAGATAATGAATGGATTGAATGCTTTAACCGAAATGGTGTAGTTGTTGCCCGTGCAGTTGTGTCACACCGCATTCCCAGAACGGTAGCATTTATGCACCATGCACAGGATCGCCACATCCATGTTCCTGGTACGAAGCTAACCCAAAATCGCGGCGGAACACATAATAGTCCGACTCGAATTCATGTTAAACCAACACACATGATTGGTGGCTATGCGCAATTAAGCTACGGATTTAACTATTATGGAACAACAGGAAATCAGCGTGACTTAAATGTTATCATTCGTAAATTAGAGGAGGTTGACTGGCTTGAGAATTAAGGCGCAAGTTGGAATGGTAATGAATTTGGATAAATGTATTGGCTGCCATACGTGCAGTGTTACATGTAAAAACACCTGGACAAATCGTCCGGGTGCAGAATATATGTATTTTAACAATGTGGAGACAAGACCCGGTGTCGGTTATCCAAAAGAATGGGAGGACCAGAAGAAATATCGTGGCGGATGGGAAGTGGAAAATGGTGAACTTCGCCTTAAATCCGGCAGTAAGGTTAATCGTCTATTGAATCTATTCTACAACCCATATCAGCCAACACTGGAAGATTACTATGAGCCTTGGACATACGATTATGAAACATTAACAAATAGTCCGGAGAAAAAGCATCAGCCAGTGGCACGTGCTAAATCTACTATTACGAATGAGTTTATGGATATTGAATGGGGTCCAAACTGGGATGATGACCTTGCTGGCGGTCATATTACAGGACTCCGTGATCCAAACGTAGTAGAAATGGAAGAATCGATTAAAACAGAATTTGAAGATGTATTCATGATGTACCTTCCGCGGATCTGTGAACACTGTATTAATCCATCATGTGTGTCTTCATGTCCATCAGGTGCGATGTACAAACGTGATGAGGATGGTATCGTCCTAGTTGACCAAAACGCTTGCCGCGGCTGGCGTCATTGCGTTACATCATGCCCGTATAAAAAAGTATATTTTAACTGGAAAACGAATAAGGCAGAAAAATGTACGATGTGTTATCCACGAATTGAAAATGGTCAGCCGACGATTTGTTCTGAAACATGTGTGGGAAGGATTCGTTACATTGGGGTTATGCTTTACGATGCTGATCGTGTAAAAGAGGCGGCATCGGTTGAAAACGATCGGGATCTATACAAAGCACAGCTTGGTATCTTTCTTAATCCACATGATCCGGAAATCATAAAGGAAGCGAAGAAACAAGGAATCCCTGAAGACTGGATTGACGCAGCACAACAATCGCCAATCTATAAAATGATAATTGATTGGGAAATTGCTTTGCCATTACATCCAGAATACCGGACAATGCCAATGGTTTGGTATATTCCGCCATTAAGTCCAATTATGAACGTAATTGAAGGAAAAGGAAGCACTGCTGATACAGAGGATATTTTCCCTGCAATTGACCAAATGCGTATACCAATTGAATACCTTGCTAATCTGTTAACAGCCGGTGATACAGAACAGATTCGTACAGTATTAAAGAAAATGGCAGTCATGCGAAATTATATGCGTGCAAAGCAAACGGGAAAAAGCTTTAACATTGAGCTGATTCATCAATTAGGCTTGAATGAACAAGCAATTGAAACAATGTTCCGCTTATTGGCAATTGCTAAATACAGTGACCGTTTTGTTATACCGAAAAGCCATAAAGAGGTTGCTGAAGATGCCTATAGCGAACAAGGTGCATGCGGCTTGGACTTTGCAGGCGGACCGGGAAGCTGCGGTGTTTTAGCATAAACCAGTTTTCGAATTGAAAGGGTGATAAATATGAATGAACTGGAAATAAAGATGGGTTATCAAGTAATCTCATTCCTATTACAATATCCCGATAAAGAGAGAGCAGAGGTTCTGCCAGAAATAAATTCCGCCATTAATGACCTGCAAGATATAACCGTCAAGGAAAAAATCAAGTCATTTCTTAAGCGGGCAGAATGTTTGTCGTATGAAGAATGGATAGATCATTACATCGAATACTTTGACTTTGGGAAAATTACTAATTTATATGTTACGTATTTAAAATTGGGTGAACAGCGTGAACGTGGACTTGAATTGCTGAAGCTAAAGAAATTTTATGAGTCAAATGGATTTCATGCTTCAGAGAAGGAGCTACCGGATTATTTACCGTTAATGCTCGAATTTTGTGCACTGGTTCCTGTCCCAATCAGTTCCGAGCTTCTACAGATGTACTACAAAAATATTGATGAGATAAGGATTCAGCTTCAAAAGGCTGAAAGTGATTATGTATTGCTGCTTGAAGCGCTGCAGGAAGTTATGAACCATGCGGGAATTGCTGCAAGTGCAGAAGGAGTGGATAGCAATGAACTTAATTGACCTATTGTTGTGGGGGATCTTTCCCTATATTGTCCTGACAATTTTTATCGGTGGGCATATTTATCGCTATCAGCGTGATCAGTTTGGCTGGAGTACAAAATCAAGTGAGTTTTTAGACAAGAAAAGTATCAAGATAGGGTCACAATTATTTCATTGGGGAATATTAATCGTGTTTGGCGGACATTTTCTAGGATTAATTGTACCTGTTGAGCTTTATAACGCACTGGGAATTTCAGAGCATATGTATCATACCGTTGCACTCGTGTTTGGTATCCCAGCCGGAATTGCTGCGTTTGTTGGGCTAATATTACTATATTACCGTAGATTCACAGTTAAACGTGTGAGAGCTACTTCATCTAAAGGCGATTGGGCAGTTCTGTTCTTTCTATTAATCGTTATCGGTTCTGGAATTTCTGCGACATTTGCCAATATAGATGCACATGGATTTGATTACAGAACGACAATTGCGCCATGGCTCAGAGGGTTATTTGTATTTCATGTACAGCCCGAGCTTATGGCTTCGGTGCCTGTATGGTTTAAGATTCATGTTTCAGCGTTTTATGGAATTGCAGTGGTTTGGCCGTTTACAAGACTGGTACATGTGTTTAGTTTACCACTTCGATATATGAGAAGAAATTATGTTGTCTATCGCAGCAGAACAAGGAAAGCTTAAAAGTATTTTAGTCTAAGAGATATCCGAACTATGAATTCTTCAATTTAGAATTTGTATTCGCTCGGATATTTCTTTTTGTATATCCGTAAAATTCTACTGCTTTTTATCCGTAAAATGCGACGTAAATACTTGTGGTGATTTTGCATTATTTTGGACGCTCTTTGGTCCCGCAGCCCGTATACACTTCGCTTTCCGTGGGCGGCTGATGAGCCTCCTCACGCTGGGTGTTCGTCGTGTTGCAAGCATTTTCGGTGATGCTGCACTCCTCACAACTCGTAGCTTATTCGGTGGATGTTTTGCTCGTCGCTCCGGGGTCTCACCGATGCCTCATCTCCCACAGGAGTCTCCGTGTATACAGGCTGCTAGTAAGTGTATTTATAACGTAATCATGATTTCTTAAAGATATTATAGATACTTTATATTTAATAATTACAATCTATGCATGTACCGATATATATTAATTCCACTTCACTAGTCCGGCATCGCTGCGGGCGGTGACTCCTGCTCAGAAAAGCACGAGTCCGATGACACCAAAGAGTGGTTTTCTCGAGGAGGCTGAGGCCGTGCCCTAAGGTGCGCATCCGCCCGCAGCGATCCCGGACGGCGACCCGAGAATATTACGTCGCATTTTATTTTAACTACGTATTAAGAACCTACCGATGGAAATGTTCCGTTCTAACCGTCCTATCCTGTAATCGTTTGTTCATTTTAGTTACGTCCCGGTCTCTTTTTTTGAGGGAGGATGAATGCCCTTTAGAATAAATAAATGACTTATTTTAGCATCAGCATTACGGGTAAAGAGGCGGGCAGTTCAAGGCTATTATACATAATTCTAGGATAATAAATAGATATCCGAGTCTTTTGTCATATACTGAATACATAGAATCATTTTTCGAAATATTTCTACATTATATTGTTCATTTTGCAATTATGGTGTATTATGGAAATAATAAAAGGCATAAGGGGTGAGTAGATGGGGTATATTGTTAGAAATTGTCGATTATGTGCAAAACCAATGGAATCCAGCCCGTTTATGATGTGTACTGCATGCCTAATGGAAAGTGATAGAGTTAAAAATTATATTTTAAAACATCCTCATGTTTCAATCGAACAAATAGCGGAAGCAACACAAATCCCTTTTGAGAAAGTATTTAAAATGGTGGAACTAGGATTAAGCAAAGGCAATACCAGACCAAATGACAAAAATAAAACACAGACAGCAAGATAATATAAAGAGAATCACTCCTTTTTGAGCGATTCTCTTTTTTTGAATTATATTCTGATAGTATTTTGCTAATTTCAGCTGGTAGATTTCCATTCTTTGAATGAAGGATGCAGATTGTCCTTCAAGTGACACCTTTCGTAAGGCATTGTAGAGCGTATGATTTTGTAGTTCCAGTAACATGATACTGATAGCTCCTCAGGCTCATACACAGTTCAACTTTTCCCTTATTGCTTAGCTAATCCCTGGATTCCTTCAACACCAGATGCTAATTGCTTATCTACAACTGTTGCGTCTTCAATGTGCTGGATAATAGCCTGTTTGATTGTATCGAACGAATCGTTTGTTTTATCAATGTAGTTTACCATTTCCATGGTAAGCTCGTTTTGACTATTAATGTTTTCCAGTACATCCTGTGTGTTTGACTTTACAGTTTGAACAATGGACGCCATTTCAATTAGCATATTGACAGTCTTATTGTTGATCTCTGTTGATGATTGTAATGTTTTTTGGTTTTCGTAAGTGTCTTGTTCTGCTTCGTGAATTTTTTGTTGAATGGTTGTTGTTACCTCATCGATATGATGCGTACTTTCTGCTGTGTTTTCTGCAAGTTTTCGAACCTCTGCTGCAACAACTGCAAAGCCTTTCCCATGTTCACCAGCACGTGCTGCCTCTATTGATGCGTTTAATGCCAATAGATTTGTCTGGTTTGCAATTTCGCTGATAACCTGAACAATTTCTTTAATCGTGTTGGAATGTTCACCAAGCTCCTGCATGCTTCCCGCGGTTTTCGTCATTTGCATTTCAAGACTATCCATCAATTGTTTGTTTTTCTCGACTATTTCTTGATATTCTTCGGATTGCTTGGCTAATGAATCGGATGAATCAACTAAACCATTACCTTTTTCAACCAATTGATTGGAATGCTCACTTGATTCCTCGCCAAGTGATTGAATTTCTTCAAAATGCTGCTTAATTTGTACGATAAGGTCTTCTAAATCATGATGCTGTGTGTTCACGTGCTCATGCTGTTCGATTGTATGTAATAAGTTCTTTTCAAACTGATCCAGGAAAAGTTTATTTTCCTGAGTTATGGCTGTTTTTTCTTTTTCCAGCTGCTTAATTTTCTCATTTGCCTGGTTTAGCTTTTCCTGTATACTGTTTTGTTTATTTTTTTTGCCCAACATAATATTTCCCCCTAGAATATAGGCCAAATTCATTATAAATGCCATGATTCAATTGTACCATTACATTATTAATTTCGGTTACAATTCTAATTTGTTGAAGTAAATTTAAAAAAAATTAAAAAAGATATTGACTTTAAATTTTCCCAATACTATAATTATTGAGAATCAAAGTGAGAGGAGGTCACGACAATGGAAAAAAGAATTCAGATGAAAAACAATCGCAATTTAATATTTCGTGTGGCCTTCAAGGGTAATCGAAACGTATTCTAGCAATACATAATTTTTTATTCTTGTTTTTGTAAGGGTCACATGTGTCTGTGGCCCTTTTGTGATTTTATGGAGATTTCCCCATAGTTACGAAGCATACGTCACGGGCGCGTATGCTTTTTTAATGGAAAAATTTATTAATTTGGATTTGAGGGGCAATGAACATGTAAATGATTAAACTATAGATTGGCTTTAATTTTAAAACATTATTGGATTTTAGGCAGAGTAGGTGATTTGGATGTTTCAGGTTTTTAAGAAATTAGACTGGTTTTTTAAACATTATTGGAAGCGCTATGTATTTGCAATAGTGGCTTTGATCATAGCTAGTGCGATTGGTTTAATACCGCCTAAATTGGTTGGGTATTCCATCGATGAAATACAGTTCGAAACGTTGACAGTGAAGCTTTTGGTTATGCTCATCGCGGGATATCTAGTATTAACGTTCATCCATTATGCAATTTCATTTTTATGGGATTATACATTGTTTAGTGGAGCAGCTATCCTCGAACGATGGACCAGGAGCAGGCTGATGGATCATTTTTTAAGGATGACACCAACATTTTTTGGGAAATATCGAACAGGAGATTTAATGGCTCGTTCAACAAATGATTTACGATCGATACAGCTAACAGCAGGATTTGGAGTTTTAACTTTAGTTGACTCAAGTATATTCATGTTAATGATTGTTGCTGTGATGGGCTTTACAATCAGCTGGAAGCTAACCCTTGCTGCACTTATTCCATTACCAATTATGGCAATTGTAATGAATAAATACGGTGCATCGATTCATGCCAGGTTTACAAAGGCACAAGCTGCATTTGGTGATATGAATAATGAAGTATTAGAGTCCATTCGCGGTGTCCGCGTCATAAGAGCATTTGTTCAGGAAAAACAGGATGAGAAACGGTTTCAGAAAATGACAGAGGATGTTTACCAAAAAAACATTGAAGTTGCAAAAATCGATGCGCTATTCGAACCGACAATGAAAATTCTGGTTGGTTTATCCTATACAATTGGTCTTGGTTACGGAGCACTTCTTGTTTTTGAAAATTTGATTACCTTAGGTGATTTAGTAACATTTAACGTTTATCTCGGAATGCTGATTTGGCCTATGTTTGCAGTAGGGGAATTAATCAATATTCTACAGCGTGGTAATGCATCATTGGATCGTGTAAATGAAACGCTGGGTTATGATGCTGATGTGAAGGATGCAGAGAATCCGAAATTAGTTTCATTGGTTAATTCAATTGATTTTACAGACGTATCATTTTCCTACCCATCTTCAAAACAGAATCAATTAGTTAAAGTAAATTTAAACGTTAAACGTGGTCAAACAATTGGTATTGTTGGTAAAACTGGTGCAGGTAAAACGACACTGTTTAAATTAATGCTACGCCAATATCCTGGACTAGTGGGGAATCTCACCATCTCAGGCGTTGATCATAATGAAATCAGTTTAGAACAAATTCGTTCCTGGATTGGCTATGTCCCACAGGATCAGATCATGTTTTCGAAGACGATCCGTGAAAATATTCAATTTGGCAGGTCGGATGCATCCGATGAAGAAATATTTCGTGTCATGGATTTGGCACACTTTTTGGATGATATTAAACAGCTTCCGAATGGACTGGATACACAGGTTGGCGAAAGCGGTGTGACGCTGTCTGGTGGTCAGAAGCAGCGTGTAGCATTGGCTCGGGCATTTATTAAAGACCCGGAAATTCTCATTTTAGATGATTCAATGTCGGCTGTTGATGGTAAAACTGAGGCGAAGATTATTGAACATTTACGGAAAGAACGCAAAAATAAAACGACATTTATCGCTGCACATAGGATGTCAGCCGTTACACATGCGGACCATATTATTGTGCTCGAGGGTGGAAGAATCGCAGAAGAAGGTACACATGAGGAGTTAATGAAGCTTGATGGCTGGTATAAAGAACAATATCAGCTGCAGCAGCTGGAAAATGAGGAGGTGATCTCCTAATGAAACCATCAACTGAAAAACGGTTATTGCGCTATGCACTCGACTTTAAGAAAAGCATTATTATTGGCTTAATCTGCTTAGTAATTGCTGTTGCACTTGAACTTGCAGGTCCATTAATCGCAAAGAAGGTGATTGATGACCACATTCTTGGGGTGGAAGGCAATTGGCAAATGGTTGAGCAGAATGATGATAAATACACCGTTTCCTATCAGGGAAATTACTATAAACGAGCTGATCGATTAACAGAAGCAGATCAAACAGGAGAGCTTGCTACGATAGTGCAAGTAGAAAAAGATTATTATTTTGTTAAAGGGGATGTACCTCTTACAGGTAAACGCAGCGTAGAAGGGAACACAATTTCAATCACAACTGCAGAGGAAACCGTTACAGCACATGGAGAGAAACTCTCATTAGCTGATATCTATCCGTTTTTTAAGCCTGAGAGAGGACCAATCCTATTTTTGTTAGGATTATATATGGCATTACTATTAATTGCAGCGTTTTTTCAATTTTTTAAAACGTTTTTGCTGCAAAAAGTGTCCAATCAGATTGTTAAAAAAATGCGTAATGATATATTCGCACACACGCAGCGGATTCCGATTAATTATTATGTAGATCAGCCTGCAGGAAAAATCGTTGCCCGTATCACAAACGATACAGAAGCAATCCGTGATTTATATGAACGGGTATTATCGATTGTTGTTACAAGTATTATTTATATGGCGGGGATTTTTGCGGCATTGTTTATATTAGATGTGAAGCTGGCAGCAATTAGCTTGTTGCTTATTCCGTTAATCTATGGCTGGATGAAAGTATATAAGCATTTTGGTACGAAATACAATAAAGTAATCCGCCAAACAGTAAGTGAAATAAATGGTAACATAAATGAAGCAATTCAAGGTATGCCGATCATACAGGCATTTAGCAGGGAGAAGAAAACGAAAGAAGAATTTGAAGTATTAAATGAGCGTAATTTTACGTATCAACGTAAACTGGTTAAATTAAGTGCGTTAACCTCGTATAATCTCGTAACGGTAATTCGTAATTTAGCATTTGTAGGTTTTATCTGGTATTTTGGCTTCATTTCATTTGAGCCTGGAGGCATCATTTCAGTAGGTCTGCTTTATGCTTTCGTGGACTACTTGAACCGCTTATTTGAACCTGTAACAGATATTGTTAATCAGCTGCCATTAATTGAGCAAGCAAGGGTAGCAGGGGGACGTGTGTTCGAGCTGATTGATCGTGATGGTGAAGAGGTCGTCAACGATAAAATTGAGAAGTATCGCGGGAACATCCGATTTGATCATGTATCGTTTGCATACAATGATGAAGACTATGTCATAAAAGATATGTCCTTTGAAGTAAAGGCGGGCCAAACCGCGGCATTTGTGGGGCATACAGGATCAGGTAAGAGCTCCATCATGAATTTGCTGTTCCGTTTTTATGACCCGCAAAAGGGGTCCATTATGATTGATGGACAAAAAACGAAGGAATGGTCACGTCAGCAGGTGAGAAGTTATATGGGAATCGTACTTCAGGATCCATTTTTATTTTCCGGAACGATTATTTCAAATGTAACGATGAATGACCCCCGTATTACCCGGGAAATGGCAATTCAGTCGTTAAAGGCAGTTGGAGCAGATCGTTTTATTGAAAAATTGCCGCATAAATACGATGAGAAGGTTACTGAAGGCGGCAGCACGTTTTCATTAGGCGAACGTCAGCTATTATCATTTGCACGTGCACTTGCGTTCGACCCAGCTATTTTAATCCTGGATGAGGCGACGGCTAATATTGATACGGAAACAGAAAGCATCATTCAGAAAGCATTGGATGTATTAAAAAAAGGGCGAACGACACTTGTTATCGCGCACCGATTATCAACTATTCAGCAAGCTGATACAATTTTTGTCTTAGAACATGGTAAAATAATAGAAAAGGGCAATCATGAAGCGCTGATTAGTGAAAAAGGTCTGTATCATCAAATGTATCAAATGCAGCAGGGGAAAGCGAGAGAGGCTGTATAATCATAGGGGTGTCTTATGACTAATAGGAATCGACATGACCACGATGTAATTGATGATGATTTATATGAAGAAATTGATGATGAAGAATTGATCATGCTTGTTGAACAAGAACGGCAAAAAGCACTTGCTCGTTCTAAACAAGAAAAAGAAAACCCTAAACCAAAACGCCCATTTCCAAAGTGGGCGTTTTGGTTAATTGCACTTGCGATGGTATTCAATCTCGTCGCATTATTACCGAAAACATTTTCCATACCAGCAATTGATTTTTTGATTACATCTGCTAAATTATCAGCTCAAGATGAGATCCGTACGTATAAGAAGGCAGTTGTGGTTGTTGAAACTGGTGATAGTAAGGGAACTGGTTTTGCCATTTCAAGTGACGGAATCATCCTTACAAATCATCACGTCATTGAGGGTGGGGAATCTGTTTCGGTTGCTTTTCCTAATAATCAATTTTATCATGCAGAAGTTATTGGTGAGTACCCGGATGTTGATTTAGCAGTTTTGGACGTGGAAGGGAAAAACCTTCCACATTTAACGCTGGCCGAGCAAGCAGATTTTAAACCTGATGAATCAATTTATTTTATCGGAAACCCATTATATTTCAATGGTATTGCCAATAAAGGGACTATTATTGGTTTTACGAAATTGAATGATTGGAATGATAACGTGCTTATGATTGATGCTCCAGTATATCGGGGAAATAGCGGCAGCCCGGTTATTAATCAACAAGGTGAGGTAATTGGTGTCGTATTTGCAACATTGGATCACAAGGACCATGGAAAAGTTGGCTTATTTATTCCCATTGACTATTTTTACGAACATTATGATGGGAAGATGAGGCAGGGATAAAAGTATTTTAGTCAAATCCGAACTATGAATTCTTCAATTAGAATTTGTATTAGTTCGGATTTTTCTATTGGGTATTCGTAATCTTTACTGTTAATTGTCCGTAAACTACGACGTAAATCATTTTAATAATTAAGTTTTAATCCTTGATCCCGGACTAGTGCAGTGAAATATGAGTACACAGTAATTCATATTCCTTTAAAAACTAGCTTGAGAAGAAAAATAAAATAACCCAACAGCATATAAACCCATTGCAAATATGAGTAGAATGAAATAGAAAAATCATATACCCTCATACTAGCAGCCCGTATACACGGAGACTCCTGTGGGAGATGAGGCATCGGTGAGACCCCGGAGCGCGTCAGCGTGAGGAGGTTCATCAGCCGCCCACGGAAAGCGTAGTGTATACGGGCTGCGGGGCAAAAGGGCAACGTAAAATGCAAAATTTACGTCGCATTTTACGTCAACTATGTATTAAGATCCCCCCGCTGGAAATGTAACGTTTCAACCATCCAATATTTAATCGTTCGTCTTTTGAGTAAACGTTTTAGTTATGTCTAAAGCCTTATTGTTTGAAAAAAACGAAGACGGGAATCTATCTATATCATGCTTTTTAGGAGGAAAAAAAGATGATGTATTATACTTCAGAACTCAAAGATTACAGAATTGATGCGACTGATGGAGAAATGGGGAAAATTCAAGATCTTTACTTTGATGATCATAGCTGGGCAATCCGGTATGCGATTATTGATACAAGAAAATGGTTACCGGGCAGGAATGTATATTTATCACCAACTTCATTTGTAAAGCTCAACGAAATGGAGAAGCTGGTGGAAGTTAGTTATGATAAGGGAACGATTAGGAACAGTCCGTCTATTCCAGATAATCAGCCACTGACTAGGGATACCGAATCTACCCTAACTGGTTATTATGGATGGAGCAGATATTGGTTTGGCACGATGCTATGGGGAGCGCAGGATCGTCCATTTGCACCATTCGCCGATCATGCTTCCGAGAGAAGTGAATTTACAAATGAATTACAGTCATACGAAAATACGGAATATGATTTACGCAGTGAAGCTGATGCAATAGGAATGAAGGTACATGCAAGCGATGGGAAATTAGGTGTCATTGATGACATGATTGTTGATGATGAATACTGGAAAATACGCTACCTAGTATTAAAATCGGCAGAGGTCCCAGTTGAAACCTATTATCTGTTAGAAGCAGATTCTATTCAATCAGCTGATTGGCTGGAAAAGGATATCTATGTTGATTATACAGTAGATTCATTAAAACAACGAAAACGTTTTGAAGGAAAAAAAGATATTATAAAAAGCTTATAAGAACGGACACCCATCGGGGATAGACCGCCTATGTCAGGTTAAGTGGCATAGGTTTTTTTATGCCAAAAAATCGTACTATTTCATCCTGATGACTGTTGGTAATGGTATTTTAAAGAAACTGTAAATATTTTGAGATAGCAACGGTACAGGCCATGCGTTAAAATGAATCATATTGACTAAATAATAGATAATTTGTATGAAAATTTATAAACAATAGCAAAGTGGTCCGTTTCAACCTGTGGAAATACGCTCAGCAAGCTGACCAATGTGCTTTGCCAATGGAATATATAGATGATATAGAATACTTAACTCTTAATAAAGATGGTGGATACATCATGGAATATAAATGGATGAATGGAAATATATTTGATAACTTAAAAACTACACCCAAAAATAATAGAAATAGAACGAATTTTATAACGGCTGGGGGTGTTAAAGGTTGATGAGCAGTCAGTCATTAAAAGAAAAATCCCTCGAAGAAATGATTACCTCAGCTCAAAACGGGGACGAGTTAACGCAAAATTATCTTTTAAAGACATATCAACCGTTTATTGCTAAATGTGTGTCGGAAGTGTGCAAACGTTATATCGATCCAAAGAAAGATGATGAATTCAGTATAGGTCTGTCTGCTTTTAATGAAGCCATACTGTCCTATTCATCTGATAGAGGGAGTTCTTTTTTATCATTTGCGAAACTGGTCGTGAAGCGTAAAGTGATTGATTACATTCGCTATGTACAAAAAACTCCAATCGCTGCATCATTGGACGAAACGTATGATGAAGAGCAGATGGAAAATCCAACTGAAATTGTCGCTGTTAAAGAAATTTATCAGCGGGAACAAGAGGCATGGTATCGCAGGGAAGAGATCGCTGATTTCAAAGAAAAGCTAAAAGGATATAAATTAACATTGGCCGAACTTACTGAATCTTCACCTAAGCATAGGGATGCCCGTGATTCAGCGGTACATACGGCAAGAATCCTTTTTGATGATGAGAACCTGCGCGAATTTGTGCATAGAAAGAAAAAACTTCCTATTAAAGAACTTGTTAAAAAGGTCGATGTCAGTAAAAAAACGTTAGAGCGAAACCGAAAATACATTTTGGCGATATTTATTGTACTTAGTGAGGATTATGTATATCTTAAGGACTATCTCAAGGGGGTGGGTCAGTGAAAAAAGCGATAGTAATGGAAAAACATCGCCGATACACAATTGTGTTGACGCAGGATGGGAATTTTCAAAAAGCAAAACCGGTAAAAAACGCTGCGGTTGGTGCTGAAGTTTCCTATGAAATATATAAAGAAAACGAACATTTACTATTCTTTTTTCATCCCAGTAAAGTAAATAAATCCTTTCGACTAATTGCAATGGCCTGTTTGCTGTTATTAATTGTGATGCCTTTTTATTTTATATCAAACTCAAGCAAAACGTATGCCTATGTAAATGTCGATATTAATCCCAGTATCGAGCTGGAGATTGGTGAGGATTTAAAGGTACGCTCTATATTGCCGTTAAACGATGATGCTAAGAAATTAGTGAAAGAATTAACGCATTATAAGAGTAAGCCATTGGATGAAGTTTTATCTGATATTATGGATAAAAGTGAAGAAAAAGGGTTAATAAAAAATGGAAAGAATGTGTTAGTCGGGGTCAGTTATGTTGATAGCAATACCCATAAGAGATCTGTATTAAATACGATTGACAGCTATTTTCTTGACCATCATACAGACTGGAAAACAGCAACATTTAGTGTTCCAAAAGAGATACGTGAAAATGCAAAGGAACAGGAAACATCAATGAACAAATTGATGGCCGAATCTTTTAGAGAAGAAAATTCATTGAATGACGATACGGATATTAGCAAACAGGACCAAGTAAATGATGAGGAAAAAGCAATTATAAATTCTTTCTATAATAATAGGTCTGATAATGCGGATCCGGTTGATTCAAAGGAAAAGTCTGAAAAGGCCAGTGAAAAAGCTTCCGAGGAAAAACAGCATTCAAGTAAACACAAAGAAAAAAATGGTCAATTAAATTCAAATCAGAAAAATTCAGTTAAACAAGTAAAAGCAAATAATGGCAAAGGAAATGCCAAAGCGAAGAAAATGAGAGAAACTCGTGTTAAACATAATAAAGGCAAAAACAATAACCATAAGAAAAAAGCCAATCAAAAACATAAGAAATATAAACATAACAAGCATGATAATGGAAAGCATAAAGGTAAAAACAAAGGTAAACATAAAGGGAATTATCATAAAAAACATCATGATCAAGGACATAACAAACATAAAAATAAACGCAATCACGGACACGGTCACCGCTAAAATTAAATATTGGCTGCACAAAAGTCGAATTATAATTTTATGTGAGTATAAAAATGGGAATGCACCAATTGGTGCATTCCCTTTTTAAACCTCCATTATCGCGGTTGGGGTATATTTCATTGCATGGTCAATGTAATAAAGCAAATTGTCATGGCTTTCAAGAATTTTTGTTTCATCAAGTGAGTAGTGGTATGCATGAAGGAAATTTTGGATTTTCTTTGAAAGCATATCATCATTTGTGCGAACCATCAGTACCAATAAATCATCCCATTGTCCCCACAGCGTATAGTATAGGGCTTTATCATAATCCGGTATATCCATTTATTTATCCTCCTTCAAATAAAGGATTAACTGTAGTTTCCCCGATATTTATTTATATTGTCTGACACAAAAATGGTGTGTTTGCCAAAAAAAGGTTTATTTACATTAAAGAATAAAAATAAGTTGCTGTAACATACTAAAATCAAACTAACAAGGAGGAATGGAACAAATGAAATGGAAGTTATTAAGTATTGGTATGGCAACAATGTTAACATTAGTAGCGTGTGGGAATAATGGCAATGATCAGGGGCAGCCGAACGATAATGATTTAAATACAGAACAAACACGATATAACAATACGGCAGATGATACAAATGATCGTCAGCCGCTAAGAAATGTTGAGAATGACGACAATCAGGATATGAACAACAATAATAACAATCGATATGAAGTAGCTGAGGAAGCAGCCGATAAAATTACAAATCAAATTAAAGAAATCAACAATGCGTATGTATTGACAACTGAAAATAATGCATATGTTGCTGCTGAATTAGATACCAACAATGATAACGGTACTAACAATAATAATGCTGACAATAATACTAATATGAACAATAATAATGCTAACAATAATAATGGCATCAATAACAACGGTATCAATAACAATGGTAATGATAACGGTGATGAACTGACTGACGAAGTGAAAAAGCAAATTTCGGATATCGTAAAATCGGTTGACAAGGATATTGACAATGTTTATGTCTCTACAAATCCTGACTTTGTTGATTTGACAAATAACTATGCAAATGACGCTGGAAATGGTGAACCAGTCGAAGGATTTTTTGATCAAATCGGCAATATGATTGAACGAATCTTCCCACAGGATAAAAGATAATCGTTAGCAAAATTAAAAACGAGTGCTTACACGCTAGTACCACCCTCAAAGGTTAGAGCAGAAAACTAACTTTTGGGGGTCTTTTATTGTTAGATCGTAAATTAAATCCCATTCCTGATCACCGTTCGTGACTGCTCTTAGCGAATGGGCAGCTTAGTCAAAAATCTTCTTAATTAGCATACAAAAGGGATCTTTGAATTTACCGTAAACATATGCTATAGTTTTACATATAATTCTTACTAATCATAGTGAATTACTATGCTTTAATATATTGGGTGGAGTTGAGCATACAATGGGACGTGAATTTCTTGACATTTTTGAGGATTGGGCGGAAAAGTATGATGACAGTGTAGCGGGAATTGACCCTCAATACAAAGAGGTTTTCGCACAGTATGATACAATATTGAATGAGGTATCTAAACATGCAAAAGGTATCGTTCTTGAGTTTGGTGTGGGTACTGGTAATCTAACTGAAAAGCTGTTGAAAAGCGGAAAAAAGGTGTATGGGATCGAACCATCAAGACCTATGCGTGAATTAGCAGTACAGAAAATTCCTGCCCTTGACGTAAAGGATGGCGATTTTATAGATTTTCCGGAAACAGCTGATCCAATTGAGTCTATTGTCAGCAGCTATGCATTTCATCATTTAACCGATTCGGAAAAGGCTATTGCTATAGAAAAATATGCCTCAATGCTTCCAGAATATGGTAAGGTCATTTTCGCGGATACAATGTTTGAATCCGATCAAGCAAAGGAAAAGGCTATAAAAGACGCCGAGGCAAAAGGATATAGTGAATTGGCAGAGGATTTGAAAAGAGAATATTATCCAACAACTGGGGTTTTAGAAAGTATTTTTATTAGTAATGGATTTAACGTGACGTTTCAGCAAATGAATGATTTTGTTTGGTTGGTAATTGCTAATAAAAGATAAATACAAGGGAGCGATTATAATGGCAAAAAAAATGAATGTAGAAAGCTTTAATCTAGATCATACAAAGGTAAAAGCACCATATGTCCGTTTGGTAGGGGTAACAGAAGGTGCAAGTGGTGATAAAGTATACAAGTATGATATTCGTTTTAAACAACCTAATAAAGAACATATGGATATGCCAGGATTGCATTCGATTGAGCATCTAATGGCTGAGAATATTCGCAATCACATGGATAATGTACTGGATATCGGTCCAATGGGCTGTCAAACTGGTTTTTATTTAGCTATTCTTAACAATGATAATTATGAACAGGTTTTAGATACGCTTGAAAAAACACTTCATGATGTTTTGGAGGCAAATGAAGTACCAGCCTGCAATGAAGTGCAATGCGGATGGGCGGCAAATCATAGTTTGGAAGGTGCTAAGGAAATTGCAAAAGAGATGCTTGAGCACCGTAATGAATGGCATGAAGTTTTTTAACTAAGAGGAGATAACATGGCGATATATCGATCAATAAAAGAATTAATCGGCCAAACCCCTTTGCTTGAAATTACAAAGTTCAATCTTCCTGATGGGATAAAACTATATGCAAAACTGGAATTTTATAATCCAGGCGGGAGTGTGAAGGATCGGCTTGGACAGGAATTAATAGCCGATGCATTAGCAAGTGGTACAATCAAAGAGGGCGGCACAATTATCGAACCAACAGCTGGTAATACAGGGATTGGCTTGGCACTTGCTGCGTTAGACAAAAACCTTTCCGTCATTTTTTGTGTGCCGGAGCACTTTAGTCAGGAAAAACAATTGATTATGCAGGCTCTTGGCGCAAAAATAGTTCACACACCTCGTGAGGCTGGCATAGTGGGTGCTATTGATAAAACGAAGCAATTAGTAAGTGAGATACCAAATAGTTTTTCACCACAGCAATTTGGAAATCCAGCAAATCCCAGAACGTATTATAAGACGCTCGCACCTGAAATATGGAATGACCTTAATGGCGATATAGACGTATTTGTTGCGGGTGCCGGTTCTGGAGGTACTTTTATGGGAAGTGCTCACTATTTAAAGGAACAAAAAGCAACGATAAAAACAGTCATCGTTGAACCAGAGGGATCAATTATTGCTGGTGGAGAACCTGGACCACATGAAACAGAAGGTATTGGAATGGAGTTTTTACCCGATTACATGGACCGTTCATACATGGATGCCGTGCATACGGTTTCGGATAAACACGCATTTGATATGGTAGTGCAATTAGCCGAACGAGAAGGACTGCTTGTAGGGAGTTCATCCGGCTCAGCAATGTATGCCGCTTTACAGGAAGCGAAACAAGCAGAGCCAGGTACAACGATTGTTACTGTATTTCCGGATGGCAGTGATCGATATTTAAGTAAAAATATATACCCTGGGGTTGTAGATGGAGGAGAATAATATGCGACGAAAAACAAAAATGATACATGGCGGCGTAACAGGTGACGAGCAGACAGGTGCAGTTTCGGTGCCGATTTATCAAGTCAGTACGTATAAACAAGATAGTGTTGGCAACCATCGTGGCTATGAGTATTCCAGAACTGGAAATCCGACAAGAGCAGCACTTGAATCAGTCATAGCAGATTTGGAAAATGGTAAGGCAGGATTTGCTTTTGGCTCGGGGATGGCTGCAATATCAACGGTTATGATGTTGTTGGATTCTGGCGATCATATTGTTATGACCGATGATGTCTATGGAGGAACTTATCGTTTAATGACGAAAGTATTGAATCGTTTTAATTTAAACCATTCTTATGTAGATACAAGCTATCCTGAAAAAGCAGAAGCTGCTATAACCGATAAAACGAAGGCATTGTATGTGGAGACACCGACCAATCCACTGTTAAAAATAACAGACATAGCTAAAATGGCTGAGATTGCAAAAAAACATGACTTATTATTAATTGTTGATAATACATTTGCAACACCATACTGGCAGCAGCCATTAGATCTTGGTGCAGATATTGTTTTACACAGTGCGACAAAATATATTGGTGGGCACAGTGATGTAGTAGCGGGACTTGTTGCCGTTCATTCTTCAGAGTTGGCGGAGCGTATACATTTTATTCAAAACTCTGTTGGCGGAGTGCTGGGACCACAGGATTCCTGGTTATTGATGCGGGGAATTAAAACGCTTGCCTTAAGAATGGAAGCGATTGAGGCAAACACTAAAAAAATCGTGGAATTTTTACAAGGGCATGATCAGGTGTCATCAATTTACTATCCTGGTCTTTCTGATCATCGTGGACATGATATAGCTTTGGGGCAGGCACAAGGTTTTGGTGGAATGATTTCGTTTGATGTGGGCAGTGGAGAACGTGCTGAAAAAGTGCTTAAGACGGTTAAGTATTTTACATTGGCAGAAAGTCTTGGGGCTGTTGAAAGCCTAATTTCCCTCCCTGCAAAAATGACACACGCATCCATTCCTGCAGATAGAAGGGCCGAACTGGGAATTACTGATGGACTGATCCGTATATCTGTTGGTATTGAGGATAGCGAGGATTTGGTTGAAGATTTGAAACAAGCGTTGAACGAATAGTTTATAAGGGGGTGGCCAAGCTGGGCTACTCTCTTTTTGTTTGGTGAAGGCTCGAGGGGGGATAGAAGATCAACCCGAGAGACGGAACATCAACCCGAGAGACGGAACATCAACCCGAGAGACGGAACATCAACCCGAGAGACGGAACATCAACCCGAGAGACGGAACATCAACCCGAGAGACGGAACATCAACCCGAGAGACGGAACATCAATCCGAGAGACGGTGACGCAAATTCATCCGATTAGTCCAACCTAAATAGAATATGCTAAACTATAAGAAAATAGTATTGGAGGAATTGAATATGAGTGAAAAAGAATTACATTATCTATCCGAAAATCGTGAGCAGCTTTTAGAAAAATTAAATCAATTTTTATCCATTCCAAGTGTAAGTACGGACAGTGTACATAAAAAAGATATTAAGGAAGCGGCAGTTTTTCTTGAAACCTATTTGAACGATATTGGTTTTGATAAAGTGGAACAGCAGGAAACTGGCGGACATCCGCTTGTTTATGCGGAATACAATCAAGCGGGACCAGATGTGCCGACTGTTTTATTTTATGGTCATTATGATGTGCAGCCGGTTGATCCAATTGATTTATGGGAAAGCGATCCATTTACACCAGAGGTAAGAAATGGCCGTTTATATGCGCGCGGATCAAGTGATGATAAAGGACAGGTTTTCATGCATCTTGCTGTGTTTGAGGCATACATGAAAACCGAAGGCAAGCTGCCGTTAAACGTAAAGGTGTGTATTGAGGGAGAAGAAGAAATCGGCAGTGAGAATTTATATGAAATCCTTCATGATAAAAAAGAGCAATTTGATGCGGACTTTGCAGTTATATCAGATTCTGGAATGGTTGCAAAAAATCAGCCGACCATTCTATATGGGCTAAAAGGGTTTACTGGTATAGAGATAAATGTGACTGGACCTGATCATGATTTGCATTCTGGTATGTATGGCGGGGCAGTTCGCAATCCGATTATGGCACTGAATCATATCTTGGCATCTATGAAAGATCAGGATGAAGTTATAACGGTTGATGGATTTTATGATGACGTTGAGCCGCTGACTGATGAAGATAGAGAATTGATAAAACAAGTACAGGGTGAAGATTATGAGGCATCAACTGGTGTTAAAGAAACAGTTTCAGAAAAAGGGTATACAGCAAAAGAACATACAATGGCACGACCAACATTTGAGATTAATGGAATTTATGGCGGCTATCAAGGTGAGGGCACAAAGACGATTATCCCATCATCAGCTGCTGCTAAAATAACTTGTCGACTTGTTCCAGGCCAGGATCCCGAAAAAATTCAGAGGCTGCTTGAGAAACATGTTAGAAAGGTAGCTCCAACAGGTGTTACGGTTGAAGTGAAAAAAGAAAAACTTTCAGCAAAAGCATATAAAGTTGAACCGAACCATCCTTTAATTGAAAAAGCTGCAAAAAGTTATACAAAAGCATTTGATAAAGAAACCGTTTATGTACGAATGGGTGGATCAATTCCTGTCGTTGAATGGATTGAAGCCATTTACAACATTCCAATTGTTCTATTAGGATTCGGTACACCTGATGATCGATTGCATTCACCTAATGAGAGTTTTCCATTGGATAGTTTTGATAAAGGAATGGAAACATTAGCACATTATTGGAGCGAAGTAACGGGTAAATAAGCACCTTTTCTTCCCTTTGCTAATTGGCCGAGGGGAGAATTTTTCATATTAGGGGTTAATAAAATGCTGGTGCAATTAAAACAGCAAATTGCTGTAATTTGAATAGTAATGAATGGGGTGAAGGAATGAACTATGCTGTTGTTACGGGTGTTTCACGTGGATTGGGCGAGTCAATTGCTAAGCTGTTTTTAGAATTGGGTATAAATGTTGTTGGGGTTTCACGTCAAAGGAATAAAAAGCTTGCAGAAATAGCGGAGCAAAATAATGTTACCTTCCAGCATTTTAGATGTGATCTGGGAAATTCCGATAACATCGAGTCAATAGCTGAACAGATTCTAAAGCAAATTTTTGTATATGAACCATCAGCATTGTATGTAGTAAATAATGCTGCTTCCTTAGGACCAATCGATCAGTCCATGCATATAAATAGCTCTGAACTTATTAGACATGTAAACGTAAATACAATCGCACCAATGGTTTTCACAAATTTATTTTTAAAAAAAGCTCATGAATTAGAAATACCTATGGTCGGTGTAACTGTTACATCTGGGGCTGCAAATAGGCCAATATATGGATGGAGTGCCTATTGCAGTACGAAGGCAAGTATTAATATGTATACTCAGACGGCTGCACTTGAGCAGGATGTACTTAAAACAGGCAGTAAGGTAATTGCTTTTAACCCTGGAGTGATGGATACGGCGATGCAGGAGGAAATTCGCTCAAGCTCGTATGAGGAATTTAAGGATGTAGATAAATATAAAAACTTCAAAAAAAGCAACTTATTAAAAGATACGGATGCAGTAGGCGGGGTACTAGTCGATATTTTGACTGATAAGGGCAATATCATAAATGGAAAAATATACGATGTAAAGGATTATCTATAGTGTAAGAAAATCTGCCTATCATGAAGGCAGATTTTCAAGGAATGTTGACATTATAGAATTATAGTCGCTGTGAAGTTATATTAGGAGCGATCTATAATGTAAAGGGATTAATATCCTCCAAGATATCCACCTGCACCAACAATAATTAACAGGATGAATAGTACGACAATTAATGCGAAGCCACCACCGTAGCCGTAGCCGCCACCTTGACCGTAGCTCATTATATGCTCACCTCCCCCAAGTATTATTTGAAAGTTTTTGGATAGTGGTTAACTAAAAACCGCCATAGCCACCACCATAACCGCCATAACCGCCGGCACCGTATCCACCATAACCGCCAGTTCTAAACCCACTAGCTCCTACGATTATTAAAAGGATAAAAAGCACAACAATAAAGGCATAGTTGCCTCCACCATGTCGATCACTCAAAAACTCCACCTCCTCTTCTATTCAATGTATGCGTTTGGCCGGATCGTGGAAGGGCTAATGTTTAAATGGGCTTAGTTATTTGCTAATATTAAGGTGCGTATAATACATAAAGGGTAAAAATCAGGAATGGAAAGTTTCTATGCGTCTAAACGTATTTTAGGGTGAATTTATGATAAACTTGAGGGTGCACATAAATCTAAATGGGAATAATTTATAGTAATAAAGGTTTGAAGGGAAGAAAAGTCATGATTACACGAAAAAGCAAACGAGAAATTGAAATGATGCAAGAGGCTGGCAGGCTGCTTGTTCAAACACATAAAGAAATAGCAAAAATGATAAAACCTGGACTTACAACTATGGAAATTGATACATTCGTTGATACATTTTTGAGGAAACATGGTGCAATTCCAGAACAAAAAGGATTTAACGATTATCCGTATGCAATATGCGCATCGGTAAATGATGAGATTTGTCATGGATTCCCTCGTGGGGAAAAACTAGCTGATGGTGATATTGTAACAATTGATATGGTTGTTAATTTAAATGGTGGTTTAGCTGATTCTGCTTGGTCTTATAAAGTCGGTAAAGTGGACCAGGTAGGTGAGAAACTGTTAGACGTTACAAAAACGGCATTATATAAAGGGATAGAACAGGCACAAGTCGGGAGCCGTATTGGTGACATCGGTTACGCTATTCAGACATACGCTGAGGGAGAAGGATTTTCAGTTGTCAGAGATTTTACCGGACATGGAATTGGACCAACATTGCATGAAGATCCGCACATTCCCCATTTTGGATTGCCGAATAAAGGTTTACGTTTAAAAGAAGGAATGGTAATCACAATTGAACCGATGATAAATGAGGGTACGTGGGAAAGTCAGATGGATACCAATGGCTGGACAGCAAGAACGGTCGATGGGGGACGTTCCGCACAATATGAACATACGATTGTAATTATGAAAGATGGTCCGTTAATTATTACGGAGCAAGACAGTTAATTCGTTTTTTCTCTGGAGGGAATAGTATGCGAGTTATTTCTATCTGTCCAAGTAATACTGAAATTATAGCTTATCTAGGTAAAACCGATTTATTGGTAGGTGTAGATAACTTTTCAGATTGGCCGGAAGAGGTGAATAAGCTTCCAAAATTGGGACCGGATCTTTCTATTGATATGGATAAAGTAGCAGCGTTAAAGCCGGATATCGTTCTAGCTTCTTTAAGTGTACCAGGAATGGAGAGGAATATAGCTGCTTTGGAAGAAAGGGAGTTACCATATATTATATTAAATCCTAATTCCCTTGAAGAAATTGCCAAGGACATTCAAACGGTGGCAGACGCATTAGATTGTCCTGAATTAGGCCGGGAACAAGCTGTAGTTTTTCGTCGAGGGCTGGAATATTTTAAGAGTAAATCCCTTACTAAATTACATCAACCGCTTCTTTATTGGGAATGGTGGCCAAAACCAGTTTTTACTCCGGGAAAAGTGAACTGGTTAACAGAAATAAGCAGGCTTGCCGGTGCAAGAAATGTTTTCGATACGGAAGACGCTGCTAGTGTTCAAACCAACTGGGAGGATGTTAAAAAACGAAACCCGGATCATATTTGTATGGTGTGGGTTGGCGTAAAGGAAGAAAAGATGAGACCCGAGCTAGTTCTCAAACGACCAGGCTGGGATGAAATGAAGGCGGTTCAAAATGGTAACATACATGTATTGGAAGAGTCCCTCTACTGCAGGCCATCGCCAAGACTACTAGAAGGTTTGCGGAAATTGGAATCAATAATAGCATATACAAAAAGCTGACCCTGCATGTAAGGTCAGCTTTTCTTATATACTTTTCCTCCAAAAATAATCGTAATGATCGGGCTTAGTAAACAAAAGAAAGCAAATGGCAAGTACGCTAATACCGAAACACCCAGTACATCAGCAATAAATACTCCGCAAACGCTCCATGGAACGAGTGGATTAATGACTGTCCCTGCATCCTCTAATGTTCGGGATAGGACTTTGTTAGGAAGTCCTGATTTTTGATAAATGCCTTTAAATGTTTCACCTGTTAACATGATGGATAAATATTGTTCACCAATTAAAACATTCACACCTATGGCGGTTGCAGCAGTAGAAATTACAATCGATCTTACCTTTTTAAGTTTTTCCTGGAATGCAGTTAAGATGGATGGAACGATACCAGTTACAAATAGAAGCCCGCCAAATCCTAACGCTAAAATAACCAGTGAAACTGTAAATAGCATACTGTTTATGCCTCCTTTTGTCAGAAGGTCATTAACTGGCTGGAAATCCGTATTTCCAGTATATCCGTTAAACCAAATGGACCATATACCAGACCATGGTAAATGATTCGTGATACTAGCCAAAATCGTTGCCAAAACACTGCTAAATGCTAATGCAATAAAGGCAGGTGCTTTAACAATTGTGCAGATAACCAGCACGAGCAAAGGCAGCCATGATGTCCAATGAATTAAGTTCGTTTGTACCAATGCATCCTGATACTTTGTGATGTTTTGCATCGGTACAGTTTCATTGGGCGAGAGTAATGCGAATAGGATAAAAGTAATTATAAAGGCTGGGACTGTCGTTAAACACATATGTTTGATGTGATCAAATAAATCTACCTGAACAATTGTAGAAGCCAAGTTTGTTGTATCTGACAATGGTGACATTTTATCACCAAAAAATGCCCCGGAAACGATTGCGCCAGCTGTAATTGCTAGTGAGGCATCAAGAGCACCTGCCATCCCAATAAAAGCAACACCTATCGTTGCAGTGGTGGTCAAGGAGCTTCCTAGTGATATTCCGACAATCGCTGTTACCGCGAAAACAATAGCGTAAAACCATGTACCGCCAATGAACGTGAAACCAGTATTTATAAGTGCTGGTATTGTCCCGCTTATCATCCAGCTGCTGATTAGGACACCAATTAACAAAAATAAAAAGATAGCTCCCATACCGGATTTAGCTCCAGCAGTCATTCCCTCTTCAAGATCTTTAAATGGAATCCGTTTCATTAAACCATATGCTAGGAGTACAAAGATCCCCAGCAGAATCGGTACATGTGGAACAGTACCCAATTCAATAATGAAATAACTAATAAGTCCTACAATAAAAATGAAAAATAAAACAGACTCCCCTGTTGATGGATGATGCTTGGGGTTGATTGGAAACATGGTTGCCCCTCCCTGATGTTGTAATATAAATAAGCTTCATCCCTAAATAGGGACGAAGCTTTACTCCGCGTTACCACCCTGATTGATAAGTAAGTGCCTTATCCTCTTATAAAAAGATCCATTTAAACCGAATGTGTAATTCGAATCATTTCCTGCCAAAGCTTGCACCATTCACCTTGTCTCTAATACTGCCCGGAAAAACTCTACTTCGCATTCTTAGGATAATCCTATTCTTTTTTTGGAAATATTAATTGCTAATATACATTGTTTTTTCTATATTTGTCAATATAAATTTTTTCCGGTTCAATTCCTTTCTATATTAAAAAAAATCCGTTATAATAGTTTAAATTTTCAATTCAGAGGAGTACGCATAATGGTGACAAAGGCTATAAATAAAGATGAGGCGCCACAATCGTTACATATGATTCAACGTGGTATTGCTGTTGGTTTTCCGATCATGCTGGGGTATTTGCCTATTGCGGTTACTTATGGTGTTTTAGCAAAACAGGCAGGAATGTCGTTAATGGAATTGACAATGATGAGTGTTCTTGTTTTTGCAGGAGCCAGCCAATTTATGGGAGCGAATATGATTGCAGTTGGAGCAGGTACAGCAGAAATTATTATTGCAACTTTTGTACTTAATTTCCGTCACTTTGTAATGAGTTTATCATTTATGAATCGTATTCGGGGGATTGGACTTAACTGGAAAGTTCCTTTATCATTAGGATTGACTGATGAGACGTTTGCAGTGTCTTCTTTACATACGAAAGAAGCAAAAGTGGAGAAAGGCGCATTATTTTATTTGGCCTTAATTTTAACGGCTTATTTTTCATGGATTTTTGGTTCCTTTCTGGGTGGTGTATTGGGCGAAATCATTCCGGAGAAGCTTAGCCAAAGTATGGGGATCGCCTTGTATGCTATGTTTATTGGTTTATTGGTCCCATCAGTAAAAAAGGAAATAAAAGTAGGGCTAATTGCCATTATTGCGATGCTGATTAACGCATTGTGCAGCCTGTTTATGAGTGATGGCTGGGCAATTGTGTTTGGGACTGTTTTAGGTGGATTAAGCGGAATTTACCTGTTAAAGGGGGACCAATCATGATTTTTGCAATAATTATTGGCATGTCACTTGTAACGATGATACCGAGGTTAATACCTGCATACATTGTTGATAAAATACAGTTTCCCGACTGGGCTAATCGCTGGTTAAATGCTATTCCATATGCAGCTTTGGGGGCACTGATTTTTCCGGGGATTATGACCGTTAAAGCGGACCAGCCGCATGTAGGATTAATCAGTGGGATAGTTGCTATTATCTTGGCGTATATTGGGCTGAATGTCATTTTAGTTGTGGCAGGTGCAATCGTAACTGTTTTTCTTTTTACAATATAATGATCAGAGAAGTGTTAATTGAACGACAGGGGGAACTTTCTATGTTTTCGATCAGAAGAGCTGTTTATGAAGATGCTTCAGCAATTGCGAATATTCATGTAAGCAGCTGGAAGAGTACGTATACGGATTTACTAGATGAAAAAGATTTATCCAATATGACATATGAAAATCGAAAAGCATTATGGGAGACAGTATTACGAATACAGAAGAAAGAGCAATGTACATTTGTTATACATAATGATGAAAAAATTGCAGGCTTCATTTCCGGCGGTCCTGAACGGACAAAGCGCTTTAATTATGATAGTGAAATATACACAATCTATTTACTGGATGAATTTCAGCGAATGGGGCTTGGTGCAAAGCTTTTACAAGTATTTGCCGAGGAAATGAAAATACTTGGCTTTACATCCCTGTTAGTTTGGATATTAAAGCAAAATCCTTCCAGCAGGTTTTATGAACGATATCAAGCATTGCCGGTTGGAGAGGAAATAACAACAATCGGTGAAGGAACATACCAGGAAACTGCTTATGGGTGGGAAAACATTGACGAGCTGTTAAAACTGTTAAAGTAATTGTTTTGATAGAACAAAACCCAGGCGCTTGATCTTGAAGAGGCTAACCATGTCATACATTAATAACATAGAGTCAAATTTAATCTGTTCTTTACATTTGAAAAAGCACCTAATACGGTGCTTTTTATTTAGGTTTATACGGTTCAATGTGGATATGAGCATATGTGATATTATGCTTCCTTGCCAATAAGTGTTCAATCTTCTCTGTAATGGCATGGCTTTCCTTTACATTTAGTTTTGGATCAACAAGAATTGTAATATCCACAAATGCTTGATTTCCATGTATTCGTCCCTTTACATCCTCAACTTTTCTAACCTCTTGGACTTTTGCGATGCTTGACTCTATTTTCGCAAGCTGATTTTCATCAAACCCGTCAGTTAATGTATGTGTTGCATCCTTGAAAATGTCCCAGGCAGTCTTGCAAATAATAATTCCAACTATTAATCCCGCTAAAGGATCAAGCCAAAATACTCCAAATTGCGCCCCTATAATACCGACAAAGGCCCCAATACTTACTAATGCATCGGAACGGTTGTCCTGGGCTGCCGCGTATAGTGAGGAGCTATTTATTCTACTGGCTAGAGCTAAATTATACCGATAAACGAAAAACATAACGATGGCAGAACCGAAAGCTGTCCATGCTGTTAACATTTCTGGCTGGGTTGTGTTATTCTCTGCCAGGTTTTTAAATGTATCGTATATCACGTGAATGCCGACAAACATCATTACAAAAGCGGCGAACAACGAAGCAACTGTTTCGGCCCGGTAATGACCATAATGGTGATCTTTATCAGGCGGTTTGCGTGAAATTTTTAAACCGACAAGAACTGCGATTGAGGCAATAACATCGGTGGAGTTGTTTAATCCGTCTGCGCGCAATGCTTCTGAATCCCCGATATATGCAATTACTAATTTAATAATTGATAACAATAAATAGGCAAAGATGCTAATCCATGCACCTTTTTCTCCTCTTTTTAAATTCTCTGCGTGATCCATGCTTGTGCCTCCAGTGAAATACAACGCTTTTTTTACAGCTATAATAGTCTATCAAAGTAGTATGCAGTGAGTCTAGAGAAACATTCAAGCGCCTGGTTACATGTATTGACAATAGCAAAGTAAGTTTCGTGTGGCAAAACTTAAGATATGTAGGCAACTAAATTATTTTTTACTGATTTTTTTCATTTCTGTTGCAATTATTCCAAAAATTTAGGATAATAGAAAAAAGGAACAAGGGGGCGTGTTCCATGAAAAAGGAAAAGTTGATTTATCGCTATTATCGTTATGATGGTAAAACCCTTCATGCTAAAAGGGAAATCCCGTTTGAATTAAAGCTGTCTTCACAAATGATCTTAGATGAATTATGCTTCAACTGGAATAAACAACAGTTAGAAGCCGCAATAAATAGCTCCATTGATAAAAGAAACAAAGAGGAATTTTTAAAGCTAAGCAAAGAATATAGACATTTTATTTGGGAGTAAATAAAACATTGCCTTACCTGGTTTGGTAGGGCTATTTTTATGAAAAAATGCCCTATTCATCTAAACAATTTGATATGCTTTAGAAAAGGGGGATTGTGCGTATGGATAAGAAAAAAACTGTATTTAGCTGGATGCTGTACGATTTTGGTAATTCGGCATTTGCTACAGTTATCATGGCTGCTGTATTACCAATATTTTATTCCAATGTAGCTGCTGCAAATCTGGATGATACGGTAGCTACAAGTTATTGGGGATATTCGCAATCAATTGCAGTATTAATAGTAGCTGTCTTAGCACCATTTTTAGGAGCCATAAGTGACTTTTCTGCGGCAAAAAAGAAATTTCTCAGGTTCTTTGCCTTTATGGGAATTATTGCAAGTATTTTATTAGCTTTTGTGGGGGAAGGAGATTATCTATTTGCTTCACTTTTGGTGATTATTGGAACGATAGGATTTTCAAGTGCCAATATTTTTTATGATGCCTTTTTACCAGAAATAGCGGCTGAGAAAGATATTGATAAAATTTCTTCCAACGGATTTGCTTTCGGCTATATTGGTGGTGGAATATTATTAGCAATAGACATTCTTTTGATTCTGAAATATGACATGTTTGGAATACCGAATTCTACTGCAGCAAGCCAAATTTCCTTTGCTACTGTAGGTGTGTGGTGGCTTATTTTCTCGTTGCCGTTATTGAAAAACATAAAAGAAGAGAAGCGTGTTCGGCAAAAGCGGGATAATTCGTATATTAAAATTGGATATACTCGTGTTTCGGCTACATTTAAAGAGTTAAGACAGTATAAGCAATTATTGATATTTTTACTTGCTTTTTGGATGTATAATGATGGCATTTCGACCATTATTAAGATGGCAACTATCTATGGAACAGAGATAGGGCTTGAGCAAAATTCATTAATTGTTGCACTATTAATAACACAATTTGTTGGGATTCCTTGTACATTCTTTTTTGGATGGCTTGCCAAGAAAATTACTGCGAAAAAGGCGTTGACAATATCGCTGTATGTTTATGTTGGAATTGTGATTCTAGGATATTTTATGACAACAGCAACCCATTTCTATCTCTTGGCAATCTGTGTGGGCTTTGTTCAGGGTGGAGCACAATCGTTAAGCAGATCGATTTATGGTCGAATGGTTCCAGCAAATAAACATGCGGAATTCTTTGGATTTTACGGTATATCATCAAAATTTGCTGCAATTTTTGGTCCGTTTTTGTTCGGTTTAGTTGGTCAGCTTACCGGTTCCAGCCGATTAGGAATTATATCGCTTGTTATATTCTTTATTATTGGTATTATACTTTTACGATTTGTAAATATAGAAAAAGGTATGGCAGATGCTAGAAGAAATACAAAACCAGACGAGAAAATCGAAATCAAACTTCATTAATAAAAATGGGGGCTGGACATAATAAAACATTGGCTCAAAGAAGAACGATAACAGAATTGGATAGTTAGAATATTGCTTTTTCAACGGTAGTAATTTAATACGCAGTTGACGTAAACTGCGACGTAAATTTTGCATTTTATGTTGCTCTTTTGCCATCAGCCCGTATACACTTTATTTTCGGGTCTCACCGATGCCTTATCTCCCAGGAGTCTCTGTATACGGTCTGGTATATAAATTTCTATTTCTCGTTCTACCCATAAAAAATATCCGAACTAATATAAATTCCAATTGCAGAATTTTTAGTTCGGATATGTCTTTAACTAAATACTTTTATCCCAGCCACATTATCTGTTAATTTAGGCTGTTTATTAATTTCCCATAAATTTGCAGTATTTATCTCCCGTCCTATACAATAGGTTCACTATATTTGTTCTCCAGGTTTAATTCTAATGGTTTTCCAGTATCGTATGATATATTTCCAATTAAATCCTGAAGCAACTGTCTAGTTTCTTCGCTTCCGCCAGTCCAATATGTCAGAACTGCTGTCATAATTTCTATTCCTTCCGCGCGAGCATTGTTATAAAGCTCAACAAAGCTTTCAGAGCACGGCTCATTGGTTGCGGGATGATACCAGGTTTTTTCATTTAAATTTAAATAGTCGACATCATCTTTTATTGGCTGGTGTGAGAAGGATGAGACAAGCGATCCCAATAATTTATTCTTCCAGCCATGTGGATCTGCTAAGAGTCGTAACGCCAATTTCATATGACGATAGGATTTAGTTATCGTATGCATCGTTGTTTCTTCTTTGACTTCGGGATAATGCTTCTGAATTGTTGTATGAAGTAAGCCTGCAGTGTCTTTGTCCAATTTATATCCTATATCTATCTCTTTGTATGCGGGCGCTTTCCATGTTTTTAGATTATGGTATTTTTCCATCATTTTTGTATCAATAAGGATTTCAAGCTTTTGGTGTTTGTTGCCATCATAACCCGCACGATAATGGATATACGGGTGTGCATTTCTATCCAGAATATGATGTGTAACGAATCCAAATACATATGCTTGAATGTGATGTTCCATATCCTTTGCAGATTCAATTAAATCCATTAAAAATTTGCCACATCGCTTTGTATGAAGCACCATTCCAATGTTGTGGACAGGCTCAATTTTAACCCATGGCCAAAAATTATAATAAAAAAAAGGATCTGGTCCCTGAGCTCCTAATTTCATATATGCATCATGTTGTGTTAACTTGCCGGGATAATTGATTGTATCTGCAACATCCTCGCAAAAAAGCATATGTGTCCATATATTGGGCATACGAAACCCTCCTTCCTATTATCTATTATACGGGACATTCCATAAAATTTGGTAAAAAATGATCTCAATCAGCCAAAATCGAAAGGACATAGGAAAACTTCAACCGTTCTACAAGTTTCACTTTATAAAATTATTTTGGAAAATAGCCCATGTCAAAGGGATGAATTATTATTTCGCTAACAAAAAAATTGTTTTGGAAATCGTGCTATACTAGAATAGAGAAAGGGAAATACAAGCATATAATACATAGGGAGGCTTCATGAATGGATTATCGTATAGAAAAGGATACGCTTGGAGAGGTTAAAGTACCTGCCGATAAATTTTGGGCAGCACAAACACAACGAAGTAAACAAAACTTTCCAATTGGTAACGAAAAAATGCCTAAAGAAATAGTTAAGGCTTTCGCGATCCTAAAAAAAAGTGCCGCAAAAGCAAATAGTGATCTTGGGTTAATGGATAAGGAAAAAGCTGAGGCAATAGCATTCGCTGCAGACCAAGTAGTAGAAGGGAAACTTGATGAACATTTTCCTTTAGTGGTTTGGCAAACTGGCAGCGGAACACAATCAAATATGAATGTTAATGAAGTGATTGCACATGTTGGTAATCAATGGCTGACAGATCAAGGAAGCGATTTAAAACTGCATCCAAATGATGATGTCAATAAATCGCAAAGTTCAAATGACACCTATCCAACCGCAATGCATATTGCGGCTGTTTTAAAGGTTGAAGATGCTGTACTGCCTGCTGTGCGAACACTAAAAGATACGTTAAAAGTAAAAATGGAAGCATTTAATGATATTGTGAAAATTGGTCGTACCCACCTGCAGGATGCTACACCATTAACACTTGGTCAAGAAATAAGCGGCTGGCATCGTATGCTTGAAAAGTCAGAGAGCATGATTACCGAGAGCCTGCCATACTTAAGAGAACTAGCGATCGGGGGAACTGCAGTAGGTACAGGATTAAATGCACACCCTGAGTTTTCCGAAAAAGTCTGTGGGGCAATCAACGATGAAACAGGAAAAAGCTTTATATCTGCACCGAATAAATTCCACGCGTTAACCAGTCACGATGAAACAGTTTACGCACATGGAGCATTAAAAGGACTTGCTGCTGATCTGATGAAAATTGCAAATGACGTACGCTGGTTGGCTAGTGGTCCGCGCTGTGGCATAGGTGAAATCACAATCCCAGCAAATGAACCAGGCAGCTCCATTATGCCAGGGAAAGTTAATCCAACCCAGAGTGAAGCAGTGACAATGGTAGCAGCACAAGTAATGGGGAATGATGCCACAATCGGTTTCGCAGCAAGTCAAGGTAATTTCGAATTAAACGTATTTAAACCAGTTATAGCTTATAATTTCCTGCAATCTTGCGGTTTGCTTGCTGATAGTATGTTATCGTTTGACGAACGCTGTATTCAGGGAATTGAGCCAAATCATGAACAAATTGAAAAATATTTGAATGATTCTTTAATGTTGGTAACAGCATTGAATCCACATATCGGCTATGAGAATGCTGCTAAAATTGCAAAGAAAGCATTCAATGACAATTCAACCTTGAAAGAAACCGCTGTTGAATTAGGATTACTAACAGAGGAAGAGTTTGATAAGTACGTTAATCCAAAGGAAATGACATACCCAAAATAATAAACTCCTTAAATTGATGTTTATTTGTAATGGCTTTTCTTTTAAACATATAGCAAAAAAATGCAGGGCAATTCATAATCGAATTCGCACCTGCTTTTTTGGTTGGATAAATTTAGTCTTCACATAGTTTTAAAGGTGATAAATGACGGTACAATGTGAAAAGTTAAGGGAAAGGAAACCGAAAAACCCATAAAGGTTCCAATTTGATAGTGAGTCAATAGCATAAAAAATCAGATTGAGAAATATTGATCGTACTTTGTTGATGGATTAAAAGTTAACGGTTAAACCAGCATTTAATATAGTTATCAATTCTATTTACAATATTGTTGCCGAAAGTCTTTTACACTGCAAAATGAGCTAGTATGTTCCTTTTACTTTCCAACACTGACACTTTTGCTATAAGCACAATTTACCAACTATATTTTGTGATAAGTTTTTAGGAAATGCTAACAATATGATTACAGGAGGTGATAAACATGGCTAACAACAATTCAAACCAATTAGTAGTTCCTGGAGCTCAACAAGCTCTTGATCAAATGAAATATGAAATTGCTCAAGAATTTGGTGTTAACTTAGGTGCTGATACTACTTCACGTGCTAACGGTTCTGTTGGTGGTGAAATCACAAAACGTCTAGTTGCTACTGCACAACAACAATTTGGCGGACAACCTCAATAACATGGACGGGAAATGGGTTTTAGCCCATTCCCTACTTCAAAATATAGAGGGATAGTCTTTCAAGACATCCCTCTATATTTGCCATAATTAATTGGTAGTATTTACAATATTATTGTTATTATACAAAAAACAGCGATTTCAGAATGCAAATCGCTGTTTTTTTCCGTACTATTATTTTATTAGACATTTCCATTGAATGGAGTATTATCTAATTCTAAGTTCCGTATCTGGATCAAAGAAATGGGCTTTGTTCATATCAAATGCTAGATCGAGACGCTCCCCGCCATTAATATCTGAACGGGAATCGACTCTAGCGATAAAGTCCTGGTCGTTAACTTTTGAATACAAATATGTTTCTGCACCCATTAGTTCCGCTACTTCAATTGTAGCAGTGATTTTAGTGTCAGGTGTAGAATCAATAAATACTGGTTCATCGTGAATATCCTCTGGACGAATACCTAGAATAACTTCTTTATCGACATATCCTTTTTCGCGAAGTGACTTCATTTTACCTTCTGGAACGTTAATTTTTACATCATTCAATAGAAGATGGTCTTTTTTAAGTGTTCCAGTTAAAAAGTTCATAGAAGGTGATCCGATAAACCCGCCAACAAATATATTTTCGGGATTGTCATATACTTCTTTAGGTGCACCAACCTGCTGAATAATTCCGTCTTTCATTACAACGAGGCGTGTTGCCATTGTCATAGCTTCCGTTTGGTCATGAGTTACGTAGATAGTAGTTGTTTGCAGACGCTGATGAAGCTTTTGAATTTCCGCGCGCATTTGTACACGTAGTTTAGCATCCAGGTTTGATAATGGTTCATCCATTAAAAATACTTTTGCATCACGGACGATTGCACGCCCTAAAGCAACACGCTGGCGCTGGCCACCGGAAAGTGCTTTTGGTTTTCTGTCTAAGTAAGCCTCCAGGCCTAATATTTTGGCTGCATTATTTACACGTTGCTGAATTTCATCTTTTTTAAATTTGCGAAGCTTTAAACCGAATGCCATGTTATCGTAAACATTCATATGCGGGTACAATGCATAGTTCTGGAATACCATTGCAATGTCACGGTCTTTAGGTGCAACATCATTCATTTTTTTATCATCAATGTAAAGCTCGCCGCCAGTAATTTCCTCTAATCCAGCTATCATACGTAATGTTGTTGATTTCCCGCACCCAGACGGACCAACGAAAACAATAAATTCTTTGTCTTTAATGTGTAGATTAAAATCATCTACAGCGATAACTTTTTTGTCATAGGATTTTTGAATATGGTCCAAACGTAATTCTGCCATTATAAATTCCTCCTGTATGTAAGCATTTTCATTAATTTAATTGTATATAAAATTAGGAAAAGCTTAAATAGTAAATATGCACAAACATTTAAAAATGCTTTGTGCATGTTTGCTAGTCCAGATCATTTTTGGAAAGTATTGCTAGATATACAGTCATGGCATGATTAAAATTACGAATGTCGATACCTGTTTTTTCAATAAATTTATCGATGCGGTATTGTAAGCTGTTCCGATGCATAAACAATTCTTTGGCCGTTACGGAAACATTTAAGTTACAATCAATAAATGTTTCTATTGTATGCAGCAATTCATGATCATCAGCTACTTCTTTTAAAATCATTTCTGAAATCATTGCACGAAAATCGAATCCTATTTTTTCTATAATTAAATATGGAATTGCTTCAACATAGGTTATTACCTTTTTTTCGGAATGGGCAAATGATTTATCAGCATTTTCTATTAATGCTCGATAGTAAGATTTGGCATCATTCAATTGATGGAGAAATGGTCCAATGAAAAAATTGATTTTTACATACAAATCACTCATTAGAATATCAATTATTTGTTCGAAGGAGGTAGCTTCATCTGTTAAAACGGATTGCTCTTCAACAATTATTCCAGAATGATCGGTTTCCCAGAGGATCGGCATTGGCATTGTGAATATCTCATTTATTGCCTCATGAAAAGCGCGTGGATCTAACTTGTTTTCTGCATATGAAAAATAGATAAACCGGTAAGGGGAATTTGATTTCTGATTTGTGTTCATTTCATTTGTATGAATAAGGTTTGTCCAATACTGTTCTTTATCTGTAGGGATTGGCAATTGAATATGATAGGGTGTTAAAAACGTTGCCAGCAGGTCTTCTGCTTGTGTTGTTAATTCATCCTTTTCTATTCCAATAACCTCGCTGTCAGGTGTTATGTACCATAGATACTTGTCATTCTGATGTGTATTTGATTTTAGAATTAACGATGGAAAAATTTCCTGAAGTTTTTTTATCATAATCTATCCTCTTCTTTTAGTCGTATAAATGGGAAAAACTTTTAAAAAAGGTTTTTTTCTATTTTGTTCCTTTTTACTGCATTGTTTCCGTAGACTGCGACGTAATGAAATGCTTAGACTACTACCGTTTCGGAAATACACTAATGTGATATTTTATAACTTCATACGTTTATAGGGATGAGGAAATAAAAAAAGCATATTCATTCCTGCTAGCAGCCCGTATACACGGAGACTCCTGTGGGAGATGAGGCATCGGTGAGACCCCGGAGCGCGTCAGCGTGAGGAGGCTCATCAGCCGCCCACGGAAAGCGTAGTGTATACGGGCTGCGGGGTCAATGAGCAACGTAAAATGCAAAATTCACGTCGCAGTTTACGTCTATTAAGTAAAAAACAACAATCCTAAAGAAAACAGCCTTTTTATGTTGATCGTATTTTTATATGTAAGTACTGTGGTTTTAAAGCAGTTCGGTTTAGAAAATAGTATACATGATAGAACTCGTTTGGTATAGTAGGGGAGGAATACATTAGCAGATTTTTAAGGAGGAAGTACATTGCCTAACATTTATGATAGTGCATATGATTTAGAGAAAGCCATTCGTGAAAGTGACGAATTTAAAAGTTTAAAAGAAGCCTATGATGCCGTAATGAGTGACGACTCAGCAAGTCAAATGTTTGATAATTTCCGTAACACACAAATGGAATTGCAGGAGAAACAAATGCAAGGTCAGGAAATTACAGAAGAAGAAGTTGAAAAAGCCCGTCAGGTTGTTGAATTGGTTCAGCAGCATAAAGACATTTCAAAGCTAATGGAACAAGAACAACGATTAAATCTTGTTATTAATGACGTTAGCCGAATCATTACAAAGCCATTAGAAGAACTTTATGGTGATCCATCACAGGAAAATGCTGAATAAAACATATTATAAAAACGATTCGCGGGTTAATCCGCGAATCGTTTTTTTGATATGCAGGATTATTCGAATGCGATATCGAATTAATGATTAATATGGATACATAGAAAGGGGATTAATATGAGTACCGTACTTTTCGAAAGTGTTGATCATATTTCGTATATTTATTTGAACAGACCTGACCGATATAACGCCCTGAATAAAGAAATGCTTACGGACCTATTAAATGTAGTTGAGCAGGTTGAACAGAATGATGATCGGATTGTGATCATCAGCGGAAAGGGTAAAGCCTTTTGTGCGGGCGGGGATATTGGTATGATGGCAGATTTTAGTGACAAAGCTTATTATGACAATGTAATGGATACGATTTGCTCTATTGCCATGAAACTATACATGATGCCTAAAATGGTCATAGCGGCAGTTCAGGGTTCCGCTGCTGGGTTAGGATTAAGTCTCGCTCTTACAGCTGATTATGTTGTGGCCAATGAAAATGCTAAACTTGGGATGCTATTTCTTGGAGTTGGACTTGCACCTGATGGAGGTGGCCATTTTTGGTTACAGGAGCGACTCGGTACCCACAAGGCCAAACAATTTACATGGGGAATGGAACAAGTAAAGGCTGAAGAGGCAAAGAAAATGAATCTGGTTGATGTTATTACAGAGGAACATGCACTTGATCATGCAGCGTTGTTAGGACAAAGGCTGCTTTCGATGCCACTTACTTCAATGGTAAAAACCAAAATGCTTTATCATCAGCATCAGAAGGAAACGCTGAAATATTTCCTGAACGAAGAAAAAAACATACAATGGGAGCTCTGTCACACAAAGGATCATGATGAAGGTGTGGACGCATTTTTAGGGAAAAGAAAACCTATTTTTGTTGGGAAATAGACATATTAAAAGACGACTTCTTATACATGCTGGAAGTCGTCTAATCGTGAATTTACCGGTGAAATAATATTAATTTTGCTTCTGGTGATACGCAGCGGAAAGTATGTTCATTAAAACCTTCTTTTGTTAAACGAGCATCACCAATTTTTTTCGCTTCCTCATCATTTGCTGCCTGAAAGGATTCATCCAGCAGCTTTTTCCCAGTTTTCTCAAATACGGTTAATATATAGGTCCGCATGTAGTATCCTCCTTGAAGTACAAATACATAGTTAAAGTATATATTCGCGATATTCTGGAATTATCCTGCCTTTAACAATAATTTATTTTATTTTTGGTGTAAAGTAAACTTGACAACCTGAATAGAGTCACGTAAACTATGCGCAAAGAAAACCTTATTTTGTATAGGAGTTAACATGAAAACGTTAATTAAGGAAAAGCGAAATGAGCTGTATATTACACAAGAAGAATTGGCACATAAATTGAATGTGTCCAGACAGACTATTATCTCGCTCGAAAAGGGGAAGTATAAGCCATCGTTAATTTTAGCCCACAAGCTCGCCCAAACATTTAATTGTACAATAGAGGATTTATTTATTTTTGAAGGTGACGAGAACATTAAATGAAAATAGATGGATAAATTGGTTAAAAGTAATCACTATGCAACCGATCATAATGGTGTGGTAGATATTTTTCTTATTTAATGCTATTGATGATTTTCATATCGTAACTTATTATACAAGTGTATATGTTGCAGACAAAATAAAAGAAAAAAGGGAAAAGAGGGGGAATAAACATTGACATTAGTATTAAAAGATGTGACTAAACGATTTGGTCAACATACTGCAGTTGATCATCTTTCACTGGAAATACCAGAAAAAGAAATGTTTGGTTTTCTAGGAGGAAATGGTGCTGGTAAAACGACTACGTTCCGAATGATTCTTGGATTATTAGACATTACGGAAGGGGAAATTTCCTGGAATGGTGATACGATTAACTATAACAAAAGTCATTTAATTGGCTATCTTCCGGAAGAACGAGGTTTGTATCCAAAGCTGAAAGTAAGAGATCAGTTAATTTATCTTGGGAAATTACGTGGTATGACAAAAAGTGAAGTTGAAAAGGAACTGAAAGGATGGCTTGAAAGATTTAAGGTACCTGAATACATCGATAAGAAGGTAGAGGAATTATCTAAAGGTAACCAGCAAAAAATACAATTTATTTCCGCAGTCATACATAAACCGAAGCTGTTAATTTTAGATGAACCATTTTCCGGACTTGATCCAATAAATGTTGAAATGCTAAAGGAAGCGGTTGTTGATTTAAAGGAACAAGGCACTTCAATAGTGTTCTCGTCCCATCGCATGGAGCATGTAGAAGAGCTATGTGAACACTTATGTATTCTTCATAAGGGCAAGCAGGTTGTGCAAGGGTCACTGCGTGAGATCAAAAGGTCGTTTGGCAAGAAAAATTTAATTATTCATGCAGATGAGTCGCTTGAATTTTTAAAAGATCAGCCTGGAGTTATCAGCTACAAGGCACTAACTGAAGGGTGCGAATTGCAAATAGAAAATGAGAATGTATCACAGGCTATTTTTTCTGCATTGCAAGGTAAAGGTTTCATTCGAAAATTCGACCTAGAGGAACCGTCATTAAATGATATTTTCATTGAGAAAGTAGGTGCCTCCTATGAATAAGTTTTGGATTATATTATCACATACCTATATGACACGTTTTAAAACAAAATCGTTTATGATCAGTACAATTATCACACTTTTGTTCGTAGTTGGTGCAACAAATTTCCAAACAATTATGGATAAATTTGCAGGAGATAGTACAGATAAGATAGCTGTATTAGATGAATCAGGTGAGTTATTTGATCCGCTAAAAAAAGGATTGGAAAGTACAAATGAGGAAATGGAATTGGAAGCATTTAATGGTTCTGAAGCGGACGCCAAGGATGCCGTTCAGGCCGAGGAATATGAAGCACTAATCACATTATCATTAAACGAAAATGGACTCCCGGAAGCTACTTACTTTGCAAAGACAATTGCTGAAGCGGGTGAACAAACGGCAATTCAGCAACAATTGCAACAGCTGAAAGTGGCCGTTGCAACACAACAGGCGGGTATTGATCAGGCTAAATTAGCGGAAATTTATGCACCGGTTACATTTAATGCGGTTGCATTAGACAAAAGTGCAAAAACGGGCGAAGAGCTCAGCCAAGCACGTGGTATTGTATATGCAATGTTATTCTTATTGTACATTACAGTGTTAGTGTATGGCCAAATGATTGCACAGGATGTAGCGACGGAAAAATCATCGCGTGTTATGGAAATTTTAATTTCAAGTGTTTCCCCGGTTACGCAGATGTTTGCAAAGATAATCGGTATTGCGTTGCTGGGACTGACACAAATTATTCTGATCGTTGGTGTAGCCTATGCCATGATTACTGCTAATCAGGATGAACTAACGGGTGGTGTATTTAGTTATTTTGGCATTGAGGGTGCATCTGTTTCACTATTTATTTATGCAATTGTATTCTTTACATTGGGATATTTGCTTTATGCCACATTGGCAGCAATGCTTGGCTCACTAGTTAGCAGAATTGAGGATGTACAGCAGCTAATGATGCCGATGATGTTCTTAATTGTTGCCGCATTTCTAATTGCGATGTACGGCTTAAATGTTCCTGATGCTAGTTTTGTTACCATCAGTTCATACATTCCATTTTTTAGTCCGATGCTCATGTTTTTACGAGTTGGCATGCTGGACGTTCCTGTGTGGGAGGTAGCATTGTCTTTAGCAATATTAATTGGTACTATCATTATATTTGCAATAATTGGCGCAAGGGTCTACAAGGGTGGAGTCTTGATGTACGGTAAATCAAATTCATTGAAAGATTTTAAAAAAGCAATGCAATTATCGAAAAAGGACTAGATTGTGGCTGGGTCAAAAGTATTTTAGTTAAAGAGATATCCGAACTATGAATTCTTCCATTAGAATTTGTATTAGTTCGGATTTTTCTTTTTGTGGTATTCATAATCCCCACTGTTAATTGTCCGTAAACTGCGAAGTAAATATTACATTTTGCGATGCTCTTCGATTCCGCAGCCCGTATACACTACGCTTTCCGTGGGCGGCTGATGAGCCTCCTCGTGCTGACG
>NZ_BMFR01000021.1 GCF_014638995.1 Virgibacillus oceani
TTGTCTACATATGCAAATTACTAATTTACAGTTTCTGTAAGCTGTGCAACGCTAGTGGGTCTGACCCCTTGTCCCGCTATAGGAGGTGAGGCAATGCTGGAGCTGCTTTTTATTATGCTTGAGAGGCTTGGAATTATTGTAACGATGGCATTTATATTAACGCGTTTTCGTTTTTTTCAGGATATGGTGCATCGGGATAGCCTTAACAGGAAACAGGAATTTACAGCTATTTTATTTTTTGGCGTATTCGGAATAATTGGTACCTACTTTGGTGTTGCCTTTAATACGGAAACCCATTACTTTAATAGCTTCTCATTAGAATTGACATCCGATGAGGCAATTGCTAATTCACGCGTAATTGGTATTGTACTGGCGGGATTATTAGGCGGATACAAGGTTGGTATCGGTGCAGGACTCATCGCAGGCATTCATCGGTTTACACTTGGAGGATTTACAGGAATAGCATGTGGACTCGCCACAATAGTAGCCGGAATTATTGCTGGGGCTTTCCGTAAAAAAGGAAAACACGTAAAGCTTCCTGCAGCGTTTGGCATTGGCGCACTTGCCGAGACGATACAAATGGCTATCATACTGCTTATTGCCAAGCCTTTTGACAAAGCCCTTCAGCTAGTTGATATGATTGGCATTCCTATGATTCTCGCAAACGGTGTTGGGACAGCCATATTCCTTTTAATCATCCAAAATGTTGTAAATGAAGACGAAAAAACAAGTGCACAAGAAGCACAGAGAACATTGCGTATTGCAGACCAGACCCTTGGTTATTTGCGAAAAGGAATGAATCATCAATCAGCATTGGCAGTATGCGAAATCCTGTACAAGGAAGTTAGGCCAAGCGCTGTTGCCATGACCAATCAAACTACAATACTTGCCCATATTGGCGCAGCCAGTGATCATCATACTGCAAATAGCCCTTTTCAGACACAGGCAACGCAAGAGGTTATACAGCATGGGGAATTAGTAATAGCGAATGATGATACCATTCACTGCAGTAATGAAAATTGCCCACTAGGTGCTGCAATCATTGCTCCGCTAAAACAACGCGGTTCAACAATTGGTACACTAAAGCTTTATTTTAAATCGAAAAAAGAAATGACCAATGCCAGTGTCGAACTTATGTCTGGCCTAAGCTCTCTATTAAGTAACCAATTAGAAATTGCCGAGGCAGATCGTGCGATTCAACTGGCTAAAAACGCAGAAATTAAAGCATTGCAGGCTCAAATAAGCCCGCACTTTTTGTTTAATTCATTGAATGTGATTGTTTCCCTGATCCGAATTGACTCACAAAAAGCAAGAAAGTTGTTAATGTCACTTTCTTATTTTCTGCGCAATAACCTGTCCGGTACGACCGTCAGCATGGTTTCACTAGAACAAGAGCTAAAGCATATTAAGGCCTACCTGGAAATAGAGGAGGCAAGGTTTGTTGATAAGCTTCAGATAGAATATGATGTAGATGACAATGTATTGGAAAAAAAGCTTCCACCGCTTACATTACAGCCAATTGTTGAGAACGCAATCAAACATGGAATTAAAGATTCAAGCAAAGATGCACTTGTAAAAATCTCCATCCAAAATCACAGCGATTTTATTGAAATTACTGTAAAAGACAACGGTAAAGGAATTGATCCCGAACTTGTTGCCGAACTAGGTACTGAGAAAATAGATTCGAAAACGGGTACTGGTATGGGATTATACAATGTGAACCGGCGGCTTATCATGACCTTTGGCGATAATTCGTGTTTACGAATTAAAAGTGAACTCGAAAAAGAAACGCAAATTTCATTCAGAATTCCTAATAAATTGGAGGTGACATAAAAATGACGCAAAAAATAAGAACACTAATCGCAGACGATGAACGATATGCACGAGAAGAATTAAAACATTTATTATCACAATTTCCCGTTATTAACGTGATTGGGGAAGCTGATTCTGGATCTGATGCAATTATGAAATCACTAAAGCTTCAGCCTGATGTCGTATTCTTGGATGTGGAGATGCCTGAATTAAATGGAATGGACGTAGCAAAATCATTATGTGAGCTTAAAAAAGTGCCACTAATCATTTTTGCTACTGCCTATCCGCAATTTGCTGCTGAAGCTTTTCGACTCGAAGCAGTTGATTATATTCTGAAGCCATACGATGATGATCAGCTCCAGCAAGCCGTTAAACGAATCGAACGTAAGATTCTTCCCACACCAAAAGAAGAACATGCATTTGGAAAGCTGGCAATTGAAGCAGAGGGAGAAATTCACTATCTTTTCCCGGATGAAATCCTTTATATTTATCATGAAAATAAGTATTCAACGATCATAACAAAAAAAGAAACATTTCAGGTTAAGCTTCCATTAAAGGATTTAGAAAGCCGTTTAGCGCCTCACTCTTTTTTTCGGATACATAAAAGCTATCTCGTGAATTTACAATATGTTACAAGGCTAACCCCATGGTTTAACGGGGCCTTTCAGCTCGAACTGGATGGCATAGATGAAAAGCTTTCCGTAAGCAGAAACTATGTAAAAGATCTGCGCAAGCGACTTGAATTATAATTTAACAGCATCGTACAAAGCATATTAATTACAACAGAACGCATCTTATACCAGCATTTTTACATGTTGCGACAAAATCAACATTTTTATGACATCTCCTTTTATACTGGATGAAAGCGAATACATTCAGATCAAGGGGGATTAGCATGTATACATTCATATTCGGAGTAGTACTATTAATAGTTGGCTATTTCACATATGGAAAATTTATTGAAAAACTGTTTGGAGTAAAAGAAGAGAGAAAGACACCTGCTTATACGAGTCAGGATGGTGTTGACTATTTACCAATGAACACACCGAAAAATTCACTTATCCAGCTGTTGAATATTGCAGGAGTCGGACCAATATTCGGGCCAATTATGGGAGCGCTTTACGGGCCGGTAGCATTCATTTGGATCGTCGTTGGCTGTATATTCGCCGGTGCGGTTCACGATTATTTAACAGGAATGATTTCTATTCGTAATCGCGGAGCCCATCTTCCTGAACTTGCAGGAAAGTTTCTTGGCAAATTTATGAAACACGTTGTAAACGCCTTCACAGTTTTACTGTTGCTTTTAGTTGGTACAGTATTTGTTACAGCACCTGCTGAATTGCTTCATGATCTAATGAATGGCTGGGCAGCAATGGGATACATTGTCGGAGCAATTTTTCTATACTATATTCTAGCAACGTTACTGCCAATCGATAAAATCATCGGACGTTTTTATCCTATTTTTGGTGCTTTATTAGTTATCAGTGCAATTGGTGTTGGAGCAGGCATGGTATTTACTGGGGCACCGATTCCTGAATTAACATTGGAAAACATGCATCCGGATAACGCACCAATTTTCCCATTATTATTCCTAACCATTTCATGTGGTGCTTTATCAGGGTTTCACGCAACACAAACACCAATCATATCTCGGACAACTCAAAACGAAAAACATGGACGTAAGATTTTTTATGGCATGATGATCGCGGAAGGTATTATCGCTATGATCTGGGCTGCAGCTGGTATGAGCCTATTTAACGGGCCAACTGGATTAAATGAAATTCTAGCAAACGGTGGACCGGCAGCAGTTGTTAGTGAGGCGTCTACGATAATGCTTGGAGCTATAGGAGGAACACTGGCAATCTTAGGTGTAATTATTCTGCCAATTACATCCGGTGATACTGCTTTTCGTAGTGCAAGAATGATTATTGCCGATTACTTTAACTATTCGCAAACGAAGATACTCAATCGTCTTTGGATTGCACTTCCATTATTCGTTATTTCGATTGCTTTAACACAAATTGATTTCACATTATTGTGGCGATACTTCTCCTGGGCAAATCAGTCAACCGCAGTAATCGCACTATTTATCGGGTCTATGTATCTATATATCGCAAGGAAAAATTATTGGGTGTCACTAATTCCAGGTGCATTTATGTTAATGGCAACGACAACGTATATTTTAAATGCCAGTATCGGATTTGGATTATCACTTCGTACTTCCTATATTGGTGCCGCCATTATTTCAGTCATTCTAATAGCCATTTTCTTCTACGCGGCCAAAAATACACGTACGAAGGATATCGCACTTGAAGAAGATGTATCGAAATGGAGTAAAACTGCATAGTGGTTATCATGCAAAGCCGTCCCATTGATATAGGACGGCTTTGTTAATTGAAGCATTACAAGGAGTGCAGCCTTGGCCTATGAACGTCAGCGTGCAGCTTCAGAAACCCCAAATCGCAAACTTGCAATAATAATATGTTTTTAAGCAATATTCCGTTTATGTTCGATAGCATTCAACCGTTTGTTATTCGTCGCAATAACATAAATAACAATCGCCCATATTATAACCGCAATTATCGAACCAATGTTGAAAATTCCTTTATCGGCCGTCCACATGATTGAATAGCCAATAGAACCTAGCAATAACGCATAATAGAAAAATGGCACAAGCGTTTTCCGAATTACGTGTCCCTCTTTTCCTACCAGACCGACAACGGCAGACGCAGCAACAACGTTATGCACACAAATCATATTGCCCGCTGCACCACCAACTGCCTGAAGTGCAACCATCCATGCCGGGTCACCTCCGATATTCTCACCTACACCGAATTGGAAGAGCGAAAACATCATATTACTGACGGTATTACTGCCCGCTACAAATGCACCTAATCCACCAATGAAGGTTGCAAAAATTGGATAAACGGAACCGGCAAGATCCGCAACACCCTCCGCTAATACGAGAGGCATTTTTTCGTAACCCGATGCACCGCCACCTGAATTAAGAAATACTTGCACCATTGGAACAGTGAACACAAGAGCTGAACCCGCAGCAACCATTGTTTTACCGGAATCTTTCCAAGCCCTGGCGAATTCCCTTCCTTTCATTCCATGCATATAATATGTTACTACTGCAACAACGATAAAAATGAATCCTGGTGAAAAGAGAATTTCCCAGCTCGAGGATATTTCCGTTCCAAAAATGTTTGGAATTGTAATCTTTGCGGACTTCAGCCAGTCACCAGCAACTGTTAACCTCGAAATTAATAAAAGAACAGCAATTAAAACATAAGGAGCCCATGCTCGCCACATACTAATCTTACCCGCATAGATATCACTTTGCTTAAGTTCAACACGACCAGTCCAAGTTGGGTCCCAGCGGTCTTTTGCCTCGAAATCCCAAATTTCATTTTCTTTAGGCATAAGAAAGCCTTTTTTAGCAGCAGGAATAACAATTGCTAAACCAAGTAAACCACCAATCATGGAAGGAAATTCAGGTCCCAGTAAATTTGCCACAATAAGATAAGGTATTGTCATTGCCAGGGAGGCAAATAATGCAAATTTCCAAACCTTTAATCCTTCACTGAACGATTTGTTTTTCCCAAAAAATCGTGTTAATATACCTACCAAAAATAATGGGATTAATAGTCCTGCAATCGTGTGAAGCAAGGCTACTTTTCCAGCTACTCCAAATACAAAGTCGGAAACATTGGCAATTTGGGTAAGTGGCTCAATTCCTGTACCTACCCCAACAATCATCGGTGTACCGACAGCACCAAATGATACTGGTGTACTTTGAATTACCATGCCGGAAACAACTGCAGCCATTGCTGGAAATCCGAGTCCAACCAGCAGCGGTACCGCAACTGCTGCGGGTGTACCAAACCCTGCTGACCCTTCAATAAATGAACCAAAAAGCCATGCAATGATAATAACTTGAATGCGGCGGTCTGGGGTAATATCGGTAAAACCGCGTCGTATGGTGTGAAGCCCTCCGCTTTCTTGAAGTGTGTTCAAAAGTAAAATCGCACCAAAAATAATGAATAAAAGTGTAATAGCGACGATAAGACCATGAACAGATGCAGCAGCGACTTTCGGAAATGCTACATCCCATACGAAAAGTGCCAGTAATACGGCGACAATGTAGGAAAGCGGCATTGCTTTACTTGCTGGCCATTTAAGTCCGACTAGAAAAACAGCAACAACAATCACAGGAAGTAAGGCCAGAATAGCTAATGTTCCAGTGCCCATTTTTAATTCCCCCTCATAGAATGATTTATATGAAACAACAGCATCAATTCCTGTTCTGTTCATGAATTGACTGCGGAATTGATATTGTTATATAACGAGATATTAGCCTTCTCTTCCTCTTGTTGTGTTCATAATCAGCCTTGTTCTACAGGATTACGAAGCTCACCGATTTCAGCGATTTTACATACTATTTCGTCTCCGTCCTTCATCATTTCTGCACCAAGCGGACTTCCGGTTAAAATCACGTCGCCTGGCTCCAGTGTCATTACAGTGGAAAGGTATGCAATCATCCTTCTTAATGAAAAAATCATAAGTGATGTTTCGCTGTCTTGCTTTTTGTCTCCATTTAAATATGCTTCCACTCTGATCTTGTCTGGGTCAAGCTTTGTTTCGATGTATGGACCTAGCGGTGTAAAAGTGTCAAATGACTTTCCTATTGTCCAATGTCCAGCTTCATGAAAAAATTGCGGTGCTGTAACATCATTGGCGACGGTATAGCCGAAAATATAGTCTGTTACGTCTTTTTCCGGAATATTTCTAGCACGTTTTCCAATTACCGCTGCAAGCTCAGATTCAAATTTTACTTCCTCTGCTTCTCCAGGAATGACGATCGGTTTCCCACTCCCAATTACAGAGGAAATCGGTTTATAAAAAAACACAGGAATTGCCGGCAATTCGATAGGCAACTCGTCTGTTTTCCCAACATAGTTCGCCCCAATGCCAATCACATGTCTTGGTGTGAGCGGTTCTAATAATTCAACTTGTTCAAAACGATGTATTATTTCTGTATGCATCCAATCAGAAAATATGTCACCCTCAATTTGCTGAAGGCCATTATCTGTTACGATTCCTTGCAAGATTGTGCCATTAGTTTGTTTTTTAAATCTAGCAAATTTCATCATTTCCACTCCTTACCGGGACAGAGGACCTGTCCCTCTGTCCCGTCTCATCCTTGTTTGACCTCGACACACCGGCCGGGCTGCGGGAATAGTTTACCAGGGTTTAGCAGGTCGTCTGGATTGAATACTGCACGTATGTTGGTTTGTGCTGCCATTTCTTCATCACTAAATATAAATCGCATTTCCGCTGACTTCTCAATACCTACACCGTGTTCACCAGTTATAGAACCGCCAACATCAGCACATACCTTTAAACATTCCGAACCCGCTTTTGCAGCACGCTCGCTTTCCCCTGGAATACGTGCATCGAACAATATAAGCGGATGTAAATTTCCATCACCTGCATGAAAAATATTTGCAATACGCAGATCATATTTTTTACTAATTTCAGCAATTCTGATTAGTACTTCAGGCAATCGTGTTCTAGGAATCACACCATCTTGAACTAGGTAGTCAGGTGAGATTGCTCCCATTGCCCCGAAGCCCATCTTCCGGTTTGCCCACCATAGCCCGCGTTCTGCCTCATCCTTTGCCACTTTTACTTCTCGTACATTATTGTGCTTGCATACGGTAAGGATTTCGTCAATTTGGTCATCGATTCCCGCTGCGATTCCATCCACTTCTATAAGCAGGAACGCAGCAATGTCCAGCGGATGGCCAACTGGATAGGCAGCAGATTCAACACCTTCAATGGCTATGGAATCCATCATTTCAAGTGCAGCTGGAATAATGCCGGCTGCTATAATCTCCGAAACTGCTTGACTAGCATCATTTATATCATCATAATACGCAAGAACGGTTTTTTTACCTTCAGGATTCTTTAATACCTTTACTGTAATTTTGGTTACTATGCCAAGCGTTCCTTCCGAGCCTGTTAACAATCCAAGTAAATCATACCCCGGTTGATCAGGAATCCCATCTTCACCGATTTCAACTACCTCACCGTTAGGAAGAACAATTTCAAGCCCCAGAATATGGTTTGTCGTTACTCCATACTTTAAACAATGCGCTCCACCTGAATTTTCAGCAACATTGCCACCAATCGTACATGCATATTGGCTGGAAGGGTCTGGTGCGTAATAATAGCCCTTATCAGAAATGGATTGTGTCAGCTTAAGATTAACAAATCCGGGCTCAATCACTGCTTTTCTATTATCCAAATCGAGGTGAAGCATTCGTTTCATCCGAACCAGACTAATGATGACCTCACCTCCGAGTGGTGTTGCACCCCCACTCAAGCCTGTTCCCGCCCCGCGTGCAATATAAGGAATTCTTTCCCGATTTAAACATCTTACAACCTGTGAAACATGTTCCGTATTTTTTACAAAAACGACCGCTTTCGGCATTCCTTTTGTCATTGTATAGCCGTCACATTCATAGGAAATAAGGTCTTCCTTCAAATAAAGTACTTCCCTTTCGCCAACAATATTCATTAATTGCCGAACGACGGCATCTGGATTCACTTTATTGCGTTTTTTGCGTGCCAAACCCTTCACCTCCTATGATTCTATCGATTTCCTTGCCTTCTCTTTATCCTTTTCATAAGCCCAATCTAGTAATTGGACGGTATGCACAACTTTTTCACTTCTTCCATGTTTTTGTACACCCATTGCGATTTGCAGCATGCAGCCTGGATTCCCCATTGAAATCATCTCAACATCGTCAGGAACATCGTCAATTTTTCGATCAAGGAGTGCTCCTGCCATCTCAGGATGTGTAAGGTTATAGATTCCAGCACTGCCACAGCACCTGTCGGCATCAGGTAAATCTACCATTTCTACACCTGGGATATCCTTTAATAGCTGACGAGGTTCAAAGCGCACTCCCTGCCCGTGAGCTAAATGGCATGCATCATGGTAGGTAATTTTTGTTTTAACTTCTGATTTTGGACGTTTAAAGTCGTTGTCATACAAAAATTTGGACACATCTTCAACCTTTGCCGAAAACTCTTCCGCCAATGGGAGCATGTCAGGATCATTCCTGAAAAGTTCATGATATTCCTTTAGTGCACAACCGCAGCCAGCCGCATTTACAAGTACTTTATCGTAATCTTTAAATGCTTCCATGTTCCGCTTCGCTAACCTTTTCCCAGTTTCTCTGTCACCTGCGTGAACGTGAAGAGCACCGCAGCACCCCTGTTCTTTCGGAAGCCCGACTTCAAAACCATTATGTGTAAGTACACGTACAGTCGCTTCGTTGACGTCACTGAACATGACGTCCATTATACAGCCCGCAAGCATGCCTACCCGTTGCTTTGTCTCGCCTTCAGCTGGAACAACTTCCGGATATCTCCCTAATACAGGTTTTCCGACATCCGGGAGAATGGCTTCCATCTCTTTCAAGTGTTTTGGCATGACATTGAGCAAGCCTGTTTTTCTTGCAACACGCTGCATACCGCTTTTTTGGTAAAATCGCATTAATCCACCAAGTGTTTTCATTCGTTTCTGGTTCGGGAAAAAGCCCTGCAATGCCGTTTTGCTAAGGGCGCCTGAGAATCCTGTTAATGGCATTGCCTGGCGAATTTGCCCGCGCGCCTCTTCAATTAAACCTCCAACCTGGACGTCTGCTGGACATGCCGTTTCACAGGCACGACAATCGAGACAATCGAATACAGGTTTCGAAAAGGCATCATTTACATCAATTTTGCCTTCTGCTACGGCTTTTATTAAATAGACACGTCCTCTAGGAGAATGCTGTTCCTCACCAGTTTCCTGATACGTTGGACAAGCCTCCAAACACATGCCGCAATGAACACAATCGGCCCATTTCGTCGCATCTGGAAGATCGTCCCAAAGAAAATTTCCTAGCGTTTTCGTTTGACAGGGTGTATCATTTTTCTCCGAGTTCAACATAGCAGCCAGTCTGTTTTCTTCTGCATTCATGTTATATACCTCCCACAAAACGCTTGCGATTCATGATATTTTTCGGATCATTAGTTTGTTTAATGCCTTCTAATAAGGCAAAATACCCCGGCTTTTCACCCCAAACTCCAACCGGCTCTCTTAGCGCAAACGGCAAATGGGTACATACAGCATAGCCGCCTTTTTCTTCTGCCATTGCCCTAACAGCCCTTATATAAGAAACAATATCTTCTGGAAATCCTTTTACATATACTTTAGAAATCCCATGACCAACACCACCATGTGCTTCGACCCCAACATGATGCACTTCAGCAACCTTGTCAATTGCTCCTAAGATAATGGGAACATCTAAATTATTGCTTCCGATTTTCAGTGCTGCTTGAGTGTCAGCATCGTGCTTGCTATCGTTGTATCCATTTGGCCCTAAATGACGGAACCCTTCCCACCACTTTTTTGCTTCCTCCTCATGCTTAATGGAATGCACAACACCATTCGGAAAATGATCTTTTACCCATTTTTCCTGATCAAGAACAGCATTTTTCCTGTCCTCAAATGCAATCGCAAGTGTATAATTCTTTTTTCCAGTCACTTTTTCCGCAATGGTAGGGGTTAGAACTTCAAGCGAGACCGGCTCCATCTTTGAATCGAGCAATTGTATCGCAAATTTTCGAATGTCCTGTTCTTTACCGTCGTGGAACTGAAGAAGGGACAGCCCCTCATACTTTGGAATCGGGCGCAATTTTATCGTAATTTCACTAATTATTCCAAGTGTTCCCATCGAACCAATGAAAAGCTTATTCATATCGTAACCCGCTACATTTTTTACAACTTTACCGCCTGTACGAATTACACTTCCGTCCGGATATACAATTCTCATACCTATAACCAAATCCCTCGCAGATCCGTACAGCAATCGTTTCGGTCCACTATCATTTGCCGAAACAATCCCGCCAATTGTTGCCAATTCAGGCCAGGAAGTATCCAGTGCGACACGCTGCCCATGGTTACGTAATTGATCCGTGATTTCCTTTAATGTCGTACCGGGTTTCACTGTCATAGTCAGGTCACCAACCGAATGCTCTACAATCCCTTTGTAGCTGGCAAGTGACAATAAAATATCAGCTCGTTCGATTTCCCCACCGAAGCCACGCTTGGTGCCACCTGAAACAACATTAACTGTTTTATCGTGTACGTAAGCATATGCAAGAACCTTTGAAATATCTTCCTCAGATTTCGCCTCAATAAATTGCAGCCCGCCGTTTCCAAGAGGGTGTCCCATTTCATCATTTACCCTAATTTGTTCTTTCGGCAAAACCTCCTCCAGATAAGAAGGAATCATGCTACTGTACCTCCTTTGAAACAAAGCGTCAGTGGAACAGTGGGTCAGCTCCCCTGTCCCAGTTAAGCCTTGTCTCAGATTATATGCCTATATGTTAAACCGTTTAATCACTTGAATTCTGTAAATGATGGTGCAGCAATTCTTCAACATAAGTAAGATGACTTAACATCGCTGTACGGGCCCTTACTGAATCATTTGCTTCGATAGCATCATATATAGCGACATGCTGCCCCATTACAGCCGATGACAAATTTATATCTGACAAAATAACGCGATGGGTATCCATAATTCCTTTTTTCATTGTTGATGATACCGCTTCCATTAAATTAATTAATAATTGATTACCACTAGCTTCTGCAATTTGCTGATGAAAACGGTAGTCTGCTTCCCAGCCTTTTAAAGTGGTAGCCATTAACAATTGGTCCAATGTTTGTTTCATAGAATCTATCTGGACAACTGAAGCATGAACAGCAGCCATTTCAACAATTCCGGCTTCTAAAATTTTGCGAACCTGATATAATTCGTTAATATCGCTTTCCCTAAAAAGCAGTACACCCGAGAGTATCTGGTTTGGATCAGTAGAGCGGACAAAGGTTCCTTCGCCATGTTTCACTTCAACTAGTCCTTTCCCTGTTAACGTTGTTATCGCATCGCGTACAGCGGAGCGTCCGACTTCAAACATGGAACATAATTCCCTAACAGATGGAAGCTTTTCATCTGGGTGAACCTTACCAGAATGAATCCAGCCTTCAATCTGTTCCACAATAATCTCAGACACCTTTTTTCTTGATACTTTCTCAGCTTGGAGCACATAAATACCCCCTTCGCACTTTAGATATGTTGTCTGCTTATCACATATCCGATAACTTAATTTAAATTAAAGCAGTGCACCATAACAAAGTCAAGGTAATATTTAAAATAATCCAAAAAGTCACAAAACAAGATTCCCTTCCCTCTATTTCGACAAAAGTCGCGAGGACCCCCAACCCAGTAAAATGGGACAAAGGGTCTGACCCCCTGTCCCGGGACAGGGGGTCAGACCCTTTGTCCCATTGCTTTTGCTTCGAGACGGCGGCGGTGAAGGATTGGTTCTGTATAGCCGCTTGGCTGCTCTTTTCCTTTGAAAACTAGATCACAAGCTGCTTGAAAAGCAACTGAATTATCGTAGTCAGGTGCCATTGGTCGATAGTCCCCATCTTCAGCATTTTGTCTGTCAACAACCTTGGCCATGCGCTTTAGTGTATTTACCATTTGTTCCTCTGTGCAAATCCCATGATGAAGCCAGTTAGCAAGCATTTGACTAGAAATGCGCAATGTCGCACGATCTTCCATAAGTGCTACATTGTTAATATCCGGAACTTTGGAACAGCCAACACCTTGCTCAACCCAGCGTACAACATAACCAAGCAGTGTTTGTGCACTATTATCCAGTTCCACCTGAATCTCCTTATCAGACCAATTAATCTTTTCAGCAACTGGAATTTGTAAAATCTCATTGCGAAATCCTTTTACCTCTTCCGCGAGTTTCTCTTGCACCTTTTTAACATCAATTTCATGATAATGAAGTGCATGCAATGTCGCTGCTGTTGGCGATGGAACCCACGCGGTATTCCCTCCTGCAAGTAAATGACCTCTCTTTTGTTCGAGCATAGCTGCCATCAAATCCGGCATTGCCCACATCCCTTTGCCAATTTGCGCTTTTTCCTTAAGACCTGCATCCAAGCCGATACGTACATTATTTTTCTCATAACCATCAAGCCAGACCGAAGCCTTCATTTCACCTTTTCGTATCATAGAACCGGCTTCCATTGATGTATGAATTTCATCTCCTGTACGGTCAAGGAAACCTGTGTTAATGAAAACTATTCTTTCTTTAACCTCATTAATACAATTTTTTAAATTCAGGCTTGTGCGTCGTTCTTCATCCATTACACCAATCTTAAGTGTATTGCGTTTCATCTCAAGCATATCTTCAATACGATCAAACAATTCATTGGCAAATGCCACCTCTTTTGAGCCGTGCATTTTTGGCTTCACAATATAAACAGAACCTTGCTCGGAATTACGGTATTGCCCATTTCCTAAAAGATCGTGTTTGGCCATTAAGCTTGTAAACACACCATCCATTATGCCTTCAGGGATTTCCTGTCCGTCAGCATCCAGAATTGCATTGTTCGTCATCAGATGACCAACATTACGGATAAACATAAGTACACGACCAGATAGTGTAATCGTTCCACCATTATTCCCTGTATAAGTTCGATCAGAGTTTAATTTACGCGTTATTTCTTTTCCATTTTTAGTGAAAACAGACGTTAAATCTCCCTTATTCAAACCAAGCCAATTACGGTAAACGAGTGTTTTATCCTCGGCATCAACAGCTGCAACAGAGTCCTCACAATCCATAATAGTTGAAGTGGCGGACTCTAAGTAAATGTCCTTCACACCCGCTTTGTCTGTTTTACCAATCGGATGATTTCGATCGATTTGAATTTCAACATGAAGTCCATTATTTTTCAATAGGATAGCTGCAGGCGCATCCGTATCCCCTTGGTAGCCGACAAATTTAAATGCATCATGAAGCCCTGTCGTTGTATTATTTTCAAGTGTTACTTCTAATTGTCCGTTAACAATAGTATAATTTGCCGCTTCTTTATGCGATGCTTCTTTTAGTGGTACGTTTTTATCAAGGAAGTCTTTGGCGAAAGCAATAACTTTGTCTCCGCGGACAGGGTTGTAGGAATCCAATTTCAAAGCACCGCCTTTTTCACTGATCACATCTGTTCCATACAGTGCATCATATAATGATCCCCAGCGTGCGTTAGCAGCATTAATCGCATAGCGTGCATTGTCTATTGGCACTACAAGCTGTGGTCCTGCCTGCAGCGTAATGACATCATCAACATTTTCAGTCGTAATGTTAAAATCCTTTACCAGAGGCTCCAGATAACCGATTTCTTCCAAAAACGCTTTATACTCCGCAAAATTAAATGTGTCATTTTCCCTATGCCATGCATCAATTTGCTTTTGAAGATCATCACGTTCTTTCAGCAACGCTTTGTTCTTAGGGGTCAAATCAGTTACAAGCTTACTAAAATCTTTCCAAAATTTCTCACTATCCAAGCCAGTATCCGGAAGTGCCTCGGAATTCACAAAGTCGTAAAGTACTTTTGCTACTTGAAGATTGTCTGTTTTTACGTAATCAGCCATCTATAATTCCTCCCTTTTCATCTATCCCTATTTTAATGGGGGTGTAGCATAAACAGAAATATATGTTTTGCATGAACGTTATTCCTTTCGGCTATACCTTATAGTATAATAGGGAAAAATTATACAAAGGGGTGCCACTAATGGATGTAAGGCAGATAGAATATTTTGCGGAAGTTGCGAAACAATTGAACTTTACAAAGGCCGCCCAAGCACTTCATATTTCCCAGCCGTCATTAAGCAAGACAATTAAAAACCTCGAAACCGAACTTGGTGCACCGCTTTTCTATAGGGGCGCCAACCAATTGGATTTAACTGACGCCGGTAAAGCATTCTTAATCAATGCAAAGAATGTCCTCGATGCTTTTGAAAATTTAACCTCTGAACTAAACGATGTCATTGACTTAAAAAAAGGTGAAATAAAGATTGGGATACCCCCGATTATTGGTGCCGCATTCTTTTCTAAATTAATCAGCAATTACAAAGAAACATATCCTTCCATTGATTTAATACTAACTGAAGTTGGCAGTAACAAAATTAAAAACGGGGTTGATGAAGGTGAACTTGATATTGGATTGATCTGCAATCGTCCTGTTCAAAAAGAAAACTTTGAAACAATTAAACTATTAAAGGATCCGTTAATGCTGATCGTGCAAAAAGACAATCCATTAGCTAACAGAAAATCAATCGAATTCTCCCATATTGAAAAAGAACCCTTTATCTTATATAGACATGACTTTTCTTTGCATGACCGGATTATAGATGCATGTGAACAAAGCGGTTTTTACCCTAATATCGTTTGTGAAAGCTCACAAAAGGACTTTATGATCGAAATGGTCGAAGCTAAATTAGGTATAGCCCTATTACCGAGTAAAATTTGCAGCCAGATTACCAACGAAAATATTGCAGCCATCCCTTTTAACAAACCTATTGTAAATCTTGAATTAGGGATGATCTGGAAAAAGAACAGATACCTGCCATATGCAGTACGCGAATTTATCACCAAAGCGAAACAAGGGGACGGCTCTTTGGGACAGGGGGTCAGACCCCACTGTCCCAAAGTTGAATAACACAGAAAAGCGGGACAAGGGGTCTGACCCCTTGTCCCGCTGCATAATCAGTCTATTTTATTGCCTGTATAAAGTGCTTTTACCTCATCTGCACTGAGGGCTTCTTTAAAAATTCGAACTTCATCTACTAAGCCTTTTGTCTGAAGTCCATCAGGTCCCCAAGGTGCACCGCCAATAATTAATGGGTTATCATTAGATGCTATCGGAGTCGTTCCCGCTGCAATACTAGCTATCTCTTCTCCATTTACATAACCGGTAACCTGGCCATTTTGTTTCCACGTTAATGCTAAATGTGTCCATTCGTTGGAAGCAATCGAACCTTTATTAAAGCTGAACCTGCTTCCACTTTCATCCCACATTTCTGGATAAAGTCCGCCATCAACTCCAAGAACATACCCATCTCCTATTGACGTTTTACCAATAATTTTCTGATCTGAATCCGCGTCCTCAAGGTTAACCCACAATCCGATGGTATATTCATCATCACCATTCAACAGTTCTGTAGAAGGAATTTCAATCCAGCCACCATTTAATTTAATAGCATTTCCTACCTTTCCTTCTACAAATGAAACGTCACCTTGAATTGTTCCATCATGTCCATATGGTGATGCGTCCTCTATATTATCTTCAAAATCAAGTGACAGAACTGGTCCATCATGAAGAGCCTTTAACGTTCCAGTTAATTCATTAATTTTGACTTGATGTATGCCTAATGCAACATCACTTACGCTAAAAGTAACATCTTTGCTTTCACCGGGTGCAAGGGTAATTGTTTTCGATTCAATAGATTCACCGTCAAAAGAAAAGTTAATTTTCTTGTCGCCGGCAAGTAAACCGATATTCGCAACATGAACTGAAATCTCAGCGTTTCCTCCCGGTTCAACTGTAGGTGCAGAAAGCTTGGAAACATCAAAGATTGGCACTTGTTCTACCTCATCTTTGTATTTCCACTTTCCCTTACCCGGGTTACCACCAGTATTTAATCTTGTTACAGAGGTAATTAATGCGTTGATGTCTGCACTTAGTTCTTCTTTTGCTTCTTTTGAAATGTCCTTAGATTTTTTCTTCATGAATTTCAGCAGATCTTCGAGTTTTTTAGCAGCCTGTTTAAAGTGATCTTTCTCAAATTGATCTTTAGCCTGTCTAAGCTTTTTATCAAATTGCTTGACTAAAGAACCATTCATATCACCGGAATCCCGATAACCTTCATAACGATCTCTCACATGCGCAAACTTTTCATCTGTATTTCCAAACCCCAGAAATTCAATTTCCGCAAATGAAGTAGAACCATCTTCTCCACCTTCCGTTACCGCCAGTCGATATAAACTATACTCACCGGGATTCTGAATCATAAATGGCTTTGTAAAATCACGCCATTTAAAATTAACAGCTGTTCGTTTATCAGCAATCGTCCACTCTTCTCCATCGTTAGACCCTATTAATGTCCAGCTTTTCGGATCTTCCCGGTCATTGTCACCCGATGTAATGGTGTACATTAACGCTCTTTCCTTACCATCTTTAAACTGATATTGAATCCATGGTTTATCACTGTCCAGAGTCAATTTCGTATCCGAGTTATTATCGAAAAGACGGTTCGCAACTCCCTTGTCACTATGATAGGCATTACCATCAGCATCATTTGTTAAATCCTTCAATGGATCAGGCAGCAGTGAAGAACCATCTGTTGAACGATCTGTCATAGATGTTGGCAATGCATCGTTACCGGTTCCCCAATCAGACGGTTCCGGACCCATGTCAAATTCAAGTGTTGCACCTTCTGCCAACAAATCATGTGGTAATGTTGTCTTGTTATAGGACTTGCCATTCACCTTTAAGCCTTGTACATATTTATTCTTTTTACTTACATTTGGTGCTTCGATCACCAGATCTTTGCCATTTTCCAAATGAATCGTCATTTTTTCAAAATATGGTGCACCGATTGCATATTCCGGTGATCCCATTTGTAATGGATAAAATCCTGCTGCACTGAAAATATACCATGCAGACATTTCACCATTATCTTCATCACCTGGGTACCCCTGGCCAATTTCACTTCCTATATACAGACGTGAAAGCACCTCGCTGACTTTTTCCTGCGTTTTCCAAGGCTTGCCGGCATAATTGTACATATAGGCGATATGGTGGGCAGGCTGATTGCTGTGTCCGTACATTCCCATACGGACATCCCTAGCCTCACGTATCTCATGAATGATACCACCATAATGACCTGGATATTGGGCGGTTTCTGGTGTTGTAAAAAATTTATCCAGTTTTTTTGCCAGTTCTTCCCGGCCGCCATAAAGATTCGCTAACCCCTGACCGTCTTGCGGCACGTGAAATGCCATATTCCACGCATTTGTCTCCGTATAGTCGCCGCCCCATTCTCTAGGGTCAAAATTCTCAGGCGTTGAACCCCATTTCCCTGAAGCATTTTTACCCATAAAAAATTCTGTCTCCGGGTTAAACATATTTACATAATTTTGAGCGCGTGACCAATAGTAGTTATAATCTGCTTGATACTGTTCATATTTCGGGTCATCTTTGTCAGTCTTTTCCATAAGCACCTTCGCCATGTTGGCAATCGCAAAATCATTGATATAGCCATCCATTGCCCAGGACATACCTTCACCGGTTGAATTACTCGTATAACCGTTAAAGATAGACGTGGATAATCCTTTCCGGCCGACACTTTGATCTTCACTTGCGACAGCCGCATTCTTAATTGCTGATTCATAATAGGCTTCTACATCAAAGTTGGTTACACCTTTCTGATAAGCATCACCAAACGCCACATCTGAGCTGGTACCAACCATTAGGTTTGCATATCCAGGAGAAGACCACCTTGAGATCCAGCCGCCATCTTTGTACTGTTGGACGAACCCATCGATCATTTCCCCAGCCTGTGTTGGTGTCAATAATGTGTATGCTGGCCATGTTGTTCGGTACGTATCCCAAAAACCGTTATTTACATATGGCTTTCCTTCAACAATCTTTGCTCCTGTTTCTGTAGCTGTATTTTCGCCTGTTTTATCAGAAAACGGACTGGCATATTGATAAACAGGATTATCTTTTGTACCAGTATTTTCATAGGCTGCATTTGGATATAAGAATAGACGGTACATGTTCGAATATAATGTTACAAGCTCATCATTTGATGCACCTTCTACTTCAATAATACGAAGCTTCTCATTCCAAAGTTCTTCTGCCTTTTCCTTTAAATCTGCAAAACTATCATCAGACTTAATATCCTGTTCCAAGTTCTTCTTCGCTTGTTCAACACTAATTAGCGATGTTGCAATTTTCATTGTGACCGTTTTATCACTGCCAGATGTATCAAATTGCAAATAACCTGCGACATTATCTCTTCCCTCACCGGTTAATTTACCACTATCGGTTACAGGCTTATCGACGGTCGCATAAACAAACATTCTTGTTGCTCCTGTTGACAGACCACTTTTAACATCAGTGTAGCCAGTGATTGTCTGTTTATCTGGGTTTAGGGTCAAACCGCCATTATTGTTTACATTATCAAAAACGAGATTTGACGTATCTTCTGTAAATGTGAACGTAAACATTGCTGCTCGATTCGTTGGAGTCATTTCTGTTTGAATACCATTTTCAAACGTCACACTATAGTAATGAGGTTTTGCGATTTCATTTTTATGCTTAAATGGAAGAGCCCGTTCATTGCGATCGGCGCTTGGGCTATCTCCACTTGACGGCATAACCTGGAATGTCTGACGATCCCCCATCCAAGGGCTTGTTTCATGACTTAAAGAAAATGCCTCTATTTCTGGAAGATTATCATCGTTATTTGATTGCTGATAGCTATAAAGCCAGCTCGTTGAACCAGCGTCCGTTGCTGGTGTCCAAAAATTAAATCCATGCGGAACAGCTACAGCAGGAAAATTGTTCCCGCGTGAAAAAGTTCCATTTGAATTCGTTCCCCTTAAAATATTGACGTAATCAACAGGACTTGCGTAGATTTCCTGCTTTGGATTACCTTCAATTTTGATATCGTCAATACTTCCTTTAAAGACACCCGGACCTTCAGGGTTCTTGTAGGCAACTAGTATTCGATCAATGGTTTTTCCATCTGCAACGGAGCCAATGTCGGCACGTTTATAGTTCCATTGATTTGGATAAAGTGTATCCGATTCTCCCTGTTTCTGCGGGTTCAAAACAACACCATGCTGATCCCTTACTTCCAGTTCGCTCAAATAGGTTCCATCCGTAAATACTAGATCAATAGACACATACGTGCTGGAATAATCCAGCTGCTCCTGATCCACGAATTGTGGATGGATATAATAGGATAGCTGAGCATCCGGAGTTACCTCAATATTCACATCGTAAATTTTGTTATACGCATATGCCTCCCCCTCAGCCTCATGTCTTCCCTCATAAGTTAGAGCTTTTTTGCCGGTCCAGCCAACTCTGGTTTTAGCAGTATAGCTGCTCGTTGGGCCGTCACTAACGTATGTTTTCATATCTGATGGCGGGGGCGGTGGAACATCAACACCATTAGATAAAGCGACCTCTGCTAATTGGGTAAGCCCGTCTCCTGCATTTTCCGTAATCGTTAAACGGTAGTACTTATATGCTTCCTTATTTTCAAATTCAAATATTTTTCTTTCATACCTTTCCTCAAAAACCTGATCAGTTCTTGTATCTAGTTCGACCCAGTTTTCTTTATCGTTAGATCCCGCAAATTTCCAATTTTTCGGGTCTCTTCCAGGTGCATCATTTGCCGATGTCAGCGCATATTTCACTAGTTTTTCCGGCTCCGCGAATGAAAATTCAATCCATGTACTAGATTCAAATGCAAGCCATTTTGACTGTGCACTGCGATCAATCAGATTTGTTTCCACCTCATTCGGGGGGTTGCTGGCACTCGCTCTAATTTCCTCTACACGGTTTGTGATATCCCCTTGAATGGAATCATAAGGAATATCTCCTATCACACCTGAAGTCATTTTATTTCCTTCACTATCTACTTCCGATGTATTTTCCCAAGTTGGCTGCGGGTCGCTTGCTTCAAACGATGAAGTGAAGTCACTTGCTGCAGCCGCGTTTGTCATAGTCTTTTTTACTGGTGAGATTGGAAGTAACGAGACTACTAAAAGCAAACATAGCATACTAGATATTTTCGGTATAAACGTTTTCCTCACTACTCATCCTCCTTGTAGATATAGATTACCAATTAATTTAGATATGATTTCCCTCCCTCTCTATGCTATTCCTTTATATCTTTCACCCTATTACTATCAGTACCAGTATAATTTAAGTTTTTGCAAACGCTTTCAAAAAAGAATGGACTTTTTTAAGAATTTCTAGACTATTATAAGAAATCAACAACACCCAAACTAGTATAACATTCCTATATTCAGGACACGAAGTCAGGTTCAACGTCCCACAGCAAGAACAAAAGCGGGACAAGGGGTCACAGACCCCTTGTCCCGCCTTCACTATCCTTTTACTGATCCTGCCAGTAGTCCTCTCACAAAATACTTTCCTAGAAAAATATATACGAGCAATGTCGGCAGTGCTGCCATTAAAGCGCCTGCCATTTGGACATTCCATTCGACAATTTGACTTCCGGATAAATTCTGCAAGGCTACCATAATCGGCTGATTATCGTTCGTGGTTATCGTTACGGCGAACAAAAACTCGTTCCATATATTCGTAAATTGCCAAATAGCCACAACGACAAACCCCGTAATCGACAATGGAATAATGATATGTCTAAATATCCCTAAGAAATTCGCACCGTCTATCTTGGCTGCCTCAATCATCGTATCTGGAATATTTGCGTAAAAGTTCCGGAACATTAACGTTGTAATCGGTAACCCATACACAACATGCACAAGAACCAATCCCGGTATCGTATTATACAGGTCAATCGTTCGCAAAAATTGAATAAGCGGGATTAGTATACTTTGATACGGAATAAACATCCCAAATAAAATAAACGTAAATAGGATATCTGCACCCTTAAACTTCCACTTTGACAATACATACCCATTCATTGCTCCGAGCAAGGCTGATAATAATGTTGCCGGTACAACAAGATAAATACTGTTCATAAAATTAGGTGCCAGATTCGTAAATGCTTCCGCATAAGAACTAAAGTCTATCGAAGTCGGAAGTGCCCACATTTGTGCGAGCGATACCTCATCTAAAGGCTTTAGACTCGTTACAATGATGACATAAATAGGCATTAGAAAAATAATAGCCAAAACGATCAAAATTAAGTATTTGATGAACTTTCCCAAGTTAAATGCCGCCATTAATTATCACCCTTTCTACTATTCCATAAATATGGAACAATAAATACTGCTACTAAAAGTAACATGATAATTGCGATAGCAGCCCCATTCGCGTAATAATTTCCTCTGAACGTTGTTTCAAACATATAGACACCAGGTACATCGGTAACAAAGTTCGCACCTGATCCCGTCATTGCATAAATCAAATCAAATATCTTCAATGAGATATGAGCCATAATGATGACGACACTCATCGTAATGGGCAATAGCATAGGTAGCACAACTTTCCGGTAAACTTGAAATTCACTCGCACCGTCCATCCTAGCCGCTTCCCGTAATTCATCAGGAATCCCTCGTAATCCAGCTAAATACATTGCTAATGAAAATCCAGTCATTTGCCACACGGCAGCAATAACAACCGCAATAATCGCTACAGGCAAACCAAATTCAATACTTCCCCATTCAAATCCAGCTAAAATATTTGTATCCGTGTACCATTTCGGCTCAATCCCAAACACACTTAAAAACTGATTAAATCCAGTTGACGGATTTAGCAGCCATTGCCAAACGACACCAGTAACAATGAAGGATAATGCCATTGGGAAAAGAAATATGTTACGGAAAATCGATTCACCTTTCAATTTCTGATCAATTAAAATAGCAAGACCCATCCCCATAACAATTACAAGACCAATAAATAATATCGTAAAAAACAATGTATTTCGTAAATCCGCCTGGAAACGAAAATCGTTAAATAAATAGATATAGTTTTTCAAACCGGCAAATGAAAAATCTGGTACAAGCGTATTCCAATTACTCAGTGAAACATACCCGGTCCAGCCGATAAATCCATAAACAAAAACAAGTATTAAAATGATTGACGGAATCAAAAATGCAACAGCAGTCCATTGATCCTTTGTAAACCTCTTTTTATGCTTTGTCTGTATATTTTCTGCCACTATAGATCCTCCTAACTCGAGGTTGGTGAAATAGCTAAAGGCTGCCCATATTGGGACAAGGGGTCAGACCCTTTGTCCCGTTTTTCAGGCAGCCACATATGCTTTTATATGCTACATTTCAGGTGCTGCATTTTGTAATGCTTTGATAAAGGTATCTACATCTCGTTGTGTAACAAAGATATTTACAGCCTGGTTTGCCTTTGTTAAAAATCCTTCAGATGCTGCGGACCCGTGAGCAAGACTTGGAACTAATCTCGCTCCCTTGAAATCCTCCATTGTTTCTTGACCATACTCATCGTATTTTGATTTATCCGCATCAACACGTGCTGGAATAGATCCTTTTAATGGATTAAATGCATCCTGACCTTCCACAGAACCAAGTACTTTCAAAAATTCCTTCACATCATCTGGATTTTCAATACCTTTAGGCAATCCAAATGTATCCGTAATAATAGCAAAACTTCCATCAGTTGCTGGGAATTCAAAGTAACCAAAATCCTTGTTTGTTTCTAATTCCAAATCATTTGAGAAATACCCTTTTGCCCAGTCGCCCATATTAAGCATTGCAGCTTCACCATTTGCTACTAACTGCGCGGAATCCTGCCAGTTACGTGAAGCGTGATCCTCATTAATATAATCTAGCATCTTGCCGAATTTCTCAGCCGCCTCTTTTACACGTTCATCATCGAACCCAATTTCGCCTTCGAAAAGCTTCTTGTAATCATCCGGTCCTAAAACCCCGAGTAACACATTTTCGAATATCTGTGTTGCGGTCCATGCTTCTTTGTCACCTAAGGCTAATGGTGTTACACCAGCTTCCTTCAGTTTATCTGCCGCTGCAAAGAACTCATCAAACGTTGTAGGTACTTCAATTCCATTTTCCTCAAATACCTTCATATTATAAAAGATTACATTCCCGCGATGAATATCGACTGGAACAGAATATATATTTCCATCCTTACTTACTAAATCAATTAATTCTTCTGGGAACTTATCCATCCATCCATTTTCTTCATAAAAATCGTTTAACGGCTCCATTTTATCAGCTGCTACCCAGCCTTCATTCAGCTCGTCACCGCCGTGAACCTGGAATGTTGATGGTGGATCGTCACCCTGCATTCTTGTTGCAAGAACAGCTTTTGCGTTTGTGCCAGCTCCACCGGCGACAGCAGCATTTTCGATTTCAATATCTGGATGTTTTTCTTCAAATAAATCAATTAATGCAAGTAAACCATCTTCCTCACCTGCACCCGTCCACCAGCTGAAAATTTCTACTTTTTTCCCGGCACTTTCACTTTCGCCGCTGTCCGAATCACCGCTATCCCCTGATGAATCCGAACTGCACGCCGCCAGCACAAGCGCTAGGACTAAGAGTAATATAAATCCATATAATTTCTTCACTGCTATTTCCCCCTTTATTTGATAACGCTTACAAGTAGTATAAAAAACTTTCTGCTGTTAGCGGTTAATCAATTTCTGTACATTTTTACTATTATCTTCATTTTTTTAAGATTTGCTGCTGAAAGCGTTTCGGTGATACCAGGAATTGTTTTTTAAAAACTCTGCTGAAATAGTTCGGATCCTTATACCCAATCATATAACTGATTTCCTTCAACGAATAATTGTTTCCTTCAATTAATTCCTTAGCCTTTTGCAAGCGAACCTTTGTTACATAATCAATAAAAGTAGATCCAAACTCCCGCTTGAACATATTGGAAAAATAATTAGGACTCAAATTGACATGTGCAGCCGTTTCTTCTAATGTAATAGCCTGCTGAAAGTTTTCCCTTACATATTTTTTTGCCTTTACAATATACTGCTTTGACTGATAGTAATCCTGTATTTGTAAACAGCATACCTTTATAAATTTCTCCCAATCTTTAGGTTTCGTTAATTCTGATAGTGTTCTTTCCACTACAGCAATACCACGTTCAATCATTATGCTTTTAATGTAAAGGTATAATTCATCAAGCGTATTTTGGGCGAAGTTATCCTGATTTTCGTTAAATAATCGTATCGCCTCCATATCGTCACCCTTCTCAATTGCCTCCAGCAGCCATTGCAAAGAATCTCTATAAGTCAGATGCTTCTCCTTTTCCAAAACAAATCCATAATTTCTATTATTCTCTCTCTCTAACTGATAGCATGCATGAAGTGCTTCCTGGTATGATTTTGGTAAATCCTCTATTGATGCACATGGCAGTCCTGCGCCAACAAAACTATCAGATCCTAATTCCAGCTGTACCTTCCTTGCCACATGCAGAATTTCCGCCTTGTCCACTTTTACAGAAGGAAATACGCAAATGGTATAGCTATCACCGTTATGATTTACGATAAACGGAAATTCAATAGATTTGTTGAAAACGGTCTCAATTAATTCCTCTGAGACTTCATTGCCCACCTGTACAACAAGAAAATAACTGCTTTTCATTTTAGCGAAAAATTGCTTTTGAATTGTAATAGCGTCATCATCAATTGGGTATTTCATTAATTTCGTGATTAGATGTTCCTTAATTAGCTGATTGGACTGGACTTGTTCTGCCCGTTGTTTTTTCTCTGCCGCTATTTCCTTTTGCACACGCAAAATGGCTTTAACAATTTCTTCTTTTTTACCAGGTTTGAGAATATATTCCTTGATGCCAAACTTCATTGCCTGCTTTGCGTAATCAAACGAATCATATGCCGAAACGAGAATAAATTTAGTAGCCGGATTTACTCGAATAATTTCCTCTACCGCTTCTAATCCGTTTATCCCAGGCATTTTTATATCCATAAAAATTATATCAGGTTCGTGGGCTCCAGCTAATTCAATTGCCTTTCTCCCGTTTGGCGCTTCACCAACCACAGTGAGCTCCGCAAAATTATCCTCAATAAACTTTCTCATTGCTTTTCTTTCCAAAAGCTCATCCTCAGCAATTAATACACGCATCAGCCTTTCCTCCCATCTTGTATAGGCAGCAGTAGCCTTATCGTAGTTCCCTTATCTTTTTCTGAGTCTATTTCAACTACATGCGACAGCTGGTAAAATAACTGCAGCCGCCGGATCACATTTGTTATTCCAATACCAGTAGAATGACCGACATGCACATCCTGCTGTTTTGTGAAAGACATTAATTGATCGACCTTGTCCTGATCCATCCCAGCTCCATCATCGCTTATTTCCGCAATCACTCTATCATTGCTTTGAAAAATTTTTAGTGAGATCGTTCCACCCTCTTCCTTTTCTTCGATGCCATGAATAAACGCATTCTCTACTAATGGCTGAAGCGTTAGTCGGGGTATCGCAATTTCTAAACAGCTTTCATCAACATTCAGTTCAAATTGAATCCGCTCTGAGAATCGCGTTTTTTGCAAATGGAAATAATCTTTCACAACCTTTACCTCATCCCTTAGCATGACATGGTGGTCAATTTCACCTAGATTATGCCTAAGAATTGTCGCAACCGAATCAATTAATGCTGAAGTGGATTTAGCATCTTCCAAATACGCCATTTTCGACAGTGTGTTCAATGTGTTAAATAAAAAGTGCGGATTAATCTGACTTTGTAAATGCTTTAATTCCATTTCCTTAAGTAGTCGATCCAATTCGGACTGGTCCTTTATTTCCTCAACTAATTCATGGATATTCGAACGCATACTGTTGAACGTATCCCCAAGCAGCTCCAGCTCATCCCTGGACCGAATCGTAACTGGTTCCCCTAATAAATCGCCACTGGAAACTTCTTTGGCAGCCCGTGACAATTTACTTAATGGCCTCGTAATACCACTGGAAAACCAAATGGCAAAAAAGATCGCGAGCATGATTGTTGAAACAAACAAGAATATTATAAAATATAAAAAGGAGTCATTCCGGGCCTGTAAATCCTGATAGAACGATTGATAGGCAGTTAATTCAAGATTAATTAATTCCAATGTAGCTTCCTGGATATATCCCGATGCATTACGCGCTTCTTCTAAGTGGTAGGTATATTGTTCAATATCATCCTTGATAACAAAACCCACCGTTAATTCACTTTCCTGAATAAACGTCTCTATTAAATTGATATAGTTCTTCATTTCAATTGGATCAATATCGTAAAATGAAGAAGCTAATTTATCCTTTTCCCGCTGCAGCAATTCCTTTACCCTATAGTAGCTTCGATGATCAGATTCAAATTCGGTTACAAATTTCTCGGTCTCTGTGTACAGATCTCTTGAATTTTGCGAAATGGAATTCAATAACAGGAACCGCTGAAAACTGTCATTATATGCACTTGTTAATTCATTGGAACTGACAAAAATAGAAACAGCGGTTACCTGAAACAATATGACAAATACAAAAAAGTAGACTAATAGCTTTCCCCTGATTGTCTTCATTTCGTTTCACCATTTCGCTTAGGTATGACATCACAGTTATCGATAATTTCGGTTTCGGTGAATTGCTGATCCTCTAAATAACCTTGCGTCTGCAAATCAATCATCACATTTACAGAACGATACCCCATTTCTTTTGGATATTGGGCGATCGTTGCATCAATTTTTTCTTGCTTTATTAAATCCAGTGTCTGCGGCAAAATATCAAACCCAACAATATACATGTCTTTGTAAGGAGCAATCTCCTGAAGACCATTAACAATACCAATACCATCAAGTGCACTCGTTCCGAACATTGCTGTAATCTGAGGGTATTGCCTCAGCAGCGAATAAGTAGCCCGCGAAGCACCAATTTCCGTAATGTTAGATTCCTTTATGTCTACAATATGGATCCGGTTGACGGTATGAACCGCATCCTTAAACCCATCAATCCGCTCTTGCTGATTAATGGCGTCAAATCGGCCGGTTATAATCCCGACATATTGCTCGCCCTGCGTATTGTTGATAATTGCTTGTCCGGCAAGCTTTCCAGCGTAATAGTTATTCGTCCCCACATATACTTTCCGCTCACTATTTTTCACATCCGTATCTGTAGTAATGATCGGTATTCCCCGCTCAATTCCTTTATGTACTAAATTAATGAACCGTTCTCCCTCGATGCCTTGAATAATGATCCCATCCACTTTTGCAGATATCATTCTATCAAGCAATTTCAGCATTTTACTATTATCTGCTTTTTCTGGGGCCACATATTCTAAATAAACATCCTTTTCTTCAGCAGCCTTCCTGGCACCCTCTTCAACCAGCCGCCAATAGTCATTGTCCGTTTCCTCAGCAATCAGCGCAAAATGATAAGCATAATCCTGTGCCTCTGCTTTATCAGTTTCAATATAAAACGTCTTATATCCATATATCAGCATTCCAACAAAGCTAATCACAAAAACCACACCACTGCACGTATAAAAAAGTAACCTGGAATTAGATCTCATCCACTCACCTGCCTTTAGTGGGACACGGGGTCAGGTCCATTGTCCCGGTTTTACAGACATAGAGCAGCCCCGTTTGTCCCTATTTTTTTCTCCGTTGTTAAGCATGTATTTTTTTGAATCACGTCACAGTCATATTTTGCAACTGCCGCATTCCCGCAACAAACACACTAAACTTATAGAACAATTCGATTTACTTTAATTATAGCCTCAATCCCGCATTTATGTGAAGAGAGGATACTTCTTAAGTGCTACAAGCGACTTTCTAATCTTAGAGTACTGAAATATGCAGGGAGCATACGAATTGCCAGATTTCACGCAATCCATCCCCTTCTTCACTCAACCCTCTCTACTCACAAATCCAACCACAACGCACAAAAAAAGCGGACCATCTTGGATCCGCTTTTTTTATCGTCTAGCGTACACTATAAAATTTGAATGCTGTGAATAACTGAACTACCGCATTGGCCACGTCCAGTTACAGCGCTAAAGCCTTGATGGACTTCCCTCACCTCCGTACGATAAGGTCAACATCGACGCTTTAGCTCATCCGAGTTTCCTTTATCTCTTGCGAAGGAATGTTCGACTAAAACCGCCGCTTTGCGCGGCAACGCCGAACCACCCTGCATGGCAAATCTTTTCGGTGGGACGAGTAAGCGCAGTCCCATGGCGCAGTCCGCACGTCGCTAAACGTGCGCTTCCGCTTTTATTCTTAACCTGCATTTACATCTGATTTCACGTAGGCATCGTTTTTCGTGTAAATTGTAAGCCCTGTTGTATTTTTGTTATAACGCGGGAAGAAGAAACTAGCCACATAACCAAATATAAATGATGAAAAGAATGACATAACACTAATCGCAAAAGGTGTAAGGTCTGTTTGCTGGATAAAATAAGATGTTAGGGCACTTAAAAATAACCCAATTAGTACCCCTGGTGCATTCGCACGTTTTGTAAAAATACCAAGTGCAAATATACCAGCAATCGGTACACCAAAAAGTCCAGTCATCGCCAAGAATAAATTCCATGTTTCTGCACGATTCGTTGACACCAAATACAATGCAGCCGCCATTCCTAGAATACCAGTAATGATGATCGCCAATCTTGCCAACCATACATCATTGGATTTTGCAGTTTTCCCAAAAAACCGTTGTTTAAAATCGACTACTATACATGCTGACATACTATTTAAGCTAGAGGAGATGGTCGATTGACAAGCCGCAAATATTGCTGCAATTAACAAACCAGCAACACCAATTGGCAATGTTGTGACAATGAAATATGGCACAACTGCCGACGTGTTAAACCCATCAGGAAGTGCTTCCACATTTGTATAGTAGCTGTAAAGTACTGTACCCATTCCATAAAAAACCGGAATCGTAATAAGCGCTAAAATACCATTTGTCCATAACGATTTATTTGTCTCTTTAATCGAGCTTGTTGTCTGGTAACGCTGTACAACATCCTGACTTGCTGTATATTGATGTAAATTGTTAAAAATCGAACCGATAAAGATGATCGGAATAGCCGCAGCAGCTGTACCGAATTGGAAATTTTCCAGTGTAATCAGCTTATCATCGGCGATCGCATCACTGATAACAGTCGAAAATCCGCCATCAATGGTGAACGCTCCTAGTACAACGACTAATATTGCACCACCAAGAAGTAAAATACCTTGGATAACGTCACTCCAAATAACACCTTCCATACCGCCCAAAAATGTATAAATAATACACAACCCACCAACAGCGGAAGCGATTACAATCGGGTTAATATCTGACACCGATGTAATGGCTAACGTCGGTAAATAAATAACAATTGCTACACGCCCAATGTGATAGAGCACAAATAACAAACTGCCGATAACCCGAAGTGACGGGCCGAAACGAGCCTCTAAATATTCATAAGCTGTTGTGACATTTAATTTTCTAAAGAATGGAATATAGAAATAAATTAATACCGGTATAATAGCGAATATCGCCGAGTTACCTGCAGCATAAGACCAATCTGTCAAAAATGCCTGCTCAGGTGTTGACATAAACGTAATCGCACTTAATGTTGTCGCATAAATACTAAACCCTGCAGCCCAGGCCGGGATTTTTCCGCTTGCGGTAAAGAATGCATCCGTATTTTTCCCGGATCTCTTTGTAAAATAAACACCTACACCTAACATTGCGACTAAATATACGATTAACACAATCCAGTTAACTGTACCCAATCCTACCTTATCCATTAAAACTTCCCCCTTTGTTTTCGGTTACATTAGAAAGATTCCAAAAATTTTCTATGCAAAAAAGCGAGGAACGCTTTTTTGCCCTTATAAATCAAAATCATGCACAAGCTGTTTAACGGCATCTTTTTTGCTTGCATCCAATGGACTCATCGGCTTTTTGCATGTACCTGCATCAATACCTTTTATATAAAGCACTTCTTTTAGTGTTTGATACAGCCCTAAATCCAATACTTTTTCAATGATGTCGTTTGTCACATGCTGTACTTCATATGCTTCATCAACCTTGCCCTCGTGACATAATTCCATAATTTGTTTCGCACGTTTGCCGTTGATGTTAAATGTGCTTCCAATCGCTCCATCCACACCAGAAATCACGCCGTAAATTAACATTTCATCAAATCCGGAATAAATGAGTTTGTTCGGATAACGTTTTCTGAGACGTTCTAATAAATAGAAGTTACCATCCGTGTATTTCACACCGATTACTTTTTCGTTTTGAAACAATTCATCAAATTGAGCCAAGTCCATCGATACACCAGTTAGTGCAGGAATTGCATAAATGATCATGTTGTTTCCAGTAGCATCGATGATTGTCTCATAGTAGTTTTTAATTTCTTCAAATGTAAATTTATAATAAAACGGTGTTACTGCTGATAAGCTGTCATATCCGAGCTCTGTTGCGTATTTCCCTAAATCAACAGCTTCGTCCAAATTAATAGATCCCACCTGTGCAATTAATTTAACCGCACCATTGTTTTCTTCGCTTACTATTTTAAAGATGGCTTTCTTCTGTTCCGTTGACAGCATAAAGTTCTCCCCGGAGCTGCCATTTACATACAATCCATCTACTTGCTGCTGATCAATATTCTGTCTAACGACTTCACGTAAACCCTGCTCTTTAATGGCACCGTTTTCATCAAATGGTACAAGCAAAGCTGAAAATATCCCCTTCATGCAAATTCCTCCTAGAAAAAATGATCAAACAAAGTTATAATATTGTCAGACCAATTTTTATTTGTACTATTATCATAAAAGCCAACTACCAAAAAGTCAACAACTTTTAAGTAATGAGATTCAATCAATTATGGTATCATCAAAGGGACAGGGGGTCAGTCCCCTTGTCCCGGGACAGAGGGACTGACCCCCTGTCCCACACAAACGGTAAGAGGAGTTTATACATGGGGATACAGAAAACGTCGTTAGTTGATATCGTGATCGATCGTATTAAAAATCATATTTTAAAGAATGGCCTGAAGCCGGGGGATAAATTTTTATCCGAAAAAGAACTGGTTGACCAGCTCCAGGTCAGCCGGACTGTCGTAAGGGAAGCTTTGATATCGCTTCAGTCGGTCGGAATTGTAACGATAAAGCCCGGTGGCGGTGTATATATTGCAGATACGAAACTTGGCTCGATCAATACGATTTTGAAACATCATTATGAAACATATGGCGTGAAAATTAAAGAATTAGTTGAGATCAGGAAAATCATTGAGCTTGGTGCATTGCGATTAATTATCGAAAAGCAAATCGATCTAAATATTGGGCAGCTGAACGATATAAATGAATCCTACTATCAAACAATTATAAAGAAAGAAGATACGAAAAAATATGACCGGCTGTTTCATCAGTCACTTATGAAAGCAACAGATAATGAAACCTTTTACAATTTTAGCGAAATAATCAACGAGTACTTTTCACTTGTAAAAATAGATTTAGTCCAAAATGAAGAAGCATTGATCCAATCGTACAGAGAACACGCGGAAATAATTAAGTCTTTAAGTGAGCATAAATTGCAGCAAGCACAAAAGGTTATGACTGATCATTTCGAGCCGATCTTTACTTTTATTAATCAAATGGAGGAACAATCGTGAATTTGGATCCAATTAATGCGACGGAACGCAAATCACTAAAAAAAACAATTATCCAGGAAATTAAAAAATATATTATTGATAACCAATTAAAATTTGGTGACAAGCTCCCGACCGAACGCAATTTTGTGGAAATGTTCGGCTGCAGCAGATCTGTTGTCAGAGAAGCGTTAAGTTACCTAGAAAATACAGATGTAATTACGATCACACAAGGTAAAGGTGCTTTTTTGAATGAATCCAATATCGAAAATTTATTGAGCAACTTTTTCTTCCTTTGGCAAATCAATGGAGGAAAAATCCAGGATATATTAAGCTTGAGAGTTATTTTTGAATCAAGCGCAATTGATGAAATAGTAACGAACAATAAAGAGGGTGAATTAATACGTTTAAAGGAACTTGTTAAAAAAAGCAAATGTGCAGCAACTCTAGACGAATTTAGAGAAGCTGATATTGCCTTTCATAAACAGCTGCTTAAAGCAACAGCGAATCACTTATTTATCCAAATGACCAACATGATTACAAGCTATTTCTTCGAGGTCAAGCATATTAATATGACAATGGAAGAATATAAGACCGCAACGGACGAACATGAAAAGATTGTGGAAGCGTTAGTGAATGGTGACGCTGACCAGGCAAAATCGTTACTTACCAAGCATATTAACAATACGAAAGTTTAGGAGGACATTCATGACAGTCTATTTGTCTATTGATATCGGTGGAACCTATATCAAATATGCTTTCATAAATGATGGCCATGAGCTCTTTGGCCATCAGAAAATCAAAACAAACGAAAATGTTGATAATGCGATACGAAAGCAGGTTGAGGAAATCATAGATTCTGCATCCGATGTCTTCACAATTAAAGGTGTAGGGATTAGTACCGCCGGAATCGTTGATCGTGAAAGAGGCAAAATTATCTATGCCGGACCAACAATCCAGGACTACGCTGGTACAGATTTTAAGTCACAGCTTTCCCGGAAATTTGGTCTGCCTATCCATGTGGAGAACGATGTGAATGCTGCATTACTAGGCGAACGCTGGAAAGGTGCGGCACAGGGTGAGGATCATGTATTCTGTATAACACTAGGGACTGGAATTGGCGGTGCTTATTTTCACCAGCAATTAGTAGATGGATTTCATCATCAAGCTAATTCCGTCGGGTATCTTTTATACGATGAGAAAACAAATACGAATTATGAATCAAGAGCAGCAACCTCAGCATTAAATCGGGTTATTGAACAAGAGGTTGGTAAAGGAATAGAGGCAAAAGAGGTTTTTGATCGGGCAAAAAGCGGTGATAAAAAATGTATGGCAATAATCCATTCATGGGCAAGCGAAGTTGCGAAAGGGCTAGCGCAAATCATTATCCTAATCGATCCAAAATGTATTCTTATCGGTGGGGGAATTTCCAGACAGGGTGAATTTTTATTGAAGCTGGTTCAAGAGCATGTTGTACAATTTTTGCCAAAAAACTTTTTAATAACCGAGCTGAAAATTGCTGAATTATTTAATGACGCAGCATTGTATGGTGCTGTTTATCCATTTTTCAAGGAGGAATTGTAATATGTTAAAAGCAGTTAAAGGCGGGTTGATTGTATCCTGCCAGGCATTACCAGATGAACCGCTGCACAGTTCATTTATCATGTCCAAAATGGCATTGGCAGCTAAAGAAGGTGGCGCAAAAGGGATTCGTGCCAATACAAAGGAAGATATTATTGAAATTAAAAAAGAGGTTAATTTGCCAGTAATTGGGATTGTTAAACGTGATTATGCTGACAGTCCAGTATTTATCACAGCTACACGCAAGGAAATTGATGAATTGCTGGAAAGCGGCTGTGAAATGATTGCTATGGATGCTACACAACGAAACAGGCCAAAAAATAGTTCCTTGGCTGATTTAGTGAGCTACGCAAAGGAAAAAAATCCGAGCGTTGAACTAATGGCAGATATCGCGACATTAGATGATGCCATTCAAGCCGAAAAATTGGGATTCGATTGCATTTCCACAACGTTGCATGGTTATACAGAAGAGACAAGCGGAATGAAGCTTTATAATAATGATTTTGCATTTTTAAGAACAGTATTGGATAACGTTGAGATACCAGTTATAGCAGAAGGTAACGTCATTACGCCCGAGATGTATAAAAAATGTATGGAAATCGGAGCCTATGCAAGTGTGGTCGGTGGTGCAATCACAAGGCCAAGAGACATTACAAAGCGATTTGTTGGAGAAGCTGAATAACGGGACAAAGGTCAGCGGGACGCGGGGTCAGACCCCCTTGTCCCGCAAAGTCAATGCAATTGCCCCTTTTATTCCTTGCTCATCCTGCAGATTTGGTGCAACAATAAAATCCTCTATATTTTCTATAGCTACATACCTATTCATCAACTCCAAGACCTTCTCCTGAATCAATGGATATAGCTGTTCCTGTTTCATGACACCGCCGCCTATAATCACACGTTCCGGTGACAAAATCAGGTAATAATTCATTATCGCTTGCGCTAAATAATATGCTTCAAGCTCCCATACATCTTGCTGATCCGCTAATAAATTGCCTTTTTTCCCGTAGCGCTTTTCGATAGCAGGACCTGAAGCAAGCCCTTCCAAACAACTTCCGTGATAGGCACAGTTCCCCGCAAACTTGTCGTCCTCGCGTTGCTGCACAAGAATATGCCCCATTTCGGGATGATTTTTTCCAATATATGTTTTTCCGTCTTTAACAAAGCCTGCCCCTATACCGGTACCAACAGTTATGTACAAGCAGCTGCCTGCATCTTTGCCAGCTCCATATTTATATTCCCCAAGTGCAGCAGCATTTACATCCGTATCCAGATAAACCGGAAGCTGAAAATCAGTCTTTAAGCGATTCAGCACATCGCAGTTTTTCCATTTTAGTTTAGGCGTGTTTAGAATTGTGCCGTACGTAGCACGCGTTTTATCCAAATCAACCGGGCCAAAGCTGCCAATGCCAATTGCCTCAAGCGAATAATCAGCAAAAAAACGCTTTACCTCCTGAAACGTTTCATCCGGCCCTTCAGTTGGAAAACTTGTTTTTGCAATAATTTTCCCTGTTTGATCTCCAACTGCACACACAAACTTAGTACCCCCGGCCTCGATTCCTCCAACTAACATAATCCTCTCCCCTTCCGTTTATACCCGGGAAACAATAAACTCCGCTTCCCCATTAATCTCATATTCCTTCATTCCATTAGGTAAAATAAAATGGCTTCCCTTTTCAATGTGAAAACTGTTCCCGTCAACCTTTATAACGGCATTTCCTTCGATTACACTAACCTGCAAAAAGTCCTCAGTTAATGTCTGTGTTACTTTTCCGTTTAATTGCCAGTGACAAACTGTAAAATACTTTTCTTCCACTAATTTTTTGATTGTTAAGTCGCCGATAATTTCTTTTTGCTGATTAATTGCCACACCATTGTGCGGAATAGTGGTAACTTGCTTTGCACGATCCATATGCAGCTCCCGCTTCTGACCGTTTGCATCAACACGGTCATAATCGTACACACGGTAAGTTATGTCAGAGCTCTGCTGTGTTTCCAGAATAACAATTCCTTTTCCAATTGCATGAATGGTACCGCTTGGAACATAAATAAAGTCCCCAGCTTGAACAGGAATGTGCTGCAGCAATGCGTCCCACTCTCCGTTGTCCATCATGTCTGCAAGCTCCTGTGCGGATTTTGCATGATGTCCTAAAATAAGCTTTGCATCTTGTTCAGCGCTTAACACATACCAGCATTCCGTTTTCCCGTACGGCTGTCCTTCCACTTCAAGGGCAAACGCATCATTGGGATGTACTTGTACAGATAGATCATCATTTGCATCCAAAATTTTCACAAGCAGCGGATATGTTTCGTCATTACCAGCCTGTTTATTAAATAATTCCCCATGCTCATTCCAAGCATCGGCAAGTGTTTTCCCTGCTAGCGGCCCGTTCGTAATCACGCTTGGACCGTTTGGGTGAGCAGAAATAACCCATGCTTCCCCTGTTTTATCATTCGGAATATCGTAGTCATATAGCTTATGAAGCTTCTCCCCGCCCCAAATACGCTCCTGAAAAACGGGCTTCAAAAAAATAGGTTCCTTATACATCCCATTACCTCCATCTGGGACAAGGGGTCAGTCCCCGTGTCCCGGGACAGAGGGACTGACCCCTTGTCCCGCTTTTAACCAACATCTTTTTTTAATAAATTTACCATAATTGCAGTAAGAATGATACCTGCATACATAATCAACTGCGCCAATTGAAAGGTGGGACAGAGGGACTGACCCTTGTCCCACCATTCAATTATCTAAAACCGTTATAAAGTCTTCATACCGTTTCACATTCACTAGTTTTTCTACAATTGCGGCGTTTTCGATAATTTTTCCTAATAAATCGTACATGGACTGCAAATCTTCCGTGCTATTTTTCTTGACACAAAGTACACAAACAAATTGCACAAGTTTATCGTTCCAGGCAATTGGTTTTTCCAATGTACAAATAGCGAGAAAGGTCGTTTCGGATTTTGGTGTGATTGGGTGTGGTACTGCAACCAAATTACCAAATGATGTAGGCGCTATTTCCTCACGTTCATAAACCGCTTCCAAAAAGCTGCTTTCAACTAACCCTTTTCCAGCCATTTGATGATGCATAAATTCCAGGACTTCTTCTTTAGACGTAAAGCTTTTTCGTAAAAACATCAGTTCCTCTTGAAAGTACCGTTCCACACTTTGCTTACTATCTATAACGAAGTCCCTGATTTTCTTAAGGTCATGATCACCTAAGATTGCATTTACCTCCACTATCGGTACAGGTAAATCCTCGGAAATTGGAATCGAACTGACAATAAAATCAACATCGTTTAAATCAAGTTTATCAAGTTTATAATACTCCGTCGTACCAATGACATCAATTTCCCTGCTGAATTTGGATTTTAGTTTATAATAAATTAATTTCGCGGTACCTAATCCAGAGGCACAAACAATCAGGCAGCGTTTCGGTCCTGATTTTAGCTTATGACGTTCCATCGCTGCCCCAATATGAAGGGCAAGATAGCCAATCTCATTTTCATTTATTTTCGTTCCTGTCTGCTCCTCGATCACAACTCCAGCTATAATTCCTGCTTCAAACGCTAACGGATAATTCTGCTTAATATCCTTAAGCATTGGATTACGGACATTCATCCCGTATTTATAGCGGTTGATTGCTGGTTTCAGATGCAGCCCTAGTCCAATAATCAATTCTTTGTCAGCACTTATTCCCAAATTAAATTCCGCTTCAATTCTTGCCAGGATTACCATCACCAATTGATACAGATCATCTTCCAAAACCCGCTCAACAACTTCATCCGCATCGTTTGTCTGGGACAGCATTTTTGTTCCCAGCAAATGAATGGCGATATAGGCAATTTCAGATTGCGGAAATGTAACATGAAACGTATCTTCCACTTCCAAAACAATTTCCTTCGCTACCATATACTCTCGCTGGTCGACAATTGATTGCATGTCCGCTTGATAAAGTGTTACATGATAACCGCTTTTAATTCGTTTGTAGGCAATCGCAAGATGAATAAGCAAATTATTTAATGCAATATCCGATAACGTTATATGGTGTCTATCAATTTGCCTCATAATAATTGCCAAGATCCTATCCAATTCCGTTTTCGTAAAGGATGCGAGATGTGCCCCAACATAACAATCGCACGTTTCATCATTGCGGTCAAACAAGTACTCCGCAGCACAGAAACGGCGTTTAAGTTCACTTCCCATTACCTTTAATCCATAATTAGGGCGTGATTCCAGCCGAATGTCATAACCGCTTAGTATGTGTTTGACATGTTTTAAATCGTTTTGAATGGTTGATTTACTTACATACATTTCCTCAGCTAAATCATCTAGCCTCTCATACCCTTCACTTAACAATAAGCGTTTTATTAAAAAAGCCACTCTCTCTTCAGGGGATCTTGGAATAACCGTATCCTCTGAATCTTCCTCTTTAAATACAGATTTTAAATAATTACGGAACTTCAATGAATCATCAATGTATAATTGATACCCTTTTCCCATAATAGAATCCACATGTGCACCATGTTCAGAAAGCATCGTATTAATATTTTTCACATCATCCCTTATGGTACGTGGTGTCACCTGATTGATAGCGGCTAAATATTTTCCTGTTAGTGTCGTTTGCGCTGCCATTAATTCACGCAAAATCGTTTTTATTCTGGAGTTCAACATAATGGTTCTTCTCCTTATTCCATACATCCGTTACATTAACTATATCACTATGCATGGTCTAGATGCCAAAAGGTTCTGATTCGAAACATGAACCAGAACCATTGAATCATTATGGAAACACATTATCTGACCGAGTTAAAAAATTGTGGTAAATGGTCTTTATGTGCCTCCAGCATTTCATCCAGTATTTCTTTTGCAATTGTATCTGAAGGAACGAGCGGGTTAATTGTCAGTGCGAGTAATGCCTGATGATAATCGCCAGTCACAGCAGCCTCAGCACTTACACGTTCAAATGACTTAATTTGCTGAACAAGTCCTCTCACCGCCACCGGCAAATCACCAACACTGATCGGTTTTGGACCGTCCTTCGTAATGACACAGTTAATCTCCACCGCAGAGTCATTCGGAATACTTGCGATCGCTCCATTGTTTCTCGTATTGACAGGCTGGATATCACGTTTATCATTGTAGATTGAATTGATCAAACTGCAAGCAGCGTCACTATAGTATGCTCCGCCACGTTCTTCTAATTGGGGAGGTTTTTTTGCTAGTTCGGGATCACTGTATAATGCAAACAGTTCTTTTTCCAATTGTTGAACGACCTGGGCACGTGTTCCTTTTTCGACAAACTCCTGCTTTTCTTCCTCAAGCATTTTACTCGTTTGGTAATAATAACGATGGTAAGGACAAGGCAAAATGTTTAATGCTTTTATGAAATCTTTTTCCCAGCCAAGGTCAACGATATTTTTCATCGTCATGCCCGCTCCGTTCGTAAGTTTATCCAGGACTTCACCGGTAATGGCTGCACCGTCCAAATAAACCTCTAATCCAAATACCATATGGTTCAATCCAGCAAAATCAATATGAATTCTGCTTGGATCAACCTTGAGCATATCAGCAACTCCCATGCGCATTCCAATCGGTACATTGCACAATCCAACTGTTTTTGTAATATTACTGTACCGCAAAACAGCCTCCGTCACCATTCCAGCGGGGTTGGAAAAATTAATCAGCCATGCGTCTGGACAAATTTCTTCCATGTCTTTGCAAATCCCCAATATAACGGGAATTGTGCGCAACCCTTTGAACAACCCGCCAGGACCATTTGTTTCCTGTCCAATCACACCATGCTTTAACGGAATCGTTTCATCCTTCGCACGTGCATCAAGGTGGCCGACTCGGATTTGTGTTGTAACAAAGTCGGCACCTTTTAATGCCTGCCTGCGATCCATGGATAAACAAATATCCATTGGAATGTTTGCCTTTTCAACCATTCGTTTCGCCAAACCACCGATAATCTCAAGCTTTTCTTTACCCTCTGGAATATCCACCAGCCAAAGCTCACGAATTGGCAATTCATCATATCGCTTAATGAATCCTTCAATCAGCTCTGGTGTATAGCTTGAACCCCCGCCAATTGTAACAACCTTTATTCCCTTCATTGCTGGTCACCTCGAATCAGTTAAAATCCATTATTTTCGGAAACTTCTTTTATCCAATGTGCACTCTTTTTCCAAGTCCGTTCTTTCGTTTCAATATCAACAGAAATAAAACCGTAACGATTTTTGTAGGCATTCATCCATGACCAGTTATCCATAAACGACCATAAATGATAGCCTTTCGCATTACATCCTTCTTCTATCGCCTTATGGAGCCATTTTAAATGCTCACGGATAAATTCAATTCGGTAATCGTCTTGAATCTGACCGTCCTGAATAAACCTGCTTTCACCTTCAACTCCCATGCCATTTTCTGAAATGAACGACTCGATATTACCGTAATTTTCTTTCAGGTTGATCATGATATCATAAATACCTTTTTCATAGATTTCCCAGCCACGGTATTTATTCATCTTTCTGCCGGGCATTTCATAGTTATCAAAGAACCAATCCGGCATGAACGGGCTGTATGGATTTGGTAAATATTCCTTTGCTTTTACCCGTCTTGGCTGGTAGTAATTCACTCCAAGAATATCGGCCGTGTTCGCCTTTAACAATGCACCGTCACCTTTTTCTGTCACTGGTAACTGTCCATGCTCACGTAAGATTTCAATTAATTCTTCCGGATATTCCCCTAATACAGCCGGATCCAGGAAGCTGCGATTGAAAAATAAATCCGCAATGCGCGATGCTCTTAGATCAGCAGGGTTTTTGCTACGCGGATAGGATGGTGTCAGGTTTAAAATGATGCCTATTTTTCCGTTTGCAATGTCAAATCCACGAAATGCCTCTACTGCTTTGGCATGGGCAATCATGGTGTTATAAGCAACCTGTGCTGCGCGTCTCGCATCCACAACATTCGGATAATGGAAATCATACAGGTACCCGCCTTCTACCGGTACAATCGGTTCATTGAAGGTAAACCATTTTTTAACACGGTCACCAAAAAGGCGAAAAGCTTCTTTTGCATAGTCTGTATACGCATCAACAACTGCTCTGCTTTCCCAGCCGCCTTCATGCTGCAGTTCCAACGGCATGTCAAAATGGAATAGATTGACAAACGGTTCAATCCCATTTGCGAGCAGTTCATCAATCACATTGTTATAAAATGTTACTGCTTCAGGATTAACTTTCCCGCGTCCACTAGGAATTAAGCGGGACCAGGAAATCGACATACGGAATGTATTGTGTCCTATTTCCTTCATCGTTTTAATATCTTCTTTATATACGTGATAAAAATCAGAGGTAGATTCAGGACCTACATTGTCAAAAAAGCGATTGGGCTCTGTTTTGTACCAATGATCCCAGATGTTCTCCCCTTTTCCGCCCTTATGTGCTGCACCTTCTATTTGTGTTGCAGACGTTGCGCTTCCCCACCAGAAATCACTTGGAAATTTATAATTGATAGACATACTGTTACCACTCCTTATTTGTTTCGATAGATTTCTATAATTTCAATTGCTAGATCTCTAACCGTCATGGAAGTCATTAAGTGGTCCTGTGAATGAACTAAAATAACGTTTACGCCATTTCCTTCACCACTTGCTTCTTCTTGAAGTAAATTGGTCTGGTAGCCATGTGCTTTCCCAAGCTCGGTACTTGCTTCTTCAATTAATCTGTCAGCTTCGTCAAAATTCCCCTCCTTTGCCTCTTGTATTGCTTCCATTGCGCTAGATTTACCATTTCCAGCATACAAAATAATTTGAAAAGCAATTTCTGTTAACTTGTCCATATGCCATTCACCTCTGAAGTCTAAGGACATAGGGTCAGTCCCCCCGTCCCTGGATTGGTCTAGCTTCTAGCCGGACAGAGAATCAGCCCCGCCCCATGTCCCGTTAACTTGCGTTTTTTGTCTCTTTATTCTCGGTTTCATAATAATTTTTGTCTAGCAGTTTTAAGAATGGCCACCAGATGACCATAACAACTGCTAAGTTAAATGCTTGTAAAACGGCACCCTGCCATGCATTACCTGTTGCTAAAAAGCCGCTTAAGATTGGCGGTGTCGTCCACGGAACAATAATTCCTGCAGGCGGTGGAACGAGCCCGGTTGCCATCGAATAATACGTAATAATTGTTACTACTACCGGTGCTATCAGCCATGGAATAATAATGAGCGGATTCATTATAATCGGCAGACCGAAAATAATCGGTTCATTAACATTGAAAAACCCAGACGGACCACCCAATTTACCAATTTCCTTCAGCTGTCTGCTTCGTCCAATTAGATAAATCAAAAGAACAACTGCAAGCGTCATTCCAGATCCGCCCATTCCAACTAAAAAGGAATCGATGAACTGTTTTGTTATAATGTTCGGAAGCTCTGTCCCCGCTTGGAATGCGCTTAGATTTTCATCATTTAACGCATACCAGATCGGATCAAATACAGAGTTTACAATAATCTGTCCATGCAAACCGAAGAACCAAAATACTTGGATCAATAATACCGCAACAATAGTAGCAGGAAGTCCGCTGCCTAATGCTGTTAACGGCTGCTGAATAATGGTATAAATGAAATTTTGTACAGTATCAAATGAAGTATAGCTAAAAATAATACGAATTACTAAAAATACAGTAAGCGTTAATGTAATTGGAATCAAAGCACTGAATGACTTAGATACCGCCCCAGGCACACCAGCCGGCATTTTAATTGTCCAATTTTTTTGTACAAAGAACCGGTAAAGTTCAGCTGAAATAAATGCAGTGAAAATCCCCAGGAACATCCCTTGTGCACCAAGACTTGCTGTTGGAATAACCCCAGAAACCCCTTCCAAAACTTGTGGTGTCAAAATAAGAAAAGATGCAAATGCAACAACACCACCGTAAATCGCTTCCCCCTTGTAATGCTCGGTCAGCTTATACCCAATACCGATGATGACAAATATCCCCATGATGCTCAATGTTGCAGCCGAGGCTGGACCTAATGCATTTTGATACGCTGCGTAAGCATCCTCGCTTATAAGTTTATCAAGAAATGGTAAATTTGCGATTACCACAAATATAGATCCAAAGATGATAAGAGGCAATGCTACCATAAAACCATCACGCAATGCAGATAAATAACGGTTGTTGTTTAGCTTATCTGCAATCGGCAACAGAATATCCTCCAAAAATTGCATAAATTTACTGTTCATGTTCGTTTCCCCCAGTATTTTTTACTCTCCAATTAATTCGAGAGCCATATTCAAAACAGCCTTTCCATCTACTCGGCCGTATGCCACAGGATCAATTACATCCAGTGGAATTCCAACCTCTTCCGCTCTTTTTGAAAACTTCTTCTTCATAAATCTCATTTGCGGCCCAATTAATAATACATCCGCTTTTTCCATTTCAGATGGCGCCTTATCCTGTGCCACAGCCCAAATTTCAACATCTACACCTTTCTCTTTCGCTTCCTCCTCCATTTTCTTCACTAACAAACTAGTTGACATCCCTGATGAACATGCTAATAAAATTCGTTTCATATAAAGCTCCCCCTTAAATTTGTACTATTCTTGTTGTAATTCCATTGTAAAATACAACCGCTTACAACTACACATATCGTTTTTCCGTTACGAAGCGGAAATGAATAAGCGCTTACATTCGGGAGGCGGGATTGAGGGGTCAGGCGGGACAGGGGGTCAAGGCGGGACAGGGGGTCAGACCCCTTGTCCCGATCATTCCGTAAAAAAAGGGGCTCTTTACCTGAATGCAAAGAGTCCCCTGTTTAATTTTTCACGCCTTCAGCAATTCTTCAACAGCGATCTGCGTCTTCAGCCCTTCAATCCCATCAACAATAGGCTGTTCATCGTTCTGAATACAAGCAATAAAATGATTTATCGCATTTTCAAAACCACGCTGTCTGCCTACTGTTTCCCATGATGGTGGAGTTTTAATCGTCGCTGTATCATTCCTTTCTATCTCCATTGTATGTAAATTTTTCACCCGAATAATTGTACCGTTTGCAAACAGCTCTAACTGTTCAAGATTTGATCCGGCATTCCGATGCATCGCAGTTGTGCATGTAAGAGTATTTGATTCATAGGTATGCTGTGCATAAATAAGTTGTTTATCATCGTTTACCTGCATATTTTCGTACATAGCCTTCAAGTCTCCACCTGACAGCCATCGAACGGTATCGACCAAGTGAATATAATCATCCAGCATTGTAAATGAATATAAATTTGGGCCAATCCCATTCACTCGATGTTTTTCCAGCCGCACCCAATCCAATTGGTTAGCTATCTCCTTCGCCTCCAAATACATAGGTGCAAAACGCCGATTAAATCCTACCATCAGCTTCCTTCCATTCCTCTCACTCAAATCAACTAACTTCTCCGCTTCCGAAATCGTTGCTGCCAACGGTTTATCAACATAAACATCAATTCCGCTGCCTAGAAGCTGTGATACTACTTCATAATGGGAGTCAGTAGAACTATGCACAAAAACCGCATCACATTCATCTGCCACAGCTGGTAAACTAGCAAAATTCCGAATACGATATTGTCTGCATATTTTCTTCCTTTTCCCCACACTTGGCGAAAAGGCACCAACTAATTCCCAATCTATTTCTTTTGTCAAAATGGGCAAATATGCCTTTTGAGCAATACCACCCAAACCAATCATTCCAATCCTAGGCTTTCCCACTATTTCATTCCTCCCTCTCCGGGACAGAGGGTCTGACCCCTTGTCCCACCACCAGATCCCTTTGTCCTGCTTAACGAACGCGATCAATTGCACTTTTCGATATACCTGTTACCCTGGATAGTTGCCTAATTGAAACTCCTTTCAGCTTTTTTAGCTCCAAAATGATGCTATCTCTTGTTTTCTTTTCCATTTGCTGTAAAATACTGCTGTTTGATACCCCCAATTCCACCAAATAGTTTCTTACCTCACTATCAGGCATCCTTATTCCGTCAAAGTCATCTAAACATTCATCTTCATTTGTTATTTGCATATATGCCGAATACAATTCAATGGCCTTACTTCTATCAGACGAAAACAAACTTAAGCCTAAATCAACATCAACTAAATGATTCGATCCGACATACTCAAAAATGCTTGTCCATTTGCATTCAAATACATTTGCTGCCAAACCTGCCTTAACAGGGTTTTGATGTATATAGCGCATTACTGTAAGAAAATATGTGAAATTCTCTACATTTTCACTTCTAAACCTGCCCTGAAACAGATGTCCGGAACGTTCATATTTATTATTATACCAATATACATAACTAGAGCTAATTCTTTGTACAGCCTTCGAAACTGTCTCCTCTGTCTCCTTCATTAATAAATGAATATGATTATCCATCAAACAATAGCTAAAAACCTCCATTCCGTTATTATCTTTTATCCTTTTTACCGTTTCCAATAACCTAAACCTATCTTCATCATCTTCAAATATAATTTGTTTGTTAATTCCACGTAACATTACATGGTAGATACCATTATAACTTTTCTTTCTTAACTTTCTTGGCATCTATTGAACCACCTCATTTTGGAAGGAATGCGGGACAGGGGGTCGGTTCTTTTGTCCCAGTTTAAGAAGTATTCATTGGGGGATAATTAGTGCAGAATTATAGGGATTACGTATAAAAGATAAATTATTTTAATAAAAAGGTCAAAACAAGCTATCTTCAATAAATTAAGAAATTCTATTGTACTTCTACAAAGAAATTATATTTTCCATTCATATAATACAAGCAAAATCAACAAATCATAATTTAGCAATTAAGAGGAAAATAAATTTAGTACTTATGCAGCGGGACAGGGGGTCAGACCCCTTGTCCCGCTGCATTACTTATTTCCGTTTCGTTCGTTTATGTCTTTTCTTAGTCTTTTTCTTATACTTTGGCTTCTTCAAAGTTCTTATGCTTGCTGGCAATTCCTTTTGGCGTGCACCCATGTATATTTCCGCAGATGGATAAAAGGATTCCGTTTGATTTGGTACTATTTCTATTTCCATATCAACAACATTTGACTCAAATTCTTTCAGCTTTCCAGCTTCTATTAATTCATCCCGAGTAGGCAAAAATGGAATATCGCCACCTGAGATCTGACTAATTATATATAATCCTTGTAAACCAACTGCTAATATTTGGCGCAAGGTTTCTGTGGTAACCGCTCGATAATCACTAGCAGTTAGAAGCATTCTCTTATAGTGGTAGGCGGCGTTCTCAAAGTCTTCCATTTGTGATAGTAAATTCCCCAACGTATAGTGTGATTCCGTTTGATTAGGATCAATTGCTACCGATTGTTCAAAAGCATTTACTGCCAATTCGGGACGATTCCCTTGATGATATAAATTCCCAAGTCGATTCCAAAGATAACCATCTAGTGGATTTTCATTAATTTTGGTTAATAAATGATTTTCTGCATCTGAGCTATATAAGTGCCAGCTTCCATCAAACAATTCGAACTTTCCAACAGAACATCGATTATCATTTTGGCCATCGCTTCCAATCTGTTTCAAAACTGTTGCAAGTGGCAGTATCATAAAATCATTAGGCATCTCCCAGTTTCCAGCATCATTACAATGTTTGCATCGAAAATATCCTGTGGTTTGGATGCTTTGCACTGAATCATTTCCATCTGTATTTACGACCATATGACCAACATCATATTTTCCTTTTCTGCCACAACTTTTGCAAGTTAACATAAAGGAATTTTCTTGATGGAATCTATCAACCTTTTCATTGTTTTTAATGATTGTATTTACATATTTTCCAGTTAAACAGGACTTTGTTGGAGAATCCGGTATTTCTTTTGTCTTATCTTCAATTAATAACTTAATAAGCTTTGGATTAATTTGTGAAACAGGCAATTCAGCCATTCTTTCAGCTATAGTATTTCTACCATATAGTAACATAGAGCAGTCATCGTATGGAACAGAAACTGGGACAAGGGGTCTGACCCCTTGTTCCGCCTGGCCCTTGTCCCGCCTAATGCATTACATCTACTACTATTCTTGAGGTAAACTCTGGTGTTTGATATTCTACTTTGTCAACATTCAAGTTAAGTGCTGCAACAAACATATCCTCTTCCATATAATAATCAATATTTGAGATAACGGGACTATTAGATATCGTTACAGTCCCGCCTTCTTTATTTAATTCTCCATCGATCTCTCCATAAGGAATTTTCAAAAGCAACTTACCGTCCTGTTCCTCCAATTCATAATTATTCACTGTTTTATTTAAATCAAACACAATTCTTGAATAATCCGGGTGTATACCATAACGGAAATTTTCTATATTGGTGGCCGATACCTCAACTTCACGTGAAGCAGTATAATCATTGTAGGTCGCCACAACTTCCCCTTGTCCTTCATTCGTTGCATAAAAAGTTCCGTTTTCTACGTATCCAATTTCGCCAGAGACTTGCCATTCAATCGAGGAAGGATCAATATCTAAAGCTTCTCCATTTTTGTCATACCCCTTCACTGTTAAATCCACGTTCTGACCAGGGGATGCTGTTAAATCTAACGGTAAAATACCTAAAGAGCCTTTTTCTTTGTAGGGATTCGCACCACTTGGATAAGGGTTATACAATAAATACTGATTTCTCACTTCCGTTATCCATGTAGTCAACTCTTTCTGCCAAGAATCCACAACCTCGTTAACTGGAACATCATTCATAATCATTCCGGGTACATCTGGATCGCCAATAAGATTAGCATAGCTTGATGTCATCTCAAACTTCTCTGGGTTTTGGTCACGCATCGCATCCACAAGGTTTAAGCCTAGTGCTACTAAATTGATTTCGGATGGGTCAACAATATGCACCTGTACCCCGCCGACCAATTCACCTTCATATTTTCCAAACATAGGGGTAAAATATGCTGCCCTAAACGAAACGCCTTGTAAATCTCTACTGTTCATTTCTTCCGCTAACGCTTCTCCATCAATCCACGGTGCACCAACCAGTTCAAATGGTCTAGTTGTGCCGAGTCCCATGGTTAATGTCGTATCGTCAAGCAGCTCGGTTCCAGCATATAAATAGGCAGTTTCCATCGTTGGAATATTAGGAGAAGTCATAACCCAAGGCAGACCAGTATCTTCAAAGTGCATGGTCCGTTTCCATCCCTTCATTTTAGCCACTTTCAGGTCCACACCCATGCTATACCCATGATTCCACATCGTTGCTAATTCCCCAACTGTCATTCCGTGTCTTACAGGTAATAAAAATCTCCCCATGAAACTAACTGTATCTTCAGAACGGAGTGGTCCTTCCACCTTAGTTCCACCAATTGGATTCGGGCGATCTAATACAATTAATTCCTTATCAAATTCCGCGGCAGCTTCCATTGCAAAACCTAGTGTATAAATATACGTATAAACATTGGAACCAATATCTTGAATGTCAAAAAGCAACACGTCAACATCTTCCAGCATTTGCTCAGTTGGTTTCCAGGTAGGACCATATAAACTGTATACAGGCAAACCCGTTTTTTCATCAATATAAGAGTCTACGTATTCCCCTGCTTCCTGATCCCCCCGGATACCGTGCTCGGGACCAAATAAGGCAGTTAAATTAACTTCCGGATGTTTATAAAGCAAATCAATACTGCTGACCAAATTACGATCAACTCCTGTAGGATTTGTTATTAATCCGACTTTTTTATCCTTTACCCAATCTAAATGATCCTTTAATAACACTTCAATTCCAGGCACTACATTCCCATTTTTCTTATTGCCTTTTTTTCCTTCCGCATTCGATGTTGTTAACGAAGATGTCAGCACTACCATTAAAACGGCAACAATAATCATAATTTTATTGATCCTCACATGAACACTCCTCGTAAAAATAAAGATGGATTATCCAATTACCACAACATTGTTACTTTACAGCTTCCATTAATTGCTCAATTTTCAAGTTCATATTAAATTGCTTTCGATAAATCTCAATCATTTCTTTTATAAGGTCTTTTTCAGACATGACAGTCATCAAGTGATCCTGTGCATGGACTACTATTACAGGTAATCTTTCCATACCGTCATTAGCATCCTCTTGAATAAACTGTGTTTGTAACTTATGTGCCTCCAGCAACTCTGCCGATGCATGTTGAACTTTTGCATCAACAGGTTCAAAATTCCCATTTCTCGCATCGTGTAATGCCTCATGTAAGAAGCTTTTTGCATTTCCCGCATGTAATATAAGTCCCATTGAAAAATGTTCCACGTTCATTTTACAGCCCTCCATAATGGATCAATTCTATCGAGTGCTCTTTTAACCAGCTGTTAATCCTATGATCAACAAGCACCTCTAATTCTTTTATTCTAGGAAAATGATAGCTGCTTTGGTTTCTTAAATTTAAATCCATAAATGCAGGGTGGCACATCACTTCCGAAATTCCCGGTTTTAGTTTAGAAAATAACTTCAATAAATACGCTGTTGAAACATTCTCTTCCCCGTAAAAATCATAATAGAAATAGTCACTGGACATAATTACTCCATTTAATTGTGTCTCGGAGAATGATCGAATAGGAAGATTATACGATTCAGCTACCTCCACAACTGCTTCCAATGCATGAGGTATATGCAAATGCATGTGATGGTGACTGTCAATGTGCGTTACATCAATCCCCCATTTGTACAGCAACTCAAGCTGTTCCACAAGTTCTTCTTTAATATCCTGCTTTTTAGCAGATTCGATAAGTGTTTTTCCTTTTAAAAAATTTCCGCTATGATCTGTTAAACTACTTACAGAAGAAGAAATAGGCTTGCCTGCATCCATCACAAAATGCAAGCCAACCCCAAGATTTGGATATTGCTTCACTTCATCTAAACTTTGCTTTGAATAATCGGTATTAACCATCAGAGTAGTACTTGTTAGAATACCATGCTTATGTGCGTAAAGAATTCCCGCCGACACACCTGGTGAGAAACCATAGTCATCAGCATTTACAATTAATCTGGTTGCAGAATTATGCATTATTTAAATCACCTTATTCCTTTGTTGCAGCAGCAGTTTCAGTAGTTTGCTCTTCCTGGACCAGCTGTTTATCATATAGCCGGAAAAACGGGTAATAGATTGCCATTGCCAGTAATATATTAATAATCATTAATACGCCTCCACGCCAATCACCTGTAGTAAGGATTCCTGAAAAAGGTGGTGGTGTTGTCCACGGTACAATAATATACGGCTTACCAACAAATCCGATTGACATGGCAAAATACGTTACGGTTCCAACTACTAAAGGAGCAAGAATAAAAGGTATAACTAAAAGCGGATTCATAACCACTGGCGCACCAAATATTGTTGGCTCACTGATATTAAATATGCTAGCCCATATAGATCCCCTGCCTAGACCTTTTAAATGCTTAGAACGGGCTCGCCAAACAAATAAAATCGTTAGTGCAAGAGCCATACCAGAGCCACCGACAGCCCACCAAATTGCCATAAATGGCTGTCCGATAATATGCGGTAATGCTTCTCCAGCTTGATGTGCAGATACATTTTCATCTGTTAAACTGTACCAGATTGGGGCCATAACACTTGCTACAACTGAAATTCCATGGATGCCAAACGACCATAGCAAATGTATTAGCAAAATAGCTACTAATGCCCCCCACAGACTTCCGCCAACCATTTGCAGCGGTTCACGTAAAACGGCAGCAACTACACCGTGTAACGATAAATCAAATGCGGCTTTCAGTATCAGGTCTACACCCCAGACCATGAAAATAATAGCAGCACCCGGTATCAGCGCAGTAAAGGCTCGCCAGACTGAGGGCGGGACTCCATCAGGCATTCGAATAACAATGTTCCTTTTTTCAAAAAAACGATAGACCTCGACCGTAAATATCGCTAGAATAATAGCAATAAATAACCCTTCACTACCCATTAAATTTAAGGGAATATTACCGTCTTCCGTAAGAGGTGTAGCAACAAAGAATGCAGCTATACTTAATACACCGGCAGATAATCCATCCATTTGATAACTTTTTGCAAGGTTATAGGCAATAGCGAATACAGCTATTAAACCCAATAGCCCAAATGTTGCATTAACAGGAATACTTAATGATGATGCATATGGTTTCATAAATTCAGCCCATGCTTTTACAGGTGGTGAAGATATAATTAAAAAAATACTCCCGATAATCAATAAAGGCATGGTTGCTATAATTCCATCCCGAATTGCTTTTAAATGGCGCTGTTCTGCCAATTTACCAGCAACAGGCATGAAATAACGTTCCATGAAAGCATTAAATCCATTCATTGTACTACCTTCCTTCATTTAAAATTAGTTAATTAACTTCAATGCTTGCTCAAGCACTTTTTCCCCGTCCAAAATTCCGTAAGATTTCATATCAATAATATCCATCGGAGTGTTTGCTGCATCAGCTTTAGAAAATAGTTCATTTTTCTTGTAGCGTATCTGCGGTCCAAGCAGAATGACATCGGCAGTTTTCAGTTGTTCTTCCAAATCATCAACTGAATGCGCTTCAATTTCAGCTTCGATAGATTTCGCGCTAGCAGCTTTTTTCATCTTTTCAACTAGTAGGCTTGTACTCATCCCAAGAGCACATAATAATGTAATTTTCATAGGTTGATCTCCCCTTTGATTATAGTTTTATTTCTAGATCGAACTGTGATAAATACTGCTCATTAACAGCTAACATTTCATCGAATATGCTTTTTGCCTTGTCAACAGATGGAATAAGTGGATGTAATGTCAATGCTTGCAGCGCGATTCCTCTATTTCCCGTAACAGCGGCCTTAACAGTCAACTCTTCATATGCTTTTACATGCTGCAGCAACCCTCTGATTTGCGGTGGGATACTCCCAACTTGGAGCGGTGTAATCTGATGATTTTCAACCACACAATTCACTTCAATACAAGCATCATTTAGTAAACACGGTATTGTCCCATTATTTTTCACATTTAACGTATGGGTTTTCTTTGAATCTAAATGGATTGATTTAATTAATTCAATTGCCGCTTCTGAGTAATACGCACCACCTCTTTGTTCCAGTGCTTTCGGTTTTTCCTGTACATTCGGATTCTGATAGATTTCAAATAATTCTTTTTCAACCTGTTGAACCTGGTCTGCCCGCGTTTCATTTCTACTATATTCCTCACGCTGTTTTTCAAGTATTTGGTCGGTTTGATAATAGTATTTATGATAGCCGCATGGTATTGCTTTTAGTGACTGAAGAAATTCTAGATCCCACCCGAAATCAGGGATATTTTTTGCCTCGTAACTATCTGATTTGCCGGTTAAAATATCTTCAATTCTGGATTGCCCTTTAATATAGAACCCTGTTATCCAGATGAGATGATTAATCCCGACAAAGTTAATACTTACATCCTTCATAGGCACCTGATATGTTTTAGCAAATTTCTTATAAAAGTTGATTGGATTATTGCATAAACCGATAACGTTAACATTGCTATGCTTTAAAATGGCTTCTGTAATGATGCCAGCTGGATTGGTAAAATTTAAAAGCCATGCGTCTGGTGCAAGCTCTTCAATATCCTTACATATGTCCAGCATTACTGGAATTGTCCGCAATGCTTTCATAAACCCACCTGCCCCAGTGGTTTCCTGTCCAACAACGCCATGTTTAATCGAAATATACTCATCATTTCTTCTCATTTTCAATTGTCCGACTCTGATTTGCGTAATAATATATGTCGCGTTTTTAATGGCTTCTCTCCGATCTAGTGTTGCAACAATTTTAATGGGACAATTGGCTTTTTCGATCATTCTCCTTGATAATCCTTCTATTATTGCCAGTTTTTCCTGACCTTTTTCAATATCGACCAGCCATATTTCCGATACCTGTAATGATTTCTGATTATCAATGATCCCCTCCACTAATTCCGGGGTATAAGAAGACCCCCCTCCAATTACAACTAATTTAAGCGGTTTCATCATTTTCCATCCCTTTCATTAATGTATACACCCATCATATATTGTAAGCGCATTCATTAGTAGGGGATGATTTTCCGTTAGCAACGGAAAAAAACTGATGCAAAATAAAAAGCAAAAGAAATAATATTGCTTCTCTTGCCTTTACCTTCTTATTATGAAGTTCTTAAATTGTTCGAATGTGCTGCATTGCAAAAGCCTCTGCAGAAGATTATTATCATCAATAAGTTTAACCAGAATATGAAACATTGGCTTTAAATCATCTTTTTTGGCCATATTCGTATTAAGGAGGAAAACAATTTGAACTGGCTTATCTCCCCACTGAATCGGTTTATTCAGTGTAACAATCGACCAAAACGATGCATTTGTTCTTGGTTCAAGTGGATGAGGAATTGCCACCAGATTACCAAAACTTGTAGGAGCATAGCTTTCCCTTTCCAAAACATAATCAATATAGTCATCTTCCACCCTGCCATCATTCACAAGATGGTTCCCCAAAAATCTGATCACCTCTTCCGGTGTTTCAAAATCCTGCTTTAAAAATGTATCCTTTTCATGCATGTATTGCTCAATAATCGATTTATCTTTAGTTATTGCCGTTTCAATAGTAGTAACATCGCTGTCACCAAGTATCGTACTCACATGTATAACAGGAACGGACAAATCCTGTGTAATTGGAATTGTGCTGACAATAAAATCCACACCAGTTAAAGATTGATGTTTCAAGTTATAATATTCTGTTGTTCCTATTATATCCAGGCCATCACCAAATTTATTTTTTAATTTATACGATAATAGCTGTGCACTTCCCAACCCCGAGGCACAGACAATCAAACAACGTTTCGTATGAACACTAGATTTCTTAATCCTTTCCAGAGCAACCTCGAGATGCAACGCCAAGTAACCAATTTCATTTTCGTCAATTTTAATACCCATTTTTTCATCAAGTACATCAACCATAACTAACGCTGCTTCAAAGGAAAGCGGGTATTTTGTTTTTATTTCTTCTAGCATTGGGTTTCTAATGTTCATTTGAAATTTGTAGCGATTAATTGCGGGCATTAAATGCAGGCATAAGGCAAACAGCAATTCTTCATCATCAGAAAGATTGAAATAATATTTTTCATCTATAATATTTACCATTTCAGTTACCAAATTATAAACCTTTTGATCAATAATGGAATTGATATTTTCTTTTTCCTGATTTGAATGTACCAGCTTTGTTCCCTGTAAATGAATTGCCAGGTATGCTACTTCATTTTCACTAAAGTTAACACTTAGACCCGCTTCAACATCCTGTACAATTTCCGATGCTACCGCGAACTCTTTTTTGCCCTTCATATGACGTAATTCTTCATGAACAATTTCAACTGAATTTGATTCTCTAATTCGCTTACACGCTATCGCTAGGTGCGTGATTAAATTTTGCAACCCGATATCTGAAATAATTATATTGTGCTTTCTCATATTAGATAGAATACTAGTTTTTATGATTTCCAAATCTCTTTTCGACAGGATGGAAAGCCAATCTGCTGGATCATCTAAAGGAACAGGCTTTTGGTTAAAAATATATTCAGAAATACAAAATCGTATCTGTGTTTCATTTCCTATAACTTTAATCCCGTAATTTGGCTTTTGATCAAGAACTAAGTTATAGTCCTCAAGTATTCCACGGACCAGTTTTATATCACTTTTTAATGTTGAACGACTAATATAAAGTTCCCCCGCCAGGTCGTCCATCTTTAAATAATAGGACTGTAATAAAAGTTTTTCCATTAAAAAAAGGATTCTTGCCTCCGGTTCACTTGGAATTACTTCTCTAGAATCCAGGCGCTCCTGAATAAATTGCTTCAATTTCTTATTATCCGTAATCTCCAGGTGGTACCCTTTACCACGAATGGATTCAATTTTCAAATCACTTTGCTCAAGCAAATGATTCAATTCTTTAATATCATTTCTCACCGTTTTTGAACTCACAAGCAAGTGCATCGCTAACTGTTCACTAGTCATAGGGTCATTCGATTTCATCAGTAACTGTATAATTTCCTGCCATCTCGAATTCATCAAACTAACCCCCTTTATTAGAAAATTAGTTATATTGTAACACAAAATCGGGACAGGGGGTCAGACCCACTAGCGTTGCATAACTGTAAATAAATATTATATATGTGAAAATTTTACATTACCATTTTACCTTTGGGAGCAAAAACGACAATCTCGAAATAAGATATCGTTTGTT
>NZ_BMFR01000022.1 GCF_014638995.1 Virgibacillus oceani
ATGTTCCTGCCCTCCGGTTGATGCTCGGGCTCTTCGGTTGATGTTCCTCGCTTTCGGGTTGATGTTCCAGCCCTCCGGTTGATGCTCGGGCTCTCCGGTTGATGTCCTGGCACTTCGGGTTGATGTGCTGGCTCTCGGGTTGATGTTCCTCGCTTTCGGGTTGATGCTCGGGCTCTCCGGTTGATGTTCCTCGCTTTCGGGTTGATGTTCCTACCCTCCGGTTGATGCTCGGGCTCTCCGGTTGATGTTCCTCGCTCTCGGGTTGATGTTCCTGCCCTCCGGTTGATGCTCGGGCTCTCCGGTTGATGCTCAGCGCTTTCGGGTTGATGTTCCTGCCCTCCGGTTGATGCTCGGGCTCTTCGGTTGATGTTCCTCGCTTTCGGGTTGATGTTCCTGCCCTCCGGTTGATGCTCGGGCTCTCCGGTTGATGTCCTGGCACTTCGGGTTGATGTGCTGGCTCTCGGGTTGATGTTCCTCGCTTTCGGGTTGATGCTCGGGCTCTCCGGTTGATGCTCGGGCTCTCCGGTTGATGTTCTGGCTCTCCGGGTTGATGTGCTGGCTCTCCGGTTGATGTGCTGGCTCTCCGGTTGATGTGCTGGCTCTCCGGTTGATGTTCCTCGCTTTCGGGTTGATGTTCCTGCCCTCGGGTTGATGCTCGGGCTCTCCGGTTGATGTTCAGCGCTTTCGGGTTGATGTGCTGCTATTCGGGTTGATGTGCTGGCTCTCCGGTTGATGTGCTGGCTCTCCTGCCGATATTCACCCTCTCCCGTCGATTTTCTACTCTCCCATAAATATTCCACCCTCCCAACAATATTTAATCAAAACCATCATTACCACAACAAAACAGCAGCATTTTTCACTTTTCCAACCGTTCCACCTTTCATTCCCCAACCATTCCCCTTATAATTATCTAGACAGATTAGTGCGGATGTTTTCATATAAAGGATGTGAAAAACATGAACAATCAACATAACATTGTAAAAGTGTGTATGCTGGCGGGAAAAATTATGCTGCAGAGTGGTGCGGAGACGTATCGTGTGGAGGATACAATGAATCGAATTGCTTCTACTTTTGGGCTTCCTAATGCACAGAGCTACGCTACGCCAACTGGCATTAATTTTTCTATCGACATATCGGAAGTCACCAATTTTATGAGGATTTCAAATCGCTCAACTGATTTACATAAAATTGCAGAAGTAAATAATATTTCGCGGATGGTTGCTGCTGGAGAGATTGAATTAAAAAAGGCTCTTACAATGCTGGAAAGTGTTGATAGGGATACGCCTACGTTTTCGAGCTGGCTTCAAGTCATTGCTGCTGCTTTTGTCAGTGGATGTTTTACCATTATGTTCGGCGGGATTTGGGCTGATTTTATTCCATCGTTTGTTATCGGCGGGATGGCCTTTGCGGGAATGCTTTGGTTTGAGCGATTAGTGGAAATTCGTTTTATTGCTGAATTTTTTGCCTCGTTTATTATTGGGGTGCTAACTCTGGCATTTGTGGATAATGGCATTGGTGTCTACATGGACAAAATCATTATTGGGGCCGTCATGCCGCTTGTGCCTGGCCTGCATATTACCAATGCAGTCCGGGATTTGATGGCAGGTCACTTGGTCGCTGGCTTGTCGAAGGGTGTTGAAGCAGTATTGACCGCTTTTGCCATTGGCGCTGGGATCGCTGTCGTTTTTGGGTTATTTTGATAGTATTCGGCAAAGAGCGGGAAATGACAAACTCACATCAAACGGAAACTTTTCCACAGAAAGGAGATAATTCACATGGTAATACTTGCACAACTTGTAACAAGTTTTATCGCCGCTGCTGGTTTCGGTATTTTATTTAATGCACCACGGAGATCGCTGATTCAATGCGGGCTTGTCGGTATGCTGGGCTGGATTTTATACTATGTGCTTGTTCTGCAGGAAATGGATGTTGTTCCCGCTACTGTACTTGCAGCAATGCTTGTTGGGGGATTAAGCCAAATCTGCGCAAAAGTTTATAAAACCCCGGTTATCATCTTTATCGTATCCGGAATTATCCCGCTCGTACCTGGTGGAAGTGCATACGATGCCATGCGCAATTTTGTGGAAAACGATTATTTTACCGCAGTACAGCTGTCAGCGAAGGTTATGCTGTTGGCGGGTGGAATTGCGATTGGGCTCATGTTTTCAGAGGTTGTAAAGCAAATGATACGGAAATGGTCGTGGAAAAGGACACGTTGATTACATTTTTGATGATGATTGATATTCTGTACGGTACTTGGCTATTTCAGTCAATATTTTCATACAGCGGTCGTTTTACCCATTGTCCAGTATCCTTACAGTCATCGAAATTCCCGCTTTTCGATCACCAATATACCTCCAAACACTACAAAAAAAGAACCACCCTCCCAGGCGGCCCTTCACACAAAAAACTATGCGCTCTCCTTCTTCTTCCTTCTCGTAATCTTTCCAGTCAAATCATCAAACAATGTATAAACAACCGGAATCAATAGCAGTGTAAATATACTTGATATCGTTAATCCGAATATAATCGTAACTGCTAATGGCTGCTGTGTTTCTGCCCCTTCGCCTAGTGCTAGGGCTAATGGCACCATTCCAAGGATTGTAGTCAATGTTGTCATTAAAATAGGTCGCAAACGGCTTGGTCCCGCTTCTAAGATGGCTTCATACCTGTCAATTCCTTTTCGCCGCAAGATATTAATATAATCCACGAGTACGATGGAGTTGTTGACGACTATTCCGGCAAGCATAATTACCCCGATGAAGGCTGGTATACTTAGTGGCAGTCCTGTTACAAACAGTCCGAGCAAGACACCAATTACGGTTGCCGGCATTGCAAACATGATGATGAGCGGGAATAGGAAATTTTCAAATTGTACTGCCATTACCGCGTACACTAGGAAAATGGAAAATACCAGTGCTAGCGCTAAATCTGAGAATGACTCAGCCATGTCCTCTGCCTGCCCGCCAATGTTGTAGCTGTAGCCTTCTGGCAGATTCATGTCAGCTAATATGGCTTCAATATCTTCCACAACTCCCGCCAGGTCACGGTCGACAACCTCACTCGTAACATTCATTTGCGGCTGTTGGTTCTCCCGCTGTAATGTTACTGGTCCTTGTACCTCTTTAAATGTCGCGACAGTTTCCAGTGGGATTGCGGTTCCTGTTTGCGATTGAATCGTCATCGTTTGCAGATCACTAATTGTACTGCGTTCATCCTCAGGATACATGAGTGTGACATTCATTTCGTGGCCTTCTTCACGATATTGTGTCGCCACCTGTCCCGTGAACTGCAGTTGAATCTGACTTGTAATTTGCTGCTGTGTTAAACCATACATGGCCGCTTTTTCTTCATCAATCGAAATGGTTTGCTGTGGTACACCCGCAGCTGCTGATGATTCAGGATTATACACACCATCAACTTCAGATATCTGAGCTACGACACGATCAGCTAATTCGCGTAACACTTGATGCTCGGGACCGTTTAACTGAATTTGTACAGGGTCACCCATCCCCATTCCACCGTCCATAACACTAACGGTAAACTCCGCACCAGCAATCGTTTGGATGTCATCATTCATTTCCTGCACAATGTCTGTCGTTGTTTTTTCCCGTTCCGATGATGGGATTAGCTGCATGGTATAGGTCGCTTGATTAGCATTTCCTCCCATTGCACCGAAACCACCGCCGCCGATACTCACATAATTTGTTTCAATATCTGCTTCATACGTTGTTAATTTTTCATTAACCTGTTCGACAATGCCTTCCGTATATTCAAGCGAACTTCCAGCTGGGGCTTCCACTTGAATTTGAACCTGTCCCTGGTCTGATGAAGGAATGAATTCCGCACCAATAAATGGTATCAGCGCAAGACTTGCTGCAATTGCCGCTGCTGTACCGATTACCGTTGTTTTCCGATGCTTTAGTACCCACTTTAATACATTGCGGTAACCGTTATTAACGCGATTCATGAAACGATCAAACCAATATCTGCGTCCATTGTCTTCCATAGCCTTTGAAAGTAATTTTGACGAAAGCATTGGTACGAGCGTTACGGCAACAACAAGTGATGCAATTAGCGAGAAGGACACTGCTAAGGCAAGTGGTGTAAATAAATCCGATGCAATTCCCTCTACATAAACAATTGGCAAAAATACAACCAAGGTAGTCGTTGTTGAAGCAATAACAGCTGGTGCGAGTTCCGATGCCCCTTTTGTTGCTGCTTCAAATAAACTATAGCCGCGCTGGCGATAGGAGTATATATTTTCTAAAATAACAATGGAGCTGTCGACCATCATTCCAAGCCCCAGCGCAAGTCCTCCGAGCGTTAATACGTTCAGCGTTTCACCGGTAAAATACATTAATGTAAACGTGGAGATAATGGCAATTGGGATAGAGATGCCGATAACAATTGTTGCACGAACGCTTTTTAAAAATAACAGTAAAACCAGGATGGAAATAATCCCGCCAAGCAGGATGTTTTGCACAACAGAGCTTATCGATAGCTTAATGAATTCCGATGTATCAATAATAACATCCAGGTTTACGCCAGGTGGCAACTTATCCTGTATTTCATCCATTCCTGCCCGAACATTGTCAGCAACTTCCACCGTATTGCTGTCGGTCTTTTTCATTACGGAGAGCACAACAGATGGTTTTCCATTTACAAGAGTCGAAGTTGATGATTCTTTAAATGTATCCTTTACCTCCGCAACATCTTCTACATGAATCTTTGCACCTTTTTCCGTTTGAACAAACGTTTGTTTAATAGCATCGATTGACTCAAATTCGCCTGTGACTCGAATTTGCAGGTCCTGGTTTCCTTTTTCAACAGACCCTGCAGATGCTGACTTATTGGAACTATTCAGTGCTTGCACAAGCATTTGCGGTGAAACACCGTATTGCTGCAATTTTGCCTGATCCAGAATAAGCTGGATTTCACGTTCTTTTCCGCCTTCAACGGTTACAGATGCGACACCGCCCTGGCGTTCAAAGAATGGTACAAGCTGCTCATCCGCAATTTGTGTTAGTGCTGCTGGGTCTTTACCGGTCAGACCAACCCAGATAACTGGCAATTGATCCGGGCTGAACCGGAGAACGCTTGGATCACCCGCACCTTCTGGCAGCATTCCTTTTACTTGATCGATTTTTTCCCTTACGTCGAGTAATGCCTGATCAAGATCGGTTCCATTTTTAAACATCATCATCACTAGTGAGGACCCAGCCTGGGATTGTGATTGAACCGTTTCAATACCCTCAACCGAACTGACGGATGACTCGATTGGCCGGCTGACTAGGTTTTCAACTTCCTGTGGTGCTGCGTCATTATATGTAGTTGCGACAACCGCGATGGGCAGATCAATCTTTGGAAATAGATCGATAACAAGGCTTCGAACAGATACGAAGCCTAATGCTAATATCGCAAGCACAATCATGATGACACCAACTGGACGTTTGACGGAGGTGTTAACTAACTTCACGATTTATTCCCCGCTTTCACAACGTTCACTTTGCTGCCATCTGCTAGTGTCAGCTGACCGCTTGTTACAACCTGGTCCCCTTTTTTCACTTCACCTTCAATGGCTGTCTTATCTGATTGTGTTTCCTTCACGGTTACATTTATTTTTGCAGCTTTATCATTGTTAACTACATAAACAAACGATTCGCCGCTTTCTTCTACAATTGCTTCTGTTGGTACAATAATTGCATCCTTAACTTTTTGCTCCGGGACATGCAGCACGGCAAAAGACCCTGGTAAAATTTCAGCATCCTCATTGTCCATTGCTGCTTCAATCGAGTATAAGCCAGTTTCGTTTGGCAATGACCCAATTGACGTTACCTTCGCCTCATGCTTTTCCCCGTCTATAACAGCATTATATGTTTCTTCTTTTTCGAGCAATGCCAGGTCATCTCCCGTAACATTAAATTGCAGGCTCAATGAACGTAAATCGGCAATTACGGCTAGCGGTTCCGAATTAGAAACTACCGATCCCTCATCAGCAGATAATTTGGCAACCTGCCCCGCTTTTGGTGCATAAATATTTCTTCCTGCAATGGTTGCAATTAAATCATTCTCATCCACTGTGTTTCCATTTTCCACTTCAAGGCTGGTAATTTCACCAGGCACCTGCACCATTACGGGTGTCTGTGAAGCCGGTTGAGTTCGACCATAAATCTCCTTTTCAATAACTAAGTCCTCTTGAATCGCTTGTGCAGTTTCCACAGGTGTAATACGGTCTTTTTTGTCCTTGTTTGTTTCATCCTCCTGATTGCATGCAGTAAGCAGTCCGGTAAAAATCACTGCAATTGCAAGTAAAACAATTTTTTTCATAATGGGTATGTACTCCTCTTTTCCTTTTTTAAAACGCTATGTCACCAAGAAGTGCAATCTTTGAATATTTCAGCTTCATATGTTATATCTTTCTCATCATACGGGCAGCGGGGTAAAATGGTTTCACTTTATTACCTTAACCTTTCTACATCATAAGTGTTTTGCCTTGTATGAAGCAAGGTTATAGTGTGAATTTTTTATTTACTTTTGGAGAAGCGGAAATAATGCACGTTCTGGAGTTTTTTTTCAAGAAGGAGTACTAAAGATTGCTGGAAATTATGTCGAAATAAGGGGGAAGGTCACAAATTAGGGGTGATTACATGGATGTAGCAGCAATGTCTGTTGTAATGGCAAATACGCAGGTACGAGCCGATGCAAGCTTAGCTGTTATGAGTAAGGTAAAGGGTCTTATGGAGCAGCAAGGACAGCAATTGATGGAATTGCTTCAACAATCAGGGCCACGTGCACCGCATCCAACTTTAGGCAATGTGGTTGATTTGGAAGTGTAGCATATTTGTGCTCCTGGGTCAGACGAAATCCCCTGCAGTACAGGGGATTTCATCCAGGCAATTATAATGATGACTTATTGATTTTTATTATCATCTTTTAGCAAGTCGTCGTTATTGTTATTATCATTGTTGTTGCCATTGCCGTTGCCGTTATCTCCATTCATGTCGCCATTCATATCCCCATTTTGGTCACCATTCAAATCACCGTTATCATCCTGAAGGTCTCCACCCTGATCATCATTTAAATCTTGATCACCATTGTCCTCCTGGTTAAGTGGTGCCTCATCGTCCTCTACCGGGTCCCCATTGTCATTGTTACCACATGCAGCGACAAGTGACAATGCCAAAATTGGAGCGCCAAACTTTATTAGCAATTTCCTTTTCATTGTTAAATTCCTCCTTTAATCGTTCACTTTCAGCCTTAGCTTAACCATTTTTTTTAATGTGATACTAATAAAGAAGAGAAATTTTATATAGTTACATTTTTACTTGGATGCCCGCAAGTTTTTAAAATTTAAAATCCCCTATACGAAAGATGTACAGGGGATTAATCAAACATTATTTAATTGCAAAGGTGATTTCCGCTTCACAGGCAACTTCGCCATCAACGGTTGCAACACCTTTACCCTTTCCGATCGGTCCTTTTAAACGCAGGATTTCCACTTCAAGCTTCAGCTGATCCCCAGGTTTGACCTGACGCTTAAATCGGCATTTATCAAGTCCAGCCAAAAAACCAATTTTTCCTTCGTTTTCTTCCTTGCTAAGCATCGCGATTGCACCAGTCTGCGCAAGCGCCTCAACAATTAACACACCTGGCATAACTGGGTAGTCCGGAAAATGTCCTTGGAAAAACGGTTCATTAATGGAAACATTTTTTATTCCAGCAACGCGTTTACCCTCTTCCATTTCTGTTACCTTGTCCACTAATAAAAACGGGTAACGATGTGGTATCGTATCTTTTATTTCCTGAATGTCCATTTAAAACGCTCCTTTAAGAAATGTATATGTATAGCTTTTCCACCATTATAACAGAGAAAAGTTTCACCTGGATGAAATAGAGGAATTTCTAAATAAAGATATAAAATGATATTAAAAGAATCCTGTATACAACTAAAGTAGGATGCAAAAAGTAACAGAAAGGAGGACACATATCATGCTTTGGACCATTATTGTAATTCTGATTGTTTTATGGGCACTGGGATTTTTATTCAAAATCGCCGGCGGACTTGTGCACGTATTACTTGTTATTGCATTAATCGTTTTGATTATACGATTAATTTTTGGGAAACGCGAGCATTAATAAAGCATGGTTGCACAAACACAGCAACCATGCTTTTCTTATTATTTTTCTTTTTTAACAATATCGATAATATGCTGCCATGTATCCATTTCCAAAACGTCTGAAGGTTTCCCGTCACCGATAACACCATACCCGACCATTAATCCGACAACCAAGGCAACAGCACAAAAAATAAGAACGACAATAATTCGCAGCCAAATTGGAAAAATACGGCGTCTTGGTTTCTTGTTTAATCGTTTCTCTTCTTTTTGCTTCTTCTTTTGTTGTTTACGGGTTACAACATCAGTTTCTGCACCTGCGTCAATTTGTTTTTCTTCCTTTTGCTTCTGCTTTCTGCGGGCTGCGTTTCCGGTTTCGTTTTCTTTTTCTGTTTTTGGCTTCCTCTTAAGCTTGTTTTCATATATATCTTTAAGCTTATTTTTGAGTTTTTTCAACAAATCTTTCAGTTGTTTTAAACCCCTTTTTGGCTGCTCTTCTACAGCGGCTTTTTCGGATTGGTTTGTCGACATGGTTTGTTTCTCCTTATTCCCTTGCATCTATATAATGAAATCATTACTGACAAATTTCATATGACAACTATAGTGTATTTTTATGCTTTTCGTCAACACTGTTAGCGAAGCTGGTTAACGAGCCCCATCATTTGATCACTCATTGAAATCGTTCTAGCATTAAATTGATAGGAACGCTGCGTCATAATCATGTCAGTCATTTGCTTGGAAATATCAACATTCGAATGCTCAAGTGCACCGCTTTTCAATTTATCCGAATTTGGATTTGCAGCTTGAATGATTTCATTAAAATTAAAATTCAATTCATTAAGATCAGGAAGACGGAAATTATTTTGTCCAGTAGCTTCCAACAGCCTTGGCCGAACTGCTTCGACAATATCCAAGTGACCAACTGTTTCAGATAGTTCCCCGCGTCTGACAACAATTTGTCCATTTGGCTGAATCGTAATGTCATCAAATCCATCCGCAAACATGATTGGACCATTTTCGCCTAAAACCGGATCACCATCTTTTGTTGTAAGCATAACGGCCTGATTATTGTTAATCGGGCTTAAATAAAAGGATCCATCCCGGGTATAGCGCGTTTCCGTAACTCCATTTTCAGTAACTTGAACTTGAAAAAGATGATTCTTTTCAAGCAATGCCGCATCAAGTGCACGATCCGTTTCCTTTATCGCACCGGGGGTCAGGTCAATATTTACTGATCCAAGTCTTGCACCTGATCCAATCCTTACACCATCAGGGGTCAGTCTGCCTTCAGCATTGGCAGGATTTGTCATGTTGTCAATTTGCTGAAACAATAATGATGCAAAATCTGCCTGCCGATTTTTGTAGCCAGGTGTTTGACTGTTAGCCATGTTATGCCCAATCACATCAAGCTTATTTTGCAGCTGATTCATCGTTACGGCTGCTTGTATCATCGTTCTTGACATAAAATCCCCTCCTAGCCTAATCGCGCAATTTCGTTTACTGCTTTACCCATACTCTCATCATACGCTTTCAAAACACGCTGATTCGTTTCAAACATGCGGTACGATTCCATCATTTGCGTCATTGCCTGTAGTGAGTCAACGTTTGAACGCTCCAGAAAACCCTGCTGCAATGTAAATGTGGCCCCATTTGGTACAGCGCCTGCATCACCTGCAAACAGACCATTTCCTTCTTTCACCAATTCATTGGCATTTGCCGCATAAGCAATGCCTAATGGAATCGTTTGCCCTTCCGCTTGCAGGAATCCATCCTGTGTAACGGTGAAATCCATTCCATTTGTTTGGATTGGATTACCCGCTTGATCCAAAACATAATATCCTTGGTCCGTTACTAAAAAGCCTTGTCCATCAACGGTAAAATTGCCATTTCTTGTATAGCGTGCTTCCCCGTCCTCATTTTGCACAGTAAAAAACAAGCTGCCTGTTTCATCCGGTAATGCCCCATTAATCAATGCCATGTCGGTCGAGATACCTGTCTCCCGTACATCCCCTTGCATATAGTTCGGCACTAATTCCTGAACATAAACTCCCGTGTTCAATGCACCGATTGGATTTTGTACGGGAAGATTCAGCCCGCCATTTACCGTTGGAATATTTTTTGTCCCCATTTGCTGCATCAATAGTTCCGGAAATGCACGCAATGTTGGCTGATCTGCTTTATATCCAGGCGTATTTGCATTGGCAATGTTATTAGAAAGTGCTTCTTGGCGCCGCTGTTGAGCCAGCATACCACTAGCCGCGGTATAAAATCCTCTAAGCAAGACGTTCATCTCCTTTATTGGCGAGTTTAGGAAATTTTAAAATAGGGTGAGTTAAAAGTTAAACGATTTTACGACGTTCAATTTTATCAATATTTTCAAGCATAATACCTGTACCTTTAGCAACACAATTCATTGGCTCTTCCGCCATAAATACAGGAACCTTTAATTCTTCCGCTAACAGCTGATCAATTCCATGAATCAATGCACCGCCGCCGGTTAAAATTACGCCACGATCGATAATATCTGCGGACAATTCTGGCGGTGTGTTCTCAAGCACTGCTTTTGCCCCTTGTGTAATCAGTGAAACAGATTCGCGCAACGCTTCTGCAATTTCATCCGAATACACAGTAATAGTGCGTGGCAAACCAGAAACCATATCACGCCCGCGGATATCCATTTCTTCTTTACGTGAATTTTTAAAAACAGTTGCAACGTTAATCTTAATGTCCTCCGCAGTACGTTCACCGATTAGCAGTTTGTATTTTTTCTTTATGTACTGAAGTATTTCCACATCAAACTTATCACCAGCCATTTTAATTGACCGGGCTGTTACGATATCCCCCATTGAAAGGACCGCAACATCTGTTGTACCGCCGCCGATATCAACGACCATATTTCCGCTTGGCTGATAAATTTCCATACCAGCACCAATTGCCGCAACCTTTGGCTCTTCCTCAAGGTAAACCTTCTTGCCGCCGGATTTCTCAGCAGCTTCTTTAATCGCCTTTTGCTCAACCTTCGTAATATTTGTCGGGCAGCAAATCAGCATTCTCGGTTTAGACAAAAATCCACGTACATTAATTTTATTTATAAAATGTTTTAACATCGCTTCTGTAACATCAAAGTCAGCAATAACGCCATCTTTCAATGGACGAATGGCTTCAATATTTCCTGGTGTACGCCCGACCATACGGCGAGCCGCTTCTCCAACTTCAAGAACCTTGCCTGTCGTACGATCCATCGCAACAACTGACGGCTCATTCAAAACAATTCCTTTACCTTTAACGTGAATCAACACATTGGCAGTTCCAAGGTCAATTCCGATATCCCTAGAAAACATGTATCTAGATCCTCCCTGCTACATTCTCTTCTCGCAATATGTAAACGAACACAATGCTACTAATATAATATTTTACCACAAAATTCAACAATTAACTGCAAATAGAGGAAAAAAGTTGGATAAATTTTGTAGGATGGTGGTGGGGGTTCTGGTTATTGGGATGATGTTCTGGTTTTCGGGTTGATGTTCTTGATTTTGGGTTGATACTCTCGCTCTCGGGTTGATGTTCTCGCTCTCCGGTTGATGCTCTCGCTTTCGGGTTGATGTTCGCGCCCTCGGGTTGATGTTCCCGCTCTCGGGTTGATGCTCTCGCTCTCGGGTTGATGTTCGCGCCCTCGGGTTGATGTTCGAGCACTCAGGTTGATGTTCCCGCTCTCGGGTTGATGCTCTCGCTCTCGGGTTGATGCTCTCGCTCTCGGGTTGATGTTCTCGCCCTCGGGTTGATGTTCCCGCTCTCGGGTTGATGTTCGAGCACTCGGGTTTGATGTTCGCTCGGGTTGATGTTCTCGCTCTCGGGTTGATGTTCGCTCTCTTGGGTTGATGTTCGCTCTCTCGGGTTGATGTTCCCGCCCTCGGGTTGATGTTCTCGCTCTCGGGTTGATGCTCTCGCTCTCGGGTTGATGCTCTCGCTCTCGGGTTGATGCTCTCGCTTTCGGGTTGATGTTCGCGCCCTCGGGTTGATGTTCCCGCTCTCGGGTTGATGCTCTCGCTCTCGGGTTGATGTTCGCGCCCTCGGGTTGATGTTCCCGCTCTCGGGTTGATGTTCTCGCTCTCCGGTTGATGTTCCCGCTCTCCGGTTGATGTTCCCGCTCTCGGGTTGATGTTCGCGCCCTCTGGTTGATGTTCCCGCTCTCGGGTTGATGTTCACACTAACGGATTGATATTCCCTCTCTTAAGATGATGTTTTAATTATACAAAAAAATTTTTTATATAAAATAAAAGGGTTTTGCTAAATTATGTCGAACTATATACCTAGACTACAAAAAAGGAGTGAATATATTTGTTCGCTGAATACCGTACTAAACCGTATGTAATTTTATGTTATGAAGCATTATTCCGATGCCTCCTGGAAAGATATCGTACAAATGAAATACTTATTGCGGATTATAACCGATACTACGCTGGATTCCGTGGAGAAAAGGATGTTGATTATAAACTGGCACTATATCCCCACAATGACTTCTTGATCCATCCTGATATTCGATTAAAAAACTTCAACCATTATTTTCAAATTGACACATTAATATTAACCAAAAAGTTCTTTTGTATATTGGAAATTAAGAATATTTCTGGAGAACTCGAGTATGATCCCGTGCTCCGGCAATTAATTCAAAAAAAGGGTGAAGTCGAAAATGGTTATAAGGATCCAATACTTCAGGCTGAAGCACAAAAGGTGAATCTGGTAACATGGCTACAAAAATTTAATATAAACATACCTGTCGAAACCATTTCTGTTATAAGTAATCCCTCCACCATAATCCGAATTAAGGAAGGAGATACTGAAATTTATAACAAGTTAATTCATGCAGAAAGCCTACATGAACACTTAGATAAGTTATCCTTGAAATATACGAAAGATGTTTTGACCAAATCAACAATTAATAAAATTAGTAACACAATATTGAATGAAAACACTCCGTACCTCCCTAATTTATTTAAAACCTATAATATATCGGAACATCATCTCATAAAAGGAATTCAGTGCCCCAACTGCCAACACTATCCAATAAACCGTTTATATAAAAAATGGTTTTGTCCAAAATGCTCTACAATTAATCATAAAGCACATGAACGCGTTATTTTGGACTATTTTCTCCTTTATAAAAACACAATCACAAATAAAAAATGCAGGCAATTACTTCAAATCACGTCTGGGAGAACAGCATATGTTATATTAAATTCAATGAAATTAAGCCAAACTGGTAAAAATAGCGCTAGAGAATACCACGCTCCTTTGTTAAAAAACTTCCCTCAAAACTCTGATTTTCTTAGCAGGAACAGATCAATACTCGATTTTAATAATAAAAATAAAAGCGAAATAGAAGATAAGTTTTATTTAAATTAGTGCGTTGGTTTTGCACTTGGGGATGATACCTACTGCTTTCCGGTTGATGTTCTCTCCCTTGGGTTGATGTTCCTCTTTTCCGGTTGATGTTCTCTCCCTGGGGTTGATGTTCCTCTTTTCCGGTTGATGTTCTCTCTCTGGTGTTGATGTTCCCCTTTTCCGGTTGATGTTCTCTCACTGGGGTTGATGCTCCCCTTTTCCGGTTGATGTTCTCTCCCTGGGGTTGATGCTCCTCTTTTCCGGTTGATGTTCTCTCCCTGGGGTTGATGCTCCCCTTTTCCGGTTGATGTTCTCCCCCTGGGATTGATGCTCCCCTTTTCCGGTTGATGTTCTCTCCCTGGGGTTGATGCTCCCCTTTTCCGGTTGATGTTCCCCTAACGATTGATGTTCTCGCTCTGGAATTGATATTCTCCTGCTCTCCCGCCGATACTCCCTCCAATAAACCACCAACACCCGAAAACCCAGCCTCAACGGCTGGGTTTTCGGTAACGCCTTCTTCATGTGGATTTTCTGCTACTAAGGATTAGCTAAGTACATCATTCGTTCACAACTGTATTAATTTTTTTGCCATCACCTCCTTTATGGAAGCATCAAGCCTATTATCCGACAGGCTCTATTGTTGATTCTTTGCTTGCTGGGTCAATTTTGTATTTTTTTCGAGTTGCTTCGCCTCCGCGGAGATGGCGGATTGATTTGTGGTATTCCAGAATATCTTTTACCTGGTTTGCTAATTCTGGGTTTATTTCCGGTAAACGCTCTGTTAAATCTTTGTGGACAGTGCTCTTTGAAACACCAAATTCTTTTGCTATCATACGGACGGTCATTTTCGTCTCGACGACATGTCTCCCTATCCTGATAGTCCTCTCCTTGATGTAATCGTGCACACCGTTCGCCTCCCTAAGTTGTCTATTTCCGAGGTGTATCTTTTGAGACAAGGTGATCGAGATTTGTTACGGGACATATAGCGGCTGGAAATGTTTCAGTGTAGTAGCTGTCATAAGAGATTATTATTGTGAAGGATCTAAAGGCAATACCGTCATAGAAGTTCTCCTTATAAATACGGTAACGCGTTTTGCCATAAAAATTTTGTATGTAATAGATGTGTGTTTGACAAGCCACACATGCTCTCACCTCAGACGTTAATTGAATGCTTGGTTTGTAACATTTTATTACTTAACTGTGGTGATTATGATTAAAATTACATCATTAGGAAGGAGGACAAGGAGTTTTTTTAAAAAGGATGGATTGCAGACCGTATTTCTTGAATGGTTACATTTTCAAACAGGGATTTTTCAAGAAAAGTTGTGTTTAAATCCGCAATCCACATCTAGGGTGATTTTCTGAATTAATCAATATCGCCTAGGCCGGGATCTTGGTTGTCTTCAAGAATGCTTGTGTCATCAGCAAATATACTTGTGCAAGGAAAAAATAGTAATGATACAGTAGTAAGAACAACTGCAATTCGCGCTTTACGCATATGTTTAGCCTCCTCTCTCCCATATTGCAGCAAGGTTTGACTGATTATTTATGGCGGACTGGGCCTATTATGAAATCCCCGTCCAATATACCTGTGGAAAGCTATGTTAAACCATCTGTTTTAACGCATTCAGTGGCAGTCTGCCGAAGAAGTGGTCACTTCTTTTTTCAATAAAGTGATTATAGGACTGAAGTAATTTGTTTTTATCTTTTTTCGCTAACCCTAAATAATATAGTCTAAATGGACTATTTATTGGAACATCATCTAGAATAGCAGCGGCTTTATCATGATTGCCTTTGGCTACTTCAAGATGCGCCTGTTCACTTCTGTCATCTGTTTCAATACCTTCCGTGCGTTTGAAGTGTGCGGATAAGAAAGGAATATTTCTGTTTTCGATTATGTTAACATTACGTTGCAAGTCATTTTGTTTTGCCAGCTTTAACGCTTCGGACATGTGATACATCCCTTGAAAATAGGTATCAAATGTATAGGTTAATCCTAGGTTAATGTGCAGATTGACCTTTGTTTTAATATTTGTTGTATGATTCAGGACGCGGAAGGCATATTTTCTCGCCATGATTAACTCGTTCCGGACCCAATAATAAACAAATAAATTTTGGTAAAGCCGGATATTGAAATAGGATACTAATAACGGATCTTCTACATCGTCAAATAAATGCTGCAATTTATCCAGGAAGTTACCCATTTCGCCAAATTCACTGATTTCGTAATATACCGCTATTTTCACAAATTCTATGACACATTTTAAATCCGATTCGTCCGTTTTAATGCGTCTTACCATTTTTAAAATGTCATGGGGGTTGTGCTTTCCTAGCCTTCTATCAATGACAAGTTGATAGACTGCCCCCCAATTCCTGTTTGATTTGTTAGCGGACTTTTTATTTTTGTTAATTAGCAGTTGCAAATCATTGTAAAACCCATTCATATATAAGAACTCCATACCTTTTTTACTAATATCAGGTGAAGTTGTTTGTAAACAGAATTTACGCATTAACTCTAGCACTGTCTGATCATCATGCTCATGAGCCAGCAGGAGACGTACTTGCTCCAACGTTAGTTCACCATTGCCTGGAAACGTTATCAAAGAATTAGCTGCAAAGTCAGTATTAGGGTATATCATGTACTCTTTCCTTTCTAAACCAGTTCGATATATAGTCATTTTCCCTTGTGTAACGCGTTACATTTAACAAAAAACACTTTTCAGCATATGTCAACATCTTAGTAGTACTTTGCCTATAATAACACAATTTTGCTAAAAAAATGGCCGCAATCGTTCGACAATTTCTGCAAGCTATTTTAGTATCGAATTTCCCCCATTATACTTACTTTCAAGTTCACTAGAATCGCAAAAAAAAATAACCCTAGTTAGAGAAACTACTAGGGTTATAACTATTTTATTTACGATTATGCACTAGCAGATGAAGCTGATGATTCAGATGTTTCGTCTGTGGGATTTTCATCGCCTGCATCTGTTTCGTCATCCTGTGATTGGCCAGGATCCTCTTGCTCGGAATCATTTGGTTCTTCAGCATTTTCATCTGACGTTGCATCAGAATCCTCTGATACATCTGAGTCGTCAGCTGCATCTGTTTCATCCGTAGCTTCCGATTCTTCCGTTGAACTTGATTCCTCTGCTGCATTTGATTCATCCGTTGCTTCGGATCCATCTTCTTCAGATAAAGCACTGTCTAAACTGCTTAATGGCTGGTTAAAAAACGCTTCCGGATTCACTTCTTTTCCATCTTTACGTAATTCGAAATGGACATGTGTGCCGATATCCTTGCCAAATAAATTTTGACCAGCAGTTCCTACAACTTCACCTTGTTTCACTTCGTCGCCAGCTTTAACATTGACTTCGCCTAGACTAGCATAGTAGGTTGTTACTTCATTCTCATGCGTCAATTCTACAACATTACCTAAAAGCGGATCTTCTTTCACATTTGTAACAGTTCCACTTAATGATGCCATTACATCAAATGCTTCCCCATCGGCTTGTGCAATGTCAATACCTGTACTTTGATAGTATCGGTTGTTATAAAGGACAAGTGCAGCTTCCTGGTCCTTTTCGTCTGCGTTGTAATCATAAAATTTAGTTACGATTTCTGCTTTATCTGGACTTTCTACAGGCATTTTAACTAGTTCCTGTTGACCAACTACAGTTTCTGCATCTTGATCTGCCGGGTTAGGTGTATAATCTTCTGTTTGCTCCTGTGCTTCATCCTGAACTTGGTTGTCCAAATTTTGATACCACACAACAACTGTCAAGAGAACAGCAGCTACGGTCAAATACACCGCCGGGAAAAACCACTTCTTACGGAAAATGCGACTCCACTTATTTTTTGGAGTGCCGTTGTTTTCCTCTTTCATAATCTCATCACCTCAACAACCATTCTGATCAGAAAAATGAAAATCTATACATCTCAATAAAAAAATTTCTTGATTTTATGCATTTTTTAAGAATAGATGGGTAAATTAAAGGTTTAATCAGGCAAAAGGAGGGTTCTAACAAGGGGACATTATAGTTTACGAGAGTATTCCTTTATGCAAGAAAAAAAGAGTAATTTGACTATAAATCAAATCACTCTAAGGTAAGTCTTATTTAGCTACAAGCGTTGGTGCTGTTTCATTTATATCACTAATGGAAACGCCTTGGTAATAATATTTAACAATATCCTTGTAGCTTTTTCCTTCTTTGGCCATACCATTGGCACCATACTGACTCATACCGATTCCATGCCCATAGCCCTTTGTTTTAAAAATCAAATGATTACTTTTCTGTTCCATTGTAAAGTCAGTCGACCGCAAATCCAATTTTTCTCTAACCTCTCTGCCCGTAAAGGACTTTCCTGCAATATTCATTTCCCGAACCCGGTGATTATCGGATCTCGTCATATTAACCGTTATATTTTCAGGCAGGTCGACACCCAGTCCCTTTTCAACCTGTTCTATGGATAGGATTTCCTGCTCTAAGAATTCTGGTGATTTCGTATCCCATGGGCTTTTAACACTTCGTAAATAAGGCAATTCATTTTCCCAGTAATCTTCTGAGTTCACCGTATAGCCATTGCTTGTTGAAAAATATGCCGGTGAGATCGGTGCATTATTGTATGTTAGAATTTGCCCCTTTGTAGCAGCGACGGCCTTCTTAATTTTGTTCATATTTTTGGTATAGTCACTGCCCCATTTTTTACGAAGGTCCGCCTCATTATTATAAACCTGGTCATTAACTGTATCCGTGATATCTGACTTGTCAGAGGCACCCTGATGGAGCATATGGTTTACAATAAACGTTCTTGCCGCCAGTGCCTGAGCCTTTAATGCTTCCAATTCAAAATCAACAGGCATTTCACCAGACACAACACGGGATACATATGTCTCCAAAGGTACATTTTCAACCTGGTCCGAATTGGCACGCATAACAGCTACAGAGAATGGCGAATCTCCCAAACTGATTTCTACTTCTTTTGGTGCTTCTTCATTTTTTACCGTTAATTCATCATCGTCATTCATATACGGCAACACGATTAATGTAGGAATAACAAGAATGATGGTGATTAGGATTGATACGAGCAGGATCGTTGGCATTTTCCAAGTCCCTGATCTCCTGTTCAGGCTCTTCAGGTTATGAAGTGCTGCAGGCTTATCCCGCTGCTTGGCAATCAATTTGTTTTGGTCGTATATCATGGGTTTCTTTCTTTTCATTGCCGTTTTCTTCTTTTTCCAAGCTTTGGGTACAGTTTTGTAGTACTTGTTCTTTTTCATTAGTCGCCTCCTTTAATGGTGAATAGTGCTGGATTTACTGTTTGTTTTGGTGTTTTTTTATCTATCATTCCTACTATTAAACTTATACAGATTGTAAAAACAATAGAACTAGAAATGTGGTTTAGTTTTGAAAAAAGAGAGGGAATAGGGGGGCGATAATAGGTTGTCTCACGCGGGGCATTTCCGTTTAACATGCCGATTGTTTAACGGTGCATAATTGGGAATGGCTGGGACAAAAAATTTTAGTCAAAAGAAATCCGAACCATGAATTCTTTCAATTAGAATTTGTATTAGTTCGGATATTCCTTTTTGGCTATTCGAAATTTTTGCTGCTAATTACCCTTCCAATCAGACCCTGGTTAATTGTTTAGTCAAATCCTTATTTTCTAATGTATCATCATACAAATGACAGGCAACATAGTGATTCTGACCGACTTCTTGCCACACTGGTTTTTTCATTGAACAAACTTCCATTGCCATTGGACAGCGTGTACGGAAAACACAGCCACTCGGCGGGTTAATTGGACTTGGCAGTTCACCTTGTAAAATAATCCGTTCCCGCGTTTCCTCAATATCCGGATCCGGAATTGGTATGGCCGATAGCAATGCCTGTGTGTATGGATGTAACGGATTTTCATATAATTCTTCACTTGCGGTCAGCTCAACCATATTTCCTAAATACATAACACCGATACGGTCGGAAATTTGTTTGACCATTGACAGATCATGGGCGATAAATAAGAACGTCAGACCTTTTTCAACCTGTAATTCCTTGAGCAAATTAACAACCTGGGCCTGAACCGATACATCAAGGGCTGAGATTGGCTCATCGGCAATGATAAAATTCGGGTTTAATGCTAAGGCACGCGCGATCCCGATACGCTGGCGCTGACCCCCGCTGAATTCGTGCGGATATCGATTAGCGTGATCACGATTTAATCCAACCTCTTCCAAAAGCTGGTACACGCGATCTAACTGCTCCCGCTTATTCTTGTATAATCCATGGACCTCCATAGGCTCAGAAATTACCTCTTTGACCGTTGATCTAGGGTTTAACGATGCATACGGATCCTGAAAAATCATTTGCATACTGCGGTAAAAATGGAATCGTTCCTTTTCGTTGAGTTCATGGACGTTTTTACCATCAAACAATACATCACCGTCTGTTTTATCATAAAGTCCCATAATCGTTCGTCCAATGGTTGACTTACCACAGCCGGATTCACCAACAAGACCGAACGTTTCACCTTTATTCACATGGAAGCTGACACCATCAACCGCTTGCAAAACACTGCCTTTTCCCATGTTAAAATATTTCTTTAATTCATGTACCTGTAAAATTTTCTCCTGGTCCATCCTTATTCCCCCACTCCTTGCCAATACCTGCTTGCAGCACAAAGTTCTTTCCCATATACGGTACCTTCTAGTTTAATGATTTCAATACCCTTACCAGTACCTGGCGAGTGAAGCATTTTTCCATCTCCATAATAGATTCCAACATGATGAAGGCTTCCTTTCCCCTCATCATATGCGAAGAAAATTAAATCTCCTGGCAGCAGCTGATTGAAGGGAACTGCAATCCCTTGCTCTGCCTGGTCACCGGCATCTCTCGGGATTTGATAGCCGTTTGCCTTTGACATGGTATAGCTGAACCCTGAACAGTCATACCCAAACGAACTCATTCCTCCCCAGAAATAAGCAAGCCCTAAATACTTTTCGCCAGCATTAACAATAGCCTTACCACCTTGCTTTTCTATACCTTCAGCAGAATTAAAAATGCTGACAGCGGGCCTTGGCAGAAACTGCTTGCCGTGTGGCGTCATTACTCCTACTCGCGTCTCGTTCTCCGAAACTACTGGCAGCATGGTCATATAGCTAAGCTTTAATAGTTTTTCGCCATCTTCCTTTTCAAGCCATGCCTTATCATCAACTATAGCTGCTGTTTTTTCTTGCTGCCAATCTGTTTTGGAAACTTCCTTTAATTGATGGAGTGGTACCCAGCCGGGATATCCCCGTTTGTCTTTTATCGATTCCTGATCCGGGATTACAACATGTGCCCACCCATCTTTTATCTCCGTTATTAGTACCGCTTCCCCATAGAGTAATTGTGTCTGTACACGATTTTCTTCACACAATGCTAGTCTGGTTTCTGGGGTAAGTGCTTTCGTCCATTCGTCTATATTTGTAGGGTTTGTTGTTCCGGGCGAATCCATCTCTCTTGCGGATTCAGGATTAGTCCATACTGTTGCCACTTGTACCGACGCAACCCATAGCTTTTCTGGAAATTGATCAAACGTTTGTTTAACCATTATGTGCCTCCTTTAATGATGTCTTAATCGATACGGACATAGTCTTGGTGTACCGCTTTTATGCCTAAACCGGTTTTACCGCCCAAATCTATTGAACTACCTTTGTATGTAATGCCACCCTCTATTAAATCGTCTGCAAGCATTAATGGCGCATCGAAATCATAGCGTGTAACATTTGGCTGGCTTGCGGCAAAATGGGCTGCTGCCGTTATGCCGATTTTCGTTTCAATCATGCTGCCTACCATGCAATCCACTCCATAAATTTGAGCCAGCTTGGCGATTTTAAGTGCTTGATGGATGCCGCCTGTCTTCATTAATTTAATGTTAATCAGATCTGCTGCTCTCATTTCCAATACTCGCTTTGCATCCATTGGTGAAAACACACTTTCGTCGGCCATTATCGGCGTATCCGTATGATCTGTAACATATTTTAGCCCTTCAAGGTCATGTGCCTTCACAGGCTGTTCGATCAATTCGATATCCAGTCCAAGATCCTCCATTTGACGGATCGCTTTAACCGCTCCTTTCGCATCCCATCCCTGGTTTGCGTCAAGACGAATGAATACATCACTGCCAATTTGCTCCCGAATTGCTTGAATCCGGGCTACATCTGTCTTTATTAAGTCTTTTCCTACCTTTACTTTTAAAACAGAAAAGCCATCGTTTACATACTGCTGTGCATCTTCGGCCATTTCCCCCGGACTGTTCACACTAACGGTATAGTCGGTTTCAATTGTTTCATGGTAACCGCCAAGGAATTGTGCAAGCGGCATTCTTGCTTGTTGTGCAATGCAATCATAAAGCGCCATATCAAGGGCTGCTTTAGCACTCGTATTTCCAACAGCTGCTGTCTGTATTTTTTCAAAAAGCTGTTCTCGGTATAACAACGACTCGCCGATTAACAGAGGTTTGAAAACTTCTGTCAGCATATAATCAACACTAGCTAAACTATCCCCTGTAATAACATGAGTCGGCGGTGCCTCTCCAAAGCCGATCACCCCATTATCACACGTAACTTTGACGACGACAGATTCTGCAATGGTAACCGTGCGCAATGCAGTTTTAAACTGCTTTTTTAATGGAATTGCTGCTTGAAATGTTTCTATATCCCTGATGTTCATCCACTCATTCCTCCAGCATGCAGGAAGCTACTTCACTCCTGCTTCAATTGTTAATGATTTTTTGTACGTCGATAGCATTGCCTGTACTCCAAGTGGCACAGCAAAATGCGGCATGCAATGGCCTATTTTGAACCCGGACATCACTGGGCAGGACAGTTTGTCGAAATAATGATGAAAAACCTGCTCCAATGTCAGAGAAGGCTTTTCTTTCTTGGGCTTGGATTTGGCAAAATCGCCAATGATAATTCCTGCTGCATCCTTTAGTTTTCCCGCAAGCTTCAGCTGGTTAAGCATAGCATCAACACGATACGGCTCTTCTCCGATATCTTCCATAAGCACTAATTTCCCTCTTGTTTCAATTTCATGTGGTGTACCAAGTGTACTTACAAGCAAAGACAAATTCCCGCCGACAAGTTCGCCGCTTGCTTCACCAGATACCATTACCTTTAATGATGATAGTTGTTCCGAATAATGAAGTCTTGTGGGAGTAAATAATTGCTGGAAAAGCTGTGCGGATAATTCGTCAAAATTGTCTTTTGCAACATCCGATTCAACCATTGGTCCATGAAATGTCACAAGCCCTGTTGCTTGACGGATCGTTGTATGGATATAGGTAATATCACTGTATCCCCAGATTATTTTTGGATTTTCTTCAACTAATTGGTAATCGATATCCGATGCAATTCTTCCAGTCCCATAGCCGCCACGGGCAAAAATAATCCCTTTAATACTTGGGTCGGCAATCATCTCATGAAAATCGGCAAGCCTCTGTTCATCTGTACCTGCTAAATAGCCGTATACTTCATCGATATGCCTGCCAAGCTTTACACGCAGTCCCAGCTGTTCAAAAAAACAAATACCTCGTTTTAAATCATTCATGTCAGGCGGGCTTGCAGGTGCAATAACCCCAATGGTATCTCCTTTTTGCAGACGTTCAGAAAGGATCATGAATTTACCTTCTTTCTTATGTACTTCAGTGAAATATGTATGAATAGGAAAAGGACGGCCCACATACATATGCAGTGAGCCTTTCCTTTTCCCCCTGGCAATGCTCGGTTGTTAACTCGGGATTGCACTTATTGCGGCAAGAATTTGCACGATGATCTTCCAGTTTCCCACTGTCTTAATTTGGTTTGCGCATTCATTCCCCGTCATTGCGAGCTAATCCTAAATTACTTTTTATCCGCCCATTTCAATTCTAAATATCCTACCGGGTGGCGAACTATACCAGTAATATCATCTTTATAAATATATACTTGGTTATAATAATGAACTGGGAAAATTGGCATTTCTTCAGCTAATAGCTTTTCAGCTTTATACATGCTTTCCCAGCGTTTTTCTTCATCTGTCTCTGTTTTCGCTTGCTGGATTAATTTATCGTATTCTTCATTTGACCAGCCTGTACGGTTCATTGAAGAATCGGTTAGGAAGCTTTCCAGGAAGTTAACCGGATCACCGTAGTCAAATAGGAATGAACTGCGTGAAAGCTGATGCTTCAGTCCTTTTTGATCTTCAAGGAATACGTTCCACTCTGTATTTTCGAGCTTAACGTCCACCCCAAGGTTATCCTTGAACATACCTTGCATTGTTTCGGCGATTGCTTTATGCGCTTCGTCCGTGTTGTATGTTAACGTTACTGGCGGCAATTCATCATAGCCTTCTTCTTTCATGCCTTCTTCTAATAACTTCTTCGCTTCCTTAGGATTAAATGTAACAAGATCACCGTTTACTTCGCGGAAGTCCTTGCCATTTGGTCCAACAAACCCTGGAGAAACAAAGCCTTTCGCTGCTTCTTCTTTATTTTTTGTTACGAAATCAACAATATCCTGCTGATTGACTGCCAATGCGAACGCTTTTCTGATTTTTGCATTTTGGAAAGGTTCTTTTTCTACATTAAAGCGATAGAAATAAAGTCCTGCCTGATCTTCTACGATAACGTTATCTCCGTTAATCAGCTGTTCAGCCATGTCAGAAGGAATTTCCGTCATATCCAGTTCATCACTTTCGAACATTTGATATTCTGTATTTGTATCGTTAACCATTGCCCAATGAATTTTATCAAGTTTTACAGTGTCTTTATCCCAATATTGGTCATTTTTCACAAATACCATTTCACTATTATGCTTCCATGATTCAAGCTTGAATGGGCCGTTGGAAACGAATGAATCTGCCTCCGCATACCATTCTGGGTTTTCATTTGCAACCTTCTCGTTAACCGGGAAGAATGCTGGATTTGTAATAACATGCAGGAAAAATCCTGTTGGAGCTGTCAGTGTTACTTCAAACGTTTTTTCATCTACTGCTTTTACTGCAACATCATCTGCTGATCCCTCACCAGCGTTGTATGCCTCGCCGCCCTCGATAAAATAGCCAAGGAATGATGTTGAGAATGCATTGTCAGGATTTAATAATTGTTTCCAGGCATATACAAAATCGCCTGCTGTTACTGGATCGCCATTTGACCAATTCGCATTTTCACGGAGGTGGAATGTATAAGTTTTACCATCCTCTGAGATATCCCAGCTTTCGGCCATTGCTGGCTGCGGTTTGTCATCTTTGCCTAAACGGGTTAAGCCCTCCATTAGGTTGTTTAATGAAGTCCATGATACAGAGTCAAAACCTTCAGGCGGGTTAAACGATGTAGGCTCATCGCCATTATTCATGTAAAGCACTTTTTCTTCTGTTGTCTCAGTGCCCTCATCCGCCCCTCCTCCTTCATCATCTTTCTTGCCAGCACTTTCATTAGCTGTACACGCTGCTAAAACGATAACTGTTAGTGCTGCCAACAGCAATAAAAGCCATTTTTTCATAAAACTTTTCCCCCTTGTTTTTTATTTTGCGGCTGAGGTAGCCAAAAGCTGTTTTGCCCTCTCATCCTGAAGCCAGCATTCCACATGGTGTGTGTCTGAAAGCTCAGATTGGAAAGGATAAACTTTATCACACACCTCCATCGCAAACGGACATCTTGCTGTAAACGGACATCCCGTTGGAGGTGAGAATAAATCTGGTGGTGTACCATCAATTGGGGTCAGTTTCTCCCCTTTTAAGTCCAGCCTTGGAACTGATTTAAGCAATCCTTGTGTATAGGGATGCTCCGGCTGATAAAAAATTTCCCGTTTCGTTCCAACTTCGATTATTTTCCCAGCGTACATCACGGCAATTCGATCAGCGATTTTCGCCACTACTCCTAAATCGTGCGTGATTAATATAATCGAAACGCCGGTTGTATCCTGTATTTTTTCAAAGAGCTCCAGAATCTGGGCCTGAATCGTCACATCGAGTGCTGTTGTTGGTTCATCCGCGATTAGCAGCTCTGGTTCACAGATCAGCGCTATCGCAATCACAATACGCTGACGCATCCCTCCGCTAAATTGGTGCGGATACTGTTTCATGCGGACTTCCGGATTTGGGATACCGACTAAATCCATCATTTCCAGAGCTTTCTTTTTAGCGTTTTCACTTGAAATTTTATGATGCTGACGCAATCCTTCGATAAGCTGGCTTCCAATCGTTAACGTTGGGTTCAGCGCGGTCATCGGATCCTGAAATATCATCGAGATGTCTACACCGCGGATCTGCCGCATTTCTTTTTCTGTAAGTTTCGTTAAATCTTTTCCATTGAACAGGATCGACCCGTTGGAAATTTTACCTGGAGGATCGGGAATTAATCGCATAATCGCGTTTGATGTAACACTTTTCCCGCATCCTGACTCACCAACAATCGCTAATGTTTCCCCTTTATTTAAATGAAAATTAACTCCACGCACAGCCTTTACGGTACCTCCATATGTCGTAAACGTGACATGGAGATCATTTACTTCAAGAATTTTTTCCAATAGTCCCACCTACTTTCTCAGCTTCGGATCAAGTGCATCCTGAAGTCCATCTCCCAATACGTTAAAAGCAAACATCGTAAAAGAGATAAAAAATGCCGGGAAGAATAATGTCCACCAATATCCCGAAAGTATCGCTCCTAATGCGTCATTTGCCATGACACCCCAGCTTGCAAATGGAGATTGTATACCTAGCCCAAGGAAGCTTAGGAATGCTTCAGCAAAAATGGCACTTGGTACAGTTAATGTCATTTGTACGATGATTGGCCCCATCGTATTGGGGAGCAAATTTTTACGAATAATCCGCTTCGTCTTCGTTCCAAATGACTTCGAGGCTAGAACAAATTCATAGTTTTTAATTTGCAGCACCTGCCCCCTTACGATCCTGGCCATTCCTACCCAGCCGGTTACAGTAAGCGCTATGATAATGGTTGTAAGACTTGGCCCCAATACGACTAATAATAGAATTACTACTAATAGATATGGAAGACCGTATAACACTTCTACGATACGCATCATAATATTGTCTGTGCGCCCGCCCTTATAGCCTGAGATACCGCCATAAACGACGCCTACGAAGAAATCTATTAACGCTGCCATCAAACCGACAAATAAGGAGATTCTGGCACCATACCATGTTCTCGTAAACACATCACGGCCAAGCGAGTCTGTACCAAACCAATGATCCCCTGATGGAGGCAAAAACTGGTTCGGCAAATCGTTTCCATCTACTTTATACGGTGACAGCATTGGTCCGATAATAGCCATCACAGTTAAAAGAACAAGGAAAATAAGTCCTGCCATTGCTAATTTATTTTTCACCAGTCGTTTCCATGCATCCTGCCAATAAGACAATGATGGCCGTGCAACCGATTCTGCTTTACTTAAGTCTTTCTCCTTCCATTTAAACCAGTCGTCCTGAACTGCTGCAGGTGATGGAGAATGATTCGTCTTTCTTGGTTTCATTTATTCTCCCCCGCCCTTTTTGTGTATTTTGATACGTGGATCCAGTATGCCGTATGCGATATCAACTAGAAACAGCATAAAAATCAGAAAAGCACTATAGAAAACGGTTGTACCCATAATAACCGGGTAGTCACGCTGGTTGATGCTTTCCACAAAATACCTTCCCATGCCAGGTATTGCGAAGATTTTTTCAATGACAAATGTTCCAGTCAGAATACCTGCAAGCAAGGTTCCCATAATCGTTACTACAGGCATAAGTGCATTTTTCAGTGCATGTTTAAAAATAATTTTCCATGGAGACAGCCCTTTTGCACGAGCCATTTTTATGTAATCCTGCGTCAGTACTTCCAGCATGGTTGATCTGGTTAATCTGGCGATGATTGCCATCGGTCCCGTCGCTAAAGCAATTACAGGCAGAACCATATGCGCCGGACTTGACCATGTTGCAGGCGGCAGCAAATTCCAATCGACGGCCAGTTTTTGAATAAGTAACGTTGCTAAGACAAAGTTAGGAATAGATATCCCCAGAACGGCAAAACTCATAGCCAAATAGTCTATAATGCCGTTGTGCCTGAGCGCGGCAAGTATTCCTAGGATTATCCCAGAGATTACTGCGACAATGATAGTCACAATCCCCAATTCAAAGGAAATTGGAAACCCGCGTCCAAGCAAATCATTAACGGTTTCTGTTGGTTGTTTAATAGATGGACCGAAATCAAATGTAACGATAGATTTTAAGTAAAGTAAATATTGAACGATATATGGTTCATCAAGGTTGTAATGTGCCTCTAAGTTTGCCTGAACGGTTTCGTTTGTTGTACGTTCTTCGTTAAAAGGCGAACCAGGGACCGCTTTCATCAAAACAAATGTCAGCGTCACAATGATCCATATCGTTATGATCATCATCAGTAATCGTTTTAATATGTATCGCGTCATTTCTCCTCACTCCTATGAAAAGGTTGTACGCATAGCGAGCTCGGTCATCACAAGCATTGCCTGATACGCCTCTACAATATCTTTTGCATTGTATTTTACAATTGTCGTTCCAGGTACAATTTCTGTGCCTGGCATAAGGTTGCCCCATTCAGCCTGACCATGGTTGTTAAATTCAATTTTTAACACAGGATTTTCCGGTGGTACGAGCGGCTGCACATTATGTCTATTTTCCAATGCTTGTGTTACTTTTTGCGTTAACAGTTCCCCTGCCTTTTTTGGTGTCAAGCTTTTAACCGATGAGCGGGAAATCGTTTCCTTTACCGCCGCAGTTGTAATATTGGGGATTAGCTCCTCGGCCTCTTTTGCAGCCTGATCGTCACCCGCTACCAGTAATACCGGCACACCAAAATGACCCGCAACATAAGCATTAAAGCCAAGCTCCCCAATTGGTTTATCATTAATGTAGAAATTTCGAACAGCATGAATCATCGCATGCGACATAACACCAAATTGCCCCGCACGCGCATGGTAGCCTACAAACATCGCACCCTCGTATGTACGATCAAGCCCCTGAACCATTGATAACGGCTTCACTTCTCCCGTAATTAGCTGTGCATCAGGGTGTAATTGATCAATTAAAATATTGTTCATTTTTGAATGACTGTCATTAACTAAAATATCCCCGCAGCCAAATTTATAAGCTGCATCAATCACATAATTTACTTCATCAGTCATAATCTTACGTGCTCTCCCATAGTTATGCATGGAGGAATCTACATATGTATAATCAGGTAAACCAGTAATACCCTCCATATCCACTGACACGTATAGCTTCATGTTGTACGCCCCTTTGTTAAGTATTAGTAATTTTCTTTCAATTCTATCACACTATTATTGAAATTTAAAGACAGTTTTGATTTTACAGAAAGGTAAATTGTGGTGTTGGGGGTGTATGTAGATTTGTGGATTGGGTTGATGTTTTTGCTCTGGGGTTGATGTTTTGTGGCTCGGGTTGATGTGCTAGCTTTGGGGTTGATGTGCTGGCTCTCGGGTTGATGTTCCTGCCTCTCGGGTTGATGTTCCCACTCTCGGGTTGATGTTCCCGCTCTGGGGTTGATGTGCTGGCTCTCGGGTTGATGTTCCTGCCTCTCGGGTTGATGTTCCGCCCCTCGGGTTGATGTTCCCGCTCTCGGGTTGATGTTCCCTCTCTCGGGTTGATGTTCCTGCCTATCGAGTTGATGTTCCTGCCCCTCGGGTTGATGTTCCCGTCCTCGGGTTGATGTTCCCGTCCTCGGGTTGATGTTCCCTCTCTCGGGTTGATGTTCCCTCTCTCGGGTTGATGTTACGCCCCTCGCGTTGATGTTCCTGCCTCTCGGGTTGATGTTCCGCCCCTCGGGTTGATGTTCCCGTCCTCGGGTTGATGTTCCCGCCTCTGGGGTTGATGTTCCCTCTCTCGGGTTGATGTTACGCCCCTCGGATTGATGTTCCTGCCTCTCGGGTTGATGTTCCGCCCCTCGGGTTGATGTTCCCGCCTATCGTGTTGATGTTCCCTCTCTCGCGTTGATGTTACGCCCCTCGGGTTAATGCTTTCACCAATATTTCGCCTCTTCCTCCGATATCCCCCCTCCTCCCAATGTTCATGCAGCACTCGACGATTTCCAGTAAATTTCTGCATACAAAAAACAGGTGATGCGTATAATTGCATCACCTGTTGGTAATAATAAATAATAAGTTTAAGATAACTCTGCTAATCTATCAGTCTGGTAATCTATTTCAGCAAAAGATTTTACGACATTACCGTTTTCATCAACACGTTCGATGTCTGCTCCTAATGATGCTAGTTTTCCAGCAAAATTCACATAGCCGCGATCGAGATGCTTAAGCTCTGTTACCCGAGTAAAGCCGTCTGCTCTTAATCCAGCCAAAATTAATGCTGCCGCAGCACGTAAATCAGTTGCTGCAACCTCAGCACCTTGCAAGTCTGAATCACCCTCGATTATAACACTGCGTCCTTCAATCTTCATTTTAGCATTCATTCTTCTAAATTCTTCAACATGCATAAAACGATTCTCAAAAACTGTTTCCGTTATAACACTTGTACCTTGTGCATATGTCATTAATGCCATCATTTGTGATTGCATGTCTGTTGGGAAACCGGGGTGTGGCAATGTTTTGATATCCGTTGCTTTCAATTGTTCTGGTCCAATAACCCGAAGCCCGCCATTTTCATCAAGAATCTCCACATTCATTTCCTCTAATTTAGAAATAACAGAACGTAAATGTTCACTTACTGCGTTTTCAATTAAGACATTTCCGCCAGTTAAAGCTGCAGCCACCATAAACGTTCCTGCCTCAATTCGATCTGGAATAATGGTATGCTCCGTTCCTTGCAGCTTCTCAACTCCATGGATACGGATCGTTTCTGTACCAGCACCTACTATTCTAGCGCCCATTTTATTTAAGAAATTAGCTAAGTCAACTATTTCTGGCTCTTTTGCACAATTTTCGAGAATAGTTTTGCCCTCCGCTAGAGCAGCAGCCATCATAATATTTTCCGTAGCTCCAACACTTGGTACGTCTAAGTAAATCTTAGCACCCTGAAGTCTTCCATCTACTTTCACTTCAACGAAACCGTTACCAACATGCACATCTGCACCCATTGCCTCGAAGCCTTTTAAATGCAAATCTATTGGACGCGATCCAATAGCACATCCTCCAGGCATAGCAACTTTCGCATGACCATAACGGGCTAATAGAGGTCCTAATACTAAAACGGATGCACGCATTTTGCGAACATACTCAAAAGGCGCCTCTGTCATTAACTTTTGTGACGCATCTACTGTAATTGTATTATTTTCAAATTGAACATCAGCATTCATATTTCGTATAACTTCATTAATTGTATAAACATCAGCCAGAACAGGAACGTCATGTAAAACGCTTTTTCCTTCACTTGCAATAATACTTGCAGCGATAACAGGCAGCACTGCATTCTTAGCACCTTCAACCTTAACGGCGCCAGTTAATTGTCTCCCGCCGCGAACGATGATCTTTTCCATGTTTCAATCTCCTTCAGTCCCAATTTCACTATATTAATATTCAGTAATCAAGATAGGTGTTCCTATCGTGAATTTCGTGCTTTCGTTTTTATCAGCTCTAACCGCGAGCTGAACGTTCATGGGTTTATCCATTATAGTGATTTGTTGATTCCATAATGATGTATACCCGTATATTATTTTTTCATGCATAGAGTTTTGTATTGAATCGTATTGTGTCGATATATGTTGCAGATTTAGTTTCTGTTTTACTTTATTAAAAAAATAATCACTACTAATTGTATCATTACTTTCAGTTGTCAGACAAGCAAATTTTTTGGCGGATTGTGTAAAAAATTGTTCTGTCATCGAATTGACCTTTTGCTGATAGATTTTACTAATAGAATTGTTCCAAACCTTGCCACTTAAAATTCCTACTATTTCTGCCTGATACGCTTTATTTTTTGGGATGATAACTTTATAGCTTTCGTTAACTTCACCCGAATTATGAGCGTCACTAAATGAATATTTTATAACGTTTTCGTCTTCACTGGTAGTGACTAAATAACTATTTTTCAATTGCTTTATTTTATATTGTATTCCATTATGATCAATTTGTTCTTTGATTGTGACCTGCCACTTATCAACGGTTAAAGCACTTTCTAGGGCAAGTGCTGCTAAATCCACCATTTCATCATTTTCAGGTGCAGCATTATAGGCTAATGCCTTTGTCGTACAACATAATATTAAAATAAAAATAATACCTGCTTTCTTCATAAAAAATCCTCCTTATTCAAAACTATAACTATAGTATGAACAGGAGGATTTAGAAACATACCTCATAAATTCCGACAGATTTATAGAATACTAGATTTTTAATAAGGAACCTTGTTTAGCATCCTAGAAGAGTAATCTAAGATCCTGAGACCATCGAAGGAATTCAAGGAAGAACCTGCTGACACCGGTACCGATTACTATTGTGATAAACAATAGAAGAATTCGTGCTTCAGTAGCGCGGCCCTTTCTTATTAACGGATCGAAATTAATTGTCTGTACTAGCCTCCATGTAATAAAAATAAAAAGTAAATGGGAGATCATACTAGTTAGTGCTAATTGACCGATTGAAAACATATATCTTCACACCTTGCCTTTAAAATAACTTTTCACTAATGTTACTTTGCCAGTAATGCATGGAATTGTCAACGGATTTAATGCAGGGGTTTATTGAATGAAGTGTCAAATTGTGTTGAAGCAGGAACAGGAAATAATCAATATTTAGCATTTCCCGGGAAATATCGACTTCATTTTCCCGCAAAGTATGAAATAAAGGTGCTGGTTTCCCAGTTGCGTGACTATGGGTATTGTCATATTCCGTCCGTATCTCCATAACAGTCAATATTTCTTTTTACGATTTATTTCCTTCCGTATTTGTCGTTAATTTCCCTTTTCAATAAATTTACCGCCGTACTTGGCATATTCCCTTTTCGATCATTCTGCCACTGCATTTGTCGTTATTTCCGTTTGATTTCTCGCCTTACCTGACATTTTCCTTTTTGCTTGAATCCACCGCACTTGCTGTTATTCCTTTCCGATATATTTCCCGCCGCACTTGCCGATTCGCCTGAATTCTGCAATCTGGCTAATACTATCTCTAGTCAATCGATTTCCCATCACATCGGGTCGGAGCTTCCTCATTTCCAATTATCCACTAATCTTGTATCTATTTTATTCCAATTTAAAGCCTTAACTACACAAAAAGCCCCCCACAAAAGTGAGAAGCTTTCCAAAATTATCCTACAATATCCAATCTGTTCATTGCTCGTTTGAGTGCTAATTCAGCCCTTTGGAAGTCGATATCGTCTTGTTTAGACTGGAGGCGTTGTTCTGCGCGTGATTTTGCTTCTTTCGCGCGTTCAACATTGATGTCTGAAGGTGTTTCTGCAGATTGGGCAAGAATTGTTACCTTTTCTGGGCGCACCTCCAAAAATCCGCCACTAACAGCTAATCGTTTTGAATCATTGCCATTTTTTAATCGTACGGCACTGATTGTCAGCGGAGCGACTAATGGAATGTGCCCTGGCAAAATACCAAGTTCACCACTTTCCGCTTTACAGCTAACCATTTCAAAGCTATCTTCCAAAACCGGACCATCAGGAGTAACAACACTCACAGTTAGTGTTTTCAATGTAACCCCTCCTACAGACTTAATGCAGGTTGGGAAATCATTTTAAAATTTCCCAACTAATTGCGTCAGTTAAGTCTTCGTTATTATTCCATTTCTTTTGCTTTTTCAACTACTTCTTCGATACGGCCAACTAAACGGAATGCATCTTCCGGCAAATCATCATATTTACCTTCTAAAACCTCTTTGAAGCCTTTTACAGTTTCCTGTACTGGTACATAAGAACCTTTTTGTCCAGTAAACTGTTCAGCAACGTGGAAGTTTTGAGAAAGGAAGTTTTGAATACGACGTGCTCGTTGTACCGTTTGTTTATCTTCATCAGAAAGCTCATCCATACCAAGAATTGCGATAATATCTTGCAGTTCTTTATACTTTTGCAGTGTACGCTGAACTTCAGTTGCTACTTCATAATGTTCTGCGCCTACAATTTCAGGATCTAATGCACGTGATGTAGATGCCAATGGGTCCACAGCAGGGTAAATACCTTGCTCAGAAAGTTTACGCTCTAGGTTTGTTGTTGCATCCAAGTGAGCAAATGTTGTCGCTGGCGCTGGATCTGTATAGTCATCGGCAGGTACATAGATAGCCTGGATTGATGTTACAGAACCTTTATTTGTTGACGTAATACGCTCTTGCAGTTTACCCATTTCAGTTGCAAGTGTCGGCTGGTAACCAACGGCAGATGGCATCCGGCCTAATAATGCGGAAACCTCTGAACCCGCTTGTGTAAAACGGAAAATATTATCAATGAAAAGCAACACATCCTGGCCTTGCTCATCACGGAAATATTCAGCCATTGTCAGACCTGTTAATGCAACACGCATACGCGCACCAGGCGGTTCGTTCATTTGACCGAATACCATGGCAGTTTTTGCAATAACGCCTGAATCTTTCATTTCATAGTAAAGGTCATTACCTTCACGAGTACGTTCACCAACACCGGCAAATACGGAAATACCGCCATGTTCTTGTGCGATGTTGTTGATTAATTCCTGAATTAAAACTGTTTTACCTACACCGGCACCACCAAACAAACCGATTTTACCACCTTTGATATATGGTGCTAATAAGTCAACAACTTTAATACCAGTTTCTAAAATTTCTGTTTCCGTTGCAAGATTTTCAAATTCCGGTGACTCGCGGTGAATTGGATCCTTACGAACACCAGCATCTAATGGTTCGTCCAGGTCAATGTTTTCACCTAGTACGTTAAATACGCGACCAAGTGTCACATCGCCAACCGGTACTGAAATTGCTCTGCCTAAATCTTCAACTTCCATTCCGCGCTGTACACCATCTGTTGATGACATCGCAATTGTACGAACAGAGTTGTCACCTAGATGAAGTGCTACTTCTAATGTAAGTTCAATGCTTACTTTAGAATCGTCCTGTGCTTCAAACTGGACTACTAATGCGTTATATATGTCTGGGAGCTGACCGTCCTCGAATTTCACATCGACTACGGGCCCCATGACTTGTGAAACATAACCTTTCGTCATCGAATTTCCCTCCTAACTTACTGTTGAATGGTCAAGGAGCTATTCTAGTGCAGCTACTCCACCAATAATTTCTGTAATTTCTTGTGTGATAGCTGCTTGGCGGGCACGGTTGTATGACAATGTAAGGTCTCCGATAATTTCATCAGCATTATCAGACGCACTTCTCATTGCTGTCATCCGCGCTGCATGTTCACTCGCTTTACCGTCAAGCAATGCGCCATAAATTAAGCTCTCGGCATATTGCGGTAAAAGTACTTCCAATATTTCCTCTTGATCTGGTTCATATTCATATTGACTGCCCGAAACAGTGCCCTCCTGCAAATTAGTAAGTGGCAGTAATTTCTTAGAGGTCACTTGTTGCGAGATAACACTAATATAATGGTTATAATAAATATTCAGCTCATCAATTTCTTCATTAATATACATTTGTACTGTTTCTGAAGCCAATTCTTTGATATCAGCAAAATTCGGTTGATCGGCAAGTCCAAGAACACTTTTAACGATTGGCATATTGCGTTTTTTGAAATACTCATAGCCAACACGTCCAGCAACAATTATGACATATTCATCTGTTGAGTTGTGTTTCTCTTTAATCGTTTGATGCAATTTACGTAACACACTGCTGTTGTATGCTCCTGCAAGTCCACGATCCGATGTTATGACAAGGTATCCTGTCTTTTTCACATCACGGCTGTTAAGCATTGGATTGTCAATGTTTTTGCTGCTTTGTGCGATGCTTGCAACAACTTCCTGAATTTTTTCACTGTACGGCAAAAATGAATGAACATTTTCTTCGGCACGATTCATTTTAGAAGCAGAAACCATTTCCATTGCCTTGGTAATTTGTTTCATTTTCTTTGTAGAATCGATTTTGGTTTTAATATCTCTTAGTGATGCCAAGCTTTTTCACCACCCTTTCATTTCAAAGGTTGCGTGCATATATTAACTTAAACTTTTAGCTCAGACGGACTAGCATTTGCAAGTCCGCTTCGCCTTTGTTTACTTATCTGAAGGTAAAAATGTTTTCTTAAATGAATCTACTGCATCGTTCATATCGTTTGCTTCTGGAAGTTGACCAGTATCACGGATCGATGCAAGTAATTCCGAACGGTTTTCATCTAGCCATAAATGGAATTGTTCTTCAAAGCGTGTAATATCCTCTACAGGAATATCATCTAAGAAGCCTTTTGTCAGTGCATAAATGATCATAACTTGTTTTTCAACAGCTAGTGGTTTATGCAATCCTTGTTTTAAAACTTCAACTGTACGTGCTCCACGATTCAGTTTTGCTGCAGTAGCTTTATCAAGATCAGAGCCAAACTGTGCAAATGCCTCTAATTCACGGAAAGATGCAAGGTCAAGACGTAATGTACCTGCAACCTTTCTCATCGCTTTAACCTGTGCAGATCCACCAACACGTGATACCGAAAGCCCTGCGTTAATCGCCGGACGTACACCAGAGAAGAATAAATCTGATTGCAAGAAGATTTGTCCATCAGTGATCGAGATTACGTTTGTTGGGATATATGCTGAAATATCGCCTGCTTGTGTTTCAACAAATGGCAATGCAGTTAATGAACCGCCGCCTTTTGCGTCACTTAACTTCGCTGCACGTTCTAATAAACGAGAGTGCAGGTAGAATACATCCCCTGGGAATGCTTCACGACCTGGAGGACGACGTAAAAGCAATGAAAGTTCACGGTATGCTACCGCTTGTTTTGATAAGTCATCATATACAACTAATACATGTTTACCGTTATACATGAACTCTTCACCCATTGATACACCTGCATATGGTGCAAGGTATAATAATGGTGCTGGATCTGATGCTCCGGCAGATACAACGATAGTATAATCAAGTGCACCGTAACGGCGAAGTGTTTCAACTGTTCCGCGAACGGTTGAATCCTTCTGACCGATTGCAACATAGATACAAATCATGTCTTGGTCTTTCTGGTTAATAATTGTATCAATCGCTACAGTTGTTTTACCTGTTTGACGGTCACCAATGATAAGCTCACGCTGTCCGCGGCCAATTGGCACAAGTGCGTCAATCGCTTTAATACCAGTTTGCAGTGGTTCATCAACTGATTTACGATCCATAACACCTGGTGCTTCCGATTCGATTGGGCGAGATTTAGTTGTTTCAACCGGACCTCTTCCATCAATTGGCTGACCAAGCGGATTCACCACGCGTCCAAGCAATTCCTCTCCAACTGGTACTTGCATGATTCTGCCTGTACGACGAACTTCATCGCCTTCTTTAATTTCTGTATATGGTCCAAGGATAACGATACCAACGTTTGATTCCTCAAGGTTTTGCGCCATACCCATTACACCATTTGAAAATTCAACAAGCTCTCCAGCCATGACATTATCAAGGCCATGAGCACGTGCGATACCGTCACCAATTTCAATAACTGTTCCGACATCACTTACTTCAATTTCCGAGTCAAAACTCTCAATTTGCTGTTTAATCAGTGTACTGATTTCTTCAGCTTTGATGCTCATACCATTTCACCCCTATCATCATTTGTTTACAATATTCCGTTCGATGCGTTTTAATTTACCGCTGATGGAGCCATCATAAATGGTATTCCCCATACGGATTTTAACGCCGCCAATAATTGAAGGATCTACTACATTTTCAAGCTTGAGTGCTGTCTTATTAAAGCGTTTAGCAAACGTGCTTTCAAGCTCTGCTTTTTCGGCATCAGACAATTCACGAACAGAATAAACAAGCGCTTCTGCAGTTCCTTTAGCATCGTTCACCATTTGCGATAAATGATCAATAATGGATGGAATGCTATCTGCACGATGACGTTCAACAAGTAATTTTAACGTGTTGATTACATCGGTTGAAAGACCTTGAAACACTTCCTGCAAAAATTGTTTCTTCTTCTCATTATTTACTCGTGGATGCTCTAGGAATGTATAAAGTTTTTGGTTGCTTTGAAAGACTTCTTTAACAACGCGTAATTCTTCAACTATTGTTTCTAAAGTTGCTTTTTCATTTCCGAGTTGAAAAAGAGCTTCTGCATATCGTTTAGCAACTATACTCATCGCTCTTCTCCTACCTCTTTAATGTATTCATTGATCAGTTTTTCCTGATCTTGTGCACTTATTTCTTTTTCAATTACTTTACTTGCAATAAGAACTGATAATGATGCCACTTGATCCTGAAGTGCTTGGATTGCTTTTTCTTTTTCATTTTGGATTTCTTCTTGTGCGGCAAGTTTAATACGATCTGCTTCGTTACGTGCAGACTGTATAATTTCCTGTTCTTGCTTTACGCCGGCACTCTTGGCATCCTCGATGATCTTCTGTGCCTCTTGCTTTGTTTGCTTAAGTTGTTTAGTAGCTTCCTGTGATGCTTTTTCAGCTTCAGCGCGGCTTTTCTCAGCAGCTTCTATTTCCGAAGCAATATATTCTTCACGTTTTTGCATCATACCCATAATAGGGCCCCACGCATATTTACGCAGCAATACTAGCAATATAATAAAGAAAATTAATTGGACCAGCATATCTCCAACGTGCAGTCCACCAATTGCAGCATTAATCGTAGAAATTCCAGTGTATGCTTGCACAGAATTCACTCCTTTCACCATACATTTAGGCATTACAATGATTAATCAAACGTTTGATCAACCTATAATTATTAAGCATTTCAATTGTTATTCCAGTAATCTCGAATTGTTTAGGAATGTATAAAATTTGTGGCGCTGTAAAGTTATAAACAGAATAAGCCACGTCCAGCTCCAGCGCTAAAGCTGTGATGGACTTCCCTCACCTCCGTACGATAAGGTCAACATCGACGCTTAAGCTCACCCGAGTTTCCTTTATCTCCTGCGAAGGAATGTTCAGCTAAAACGGGCGTTTCCGCTTTTGTTAATTGCATAAACAACGGCGAAGATTCTATGGAAAGTCGAACTTCGCCATTTACTTATTATTACTATTGACCCATTACCATAAATGCGATAACTACTGCGATAATCGGCATAACCTCAACCAAACCAACACCAATGAACATTACAGTTTGAAGCTGACCTTTAAGTTCTGGCTGACGAGCAATACCTTCTACTGTACGACTTACGATAATACCGTTACCAATACCGCCACCAACTGCGGCTAATCCTACTGCTATTGCAGCTGCTAAAATTCCCATTATGAAATCCTCCTCATAAATATGTTTGTTTTTTTAATAATATCCTGTTCAAACAGAGGGTTTCTGTTCAAACTGGTTCATTACCAATTGTAAAAAAGCTTAGTGATCTGTGCTGACTTTGTGTGACATGTAAACCAATGTCAGCAATGTAAAGATAAATGCTTGAATGGCACCAACGAATATACTAAATCCTTGCCATGCCAACATAGGAATAGCACCGCCTATGAAACCGACAGCTCCTGATGTCATCAATCCTGCTAATAAACCTAACAGGACTTCCCCTGCATAAATGTTACCAAATAACCGAAGACCGAGAGTAAGAGAGTTTGCCAGTTCTTCTATTATTTTTATTGGCAAAAATATAGGGTAAGGTTTGATAAAGTCTTTCATATATTCCTTTCCACCTCGAATTTTCACTCCGTAAAAATTCGTCAGCAGAATAACCATTACTGATAGCGTTAATGTTATACCAGCATCAGACGTTGGGGATTTCCACCATAAATCGTGGCCAAATGTAGCCATTGTTATAACACCTAACATGTTACTTACAAATATATACGTGATAAGTGTTAATGCTAATGGCAAGAAGCTCTTTCCTGTCTTCCAATCCATTGCATCGTTGACCATTCCTTTGACAAAATCAATGATCCACTCCATAACGTTCTGTGCACCGGTCGGCTTTAACTGCAGGCTCTTGGCACCTAACACACAGAGAACGAATACAATTAATGATGCGATTGCGATCATCAAAACATTGGATAAATTAAAATCAAGCCAAGAAATTCCAAGTACATCTTCAACTATTGGTGCTTCATGATCCAACTTTTTCACCCCTTTTCTTAGCATTACTTTTTAGATTCATGCACAAAAAAATCTATCATAATGACAAGGTATGATGTCATTAATCCAATAACAACAGCGATAATGTGAAAATAGTCTTCATAGCGAAGTGCAATAACTACTGCTAAAGCGACTGCGGCCAATCGTGAAAGCGTACCGACTCCACGGACCGATTTCCCTTGTCCAACAGCCTCTGCTACATCATTAGTCTTCTTTTGTAATAGATATAAATTATAAAAACTAACCACACTTCCTAATAGAAGTCCGAGGAAGATACGCAGATACGGTGTAAAACCGGCTCCTAGTACCAAGATTGCGAGTAGGTAGAACATCCACTTGCGCTCGCGGGCTATCATATTTTGATATTGCGACATGATTTATACTTCCCCCGTGAATTTTTGAACAAAATGCAAGTATTCTGTAAATAATAGATAATCCTTTAGATTAAACCTTTAAAAATACTTCAGCACGCTGCCCAGAAAGCAAGTTGCGGGCAATTATCGGTAAAGACAATTGCATACAGTAGTTTAACGCTGCAAAAAACATAAGAAAAACCGGAGCTCCATAGTGATATACATCACTGACTAGAGATACTGAATCCGATATACTTATGTAACAAAAATTCGACTAAAAGACGCAATTATTGCAGTTTAATGAAAACCTTACCATTCCACACTAAGCAAGTGTACAATAGCCCCACCTTGTTGTCAATCAGTTTGTGAGAGAAACTACAAATTGGTAATTACTCTAATTTCGACCTGTTTTCGGAATGGTATTTTGTCGATTTTCTGCGTATTTTTGCACTAATAGCCATTACAATGGGGTTCATTTGTTAAACTGATTTTTAAAATCTAGAAAACCTTCCCATCTCCACTAATATTATAAATGATAATAGTAGACAAATTCATGACATTTTTGTGAACGAATGCACTTAATCTATTTGGATTTCAGTTTCGTAACTATCATAAGTTCCATTTTCCAATTCTAATGTAATCAGTGCCTTGTATATACCTGGTTCTCCAATGTCCTGCTTTTTTATATTTCCTTCATTCATACCTGCTTTCGGATCTTCAATTTCTAAGAATTCCCGTTCATAAAGTAATGTATCAGGGTTGTACAAATTTACATTAACTTGTTTAACCTGTTCCGTAAGATATAGCTGATAAAGGTACGTATCATCCGAAAATGGCTTTAATAAGAATTGGAAGCCCATTGCTTTCGGATTGTCCGCTTGCTTACTGACAAAAAGATATGGCAAATGAAAAACTTCTTCCCCTTGATTTAGCTTTAGCCATCCCTCATGTATACCATCTTTAAGCTGCTGTGTGACGACACTTAATTCAACTGGTATTGTTTTTTGTTCATTCTTTTTCAATGTAAATGTCTGCGGAAGATTCCAGCTAATTCCCTTTTCCTTTTTCGGGAACTCAAACGAATAGCGTTGCTCATGGTTTGATGTATTTTCTATCGTTAATGCAAGTTTGTTTGTTTCCTTATAATCATTAATTTTTCCAAAGGATAACAATGGTTCATAAATAATCGTTTCCGTGTTTACTGCTAGTTCTGGCTGAATTTGGCCCATCCCTTGGACAATTGGTTCGAAAAGTGTTCCATGATCGTCTTGAATTGGCTGGGCAGTTGTTTTTAATGCTCCAGTGATTTGTTCGACTGACCAATTCGGGTGCGCTTCTTTTAGTAAAGCAATCGCACCTGTTACATGGGGGGCTGCCATGCTAGTCCCTTGTAATTCTTTGTATCCGCCTGGAACTGTACTAAGAATATTTGCTCCCGGTGCAATAACATCGGGCTTTATATCCCAGTTAACTGCAACAGGTCCACGAGAACTAAATCCGGCTACACCCTCCATCGTTTCCTTATAGATTGATTCCAGATAAAGGGGGTCCACCTTGGATTGTTCCATTATCCATTCGCCAGCCTCCTTTGAAATGGCCGCTACAGGAATTGTTAGTGGAGCTTGGTCATTTTCTACCGATCCTTGAAAATACCCCTCTTCGTTATTATAAATTACTGCCGCCACAGCCCCTATTTCTTGTGCTTTTTTGGCCTTCTCATAAAAAGGAATTTTACCACGCTGGATGAGTACAATTTTCCCATGTGCATCGTGCAGCTGGTCCGTTAATTGGACAATTGGATAATCTTTTTCAAGGGTCCATGCGGGTGAGCCTAGCATTGTCGTTAATCCAATTGAAACATCCTCGGCCGGTTCGTAAAGGTATGGAACCTTTTGCGGCATAGTTGATGCTCCGACTGACATTGCCTTTGCAGCAGTCGCAGGGGAACCAACCGTCCAGTTCTTTGGTCCGCTATTCCCATTTGCAATAACAACGGCAACACCAAGATTAACCGCCCGATTGACGGCTATACTAGTAGGATAATCTGGTCCATTTACCGAATTGCCTAAGGACAAATTAATAACATCCATCCCATCTTCCACTGCTTGTTCAAGGGCCGCGATCACCTGTACCGATGTCCCCATTCCACCGGGTCCTAAAGCACGGTATGCATAAATATCCGCATCAGGCGCAACACCTTTTATTTTTCCATCGGCAGCTATAATACCAGCAACATGTGTCCCGTGTAATGTTGGCATACCTTGGGAGGCGATAGTTTCCATTGGATCATCATCAAGATCCACAAGATCATACCCATCAACAAAATTTGCTGACAGGTCTGGATGATTATAATCAATTCCAGTATCGATAATCCCTACCTTTACACCCTCACCAGTGTAATCAGTATCATTAATAGAAGCGGGGATAACTGAATTTGATGTCTCTGTTTCCTCTGAAGATTGATAGATTGCCTCGTATTTTGATACTGGATGAATCGCCTTAATAAAATCAAGTGAATCCATTCTTGCCATATCACCTGGATCACCTTGCAATGCAATGCCATTAAATAATTTATCATATGTAGCAACAACATCTACGTACGGATAGTATGCTTCCAAATATTCTTTGTGTTTTTCCGGATCCCCTTCCACCTCTATTATTATCGAGACTTTTTCATCGGGCATATCTGCGGGAGATGGTGCTGCTGGTATGATTGTTGGCATGAATAAGGTTGCTAGAATAGTGGTAATAACTAGAAAGCATCGCATTGGGGAATCCTCCTTTTCCCATTATTATTTGTAAAAAATGGATAATCATGCATGGTATTGGTTTTTTTCGTGCTTCGGATGTTTGCATTTTTGCTCTCCTGCCGATGTTCCCGTTCTCCTGCCGATATTCCTGCACCAAATATTCCTATCGACCCATCAAAAAGGACCCAGCGTCGTCTGCTGGGTCCTCAATCCTATTTAAAATAATCAACAATCGCATCGGCTATACGTTCAGATGCTTGTCCATCTCCGTATGGGTTTGATGCTTTTGCCATTTTTTCGTATGCCAATCCATCGGTTAGTAATTCATGTGCTAAGTTAAAAATAGTATCTTCGTCAGTACCGGCCAATTTTAACGTCCCTGCTTCGATGCCTTCTGGGCGTTCCGTTGTATCACGCAGGACTAGAACCGGAACTCCCAGTGATGGTGCTTCTTCTTGAACTCCGCCTGAATCCGTTAAAATTAAATGAGACCGTGCGGCGAAATTATGAAAATCAACAACGCCTAATGGTTCGATTAATTTAATACGGTCGTCATTTCCTAAAATCTCATTTGCTGTTTCCTGGACGACTGGGTTTAAATGTACAGGATAGATCACCTGTACATCATTGTGCTCTTCTACAATTCGCTTAATCGCGCGGAACATCTGCTGCATGTTATTACCAAGATTTTCACGGCGATGTGCAGTCATAAGCACTAGCCGCTTATCGCCAATTTCTTCTAAAATTGGACTAGCGTAACCGTCATCAACGGTTGTTTTTAACGCATCAATCGCTGTATTTCCTGTCACAACAATTCGGTCAGCTTGTTTATTTTCGTCCAATAGATTTTGTTTTGATTTATCTGTTGGAGCAAAATGAAGGTCTGCCATAACCCCTGTCAGCTGACGGTTCATCTCTTCCGGATATGGTGAGTATTTATCCCATGTCCTAAGTCCCGCTTCTACATGCCCTACTGCAATCTGGTTATAGTATGCTGCAAGTGAGGCAGCAAATGTAGTACTGGTATCACCGTGCACTAGAACGATATCTGGTTTCGTTTCTTTCATCACCTCGTCCAAGCCCTCTAATGCCCGTGTTGTAATTTGTGCCAGTGTTTGTTTTTGTTTCATAATGTTTAAATCATAGTCAGGTGTTATGTTGAAAATTTCAAGCACCTGGTCGAGCATTTCTCTGTGCTGTGCTGTTACCGTTACGATGGATTCAAACTCTTCCTCGCGCTTCTGCAATTCCAAAACAAGTGGTGCCATTTTAATCGCTTCTGGTCTCGTCCCAAAAATCGTCATTACTTTAATGCGCTTACTCATTTCTCGTCACTCCACATTTATTTTTCCGTTCTATTTGGTGCCATAAAGTCGGTCACCAGCGTCACCTAATCCAGGAACGATATAGCCATGGTCATCCAGCTTTTCATCCAATGCGGCTAGATAAACATCAACATCAGGATGTTCTTCCTGTATCTTTTTAACGCCCTCAGGTGCTGCAATCAAACACATTAAGCGGATTTGTTTTGCACCGCGTTTTTTCAATGAATGGATCGCATCATTTGCCGAACCGCCTGTTGCAAGCATTGGATCAAGCACGATCAGCTCACGTTCTGATATATCTGATGGCAATTTAATATAGTATTCTACTGGTTGTAAAGATTCGGGGTCACGGTATAGCCCAACATGACCAACACGTGCTGCTGGGATAAGGCTCAACATACCATCCACCATGCCAAGTCCTGCACGAAGAATTGGAATTAACCCAATTTTCTTCCCTGCTAATACTTTTGTTGTAGCTTCCATAACGGGTGTTTCAGTGGTAATTTCCTGAAGAGGCAGATCACGAGTAATTTCAAAGGCCATTAACATTGCTACCTCGTCAACAAGCTCGCGGAATTCTTTAGTTCCAGTATTCTTATCTCGTATGTACGTTAATTTATGCTGAATTAACGGATGATCCAGTACATGTACTTTTCCCATTTCGGTGATCACTCCTAACTATTAGTTACATCCTACAAATTGTACTGAAAAAATCACAGTGTTTCAAGCAATGATATCAGATTGTTATCATAAAAAGAGGATGTTCTGTATTTGGAACATCCTCACATTATTTATTATGCGTAAAGTGGAAAACGATCTGTTAATACTTTCACACGATCTGCCGCTTCCTGTAATTTCGCTTCATCTTCATGGTTTTTAAGCGTGAGTGAAATAATTGCTGCAATTTCATTCATCTCAGCTTCCTTAAATCCACGCGTTGTCACAGCAGCTGTGCCGATACGTACTCCGCTTGTTACAAAAGGGCTTTCCGTATCAAATGGAATCGTATTTTTGTTTGTTGTAATACCAATGTCGTCAAGTACTTTTTCTGCAACCTTTCCTGTTAGGCTAAGCGGTGTTACGTCTAAAAGTAATAAATGGTTGTCAGTGCCGCCTGAAACAATGCGGATTCCTTCGTCCTTCAATGCCTCGCCTAAGACTTTGGCATTTTTGACAATTTGTCTTGTGTATGCTTTAAAATCATCTGATAATGCCTCTTTAAATGACGTTGCTTTTGCAGCAATAATGTGCATCAACGGACCGCCTTGCATACCAGGGAAAACGGACTTATCAATTTTCTTAGCAAATTCTTCTTTACACAAAATCATACCGCCACGCGGGCCTCTTAATGTTTTATGTGTTGTTGTTGTAACAAAATCAGCATGCGGCACTGGATTTGGGTGAAGTCCTGTAGCAACAAGACCAGCAATGTGCGCCATATCTACCATTAAATAAGCTCCTACTGCATCTGCAATTTCACGGAACTTAGCAAAATCAATTGAACGGGAATATGCACTAGCACCAGCAACAATTAGCTTCGGCTGAACTTCTTTCGCTTTTTCCAATACGGCATCATAATCTAGCTGCTCTGAATCTTTATCCACACCATATTCAACAAAGTTATAAAGCTTACCACTAAAATTCACCGGACTGCCATGTGTTAAATGGCCACCATGGTTCAAGTTCATACCAAGTACAGTGTCACCTGGTTCTAAAGCAGTGAAATATACCGCCATGTTCGCTTGTGCACCTGAATGCGGCTGTACATTAGCATGTTCAGCATTAAACAGTTCCTTCGCACGGTCTCTAGCTAAATTTTCCACTACATCAACAAATTCACAGCCGCCATAATAACGTTTGCCAGGGTAGCCTTCCGCATATTTATTCGTTAACACAGATCCCATTGCTTCCATAACCGCTTCTGACACAAAGTTCTCTGATGCGATCAGTTCAATTTTTTCCTGCTGACGTGTTTTTTCATTTTGCATTGCTTCGTATAGCTCTTGATCCGCTTGAGATAGGTTTTTAACTGCTTGTTTCACTTGTTCCATTTGTATAGCCTCCTATGTATTTGATTAGTTACAGCTGTTATTTATTGCGGTGTCATGATACATTGCTCGTTCACCGCCAATTAATTTTGGCCTGGTACGTGCTGCTGTTACACGGGCATTCCCAATCATACGCTGGCTAAAACGCACCGGAACTGCAACCTGTTTAAGATGCATCCCGATCATCGTTTCACCAACGTCTATGCCCGCATGTGCTTGGATCGTTTCGACAACTACTGGATTTTCCATATGTTTATAGGCATAAGAAGCCATTGACCCACCAGCAGTTGGAACAGGAATTACAGATACTTGTTCAAGCTGATGAGCGTCCATTGTTTCCTGTTCAACGACTAATGCACGATTTAAATGTTCACAGCATTGAAAGGCAAGCTTGATAGCCGTCTTGTTTTTCAATACTTCCAGCTCATTAAAAACGATTGCCGCTAATTCTTCACTTCCGGCGGTTCCAATATGTTTCCCAGCTATTTCGCTTGTGGAACAGCCTATGACAAAAAGATTCCCTTTGTGCAGATGCTTGCTTGAAATCCATTCACCGATAAGTGCATGACAATCTTCTTGCACGTGCTTGCTGAAATCTACCATGTCTATCACCTGCCATGTGAAATGCATACATTAAACTTATTTATCCTCATACGTTGTAATTTTGCCAATCCGATTTGCGTGTCGGCCGCCATCAAATTCGGACTCAAGCCAGTTCTTTGCGATTTCACGGGCCAATCCAGGTCCAATAACCCGCTCGCCCATTGCCAGTACATTTGAATCATTGTGCTGTCGGGTTAATTTTGCTGTATAAACATCATGTACCAATGCACAGCGGATACCCTTTACCTTATTTGCTGTGATGGACATGCCAATCCCGGTTCCGCAAATAAAAATACCGCGGTCAAATTCACCTTTAGCTACACGTTCTGCAGCTGGAAGTGCGTAATCTGGATAATCTACTGAACTTTGGCAATCACAGCCAGTGTCCTCGTAGTCAATCCCCATTTCGTCTAATAGATTTTTCACTTCATTACGGATTGTCATCCCCGCATGATCTGCTGTAATAATAACCTTCATCATTGCCACTCCTTCTCTTAAGGTGATATTAGGAGACGTTAAATTTCCGGATTTGCTTATTTAACGTCGTTGCCTGATCTTCTAAATCATATGCCAAATGATCAACTTGCTCAATTATGCTTGCCTGTTCCTGAATGGATGCATTTATTTCCTCTGCCCCAGCAGACGTTTCTTCAGCGATAGCTGCAACTTCCTGTGATTGTTTAACGGTTGCCTGAATAGACTCCAGCTGACTATTTACCAATTGCGAAATCGCATCAATTTCACCTGCTACATCATTAATGGATTTTGACATTTGCTCAATGGCACCATTTGTTTGTTCGCCTTTTTGTGCCTCTTTATTAGCATATTGCACATTTTCATTAATTTTATTTACTACGTGTGAGACATCTTCCTGGATCGTTTTGATTAAATCAGAAATGCGCTGCACTGCTTTTGCACTTTGGTCTGCCAATTTGCGAATTTCATCGGCAACTACCGCAAATCCTTTACCATGCTCACCCGCTTGAGCGGCTTCAATCGATGCGTTTAAAGCCAATAGATTTGTTCGGGCGGCAATTTCACCGACCATCGTTATAACCGTTTCTATTTGCGAGGCATTTTGCTTTAGATGATCAACATCCTGCAACGATTTTTCCTGATCGCTTGCAAGCTGCTGGATACCCGCAACCAACTCATTTACCACAGCTTTACTCGTATTTAGTGTATCAATCATGTTGTTTGATTTTTCTTTCGATTGACTTGCCTTGTTTTGTACTTCACCAGCAAGTTCTGTTGCCACCTCAACGGACTCTGCCGTTTGCTGAATGGCCTCGGACGAGCTTTCTGCACCCTTAGCTATTTCATCAATAGATGCACCAATTGCTTTCGAGTATTGAGCAGCCCGATCCGATGAGTTCTTGATGTTTATTACAGATTGGTTCGTATGATCAAAGTGCTTATCTATATTATGGACCATATCGGTTAAATTTTTAAGCATCTTGTCAAAAGCAATACTAAGTGAGCGAATTTCATCGTCAGAATTTGATATTTCTACGGTCTGATTTAAATTTCCGTTTGCTGCATTGGTTGCAGCAATTTCAAGACTTTCCAATGGCTTTGTAATAAAACGGGCAGCGAAATATGCTAATACACCCGACCAAAAAATCCCCATTGCTAACGTAATAATTGTGAACCAATTTTCTGACACGTTCCAAAATGACTGAACATAATTGAAAACAAAATAAATGAAAATAGCACTAAAGGTATACGTAATAATCGCCAATAGTGTTGTCAGCAAAACTAATTTCAATCGTAAACTAAATCGATATTTTCTTTTCATGGATGCTTCCCCTTACACCTGCATACTTTATTTTATCTTTTTAATTAGTGAATCAATATATTTATCTAATTCATTTAATGTTTCCTGATATATTTTCAGATCCCCGCCAAACGGATCAGAAATATCGTAATTAATTAAACTTGCTTCCAGCTGCTGAATGTAGTCTAAATCGTCTCTTAAATGCTGTTCGAGCTCATATTCCAGTTTACTATTATTCAGTTTCTGCTGGTTTTCCTGGATAAATATGGATCGTTTTTCTTCATAGTTTGCATAGGCATGTTTAAGTTCGCTCCATACTTTTTTATCTGCTTCTGAAACGTATTCCTTTAAAGTGAAATATTTATCCTGAAATTTCGGATGCTGCAAAATAAGTGATTGTTTATGCTGTGTCGTCATCGTTAAAACGAGATCTGCCCAGTGCAGCAATTTATCCGTAACAGGCTGTGAACGATGATCCAATGTGATTCCTTTTCGTTCAAGTGCCTCCATCGCGGTTTGATTTGCACGTTGATTTTGCCCGGCAAAAATCCCCGCCGACTGAACCTTGGCCTCTTTGAATTTATGTTTGATTAACGCTTCCGCCATCGGGCTCCGGCACGTATTTCCTGTACAAATAAACAAGATTTTCATAATGCAACCCCCGTAAAAAAACTCTTAACTAAAATATAACATAGAAATAAATCAATTGTTAGAAAAAATGCGGGACAAGGGGTGACCCCTTGTCCCGCATTTTTTCCACTTTTTTACTCATCCAAAAATCAGCTTTAATCCAAAGCCGCATAATATACTTCCACCTAATATTTCACTATATACTCCTAGTAATCCATGTACCTTTTTCCCAAGGATCATGCCCATCCATGTCAGCACCATGCTGGCCGCTCCAAACAGAAAAAGGGCAATGGCAGTTTTTACGCCTGACATGCCAAGGCTAAGCCCAACAGAAAAGCTGTCCATGCTGACACTTAATGCAAAAAGCAGCAGTCCGATCCCCATTGGCTGAACGATCTTTTTTATTTCATGATTAAATGCAGAAAAAAGCATCTGTGCACCGATTGCAATTAATAGAAAACCTCCGATAAGAATCGTAATTTCACCGATTTGGTTGGAGATTGCCTTTCCTACTATTATACCGATAAAAGGCATTATCATATGAAATAGCCCGATAACTACACCAATCAAGGCAATTCGTTTCAGCCGTATCCTTTGCATTCCCATACCAAGGCTCACTGAAAATGCATCCATTCCCAGTGCTACCGCCATAAAAACTAATGAAACAATTTCTCCCAATTGATACGCTGACATAAAATATCCCCCTCGGACATGCTTATAAATAATATGCATGTCCAAGGGGGATTATGAATCGATAATACGGGGCTGCCCTTGGAACCGGTGTCATGGGACAAGGGGTCTGACCCACTAGCGTTGCACAGCTTACAGAAACTGTAAATTAGTAATTTGTATATGTAGACAAA
>NZ_BMFR01000023.1 GCF_014638995.1 Virgibacillus oceani
ACATTATCTCGGATTTTAAGCTGGATTAATTTGATATTTGATGTCTGGGATAATGTGCTGATTTACATCACTACAGGAAAAAGGTGTAAGCATCATATACATCTCACACAGAATGGAAGAGATTTTTCAAATTTGTGATCGAATTACTGTATTGCGTGATGGACAGTACATAGGTACGGAAACCATTAGTGAAACAAGCTTTGAAGCGATTGTAAAAATGATGGTTGGCCGTGAGCTGGGAGAACGATTCCCGGCGAGAACAGGTACTGCCGGTGCTATTGTTTTTGAAGTGAATAGCCTTAGGAGAAAAGGAATCTTTAAGAATATCAGTTTTAACGTGAAAAAAGGGGAAATCCTTGGAGTAGCTGGATTAATGGGGGCAGGACGGACGGAAATAATGGAGGCCATTTTTGGATTCAAAAAGAAAAATAATGGAACGGTTAAATTAGCTGGAAATACGTTATCCATTCACCACCCTAGAGATGCAATAAAAGCTGGAATTGGCTTTATTACGGAGGATCGTAAGGCAAAGGGGTTACTTTTGAATTCATCCATCCGCGAAAATATATCTTTAACAAATATGAAAGCGATTTCGAACAATGGAGTTATCTCCTCATCGAAGGAAAATAAGCTGATTAATAATTTAATTGAAAGACTTCGGGTTAAGACAACTGGCGCTGAGCAAGAGGTAAAACATTTAAGCGGTGGAAATCAGCAAAAAATTGTAATTGCAAAATGGCTTGGAATAAATCCAAAGCTTTTAATTCTGGATGAACCGACCCGCGGTGTTGACGTTGGAGCGAAAAAGGAAATATACACGATTATGAATGAACTTACGGAAAAGGGTGTAGCGATTATTATGATTTCCTCCGAGCTTCCAGAGATTCTAGGTGTTAGTGATCGGATTATGGTCATACATGAAGGGAAGATTGCAAGTATCTTAGATAAAGAGGATGCTGATCAGGAGAAGATTATGACTGCTGCAGCAGGAGGAGGTAAGAACGCATGAAACGCTTATTCGTAACAAACTTTGCTAAAATCGGTCCATTTATCGGGTTGATCTTGATTCTGATTATATTAGGCTTATTGAGTGATAATTTTTTTACACTCGACAATATTCTTAATCTATTACGCCAGGTTTCCGTAAATGCACTTATAGCATTTGGAATGACGTTTGTTATTTTAACAGCGGGGATTGATTTATCCGTTGGGTCCATTTTGGCGTTAGGCAGTGCATTAACCGCCGGGATGCTTTCAAGTGGCATGGATCCCCTTTTGGCTGTATTTGTTGGATTAATAATCGGACTAGCTTTAGGTGCGGTGAATGGTTTAATTATTACGAAGGGGAAAGTAGCACCATTTATTGCGACGCTTGCAACAATGACTGTTTTCCGTGGGACAACACTCGTTTATACAGATGGTAAACCCATTACAGGATTATCTGATAGTTTTGCATTTGAAATGATTGGCCGGGGATATGTATTTGGCGTTCCTTTCCCTGTTATCCTAATGCTTGTTGTATTCCTGATTTTATTCTTTGTGCTGCGTAAAACTGTTTTTGGCAGACAAGTATATGCTGTTGGTGGAAATGAAGAAGCATCTACACTTTCAGGCATAAAAGCGGATCGGGTAAAAATTTGGGTTTATTCATTAGCAGGTATGTTATCTGTTTTAGCAGGGATTATTTTAACTAGCCGATTAAATTCAGCACAGCCAACCGCTGGATCAATGTATGAATTGGATGCGATTGCCGCTGTAGTTATCGGTGGGACAAGTCTGATGGGAGGACGCGGAAGAATTGCTGGGACACTTGTTGGGGCCTTAATCATTGGGGTGCTTGATAATGGCCTGAACCTATTAAACGTATCATCATTTTATCAGCAAATAGTAAAAGGCGGCGTAATCCTGCTTGCTGTCTTGCTGGACCGCAGATCTAAATAAGGTTTGACGATGTTCTATTGGAGCATCTAAAATAATAATTTTCCATGGGAGGAAAAACAAATGAGTAAATGGATAAAAACATTAGGTCTATTCGTTTTAATTTTAGTTATGACAGCTTGTTCAACAGAAGCACCAGGTTCATCATCAGATGAATCAGAAGGTACAAAGGATAGTGGATCAGAGGATAGTGTGAAAATCGGCTTGTCCATTTCAACATTAAACAACCCGTTCTTTGTAACATTGCGTGATGGCGCAGAAGCTGCAGCTAAGGAAGCTGGCTATGAAATTTTAACCTCTGATGCACAAAATGATCCTTCAACACAATTAAGTGATATTGAAGATCTATTGCAGCAAGATATTGATGTGCTATTAGTTAACCCGGCTGATTCAGCGGCAGTTGTGACTGCGGTTGAATTAGCTAACGATGCAGATGTACCGGTTATTACAGTTGACCGAAGCTCGGAAGGTGGCGAAGTTGTAACACACATCGCCTCTGACAACGTTGCTGGTGGTGAAATGGCAGGGAAATTCATTGCTGAACAATTGGGTGATCAAGGTAAAGTGGTAGAATTGGAAGGAATTCCGGGTGCGTCCGCGACACGTGAACGAGGAGAAGGCTTCCATAATATCGTCGATGGTATCGAAGGAATTGAAGTTGCTGCCAAACAATCAGCGAATTTTGACCGTACAGAGGGGTTAACTGTTATGGAGAATATCCTGCAAAGCACGGAAGAAATTAATGCAGTATTTGCGCATAACGATGAAATGGCTTTAGGTGCAGTACAGGCACTAGAATCAAAAGGTCTGCTTGAGGATGTGATTGTTGTTGGATTTGATGCAACAGACGATGCTCGTGCAGCGGTAAAGGAGGGTAAAATGGCTGCAACAGTCGCTCAGCAGCCAGAATTAATTGGGCAAAAAGCTATTGAGGCTGCAGGTAAGGTGGTCAGTGATGAATCTGTTGAAGAATTTATACCAGTTGAACTGCAGCTAGTGACAGAATAGTAGATAGTAATAGTGAAAATGGCTAGCGTAAAAGTATTTTAGCCAAAAAGAAATCCGAACTATGAATTCTTTTATTAGAATTTGTATTCGTTCGGATTTTTTTAATCTTTACTGTTAATTGTCCGTAAATACGAGAATCTCTCGAACTACCAAAAAGACCCATTATTCAACAATTCTTAAAGAAGTGAGGAAGCTGAAAGAAGAAACAAGAGAAAAAGAGTAAAAGATGGAATATTTACGAGTACCGCTCAACTACCTGAAAAACCAAATAGTGAACGTTTAGAAATTTATTATGAAGAAACCAGTACCAATACGAGAATTTTACAGGGCGATAGGGAGAGTGATTACATAAAATCCCAGGACTTTAGTCTTGAGGTGCTGCCAATAATTTGAAAATTTCGTACGAGAAGTGAATTTTATATGTGGAAAATTTCCCCTTAACCCTTCCGATAGCTCTTCTTTGTCTGTTTGCAAAGAGGGGTTTTTTTGATGACTTACAATGGGGATGACAAATTCAATATAAAATAAAAAAAGGATAATAGCCTTTTTAATCGAATTTATATCGAGAGGTGAAGGAGGTTTGACAAACGATAGAAATATTCAACCGGGAGGCAGTAGAGGTTAAGAGATCCGAAAACGGGGATAAGTGTATAATAAACAAAAGATTATTATTTATAATTATAAATAATTAATTAATCTTCAGCAGTGGTACAATTGAAGTAAAAACATTCAAGGGAGAGCAAAATATGAATAAATATTTTTTATTTCGTATAGCTGGTCTTCTAATAGGGCTGTTTATTTTGTTACCAATTTTAAACTGGATTGGTTTACCTACATATGAAAATTTATTAATTCGTTTATTCGGTGAAGCTAATGGATTAAATATTACACTCGCACTATTATTCTCAATTGTAGTTATTTTTATAATAGACCGTATATTTTTTAAAAAATCATAAAATGAATTTTTTGTTTATATTTAACTATGTTGAATTCAAACTCCCAACAAAAATAAAAATCCTATTTCTTAGTTTATCATAATTAGAAATTGGGGTTTTTATTTTGTAATGTTATTCGTCTTCTTTTATACTATTTGGATTATTAGGACAAGTATCTCTGGGTGGACATTTAGAGATAACACTTCCATAACCTTATTGTATTCTGTGAAGATTAAGTGTTTAAGAATAAAAAATACAAGCCAAAAATCGACAAAATATGAAACAAATGCTTGGAGTACAGCACTATTAACACTTGTCAACATTAGTTTTCTGAATTAAAATAAAAGAATAAATATTCAGCATATGGGATGGCATATATTACATTTTACCTAAGGAGTGGGAGTATGAGTATACAGGCAAATGAGAATATGGAGCTTTCCAAGATGTTAGAACGTGCACGCAGAAACACGTTAGGGGATTTACTTGCAAGGACACGTGATCGAATGCCGGAAAAATTTGCGATTTGCTATAAAGAACAGCGTCTGACATATGCAGAACTGGATGATTTAGTAAATCAGACAGCACACGCTTTCCTTGCACAGGGTATGAATAAAGGTGAAATGATTACTGTGATGTCAAAGAACAGCCTGGATTTTGTTGTAGTGAACTTTGCTTTGGCCAGGGTTGGTGCGGTAATGATTCCGATTAATTACATGCTGACTGGCGGGGATGTACAATACATTATAGAACATGCAGAGGTAACTGGTTTTATTGCTTCCGAGGAGTATGCACCATTACTTGAAAATGCTGCTGGCAATGCTCAGATTAGGCATAAATATTTAATGGACTTGCCTATAACATATGAACCAATGGATGAGCTCTCTTCCTGGGGGGTATTGTCTGCAATACGAAAAGAAGAGCAGATTGATTTTGTTGATGTGGAAATTGCAGATGATGATCTTGCCCATGTATTATATACGAGCGGTACAGAATCTCGGCCAAAAGGGGTAATGCTTACTCATAAAAGTCTAATAAGCGAATATGTCAGTTGTATTGTTAATGGAAAAATGGAGGAACATGATGTGGCAATTCATGCATTACCGTTATACCATAGTGCACAACTACATGTATTTTTAGGTCCAAGTATATATGTTGGATCGAGTGGAATCGTATTAGAAACTGCCAGCCCTGAGATTATTCTGAAGACAATTGAAGAGGAAGCAGCAACTCAACTATTTGCCCCGCCGACAGTCTGGATTGGACTGTTGCGTCACCCAGATTTTGATAAACGTAATCTTTCCTCTTTGGAAAAATGTTACTATGGTGCAGCAATTATGCCTCGGGAAATTTTAAAAGAATTAGCTGAGCGTCTGCCAAATGCTAAGTTCTGGAACTTTTATGGACAAACCGAGGTGGCTCCATTAGCAACAGCACTGCAGCCCGCTGATCAATTACGCAAGCTTGGATCAGCAGGTGCGGCAACACTAAATGTCCAAACAAAGATTGTTGACGATCAAGATAATGAAGTACCTCGGGGTGAAATTGGGGAGATCGTTCATCGTACCCCACATGCAATGAGGGGTTACCTGCATGATCCTGAGAAGACTGCTGAAGCATTTCGCGGAGGCTGGTTCCATAGTGGCGATCTTGGGATTATGGATGAGGAAGGATATTTAACAATTATTGACAGGAAAAAGGATATGATCAATACTGGCGGGGTCAATGTATCCAGCAGGGAGGTTGAGGAAACCATTTATCAGCTTGATGGTGTTTCGGAGGTAGCTGTTGTCAGTATTCCGGACGCATACTGGATAGAGGCGGTAACTGCCATTATTGTTCCAAAAGCTGGCGCAAGCTTGACAAAAGAGGCAGTAATTGAATTTTGCAGATCGAAGCTGTCTAAATTCAAAGTGCCTAAGTATGTTGACTTTACCGAAACATTGCCTAAAAATCCTAGTGGAAAAGTACTGAAGCGATCACTAAGGGAGCAGTATGAGGAGCTTAGCGAGGAGTAAGGAGCAAAGATAAAGGTGAAGCAAAATATTTTGCTTCACCTTTATCTTTCCCTTTTTAAAACAAAGATTAAGTTCGTAAAAAAACGTCGACCTTCATTATCGCTGGCTTCCCCTTTTCTAATGACTGTAAACTACCCACCATTCCAATCAGTTAAGAAATTATTTTGGATTATTCTGCTTATCCTTATTAAATCTGAAGCTTACGGCTAGCCCTATTGCGAGTCCAACTGCAATTCCAATGGCGATGCTATCAAAGATCATTCCACCCGCAATACCAATTGCTATACCTACTACAATCCAAGTACTTGTATCGTTCTTATACTCCTGTTTTGGCATTGTTTTCACCTCATTCGATTTATATCGTTCGGATTCCAGCTAGCTACAGCTGTACGTTCTTGTGTCTAATGCTGCATATATTACCATGATTTTGAAACACTATCTACTGGAGGTGTTTTCAATGAGCGAAAAAAAGAATAATTGGAGTCAAAAAAGGGTAAACACTAGTACAAACCAACAAGGGTTAACAGAAGATGCTGCTAACCAAGAGCCTGAATCCCAGCTTCAGCAGCGTGCTAAAAAAACGAATACGAAGCGATAAATGTATGTAAGAAAAGGTGAGACTAATCGATAAGACACTACAATATTTGCGCGAATCGCTCTCAAACTATATAGATAGCGATATTTGCGGTGGTATTTATCAAAAATTGGAATATAAAAATTATAATGGTGAAGGTGAATTCGTTGAGGAATTGAACGATGATGAAATGAAATATTTAAATTCAATGTTGGTCAGGGAAATAAACTATGCAAGGAATGTGCAGAATGATAATAGGGTAAAAGAACTAAATGAGGTTTATGAATTATTGTTCTAATTTGGGTAAATATACCATTGAAATCAATTTATTAAGGATGTAGTATATAAATACAAGCTACGATGTTCGTAATCATAATAAGTTTTAACCTCTAATGTATGAATAGGGAGTTTTAAATTGGAACTCTAATGTCGGGCCGTCACTGAGCGGAAGACAGGAAGGTTTCTGCAAACACCCACTTTGCGAAGTGGTGGTTTAAAACTTTTTAGATAGAAATTACGGCAAACGTGGCTGTACTACATATATTAACGTCGGGACCAGTTTCTTAATTGAGATTGGTCTTTTTGCATTTTGCTGGGGTATAAGTAAAACTTGGGGATTTTGATAGAAAATTCATATTATATATAGTTGTTAGGATTAGCTATAATGTAATCAGAGCAAAGGAGGAATTGATAATGACTTATCAAATTGATACTATTGACCATGTTCAATTGGCTGCGCCTGTTGGGGGAGAGGATCATGCACGGGAATTCTTTCACGATTTATTGGGATTTGAGGAAATCGAAAAGCCTAAATCATTACGCAAGCGTGGAGGCGTGTGGTTTAGGTACGGGACCGTTCATGTACATATTGGCGTTGAAAATAATTTTCTCCCGGCAAAAAAAGCTCATCCAGCATTTCGTGTGAAAAATATTGAGGCAATGAAAACGTATTTAAATTCACGCAATGTAATGATTAAAAATGATGATAAATTACCTGGTGCAAATCGGTTTTATTTAGATGATCCATTTGGAAATAGACTGGAGTTTTTAGAATGGATGGAATAGGATTGGATTTATATGTGATTCTGCAACTATTATAGAATGACAACGTCTATTGTTGTAGGGGGTGCTGTTCATGCGATACTTCATATTAATTTTATTTGGTTTGATAATTTTAGCTGGTTGCACTGAAACGTCAACTAATAAATCGGAAGAATTGCCAAAATCAACGGTAAATCCAACTGCAGCAGATGTACTTAACGAGAACAGTAATGCTGATATTTTCCAATTCAATAATTTGGTTTACGCGAAAGGCTCCCGCTTAGCATGGATGCAAGGGGAGGATTATCAAAAAGCGGAGCAAATTGGTGTAATAACCAAGAAAACCTCCAACAGCAGTGAGTTCGGAAATGGAACTGCCACTAAACTGCCAGCAGGTACTAAAATTTTTAATACTACGAAAGAACATAGAAAAGTACTTATTGCCGAAAACGACGGAGAAAAAGATTTTTACATTGCCTTAATAGAAGGCTGAGAAAAACGAGCGCTAATACAAGGCTCGTTTTTCGCCTGCTCCTTATTAATCAGGCATAACGAAGCTTTTTTACATTTTCATGTCTATTTAAGAGATCATCAAGCTGCTGACTGCATTCAATTGTTCTTTTATCCGCCAACCCATACTTCATTCCTAGTTCAATCATTTCTCTCTTTTTCACTAAAATAGCCGTAGATAAATCATAACGCATTGGTCTTATTACTTGTTTCATTCTTTTCTTCCCCTCACCCTATTACTTAAGTCATTAGACTCATACACAACGAAATATATTATGACTAGTTTTTCAAAATAATTCAATAGATTCTACAAATGAAGTCAAAACAATACAAAACTAGACATAGAATAATCCCTGTTATACATATTTCTTTTCATTTAGATATTGTCCTAGTAAAATTAAGTTATCGAAACAAAGTTTATAGGAGGATTTTATGACACTACTGGATGAAATTTTAGCGTATAATGAAAAATTCGTGGAAAATAAGGAATATGAAGCGTATCAAACGGGAAAGCTGCCAAATAAAAAACTTGTAATTCTTTCATGTATGGATACACGTTTAGTAGAATTACTTCCTAAATCAATGAATCTGCGCAATGGCGATGTCAAAATGGTGAAAAATGGCGGGGCACTTGTGGAGGAGCCATTTGGGAGTACAATGAAAAGTATCCTTGTCGGGGTATATGCACTTACAGCAGAAGAGGTGTGTGTTGTAGGACATCATGATTGTGGAATGACTGGTGTGAAGCCGGAGAATATGTTAGAAAAGGTAAAAGAACGCGGAATTAGTCAGGAAAAACTGGATACATTACATAGTGCCGGTGTTGACCTTGAACAATTTTTAAATGGAATTGATAATGTAGAAGACAGTGTACGAAATAGTGTATCAACCATTCGCAGCCACCCACTGATGCCAAAGAACGTGGCAGTTCATGGATTGGTAATTGATCCTGCAACTGGTAAACTGGATCTTGTTGTTAATGGGTATGAGAAATAGGTTTAACAAACAAACAAGCGATGCACAAAAACATGGATGATCATTCATCCGTGTTTTTTTACGGTTTATGATTCATGCACTTCTCACTTATGAATTTTATTAATTGGGGGAAAATAGGTTGAATAGCTTTTGGGTGGAGGTATAAATATGCCGGAACTGCCGGAAATGGAGAACTGCAAAATCCTGCTGAATCAAAAAATTGCCGGTAAAAGAATAACCAATGTCATTATTAATCGGGAAAAATCAATTAATGTAAAGGCAGCAGAATTTTTAAAAAAGGTAAAAGAACGGAAAATTGAAACGGTCGATAGAAGGGCTAAACATTTACTCTTGTATCTTGATAATGGCTATGTGTTACTTTTGCATCTGATGCTTGGCGGCTGGATGTATTATGGAACAGTAAAGGATAAACCAGATCGGAGCGTTCAAATACAATTATCCTTTGGCAGACAGCACCTTTACTTTATTGGCCTGAGATTAGGGTATTTGCATCTATTTACAAAAGAAGAGGTGAAAAAGGAATTGGCCGGTTTAGGTCCCGAGCCACTTGCTGCAAATTTTACTTTCGATACTTTTTCAGACCTTATCGAAAATAGAAGAGGCATGATCAAAACAACGCTCGTCAATCAGGAATTCCTATCAGGTATTGGAAATCGTTATTCTGATGAAATCGCTTGGCATGCACAACTGTTACCGGAGCGAACTATGAATGATCTTGATAGCAATGAAAAGAGACAATTATACCAATCCATTAGATTTATCCTTCAGCAGGCAATACAATGCGGGGGCTACATGGATCAGCCATTATTTATAGGAGACACGAAAACAGGCGGGTATGAGGCGAATATGTACGTGTACAACCGCGCGGGAGAGGCATGTAAACGATGCAGTGCATTAATTGTTAAGGAAGAAATTTCATCCCGAAAAACATTTTATTGCAAAGGTTGTCAACGTTAATGCTGAAAGGGGATTGTTATGAAATTTGGTTGTCATGTTTCGATAAGAGAAGGCTACTTAGGCGCCGCAAAACAAGCTGCATCAATGAACGCTTCTGCCTTTCAATATTTCCCCAAGAATCCCAGAAGTCTATCTGTAAAGGAATATAACAGGGAAGATGCTGAACTATGTAAAACGTTTTGCAGTGAAAATGCTATTGATTCTGTCACACACACTCCCTATCCAACAAGTTTAACACCCAAAGATGATAACAAAAGGAACAATGTTATTGCTTCTTTATTAAATGATTTGGAAATAACCAATTTATGCGGATCAATTGGTACAGTAGTTCACTTTGGGAAATCAAGCGGCAAGGATGACCCTCTTGCAAGCTACCAATTAATGATTGAGATGCTTAATGAGGTTCTTAGTCAGTGGAAAGGCAATTGTAAACTGCTTCTTGAAAACAATGCAGGAGTTCCTGGCTCAATTGGAACGACATTGGAAGAGCTTGTCCAGGTCCGAAACCTATGTGATTATCCAGAAAAAATAGGGTTTTGTTTCGATACGTGTCACGCTTATGCAAGTGGTCTCTGGAATGGAGAAAACTGGGATGAGGTATTGGGGAGGGGAACAGAGCTAGGGTACTTTGATCATTTAGAAGTAATTCATTTTAACAATTCAAAGTATGAAACAGGTTCAGGGAAAGACCGCCATGCAAACATTTTTGGCAACGGCTATATTTTGGAAAAGCAATTTGAAGAGCTCATCGGAACCCCACAGCTGAAGAACATTCCATTTATATTGGAAACACCAAAAGAAGAGATTTCACATAAAAAGGAAATACAGCTGCTAAAGAGCAGGTGGGGTGGGCAGTCGGTATAAAGGTTGAAGTGAAAGAACTATATTGTTAATGTGTATGATATTTCAATTACCAAAAGAAATACTAATGAAAAAAACTACCTCCTATGTTAGTGGTAGTTTCCCTATTTTTAATTCGCTAGTTAATTTAAAAATTTCTTTAATCATTACCTGAAACCTTCTTATAAACCAGTGCCTTTTTCTGATTCCCAAGCGCTGACACTACACTATGTAATATCATCCCAATAACAACAAGAGCCATACCTATAAACGATAGTCCACTAGGCATTGGTGCACTTAAAACCAGCAGCTCTCCAAATAAGGCAAAAACGACCTCGCCAGATTGTGTAGCCTCCACGGCTGCGAGTTTATGATTATCATGACTGACAAGCTCTGTGGCATAGAAGAAAAGTACGGTAGCAATAATTCCTGATGAGATTGCTACAAGAAACGTTTGCAATAATTGACTGGAGGCTGGTCCACCATGAACAATAATTCCGTAAATTGATAGGAAAATCCAAAACGGCATGCTTGCAATAGTCATCCCAAGTATACGCTGAAATGTATTCAATTCACCATTTACAAGCTGCATCATCTTTCTGTTTCCAAGCGGGTAGGAAAATGCCGAAATGATTAATGGGATGACACATAGGACGACACTCATAATTGGCACAGCCGTTGCGTGTTCCATTTGCATAATGAATACTCCAGCTAAAATGATTAATGAGATAAATATACTTTGGATTGGGATTCGCTGTTTTTGTTTTTTATTTAAAAATGGAACGAGCAGCGATCCAGCAATAATTGTTATTTGAAAGGTTGCTGCAACAAGCCAGCCAGGCCCATAAATTGTTGCGAAGGTAAGCGGTGCATAAAATAACCCGAATCCAACCGTGCTCCAGGTTAACCATGGGAGCGGTTGTTTTTTAATGTGATTCAGAACGGGACGAACATTTTTCTGATAACCGACAATGATTAATAAGATTGGCAGCATGAACATGAATCGAAGAGAAGCACTCCATACCCAGCTTCCACCTTCCAGCTCCATAGCACGATTTAAAACAAATGTGACTGAAAAAAATACTGCAGCTAAAACGCCGATTAGCGTTGCTTTCATTACATCACCCCAATTCATATTAATCATAACAAAATCAGAAGCGGAAAAATCCAATAATTGAAAATTTAGCTGTTCTGGGCTGAAATTCCTAAAAATATATACTGTAACAGGTGAACACGGCATACAATTAGTAGCAGCCAAATTATAAATTGGGAGGTATATAATGGGTAAAAAGCTAATAAAAATTGCTGCCATATATTTTTTAATCGGAATTTCATTCGGTCTTTATATGTCAATTTTTCATGTTTTCACCCTAGCTACAGTGCATGTGCACATTAATTTGCTGGGCTGGATGTCACTGGCAGTTGCAGGGATCCTGTACACGTTATTTCCACACCTTACCGAAACAAAGACCGCTAAAGTACATTTCTGGATGCATAATATTGGCTTGCCAGTCATGATGTTTAGTATTGCCATGGCAATTTTAGGAGTAAGCCCGCTGTTCTTTCCGATTGCAACCCTTGGTGGTGCGGTTACAGTAATTGGGATCTTTTGTTTTGGGTATAATGTGCTGAAGAACCTGGAAAATACTTAATCATTATCATCGCAATAAGCAATCAAGGATTTTTGCAAAGACAAAAATCCTTGATTCATTTTACAAAAGTAAACTACCTCAAAAAAAGCAGGAAAATTGCTTGTTTTTGTTGAAAGTTTAAAATATACATATGATATTTAGCTAAGCGGGATCATACTGAATAGATGAATGTAAAGGGAGGAGTAGCTATGGATGCTGTATTGGAATTCTTTTCAAGTATTATTTTTTTGATAGGTTTGTTTGTTCTATTAGTCGGAATAATAGGATTAATAATTTCTTTAATTTCACAGGGAATCGGACTTTTCATAGCAGTGCTTGCAATTTTTCTAGGCACTTTAAGTATTTGGGCTTCGAAAAATATACCAAGACATAATTAAAAATAGGGGACAATCCTAGGAGGTGATTTAAAATAACAACCATATGCATAGTAAGACATGGGGAAACAGATTGGAATGCACTGGGAAAAGTACAAGGAAGAACCGATATACCATTGAATGCAACTGGAATTCAGCAAGCGGAGGAATGCGGGGAATTCCTAAAAACGTTACATTGGGATGTGGTCATTACCAGTCCATTGAAAAGAGCAAAGCAAACAGCAGAAATTATCAATAAACGTTTACAAATACCGTTGATCGAGATGGGGGAATTTGTTGAAAAATCATTTGGAGATGCAGAAGGAATGACAGTGGAAGAAAGAATGAAGGCCTTTCCCAATAATGCTTATCCAAATCAGGAAGACAATAAATTACTGAAGATACGAGTAATGAAAGGGATACATAAGATTAACGAAAAATATCGTAATAAGAAAGTATTGCTTGTGGCACACGGAGCAGTTATTAATTCTATTTTGGGCACACTTTCAAAAGGGGAAATCGGTTCTGGAAAAACAAAACTGATTAACGCCTGTATCAGTAACATTCAATTTTTTGAAGAACAATGGTCGGTAAACAATTTTAATCAAATTTCACACCTCTCAGGCGTATAGTTAACTTAGAAGAATGAAAGAAGGATTCATAACATGTCTAAACTAACCTCATTAGCTCCAATTCTGCCCAAGGATCCTGCTATCTTGATAGTTGGATCAATGCCCAGCATTAAATCATTAGAAAAACAAGAATACTATGGGAATCCCAGAAACCACTTTTGGGATATTCTTTTTGAGATATTTAATCAGAAGCCATTGCTGGAGTATGATGATAAGCTGGCGTTTATAAAACGGCATCGTATTGCATTGTGGGATACAATTGGTTCGTGCTATCGTGATGGCAGCTTGGATTCAGCTATAATGGATGAAGAGCCTAATGATATTGCGGGTTTATTAGATGAGTATCCTGCAATTCAGTTAATTGCATGTAACGGGACAAAATCATTTCAAACGTTTAAGAAGTATTTTGACCTATCAAAATTAAGGGATGTTGATGTTAGGAAGATGCCTTCAACAAGTCCAATTCCTGGTCGATATACGAAAACTTTCGCTGGAAAGGTAGAGGAATGGCAAAGGATTCTTGATTATTTATAAAAAGCTGGAGCAGTTAGCAACTCTCTTAAATCTAAACCATTTCACCCCAACCGCAATTCTATCAAACAGTCTTGTTTATATTGATACGATAAACGGGTACTTACTAATAAAAGCTAACAATTTAACTTCTATTAAGGTATAATAAAGATAGATAGAGAGCTGCTAACATGTACGAGAAATAGTAATAATTGCTTAATTTCATTGTATTTGTGTTTTTAGTTGTTTTTCTTAAAACGATTGAATACAATAAAAAGGTGAGTCGCAAGGGGCAACTTGCGACTCGGACAGTATCCGCAAGGTGCGGCGACTTTGTTAAGGAATGAAAAAAGTAATTATCCCGATAACTCCATCGACAGGGTGATTACTTTTTTTCTCGGCTGTTTACAACTAACAATATAAGCGTTGAAAACATAAGCATCAACTCAATTGCTTTTTCAATTGGTATCAATTGCTTTCAGCCCCTTTCTTAGGGGTTAAAGCCGCCGATTAAAGAAGCTTCCCTATGCAGCTTCAGTGAAGCTCACCCTGCATTACCTGTCCTTTACCATTATACAATAAATTAGCTGGAAAAGGTTGTAATTATTTGAAAATGGTACAATATTCATAGAAGTCGGTAAGTTTGATGAAAACCCTCCATTCCTCCTTTACTATCATACCATTTACCCTATTGTAAAATTATATTGCTTGCAGTTTATGTAACTGCAATAGGTTAGAATATTTTTAAGTATCGTTTTTGCACTGTTTGTTAGATTATACATTATTCATGATCTGTCGAGAGTCATGATTATTCTAAACGACAGTGGACCTGAATAATATTCTTGCCTTATTTTGAATGGTTTATGATTACGAAAATGATAATTTTTACCCACTAAATGAAGGGGAATGCTAGATAGCTAGTTGCACGTAATACATAGTCTGCTGGTTCGAAATTCCCTTTAGGTTTTCTATACATCTAAACGGATTAACAGAAATAAAATTTATGTTAACTTAAATGCCGTTCGATTTGCTGTCCGGTTTTTTAAAATCCTTTTATCATACGAACGAGCAGCACTAATGGAATATCATAATCTTCATAAAAATTCCCCTTGCATAATTAATTTTAATTCCGTATAATTACGTTAATTTAATTAATGTAATGTGAAAAACGTTGAAGGGGAAAAGTAGGATTCAGCTATTTTTTACAAGAGAGCTTCGGCAGCTGAAAAGAAGCAAAAATACGAATCTGAACAATGGCCCCTGAGTTTCGTGCTGAACGTACCGCTTTAGGGTATTAGTAGGTTCCGGCGAGATTTGGTACTCGTTATCCATGCCACAGTATAAAAGTTCAAAACGGCTTTCGTACTTGTTGAGGCTGTATGTGTGAGCATACGGTGAAGTAAGGTGGTATCACGTATATCCAACCACGTCCTTATCGATTTTTTGATAATGGCGTGGTTTTTTTAATTACAAAAATATACTAGGAGGAATATGACATGAGCAGAAATTTAGTTATTCAAACAGACTTTGGAATTAGTGATGGTGCAGTGGGTGCAATGTATGGAGTTGCCATATCAGTTGATCCGAAACTTAGAATATTTGACCTGACACACGATATTCCGCAATTCAATATATGGGAGGCATCCTATCGTTTATATCAAACAGTATCCTATTGGCCAGAGGAAACAGTATTTGTGTCTGTGGTTGATCCAGGTGTGGGAACATCGCGTCTAAGCATTGTTGTAAAAACAGCAGACAATCAATATATTGTTACACCAGATAATGGAACGTTAACCCATATCAAACATCATATTGGAATAGTTGAGGCACGTATTATCGATGAAAATATTAATCGTTTGCCGAAATCGGGAGAATCCTATACATTTCATGGGCGTGACGTTTACGCATATACTGGAGCACGACTTGCGGCTAAGGTTATTACTTACGAGGAGGTGGGACCAATCGTTGAGGTGAATAATATTGTAGAATTGCCGAAACCGGAAGTAACTGTTAACCAGGGAGTTATTTCGGGTAACATTGATATTTTGGATATTCGGTTTGGAAATATTTGGACGAATGTAACTAGGGAAACATTCGAGGAGGCGGGAATTCAATATGGTGACTCACTAGAGGTTTCGATTGCAAACAATACGCAGCAAGTGTACAAGAATATTATGACATTTAGGCGATCATTTGCAGATAGTCAATTGGGTGAACCACTTTTGTATGTGAATTCATTAGATAATCTGGGGGTAGCGCTTAACCAGGGGTCCTTTGCTAAAGCGTATCATATAAATACCGGGGTTAATTGGAAAATTATGATACGAAAGGCAGCGAAAGTAGGTTATAACTAAAAAAAATTAAAGGTAGTAAAATTCGATGGGGGAAAGTTTGATCATGTACCGTCACATACGCCGCAGTTACTATGTGCACCCCGCATGCAAACCGATTTCATGACGTTAGCTTGTCCTTATGTCTTATTTACCGTTTTTATATTTTCAAATGTCCGAATTTTTGGTATGGTTTTAACAAGCAGCATGATGAGGAGGCTTTAAGATGGCGGCAAATTCAATACAGGAACAGTTAATGAAAGGCTATGATGAAAAACATGATTATGATGGGTTATCCGGAGAGCGGGTAGCTAGTCGACTGGCAGAGCTATCTGCTATTGGACGGACAATTGAAAACGGTTCGAATCGCCCTGGATTTTCTTTGGAAGAGAAACAGGCGAAGGAAAAGGTTTCAGCATGGATGCGCCAAGCGGGTTTGGCAGTTTATCAAGATGGTGCGGGGAATATTTTTGGCAGATTATCGGGTAAAAGCGATTATTTGCCTTCCATAGTTTCTGGTTCACATGTTGACAGTGTACCGAATGGTGGCCATTTCGACGGTCCTCTTGGTGTATTATCAGCATTAGAGGTGGTTGAAGCATGGAAGGATACAGGCTACCAACCGGAAAAGCCGTTTGAAGTTGTTATTTTTTCAGATGAAGAAGGTGCACGATTTAATGGCGGTTTCAATGGAAGTGAAGGAATGCTCGGATTAGGTAATATGGAAGAAAAATTACTATTGCGAGATGCTTTAGGAATGAGTTTTGAAGAGGTTCTGCATGATGTTGGTCTCAGTGTCGCAGGGTATGAAAAAGCAAAACGGAATTTAGATGAAATAGAAATGTTTGTAGAAGTGCATATTGAGCAAGGAAAGCGTTTGGAGAAGGAAAATCTTCCTTGTGGGATTGTGACTGGGATTGCTGGACCTTGCTGGCTGGATTTTACGTTTGATGGAAAGGCGGGTCATGCTGGAAACACACCGATGAACGACCGTCATGATGCATTGGTAGCTGCCAGCGAATTTATCCTTGAAATAAACAAGCTTCCTCGTCAGATCAGTGAATCCGCTGTTGCAACGGTTGGAAAGCTTGATGTTAAGCCAAATGGCGTTAATGTGATACCGGGAAAGGTTACACTATCTGTGGATATACGCGATATATATAAAGAAACACGGGATGAATTAGTTGAGCGGGTTATAGCGTTAGGCTCCGTTATTGCTAAAAAGCATGATGTCCTGGTTGGATCAGTGGAGAATATGCGTGTGAATCCCGTCCCAATTAAGGAAGAAATTCAGTTAGCCTTTGAAAAGTCGTTTAGGGCTAAAGGAATTCGCCCATATAAATTGCCAAGTGGCGCTGGGCATGATGCGATGATAGTTGGAGGGGAATTACCGATTGCTATGCTATTCGTGCAAAGTAAAGATGGGATAAGTCATAATCCCGACGAGTGGTCGGATCTGAATGATTGTGTACAGTCCATACATGTATTAAAGCACTTTATTGAAAGTTTACAGCCTCATGGTTAGGAGAAGGTGAAATCTTAGCGTGCGTATTTTTTGGCTGCGTTTTAGCGTGTTCTGTTTTTTATGGGTATTCATGATTGTTCAATATAGTGAAAATGCAACAGTGAGTTTGTTATTTTTTACAAGTGCTTTAGGATTATATTTTTTCTTATCTATAAGAAAGGCATCGTTTCTGCTATACATATGTCTAACCGTTATAATTGTTATCCATGATTTGCTAATCATGTACAATACTATATATACGTTTTTGCTGCTGCTGTTCGTAACAATTGTGTCTGCATTTCAGTTAAAAGAAAAAGGCTTTATGATTTATTTGATAAGTAATCTGGTATCATCCTTGCTATTAAGCATTCTAGATAAAAGCAGAATGATAGAAACACTGGTTATTAGTGTTTTTTTCTACTTTATCGTATGGACATTAAATCGGATGGCGACTGCAAGAAACGAACAAAAAGCCATATACGATGAGCTTCTGGGTGAATATCGGCGGTTAAAACGAATGAACCTGGTTGCAGAAAATAATGCACGACTCGAGGAACGAACGAAAATAGCACGGGATATTCATGATTCGGTCGGTCATCGTTTAACAGCTTTAATTATGAAATTGGAAATGTTAACTATACAAAATACGGATACAAAATATGATGAATTAAAGCAATTGGCAAAAGATAGTCTGGAGGAAACCCGTCATGCTGTAAAGGCATTGCAAACTGAAGAAAACGAGGGAATTGCAACAGTAGTACATTTAATTCGCAAATTAGAGGCGGAAAGTCACATTCTCGTGCAATTTACAATGAAGCAAGGGATATTGTCTATCGCATTATCAAATGAAAAGAGTGTCGTTTTGTACCGGGTGATCCAAGAGGCGTTAACAAACGCTATGCGCCATGCTGGGTCAAGGGAGGTACATATTACCCTGGGAAAGTCTGCCATTGGTGCTGTTTCATTTGAGATTGTTAACCCAATTTTTACAGTAAAGTCAATTGAATTTGGTTTTGGTCTGACGAACATGATGCAGAGAGTCGAGGAAATTGGAGGCGATTTAGAGGTGTTTCAAACGGATAATCAATTTGTCGTAAGCGGGACAATTCCAAGTGATTAAGGGGCTGGAAGTATGCTGCGGGTATTGTTAGTTGAGGATCAGGAAATTGTCAGACAAGGTTTAAAAGTTATTCTGGAACAGGATGATGAAATAGCTGTGACCCATCAGGCAGGAAACGGACAGGAAGCATTAGCTGTTTTAGAAAAGCATATGATCGATTTTATCATGATGGATGTAAGGATGCCGGTCATGAATGGTATTGAAGCAACAAGGAAAATCAGGGAACGATGGCCAGACGTAAAAATTTTAATTTTAACGACTTTTAACGATGAGGAATATGCCGTACAGGCGTTAAGAGAAGGGGCGAATGGCTTTTTGCTTAAAACATCAGAGTCCAGTAAATTGATAGAAGCGGTGCACAGCTGCATGAACGGTGGTCTTACCATCCATGATGAAGTTGCTGCTAAGGTAATGCCTCGATTGCTGCAGCGGCCGAAATCTGTTCGTATGGATGTTGAACTTTCCGAACGGGAACTGGCAATAACAAAACTGGTTGGCGAAGGAATGACAAACAAAGAAATCGCTGATGAGCTATATTTGTCTATTGGTACAGTGAAAAATCATATTACACAGATCCTGCAAAAAACAGGAATGCGTGATCGGACTCAATTGGCAATTTATGCTGTTAAACATAACATAAGTGAAATGTGAATGATTCCTTGCCCTGGCAGGGAACTTTTTTTGTATAAAATCCAAACTATCGGTGCCAAACCAAATTACAAAAATGACTTAAGTCACCCCTTTCATCTTCAATTAGTGACCCAAGACAGTATGCCGTATTCCCATTAGAACGTAAACTTATACAATATAGGAGGCGAATACGCGATGCTTGAATTAATTGATCTATCCAAAAAATTTAAACAATTATACGCTGTTAAGAATTTAAATATGTTCATTGAAAAAGGCGAAATAGTTGGACTGTTAGGGCCGAATGGTGCGGGCAAGTCTACAGCGATATCGATGCTGTCATCGTTAGTAGATCCTACTACAGGTGATGTGCGGTTTCATAATAAAAGTATTTTGAAAAACCCAAGTCCGATAAGGAAAATAATTGGGATGGTTCCACAGGAGATTGCCTTGTACACAGATTTAAGTGCTGAAGAAAATCTGAGGTTTTTCGGAAGGATATATCGCCTTAAAGGTGCTGAACTTAAGCAGAAAATTGATGAGATATTGGAATTAATTGGGCTGACTGACAGACGAAAAGATATTGTGAAGAAATTTTCAGGTGGGATGAAACGTCGGCTGAACATAGGTGTCGCACTATTGCATAACCCGGAGCTGATTATTATGGATGAACCGACTGTTGGGATTGATCCACAATCAAGAAACTATATTTTAGAAACAGTAAAACGTCTAAATGAGGAAAAGCAGATGACAGTAATTTACACAAGTCATTATATGGAAGAGGTAGAATTCCTATGTGATCGGATATACATCATGGATCAAGGTAATTTAATTGCTTCCGGTACTAAGGATGAAATTAAACGAATTCTTTCTGCAGAAAAGACAATAGTCATTAAAGCCGACCGATTAAATGATATATTCATTGAATCGTTGAGACAAGATCCAACAATTAGCAGTGTAACAGTCGAAGAGAAAAAGGTAACAATCATTGTGCCAAAGGAAATAAATATCTTTCCAGCTGTTCTAAAACTGGCTGAAGAAGCAAAACTTGAATTAAATTCTGTGGATATAAAAACACCTACCCTTGAAGATGTATTTCTGCATTTAACAGGGCGAGCACTTAGGGATTAGGGGGTGAGGACAAGATGATATGGATTATTGTAAAAAAGCAGCTCTTAGTATTTTGGCGTAACCCGCAGCAGCTTCTATTGTTACTCGGACTTCCAATCATTTTAATCGCTATATTGGGTGCTTCACTTGGTGGCTTGATGGAAGGTGGACCGGTATCAATCGACGCGAAGGTGGCTTTTATTGAACATGGTAATGAACAAACACAGATTGACCAATTTCTTAATGAAGTGGAAAATAGCAAGCTACCAAAAGATGCAATAACAGCAATCAATAATAGTACGGAAAAAATGACACCGATAACTATTTTGAAAGAAGATATTTTAGGAAGTGATGAATTAAAGAATATTATTGACTTAGAAATAATAAAGCCAAGAGAAAAGGCTAACGTGCTAAATAATAAGGAGTATGCGGCTGTTATTGAAGTACCGGAAAATTTCACTTACCAAACACTTAAAAGCATTTATTTAAAAAAGGGAACAACAGGTGAAATTCAGGTTTATAAAAATGAAGGAAATCAATTAGGTTCAACAATTGTAACTGGCATTTTACAGGAATATCAGGAGCAATTATCGTTTAGTACTTTTGCTGGTAAACAGGGGATTACTGAAGAAGCATTGCAGGTTGATCCAAATGCCATTATCGGAGAGACAGTTACGATTAATCAAAAGAACCCCGTGACTGCAAAGAATTATTATGCTGTGGGGATGGCCGTGATGAATGTTTTGTTCATTGCCTCGACAATAGGTTCAATTGCATTCCTCGAGAAAAGAAGGCATGTATTCAATCGTGTCATTTTAGCGGATGTTTCCAGATGGGTTTATTTTATTGGAATTTTTATATCAGGGACGATTGTCGGATTTTTCCATTTGTCCATAGTCTATGGGGTATCCTGGGTACTTTTTGGCTTGTCGTGGCCCAATCCGCTTGGCTTTTTTGTTGTTACCTTAGGATTAGCAGTATCGGTTGGGGGATTATCAGTATTGCTTACCGCGATTTGTTTCCGATTAAATTCAGAGATGATTACGAATTTTTTCGGCTCGATTATCGTTACCGTATTTGCCTTTTTAGGTGGAAGCTTTTTTCCAATTGGTGACCTGTCAAAGGCAATTCAGGTAGTTGGGAATTATACGCCAAATGGTGCAGCGTTGACAGCATATTTAGCGATTTTGCGCGGAGATGGTATTTCTGCAGTATTAGATCAATTTGCTTTCCTAATTATGTTTGCAGCAGTGTTAGTCACCATAGCTGCTATTAGTTTTCCAAAGAGGGGGCAAATCGTATGATTGGAATTTTGTTAGCTAAAATTAAAATTTTCATTCGATATCCGTTAACGTTTCTTGCTATGGTTGTGATGTCAATTGGTTTTGCACTTCTTATTGGCGGCGGAAATGGCAACGTGATCAATGTACCCACTTATATAGCAGATGAAGCAATTCATGGTACAGTTGTTGAGGATATACTAAATGACTCCGAAGCATTTAATTTTGAAACGATGTCAAAAGATGAGGTAGAAGACAAAATTGCAAATGGAAAAGCAGAAATTGGCGTTGAATTGTATGAGGGTGATTTCCGTGTAATAGTCGGTGTTGAATCGCCTAATGTTGGATTAGTAAAGCAAACGGTTGAAGGTGCCTATAGTAAAAAGCTGCAATACGAGCAACTATTTGCTGCCGCGAATGCGACTACAGATAGTGATAAAGAAGCGGTAAAAACGGATTTGGAAAAAGCAATTGCAGATCCTGTTTTTTCCATTCAAGCAAACAATTTTCGCGGATCGGATGCAGTGATTATTGATAATAGGTACCATACTTTATTCGGTTTCACATTATTTTTCGTAATCTATACAATTGCTTACAACGTATTTCATATTTTAGAGGAAAAAAATAACGGTGTCTGGGATCGGATAATTCTGTCGCCTGCCAGAAAATGGGAGATGTACGTTGCAAACTTTATGTACAGCTTTGGCACAGGTTTTTTACAAGTATTGATTATTTTCCTTGTATTTCGTTTCTGGGTCGGAATAGAGTTCGGTGGAAACTTTGGAAAAGCTATCTTAGTGCTGATTCCTTATGTATTTTCAATTGTAGCGTTATCCATTTTAATTACGGGTATTGTTAAAACAGTGCAGCAGTTTAATGCGGTAATTCCAATTATTGCTGTTAGCATGGCCATGATTGGCGGTGCCTTTTGGCCGCTTGAAATAGTCAGTTCTAAGCTTATGCTTGTCCTTTCAAAGGTGGTGCCAATTACGTATGGGATGGAAGTATTGAATGGGGTTGCAATTTATGGATATTCATTTAGCGAAATTCTTTATCCAATTAGTATTCTTTTGCTAATGGGTGTTGTGATGACAGGAATTGGGATTCATTTAATGGAAAAAAGACATGTATAACAATAAAACGATTGACTTTAAACAAGTCAGTCGTTTTTTTAAGCCCCCTGTTCGTAATTTTGCTGATTTAAAACATCGTTGTTTCCGTAGACTACGACATAAGTATTACATTTTATGATGTTCTTCGATTCCGCATCCCGTATACACTACGCTTTCCGTGGGCGGCTGATGAGCCTCCTCGTGCTGACGCACTCCGGGGTCTCACCGATGCCTCATCTCCCACAGGAGTCTCCGTGTATACGGGCTGCTAGTATGAGGGTAAATGATTTTTCTATTTCGTTCTACTCATCATTGCAATGAGATTATAATGCACTACATATGATATTGTCGGTTATTTTATAATATTCTCAAGCTAGTTTTAATTTATCGGAATATGAATTATTCCTTACGTCGCAGTTTACGTCTAATGAGAAAAATTAAACAGTACTTAAAAAAGTGTTTCATGAAAAATTGTGAAGAATTCTAATTTATTATTGATATGGAATCTGATGATGGATACTGCTATAATATCATGTTATATTATAATTTTTATTTCAAAGTGAATAGGTATTCATTATTTTAATGAACAGACGAGGGCGAAATTGATGAAAAACATCTTTAGAATTTTTAAAACTGATGGGAAAAATATCGGTACAAATTGGGTTGCAGCTATTTTAATCGGAGGATTGATATTGCTGCCTTCCCTTTATGCCTGGTTCAATATAAAAGCCTCATGGGACCCATACAGTCAAACCGATCAGATTCCCGTTGGAGTAGTAAACGAGGATCAGGGTGCGATGGTTCGTGATCAGGAAATTCATGTTGGTGATGATTTAGTAGACACATTACAAAATAATAACGATATGGACTGGCAATTTGTTGATCGTGATGAAGCGATGGATAAGGTTGATTATGGTGATTATTTCGCGGTGATCGTGATACCAAAAGATTTTTCCAAAAAGTTGAGTACCGTAATTAGTGATAATCCTAAAAAAGCAACAGTAGAGTATTATGTGAATGAAAAAATAAATGCAATTGCCCCAAAAATTACTGAAAAAGGAGCAAGCGTTATTGTTGAGCAAATCAGCAATAATTTTATAGCTACAGTTAATGGTGTCATTTTTGATCTATTCAATAATCTTGGTATTGAATTAGAATCGAATTTGCCAGACATTAAACAATTTGAGGAGTACATTTTTACAATCGAAAAAAATCTGCCGGCAATTCATGACATGCTGAACGAATCGTTAACAGATGCAGCAAATGCACAAGAGATAATAAATAAAGCACAGGGACTCGTACCGAAAGCTAAACAGGTGACAAACAACGGATTAGCGACAATTGACAGTACAACAGAATTTTTAACAAGTGCTGAAAATCGATTGAATGAAATGGCCCCTAAAATTGAAAACGATTTGATTAAAATTCGGGATATGGCCCAGAGTGCGGACAAATTTATTAGTGAGATTCAAAGTAAAAATGTTGATTTTAGCCAAGGTAAGGATATAGCTGCTCAGTTAAATGAACGGGTTAACGAACAACTAAAAACTATTGAAACAATTGAAAAAGCATTAAGACAATTACAAGAGCAAAATCAAAATAATCAGGAACCTGACAATACCCAGCAACCAACGATTGACAATGCACTTAAACAGTTAGGAGCATTGAGAAACAGTTTGCAAAAGGTCCAGGAAAATGCCAAATTATTAACTGCTTTTATTGGAGAGAAAAAACAGGAGGCTGATCAAACACTTGCTGATTTGCAGCAATTAACACAAAACACACATACAAAAATAGATGCATTCATGAAAGAATACAAAGAAACGATTGAACCTACTGTTTTAAAAGAGGTTGCAAAAGCGAAAAGTACTTTAGCGAATGCAAGGGGGATATTAACAGATATTCAGCAGACAATTCCTGAAATGAAGCATATTCTGGCAAGAACAGAAGGCAACTTAGGGGAGGGTAAAGAGAAGTTAGAAGCAATTTCGGGGGAATTTCCTTATTTAAGCAATAAAATTAATCAATTGGCCGATCGTATTCGTGATATACAAGATGAAACAGACATCAATGAAATCATTGAATTGCTGCAGAACGATCCTGAGGCTGAACGCAGTTTTTTTGCAGAGCCTGTGAAGCTTAATGAAAATAAGCTTTATCCGATTCCGAATTATGGATCAGGGATGACACCATTTTATACGACATTAGCTATATGGGTAGGAGCTTTGCTGCTTATTTCTTTATTGTCTGTGGATGTAGTTGGTTCAGAACAGTTTTCAGCGCAACAGATTTATTATGGACGATTTTTAACGTTTATGTGTATAGGTATATTGCAAACGTTGGTTGTAACAATTGGTGACATAGCATTATTAGATGTGTATATTCATGAATCATTATGGTTTATTTTGTTTGGTTTATTGATTAGCATTGTTTTCATGTCAATTGTGTATACATTGGTCTCGGTGTTTGGTGACGTTGGGAAAGCATTAGCGATCATATTGCTAGTGCTGCAAATTGCCGGTGCAGGTGGAACGTATCCAGTTGCACTGCTTCCTGAATTTTTCCAAATGATTCATCCCTTTTTGCCGTTTACGTATGCAATTGATTTAATGCGTGAAGCAGTTGGAGGAATTGTCTGGGATCGCGCGCTAAAAGATATCGTGTACCTTATGATTTTTGGAATTGCAGCACTTTTGCTTGGGACATTTTTGAAAAAGCCAATCAATAAGAAAACGAAATTGCTGATGAAAAAATCGAAGGAATCGGGATTATTTCATTAAGTTCGCATGTATAGTAAAGTAGAAACAGAGATGTATAAAAAAGGAGCGATCATTTTGCCGATAAATGAACAAGCACGTGAGGCATTATTAGCAGAGGTTACTGGGGTTTCAGATGATGACTTAAATAAAAAGCCTGATGAACATAGCTGGTCAATGAAGCAAGTACTTGAACATTTATTTCTCATGGAAGGTGCAATTGTGAAAACGATTGAGGATCAGCTGGAACATGGTGAGGTTGTAAATGCCAAGGCGAGGCCAATTGAATTGACAGTTGATCGAACCAAGAAGGTTAATGCACCTGATTATACTGTCCCATCCGACGAATTTGCAACACTTGATGAGATGGAATTAAAACTTGAAGCTTCCCATCAGGGTCTGCTAAAATTAACGGCTAATGCAGACGAAATTGCGCTTAAGCGTAAAGGTTTTCCTCATCCAGTTTTTGGTCAAATGAGTCTGAAACAGTGGATCCCTTTTGTTGGATGGCATGAGAAAAGACATACATTGCAAATTATTGAAATCAAAGAGCAATTGGGATTAGCCTAAATATTAAAGGAGCAGCGTATTATTGGCTGCTCCTTTAATTAAAATTCGTGAAATCAGCACTTATCAAGGGTATAATTACCTATAAAAAGTAGATTGTCAAGAAGTACCAGTAAATTACTAGGTCAATTTTCCCAAAAACACCTGAAAGTTTTATATACTATATATAGAGAATGCTAGAAAGGGGAGTATTTGTGAAACGGAAAAAATGGCTGAAAATTACTATAGGGATAGTAATTGTCCTATTAATCATAAATGTTATCGCTAGTTTTTACTTTTATAATCTAGCAATTGATCGTAATCAAAAAGATTTTTTGCAGGGAAACCAAGATTTAGAGGTTTCTGCTGAGGCAATGGAAGTGTTTTTCGATGGTGACTGGCGTGATTGGGTAAGCAGCCAGCAGTTCGAGGAGATAGAAATGACATCCTATGATGGATTGAAGCTGCAAGGCTATTACTTAGAAGCGAAGGAACCAACGAATAAAACAGTCATTCTTGCACACGGCTATCTCGGAAATGGCAAGGATATGGGTTTATACGCACAATTTTATTATGAAAATCTTGGCTATAATGTGCTGATGCCTGATGCACGTGGTCACGGGCAAAGTGAAGGGGATTATATCGGATTTGGCTGGCATGATCGATTAGATTATGTTGACTGGGTTAATTTAATGATTGATAAATTAGGACCTGATACAGAAATAGTGCTTCATGGTGTTTCGATGGGGGCAGCGACTGTATTAATGGCTAGTGGAGAAGAGCTCCCCAATAATGTGAAAGCTATTATTTCGGATAGCGCATATACGAGTGTTAGAGATATGTTTGCCTATCAAATGAAGCGGATGTACCATTTACCAACATTCCCTATACTACCAAGTACGAGCGTAGTGACGAAAATGAAGGCAGGCTATTCGCTGTCTGAGGCGTCGGCGTTAGATCAAGTTAAAAAAGCAGAAGCTCCAATATTATATGTCCACGGAAATTCGGATACATTTGTTCCTGCTGCAATGTCAGAAAAACTTTATGAAAATACGAAAAGTGAAGCAGAGCTCATGACAGTGGATGGAGCGGGACATGGTGAAGCATTTGTTGTAGACAGGGAACGGTATGAAAATAAATTAATGGAGTTTTTGGGTGAGTATGTAAAATAAGCAGCCATTATGGCTGCTTATTTTTTTGTAGGCAGGGAAAGAGTTGGCACCATTTAGCTGAATCAGTGGTTATGTTATACATAATTAAAGTCTGAAGCATAAAGCATTAGCCAACAATCTATCATTTATTATAAATATCTTTCAAACCAACCGCAAATGTGATTTAAGCGTTCCATCCTCATCGCAGGATTCCCACTTCTGCTAAGTTCATGATTTGCACCCGGGAAGCGGACAAATTCAACTTCTTTTTTCAAATGCTTTAATGCGATAAAAAGCTGCTCTCCTTGCTCGATTGGGCAGCGAAGATCTTGTTCGCCATGCACAATTAACAATGGGGTTTCGACATTATCGACATATTTTAATGGGGAAAATTCCCATAGTTTAGCAGGATTATTTAATCGACTTTCACCAAGCTCCCAATCCGTAAAGAAATATCCAATGTCACTTACACCGTAAAAGCTTAGCCAGTTACTGATCGAACGTTGTGTAACAGCTGCTTTGAAACGATTTGTATGACCAACTATCCAGTTCGTCATGAAGCCGCCATAACTGCCTCCCGTTACACCAAGACGGTCTTTATCAATAAAGTCATAGTTATCAAGTGCATAATCGACTGCTGTCATCAGATCAGTATAATCACTTCCGCCATAGTCAGTACGGCATGCATCAACAAAATCTTGTCCATACCCGTGACTTCCTCTCGGGTTTGTATACAATACAACGTACCCTTTTGCTGCTAGTAATTGCAGTTCATGGAAAAACGTTTGGCCGTACATTGCATGCGGTCCACCATGGATTTCTAATATTAACGGATATTTTTCTTTTTCCTCATATCCATATGGGTGCAGAAGCCAGCCCTGAATTTCCCAGCCATCTTCAGCAGTGACAGTTATTGTTTCTGGATCAGCCAAACTGACCTCGTCCAGCAGCTGTGCGTTAGCATTTGTTAATCGTGTTAATTCGGAATTCTTAAGCAGATAATAATTGCATGGGTTTGTTGGGGTGCTTATCCCCAAGATAAATGTATCCGTGTTGTCATCGTACGTAAATCCAAATACATGGTTATTATCTTTGTATAGTACGTCAATATTTCCATTTAAATCTGCTTGATAAAGTCCAGTTGCACCAAAGTCAGTGGCAATAAGATATAATTTATCCTCATTTTTAGACCAAACAGGTCCTGCTGATGATTGGCCCATACGGGTATCACCAATCATTACATCGCCAAGCTGCAAATCGATCGATTCACTCAAACATGCTCGTTCTTTTGTCACTGCATCAAATATGAACAACTCGCTTAACGTTGCACCACTGTATGCATATTCATGGCCAAAGCACGCAATTTTATCTCCGCTTGGGGAGAAGCTGGCATTACCATATGCACCTTTACCGTCAGTCAATTTGGTAACTTCTTTAGTTGATATATTTAAGAGAAACAGATCGTTTGTATGTTGATAATCGGCATCGTCATCTAGGTTTGCTGAAAATAATACAAGATTTCCATCTGGAGAGATATCTTCGTATCCATGGTCTGTATTATTAGATGTTAATTGTTTAAATGATTTTTCCTCAATATTAAACAGCACCAATTGAGCTCTTTTATGATCATGAAATCCCTTTGCATCGGATTTATGTTTTAATCGGTCAATCACAATTGGTTCTTGTGCTTTTTGATCTTTTTCATGTTGCCGTTCTTCCTTTGATTGTTCCTTTTGATCTTGTACATTGTCTAATGCGTTCAACTCAGCCGTAAAAATAATATAGTTGCCATCCTTTGACCACTCAGGGTTAACAGCACCATGTTTGAAAAAAGTAATTTGGCGCGCTTCACCACCATTTACCGGTACTAGCCAAATTTGCGGAGTGCCGCTTCGTGTAGATTGAAAAACGATGCTTTTGCCATCCGGGGAGTAGCGTGGATGACTGTTTTTATCATGGCCAAACGTCCATTGCTGTGGTTCCGTAGTAGTTGATTGAATAAAAATCTGTGATTGATATTCCTTCTCGTCATTTACAGTTGTGGATACAAATGCATACGATTCCCCGTTTGGCGCAAATTGTGGGTCGCTGTATACTGCGATTTTTGTTAAATCTTCTACTGTTAGAGCACGATTCAAATTTGTCATAAGAAGACCTCCATGTATGTAAATAGATTTCAAGTTTCATTAATTCTAAACTATTTCGAGTTACGAATCAATTGGAATGATAGAAATTTTTAGAATTATTTCATTAAATTAGTTACAAATTCATGTGTTTGTTTGGGCGTGGTAAAAATGTGGATTGTCGTGTTACTCAGTTGATTTAACTTTTCATATATGGCTTTAGCCTTTTTCCTGTTGAATTGATATACCCATTGAATGAACTCAATATCAAGCTTTTCAGGGCAGTCTTGCCCCATATCCGGCCGTGTTTTCCCGTGATATTGAATGCGTCTTTTTAGGACTCCGTAAAGACAGCGAATTGTTTTATAATGAAGAAAAACAACGGTATCCGCTTCTTTTAATCGTATATCCATTGTTGCACTATAATTGCCGTCGATAATCCATGCTTCGTTTTGAATAATTCTCTTTTGCTCCGAGATTAAATCAGCACGTTCGATTGGTTGCCATCCTGGTTTCCAAAAAATTGCGTCTAAATGATGTACTGGGATATGTAAAATGTCACCTAATTGTCTGGCTAATGTAGACTTTCCAGCACCGCTGCCACCTATGATTAAAATTTTCCTCATAAAATCCCCCTTATTAGTTAATTATTTTTGATAAAGTTGTTTCTTTATTAAAAGGACAAATCTGTGACGTAAATGGTGTGTGGTTATGCATTTATATGAATTGGATGTATGAAGAAGTAATATTTTAACATAAGATTCAGAAGAATGCTAAATAGTGCTAAATCTTATACTATTTTTATTATCAAAAAGAAAAATCCGAACTAATACAAGAATTCATAGTTCGGATTTCTTTTTGACTAAAATACTTTTATCAAAGCCACTTTATTCAGCTGCCATCTTATGTGCTGATGAGATATGCGCATCTCTTTCATATTCTGTCTGAAGCTGTTTCGTAATGTTTCCAGGTTTGCCGTCAGCTACAAGATTACCGTCAACTTGGATAATAGGCATGATTTCGGATGTGCTGCTTGTTAAAAATAATTCATCTGCTGCTCCAATGTCTTCAATAGAAAATCCATTCTCCATAAAAGGTATTTTCAAATCATTAGCAAACTTTTCGACACTTATTCTTACACAGCCATGTAAAATATTTTTTCTGATAGGATGGGTGTGAATCGCTCCGTCTTTCACTAGATAGACATTCGATGCACTGCATTCCGTTACGAAGCCATCTTTATGAAGAATTGCTTCATAACAGCCCTGTTCTTTTGCCTCCTGCTTTGCTAAAACATTTGGCAATAGATTCAAGCTTTTGATATAGCAATTTTCCCAGCGCGTGTCCCGATGGGTAATGGTGGAAACACCACTTCCTAAAAGCTCAACATTTCGGGGAAGGGGCTGCACATATGCATATACATTTGCCGCAACATCAAGCGGAAAGACATGGTCCCTAGGTGCTGAACCACGTGTTGCTTGAAGATATACCTTAGCATCTGTAGTAACATTGTTCTCTTTCAATAAATCCATTAAAAGGCTGCTAATTTCTTCTTTGGTAAACGGCAAATTAATTTTCACTGCTTCCGCAGATCGGAATAAACGTGTTATATGTTCATTAAGTAAATAATAGTTTCCACTATAGATACGAATCACTTCATACACGCCATCCCCAAATTGTAATCCGCGTTCTTCAAACGGATAATTGAGCTTGTCACGTTGGATGAATTTTGTTTGTGACAGCATGATTGGATAGATAGACATTCTGACGCCTCCTAAAAAAGCATATGCCTATTTTATAACTTCCTTTTCACCTTGTAAATGGACTTCTAGTGTTAAAATTTTTACAATTATTTTTCAATATATAGTGATAAACGTCACAGAATTGGTTTAGTAAGTTATATATAATGGAAATAGTTAACAAAAAGGACGTGATTTAGGTGGAGCCTTTACTGCAACGAATCGACTCATATGATTATGATATGCTGCTTGCCAATTCTAAGCGAAAACATGTAAAAAAATATGAATTTATTTTTAAAGAGGGAAGCACTGCCGAGTATTTATATTTTATACATAAAGGGCAAATCCGTATGCTTAAAGAATTGGGATTGCATAAAGAAATTACAATTTTCATACGTGATGAAAAGGATGCTTTCGGTGAAATAGGAATCTTTAGCGGGAATAGCTATTCGAATTCAGCACAAGCTTTGATGGATAGTGTTTTATATTACATTGAAAAAAGAGAAATGGAATCGATTATAGCACAAAATGGGAAACTTGGTCTGCATTTTACAAGATGGATTGCGGAATCTTTAGAAGCAAGCAAAGCAAAAATTCGTGACTTTTTAGCGTTTGGTTCAGAGGGAGCTATTGCCTCTGTCTTTGTCCGGTATGCTAATATGTATGGAGTTGTTACACCATCAGGCATTCGAATTACAGAAGCGGTACTAATTCGGGATATTAGTAAGCATATTGGTATTTCCAGAGAGACAGTTAGCCGAATCGTCAATAAATGGAAAGGGCAGGGGATTTTGGCGAATGAAAGCAAGTACTATTTAATTAAAGACATAACTTATTTTAAGAAGATACTGCTTTGTGAAAAATGTGGTGTCAAAAATTGTGTGTTGTAGGGGTAACTTAGATTTAATGTACCCCTTTATAAATGTAATTCGCGTAAAAATAAAAAATCGACAATCTTCTATTGATTAATTAGAATGAAGTTGCTATAATTAAAAGCACGTTGAAAAATTAAGCCGACTTTTCACAGGTGGGTAGGATAGGTAAAATTTGGCTTGCCTTATAGATTGATTTACCTAAAATGCAGATGCATTTTCAGCCATTTTAATATTTTTATGCGGGTGTAGTTTAGTGGTAAAACCTCAGCCTTCCAAGCTGATGATGTGAGTTCGATTCTCATCACCCGCTCCATATACATATGTCTTAACGCAGTGTTTCGTAACATAAACTTACGAAGCGTTGCGTTTTTATTTTGATTAATTTTTTTCTTTACTTGAATTACAGGGTTTTTAGATAGTATTCTTTAAGATGAAGTCAATTAAAATCGAGGGATTAATATGAAAAAGCTTGCACAGTTATTGAAACAAATAGACGGAAAAGGCTACAAGGCTTATAAAAGCATACAAGGCTATTACACATATAATAAATTTAATTTATATATAGATTACGTTCAAGGGGATCCATTTGCCACTCCATCAAAAATTCGAGTGGTCATACCACGGAAGCATCGCCCAATTAAAAAGGAATGGATGGAGAATTACCATCGAAAAACAGCGACAGAAGATGCCATTGCACGCACTGTTGGAAAAGCAGTCGATGGTGTTAAACGTCAAGTAAAAGGATCGGGTAAAAGTGGCTCAGTTCTTTTCGACAAACCTGATCAGGAAATAATAGAAAGAAGTGCTGTACAAATCGATTCATCAGACATAACGACATGCATATCCATTGGTCTGCCAGCAAATGGAAGAAGAATTAATGGAAGAGAAGCGGAAAAATTATTCATGCAGCTTATTCCATCTATAATAGAAAGGTCTATATTTACTTTCTCTGATCTGGAAATTGATCATGCTGTTCAACTGGCAGATCAGCAAGAGGCAATACTTAATGAAATGCGTAACCATGATTGGATTGCATTTATAGCAAATGGCTCTATATTACCGAGAGAAAGTGGTATAAGTAATCGCCCGATGCCACAGGCGATACCATTTCAAAGCCCAAAAGAAAATGAAGTTGAAATTACCATTCCGCATCGTACGGAGCCACTAAATGGGATGGCGATTAAAAAGGGAATCACACTAATTGCAGGTGGTGGCTACCATGGGAAAAGTACTGTTCTGCAGGCAATTGAACGTGGCGTTTATCGGCATACAAACGGGGATGGGCGTGAGTTTGTATTAACAAATCCGGATGCTGTTAAAATCCGGGCTGAGGATGGAAGAGAAATTACAGGGGTTAATATTTCCCCATTTATTTCTAATTTGCCGCATAAGCAAAACACACAATTCTTCTCAACTGAAAATGCAAGCGGCAGTACATCACAGGCAGCAAATGTAATGGAAGCACTTGAAATAGGTGCAACCACCCTCCTGATCGATGAGGATACAAGTGCAACCAATTTTATGATCCGTGACCACCGCATGCAGCTGCTAGTAAAGAAAGAACAGGAACCGATCACCCCATTTATTGATAAAGTAAAGCAGATGCGGGACAAATTAGGGGTTTCAACGATTCTTGTAATGGGCGGTTCTGGTGATTACTTTTCGGTTGCAGATGACGTCATTATGATGGATGAATATATACCGAAAAATGTAACAAAACAAGCGAACTCCATTATGGAACAGTTTCCGATGGACCGAGATTTAATAGCTGCAGATGACTTTGGTGAGATAACGAATCGCAAGCTTGAGCAGAGCAGCCTGCAAACACAAAAGGGCAAGCGATCGAAAACACAGGCAAAAGGCTTAACAAAAATTATTATGGGAAGAACTGATATTTCGTTCAATCATACTGAACAACTAGTTGACATTTCACAAACGCGAATGATTGCTGAAATCATTCAGTATTTGGATCGGACGAATGGTTTAAAAAATACAGCATCATTAATTCAACTGCTTGAAAAAATTGAAAATCGACTTAATCAATATGGTCTAGCGTCATTCACAGCTTTTCCAAACCAGCATCCTGGAGATATTGCAAGACCGCGGAAATATGAGATTGCAGCTGTATTGAATCGAATGCGAACTTTACGTGTAAGACAAGATTAGTGGAAAAGGAGGCAAACTGTATGAATACGGCACAACTTAAACAAGATATCATCGATTACAGTAAAAAAATTGGCATCGATAAAATCGGATTCGCCTCTTCCGATGTTTTTAGCGAATTAAAAGAACGGTTAAAACGACAGCAGTCACTCAACTATCAATCTGGATTTGAAAAAGGAACAATCGAGGAACGGACGGAACCAGATCGATTATTACCAGAGGCACAATCCATTCTTTCCATTGCTATTGCGTATCCATCACGAATCAAAAATGCGCCAAAAGGCACCAAGGATGAGCGCAGAGGGATTTTCTGCCGGGCATCCTGGGGAACCGATTATCATGTGGTGTTGCGTGAACGCTTGGAAAAGCTTGCACGATTTATTCAGGAAAAAGTTCCAGATGCACAGAACAAAATAATGGTTGATACTGGCGAACTTTCTGATCGTGCAGTTGCTGAACGTGCAGGTATTGGTTTCAGTGGAAAAAACTGCGCTATCATTACCCCAGAGTTTGGATCGTATGTTTACCTTGGCGAGTTAATCACAAATATCCCATTTACACCTGATTCTCCTGTTGAAGATAGCTGCGGGGATTGTCGGAAATGCTTGGACGCCTGCCCTACCGGTGCACTCGTACAAGGGGGACAACTAAATGCGCAGCGTTGCTTGTCATTTTTAACACAAACGAAAGGATTTATGGCAGATGAATTTCGTGTAGAATTAGGCAATCGTGTGTATGGTTGTGATACGTGTCAGCAGGTTTGTCCCAAAAATAAACATATCGACTTTCATTTGCACTCGGAAGTTGAACCTGAGCCGGAAATTGCTAAACCGAAACTAAAGCCAATGCTTAAAATAACCAACCGCGAATTTAAGGAAACGTATGGCCATATTGCTGGCTCATGGCGTGGCAAAAAACCATTACAGCGAAATGCGATACTTGCACTTGCTCATTTTAAAGACCGAACAGCTGTAGAAGATTTGATTGCTATTATGAAAAATGACCCGCGTCCAGTAATTCGCGGTACTGCAGCATGGTCACTTGGAAAAATTGGAAGTGAGGAAGCTGTTAAAGCGATTCAAGAGGCAATGGATAAAGAACTTGATGATCAAGTATTAGTTGAAATGGAAAAGGGGCTAGAATTTCAAAAGCGGCTTCGAACAACGTAAAACTCTTGGGGAAGGGAGTGCAAAATATGAAAGAAGCAATACTGTATTACGATGAAATGGATTCACCTGTTGGGCCATTGCTGCTAATCAGTGATGGGAAGAGAATAGTCAGGATTGATTACGGCAGAATGGATGATTTAAAAGACCAGCTAAATAAATGGTCTGAACGGTATTTTGGCACCCCGGTTTTTAAACATGCTTCGGAAAAGACAGAACACGTAAAAAAGGAACTGCATGCTTATTTCCGAAATAAAAGCCGGGAATTCTCATTCAAATTCGTTTTTCATGGAACACCTTTTCAGAAAAAAGTCTGGCAGGCGTTATATGATACAATTCCATATGGCGAGACTAAATCGTACAAAGACATTGCGGTAACAATCGGTAATCCAAAGGCAGTACGTGCTGTTGGTGGAGCTGTTAATAAAAATCCATTTTCAATAGTGGTTCCATGCCATCGGGTTATTGGAACTAGCGGTAAAATGGTTGGCTATAACGGTGGACTTGATAAGAAAGAATTTTTATTGGCACATGAACAAAACTAAGTTTAATTCTTGAGTGGCATCCAGGTTTACTAAGGGTGAATTCACTGCACTTGCGCTAGTTCCTGCTGCACTCGAGCGAGGGTTCACTGAACTTGAGCGAGAACCCGCTGAACTCGAGCGGGAACGAGCCGAATTCGAGCAAGGCCCCACCGAACTCGATTGGGCCCACACCATACTGAGTAGTGTAAAATCATTGTGGTTTAAAAATCCTATTACATTTAAAAAAATATAAACAGGAAGGTAAATATAGCGTATTTTGTAGATATAACATAATATGGATAATACTGAAAACTAAATGATGAAACTTTTCGGAATGTTCTTTCGCATTATGAACTGAAGGGGGCTTCCAAAAATGAAAAAAGCTATTTATTTTGGATTTGGTATTGCTTCTCTGCTATTCATTTTAGGATATTTTCTAAAAAATGCACATTTATTTGGCTCGATCGCAATGGGAATTGGTCTTATTTTTTTCGCTATTGGCGGTTTGTCAGGTGGAGCATTTATAGATGGAAATCAGCTTCGTGCAAATTTTCATACTGAAACAAAGGAGGATCGGGGCAAAAGGCAAAAAATAATCTTAATTTCGGGGGTAATAGCAATACCGAATTTTGCAGCTGGTGTACTCTTATTTATGGTGTGAAATTATACACAGGAACATTGAGACAAACTTCTCTCCATATATTTTTAGTGGAGGGGATTTTTTATGAATAAATTAACGGATTGGTGGCTGGATTTTTTTCAATCGGAACGTAATGAATCGGAATGGTGGGAAAGAAAAAAAGAGCTTTGCAATGAGCGGGGTATTGAAATTACTCGAATAAAAGGGAATGGACATGTCTATCAAGAACTGCGATATGACAATATATCCACATATCAATATTTACTCCATTTATCGCTGCTAATGAAACAGAAGGATCAATTTTATGTGGAAGAGCAAGTCATTCCAATACAATTTAGATTGGAAAATGGAAAGATTACGGATCATATCGAGGTTAAACTGCCAGATATAGCGGATAAGAAAGGTGTATTTACTCCGAATGAGCCCCGAAACAAAGATGAATCGCGGTTTAGCTACGACCGTTTGGCGGCAGTGAAATACGCTGAACGCTGGTGGAATAGCTACAATCCAGCATTCCGAAAATTCGAAGTGGATTGTACCAATTATATTTCCCAGTGTCTTTATGCAGGAGGAGCGCCAATGAGGGGGGCACCAAACAGGGGTAATGGCTGGTGGTATCAAGGTGATAATTGGAGTTACAGCTGGGCAGTAGCACATTCGCTTAGGTGGTATTTAAGTGGATCTACTCAAGGCTTAAAGGGAAAAGAAATGCAAGAAGCAAGCGATCTTATTCCTGGTGACGTAATTTGTTATGATTTTGAAGGGGATGGCAGATGGAATCATAATACAATCGTAGTTGCTAAAGACGCATATGGAATGCCACTTGTAAATGCCCATACGTATAATAGCAGAAATCGTTATTGGTCGTATGAAGATTCAACAGCATACACACCAAATATACAGTATAAGTTTTTTCGAATTGGCGAGTAGTGGTATAATTATCTTCGTATTAATATAGTAAGGAGAATGAATTGTGAGTTTACATGTTGTTTTATTTCAACCAGAAATCCCAGCAAACACAGGGAATATTGCACGAACCTGTTTAGCGACAGATACTACACTTCATTTAATTCACCCGCTTGGATTCTCAACCGATGACAAAATGGTTCGCCGAGCAGGGCTTGATTATTGGAAGCATGTAGATATTCGTGAGTATGAATCAATTGATGAATTATATAATACTTATCCAAACGGAAATTATTATTACATTGAAAATTTCGGTACAAAGTATTATACAGATTATGATTATAGCAACAATGAAGAAGATTTATTCTTTGTTTTTGGCAGGGAGACTGATGGAATCCCAAAGGAGCTATTGGTCGGAAAAGAGGATAAATGTTTACGAATTCATATGAATGATAAGGTTAGATCATTAAACTTGTCAAATACGGCTGCAATTCTAATTTATGAGGTGTTACGACAACAATCGTTTCCAAACTTAACATAAAAAAGCTGACGTACGTTAGTCAGCTTTTTTCAATGTTATTGTTTTGTTGGTTTTCCTGGTTTTGCTTCATAGCCTGAAGTGAACATAGATACGATAAATACAACAACTACTCCCATTAATAATGCTAATCCCACGTGTGTTGCCTCCTTATAATTACTATATGTAAAAAGTTCTTTTCTATTATTATGTCCTCATTATACCGAAAAAAATTCCGATTGTGAACTGTTAGAATGTAAATTAGCCAAAATGTCATAAAATCGGCTTGTTATATCCGTAGTCTGTATACTGCGACGTAATGAAACGCTTACATTTTTTTGACTTTTCACACTTGGACTTTTTCAACGCAAAAGACTATACACAATATTGTTTATACACATAAAATAGGGTATATTAGTTGATGAAGTCATTCGACAGTTCTATAATGGATACTGGACTTTAAAATAACCGTTACATAACGGAGAAAGTTAACTTCTAATGGGGGTATAAGACGTGGCACAAAATGAAGAATCGAACGTTAGATTCTGGAGTAAATTTCATGGTCCCAATATGGGGTATATTGAAGAACAATATGATTTGTACAAAGTGGACCCAGAAGCTATAGATTCATCTTTAAAAAATATTTTTGACGAGCATGGAGCCCCAAACTGGATGTACCAAACAAACGGTGCAGTGCAACCACAATCAAGTACAACTTCAATAAACGATGTTAAAAAGCTAACCTCAGCGATGAAACTTGTTGAGGCTATTCGTCGTTATGGACACTTGGAAGCCGACATTTATCCAGTTGGGCGTAATAAAAATCGTAAGTCGGAATTAGTAAATCCTAATTCATACGGACTAACCGACGAGGATTTGAAGAACATTCCTGCATCATGGTTATGGGAGGAAGCCCCGAGTGGTGTTGATAATGGATATGATGTTATTCAGCAATTGAAAAAGTATTATTCTGGAACAATTACGTTTGAATATGATCATGTTAATAATGATGACGAGCGTAAATGGCTGCTGGAGCGAATTGAATCTGGAAAGCTTTACTTATCATTTTCAAATGAAGAAAAGAAGCAACTATTGGAACGTCTTGCCCATGTAGAAGGTTTTGAAGGATTTTTACAAAAAACATTTGTCGGGCAAAAGCGTTTTTCTATCGAAGGCCTTGAAGCCATGGTCCCAATGCTTGATCAAATCGTAAAGCATGCGACAAATGATAAAATTGAAAATATTATGATGGGGATGGCCCACCGTGGTCGCCTAAGCGTGCTGGCACACGTTCTAGGAAAACCATTTGATAAAATATTCTCGGAATTTCACCATTCGCCAGATAAGGAATTAATTCCTTCAGAAGGTTCTACAGGAATTAATTACGGCTGGACTGGTGATGTTAAATACCACTTTGGTGCAACAAAAGATGTTAAAGAAGGCGATGACGTATCAACACGCATCACACTTGCACACAATCCATCACATTTGGAATTTGTAAACCCGGTTGTAGAAGGATTTACACGTGCTGCACAGGATGACCGTTCGGAAAAAGGTTACCCTAAACAGGATGTAAACAAGGCTTTTGGTGTGTTAATTCATGGTGATGCAGCATTTATTGGGGAAGGTGTTGTCGCTGAAACATTAAACTTGAGCGGCCTGCCAGGATTTAATACGGGTGGAACGCTTCATATTATAGCAAACAACCTTGTTGGTTATACAACGAATCAACAAGATGGAAGATCAACCCGTTATGCCAGTGATTTAGCAAAAGGATTCGAAATCCCGATTGTTCACGTGAATGCGGATGATCCATTGGCTTGTGTATCCGCTATTAAATTAGCTTATGAATACCGGAAATCATTCCATAAAGATTTTCTCATAGATTTAGTTGGATATCGTCGTTACGGCCATAATGAAATGGATGAGCCAAGAACAACACAGCCCCAGCTATATCAAGATATTGACAATCACCCTACTGCAGCAAATGTGTTTGCAGAAGTATTGAAAGAAAATGGTGTAATCAAAAGCTCGGATTTCGATAAGATCAAAGAGCAAGTAGAAGAAACCCTGCGCGGAATTTACGATAGTATGAAAGAAAATCAATGTGGTGAGGCAGAGGCAAAAGGAATGCCTAAAGCATTAACAAATAGCATTGATAAGTTTGATACAGCCGTACCATTAGATCAATTGAAAGCACTAAATAAAGGATTAACAAAACGTCCAGATGGATTTAATGGATTTAAAAAACTGGAAAAAATCCTGAAACGCCGTGAAAATGTTCTAGAAGAAGGAAATAAGGCGGATTGGGGTGCTGGTGAGGCACTAACCTATGCATCTATATTACAGGATGGCATTCCAATTCGGTTGACTGGACAGGATTCTGAACGAGGAACATTTGCACATCGCCATGTTGTATTACATGATGTAAAAACAGATGACTCCTATTGTCTAATGCATGGTTTAGATGAAGCTAAAGCATCGTTTGATGTTCGGAACAGTCCGCTTTCAGAAGCGGGAGTATTGGGTTATGAATATGGGTATAGTGTACAATCACCAAATACATTAGTAATTTGGGAAGCACAATTTGGTGACTTTGCAAATGCTGCTCAGGTTATATTTGACCAGTTTATTGCCGCCGCTCGTGCGAAATGGGGCGAGAAATCGAATATGGTAATGCTTCTTCCGCATGGCTATGAAGGTCAAGGACCAGAGCACTCAAGTGCACGTTTGGAACGATATTTACAATTGGCAGCAGAAAATAACTGGATTGTTGCAAATGTAACTTCATCGGCTCAATTTTTCCATTTGATCCGTAGACAAGCAGCAATGCGTGGCCGCGAGGAAGCTAGACCGCTTGTATTGATGACACCAAAGAGTTTATTGCGAAATCAACGCGTTGCCTCAGCAGCGGAAGAATTTACGGAAGGAAAGTTTCAAGCATTACGTTCACAGCCTAACCTGAAAATTAGCAAGAAAAATGCAAAACGATTGTTAATTGGAAGTGGTAAGGTAATGGTAGATATTGAAGAGGCAATCGATAAATCCGAAGAAAAGCTGGATTGGTTAAGGGTATTGCGTCTTGAACAAATTTATCCATTCCCTAAAGAGGAATTGGCTAAAGTGATGAAAGAACTTCCTAACTTAGAGGAAATTGTTTGGGTTCAGGAAGAGCCAAGAAACATGGGTGCTTGGAATTTTGTTGATGATTACTTAAACGAATTATTAAAAGAAGGTCAAACACTCAGATATATTGGTCGGCCAGATCGTTCCTCCCCTGCAGTTGGAGAGCCGAATGTTCATAAGACAGAACAAAATCAAATTATACGCGGAGCAATAAATCAGTCAAAAGGAGGAGATTCCAGTGAAAGAAATTAAAATTCCAGAATTAGCAGAGTCCATCACAGAAGGTACAATTGCTGAATGGCTTGTGAAAAAAGGTGACAAGATTGAAAAAGGTGACCCAGTAGTTGAACTTGAAACGGATAAGGTAAATGTTGAAGTTAATACTGACTATGCTGGTGTTATTGTGGAAGTTGTTGCACAAGAAGGCGATGATGTTGAAGTTGGTGATGTTATTGCTAAGGTAGATGAGAACGGGGAATCTGGCGGAGATGTATCTGATGCTCCAAAAGCAGAAGAAAAAGAAGCGCCTAAAGAAGAAAAACAAGAAGACCCTAAGAAAGCAGAAAAACTAGAAGAGACAAAAGAAGATAACAAACAGGATATTATTGCATCGCCTGCAGCTAGAAAGCGTGCCCGTGAATTAAATATCGATTTAAGTGCGGTTAGTCCACGTGATCCTTTAGGTCGAATTCGTCCAGAAGATGTGGAAGCAGCTGCTAAGGGTGGAAATGATAAAAAAGCTGAAAAACCTGCTAAGAAGGACGAAACTAAAAAAGCAGAGAAAACCGAGTTTGATAAACCGGTTGAACGTGTGAAAATGACACGTCGCCGTCAAACTATTGCCAATCGCCTAGTTGAAGTACAGCATGAAGCAGCAATGCTAACAACATTTAATGAAGTGGATATGACGGCAGTAATGAAACTTCGCAGTCAGCGCAAAGAAAACTTTATTAAAAAACATGATGTGAAACTCGGCTTTATGTCGTTCTTTACAAAAGCTGTAGTGGGTGCTTTAAAAGAATTCCCATTGCTTAATGCAGAAATTCAAGATAACGAACTAGTATTGAAAAAATTCTATGATATCGGTATTGCAGTTTCAACTGATGATGGATTAGTAGTTCCAGTAGTTCGAGACGCAGACCGTTTAGATTTCGCAGGTATTGAACGTGAAATTGGAAACCTGGGTGTAAAGGCAAAAAATAAACAACTAACCATGCAAGATTTGCAAGGTGGTACGTTCACAATTACAAATGGCGGAACATTTGGTTCTATGATGTCTACACCAATTTTAAATGCTCCACAAGTAGGTATTCTAGGCATGCACAACATTCAAAAACGTGCAATGGTAATGCCAGACGATTCAATCGAAGTCCGCCCAATGATGTACCTGGCATTGTCGTATGATCATCGTATTGTTGATGGAAAAGAGGCAGTGCAGTTCTTAGTACGCATTAAACAATTACTTGAAGATCCGTATGATTTATTACTAGAGGGATAATAAATAGAAACTTAATGAAACCTCGCTTTGATGAAATACTATCATTGCGGGGTTTTTTGTTTGATAATTTATTTACTGGAGAAATTTAGTCATTTAGATGTTCACTTAAGGTACTGCGCTGGACAATGAGTACTTAGGGAACGATACATCACACGAAGAAAAGGGTGTAGTATTTCAAGGAGCCACCGCCTATAAGCCTGGCAAAATCACTTAAAGTGCAGATTTATTTATTGCAAAAACACCTAAAAACGAATAATATAGTAAATGTTGATTTTAAGATTCGGAAAGCAAGGTGTAATATATGAATAAATTTTTCGGTTTAAAACAAAATAACACGAATATCCGAACAGAGTTACTAGCCGGGACTACTACATTTTTAACGATGGTATATATTATCATCGTAAATCCTGTCATACTCCATTCGGCAGGTGTTCCGTTTGATCAGGTGTTTATGGCTACTGTTATCTCTGCAGTTGTCGGAACACTTTACATGGCGTTTTTTGCTAATTATCCAATTGCGATTGCTCCTGGAATGGGGATGAATGCGTATTTCGCCAGTGTTGTTGCAACACAAGGTTTATCCTATCAAGTTATTTTTGGGACAGTATTTATAGCGGGTATTGCTTTTATTTTATTGAGTCTCACTACTTTGCGAGAAACATTAATAGAGGCAATTCCAGCTTCATTAAAATTTGGAATTACCTCTGGAATAGGACTGTTTATTGCATTTTTAGGATTAAAGATGTCTGGAATTGTTGTGCCAAATGAAGCAAACATGGTCGGGTTTGGCGATTTGCATGCACCAGTAACGGTTTTAACATTAGCCGGATTATTCATTACATTAATATTAATGACTTGGAATGTAAAAGGTGCATTATTTCTAGGCATGATTATAACAGGGATGATTGGCTTTTTCACTGGTCAATTACAGTTTGATGGTGTTATGTCAGCACCTCCGGCTCCAATTTTCTTTGATATCGATGTAGCTGGAGTATTCAGTAATGGACTTTACACGGTTGTATTCGCATTTTTACTTGTTACAATTTTTGATACGACAGGAACATTAATTGGCGTTTCGGAACAGGCTGGATTTATGAAAAATGGGAAGCTGCCTCGTGCTAAATCAGCTCTAATGGCAGATGCAGCCGCAACTACTGTTGGATCTATGTTTGGGACAAGTCCTTCAACCGCATATATCGAATCAACATCCGGTGTAGCTGCAGGGGGAAGAACGGGGCTAACCTCAGTGGTTGTAGCAGTATTGTTCGGTCTATCCATCTTCTTTACACCAATTATCGGTGCTATTTCAAATTTATCAGCAATTACTGCACCTGTTCTTATCATTGTTGGCTGTTTTATGATGGAAGGGCTGGCAAGGATTGATTGGAAAACATTTGATGAAGCATTTCCAGCATTTGCAATCATTTTGACAATGCCATTGACATCCAGTATTGCAACAGGTATTTCAATCGGTTTTATTACGTATCCACTGCTTAAATTGGTCAGTGGCAAGGGGAAAGATGTACACTGGATTTTATATTTATTTGGAGTGATTTTTGTTTTGCAGATGATATTTTTTCCAGCACATTAAAGAGTTATAAAAGTTGAAAGATCACGGTTATCCATACCGTGGTCTTTTTCAATTGCATAGGAACATTTGACGAGAATCAGGTGGTCGTAAAGCTTGATGTTCTGCTTGAGTCTTTATGTTAAAACGATACGTAATAGGGAACATTAAATGCAGCGAGGAAAAATTTCCACTTGCAAGACGTCAGACAACCTGGTACAATCACTTGTGGAATCGATAATATTGTAAGCATTTACAATGGGAAATGAAAATTAAAGGGAGGCTTCATCCGTGGATATTCTTCTAGGAATTGTTGCAATCATTGTTGTCCTCGGGCTGGCATTTTTAATGTCTAATGATAAAAAGAATATAAATTATAAAGGCATTATCGTTATGTTAGTTGGACAGTTTTTAGTAACTTGGTTCATGTTTAGTACAGAAATAGGAAAAGATATTATTAATGGTATTTCCGCTGGTTTTAACAAGTTAATTGAGTTTGGTTCAGAAGGTATAAATTTCATTGTTGGCGGGATAGCAGTTAAAGAAGGTGGAAGTGTATTCTTCTTTGATGTGTTACTTTTAATAATCTTTTTCTCAACAATCCTGTCCGTGTTGACATATTTAAAAATTTTGCCAATAATTATAAAGTATTTTGGCGGATTTTTATCAAAAATAACAGGATTACCAAAGGTCGAATCATTTAATGCGGTAAACAGTATCTTTTTTGGACAATCAGAGGCACTGCTTGCAATTAAAACACAGTTTCATCATTTAGATAAAAATCGTTTATATATCGTTAGTGCGTCTGCAATGGGATCAGTTTCAGCATCAATTGTTGGTGCATATATTCAGATACTGCCGCCTGAATATGTATTAGTTGCCCTACCATTAAACATGTTTAGTGCATTAATGATTGCGTCTGTTATCGCACCAGTACGTGTTCCAAAAGAGGAAGATCATGTTGACATAAAAGACGTTTCCCAGGATAAAAGTATTTTTGAAGCGATGGGAAATGGGGCACTTGATGGTGGTAAAATAGCACTAATCGTTGCTGCTATGCTGGTTGCATTTATCGCATCTCTAAATCTGGTTAATTGGCTAATCCAGTTTGTTTTTGCAGGTGTTACATTGCAAGAAATCCTAGGTTATATTCTATCTCCAATTGGTATATTAATGGGGATTTCACCTGGAGAAGTAATAAAAGCTGGTGGAATCATGGGTACGAAAATTGTTACAAACGAATTTGTTGCAATGCTTGAGTTCCAAAAAATTCTTGGCGGTATGTCAGAGAAGACAATCGGAATCGTATCTGTTTTCTTAACAAGCTTTGCTAACTTCTCATCAATTGGGATTATCGCTGGATCTGTACAAGCTATTGATAGTAAAAAAGCAGTTGCTGTATCAAAATTTGGTATGAAGCTTCTTATCGGTGCAACCTTAGCATCTATTTTGTCTGCGACCGTTGCAGGAATATTTTTATAAGAAATGGAAGAACCGCCATGTTGGGCGGTTCTTTTGTTGTAGGGCATTATAGATTAGGCAAGAGAGCAGAAACATCGGCAGGAGAGCAGGAAGAGCTTGAAAATCTGCCCTTTCCCACCAAATTATGCTATCATGAAGAAAATGAGGTGTGATCATGTGTTAACCAAGAGGTGCAGTAATTGTGATAATAAATTTTCGTTTACTTTCCTGATGAAGCAGGGTAATTTTAATCATGTTACTTGTCCGCATTGTTCAGCCAATTTACGCCCCACGGGATTTTCTAAAGTACTCTTCACAGTAATATGCATTGTTCCATTAATAGCTTTGCGAAATACATTTACGCTCAATTGGGTAATGATGATTATTTGGGTACTCTTGTGTATCTTTGTATTACAGCCATTTGTTTACAGATACGAGTTAACTAAAAAGCAAATTAAAACTCACTAGTGCTGCTAGTGAGTTTTTACTGCTTTATCAATTCGCATATATTTTTTCTGTATATACAATAGCCGTAACAACAATGCTATTGCACCACAGCTTAAGCCAACAATGATTCCTACCCAATAGCCAAATGGTTCCAATGCAGTATAATTAGCTAGCAGCCATCCGGTAGGCAATCCAATAATCCAATAGGAAACCAGCGCCATAATTAATGTTATATTTACATCCTTATAGCCACGTAATGCTCCTTGTATTGGTGCACCGAATGCATCTGCCAATTGGAAGAAAATTGCATAATATATAAAATGCTTTGTAAGCTCAATTACTTCAGGGTTTGAGTTATACAGCGCTGCAACCGTGTCATTGAATACATATAAAACGAGGCCGGCAAATGCTGCGATAAACAATCCTCCGCTTATTCCAATGTATCCATACGTTCTGGCATCCGCAAATCGTTTTCCGCCGATTTCAAAGCCAATAGCAATCGTTAACGCCATCCCTACACTTAGTGGAATCATGTACAATAGGGAAGCGAAATTGATTGCTGCTTGATGGGCCGCAATCGTATATGTGCTGTATACACTCATCAGTAATGTTACTGCAGAAAATATACTTGTTTCAAAGAATATCGCAAAGCCAATCGGAATTCCAATTTTCAATTGTTCCAACCATGCTTTTAATGATGGTTTGACCCAATTTGAAAAAACACGATATCCGCTAAATGGGCGTATCTTGTAAATAACGGCTAAAGCAATTCCGCAAACTAACCAATACGTAATCGCTGTTGCAATACCTGATCCAACTCCCCCAAAAGCCGGTACACCAAATTTTCCAAAGATGAAAATGTAGTTAAATAATATATTTAGTGGTAAGGAAGTTAAAATGATAAGCATTGATATACGTGTTTGACCAAGCGCATCAATAAAGCATCTTAGAGTATTAAAAATGAATAATGGTACAATTCCAGTTACCAGCCATATAAGATAAAATTTTGCGGTGTGTCTTACTTCCGTTTCCAAGTCCATTGCCTGTAAAATAGGGTTAAGCAAAATCGCCCCTACCGCTGTGACAAACAATGCAAGTGCGATTGCTAGATAGATTCCCTGCTGCACCTTTTTTGGTATTTCTTCATCTGACTTTGCACCAATTAATTGCGCAACAATAGGGGTTATGGCGAGCAGTATACCGTTAATTCCTGTGAAAATCGGAACCCAAAGACTTGAACCTATCGCGACACCGGCAAGATCCTGTGCACCCGCTTGTCCAGACATAACCGTGTCAAAAAAGTTCATTAAATACATACTAATTTGGGTAATAAGAATAGGAATTAAAATGATAGAAAATAGCTTTAGTTTTTCTTTTAATGTCGTTGTTTCATACATAATACTCTTCCTTTTTTTATGTTTTTCTAATAGGATAGAGAAGATAATTCATTCTAAAGGGTTATAAAAGCAATTATACCGTTTTATACGGTATTAAGATAGAAAGGAATTTTATTTAATGAAAAAGAAACGTATTCTTTTTACTGGTGGTGGAACTGCTGGTCATGTGATTGTGAATTTGGCTTTAATTCCAGTATTTCAAAATGAAGGATGGGAAATCGATTATATTGGTTCAGAAAATGGTATCGAACGTAAATTAATTGAGCAATTAGAAAATGTAACCTATTACCCTATCTCAACAGGTAAACTCCGCCGTTACATCTCAAAGGAAAATATAAAAGACCCGTTTAAAGTAGTAAAGGGAACGATGCAGGCATGGCGTATAATTGGTAAGCGCAAGCCTTCCATTATATTCTCAAAGGGCGGTTTTGTTTCTGTACCTGTTATAATGGCAGCTAAAATGCGCAGCGTTCCGGCAATAATTCATGAATCAGATTATACACCCGGTCTTGCAAACAAGCTGGCAATTCCGTTAGCAAGAAAAGTATTAGCAACCTTTCCAGAAACGATGCAATATTTACCGGAAGAAAAAGCTGAATATGTTGGTGCTGTCATTCGTGAAGAGTTGTTCCAAGGTGATCGTGACAAGGGTCTTGCGCTTTGTGGCTTTAACCATGTAAAGCCTGTGCTGCTCATTATGGGTGGAAGTGGAGGCTCTGAAAAAATTAATGAAACTGTTCGCTCAAGCCTGGACGAACTATTGACAGTTTTTCAAGTTGTCCACATTTGTGGAAATGGGAAAGTAGACGATACGATTAATCGGGTAGGATATACACAATTTGAATATGTAAATGAAGCGTTAAAAGATATTTTAGCTGCAACTGACTTAGTGTTGTCTCGTGCCGGATCCAATGCTATATTTGAATTTTTGGCATTACAGAAACCGATGCTGCTGATTCCATTGTCTAAAGAGGCAAGCAGGGGTGACCAGATTATTAACGCAGAATCGTTTGCGGAAAAACAGTATGCAAGTGTTTTAGAAGAGGAAGCTTTGACGCGAGATAGCTTAGTAAAAGAAGTGTTCAAGCTTAAGGAACGTGCACCAATTATGAGAGATCATATGAAAAAGTATCAAAGTGAAAAAGCAAAAGAGCGTGTGATTGAAATCATAAAAGAAACGGGTAAATAGACATTATGGGATAAAGCAGCACCATTAAAAAAGGGACTGGGACATAACTAAAACGTTGGCTCAAAAGAAGAACAATTACAGAATAAAATGGGTAGAACGTTACGTTTTCCACGGCAGGATCTTAATATGTAGTTGACGTAAACTGCGACGTAATATTCTCGGGTCGCCGTCCGGGATCGCTGCGGGCGGATGCGCACCTTAGGGCACGGCCTCAGCCTCCTCGAGAAAACCACTCTTTGGTGTCTTCGGACTCGTGCTTTTCTGAGCAGGAGTCACCGCCCGCAGCGATGCCGGACTAGTGAAGTGGAATTAATATTATCGGTACATGCATAGATTGTAATTATTAAATATAAAGTATCTATAATATCTTTAAGAAATCATGATTACGTTATAAATACACTTACTAGCAGCCCGTATACACGGAGACTCCTGTGGGAGATGAGGCATCGGTGAGACCCCGGAGCGCGTTGCACTGGCCCCCAATTGTTGGACACTCAACTGACAAATGGGGGTGCTTTGATGAACAAATTTACAT
>NZ_BMFR01000024.1 GCF_014638995.1 Virgibacillus oceani
TGGCAAGGATAAGTGCTGAAAGCATCTAAGCATGAAGCCCCCCTCAAGATGAGACTTCCCATCACTTCAAGTGAGTAAGATCCCTCAGAGACGATGAGGTTGATAGGTCCGAGGTGGAAGCGTGGTGACACGTGGAGCTGACGGATACTAATCGATCGAGGACTTAACTATCTATTTTGATTCGTTGATAATCAAACTCTTATTTAGTTTTTAGGGTACAAAGTGTATGACTATAAAGATATGTCTGGTAGCAATAGCGAAGAGGACACACCTGTTCCCATACCGAACACAGCAGTTAAGCTCTTCAGCGCCGATGGTAGTTGGGGCTTTGCCCCTGCAAGAGTAGGACGCCGCCAGGCAATTTTTATATACTTTTTTGTTATAGAATGATTTAAATTGTACATAATATACTGAGTACATAGTAAAAATTCAACAATGACTTTTAATAATTTTCTTCAAAACTGTTAATCAAAATGATATAATTATTTTACATTGTTCCACAGTAGCTCAGTGGTAGAGCAATCGGCTGTTAACCGATCGGTCGTAGGTTCGAATCCTACCTGTGGAGCCATTTTATGCTTCCATAGCTCAGTCGGTAGAGCACTTCCATGGTAAGGAAGGGGTCAGCGGTTCAAGTCCGCTTGGAAGCTCTAGAGAAAACGCCTGTCCTGCAAGGGATTGGCGTTTTTATTTATTAAGAACAATTACAGATTTTCCGAACGAGAAAGCCCATTACGGTCTGATAGCACCTCCTTTAGGGGGGATAGTGAGGCCAAAATACGGAGTACCACCTTTAATCGTAAGGTTTTGTGGTGCTTTAAGTATTTGAAAATTCCACAATCTATTCATTTCCCACAAAAACTGTTATTCCACAAAAATGGTCAACCAGAAATAAATTCTAATTGACCTCATAATACGAACTGGTCAGTTACTTGGACACATTCGTTCGATAAATGCGCCCTTTTCAGGAAGACTGTTAAAGACAACAACTATTCAGTGAAAGCCAAACCATATCGATGACCTGGATGCCATTTTCGTAAATAGGTTGGTCTTAATGCCCAATAAAAAAATCCGGTCAATAAAAGTCATAATGAACCTGCATTTTTGATATAATGCTAATTGGATGACCCCTATTTCAAGAGTTTTATAACCTTCACCTCTTGTAGTTTATCAGAATAGCAAATACCTTTCCCTAAAACCTGAATCCGGATTAAAATGATGTTTATCATCTGCAAGTAATGATATTTATCACTACAAAATTAACCGTCCGGCATTTATGCTGTTTACAGGTTATAAATTGAGGAGAGATGAAAAATGAAAAAGGGTTTAAAGATCGGACTGTTCGTGGGAATCATCGCTGGAGTGGCGGGTATTCTGTTGAATATATTAATTGGTGCTTCGACAGGTCTTAATTTCGAGCAGATAAATCCAGTTTCGATTTTGATTGCTTCCATTGTATCAAATCTAATCGGTGCGATTATTTTTATAAAATGGCTTCAAAAAACAGGAAGGCCTGCATTGAATTACATTATGCTGACTGCCGTGGTCACCATATTGCTTACCTTAATGGATACAATCAGTCCCCCGGCACCAAAGTTTTGGATTATGGCATATCCGCTCCACCTTGTCGTCGCTTTATTTTCAATTTTCCTGATTCCAAGATGGCTGGGTGATAAAAGAGAGAGCACCACTCAGGCCGTTTCCGGGTAATCAATTTTCACAAAAGAAAAAAACAGGAATGACACTGTTGCACGGCCTCTTTCGTTGTATGATCACCATAAATTAAAAACAGGAAGCGATATATGATGAGAAAAAAGTTTCCACGTGAATTAATGACATTGGTTCTTCCGTTTATTTATCTGTTATTCGGACCATTCAATCAAGCATGGTTTGTGAATATGCTTTTATTCCTTGTCCTTGCCGCCAGTTTTTGGCAAGGGCTCGAGCATTCGAAGTATCGGCAGATTTTTATTGTCATTCAGCTTGTTTCAGTTTCTCTGATGGGGGCACTCTATTCGCCATGGAGCTTAGTTATGGGGTTTTATCCGGCCTTGGTCATGGGGATGCTCCCTTCCAAACGCCATATTACCCGGATGGTAGGGTTGATGGCGGCGTTCTTTGCCGTTGCTCTCTTTTATTTTTACCAACTGTCACATGTTCCATGGAGGTTCGAATGGGTACCGCTTGTAATTGTTCCTATGATTCTTCCTTACGTCTCAAAAGCAATACAACATTCAGTTGAGGTTAGTATGAAGCTCAAATATGCCAATGAAAAAATCGCCCATCTCATAAAAAATGAAGAACGGCAAAGAATTGCCAGGGATTTGCATGACACCCTGGGACACACGTTATCCATGATTGCGGTAAAAAGCGAACTGGTGGAACGATTAATTTCAGAGCATCCAGAACAAGCCATGGAAGAGGCACATAGCGTGCAGAATATATCGAGAACCGCTTTACTGCAGGTCCGTGAACTTATCAGTGATATGCAGGCGATCGATATCGAGGAAGAAATTGAGCACGCCACAGATATTCTTCAGTCAAAAGGGATTCAATTTATTCAACATGGAACCATTGACAATATGACTGCGGCACCGATTATCCGAAACATACTGGGCATGTGCCTGCGTGAGTGCATAACGAATGTCGTCAAACATAGTCACGCAAAAACCTGTACACTGAGTCTTTATGAGGAGAGAGGAAAATACGTGCTCATCGTACGGGACGATGGCATCGGAATAGCCATCGATAAAAATAGGCTTGAACAATACGGAAACGGGTTATTCGGAATGAAAGAAAGATTGCTGTTAATCGGCGGAAGGCTTGAAGTGAATTCCAATGTGGCGCATGGGACGGAAATTACCATTCATGTGCCCAAGGTTGAGAAGGGAGAGGTACGATGAGAATCGTCATTGCGGAGGATCAAGGGATGCTTCGGGGAGCGATCAGCAAATTATTGGCACTGGAAGAAGATATCGAGATTGTTGGAGAAGCAGATAATGGGGAGCAAGCCTTGGAACTAATTCGTACCGAGAGAGCGGATATCGGTGTTTTGGATATTGAGATGCCTTTATTAAGCGGGTTGGATGTAGCTGAAAAACTTAGGTGTGAAAGCCTTGAATGCCGGATCGTAATCGTGACCACCTTCGCGAGAAGCGGATATTTTCAACGCGCCGTCAAAGCAGGCGTACAGGGTTATTTATTAAAAGATGCCCCGGTTTCAGAACTGGCGGAAGCCCTGCGTAAAATCGATGCAGGCGGACGGGTGTTCAGTCCGCATCTAACCTTTTCCTTGATGGAAGAAAACAACCCGCTTACAAAGAGGGAATCTGAAATTTTGTTGCATCTGAAGAGAGGCGATTCGGTTAAAGAGATCAGCCAAACTCTGTATCTCTCCCCAGCCACGATCCGCAACTACATTTCCGAAATCATTCAGAAGCTGGAAGCAAGGAACCGGATGGACGCTGTCACTATCGCTGAAAATAAAGGATGGTTGGAAAAACCGATTTTGTAAATGAAGGAGGTCAAAGGGATGGAGAAATTTTTTGAAAAAGTTGCTGAAAATGTCTATGCCTTTTTATTATGGGATGATTCCTGGCATTCGTTTAATAACTGCTATGTCGTCATCGAGAAAAACGGTGTGACTCTCATAGATTCCGGAAAAACAGAACACTTTACTCATCTGGAATCATCCTTGAGTGAGATCGGTATCAGGATCTGGGACATCACAAAATTGATTGCGACTCACGGACACAAAGACCATATTGGCGGTTACGCGAATCTTCATAACACAAAAAAGGTCATCCATCCTAATGATTTAGCACTGCTGCCGTCCGATGCACGTTCCATTTTTAACCCCGACCTGGATCAGGTCGGTAACGAATTCGAATGGGTACATCTCGGACATCATACGAAGGGCTCAATTGCGCTTTACCACTGTAAAAGCAAGGTTTTGTTTTGCGGCGACCATGTCTGTTTTTTTGGAGAACCATTGCCGAACGATCAAATTGTCACGGAAAAAGAAATCATAAATGATCATGTGCAATCATTTTTGGCGGGTTTTGCTTCGAATAAAGAAATGAGGGAAAAAGAGGATTTTAAGGGGCTTATGGAAGGATTGAAAGAATTGCTTCGCTTTGATGCCAAATTTCTTTGTACGGGCCATGGGGTGATTGTGCAAGGCGATATCAGGGATTGGATTAACGAAATCCTTAGGAACATCAAATGATTTGGAATCAAGAAGACTTGATTGAGGAGGAATAGCAATGTTTAAAAGCAGAACTCCCCCAATTCGTGATAAAAAGGGAGCGATTTTGGAAAATAGTATGACCACACTGGAGGCTGTTCAAATTGGCGGGGTCAAACAATGGGTTTTGATTCGTGGAGAAAACAAAGATTGTCCGCTTCTTCTTTTTATTCATGGGGGGCCTGGTTCCGCGCAGATCGGCTTTATTCGAAAATATGAACAAGAGTTGGAAAAACATTTTATTGTCGTGAACTGGGATCAGCGTGGAGCCGGTAAATCAGGAAAGAATATCAACCCATCGACTATGAATTTAGCGAGGTTTGTTGAGGATGCCCATGAATTAATTACCTATTTGTTATCAAGGTTTGGGCGGAAAAAGTTATTTCTTGCAGGGCATTCATGGGGTAGTATTTTGGGCACCCTAACATCTCAACAATATCCCGACAGCATTCATGCCTACATTGGTATTTCCCAGCTGGTTCATATCGACTTGAACGAGCAAAAAAGCTATGCTTATGCTCTTAAACGGGCGCGGGAGGTTAATCATCAAAAAGCTGTCTCTGCCTTATCCAAAATCGGAAAACCTCCCTATCCAAACTTCAAAGTAATGATGAAACAGCGAAAATGGCTGCTTAAATTCATCCCTGAGGAACTTTCACCTGATTATTTACTACGTGCAATTCCTTCATCGACAGAATATACATTGAAAGACTGGTACTTCTTTTTCAAAAATGTGATGAAATCAAATAAGATGCTTTGGGATGAATTTCTTGAGGTTAATCTCTTTGATAAGGTTCCCGAAGTAGATGTACCTGTTTACCTGTGCGAAGGATGTTACGACTATCAAGCACCTTTTGAACTTGCGCAGCAATACCTCGAACAATTACATGCTCCAAGGAAGGAAATCTTTTGGTTTAAACATTCGGGTCATTCTCCACATATAAGTGAATCTAAAAAGTTTTCTGATGTTTGTTCATATATTAAACGAGTAAGCTTATGAAGGATTATCAAAGAATATTCGGGAGATATAGGTGAAACGAGATTGTGCCGCAAACAGGCGCGTTTGTTTAACAGTTGGTTTTAAAAAAAACGCTTGGATTATATCCAAACGCTTTTCGGATTGTATGTAACCTATCCTCTGTTTTTGCAGTGCAATCCCACTTACGGCCCAGCTTACTTCTGCCTTTAAAAAGATTACGATAATCTGTTTTGTATAGAATTATATGACTCCCAATCCTGCATCATATTTAGAATCAATCTTATTATATCCCGCATTCTTATTTCTCCGCATTCCTTTTTATCTAACAGGCTGCACAAAGCTATAAGGTCCAGTAATTTTGCCTTTTGAAGCCATTTTTCCGGTAGTATGCCTCTATTATTTTGATAGCTTAGAATGAATGAAGCTAGAAACTGAGTATGTCTTACATCTTCATATCTAAGCATATTGCCTATATCCATTAAGGGTGTACCACTGAAAGCATATTCCCAGTCCAGCAGACCAGTAATACTTATACTCCTAGTACTAGTTTCAGCCAAGATATTTAAAGGGTTAAAGTCACCATGTACGAGTGAGTTTTGAGTATTGAGACAGTCAATTAAATGGGCATGCTTTTTGGCAAATTGATAAATTCTCTTAGCTAAATCTGGGCTCAGACGTGTAGCGGCACGACCTTTTATAATACTATCTTTTATGTACATTAATAAATGATTTGCATCCAGTTTTACGTGATCCTGTATATGCAGGTTTTCATTAAAGAAGCCCGACGATGGAAATGTGACACTATGTACTTTTGCTAATAAACTCCCCGCTTCTTTCGCTGCATTTGAAATTAAATTTTGATTCCCCTCATTTAGTAATTCGGAAAGCTGGTATCCTTGAATCCAGCTTAATAAAACGTATGGATAGTCTAAATTTGTGCAAGAAGAATCAGAATAAAGCGGATTAGGTACAGGAACTTTGTCTTTTAAAATAGTTAAAATTTCCCTTTCAATCTCCATGCTGCTGTTATTTTCTTTACTATATATGCGAAGTACATAACTTTCATTTGCGTCTGTTGTTATTCTCAAATTAGAATTATTTAGACCTCCACTTAATACTTGGATTTGAAGGATCCTTTGATCTTTAAAGAATGGTTTTAACATCTTATGAACTGTAGCTTTATCAGGGGTTATCAATGGGTACGTGCGCTCCCAAGCAGTCTTCATCTGAATGCCTCCGATTTAGTTTGTTTCTTAATATATTAACACAGGACCCCTACTATAAAATGTTCTCCCTTGATTCTTCTCACTAAGAACGAATATAACTAAATGCTAACAGACAAAGATTACTAAAATAATAACTTTCTGAACTAAGTCAATTCCAATTGAACGGAAAAGTGGTAGCCTAATTTTTGTTATAATCTTGAGAATGTAAGTAGCCAACATTATTATTTGACTTAATTTTAATGTTTGGAATGGGTAATCCCCAACGTTTATAACCAAATTTCATCCTTTATAAAACTGTGTAGAACTTAAATTCTTGCACATTCGCCGGAATTAATGTTTTGAAAATAAAAATATTAATTTAGCCCTTTACAAAGATGTTAAATCTGTATATAATAAAATTCGTTGGTTTCTGACAAGATAGCTTAAAATGTTTTTAATTCGACAATTAGCCAATTATGGCCCGTTGGTCAAGCGGTTAAGACACCGCCCTTTCACGGCGGTAACACGGGTTCGAATCCCGTACGGGTCACCAAAAACGGAGGATTAGCTCAGCTGGGAGAGCACCTGCCTTACAAGCAGGGAGTCGCAGGTTCGAGCCCTGCATCCTCCACCATGCCGGCCTAGCTCAATTGGTAGAGCAACTGACTTGTAATCAGTAGGTTGGGGGTTCAAGTCCTCTGGCCGGCACCATTTTTCCATGTATAAAATAGAAAAAGTTAGATAGAATAAATGCGGAGGGGTAGCGAAGTGGCTAAACGCGGCGGACTGTAAATCCGCTCCCTCAGGGTTCGGCAGTTCGAATCTGCCCCCCTCCACCATATGATTGTTGGGCTATAGCCAAGCGGTAAGGCAGCGGGTTTTGATCCCGTCATTCCCAGGTTCGAATCCTGGTAGCCCAGCCTTTTTTTATTTTTACGGGTTATTTGAAACCATACATGTAAATATTACCGGACTGCATAATGACATTCTGAAAAGTCATCTTAATATGTGCGGTAAAGCAGCACAGTTATATTGACCGAAAATTCTTTACGTAATACAGGCAATCATTACATTTTTGAATTTACTGGAATTAGACTTGATGAACAATCTTATTATGGAAGCAATACTAACTTCAATGAGCCATTAGCTTAGTCGGTAGAGCAACGAGCAATGCTTCTGCCGGAATGTTCCGCGAGTAACCCCGATGTACATTACTTCCTAGAATATGCTAGAAGAAGCAGGGGTCCGACTAAATGTGCATTCTTTATATGAAAGTGAGTTTAAAGTTTAACTTCAATGAGCCATTAGCTCAGTCGGTAGAGCATCTGACTTTTAATCAGAGGGTCGAAGGTTCGAATCCTTCATGGCTCACCATTTATAGTAAAAGAATTCTAGCATATGTACAAAATCCATAGTATAATTAGAGAAACAAGGTCGTTATGATAATCAACAACCTTGTTTATTTGCATTTTATGCTGTTTTTTTACATAATAGATACAGTAATTTTTTTATAAAAAATATATATTTAAAATAAAACACATTTAATCTTGGAACACTAAAGGATGATATGCAATGAAAACTTCCAGAATCCCTGGGTTTTATAAAAAGACCGTCGATGAACGCAGAGAATTGATATCCACAATTCATTCGATCGATGAAAAGGATAAAAGCAATTTTACAGAACCATTACCACTGGCTACAGCTGATAATATGATTGAAAATGTTATTGGAACTTTTCCATTACCTTTTGGTTTAGGATTGAATTTTTTAGTTAATGGGAAAGAATACGTAGTACCGATGGCGATTGAAGAACCATCAGTTGTTGCGTCGGCGAGTTACATTGCTAAAATAGTTAGGGATGCTGGGGGGTTCACTGCAGAATCCACAGGGAGAACTATGATAGGCCAAATACAAGTTGTTGGCTGTTCAGATCTGGAATCCGCAAAAAATTCTCTATTGAGTGAAAAAGAGGCATTATTGAATGATGCCAATGCGTCCTATCCCAGCCTTGTTGCAAGGGGTGGCGGTGCTGAGGATCTAGAGGTGCGGATCATAAATGAAGATTCCGATTCCAGGTACGGTCAAATGCTGGTTGTTCACATATATATAAACACATGTGATGCAATGGGAGCTAATATCATTAATACGATGGTTGAATCATTAGCACCTACTGTAGAGCAATTGACGGAAGGAAAAGTATATTTACGTATTCTTTCCAATTATGCTGATCGCTGTCTTGCCCGCGCTAAGTGTGTGATTCCGCCAGAATTGCTTGAGACTGGTGAATTTACAGGGGAAGAAGTACGTGATGGTGTCGTTCATGCATATGAATTTGCTGCATCTGATCCGTATCGTGCGGTTACCCACAACAAAGGAATCATGAACGGAATTGATCCAGTTGTTATTGCAACGGGAAATGACTGGCGTGCAGTGGAAGCGGGGGCACATGCATATGCCTCACGCCATGGACAATACAGCTCCATGACAATGTGGTCTGTTGATGGGGAAGGTAATTTAGTCGGTGAACTTGAATTACCTATGTCTGTTGGAACAGTAGGTGGATCCATTCGTGTTCATCCAATGGCGCAGCTTTCCCATAAATTATTAGATGTGGAGTCAGCAGAAGAATTGGCACAGGTAATTGTTGCGGTTGGACTCGCGCAAAACTTAGGTGCGTTAAAGGCACTTGTGACCGATGGTATTCAAAAAGGTCATATGGCATTACATTCTCGGTCTGTTGCGATGGCGGCAGGTGCTACTGGGGAGATGATTGATATTATTGCTGAACGATTAATTCAAGAAAAACAAATCCGTGTTGGAAAAGCTAAAGAATTGGTGGCAGAATATATAAAATGAGTGCAGAAAAAGCAACAACGTCAGAACAAACAGCTATAGGAATAGCTCATAGTAAATTGATTTTAATTGGGGAACATGCAGTTGTACACGGACAACCTGCTATCGCAATCCCTTTTCCATTAGTAGGTGTAGAATCGGTAATCGATAATGTTCCAGGAGCAGTAAAAATTGATAGTACATTTTATCATGGACCGCTTGAATCCGCTCCAGAATCATTAGCAGGGATTGTGAACTGCATTAAGGCAGCCCTTAGAGAGTTAAATTTACCGTGCAAGGATTTACTTATTCGTATTAAATCATCCATACCGCCTGGCAAGGGTCTTGGATCTAGTGCTTCGGTGGCTATTGCTGTGATTAGATCATTATACGCATATGCCGATCAGCAATTGTCTGAGGAAGAATTATTAAAGCTTGCTAATATATCAGAAACGTATGCACACGGGGCTCCGAGCGGGATTGATACCTTAACGATTACCTCTGGTTCACCTGTCTGGTATGAGAAAGAACGTCCGTTTTATTTTATACAGCCTAAAACAGACTTCCATTTCGTTGTAGCTGACTCCGGAAGAATGGGTGATACAAGGCTTGCGGTTGAGTCTGTTGCGGATTTGTTTAAGTCTGCTCCTAAGAAGATCCAAGCAAGCCTTAACAAGATTGGGGAAATCACGCATCAGGCTAGAAGAGCATTGGAAAAGGCCAGCAAACATCTTTTAGGAAAGACGTTAAATGAGGCACAAAAAGAACTGGAAGCACTTGGGGTTAGTGACGCTGGACTGAACAGACTGATCTACCTTGCCAGAAGAGAAGGTGCATTAGGTGCGAAGCTTACTGGAGGCGGAAATGGTGGCTGTATTATAGCTCTAGCACGAAATGAAGAACATTCCCGTCAGCTTTCGGATAAGTTAAGAAAATTTGGAGCACATGCAGTATGGCCGTTTGTTTTAAGAAAGCAAAATTAATTGTATAAAGCTAGCAGTGTTGAAAAGGGGATACGTAATGAAGGCAACAGCTAAGGCACATACAAATATTGCCTTGATCAAGTATTGGGGAAAGCGTGACGAATCATTGATATTGCCTATGAACAATAGTCTTTCTTTAACATTGGACGGATTCTACACAACGACTACCGTTTCGTTTAAAGAAGAGCTTACAGAAGATAGGTTCTTTTTAAATGATCACCCCATTAAAGGTGAACAGTATAATCGTGTTACTAAATTTCTTAATCTGATTAGGGACTATGCACAAAGGACAGGTCTTTATGCTGAAGTTTCATCGACTAATCACGTACCTACAGCAGCCGGTTTTGCGTCTTCTGCTTCCGGTTTTGCTGCATTAGCTGCGGCGTCTACTCGTGCGCTTGATATGCAAATTACTGAACAGGAGCTTTCGCGATTAACCAGGCAAGGTTCGGGCTCTGCCTGCCGTTCTGTATATGGAGGTTTTGTTGAGTGGGAACAAGGAATGGAAGATGACGGCTCTGATTCTTATGCGGTTCAGGTAGCACCTAAAGACCACTGGGATGTTCGCGTTGCAGCAGTAGTTTTATCAGATACAATGAAAAAAGTATCCAGCCGGGCTGGTATGAAACGTACAGTTGATACATCGCCTTTTTATTCCAGCTGGGTGAGCAGCATTCCGGATGACCTCACACAAATCAAAAAGGGTATTGATGATTGTGATTTTGAAAAGGTGGGCCAGATTGCTGAAGCAAATTGTCTTAAAATGCATGCCACCACACTTGGGGCGAATCCTCCCTTTACTTATTGGCATGATACTACAATGGCAGTAATGCAGGAAGTAAGAGCGATGAGAGAGCGAGGAATTCCGGCATTTTTTACAATTGACGCTGGTCCTAATGTAAAGGTGCTTTATCTGCCGCAGCATGAAGCGGCAGTTCAAAAATATCTCCGAGAAATACCTGGTGTACATGATGTAATTGTAAGTCGTTCAGGTCAAGGAGTAACCTATTTATAGGGGTTGAAATTATTGTCGAATTTACCATTGACCATTCAAGTGCCAGGTAAATTAATGATTGCAGGGGAGTTTGCCGTTCTTGAACCTTACCATAACCTAGTTGTAATGGCGGTTAATCGTTTTGTATATGCAACAATTTCACAAAACGATGCTAATCGCCTTTCCTTATTGGATTTTCAGCTTCTTGACCTTGAATGGAATTATTCAGATAACAGAACCAATATTGTAACTAATGACGAACGGGTCCGTTTTGTCGAAGAAGCTATGACAATCGCACTTAACTATCTGAAAGAGAGCGGCATTACGCCTGGAAAGTTTAACCTTTCTATCAAAAGTGAACTAGATGACGAGTCGGGGGTTAAGTATGGGCTAGGGTCAAGTGCTGCTGTCGTAACATCCGTTATTTCCGCTATCTTACATAAATTTCTCCGCAATGAGCCGTCAGCTGCGTTAATATTTAAGCTTGCCTCTATTTCCCATGTTAAAACACAAGGGAACGGTTCGGGAGCTGATATTGCTGCTTCATCCTATGGCGGATGGCAGCGTTATACGTCATTTCAGGCTGAATGGCTAGCAAATCAATATAAACAGGCAGGTTCACTTACAGGTTTGCTGGGAGAAGATTGGCCGTATTTTTCTGTTGAGCCAATAGTGTTTCCAGAAGATGTATATATGTGTATTGGCTGGACTGGAAAACCTGCTTCGACAGCAAATCTAGTTACTGAAATTCGCAAGCTAAATGAGAATAATGCTACTTTGTATAAGCGGTTTTTACAGGGTAGCACAGATGCTGTAGAAATATTTTTGCAGGGCTTTCGGAAAAAAGATGTTGACCTTCTGTTAAAAGGTACGAAGCTAAACAGAAATGTACTTTCTGCTTTAGGCAAAAATGCTGGGGTAGAGATCGAAACCCCTTTATTAAAAACGTTATGTGATTTAGCAGAGCAACATGGTGGAGCTGGAAAGCCCTCGGGAGCCGGTGGCGGAGATTGCGGGATTGCATTTGTTCCAAGCAAGGAAAAAGCAGAGCAATTAATGATGGCATGGCAGGAAGTGGGTATAAAGCCATTAGAAATAAGACCAAATCCCCATGGTGCTAGAGTAATTAAATAGAAACTTAGGTATTGTCGAAATAAGACAGTACCTATTTTTTTTATGTTAAACTAATTACAAAATTGTCTGATAGGGAGATGGATCAATGGAATTTAACGTAAATACAACTGCTTTTAAAAATGCTGTTTTTAGCGTTAGCCGGATTATCCAGGCAAAAACTGCACAATCTGAATTAGCTTCTTTAAAAATTTCAGCTGACACAGAAGGAATTATCATCGAAGCTGTTAATTCCGTGCTTACTATGAAACGATTTTTACCATGTATGGATAATGAAGGTCAAATTATTCACGTTATCAGATCAGGAAGCATACTTATTTCTCCTGCATATTTTGTTGAACTCCTTAAAAAACTTCCCGGGAAAATACATATGAAGGTAAATGAGAACTTTCAACTAAAGATTGAATCGGAAAATATTAGTACAACATTAAGCGGAATGGACCCTTCTGCATTTCCTAATCAACCGTTTTTAGAACAGGCGACCATGATTCAAATTCATACAGATACGCTAAGGAAAGTGATTGAACAGACACTATTTGCTGTGTCGCATCATGATGCAAATCCGGCATTAACAGGTGTTAACTGGGTTTTTGATAAAAAGAAATGGTATTCCATAGCGACTAATTCTCAAAGGCTAGTATTAACTAGACAATCCCATGCTGGAAAAGAAATTAATGGTTCGTACACAATACCTGCAAAGGCTTTAGCTGAGTGCCTGCATTGCTTTAAAAACGATGACAAAGAAATTACGATTACTTTTTCCAATCGGTTTATTCTTTTTCAAGGGGGAGATATTCAATTATATTCAAAACTAATCACAAGCTCATTTCCTAATGTTGGAAAGCTTATTCCTGCAGAAACAAATACAGAGATTATTGTTGAAACAGCTGAATTCTTAAAAGGAATTGACCGTATGATTTTATTAGCTTCTTCAAAGAAAAATCATAATGTTGCAATGAAGGTCGGTGGGAAAAAGACAATTACACTTAAATCGGATGCGGGAGAAATAGGGGAAATTAAAGAGAGTCAAGCAGTGATTCAAGTAGCTGGAGATACTGATTTTCATATTATTTTTGACGGAGAGTATATGAAACAGTCACTTCAGGCAATAGAAGATACGTCTATTAAATTAATCTTGTCAGGTCCCTATCGTCCAATTCGCATAGAGCCTTTGGAGGGTGATTCATATCTTCATTTGATTTCTCCCTTAAGGGGATAAAATTAGTTTGGAAGGTGATGCAATGAGTATTGTAAAAGGAATAAATCATTTGCTTTTCTCAGTATCGGACCTGGACACATCTATCGAATTTTATGAAAATGTGTTTGCCGCAAAATTGCTCGTAAAAGGACGAACAACCGCGTATTTTAATGTGAATGGTATTTGGCTTGCATTAAATGAGGAAAAGGATATCCCAAGAAATGAAATTAAGGAATCCTATACACACCTTGCTTTTTCAATCGATGAAGCGGACTTTGAGATAGTCTATGAAAAGCTGCAAATGCTAAATGTTTCTATTCTTTCTGGAAGAGAACGTGATAAACGGGACAGGAAGTCTATCTATTTTACTGATCCGGACGGCCATAAATTTGAGTTTCACACAGGAACATTGCAGGATAGGCTGGATTATTACAGGGAGACAAAACCGCATATGGAATTTTTCTGATTTCTGACTTCCTGCCTCTAACCACTGTATATATATACACCAAAATGTCGAGTTGAGTCATTCGCTATTTTTTGGCTAAAATAAGGGATAGAGGAGGGCTATAAACTATGAATAGGAATATGTCTATTATTGGCGTGCCAATGGATTTAGGTCAAAGCAGACGCGGTGTCGATATGGGACCTAGTGCAATACGCTATGCTGGTGTTGTTGAAAAATTAGAACGCTTACAATTTGATGTTAATGATTTAGGAGATATTACGATCAATCGTCCAGACAGTAAGAATGATAAACAAGAAGGCAATTTACGTAATTTACCCCAGGTAGCGGAGGGAAACCAAAAGCTAGCAGAAATGGTTGATCAGGAAATAGAAAAAGATCGTTTTCCATTAGTATTAGGTGGAGATCATAGTATTGCAATCGGGAGCTTAGCTGGTATTTCCAAGCATTACGAAAATCTTGGTGTGATCTGGTACGATGCACACGGTGATCTGAATTCCGGTGAAACTTCACCTTCAGGAAATATTCATGGCATGCCGCTTGCAGTTAGCTTAGGTATTGGCCATGAAAAGCTGACGAACATGCTGGATTATCAGCCAAAAATTAAACCAGAAAATATTGTAATTGTCGGTGCTCGCTCCCTTGATCCGGGTGAAAAAGATCTCATTAAAGAAAAAGGAATCAAAGTATATTCAATGCATGAAATTGACCGCATGGGAATGACAAAGGTAATGGCTGAAACAATTGATTACTTGAAGGATCGTACGGATGGTGTTCATCTTAGCCTTGACTTTGATGGATTGGATCCTTCTGAGGCACCAGGCGTGGGAACTCCAGTACTTGGCGGAATGACGTATCGTGAGAGTCATCTAGCAATGGAAATGCTAGCAGAGTCGGATATTCTAACATCCGCGGAGTTTGTCGAAGTAAACCCAATCTTGGACGATAAAAATAAAACAGCGACAGTTGCTGTCGGATTAATGGGATCTTTGTTTGGCGAAAAATTAAAATAGGTATAACAAAAGACAACAAATTTCTATTATAATGATATTTGTTGTCTTTTGTTGTAATTGGATTAGTTTATATTTCGTGATAGAAAATTGGCGCTTCATCCGTTAGGGCTTAATAGCCAAAATGAAGGTCAAGCACTTACTTCCCCGATATATTCATTCAAAAGCTTGTCAAGCTGTTTACTAGATTGTACGACAACATCTGCGGTTAACCCATAGGAACAACTTAAAGTGATCATTTCTTCACGACATTGCTCTATTTTTTCCAATAATATAGATTTATTCACAAAAATGTCCTCCTATCTAGTATAATATAGTATGAAAATACCCATATATTTGAAATTGTAAACTCAGAAAATAATTTTAAAAATAAGTGAAACCTTTTTGCAGTATTATTCGTAACATAAATACCGCATTGTTAGCGGAGGTACTTAGCATGGAATTTATGATTAAAGAGAAAATTAAACAGGTGAAAAAGGGCGATCAGGCAGCATTTGAAGATGTTGTCGCCTTTTATCAGAATAAAATTTACCAGCATTGTTACCGGATGCTTGGTAATGTACACGAGGCGGAGGATATAGCGCAGGAAGCTTTTGTTCGGGCATATGTTAATATCCATTCGTATGATGACAAACGAAAATTCTCTACGTGGCTATATCGTATCGCCACTAATTTGACAATCGATCGCATACGAAAACGAAAACCGGATTATTATCTCGATGCTGAGATTAAGGGTGCAGATGGTTTGGATATGTACTCACAGCTTGAGACGGATAGTCCATTGCCGGAAGAGGAAGTGGAAAGTCTGGAATTAAAAAGCTATATTCATCATGAAATTTCCGAGTTGCCACCCAAATATCGGACAATAATTATATTACGATATTTAGAGGACTTTTCACTAAAGGAAATTAGTGACATATTGGATATTCCACTTGGAACAGTAAAAACTCGGATTCATCGGGGACGGGAAGCATTACGGAAAAAGCTTCGTCACGTGTAAAGGAGTGAATTCACTTGAATTGTAAAAAAGAAGCAGTCGAGCTTATGCATAAATATTTAGATGGGGATTTGACTAAAGCGGAAGAAGCAGGTCTCATTCAACATCTCGAAACATGTGAGGATTGTCAAAAGCACTTTCATGAATTAAAACGGACTATTACATGGATTCAAAGTACGGGGCAAATAACGGCACCATCCAATTTCACACAAAACGTTATGGCCAAATTGCCTAAGGAAAAGAAACGTGTCAGTTACATGCGTTGGTTTAAAGCACATCCGGTACTGACTGCAGCTGCAATATTTTTTATCTTTATGTTTAGTGGCGTATTTTCTGCTTACAACCATGACAGTCAATTAATTGTATCGAAACAGGATGACTTAATTATTAAAGGAGATACCGTGGTCGTTCCTGAAGGTGTAACTGTTGCAGGTGATTTAGTAGTTAAAAATGGCGATTTGAGAATTGATGGTACGGTAGATGGCAACGTTACTTTAATTAATGGGAAGCTTCTTGACAACTCGATTGAAGGAGAAGGCCTCATGGCTTCAGTTGGTGAGGTTAACGGAAAAATAGAACAAGTTGACCAGGTGTTTGAATGGATGTGGTACCATTTGCGTAACATATTTGAAAGCATTTTTTCCGTAGACAACAAGTAAATGCAGCATATAGATTTTTAACCTAGGTATCCCTAGGTTTTTTTGTTTCAATCTCCCATAAAGTTTGTGAAAATATGGTATAATATATACTGTTATTATATGCAGATAGGAAGAATTCTTATGGACAGAAGGAAGTGTGAACATGCTTGATGGGGGATTTGAATTATTGGACCTTCTTAGAATTGGTGTTGATATTGCTCTCGTCTGGTATGTTTTATATAAATTAATCATGCTGATCAGAGGAACGAAGGCAATACAGCTCCTTAAAGGAATTATTGTAGTTTTGGCTGTGTGGTTGTTAAGTATTGTGTTTAACCTCCAAACCATTCAGTGGATCACAAGTAGGGCGATAACATGGGGGATACTAATAACTGTAATATTGTTTCAGCCAGAACTTAGAAGGGCCCTGGAAACGCTTGGTCGGGGAAATATATTTGCCAGAAATACGAAATCGGAAGAGGAAATTCTGGAACAAAGGGTAGAGGCAATCGTGCAGGCTGCAAATTATATGGCAAAGCGGCGTATTGGAGCACTGATTACCCTTGAACGTGAAACTGGCATAGGTGATTATGCAGAAACAGGTATACAAATAAATGGCAGTCTGACACATCAGTTACTTACAAATATATTTACACCAAATACACCATTGCATGATGGCGCTGTTATTATGCGCGGTGATGAAATTGTAGCAGCTGCCTGTTATTTACCGCTATCTGAAAGTCCATTTATCTCTAAAGAACTAGGAACAAGACACCGTGCAGCAATGGGGATCAGTGAGGTAACAGATGCTATTACGATTGTGGTATCAGAGGAAACAGGGAATATTTCCTGTACCAAAAACGGTGAGTTACATAGGGATTTGGATCAAGAGAACTTAAGAGATTTCCTGCGCGAAAATTTATTGTTAACATTAAAAGCCCCTGAAGGAAAGTTATGGAATAGAAGGGGGAGAAAAAATGGATAATTGGTTTAAAAGCAAATGGTTTGTCAGAGCTGTTTCTCTAGCCTTCGCGATAGTACTTTTCATTTTTGTGAATGGTACTATAAATAATGAAGGTGATGATAAACGATTTGAATTACCAGGGACTTCAAGCGACCTGCAGACTGTAAAAGATGTGCCAGTAGACATCCGCATTGACAAGAATTTTGTCGTGAGCGGTGTTCCAGAGTTTGTAGACGTTACCTTTGAAGGCTCTGAGAGTGATTTGGCAACAACAGTAAAACAAAAAAGCTTTGATATATATGTTGATTTACAAGGTCTTGGTGAAGGAGAGCATTCGGTTGAGATTCAATATGAAGATGTTCCGGATGATTTGCAGGTATATATTGAGCCAAAGACAATTGATGTTGTAATTGAGGAACGTGCTTCAAAAGAGTTTACTGTTAATGTAGATTATATCAATATGGATCAGCTTCCCGAAGGATATGAAATTGGTGAAGCGGAAGTAAACCCATCGACAGTTACCATAACAAGTTCGAAAAGTGTTGTCGAACAGATTGCAATTGTGAAAGTATTTGTCGATGTGAAAGATCTAACTGAACCAATTAATAATCGGGAGGTTCCCGTAAACGTATATGACAGTCAAGGGAACGAATTAAATGTAAATGTGGAGCCTCAAAATGTTGAGGTGTCTGCAGATGTGGACAACCCAAGCAAGACAGTTCCTGTTAGTGTCGCAACAAAAGGAAAACTGCCAGAAGGTTATTCATTAACGACCATATCCACTGATACAGAGGAAGTTGAAGTATTTGCGACAAATGAAGTATTAGCAGATATAAAAGAAATTTCCACAAAGGATATTAATTTATCGGAAATAACCGAGTCAGGAACAATGGATGTAGGATTGGAATTGCCGGATGGTGCAACGATTCCTGATAAAGAAACGATAGAGGTCACTGTTGAGCTTGAACAAACAAAGACGATTGAGGATATCCCGGTTGAAGTTCAAAACACGAACGATGGACAAGAAGTATCGTTTGTCGAACCAGAAAGTCCAAGCATGAATATTACAGCTATTGGCGATCAAAAGGATGTAAGCAAGCTATCTGCTGAGGATGTTACGTTAACTGTAGATGTAGAAGGTTTAAAAAGCGGTGAACATACAATTCCAATCACAATAAAAGGTCCAGAAAATATAACATATGAAAGTGAATTTGGAGAGATCACTGTTAGGATTGCTTAACTGCAGCGGTAGAAACGTAACTTTAAACATCAGGATCGTTGGTAAAAAGACATTGCTCTCACTTTGTAAGAGTTGGTTAAATGGGAAAGAAGGAGAGATACAACATGGGTAAATATTTTGGAACAGACGGTGTTAGAGGAGTTGCCAATAAGGAGTTAACACCTGAATTAGCATTTAAATTAGGACGATTTGGCGGATATGTTTTAACAAAAGAGACGGAAAAACCAAAAGTGTTAATTGGCAGGGATACACGAATTTCCGGCCACATGCTTGAAGGAGCATTGCTTGCGGGATTGCTGTCGATTGGCGCCGAAGTGATGCGCCTAGGTGTAATCTCTACACCGGGGGTTGCTTACTTAACTAAAGCAACAAAAGCCGAAGCAGGTGTGATGATTTCTGCTTCTCATAACCCTGTTGAAGATAACGGTATTAAATTTTTCGGACCAGACGGTTTTAAACTAACGGATGCACAAGAAGATGAAATTGAGCTGTTGATGGATGGGGAGGATAACCTTCCTCGACCAGCCGGTGCTGATCTTGGGCAGGTGAATGACTATTTTGAAGGCGGGCAGAAGTACATATCCTTCCTAAAAGATTCCGTTGACAATGACTTTGCTGGGTTAAAAATTGCCTTGGATTGTGCGCATGGTGCAACTTCCAGCTTGGCTCAACATTTATTTGCTGATTTAGAAGCGGATATTTATACAATTGGTTCGTCCCCGGATGGATTGAATATCAATGATGGGGTAGGGTCAACACATCCGGAAACATTACAAGCCTTCGTTATGGAAAAGGATGCCAACATTGGACTTGCATTTGATGGTGACGGAGACCGTTTAATCGCTGTTGATGAAAAAGGTAATATTGTTGACGGAGATCAAATCATGTACATTTGCGCAAAGTATATGAATGAGAAAGGATTCTTGCGCCATAATACAGTTGTTTCAACGGTTATGAGTAACATTGGTTTCTATAAAGCGTTAGAAGCTAATGGAATGCGCAGTGACAAAACAGCTGTTGGTGACCGCTATGTAATGGAAGAAATGCGAAATGGCGGATATAATCTTGGCGGAGAACAATCTGGCCATATTATTTTCCTTGATTATAATACAACCGGAGATGGCATGTTATCAGCGCTTCAGTTAGTAAATGTAATGAAAGAAACTGGAAAGCCATTATCCGAGCTAGCTGGAGAGATGGAAATTTATCCGCAGGTGCTGAAAAACGTAAGGGTAACTGATAAGCAAAAAGCATTGTCCAGCCCGGAAATACAAGCGGCAATCAATTCAGTTGAAAAGGAAATGGCTGGTCAAGGACGTGTTCTTGTCCGCCCATCTGGAACAGAGCCGTTAGTTCGTGTAATGGTGGAAGCAGAAACAAAGGAAGATTGTGAACGCTATGTAGATCAGGTTGTGAAGGTTATTGATGATTTACTGGGGATGAAGGAATAAATTCGGAATAAACTGCCCTTATCGTTATAAGGGCAGTTTTTTTGTAAGCAAGGAGGAATGGGTCGGCTTGATTACGATATTAATAGTTGATGATGATGTACATATTCGAGAATTATTACGATTTTATTTGCGGAAAGAAGGCTACAATATAATAGAGGCTGCCGATGGTCTAGATGCTTCAGGTCTTTTGGAAAAGGAACATATTCATCTGGCAATTGTCGATGTAATGATGCCAAATATGGATGGTTATCAGCTTTGTGAAGAAATTCGTACTGTTTATGATATTCCCGTTATTATGCTTACTGCAAAGGGTGAAGTCACAGACAAGGAAAAAGCCTATCTAGCAGGTACGGACGATTATGTCGTCAAACCATTTGAGCCAAAAGAGATCTTATTTCGTATAAAGGCGCTGCTCAGAAGGTTTCGAATGATTAATGAGGAAATAATCAAGTTAGGTAATACTGTAATTAATCGCAACAGCTATGAAGTTCAATCACAAGGAAAAACGTTAATCCTGCCTCTGAAGGAATTTGAATTATTAGCCCAATTGGCAAGCTATCCAAATCGCATATTCTCCAGGGAACAATTGATTGAGCTTGTTTGGGGCAATGATTATGAAGGAAACGACCGGACTGTTGATGTTCATATTAAACGACTTCGTGAACGCTTTGCAGGAAATACAAAGGATTTTACCATTCTGACAGTCAGAGGAATGGGTTATAAACTGGAATTAGCTGATTAAGCATGGTTGTAATTACATGTTCATCTTCTGTTCATAAATGAAACATACACTTAAACTGAAAGCGGCCGTTAATTGGTCGCTTTTTATATAAAGGCTCGGAGGAAGTTATGATGAAAACCTTGTATGTAAGAATTATTGTTACAACAATGATTATTATGATCAGTAGTGCTTTAATAGCATTTGTCATTTCAAATGTATATTATCACTATTACTTAAAGCCAAAGAATGATCAAAAAATAACTCAAATTGCAACGAATATTGTGGACATTTATAAACATAACAATAATGAACGAATCGAGAATTATTTAGGGCAAATGACAGACTTGGGTTACACATTCTATCTTGTTGACGAAGCTGGAAATGAAACGCATATTGGTATGAAATTTGATGACGAATCGATTGAGCATGAAAAGGTAGTCGATGTGCTAAATGGAAAAACGTATCACGGAATTGCTAATTACCCGTGGAAACTATTTATTACTGGTTTTTTTAGTAATGAATTAAAAAATACTGTCGGGGTTCCAATTACCATCGATGGAGAAAATCATGCACTGTTTGTACGGGCAAATACACAGCAGCAATTTGGAGAAATTCGAAAGCTTCTAGCCATATTGCTTGTGCTGCTGTTGTGCATCAGCTTTATATTAGTGTTATTGAGTACACGTTATATTGTGAAACCAATCCGAACACTGACAGAGGCAACAAAAAAAGTTGCTGGAGGAAATTACCATTTAAAATTACCGGTTAAACGACAAGACGAAATAGGAGATTTGGCAAACCATTTTTCACAAATGAGTAACAGCTTAGAAAAAGTAGAAGAGAAGCGCCAGGAGTTTGTTTCAAATGTATCACATGAAATTCAGTCTCCATTGACTTCGATTCAAGGTTTTTCCCAGACATTAAGACAGGAGAATCTATCGGAGAATGAGCGTATTCAATATTTAGAGATAATTGAAAAGGAAACAAAGCGACTTTCTTTGTTAAGTAAACAGTTACTTACTTTATCTGTGCTGGATAAGGATTTAAAAACGGAAACACTTTTGTTTAGTCTGACAGATCAGATTAAAGAAGTAGTTTTAACAACACAATGGCAGTGGCGGGAAAAGGAACAAGCCATTGAAATGGAGCTTGATAGCGCGAATGTCTTTGGCGATCAGAAATTACTGCATCAAGTATGGATGAACTTACTTGCAAATGCAATTCGCTACACAAATCCAGGTGGCACGATAACGATTAAAGCAAATGAGGACAGGGAGGGTGTGCACGTAGTATTCTCAGATACGGGAATAGGGATTGAAAGCACCGATCTTCCTAATCTGTTTGATCGCTTTTATAAAGCGGATAAGTCACGTAATAGAGCAGACTCAAGTACAGGACTTGGATTAGCAATCGTTAAAAAAATAATTGAGTTGCATGATGGAACAATTATGGTTGAAAGTGAACCTGGAAAGGGATCGGAATTCCGCGTGTTTTTGCCTAAACCGTAACCACCTGTTCATATTCCATTCATATTCGTCCTTTATAGTAAAGGTATAGAAAAGGAATGGAGGTAATCACGATGTTTTTGGCATTACGTGAATTAAAATATGCAAAGTTACGTTATGCGTTAATAGGGCTTATTATGGTTCTGATTGCGGGTTTAATTTTCATCATTTCAGGGTTGACGAAAGGACTTGCTGCAGACAATGCATCTTCTATTCAAAATTTACAAGCGGATTACCTTGTGCTTGAAGATAGTATTGAACAGCAATTAAATCGTTCATCCATTCCAGCATTGGCGGGGGATGATATAAAAAATATAGATGGAGTAAAAGATGCAAGCCCACTGACATTGCAAATGATGTCAGTTGGATTTCATGGTTCCGAACAGAAACTCGATGTTGCAATGTTCGCAACTGAAGCGAATGGTATGCTTGTTCCACCTGTTGCAGAAGGAAATGGTTTAGATCAAGACAACGGAATTCTTATTGATAGCTCGTTAAAACGTGAGGGTGTAAAAATCGGTGACACGTTAACTGCAGGAAATAATAATACAGAATTGATTGTCAAAGGGTTTGTTGAAGGACAGCGTTATAGCCATACTCCTGTCGTTTTTATTTCCGAGGAAATATTTTATCAAATGATGGGGAATAATGACGATTCAGCAAATATGGTAAATGCAATTGCGCTGAATTTTGACGAAACAAATGGCGATGCAATTCAATCTAAACTATCAGATGATTTTGTACTAACAAGTAAAGAGGAAGTACTTACTAATGTTCCGAGCTATTCTCAGGAACAGGCATCACTGACAATGATGATCGTATTCCTGTTTGTTATATCTTCGTTTGTACTTGCTGCATTCTTTTATGTCATTACATTACAAAAACGTGATCAATTTGGAGTATTAAAAGCATTGGGAGCTAGAACAATGTACTTAATACGCAGTTTAGTTGGCCAAGTACTTTTTCTCTCCGTAATATGTATCGGGTTAGGAATACTTGTGACATATGGGATTAAACTGGCACTACCAGCTGGCATTCCGTTTCAATTAACAGCAGAGGGTATGATGCAATATTCATTGTTAATTTTAACGATGGCAGTTATTGGTTCACTGCTATCGCTATTTCAAATTGCAAAAATTGATCCAGTTGAAGCAATTGAGGGGGGAGCAAATTGAGTTATACACTTAAATTGGCAAAAATCTCAAAGGTATATAAAGATGGCCCAAAGGAATTTAAGGCACTAGATTCAATTTCATTAAATGTAAAGGCTGGTGAGTTTGTTGCTGTGATTGGACCATCAGGGTCAGGAAAGAGTACATTGCTATCCATTGCAGGGGCATTGTTATCACCGACAAGCGGGACAATTGCAATAGATGGTGAGGATTTATCGGAGCTTACCCAAAAACAGATTACAGCACTGCGATTGAAAAAGTTAGGATTTGTATTTCAGGCGGCTAATCTTATTCCGTATTTAAAAGTTCGTGATCAATTAGGGCTTATAGGGAAGCTTGCGAAAAACAAAAGGGCATTCACAAAACAGCAGTAGCTTCTGAAGGACTTTGGTTTAGATGAACGGATGGAGCACTATCCAAATGAACTTTCCGGGGGACAGCGGCAGCGTGTAGCGATAGCCCGTGCGCTGATAAACGACCCAAAACTGATTTTTGCAGACGAGCCGACAGCAAGTCTTGATTCCAAGCGTGGTCGTGAAGTGGTGGAGATGCTTGCTGACGAAATAAAATCCCGTGGAAAGTCAGGAATTATGGTTACGCATGATGAGCGTGTGCTTGATTTGTGTGACAGGGTGATTGAAATTAGAGACGGGAAATTGGTCAGCTAGATTTAAATGTGCCGGGAAGTATCATTACTTCCCGGCACATTTTTTTCGTTGTTCGTGCTATGAGTTGTTGAATGCTTGTGCTATTTCCTTTTCCGCTAATTCCTCATTAGCGGATTCCAATTTTTTGTGTTCATCTACCGAATCTCCAGCAAAATTATCCTCTGACTGAAAGGGATGATTGGCATTTAAGCCATTATGAATTCCAATTTCCCCATCGGTATTTGCCTTTGTTGGAATTGGGAATTTCTTTTTGGGCATGTCCTTCATTAGCTTCACCTCACAAATAGTTTGTGTTTACAAATCTTAATTATGATTTTTTCCTATCATCCTGTCATAAAATAAGATATAATTTAATTATCATACAATGTAGACTATTCAAAAATTAAATTAGGGGGAATATGATGCTACAGTTTCCAAAACCAACCGTTGAGCAATTTTTTAGAACGTATGCAATCACAAATTTTGCAGTAAGTAAGGATGAGAAGCGAATTGTATTCAGTTCGAATTTAAATGGAAAAATGAACCTTTGGGGAATGAATTTGCCTGACAGGTTTCCTTATTTATTTGCGCATGTTGACCAGTCTTGCAGTTTTATTAAATTTGATTCGGAAAATCGTTTTGTTTTAGCGGGATTTGATAATGACGGGGATGAAAATCATCATATTTATGCAATTCCTGCTGATGGGGGACTTCCACAAGCATTAATCACTGGTGATGCAAATGAAAAGTATTTCTTTTCCCATTTAAGTGATGATGGTGAGCGGGTTTACTACATAACATCTGAGGAAAATCCATCGTTTTTAAATGCACGGGTACGTAACTTAGGAGATGGCTCTGACAAACTATTGAATACGGGAGAAATATCGCCAACCGAACTGGCAGCGGTATCAGATAATGAAGAAGCGTTTGTATATTTGCGTGCGTTTGCTAATACATACGTGACCGGTGTTGTGAAATCCGATGGTAAAGAACATAGCTTAACTCCCGATCCGAAAAACGTCCACGTAACTTTTGATCCGGTTTTTGTTGATGATACAACAGTTTACTTTATCACTAATTATGAAAGTGAATATAGCTATGTGGCAAAATTTGATCTTGCTGCAAAACAGTTTACATCTGAAGTAACAATTGACCATGAGAGTGTACAGACATTGAAATATGATAAAAAGCATCATGCACTTTACCTTGTAACAGAGGATGGTGTTCAAGACAGACTTTATCGGTATGATTTGTCAGATGGCGATTTGAAGAGTTTATCATTGCCTATTGATGTGGTTAGTCAAATTCAAATAACACCATCAGGTTCATTATATGTTTTGGGAATTAGTGCTACAATTTCCCATAATATTTATCATTCAAACGATGGAGAAAAGTGGCAGCGTTTGACGAATAATACGGTATTAGGAGTAACCAGTGAAGACATGGTAGAGCCTGAGGTTGTCTCTTATAAATCGTATGATGGCATGGAAATTGAATCGTTATTATTTAAAGCTAAGCCTGAAAATGATAATGGGCATACAATCTTTTGGCCGCATGGGGGACCGCAAGCCGCTGAAAGAAAAACATTCCGTTCGATGTTCCAATGTTTTATTAACCGTGGGTATAGCATTTTTGCACCGAATTTTCGGGGCAGCACAGGCTATGGCTCATCCTTTGTAAAATTAGTTGAACAGGATTGGGGAGAAGGACCACGACTGGATTGTGTTGCTGGAATTGAATGGCTGTTCGCTAATAACATTGTCGATCGCGATAAATTATTCCTTGTTGGCGGAAGCTATGGCGGCTATATGACGTTGCTGCTGCATGGCCGCCATTCTGAGTATTTTAAAGCATGTGTTGATTTATTCGGGCCATCCGATTTATTTACATTTGTGAACTCAGTGCCTCCACACTGGAAACCAATAATGGATCGCTGGCTTGGCGATCCTGAGCAGGATAAAGAACGGTTTATACGGGATTCACCTGTAACATATCTAGAAGGTATGACGAAACCGATGCTTGTTATTCAAGGGGCTAAAGATCCTCGGGTAGTAAAAGAAGAGTCAGATCAAATTGTTGCTAAATTACAAGAAAAAGGCCGTGAAGTTGAATACCTTGTGCTGGACGATGAGGGACATGGATTTTCCAAAAAAGAAAATGAAATTGAGGTTTACATGAGAATGCTTGATTTTTTAGCGAAATACCAAGATAAAGAACAATACGTATAGGATTAAGTTTGCAGGAGGGGCTTGGTTGTTTGGTTCCTTCTGCATTTTTGTTTGAATTAATATGGAAAAATAAGTTAATACGATCCGATTCTGCATAAATACGATCCAAATTCATGAAATACGATCCGATTATAGTGGAATACGATCCAAAAAAGGAAAATACGATCCAATTAACCTGTAATACGATCCAAACCTTAAAATGATATGAACATTTAAGTCGGTAATTACATACATTAAATAATACCACCCCTAAAAATAATGATTGACCAACTTATTTATTATCGGTTAAAATGATATGGACGCTTTTTGAAGTTGTTTCATTATGTGGAATGAAGTAAATCAAGAAGGGTGGACAATTCAGTCAAATATAGAAAGGTGGATAGATGTTACAAATGAATGGAAAGCGCCTGAACTATTTTCTGGACGGTGAGGAAGATAGTTGACGAGGTGGAGGCTAATCGAAATTCTCGGCGGATTCCTCCCGATTGCACATCTCAATCGATACGTTTTTCCTTCAAAGCAATGGGGCAACCTGTTGTACAAAAGGAGAGGCAAGATGATAGATAAACAATCACGAGAAAGGGGCAGCAAAACGCTCCGGAACAGAAATAAGAGGCGGAAGGTCGAAAGCGGAATGAAAAGGGCTAATCGCTGCTTTTCTTCCTTATTGACTTTTGCCTTCTCGATTTACAAAATATTAGTCGAGTCATCTATGGTCGTTTGTTGCCCCTTTATTACGAGGAGGAAACAACGATATGTGTGGAATTGTAGGATATATTGGACAAAATGATACTAAAGAAATATTACTAAATGGACTAGAAAAATTAGAATATCGTGGCTATGACTCAGCTGGAATCGCGATGTTAAATGATAATGGAATGAACCTTTTTAAGGTAAAAGGGCGCATCGCAGCGCTAAGAGACAGAGTAGATAACAGTATTTCTGCAACAATGGGAATTGGTCATACACGCTGGGCGACACATGGTGTTCCAAGCGAAGGGAATGCGCACCCGCACCAAAGCGCGTCTGAGAGATTTACCCTTGTTCACAATGGTGTTATTGAAAATTATCAAGATTTGAAGAAAGAATATTTGAGTGATGTTACATTTGTTAGTGAAACAGATACTGAAGTAGTCGTTCAGCTAATTGAAAAGTTTTTTGAGAAACATCAGGATACTGTCGAAGCATTCCGCCAAACAATCAGTTTATTAAAGGGCTCGTATGCGATTGGCATGATTGATGCAAAAGATCAGGATACACTTTACGTAGCAAAAAATAAAAGCCCATTATTGGTTGGATTAGGTCAAGGGTTTAATGTTGTTGCAAGTGATGCAATGGCTACTTTAAAAGTAACGGATCAATATCTTGAAATTTTTGACCAGGAAATTGTACTTGTGAACCGCAGCTTTGTTGAGGTTCAAAAGCTTAATGGGACTGTCGTTGATCGTAAACCTTATACAGCTCAGATTGATTCAAGTGATATTGAAAAAGGAACATATCCGCACTTTATGCTGAAGGAAATCGACGAACAACCATTTGTAATGCGTAAAATTATTCAGGAATACCAAGATGAAAACAACCAAATTAAACTTGATCAAGATGTACGCGAGGCAATGAAAGCATGTGACCGTGTTTATATTGTTGCATGCGGCACTAGTTACCATGCCGGTTTAGTTGGTAAAGAATTTATTGAGAAACTAGCAAAAGTTCCAGTTGAAGTCCATGTAGCAAGTGAATTTTCGTACAATATGCCACTTCTATCGGAAAAACCGTTATTTGTGTTTATTTCACAAAGCGGGGAAACTGCCGATAGCCGTGCAGTATTAGTAAAAATTAAAGAAATGGGATATCCAGCACTAACGATTACAAATGTGCCAGGATCCACCCTTTCTCGTGAAGCGGATTATACGTTAAATCTTTATGCAGGACCTGAAATTGCTGTAGCATCAACAAAAGCGTACACTGCTCAAATTGCAGTATTGGCTATTTTGGCTGTAGACACAGCTCAGGCAAAAGGTATTGAATTAGACTTTGATCCATTGCAAGAGCTTGCGATTGTTGCAAATGCTATGGAGGTTTTAACAGATCAAAAAGAGGCAATTGAAGATCTAGCAAGAAATTATTTAGAGACTACACGCAATGCCTTTTTCATTGGAAGAAGCAGTGACTATTATGTGTGTTTAGAAGGTGCATTAAAGCTTAAAGAAATCTCCTATATTCAAGCAGAAGGTTTTGCTGGAGGGGAATTAAAACACGGAACGATTGCACTCATTGAAGAAGGTACACCAGTTATTGCGTTAGCGACACAAACGGATGTAAATTATGCCATCCGCAGCAATGTGCAAGAAGTTGCTGCACGCGGGGCTAATGCTATGGTTATTAGCATGAAGGGCTTAGAGCAAGATAGTGATGCATTTGTTCTGCCGCATGTGCATGAATTATTAACTCCGCTTGCAACTGTCGTACCATTACAGTTATTGGCATATTATGCAGCATTGCATCGAGACTGTGACGTTGATAAGCCTCGTAATTTGGCGAAAAGTGTTACGGTGGAGTAGATAGTACGAAAAAAGGTTTGTTTTTGTGGATTTAAAAAAGTTCGACTGTTTTACCCCTTTGGATATGATTGTCTAAAGGGGTGTTTTTATGTTTAGAGTCTTAGATTCCGGTCTAATGGTATATGTAACAAGCTCCGGTTGGTTGAGTACCACGAATATTATTGGACAATGGCCAATTCAATAAACCTTTATATTTATTGATTCACAGCAAACATCATGGCTTATTCAAGAAGCCCAATTAAAAAAACTAAGGTGCAGATTATAGTAACTGCTGATATAGTTAAAGTACCTTATGCGATCATATGCAATAGTAATAATATCGGGATGTTCTCTAGAGCATCTTTCACATTTCTTTTTTATGGAGGCGATTACGTGGATCATGAAGATTATAAAGCATATTTGAAGCAGCAATTTTCCCATGAGATCCGACCGTTACAATCAGTTAATGAAGTTATCTCCGCATTTCAAAAAAAATTAGATATTGTCGAAACGGAATTATCAGAATCCGAATCTATTTTCTTAAAAATGACAATGATTAACTATATTTATGTACACATAAAAAATTCTATAACATCTAACTTGGGTAACTTAAATTTCATTTCGTATGAAGTAGTAAGAAATGAAAAAAGTGATCATTACTACAATCATATGAGGATTTCGTCTGGTAATGAAAGAATACTTGTCATTATTGAACCCCAGTTAAATGAAATAACCTCCAATTGCGAAGAACTAAAAGTGGATATGATTATCGAACGTGGAATCGACACATCTCATGTTAATCAAGATACAGATGAGTTTTTTGCATATCTAATGCTTTTTGATTCTCATAATGAGAATCATTGACTACGACAGGGGATAAAAAGACAACATTTTATAGAAAAGTGAAAGATTTACAGGAAAGTTAATTCTCGATTTTAAGAGTCTATTCTATGGACTCTTATTTATTTTGGATTTCCCTATCCTGAATAGATAGATTAAGTAGTTCATTGAGTTCCTGGCTTAACTTAATTGTTTTTTTATCCGTAAATCCGTTGGTCAACCCATTTTGGATCATTTCATTTCTCTTCAGTTCTATTTCTAAAGATAATGTGGAAACTTCAATATTGGAAAAGCTGCTCCTTTTCAGACGAAGGCTTAAAAGATGTTGATATTTTCCGATTAAATGAAGGAAGGAATGGCGATTGTTTAACAACATAGGCAGAAAATGATCAATCAACTTTTTTTCAAAATGGATTCCTCTGTTTTTTGTAAAATACGGCTTTGTGAAGTGTTTTTGATTGAACTTTATTATAATTCCTACATTTTATCTGTCCTGGCAAGGAGATTAATCTAAACTGATAAATAGAAGCCGTACGCTCTCCTGCTTACATAGTTTAGATTACTCTCTCGTTCCTCAAGGTTTAAAGTAGTTGTTAGGACATGAATAAAAAAAGCAGGAAATAATGCTTCTTACTTTTCAAATAGCTGGGAAACAAGTTATGATAGTTACTTGTCATAATAAAAGTATCTTTTTTACAGATAGAATGAGGTGGGTATAATGGCATCCCAAACTTATAACCGAAAAACAATTGTATCCTTGTTATTGGCCGGGGCATTTATAGCAATCTTAAATCAGACAACGATGATTACGGCGATCCCTCCGATTATGAAGGAAATGCATATCAGTGCCAACACGGGCCAGTGGTTAACAACTGTTTTTATGCTCGTCAATGGTGTGATGATTCCTGTTACAGCATTCTTAATTGAACGCTTTACAACACGGCAGCTCTTTATTTCCGCAATGAGCATTTTTGCCTTTGGAACATTAATATCCGGGATTGCGCCGAACTTCGGTGTTCTTTTATTTGGACGAATTGTGCAGTCAGCTGGTGCGGGGATTATGATGCCACTGATGCAAACGGTCTTTTTGTTAATTTATCCGATTCATAAGCGAGGTGCTGCGATGGGATTGGTTGGCCTGGTTATCCAGTTTGCTCCAGCAATTGGCCCTGCTCTGTCAGGCTGGCTGATTAGCGCTTATTCCTGGCGCGTCATGTTCTTTGTTATTCTGCCTATTTCCCTTTTGCTTATTGGCATTGCTGCGCGAGTCATGCAAAATGTTACAGAGCTGACACGTCCGAAAGTCGATATCTTATCTATTATTCTATCATCGTTTGGTTTTGGAGGATTGCTTTATGGCTTCACTTGTGCAGGAAACTTTGGCTGGGGAAATTTCACAACCATACTCACCTTAACAATAGGCGTGATTGCTTTGTTTCTGTTTATTGTGCGGCAGCTGCGGCTACCCCACCCAATGCTGGAATTCAGGGTATTTAAATATTTTATTTTCACATTGACGACTGGCATTGGGATGCTCGCGTTTATGGGGCTCATTGGGATCGAAACCTTGATTCCGCTTTATATGCAAAATATGCGGGACTTTACAGCAATGGAGTCCGGGTTGGCTATTTTACCCGGGGCACTCATCATGGGTTTGATGTCACCGATCACGGGACGTATTTTTGATAAAATTGGTGCTAAGTGGCTGTCGATTACGGGATTAATTATCATGACTCTCACGACATTGCCATTTGCATACCTGACGACTTCTACCTCGTTTGCTTATCTCACCATCTATTATGCTATTCGGATGTTTGGATTGTCGATGGTGATGATGCCGGTGACAACGGCTGGGTTGAATCAATTGCCTAAACGGTTAATCGCACATGGGACAGCGATGAATAATACCATGCGCCAGGTCTCTGCTTCGATTGGAACGGCGATTCTTGTGACGGTTATGACTACAACGGGAGAAGAGGCGAAGCTGGACTCTAAGATCTTAAACCCAATGATTTATGGTGTGAATGTCGCCTTTATTGTGATCACTGTGCTTTCCGTTGTTGGCGTCATTTTGGCTTTTTTTATCAAGAAAACCTATCCTTCAGAGGAAGCGGGCAAATTAGTGGATGAAAAAGCCCGGTAAAAGAGGTTAAGTTATATCCTGCTTTAAAAATTGTAGTTGTGAATGAGGTTATAAATGTCACAGCTCCGAACATGTTTTGTTTACGATTTCGATAATATAATGCTATAGGCCAGTTGCAGTTAAAGCATTACTACTACTGGTTTTTTATTATTGAAAGAATACGTTTTCAATCTGCAATTAAAATCCGACGGCACTATAGCTGCAATGGGTTGGAATAATTATGGCCAACGTGTTGCGTCTAACTGCAAAGCAAATACTTTATTTCGTATCTTTTTCATCATTTATGATATCTTTTGTAGCATTTTTAAATTCATTTAATGCCCTGCCAACGGATTTCCCTATCTCCGGCATTTTAGATGGGCCAAAAACGATTAATGCAACTACAAGAATTACAATTAATTCGGAAAAGCCAATATTACTTAACATATATCATCACTCCGAAGGGTATTATTTGCTTACTCCATCGTATTAATAACTTCTAAATTATTTTAACCTTATTTTGCAATTTAATCTACTATTAGAACAGAAGCACAAACAACAAACATAACAATTGCATTTTTCGTTTAAAGAAGTTTAAAGACTAGTTTTTAACTTGTTTCTTAATTAGCTAAACCAAATCGTTTTTTTATTTTACGGCATTTTTTTAAATAATAAATGAACTAATGCAAACAAACTTATATATCCCAATAGTGGGTACAAAACCGTAACTAATTTCCCATACCCCACCTGACTTACTAGAAATATGACAAGCAGGATAATCAATACAGTCTGCTGATAACGGAGACCGAACGTTGACTTTAATTGACGTGTTATCCCAAAAACGTTCCCAACCACGGAATTGAAGATCTCCCCATAAATTACAAATAAAAAGAGTACATGAATAAAAATTCCAAAACGTTTAATTATCCCGGCTATCGGAATTTCATGCGTAAATGTTTCCGGAAATGCAGACAATGAAAAATGATTTATTAATAATAAAAAAAAGAGTATTAGTCCACCCCAAAACCCTCCCCACCTAAGAATACGTTCATCACGTATTTCATTCCCAAGTGGTACAAGCACGACTTGTGCGGTAATAATGTTAAATGCGGAATATGTAAACGGGGAAACAGCCCATGATAAGTCCTCTGATACATGCCCTGGAATGACTTGCTCCATTAGTTTATGAGGGTTTTGGCCGAAAATCGCAAACACCACAAACAGGCTGAAAATAATCATTATAGGAACGGTATACGAGTTGATTGCAAAAATGCCTTTCAAACCCTTCAATATTACGATATAACAGAGAATAAGCGTAACAATAATCCCAGTTTGATAAGGAAGACCAAGTTGTTCATGAAATACAGCACCTGCACCTGACAACAGGACAGAAGTAACACATATAATGACTATAAAAACGAAAATATTAACAATTTTTCCGATCTTTATACCAAATAAGTAATCGTTAAATTCACGAAAAGAATAAGCCTGAATACGGGCGGAAATCACCATAATTTTCGTTCCAGCTATAATAAATAAAATTCCACTTATAGCGATTCCCAGGGTTCCTAACGATCCGTTTAAGCTAAAAAATGTAACAATTTCTTTTCCCGATGAAAAACCAGCACCAACAACTGTTCCAACATATGTTGCTGCCAAAATTAATATAGAAATTCGTTGATTCATTATATATTCACCTCATCATATCTTATCTTATGATGATTAGGGGTATAAAAAGACAAGCTTTCCCTATTTAGATTAAAAATAGGTCCAGCGAAACTTTCATAAATTTTAATGGGCAGAATAAAAAAAGGTTCCCCAAAGTAATGAGATCCTTATGTTAAAATAGCTAGAGAAGAACGTATGGCAGATGTTTAAGGACTAAAAGTATATAAATGGAGGGAACAATATGGAAGTTTTTGCGGAGTTTTTAGTGAATATTGGGAATGTGGAACATAGAAATCGTACGGAGGAAATATTGGATTGGGTAACGAATAATTTCCCAAATTTGAAACCAGAAATTAAGTGGAATCAACCTATGTTTACCGATCATGGTACATATATTATTGGTTTCAGTGTAGCCAAGCATCATTTGGCGGCAGCCCCTGAAAGAGCGGGGATTGTTCACTTTTCCGATGATATTGTGCAGGCAGGGTATACTCACAGTAAAGAGTTAATACGTTTCCCATGGGATCGCTCGGTTGATTTCGCATTACTTGAGAACATAATTGAGTTTAATATTTTAGATAAGGCAAACTGATCAACTTTTTGGCGGAAATAGGCAACCCCCCGTGTACTTTTCAGGAATTTGTGGTATATTTCAAATAGAAGTTCATATAATAAAAAACCATTCTCTCGATAGGGGATTGGCGTTATCTAATGGTTAATTAGAAAAAAATAGCCCTTACCCATCTGCGAACAGGGGGGGCTATTTTTTTGCGTTCAAAATAGCGACAACAACTGCGATCAGCAGGTCGTCCAAAACGTTCAATTCAACTGATTGACGTTAGAGATGCAGCAACATGGGTGTATACAATGGCGGAAAATAGAAAAACTGGCACGTTCAATGTTACAGGACCCGATTATGAATTGACGATGAAGAAGCTTTTAAACACATGTAAATTGATTGCAAACAGTGATACAGAATTAGTGTGGGCAGATGAGAAATTTTTAGTTGATCATCACGTCCAGCCGTGGACAGAAATGCCGTTTTGGATACCTGAACATTTCACTTTAGAAGGAGAAACAGAACCATGGAAAGGTGCGGGGAGTATCAGCATACAAAAAGCACTAGACGCCGGGCTTTCCTTCAGTCCACTTGAAGATACGATTCAGAATGTATATCAATGGGAGAAGGCAAGACAAAATTCAGAATGGAAGGCTGGAATATCACGTGAAAAAGAAAGAGAGCTGCTAGAAGCCTGGTCTAGGAAATAGAAAGCAAAACACGATTAGTAATAGCTAACTGACTGACTTTAGTATTATATTTGGCTATTCCGGATTTATGGCACCAGTATTAATGAATGTCTTTATTTTTGGCAACCGATAAAATTTTGGTATTCTTGATGTTGCGTTATTAAGATAAACTAAAAGAATTGATGTTTTTTGTTCAGTAATATAGAAAACTAAAAGTAAAGATAAAAAGGAGAAAAATAAAATGAATGAAAGTTTCACTAACATGAACGCACCTCCGACACCTAAAGATTATAATAATTTACGATTGGAGGGTGGTATAAGCGGGAAGTCCCAGGATGCTGCAGCAATTGGATTGAAAAATTCTTTGTTTGCTGTGAGTATCTACGATGAAACAATACTAATTGGAATGGGGCGCGTTATCGGTGATGGTGGGGCCTTTTTCCAAATAGTTGATATTGTAGTAAAGCCTAGTTATCAAGGGCGGGGACTAGGAAAAGTCATTATGAAAGAATTAACGAATTACTTGGATAAAAATACATACCCAGGTTCTTATGTTAGCCTAATAGCGGATGACCCAGCTAACAAGCTTTATGAACAGTTTGGGTTTAGGTATACCTATCCAAGGTCACACGGTATGTGCAAAATGTATTGAGTCAGCGGGAGTGAAAATATAATGATATGTTTTATACGTCTGAATTTTTCACAGACTTTTAAAATATATGTTAGGTCAGCTTCGGAACACATAATGCTAAACAACTTTATTTAGTACCAACGATCAATTACATTAGCAGTTTCTATTGGATTATCCCAATGAACCATAGGAAAAACATGCTGACCTTCCACATTAATATTTAACTCCTATTTTTAATTTCTATCCGATTCCAGCTGTATCATTTAATTGGAATGATGTTAACAATAGAAATACTTCGCTAATTACCTTTTCAGAACCGATGCATTTATCAGTCCTCCTATTAATAAAACAACCGCTGTTATATAAAACCACACCATTAATGCGACGATACTTCCGAGCTGACCGTAAAATTCTGTGTAATTACTTATACCAACATATTTTGAAAATCCGATCGATACAACTTGCCAGCCAATCGCAGCAAAAATGGCTCCAGGGAAGACTGTTTTCCAAGGTACTCTTATACTAGGGACAACCTTGTATAAGGTTATAAAGAATAGGAGTAAAAATAGTGTACCTATTCCCCATCTTGTTAAAAACCATAAACGATACCATAATTCGTCAATTGTAACCTTGGTTAGTACAAAATTACGTACAATATCCTCAAGTATTGGGACTAGCAAAGATAAGGACAATATAATCATTAATCCAAGGGTAAGCAATAGATCACTAATAATTCCATGCAAGAACTGCTCTCGTTTGATTTTATACGCTTTGTTTAACGATCGGACTAGCGATTGGATGGCCATCGATGCAAGCCAAAAGGTAGCTATAAGGCTAAAGGATAATAATTCTCCCCGTCCGTTATCCAAAATGTTTTCCAAGGTACTGCGGACAATCGCATACGTTTCTTTCGGTGCAAACGGTTCAATCATTACTAGAATGTTTTCCGGTTTTACATGCAGAAAGCCAATAAGGGAAAAGAGGAAAATAAGGAAAGGAAACAATGATAGCATAAGGTAATACGCCATTTGAGCTGATTGGTCATAGAAACGCTCAGCAAAAAAACGAACAAGTATGTGTTTGGTGCTTTTTATAATATGCACAAATAAATCCCCCTAGTCCTATCGTAACCTTTTTATATGCTTGTCCTTTCCGTTTAATACTATGATGAAAACGATTTTTTTATCCATATCAATTGAATCACAATCGTCTATTGTAAAATAAAGGAATAAAAATTAATATAGTTATAAGTTGAAAATTCGAGGTGATTATGTATGTCAAACGTTAATAAATCCATTGCGTGGCATGGATTCCATCATGTTGCATTAGCTGTCCCAGATCTTGATGCAGCAATAGCGTTTTATACGAAGGTATTAGATATGCAGGCTAGTGAAATTTATCCCGGCAGACATGTTTTTATAAAGCCGGGTACTACTGATGCATGGGGGATTCACTTCTTCGAGAAAAAGGGAGTACAGTTGTTTACTTTCCCGGGTGCACTGGATCCCAAAAAGCTTGAGAGAAATAGTTCAGTAGAAGGCTTTCTGCAGCATGTTGCATTTGCTTTGCCTAATGAGGAAATGGCTATTACGCTTAAGCAACGTCTGAGTAATCACGGGATTCTTACAACGGATTTCACTACAATTGGGCCGATTCGCAATATGTTATTCTACGATATTCATGGTCTGCTATTGGAAGCAACCTGGCCATCAGAATAATCTAATTGACTAAAAGTTCTAATGCAGAGACTAGAACCAAACGGATTTAGTCCCTTCCTTAAAATAGTACCTTGTGTTATTTCATAATACATCTTATTATTATGAAGTACTGCTGAATCGTTTTAAAACAGAAAGTCATGTGGTTCAACGAAAGTACTATGCTGTGAAAGAATAAAGTATCCTGTCATCGGAAAAAGTGAAATAAAATTGAAAGACGGTTGCGGAAATGGTGTCGCGATTCATTTGAGTGGGGCTATATACTTTTATGCTTTTTGGTATTAAGGCAAATTAGTAGTTTACAAGCTGCTTAAAGCAGTTTTATATAAAAAATAAGGGGCGAGAAATTGCTGCCTTAGATTAAGGGGAATTTTTATGAGTGTTTTTTCAGATTTAAATATTTCTTTTTTCAGGGCTATAAACGATCTAGGGAAAGAATTCACGGACTTAAATCCTGTCTTTGTTTTCATTGCTGAATATATGGTTTATTTCCTTGCTTTAGGAGTGGTCATTTATTGGTTTACCCGAAGCAATCAGAACAGAATGATGGTCATTTGTGGGGCAATTACATTTATTTTAGCGGAGATCGTAGGGAAAATCGCAGGAAAAATTCATTCCAATAACCAGCCATTTGCTGAATTGGCGAATGTTAATAAATTAATTGATCATGCGGTGGATAATTCATTCCCAAGTGATCATACCATGTTGTTTTTTGCTTTTTGTGCGACTTTCCTTCTATTCAAAAAGCGGCTTGGTTTATTTTGGATCACATTAGCGTTTATAGTTGCTCTTTCACGTGTTTGGGTCGGGGTACACTTTCCGGCAGATGTCATTGTCGGGGCGATAATAAGTATCATTTCGGCTGTAATTGTTTACCGATTTGTGCCGCAGTGGGATTTTATGAATAAACTGATTGCTGTTTATGACAGGGCGGAACAAAAGATTCTTCCTGCAAAAAACACGAAAAGGGAACAAGATCGCTCAAATTATTTATAAAAAAGATCAAAAAGAAAGGACGGGGATTCCCGTCCTTTTTGCATACAAAAAGGCTCGCAAAAGGGTTGCAAGCCATCAACAAAAATGGTATTCTATTTAAGTTACAGTATTTTTAAATATATGTATAGTATTATACAATAATATTATACCATTTGTAAAATGGGAAGTCAATCAAAAAGCTAAAACTGAATGGGGTTGATTTAATGAGTCATGAAACTGATAGCCGTGTGGAAGAGCAGCAGCGGGTTGATGATGTAATCCAAGAAATTGACAAAAAGGAGGAAAAATTATATTCCAAGACGTCTGGGCTAAAAGAGAGTGTAATTGAACTTCGGAAAAACTTTTGGGAGGATGTCACGGTTAATTTAGAAGAACTCGATGATGTAATTGAAACGCAAGCAAGCATAAAGCAACAGGCAGAATTATTGTCTGAAAGAGAGCGAACACACGGTAAAATTGGTGATGAACTTAAAACGTTAAAAAAACTTAAGGATTCCCCATATTTTGGGCGTATTGATTTTATAGAAGATCCCGGCAAGGAAAAGGAAAAAATTTATATCGGTATTTCATCACTGATGGATACAAATGAGGAAGATTTCCTTGTTTATGATTGGAGAGCCCCTATATCAAGCCTTTATTATGATTACCCTCCAGGTAAGGCTGTGTATGAATCGATTGATGATACGATAACCGGTGAAATTTCATTAAAGCGTCAGTTTATTATCAGGCAGGGCAAGATTAAAGGCATGTTTGATACGGGACTTACAATCGGTGATACGCTGCTGCAGCAGGCACTTGGGAACAATGCTAGTACAACAATGAAAAGTATTGTAGCAACCATTCAGAGGGAGCAAAATAAAATTATTCGCAATGAACGAAGCAATCTGTTAATTGTTCAAGGAGTTGCTGGAAGCGGAAAGACGTCTGCTGCCTTGCAGCGTATTGCGTATTTACTGTATCGGTATCGAAAGGAGCTTCATGCAGATAATGTTGTTCTTTTTTCGCCGAATCCTTTATTTACAAGTTATATTGCCAATGTGCTGCCGGAACTGGGCGAATCAAATGTTAGGCAAACAACGTTTTTGGATTTTCTAAAAACGGGAATTGGGGATGGCTTTTCAATTGAATCTCCATTTGAGCAAATGGAATATGTTCTGACTAAAGTTGGAAGTGCTGATTACCTGATTCGAATGGAAAGTATGGATTATAAGTCTAGTTTGGATTTTAAATATATGATTGATGGATTTATCACACATTTGGAGGATGGTGGTATCCGGTTTAAAAATATTACATTTCGCAAAAGTGTGCTTATTTCTAAAGAGCAAATAAGTGATTATTTTTATTCCTTGGATAGCGACATATCCATCCCTAACAAAATGGAGCTTGTAACAAAATGGTTATTAAAAGAAATTGCTGCCCATCAGAAGAAGGAAAAGAAAAAAGATTGGGTTATGGAGCAAGTTGAACTTTTAGGAAAAGAGGACTATTTAAAAGCATATTATAAGGATCAGGAATATGACCGTGAAGACTCTGGTCTGGAGGAAAAAATCCTGCGAGCGGAGGTAGTGAAAAGGGTTTTTGCAAAGTTAAAAAAACGTGTGAAGCGGCTTGAGTTTGTTAATGCTCTATCAACGTACCGGGAACTCTTTACGGAATGGGTGCCTAAAGAAAAACCTGAACATTGGAAGGAAATCTGTGATCAAACTGCTGCAGATTTAATGTGTAAAAGTTTAACCTGGGAGGATGCGACACCGTATTTATATTTTAAGGATCGTATATTAGGCGGGCATGCGGACCGTTCAGTACGTCATTTGTTTATCGATGAGGCTCAGGATTATTCGGCGTTCCAGTTTGCCTATATAAAGGATACTTTTCCTTATACAAGAATGACGCTATTAGGAGATATTAACCAAGCGATTTATGCGAATACGACTAAGGAAAATCCATTAATACACGATAAACTGCAAAGCAATCATGAACGAATTACGCTTACCAAAAGCTACAGGTCGACAAAACAAATTGTAGCGTTTACGAAATATTTTGCCCCTGGTAAAGAGATGATTGAGCCATTTGACCGTGAAGGGATCAAACCGCAGCTAATTAAGTTAAATAACACGGGAAAATTAGCTGGGACATTGATTGAAGCAGTAAATCAGCTCAAGAGAAAGGGGCATGAAACAATTGCTATAATTTGTAAGACATTGCAGGAAAGTGAACAGATGTATCATTTGTTACGGGATAAGGTATCCGTGAAACAAATGAATGAAGAGACGTATTCCTTTGAGAAAGGGCTGTTAGTACTTCCCGTTTATTTGGCTAAAGGGATTGAATTTGATGCAGTATTGATTCCAAATGCGTCGAGACAGCACTACGCAAGGGAAGCAGACAGAACGCTTTTCTATACGGCGTGTACAAGGGCGATGCATGAACTGACGATGGTAACTGCTGATGAACCATGCATCTTTATTCAAGAAGCGCAAAAAGATAAATATGAGGTAAAATGTTGAGCGGGACACACGGGCAGGGTTTCACTGGGACGAAGGGTCTGACCCACTAGCGTTGCATAACTGTAAATAAATATTATATATGTAAAAATTTTACATTACCAT
>NZ_BMFR01000025.1 GCF_014638995.1 Virgibacillus oceani
TAAGCAAATTGTACCTTGATAACTAAATATTTATTTATTTTCTTCTTGACATCTTACAGCAGGTCTTTTTGCGTGATATGTAGTACTTTTACACTATTAATACGGAATTGATCATTGAAAGGTTTCAATTTTTGAAAAATTTTCTTAAATTTCGCACCACTAATTAGATATACGTGAACTTGCTGCAAATAGAACTTTAGAATAAAAGGATTATTGCTATTTCTACGAATATATCTATAACCACAAAACGGGGAGGAATAATTATGAACACATCAAAACAGCTAAGGAGCAGGTAAAGATGTAACTGAAAAAAGATGTTATACCGTAAAAAAAGAAATAACGCCATTTTTAATCACAATTTACCCATAATTCTTCTGTCATTTTCTCAACCAATTCTGGCATGCCGTGAAATTGAGCTGGTGTAGTTTGCTTAACTTTGCTCATGAATGGTTCTGGGGGATAGATGGAAAATCAAAATCGGGATTTAATTGCAGAAAATCATTGACACAACCATGTTAAATTGTAATAATAACTAAGATAAGTTTATACGGTTACCTTTAATTCAGTCCTGTGAGGCTGGCAAGGTGGAACAGAAGAGCTCTGTTTAATAGAAATCGAATGGTATTATTCCATATCTGATTTTGCACGTTCACATACACCTTGCCATGATTAGGCAAGGTGTTTTTATATTTTCTGAGGGTAACCGGAAAACCTAATTTTCAAAAAGGAGAGAAAAAGATGGCACAAAGGGAAATTCAAGTAGATGAACGCTTACCTTTTTTACAAAGTTTACCACTAAGCATACAGCACTTATTTGCAATGTTCGGTTCAACCGTATTAGTTCCAGTCCTATTCCAGATAAATCCGGCAACAATATTATTGATGAACGGAATTGGAACATTGCTCTATATATTTATTACCAAAGGGAAAATCCCAGCGTACCTTGGTTCTAGTTTTGCCTTTCTATCCCCAGTATTTGTTGTATTAGGGAACTATTCAGGAGGAGCCGGCTATAGTTATGCTTTAGGTGGATTCCTTATGGTCGGGATTGTTCTGTGTATCGTTGCATTCATCATTAAAATAGCTGGAACCGGTTGGATTGATGTCATCTTCCCGCCAGCTGCAATGGGTGCAATCGTAGCAGTTATTGGACTTGAGCTTGTACCAACAGCGGCTGAAATGGCAGGGTGGATCGCCCCGGCGGATGCAGGCACAAATTGGTCTGTTGATCCAAAAGTTGCTCTCGTATCATTTTTAACATTAGCAATCACAATCGTTTGCTGGGTAACACTGCGAGGATTTTTGAAAATTATTCCTATCCTGATTGGGATTATCGCTGGATATTTTATTGCATTTGCATTTGGACTAGTTGATTTAACAAAGGTTCAGGAAGCTGCATGGATTTCAATGCCAGAATTCTATCAAATGAAGATAGATTGGTCTGCGATTTTTATTATCCTGCCAGCAGCACTTGTTATTATTCCAGAACATATCGGGCACTTATTTGTTACGGGTAATATTGTCAATAAAGACTTAATCAAAGATCCTGGACTTGATCGCTCGTTAATGGGGAATGGGATTTCTACTATTCTTTCCAGCTTTTTTGGTGCAACACCAAACACAACCTACGGGGAAAACATCGGAGTTCTTGCAATCACCAGAGTCTATTCCACATGGATTATCGGTATGGCTGCAGTAGTAGCTATCATTCTATCATTTTGCGGAAAACTTGCAGCATTAATATCATCTATACCGACACCCGTAATGGGCGGGATATCGATATTATTATTCGGTATTATTGCAGTAAGCGGGATCCGGATGTTGGTTGAATCTAAAATCGATTATAATCGTTCCCAAAATTTAATCCTAACGTGTGTCGTTCTTGTCATCGGAATCAGTGGTGCATCTGTTCAATTATGGGGTTCCGTTGAATTAAAAGGAATGGGATTGGCTACGATTGTTGCAATTATCATCAGCTTGTTCCTTAAGCTGCTTGATGTGCTGAAGCTGTCAAATGAGTAAGTTTATATAGGTTTTTTCCTTGATTTTGACCATAGAAAAGAACCAGCTTCTGCCATGTTTTCACCTGTGTTTGCATTCTATTTACCACATGCTGTCAACATTTATTAATGGGGAAACATCAGAGCATGCCAAATTACATCAAGGATTACACAAGATAATAAGGCTAATTTTCAGTGTCTTTCTGAAAATCTAGCCTTTTGTCATTGCCCGTTTTAGGAAGTTAGCTATTTATAAATAATTGTTTCCTTCTTACTATAATTTGCATATGCACAATATCCCGATAAATAGCCTATTCCAAATTCACATTTATAATGAACTATTTTCCATTGAAGTACTGCTTCTTAAACTCCATTTTCCAGCTAAAATAGTCATTATCAGGATTTTTCTCATATCGCAAATATGCGTTAAACTTGCTCCCCTTTTTACTTGTTAACCCTTTAACATAGGCAGCTTTATTTTTCAAAAGCGCTTTTACCATCGTTTTTGTCGCTCTTTTTTTCATAGAGGCTAAATATTTGTCGTTTTTCCAAATGACAAACTTACAGCCACTCTTCCAATTACTGCAGCCAAATCCTTTTGCTCCTTCTATTATTTTACCTCCGCATTGTGGACAAGCACCCAGCACTTCGGTTGTCTTTCGTACTGCATTAACTTCATTGATGATCACATCTTGCCCATTTTTGATCGTTGCAACTGACTCTTCCGTGAATGAAAAAACTAATCTCAAAAACTCTTTCTTGCTAACATTGCCTTTTTGTATATCCGACAATGTCTTTTCAAGGCGCCCAGTGAACTCTAAATCAAACAGGTCTTTTACAGGGAAGGTTTCCACAAGTCTTCTACCCAGATCTTGGCACAATAGATTTTTTCCTTGGCCGAAAATATAACCTACGTCCTTTAATTTCTTGATTGTTTCTGCCCTTGTTGCCGCGGTACCGATGCTGAATCCAGTTAAAATACTTCCCATAACTTCATCGCTTTCATCTTCTTTATAACTTTTCCCGCACGTCTCCATCACCCTCAATAGTGTTTTTTCTGTGTGGTGTTTTGGTGGTTTTGTAACATGGGATGTAACCTCAGAATCTATTAAACGGACAGCATCGTTCACTTGTACAAGCGGTAAAAGATTATCCCTGGACTTTATATTCTCTGCCTTCTTCCATCCTTCCACTAGCTGTACCTTACCTTTAGAGATGAAAACCCCATTTACATCATCTATTGTAGTGGTAAGTTTTGTCTCTTCATATTCAGCTACAGGCATAAACTGCATAATGAACCGGTTTTTAATGGCGGTATAGACAATCTGTTCATCGCTTGAAAGCCGTTTCGGTTTTACATAAGTCGGAACAATCGCACTGTGGCTTTCCACTTTGGCGTTGTTAAAGACTCTTTTTGTTTTCATAAACTTAATTTCATCCTTAAACGGCAAATCATCTGTTAATGCCTTCAATACCTTTGCAGTTTTCCCAACCAGACTTTCTTCTAATGCAATGCTTGATGTTCGTGGATATGTAATGAATTTCTTTTCGTAAAGTGATTGTGCAACTTTCAATACTTTATCTGATGTCCAGCCTTTAAATTTATTTGTTATATACCCCTGCAAATTGGAAAGATTAAAGAGAAATGGAGGAAATTCCTTCTTTTTCTCCACACTTTTGTCCGTAATGGTTGCCTGCTTACTCTGGATCAATTCAAGAATATTAATGAGCTTGTCTTTTTCCTTAAATTTTTCCTCATTGTCTACTGTGTATGTACCTTCATATTCTTTTTGGTCCTTCGTTTGAAAAGTTGCAATAAGTTTAAAATAATCCTCAGGGACAAAACTTTCAATCTCCTTATCACGATCATAAATTATTTTCAATGTCGGCAGTAACACCCTGCCAATATTAAGGGCTTTACCTTTCCCCTTTTGATATTTTAATGTTGCAACGGAGGTCAGATTAATACCAATAACCCAATCAGCCCACTGCCTGCTAACCCCAGCATCCTGCAACGGTCTCATTGCTTCATTTGGTTTCATTTTTTCTATCCCTTGCAGAACCTCATCAGGTGTCCATTCATTTAACAGCAATCGATAAATCTGCTTTTTAGGCCTCGCTCGATAAATAATACTGTCCCCAATAACCTGACCTTCCCGATCATAGTCACATGCAGAAATGATCATATCAACATCGTTGCGCTTCATTAAAAAATGAATCGTTTTTAACTGCTTCTCTGCCCCCCGATCCGATCGCTGCCTATTCCTTGGATCATTTTTTACTTTATATTTAAAATTGGAAGGAATGAATGGAAAATTGTCCATCTTCCAGCGTGCCATCTTACTGTCATAGTCTTTTGCATCATACAACTGAACAAGGTGGCCAAACGCCCACGTGATAATGTAGTTGTTACCTTCAAAATAACCGTCTTTTTTATTCTTTATGTTTAATGCATCTGCAATATTCTTCGCTACAGATGGCTTTTCCGCTAGGATTAATCGCATTGGTAATCACCCGCTTATGTGTGTTTTCTAAATTGTTAATAGAATACTAGTGAAAGAAATTGGCAGAAGATAAGTGGAAGGTGAATCTAGTATACCTTAATTCTAACAGATAGTTTACTGAAATGGGTATTATCAAAAAAATGAAAGAGATTTTTTTTCTTCTAATTGTTTTCGTAGTTTCTGTAAACTGCGACATAAATGCTTGTGGTGATTTTGCATCATTTTGGACGCTCTTTGGTCCCGCAGCCCGTATACACTACGCTTTCCGTGGGCGGCTGATGATCCTCCTCACGCTGGGTGTTCGTCGTGTTGCAAGCATTTTCGGTGATGCTGCACTCCTCACAACTCGTAGCTTATTCGGTGGATGTTTTGCTCGTCGCTCCGGGGTCTCACCGATGCCTCATCTCCCACAGGAGTCTCCGTGTATACGGGCTGCTAGTATGTGCATATGCATATTTACGTGATACTTTGTTTTACATAAATAAAAGGAATTATTAAGCAAAACATCTGTGATACAAGTGTTATAATAATACCACTAACTAGAGTTGATATCTTATCATACACTTCACCAGCCCGCATCGATCCCGGACGGCGACCCGAGAATATTACGTCGCATTTTACGTCAATTGCAATTTACTAAACAGAAAAACCATTTTCTTATAGGAAAGAAAATGGTTTTCAGCAATTTATTCTGATATATAGTTAACCTTTTATATCACCGCTTAATTTTCCGCCCAAAAACTTAGCAACCTCAAGCATACCATATTTTCCGCTTTTTGCTTCGGCATCGCTATTATAATTGGTATTCGTATTAATATCATACGTATAAATTTCCCCATTTTTATCCTCGATAAATTCGATTCCAGCAATCTGTATATTGTTTGCTGCAAGAACTTTTTCATACTTTTTAAGAATTGGATGGTCAAAGTCCTCTCTAACTTGGAATTTTGACGGAGAAGGGGATTCTTCTTTATCGGCTGGACAATACAAATCATCAATTGTACATGCATCAGCTGGACATAGTTCAAAACCGTCTGATGTATCAACTCGAACAGCATAAACAAACTTGCCACCGACAAATTCACAACGAGTAATGAATGATTCCGGAGATTCGATATACTCTTGAATCAACGTAATTCCATCAACGGATGGTTCAAAATATTCGCCCTCCACATAATTTTGCAATGCACCTTCCGATTGGAATAGCTGTACACCCAGCCCTTTTCCTGCACGGTTGTGTTTCGTGATAAATTTCTGTCCTTTAAATGTTTCAGCTGCTTCCAGTAATTCCATTTTTCCTACAGCGGCCACTGTTTTCGGTGTTTTTATACCAAACTTTTCAAGCTCTAAATACTGTAATACCTTACTTACTTCCAATTGTAATGCCCGACTTCCATTGATTACGGTTCTCCCATGATGCTCTAACCAAGCTAACACTGCATTTGTCAGTTCTGGTGAATAACGGTGCCCTCTTGTATGTGATGAGGCACTCATTCTGTTATAGAAGATACCTTCAGGCGGGACTGATGTAAGATCAACTGAACCATTTTCCACCGACCAATCTTCATATGGGAGTTCCAATTCTTCCAATCTATTAAATAAATGCTCTGTCCATTCGTTGTTCTCATGTATGACATATATTTTACTCAACACTACCATCCCTCTCCTAGATGTTCGCTAAATTAGCCCGTAATTCCTCAACTTTAGGCATAACCTGTTTCGAAAATCGCTCCAATTCTTCCAGCTGCGGAGAACTCTGTAACAACAGTAAATCAACACCTGCTTTTTCATATTCTAAAATACGTTTTGCAATTTGTTCTGGTGTACCAATAAGATTTGGACGTAACCCGCGATTGGACACTGAATAATCCTGAAGCTGAATCTGTTGCTCAAGGTGTGATTTTGATGTGAAATCTTTAAATCCGGAATAGCCACTTGTATCCTTTACATCTGTAATACGATCTAATTCCTTGAGTGCTTCTTCCTCTGTGTCGCGGCAGATTACATAAGCTGCCATCCCGAATGATTGCAGAGGTACACCACTTACTAAACTACGGCGTTTTTTCATATCTGCAATCTTAGATTCCACTTCCTTCACTGTTCCACCATGCATAACATAAGCATCACAAAGCGAAGTGATCACTTGCTTTCCTTTATCACTTTCCCCACCAGCATAAAGAATTGGGTTTGGCCACTGAACTGGTTTTGGTGAAAGCTGCGTATTTTCAATTTGGTAAAACCTTCCTTTATACGAAAAGGTCTCTTCAGTCCATAAGCCTTTTAAAATTTCCAAAAATTCAATTGTTCGATCATATCGCTCATCATGCTCCGTAAAATCCCCACCATACTGTTTTGCTTCTCCAGCCCACCAGCCTGATACTACATTTAAGGTGAATCGGCCATTACTGATTCGATCTATATTTGCAGCCATTTTTGCAGTTACCGCCGGATTATGGAACAACGGGCGAACAGCAGTCATGATTTCAATTCTCTCTGTCACTGCTGCTAAAGCTGCTGCAGTTGACCAGGCTTCAAGGGAGTCCTGGTCTGTACCCTTAATATCGTTTAAGTATAATTCTGCAATTAATGTTGTGTCGTAGCCCCATTTTTCCGCTGATTGTATAACATTCTTTGCATACCGAAATGTCGCTGGCATCCCTTCGTCTTCCACATTTCTAAGCCATCCCCCAAAAATGGGCAGCCAAAAACCATACTTCATATACCTTCACTCCGTTCCCATCTTAATTGAAGTTAATCATAATAAAACTCTTTTCCGGATAGGAAAAGAGTTTACGATCAATGAAGATTTTCTACTCTTCCTATCTTTCAAGCTATCACGCTTGCTGGAATTGGCACAGTATTCGAATGAAGAACCTGTTGCCGAGGTTTCAATGGGCCATATCCCTCCACCTCTCTAGATAAGAAATAAAACATACTATTCATAGTTATTTAATATGATATTAAGTTAAAAGGGTGTTATCTGTCAATTATTTTGTTCAAACTTTCTTACATTAGATGTAACTGGTGATATGAATACTAAAACTTACCCGCCGAATAATTGCCGGACGCAGGATCCAGTCGCCAAATCCCTATCCCCTGCTCCCCATCATACAATTCCCGCACTTTACAAATCCCCAAAAAATCTGTATGATAGATTAAGTGATTTTATTTACCTAGGTAAATATCGAGGTGAGACAATGTCTAATTTTAACAATCGAAACTTATTTCACTTGCTGAATCAACGGGTTCGGTATTTGAGCAAAGAAATAAACAGTCGGCTTCTTGACCATGGATTGTACGCTTCTCAATGGTCTATTATTTTTTGTCTTGAAAAGTATGGACCAATGACACAAACTGCAATATGGAAATATTTAAATGTGGAAGCCCCAACGGTTACACGCACACTTTCGCGAATGGAAAAAAGCGGATGGGTAGTCAGGAAGCAAGGGGAGGACAAGAGAGAACGCGTCATCGAATTAACTAAGGAAGCAAGACAAAAGTTCACTCAAATTCAGCAAGCGACAGACCAAGTAGAGCGGGAAATGGTAGCATGTCTATCCGCAGAAGAGAAAGAGCAGTTATATTTACTGCTAAAAAAGCTTGGAACAGATTCAAATTGAAACACAGAAGAATACGTAATACATCATGAGAGGAAGCAGAAAATGAGTAATACAAAACAACAGCCGATTTGGACCAAGAGCTTTATCGGCATTTCCATGACACAGTTCATGGTATTTATGATTTTTTATACATTATTAACCACACTCCCTATATATGTTATTAATAATCTGGGCGGCTCTGAGGCTGATGGTGGATTAATTGTCACAGTCATGTTGATAGCCGCTATTATTGTTCGGCCAATCTCTGCAAAACTATTAGATACAACAGGTAAAAAAAGAGGACTTGTTTTAAGTGTTGCCTTATTTACAGTGACTACATTCTTCTATATCTGGATTGATTCATTCATTCCTTTACTCGTATTGCGATTCTTTCATGGCTTATCGTTTGGTGTAATCACCACCGCTACTGGAGCAATTGCGGCAGACGTTATTCCCCATGAAAGGCGCGGTGCGGGGCTTGGATATTTTGCAATGGCAATGAATTTAGCTGTTGTAGCTGGACCGTTTATCGGCTTGTCATTGCTGCAATTTGTAACCTTTAAAACACTATTTATTATTTTAAGCATACTTATGATAGCTGGCCTTATTTTTTCAATGAGTGTACATGTCCCACAGGAAAGCAATGATACCGCAAAAGCAACCAAGCATAAATTTTCACTCAGCGATTTGATTGAAATAAAGGCAATACCAATTGCATTAATAAGCAGTTTCGTTTCCCTGGCATATGCCAGTATTCTTTCTTTTATTTCCGTTTATTCCGAATCAATTGGTCTATCGGCGTCCGCAAGCTATTTCTTTTTAGTCTTTGCAATCATTATGCTTTTGTCGAGACCATACTTTGGAAGAACGTTTGATGTAAAAGGACCAAATCACGTTATTTTACCTTGTTTGTTTATATTTGCAGTCGGTTTAGTAACATTAGGCTTTACAGGATCTGCATGGATGCTGCTTTTATCGGCTGGACTTATCGGTTTAGGATATGGCACATTACTGCCAAGCTTTCAGACGATGGCAATTCAAACTGCACATCATTCTAGAAGCGGTCACGCTACAGCGACATTTTTTATGTTATATGATTCCGGTATTGCGATAGGATCCTTTGTATGGGGACTTGTTGCTGCGGGAGTTGGTTTCCAAAACTTATATCTTATAAATGCAATCTTAGTTGTCGTGGTAATTGGACTATTTCTACTGTACCAATCCAGACAGCAGAAAGAAAAGTATGCAGAGAAAAAGGTTTACCGGGAAATACAAAGTTCAGAGTAAAACCAATGCCTGGTGCAATATAGCACCAGGCATCATTTTATTTACCTCCTTGTACCTGACTCTAAATTCGTATACGTTATATGCATATTTATCGTTATTGCCGGGTATTGATCATTGATTTGCTTTATCGTTAGTGCCCTGATTTTACTTCTGATTTGTTCTTTAATACCAATTGGATCAATGTTTTTTTCTTGAAAGTTTTTTATCATCTCTTCCGCTTTCTTATGTAGTTCTTTTTCCAGATCCTTTTTGATTTTCCCCTTATCTCGCAATACCCTATTGCCGGTATATTCTCTGATTACCCCTATAATTTCTATATCCAATAATATATTAATACTTCCATTCTGCTGGTTAACGATAACTTTTCTATCGGTATCAATATTTTGAATGGCGGCTTTAAATTCCTTTCTTTCAAGGACATAATCTCCATTTTCTATATCCCCGTTTAATAGGTTAAAAACAAAGGAATCTTCAATAGGAATTTGATCAATATAAGTATCTTTTTTAAACAATGCAATAGCATCAATTTTCGGTTTGCCGTCCACCATTCTAAAATAAGGTAAAAACGGGTCACATGTTTCACATTCCAGGCTATAGGTAAATGTCTTTAAGTTTGTATCCGGGTGTTTTTGGCTTTGAATATTGTGCTTAATAAGATCTGATAAATAGACACCCGCGCCTTTCATGCTCTTTATTGAGCTTAATAATTCATTAGTGGATCCTTCAGTAACTGCAAGGTAAAGTCCTGATCCAATACTTGGTTCACGCAGCAAAAAGTCAGTATAATCTTTAACACCATGTTTTGCCAGCTCTTCATTGAATAATACGACAGCTAATTTACCATTCTCCAGATCTTCTGACGCCTCCGTATTTAGTTTTGTGTCTAAATCATATATCATAGAAGCATCATCAGTATATAATATATCCTGAATTTCACCTTTCTGGAGAAAAATCGGCGTAGCAATGGTGCCTTTTAATGTATTTTCATCCACATAATCATACCCGGCAACGGTAATCATTTGGATTTTATCAATGATCCGTTTTGGCATGGTAAAATTAATGGTAATACTGACAAAAATAAGAATGAAAAAAGCTACATATTTAAGAGGCATTCCGTTTCACCTTTCTGCTAATGAAATGCATGACAAATAATATTGGGATATAAAACAATAATCCAACCCCTATTTTTGTTATAAAATCACTTGCAAGCAAGATTTTTTCTCTGCCTTCAATAACTATACAAATAAAATAAATTACAGTTAATAAAGTAATAGAAATCCATTTTTGCTTTATATGTAAAACTCTGTATAAGGTTCTGCTGCTCCCCCATGTATACAGTGCTAAATTAGGCAATATGACAAAAAACAATGTAGATATGCCAATATATTCAAAACGATCCAAAAAAGGCAGCTCAACAATTTTCCATAAGCCGAGTGTTGGCCAAATAATATCTTTTATCTCATGCTGACTGTAGTAAATATAGGAGACAAAACAAACAACAACGTATATGGATGTTGTGTATAAATTTCCAAAATGAGCATATTTTTGCGATTTACTGGACTCCTTGATAAATGGACAATAAATCATCAATGCGCCAATCCCCAGGAAACTGAACATGGCTAATGCCGATGATTGAACTATTTCCATTAATGAATGATCGAATACAGGTAAAATATTTGTGATTTTTGAATATTTCAGTGGATATATTAAGGCAAACATTAATGTAAATGGATATACAACTCCAAGAAAGCAAACGCCAACCACAATTCTGAATTTACCTGAAATAATATAGTAAATAAGCGGCATGATTAATAGTAATAATGCCCATAGCTTTACATCCGGGAACATCCATACTTGAATAATTTCCATGTAAGAACGTAAAACGACAGCCGCGAGAAACATTAGATAAAAGGAAATAATGATCGAGATGAACGCTCCGATCCATTTCCCATAAATTTCTCTATGTATAGCCGCAAAATCTTTTCCATTGTATTTATTTAATACCTTATACATAAGCCAAATCAAAATATGAATAATGATCCCCGCTACTATAATAGATATCCACGCATCGTGACCGGCATATTTATTGATGACACTTGTAAAACTAAGAACCCCAACCCCGATTTGTGCACCTGTAATTAGAAAGAAGGCCATAAGAGGCGGTACCTGGTCTTTATCTTTGATCATAGCAATTATCCCTCTACTCAAGATGTGTCATTTTTGCCATTACTCGTCTCTCGTAACACTTTTTCTGATCTTACCGCGAATGGACGCTTGTCCTGTAGGTTAAACGGCAATCTGATAAAAGCATCTTTTAAATCCTTTGGCCTATACGGAAATACCGGCTCAAAAAATGGCCTGCCAAGCGATGTAAGCTTTAGCAAATGAACCATGATATATGCTATACAAATACTAACACCCAAAAGTCCATATACATGAGCGAATAGCAGCATTGGAAAACGAATCAGCCTAATGGTATTGCCCATTTGATAAACCGGGGTTGTAAAAGAGCCCAATGCCGCTAATGCAACAAGGATTAACAAAACATTGCTTGTCAGTCCGGCTTCCACTGACGCGGTCCCGATAACAATACCGCCAACGATACCAATTGTTTGACCAACCTTTGTCGGCAATCTCGCTCCCGCTTCCCGCAACAGTTCAATCGTTAATTCCAAAATTATTGCTTCTAATATGGGTGGAAATGGTACTTGTGACCGTGAACTAACTAATGTACCAAGCAGTTCTTTTGGAATTATTTCGAAATGATGTGTAAGGATAGCTACATACAATGGTGTAACCAAAATGGAGAAGAATACAGCAAATACCCGAATTAAACGAAATGCCGATGCAATCGTCCAATTTAGAAAGTAATCCTCAAATGCTGAAAAAAACTCAACTAATGTAGTCGGACCAATTAAAACATGTGGTGAATTATCAACGAAAATAGCGACCTTACCTTCAGCCAAGATAGCTGCAATCCGATCCGGCCGTTCCGTATCAAGTAATTGCGGGAAGGGTGAGTTTATATTGTCCGCAATTTTTTGCTGAATATAGGAACTGTCGATAACCTGATCCATATCCATGTCCTGTATACGTTGTACAACTGTATCAACATTATTTTTATCGGCTATTCCTTTGATGGAAACAACCGCAACTTTTGTCTTTGTAATTGTTCCAACTTTCATTTTTTTAATGGTCAGCTCGGGTATGTTTAATCGTTTGCGAACTAAATTCAAGTTCGTATCAATACTTTCAACAAAAGCTTCCTTTGGCCCAACAACACTAAATTCAACCTCTGGGCTGGTTATCTGCCGGGTTTTCATTAACGGTACCGGGATTAGCAAGTACTTCTGTTCGGATTGTTCCATATGAATAAAAAGAAAACCTTCTAGAAGATTTCGCCTTATTTTGCTTACATCATTTGTTAAAAACGAATTGGCAATTGGAATAATGTTGTCTAATTCCTCTAAATCTGTATAGTTGAATTCCTGAACATAGGGAAGGACAAATGCTTCTATTTTTTTATTATCGATTGCTGAATTAAAATAACCTATAGAAAGCTTGTCCGTACCGTGGTCGATCTGATAGTCTATAAAATCATCACTGTTTTTAAGGTCATTAAACAGCTTTTCAAATTCACGCTGTATCTTTTTTTCAGTAAGTTTCTTTTTCATGGGGACATCCTTTTAGTTTATCGAGGTTAACTATTCTTAGTATAAAATAATGGAGTTAAATTATTCATATACTTGCGAGATGTATTTTTTCCTAGCCTAATCCGATAACCCACTTCTGTGGATTATCTTAGTGAAAAAGAAACAAGAGAAAAATAACTTGGTCAAAAGGATTTTAATCAAAAAAAATCCGAACTACAATTTCATCAATTAGAATTTGTATTCGTTCGGATTTTTTAGGTATTCATAACCCTAATGCTAATTGTCTGTAAACTGCGACATAAATGCTTGTGGTGATTTTGCATCATTTTGGACGCTCTTTGGTACCGCAGCCCGTATACACTACGCTTTCCGTGGGCGGCTGATGAGCCTCCTCGTGCTGACGCACTCCGGGGTCCCACCGATGCCTCATCTCCCACAGGAGTCTCCGTGTATACGGGCTGCTAGTATGTGCATATGCATATTTACGTGCTACTTTGTTTTACATAAATAAAAGGAATTATTAAGCAAAACATCTGTGATACAAGTGTTATAATAATACCACTAACTAGAGTTGATATCTTATCATACACTTCACCAGCCCGCAGCGATCCCGGACGGCGACCCGAGAATATTACGTCGCAGTTTGCGGCAACTACTTATTAAGAACCTTACCTGAAAAAATAATGCCTTTCTTATAGTCGTTCTTCTTTAGTAGCCCAAAATAATAGTTATGCCCTAGTCTCTTTACCTATTTTACTTCTTTACATGCACCAGAAATAAACAGTTTATCTGGACGCCGCAATTAATTTTACAATTTGATCGATGATATCTGGACCTTCTTCTTCATCTAATAAATTATTGATCATAATGGAGAAAATGAGTGTCTTCCCTAGACTATTCTCGGTATAGCCTGATAATGTACTAACTCCGAAAATGGTGCCGGTTTTCGCTTTCACCTTTTCGCCTAGTTCCTTCATTCTATCACGCAATGTTCCGCCAATCATTCGATCAGAATGTCCCGCCACAGGCAATGAATGTAAAAAAGAAGAAAACCATTCCATATCCTGTACAGTGTTAAGTAATTTTGAAATCTCGTTGGCCGGAATCAGATTTATATGAGATATTCCTGAACCATCCCTAAGCAATAGTGTGTCCGTTTTCATTCCAAATTTAGCTAATTCATTCTCTACAACTGTCAAGCCCGCTTCCCAGCTCCCTTCACCATGAACGGTTTTCCCCAGTTCTTTTACTAAAATTTCAGCATGACCGTTATTACTTAATTTCATAAATGGTACAAGCAGGTCTGATAAAGGCATGGATTGATGCGAAAATAACAGATTCGCCCCAGCAGGTGTTACTGCCTGCTTAGCATTACCGCTCCACGTAATTTCATATTTCTTTAAGGCATGAAGAAACAGGTCAAGCGCATAGCCGGTCGGTTCCCAAACAGATATCCACTCTTTAACAGCTGAGGTCCTGACAGGGATAGCTCCCTCTATTGTAATATGATTCGTTCCATGTACTCGATTAATCGTAATATCAGCTTCCATATCACCTAAAACTGTTTCCGCTTTATTTGTAATTTTAACGTAATCGGTCCCAGGAGAAAGCTTTACGAAAGGTTTATCTCCCTGTACAATGCCAGGCGTTACTTCCACTATGACAGAGCCGGCATCATAATCTGTATTCGGCGAAGCAGTAAGGGCCGAAACCTGTGCACCATAGTAATAATGCTCATCACTCCAGTTTAAATCTGCAGATAACCGAACATTGTCATACCAGCTGTCATCGCCTACAATGTCTCCTTCTATGTGCGAAATTCCGGATTGCCTGATTTTTTCTGCAAATGTTTCAAAGTCTTTAGGCAGCAAGGTTGGATCGCCCTTTCCTCTTAAGTAAAGATTGCCAAAAAGCTTATTATCTTTAACAGGGCCATCTGTTAACAATTCTGTTCCAAATGTATAAGCACCACCTAATTTCGAAAGTGATGCGGCTGCCGTCAGTAATTTCATATTGGAGGCTGGGCGGAGTCGAACGTTTCCCATATGATCAAATAGTTTCTCACCCGATGACGCGGATCGGATACTTATTCCAATTATCGCATCATCCAACATTCCTTCTTTTTTTATAAAATCATCTATTTGCTGAAATGATCTATTCCTTTCCGTCGCATATTCCGATTCTGTTTGCTGGTTCAACAGATTTCCCTCCTTGGAATTTCGGTTAAGTGATAAGCAGTACAAAAACTCCCTAACCCTCTTTATAATAATTCCATATACCTGCAGCAGATTCCTCTGAATAATGAAGTGAATTTTACCACCTTCTATTCTATTTCAGATTTCCATTTCTTTATCCAGCTTATAAATTCGATAATCAATTGACAAAAATGGCACGGAAAATAGCCACATTGTGTGCTTAGCCTTAAGAATACCTTCCTCTATTTCTTCCACATCAAATTGCTCCTCAAATGGTAATTTGAATAAGTTACTTCCAATCGCCAAATATATTCCCGAATCAGCATTGCTTGTTCTTTTCTTGCTGGTTAACCGCAAATCTCCTCCATATTGATTAAGCTCTAAGATTCCAATCATAGAAGACCATGGTAATGGTAAAGCGATGTTCATGTAGGTCCTTCCACTTTCCTGGTGTGATGAATAAAGAGCGACAAAAACGATATCTTCGTTTATTTTCCGAACCCACGCCCGTACATTACTTCTGCCATCTTTCTTATCATCAATCGAAAAAATATCCCCAGTCATTTCCACTGATTTACTGGAAAAAGGCAAATTGATTTGTTGCATTTTATGACTGAATAAACGATAAATTCCTGCAAATGGCTTAAACCAGGAACGCCACTTAACTTCGGCTAATAGTCGATAGGCAGTGGTATTTTCATAGAAATCCTTTACCGTTGTGGACAATGTTTCATTAATATCCGGTTTGTACATATCCATATCGTCTACTAATCCATTATACTTTTGGCTATCTGTCTTACTGATTAGAAACTTTTCACCAATCTTCCCTTTTCCACTAAACCGGCTAATAGGGAAACTGCATTTATTATAATTAGCACTTGGAACTTGGACAGACCAGCCAATTACTCCCATTAAAGCAAACACAATAGAATTTGTAATCCCATGGAAATACAGCATAAAGTCTATGGTTATATGAAATTGATACGTTACATTCCCTAGAGCATATAGGAGTGAAAATAGAATAGAAACACCCAAAGCCGAAAATGAAATCCTCGTGAGTCCTTTTTGAAGAGGAAGTTGGTCTGCAATTTTAAAAGATAGAATTATCAGCCCATAGATACCAATGATATAAAGAATCACTGCTAATAATTCCACAACCCTCGAATAGGTGATCCCTATTGCTACTGCGATTGGAGATAACAGGATTATAATACTTATCCATTTGTAGAATGCTGGTTTATATAATCTTCCAAGGAAACCGGCAAATACTGGCAGCAAAAATGCCGAGTAATGAAAATGGATACCTGTAAGCCATGACAGCATTGAGGAGAAACCGGTCTCGATATTCCCCTCATATGCCAGAAACCATGCACCTCCAATAGTCAAATAGATCATCCCCATATCAATCATGAATTCCTCCAGATGAATAAAACCTCTGTTTAGAAAACGTACGAACCCGCACAACGCAACCATTAATGTAAAGATAAAATAAGGCAATGCTAAAAACAAGTCCCACGGTGTATCATTTGTTACCTGCAATATTAATACTGCCAGGGATGCCAAAATGAAAAAATAAGGTAAATACCATGGAAACTTCTTGTTATCTCCTTTAAAAATCAAATCCAAGACCAGAGGTACAAAAATGATTTGTGCTGAAGTTAACATTAAAAAATACCATGGATGCGGACTGAAAATAATAATAATAATCAATAAAATTATATTAATGATACCTAGCTTACGAAATGTCATCAGTTTTCAATTCTCCTTCATATAAAAAACAGGTCCAATTAATAGATTCCTTACAGCCACATTGATTGATTATACAACTGCTAAAAACCGGACGTATTGTTGAGATGATGGTGTCTTACCTTTCCGCCTATCTTTCTAAGACATCAAAACTAAGTGCTGTTTCCCAACCTGCCACATCCCTTCCATTTCGGCATTTATCGGAATTCTAACGTAAAATTGCTATGCTTTTCAATATAATCACCATTTAATGGTTCAAGTTTAACATACACACTTATGAACAAAGACAGGAAATAACATTTTAACAACACGAAGGGCTGCCCCCTGGTTTGGAGGCAGCCCCTTCATACTGTGGTTATTAGCCTTTCTTCGGATCAGTTGATTCATCTTCATCGTTCATAATATCATTTGTAGTTCGCTTGAATTCTGATAATGTCTTGCCAAATGCTGAGCCAATTTCCGGCAGCTTTTTGGGACCGAAAATGATCAGGGTAATGATTAGAATTAAAATCAGCCCTGGTATGCCAATATTCGAAAGCATTTTCTAACACCTTCTTTCCATACTCATTAAGCTATACCGCAATCAGAATCCTTTTACGCAAGCATACCACCGTCTTTAGAGAATTTCACAATCCCTTCAGCTGCACGATACGCTAAAGCTCCTACCGTATCCGTCGGGTTATATCCACCATTGTGCGGGAATGCCGAAGCACCGACAACAAATAAATTTTCCATATCCCACATTTGCAAATAATTATTAACAGCAGAAGTATCGGGATCCGCCCCCATAATCACACCGCCAGTATTATGGGTCGACTGATAGGTTGTGATATTATAAGGACCTAAATCCTCCATAGCATCAATTTTATCTGCACCCATCTCCTGAAGAATTTCTTTGGACTTTTTAGCTGTAAATTTAGCAAGCTCTCTGTCCTGATCCCTGAAATCGTATGTCATCCGTATTAGCGGGTCTCCAAAGGTATCCTTATAAACCGGATCCAGATCCAGGTAATGCTGTTTAAACGGCATACTGGCTCCCATTGCACCAATAGACAATGTTTGGTTGATATATTTCAGGGAGTTTTGCTTAAATTCTTTACCCCAGGTAGGAGAATCTGACGGAATCGGATTGTTTGCTATCGGTCTTGCTCCAGTTTGCGTCAAAGCAAGGTAACCACCGTGGATAAATTTTAAATTTGAATGGTCGAAATTATCTCCATTAAAGTCATCGATAACCATACCTAATGCACCTGCACCAGCAAATGAATTAAACTTTTTGTCCTCAAAATAACCCGAAGCCGCACCTTTAACAACTTGATATGCATAATTTTTGCCTACTACTCCGGTTCCAGTGGATGAATCGTAAGGACGTCCAATTTTGGAATTCAGCAATAGCTTTACATTATTAAACACATAGCTTGTCAAAACAACCATATCTGCTGGCTGTTCGATTTCTTCACCAGTCGTTACATCCGTATAAAGCACACCAGTTGCCTTGCCGCCCTTATGTAAAACCCGTCTGACCCAGGAATGTGTTCTCAAGTCAAATTTACCTGTCTTTTTTGCAACGGGAATTACTGTAACAACAGGGTCTGCTTTAGCACCATACTCACAGCCAAAACGTTCACAAAACGCGCAATATTGGCAGGCTGACCTAGCTATTCCATCAGGATTCGTATACGATTCTGATAAATTAGCAGAAGGTATTGTATACGGATGATACTTCAAATTTTCCGTTGCTTTTTTAAACATTTTCATGGAAGGCGTATGCTTCATTGGCCCAGTCGGATATTTATCAGATCGTTTTCCGCCAAGCGGGTTTTCTTCACCGGATATGCCTGCCATTTTTTCAAATTTATCGTAATATGGCTCCAGCTCATCGTACGTAATTCCCCAATCCTGAATGGTCATATCAGCTGGTATTTTATTCTTGCCGTAACGATCAATTGTTTGACTGCGTATTTCAAAGTCATACGGAAGAAAGCGAAATGTCTGTCCATTCCAATGAACTCCAGCACCGCCAAGTCCATCACCAAAAAGGAATGAACCATATTGACGCATTGGCAGGGCACGCATTTTTTCATTGCCACGAAATGTAATGGTATCTTTAGATAAATCCTGCATTAGTTCATAACGAAGCGCATACCGTAATTCGTCATGCACCATATAATAATCCTCTGTTTGACGTTCTTGCCCTTTTTCCAGGCCAACGACGTTTAGACCTTGTTTCGTAAGTTCCGAAGCTATAATGCCGCCGCCCCAGCCTACACCGACAATTACCACGTCGGTTTTTGGTAATTTTTTAGCCATTCTGTCACCTCACAAATTTGTTGAGTAAACATTAATTAGAAATATCAGCGTTGCACATGAATTTACATATGGTCACGAAGACTGCGCGGCTCAATCTCCTGGAAGTTGTCATCAGCAATAATTTCCGTATAATTCATTTGATCTCCTGGATAATTCCTCATCTTCCATGCATCCATATCCTTGTTTCCGCCATATAACGGATCACTGTACACGCCTTCTAACGTCATGCTTCTGAGCATATCAAAAAATCCGCTCGCTGAAATCGTCGATAAATTAACCTTGTCATCAGCAAAATCACTTAGAACCTTATCCTGTTCATCTTCCGCTATTTCCGTAAACCCTTTTTTAAACTTTTGGTGACTATAATTTTGCATTTCTCTTAATCCAATTCTAAAAATTTCCCGTCGTTTCAGTCTTCCTTGATATCCCTGCTCCTTCTCACCATGAAAGAACGGGGGAACCATATAGTCTCTGGCATTAAATCCATACGATCCTGCCATTTGATGATCAATATAAAATCCTACGCCAAGCTCTTTAGCTCCTGGACCATTATCATCTTCCGGGAAGATTCGTTCAGCTGCAGCTTGTACTGTTTGAAACTCTGCCTGGCTGAAATACATCAATGCATTATTATAGTTCTTTACTTGTTTTGCTGCCTGCTGTTGTTGGTCCTGATCCTCCGTCCCCCAAGGAATAACACTACCAAGTACACCACCAACCGCGAGGCCACCTACTGCATAACTGGAATTTCGTATGAATTTCCGTCTGGATAAATTTTCTGCTCCAGACTTCTCGTTGTTTTCTTCAGTCAAAAGACTAACCTCCTTCTATCGATGGAATTTCCGTTTTATTATGTCACCATAATTAACCATTCATGCATGAAAAATTATTGGGCATGCTATTCGTAAACTACATATGGAGGGAATGCTATGAATAAATTATGGAAAAGAGCAGTAATAGTACTAATGATTGGTATCACGATGGTACTGTCTGCATGCAATGATCAAGATGAAGACGCTGTGGATACTAATGATTCAAATGGAACAAATACTACAAATATGGCAAATCACACGAATGGTAATCATGAAAATTTAAACAACCCCGATATTATACCAAGTGAGAACAGTGATAAAACTAGAACAACCAATGAAAACGGGGCAACTTCCAGTGGAATGGGACAAAATATATACAGCTCAATTGGCAGTTCCGGTATACATGAGGGCGGTGTTTCATCTTATTTTGAATCTATCTTGGAAGGTGTAGGTATTACCGGCGTGAAAGTGTTTGTAGTTGACGATTCCGTTGTATTAGCAAGAAATAAACAGCAAACAACAAGTCACGAATATGATGATATGCAGCGTGACTTATTAAGTGGCACGGAGGGTATGTCTGGTAAGGGAGAAATGAAAGGTATAAAGGATAATGGACCAAAAACCTTTGACAATTTAGACCAGGCAAAATCAAAAATGAATGAAATGTTTAATGGAAATGTAAAGATATTAACCGTGACAAATCCAAAGGCGGTTGATTTGATTGAAGGTATTAAAGAGAATATCATGGATTCTTCATACGAAGCGGCATCTGAAGAACTAGTAGAACTGCTAAATATGGCAAAATAACGTTTTTCCCCTGAATCCCCTTTCTATTGGCAAGGGGATTTAGTCTGATCAATGTTGGAAAGACGAATATCGAAAACAATTAAAAATTCATTACATATTCAGAGGATTTATGTGGAACGATACTGATTGAGTGTATTTTAACTCAAAAAATGGATGGAGGTTTTTTTAATGGCACAGCAGCAAAATCCACAAGTACAACAAGCGGTTCAGGCAGCTGAGCAGGCTCAACAAGCAGTTCAACAAGCTCAAGCTAGTGCTGATCCACAGCAATTACAGCAAGCTCAACAACAGTTACAGCAGGCCCAGACTACTTTGCAAAATGCCCAAAATCAAGCTGGTACTGCTGCACAACAGGATCCTCAGCTGCAACAGGCACAACAGCAGCTGCAGCAAGCGCAACAGGCTCAGCAAAATCAGGCAACACAACAAACACAGCAAAATAATCAGCAGCAATAACAAAAAGTGCCGTCATTCGCTATCATATGACGGCACTTTTTACTTGTGCTGTACCGAGGTATGATAATCTGGTCAGTTCTTTTACTTCATCATGGGATTTTCGAATTCTATATCACCCATAAATAATCCTTTTTAATTCTATATTATCAGGTCAAAAATTTTCTTTAAAAATTTATAAAAAAAGTATTGCCATTTCCAAATAAAGAAGTTAAACTAAAAAACGTTGAAATTATAATCATTAAAATTAACCAAGGGGGTATTTACAATGAAAGGAAAAGGCAGCGAAGTAAAAAGGAGTTTCACAGACTATTTGTGGTTTATACCCCTAATTGCTTTTATATGGTTCAGCATCGCTATAAGTTTATAAAGTGAAACTTCATCCAGTGGGGTATTACGCTGTTAATGCGCGATAAAACCTTGCTGATAACTATTAAAATTAAACAAAGGTCAGCATCACCCAAGGATGCTGACCTTTTTAAATGGAAGCCTGCTATTCCAAAAACGATTAATAAATACCAATTGAAGCAAGCAGAATTCCTACAGCGACTGAAAAGACAGGAATTAATACAGCTACAACAAATATATCCTTATAACTGTCCCTATGCGTCATTCCAGTTATTGCGAACAGCGTAAGAACTGCACCATTATGTGGTAATGCATCCAGTCCGCCCGAGGAAAGGGAAGCGATTCTGTGAAATTGTTCTGGATCAATTCCACTGTTCTGTGCTATTTCATAATATTTTGATCCAAGAGCCTCTAGTGCTATTCCCATTCCCCCGGAGGCAGAACCTGTTGCACCTGCTAATACGTTTACAGCGATTGCTTCGGAAATTAATGGGTTCCCCTTCACACCCATTAACACGTCTGTCAGCTTTTCGAATCCAGGTACAGCCTTTACTACAGTACCAAAGCCTACAGCCGCACTTGTATTTATGATAGCTGTAATGGAACCTGCCGCCCCACTGTTTATCGCCTTGATGAAGCCTTTAAATTTATGCAGACTTAGTAGCATAATTAAAATAATTCCAGTAATTAGCGCAAGCACGACATCCCAGCCAAAAACATTCAACGTGACCAGCACTGCAACTAAAGGCAGCAGCGATAATAGAAATGAAGGCGTATCCCCTTCAACATTGATGATTTTAGTATCCTTTGGTTCTGTGTACGTTTCCCCGTTTGCAGTCAATTTTTTCTCACGCCACAGAAGGTATAAATATCCCCCAACAGCCATGATTATTCCAGCAATGATCCCCATAATCGGTGCCGCCATTGGATCTGTGTGAAAATATTCTATTGGTATCAGGTTTTGAATTTGCGGTGTTCCGGGAATTGCTGTCATGGTGAATGTGAAGGCACCTAGAGCAACCGTTGCTGGAATTAACTTTCTGCTGATGTTTGCTTCGCGAAACAAGGTTAATGCAAGCGGATAAACAGCAAATACAACAACGAATAAACTAACACCCCCATAGGTTAGTACCGCCGCAGAAACCAGCACTCCTAAAATTGCACGCTTGGTACCTATAATTTTAGTTAGTGCAACAGCGACTGATTTAGCCATCCCTGTATCTTCCATTAACTTCCCAAAAACTGCCCCAAGCATAAAAACGGGAAACCAATCTTTTGCAAATGCAACAAATCCACCCATATATGTATCTTTATAGGCATCTAATAAATCCAGTCCCCCTGTAAGTGCAACTACCCCAGCTGCAATAGGTGCCACCCAAATAATGGACCAGCCCAGATAAGCAAGGATCATTAGAACGATGAGACCAAGTAATATACCTAACATGAAACCCTCTCCTTCATTTATCATTTGTATAAAACTATTGCGCAGTATAACCGCCATCTAGAACAACAGCTTGCCCTGTAACCCCTTTAGCATTGTTACTAGTCAAAAACATCGTGTAATCTGCAATTTCCTGAACGGATAACAACCGTTTTTGCGGAACTAGTGGATAAATGACTTCCTCCAAAACTTTCTCCGGTGAAACGTTTCGGTTAATTGCCAAGTCTTCCAATTGATTTCGTACTAGCGGTGTATCTACATAACCAGGACAAATCGCATTAACCGTAATTCCATGTTCTGCCCCTTCTAGTGCTGCCACTTTTGTCAGTCCAATTACACCATGTTTTGCACTGTTATAAGCGGCTTTTCCAGCAAATCCTATTAATCCATTGATTGATGCCATATTTATAATGCGTCCAAATCCCTGCTTTTTCATTGTCGGAAATACATGTTTAATTGCCATAAATGGTGCTACAAGCATAACCTTTGTGATAAACTCAAATTTTTCGGTTGGAAAGTCTTCAATGGCTGCAACATGCTGCAAACCCGCATTGTTTATCAAAACATCCAGCCTGCCAAATCGCTCAATTGTTTTGTCTATTGCCAATCGAATTTCTTCCTCCTTTGTTACATCGCACTTAATGCCAAAACATTCATACCCATCCTGTATTAACCTTTCAGTAACCTCCTTCACTTTAGCTTCATTAATATCTGAAAAAACAACCTTTGCCCCATTTTTAACAAATTCGGTCCCAATTTCGTAACCAATTCCACTAGCCGCTCCTGTAATAAATACTACCTTGCTGTCAATTAACATTTTCCGTCCTCCAAACCTTTAATTAATGTTATTACTCGTTAGTCACCAAATTCACACCTTCACATTTTACAAGCAATATTTGTGCCAACTTTTTAAATAGCAAAAAAGTGAGGAATACACTCTATTGGAAAACAAACAAAAAAACTCTATCTTCCATTTTTGCGGAAAATAGAGTCTATTTCTTATTCGACAACAATGTAAGCCCTTTCTTTCATATCCAAAAATTAATAATTCCACATCTGCGGAATTATTTCCAGACTTTCGGAATTACTGTAATTCATACTTCCTTATTTTTTCATATAAATTAGATTTACCTATTCCCAGCAATTTTGTCGCCTTTTGTTTATCCCCGTCAACTTTTTTCAGTATACGTTCAATTGTTTGTTTTTCAGCTGTCTCCAATATTTCTTTTAACGTACCCTTCTGTTTTAACGTATAAACAGGCTGTATGTGGTCTGGCAAATCTTCCAATCTGATCGTTTCTGAACTTGTTAGGTGTACCGCTGATTCTAGTACGTTTTCTAATTCACGTATATTTCCTGGCCATTTATATTCGCTAAAACGATCTAATACGGCTGGGTCAATATTAATAACCCTTTTCCCTGTACGTTTTGTTACCTTATGAAGAATAAATTTAGATAATACGCGTAAATCTTCTACTCTTTCTCTTAGGGAAGGGATTTGAATTTGGACAACATTAATCCGATAAAACAAATCCTCTCGAAATTGCTGCTCTGTGATAAGTTGTTCTAATGGCTGATTTGTGGCAGCTATAATCCTTACATCCACTTTCTCTGGTTCGACAGCTCCCACCGCTTCAACTTCCCCTTCCTGCAGCACCCTAAGAATCTTGACCTGTGCACTTAATGGCATATCACCAATTTCATCCAGGAAAATAGTCCCGCCATTGGCAAGCTGAAACTTTCCTAATTTTCCACCTCTTTTTGCTCCGGTAAACGCACCGTCCTTGTATCCGAATAATTCCGATTCCAGTAAATGCTCAGGAATTGCTGCGCAGTTAACCTTGACGAAAGGCTTCATATTTCGTTCACTTAACTGATGAATGCTATGGGCAAACAGTTCTTTACCAGTTCCGCTTTCACCCCTCAATAAAACGGAAACATCTCCAGGGGAAATTTTTTTGATTTTATTTTTAATCTCATTCAATTCCGGGGAGCTTCCTACTATATCATGAAGTGAATAGATTGCACCGTGCTTGTTTTTCATTTGGTTGCGATAATGTTCAAGCTCCAGCAACAGGTCTTTAATATGACTGTTCATTTTCATCCATTCTTTGGTGTCCCGAAAAAGCACTGTACCAACTGCACCGACTATTTTCCCATTGGACCGTACCGGAATTCGATTGGCTATCATATGGTTGTTTCGTATATATTGCAGGTCAGCAATTTCTTCCACCCCTGTTTTAACCACAATATGCATTCTCGTATTTTCGATTACATCTGTGACATGCATACCTAAAACAACTGACTTTTCGACTTCAAGGAAATCACAGTATGTATTATTCATACAAGTTACAATCCCCTGGTCATCCACCACGACAAAGCAATGAAAAGCATTCTCGAAAAGCGTTTCAAATATTTCTTCTTTATAAATATTTTTCATAGATTCCACGTAGTCACCTCATTTGAAAAGCTTTAACTTTATTATAACAAAGTAAGTGCCCGTTATAATTAAAATCCTTAACAGTATAAATAGATGTAATCAAAAAAGCTTCTGAACACTATCAGAAGCTTTTTTGATTCAGATTACTATACGTCGAGCTTATTTAGAAAATAACGGTGACGTCTTATGCTTTACCTCAAAATCATCTGTAACTGCACCTTTCGATGAACAGGAAACTAAATGTGCATATTTTCCTAATACACCTTTAGCTTCCAACGGTGGTGCTACCCAATTTTCACGACGGTGCTCCAGTTCTTTTTCAGAAACATCTACAAAGATTTCACGTTCTTCGGAGTCGATTGTAACTACATCACCTTCCTTTAGAAGGGCTATTGGTCCACCTACTTGCGCTTCAGGTGCAATATGCCCGACTACCAGTCCATGTGTACCGCCTGAAAATCTGCCATCCGTTAAAAGGGCTACTTTTTCACCTAAACCTTTTCCGACTAGGATTGCAGAAATAGATAGCATTTCAGGCATTCCCGGCCCGCCTTTAGGTCCCTCATAGCGAATAACCAATACATCGCCCTCATTAATTTGATTATTCATCACTGCTTTTGTAGCATCTTCCTCTGTATCGAATACCCGTGCAGGACCAGTGTGTCTAGTTACCTTTAATCCCGACACCTTCGCAACAGCCCCGCTCGGAGCAAGGTTTCCTTTTAGAATCACTAACGGTCCATCCTTACGATACGGCTTGTCAAAAGGCAATATTATTTCTTGTCCCTCCGTTAACGATGGGGCATCTTTAATATTTTCTGCTACTGTTTTTCCTGTAACTGTTAAACAGTCCCCATGTAAATAACCCGCTTCATAAAGAAGTTTCATTACTGCTGGTATTCCGCCGATATTATGCAAATCTTCCATTACATATTTACCGCTCGGTTTTAAATCAGCTATATGGGGTACCTTTCTTTGAATTTCATTGAAGTCATCGATTGATAAATCAACCCCTGCAGAATGCGCAATTGCCAGCAAGTGCAAGACTGCATTTGTCGATCCGCCCAATGCCATTACAACAGTAATCGCATTTTCAAAGGCTTTTCTTGTCATAATGTCCTTTGGATAAATATCCTTTTCCAGAAGATTGATAATCGCTTCACCGGCTTCATTGCAATCCTCTAATTTCGCTTCAGATTGTGCAGGGTTTGATGAACTCCCTGGCAAACTCATCCCCATTGCTTCAACCGCTGAAGCCATTGTATTTGCGGTATACATCCCTCCGCATGATCCAGCTCCAGGACAGGCAGCACACTCAATTTTATTTAGCTTTTCATCATTAATGTCTCCGTTGCTGTGTTTGCCAACGCCTTCAAATACCGAAACAATATCCAATTTCTCCCCATTTAAATTTCCAGGGGATATCGTACCACCATACACAAAAATAGCGGGAACTTCAGACCTTGCAATAGCAATCATGCAGCCGGGAATATTTTTATCGCAACCGCCAATAGCGACATATCCATCCAGATTTTCTGCTCCGACTACTGTTTCAATAGAGTCTGCTATCACATCACGGCTAGGCAGCGAATATCTCATCCCCTGCGTTCCCATTGATATTCCATCAGAAACCGTTATCGCGTTAAATATCATTGGGACTCCGCCAGCATTACGGGCTCCTGACTTTGACTTTTCAGCTAAAGCATGAAGATGAATATTACACGGTGTTACCTCGCTCCAAGTACTGGCAACACCAATCATAGGCTTTTTGAAATCCTCATCGGTTACCCCAACAGCACGCAGCATTGCACGATTGGGAGCACGCTTTGGATCATCGCTAAATACTTTGCTTTTAATTCGCAAATCTTTCATCCTATCATCCCCTCATATAAATTAATATATAATTATAATTGTTTATTTACTATTTTTCAATAATTATATTTATTTCGCGAATTAGACTAATAAATTTCTGTTTTAAGAAGGGAAACTAATAATTAAATAGAATCTTTATGAAAAGGAAATTGGTTAACAAAATTAGGTCTAAGTAATCGTTTTAAATGATATGGCGGCAGGGAATAGTCTATTAATTCCAAAAAAACATACTATCTACTATAAACCTGCTTATCTATGGAATTTAAAAATCTAAAGGAGGCTGTCAAGATGAGTAAAATTCATTTAATTCCCTATGAGATCGAGGAAATTTACGAAGCAACTTCAAAAATACCAGATGGGGTTACGATGATCCAAGCACCAGAAGTTTGGGAGGATGCGGAGAAAGGCAGCGGAAATGTCGTTGCAATTATCGATACGGGTTGTCAAATCGATCACCCGGACCTAAAAGAGCGTATTATCGATGGGAAAAATTTCACCTCAGATTATAGCGGAGATCAAAACAATTATGAAGATAACAATGGCCATGGAACCCATGTAGCAGGTACGATTGCAGCATCTTCAAAACAGGATTCAGGGATTGCCGGTGTAGCTCCAGGTGCAAATCTATTAATTGTAAAAGTGCTTAGCGGACAAGGAAGCGGGGAATATCAATGGATCATTGATGGAATTAACTACGCCATAGATTGGAAGGGTCCTAATGGGGAAACAGTTAGAACAATATCAATGTCACTTGGCGGACCAAACGATGTACCAGAGCTTTACGAAGCAATCAAAAGAGCTGTCGATGCAGGAATCCCTGTCGTATGTGCTGCCGGGAACGAGGGGGATGATCGAACAGATACAGACGAATTTGCCTATCCAGGTGCCTATAATGAAGTCATACAGGTAGGAGCAGTTGATTTTAATAAAAGGATTGCACCATTTAGCAATACCAATGATGAGATTGATTTAGTTGCACCGGGCGTAGAAATATTATCAACCTACACTGGAAGCAAGTATGCGAAATTATCCGGAACATCTATGGCCACACCGCACGTATCTGGTTCTATTGCCTTAATTATTAACATTGCAGAAAAACAGTTTAACCGCCGCTTATCCGAAGCAGAACTCTATGCACAATTAATTAGGCGCACCGTACCTTTGGGCTATCCAAAGTCAGCGGAGGGTAATGGTCTTGTTGCACTTGATATCCTTAATCAGTTCGAAAATCTTTTCAAATCCTTTCACACAACAGTCAATACTCCTATAACGGATAATGCATTTGTATCTAAAGTTTAGGTCCGTTTGACACAAAGAGCTAATTCATTCATTTAAACCAGGCTCTTTGTGTCAGCTTACCTTTTACTAGAAAACATGGAATAGGCAGTACTATAATTGATTCCTGACTTTACTTATTTCCCAATAACGAGCACTTTGTATCATTGCTTTTTGGATAACCAGCTTTAAAATAATGTAACGGATTAATTTCCCGCCTTTTTATTTCGCATTCCAAAATAGTCAAAAATTCCCGATCTAAATCCAAATCTATTGCCTTTTTGTATGCTTCTAATAACAAATATTCGTTTAGTGGCTCCATTATATTCGAGTCTCCTAATATCTTAATTTTGTAAAGAATGGTTCATAATACCTAATTTTAATTACCCATATTCTATAAAAAATAAACCATTTTAATAATAAAAATTAAGAGATATAACCTTTAAATACACGAAACCCTAAAATGTCCTGAAAAGTCTTTGTGAGACGCTCGTGTTCTGCCAGTATTTCGTAGAGTCCTCCATCAATATTTTCTGAAAGTGAAAAATCAGCAGCATTGTCCACATCGTTTTTATCAAATTCAGTTTTGACTTTTTCTATTTCTATTTGTTTGTAACCTGCATTTTGCAGAAGATCGTACCATTCCTGCTCGGTTAGCAGTTGGTGAACCCCATAAAAGTCAATTACAGATTTTACATCTTCCTTTGGCAGCGGTGTTTCCAAAACCATTTCAACCGCAATGAATACACCACCTTGCTTTAATACCCTTTTATATTCCTGGATTGTTAAAGGAATATCCGTAAAAGCAGTAACTGATTCCGAGAGAACGACATCAACAAAATTCTCATCTAACGGGAGATTTTCCGTTCTTCCATGTTTAACTTCGATTGGAAGCTGACGTTCTGAAAACCGTTTCGTAGCTTTTTCCAGCATGATCTGATTACTGTCTAAAGATATCACCTTGCAGCGATAATTTTCTGCAATATATGCTGACGTTTGTCCAGTACCACAACCAACATCAAGCACTGTTTTTGTTTCATCTAAATCTAATGATGACAAAATGTTTTTCGTTAAACGAAGACCCCCCGGATGAGCACCACCAACACCAAACATGGCTAAACAATCAAGATATGTGTAATTCATGAACCATCCCACCCTATAAATATTGCTGTTAAATTATGCTAAGGGGAAAATTTTGTTCCTATATTATGATTAACGTGAATGAAATTTCGTAACGGAAGCTTATTTCATGCATAAAGTATTAAATGAAAATGTAATTAGGAGTAGGTATTATGGGTGTAATTCGAACAGATAAATGGTTACGGGATTTATATGAAAACCCTATAGAACTATGCGAAAAATTAGAATCCTATTTTGAAGATGCCCAAAGCTTCGAAATTTGCAGTTACCTAAGTCTCTACGGGATGTATCATCATCCAGCAAGGAATGGGAATAAACTTTTAGAAAAATTGAAAGAAAATAAAGTCTGGGAGGTTGTACAAACAGAGGAACGGGAACTGCGAAATAAATGGCGGGGTCCAGCCATTCCTATTTTTATATTTCCGGCGGATACAACGAACCAAAAAATTCAGCGGGATCTGAACGGCAAATCAGGAATCGCATTTAAGGATAAATTGTTTTTATTCCTTTCTGCGAATAATACAGAAGATGAAATAAGAGCATTATTCACCCACGAGTATAACCACATATGCCGATTATCTAACTATAAAAAGGATGAAAAAGATTACACACTTATAGATGCAATTATTTTAGAAGGACTCGCAGAAAGTGCAGTTTTTGAACATGTGGGTGACAGATTTACTGCCTCTTGGACAGAATATTATTCTCCAAAACAGCTGAAAAGCATGTGGAACAACTTATTATTACCAAATAAAGATCTTTCAAAAAATGATCGCAACTATCGAAACATCCTATATGGCCTGCATCGTTATCCAAAAATGGCAGGGTACTGTGTAGGTTATTATTTAGCAAAAAAATATATGGATGAGCAAAGTTTAACAAGTTCCGATCTGCTAAGCACTGAGACTGAAACAATTGCCCAGCTGAATAATGAAGGATAAGTAAAAAAACAGACGAATACCTCTCGTCTGTTTTTACATTCTAATCCTACCAGAAGAAAAATGGAAGCAGAGCCAATGTGGCAATAGCACCTAATGCGATTCCATAACCAAAGCCACCATATCCAAATCCGCCATAACCGTAACCACCCAAATTCCTGTTACGACCCAGCGGCTGTATGAATACGCGGTTATTGTTGACACGTCTGATAATTCCTCTATGACATCTTCCATCATGGGTTCTTATTTCAACAGCCCTGCCTCTGTAACGCTGACAAAGTCCATAATAATGACCAGCTGACATTCTTTCACCCCCATATTCTCACGAAACATATGACAGTATATGTACTCCCGCAAATGTCAGTAAAGGACATATGTATTGGTGGAATAGTGGATTTTAGCAGCCTAGCCTTAATCACCTTGTCTATCTTATTCATTTCGAAATTAGGTCTATAGCCTAAAATCATCCAAAATGGGATAGTATCCATATCACTATCGGTACATTCACATATATTAGTCTTAACTCAAATGTTGGAGGTGTTGAATTCATGAGTGAAGCTGTAGGAGGAGCAGGTTATGGCGGAGGTTTCGCCTTTGTTGTAGTGTTATTTATCCTATTAATCATTGTAGGTGCATCCTATGTTGGTTATGGATATTAATAATAAATAACTAAATCACAATTTAGTACAGTTTGGAGGTTTTTCTATGTCATTTGGAGGATGCGGCTGTGGTGGATACGGCTACGGCGGATCTGTTGGCGGCGCTGGCTATGGAGCTGGAGGCGGGTTCGCGATAATTGTTGTGTTATTTATACTTCTCATTATTGTAGGTGCAGCTTGGTGCTAATTCCAATAAGCTATGCTAATAATATGAACAGGAATACCAGGCAGTAATCATTTCTGCACTTTATTTTTCACCTGTTACCACCTAACCGGCGGGAAGTGAGTAGCCTTCTGTTTATTGGTGGAGGGATCCTTAACTGGGTTCTCTCCTTACTACATAATTACCAAATGCATGCTGATCAATGACATGCATTTGGCAATTCCTATTGCTGCTTATATTGCGGTTCCTCCTGTTGAATGTACTGAAGTCGCGCTTGCAGATTTTCCAAAATTTGCTGTTGCTGGGTTGAAAGGTTCTGAAACAGTTGTTTTGCATTTTGATCTTGTGTTTCTAAAGCAAATGAATGTAAATTGGCCAATGTACTTTCACAGCTTGCTATCGTTTGCTGCATTTTAGTTCCAACTGTCACACATTACACCTCCTACTTGATATTCAGTACTATCATTTTCTAAAACAAGCTTTTTATGTACTAATTTTCATTTCCCGGTTTGTAGCTATACGGTCCATTTCCGCCACCATCCTTACGAGTGGTATCAAACTTTACCATACCCTGTTGATTGTAAGTAGCCAATGTCACTAAATCTAAATCGTTTTTATCCAGATTATATGCTTGCATCTTTTCATACAGCCATTCAGCATTTTTCTTTAGAAACTTTAAGTTATGATAAATAATTTCTCCGTCAATAATCAAGGGTATGGACAGAAATGCCGGACTCGGGCTCATCTGCATGTCGCTCGGCTGCAGTGGCCGTTTATCTGACATTGGAATAACACTGATTTGACCAGAGGATTCCATTAAAGCAATTTTAATATCATTTACATCGGTATACCCTTTTACTCGAAGCACACCAAGAAGAAGCTCGATATTCATTCTTGTTTTTTTTAATCCTTGTTTATCTATATTTCCATCCTGAATTAACACGGTTGGGCTATTCGTTAATAGCGGTCTCAATTTATTGACCAAAATAAGTCTGGATAACACTAAATAACATAGGACAACCACTAAAGAAAACCACGATGCAACCCAGTTATTCTTTGATACTGCTGGTTCTGATATCGTTGTTCCCACAACCATAATAATCATAAGGTCCAAGCTATTCATTTCAGCAACTGATCTTTTTCCTGAGAGTCTGACAAGTAAGTAACCTAATAAAAACACCCAAACCGGTGTCCATAAATAATCAATTAAAACGTCCATTCGCTGCTCCTCCCAAACAGTTATATAGTTTCAACTATTATTATTTGTAATATATTTTCTTAATAACTGTTTCCATAGCAGTGATTTGCTTTAATGCTTGTTTTCTGTCTTTCTCTTTGATTGCACCTTTTAATTCGCCGATTAATTCGACTAATAGTGTGTAATCTTCCGGAACTATATAAAAATCAATATACTGTAACTTTTTCTCATAATTCATTTGCATTTGATTTAATTCCTTAGAAGCTTCTTTCCACTTTTTATGTTCAACTAATGTATCAATTGTTTTTAAGCTTTCATGAAAATGGTTATATACATGCCCACAGCCAGTCAAAAATAATACACTTATAATAAAAATGACAAAGCGTTTTCTAATCAAGTATATCCCCCCTAAATCGGAATATTTTTATTTTCTCACAGTTATTGGGTATTATTCGATGCCGGCAACAAAAAAAGGACCGGGACATAACTAACATGTCGGCATAAAAGACGAATATACTGGATTGGTTAGTACATTACCTTGTTCAACGGTAGGATCTTTATTACATAATTGATCGGAAATTAAAACTGAATTATTAAAATCATTTACGTCGCAGTCTATCGAAATAGCTGCAAGGATTATGAATACCAAAAAATCCGAACTAAACAAATTCTAATTGAAGAATTCATAGTTCGGATTTCTCTTTGATTTAAATACTTTTATCCCTGCCAGCTCTTTATTTTTAAAATATATTCTTTTCAACTTCACCGTTCTTCATGACTATCTGCACGTTATTATTGTCGGAAAGTGAGTATATATTTTCTAACGGATTGCCCTTAACAACAATGATATCTGCCAATTTACCTTCTTCTAATGTCCCAACTCTATCATCCCAGCCCAGACATTCAGCAGCTGTTTTCGTTGAAGCTACAATTGTTTCCATTGGAGTCATACCGATGTCTGCCATTAAACCAAGCTCACGTAAATTTGTACCATGCTTCATAACTCCAGCATCAGTTCCCATTGCAATTTTCACACCTGCTTTATAGGCTTTTGCTATACTTGCTTTGTGCTGTTCAATTACTTCCTTGGATTGCTGAACTGCAGTATCAGGCATTCCTGTTTCTTTCGCTGTTTCAAGCACTGCAACTGGCGCGAGCAGTGTAGGTACAAGGAATGTTCCGTTCTTGAGCATCAATTCAATTGCCTCATCATCCAGGAAAATACCATGTTCAATCGAATGGATACCCGCTTTAACCGCATTTTTAATCCCTTCAGCACCTTGTGCATGTGCCATAACTTTAACACCTTTACGGAAACGCCCCTCCTCAACAATCGCTTTTAGCTCCTCCAAAGAAAATTGGGTAAATTCTGGGTGATCGGTTGCACTTAAAACACCACCTGTTGCATGAACTTTGATGACTTCAGCCCCTGCGCGCAGCATTTCCCTGGTTTTTTTCCGGACCTCATTTACACCATCGCATTTCCCATTTGGCATACCTGGATAACCGGAAGGCAGAAGATCAACTGTATTGCCGGAAACCGTATAGCCATCCCCGTGTCCACCGGTAATGGTCAGTGCATTAATGCTTAGCTGCAGTCTTGGCCCAGCTATCAGCCCTTCCTCAACTGCTTTTTTGACACCTAAGTCTGTACCTAATGCATCCCTCACTGATGTAATACCAGCATGCAATGTAGATTTCAGGTATTTTGCTGCTTGATAATACATGAATGAGAACGGTGTTTCGAGCCTAGCAGCAATTGGTGAAAATTCCATCATCATATGGACATGGGAATCAATTATGCCTGGAAGAATAGTCCCTCCTTGAGCGTCGATAACTTGTTCTTCGCCAGTAGATGTGTAATCACTTTCTGCGCCAGCGTATTCAATACGATTGTTTTCAACGACTACGACAGCATTTTTCCTAGGTGTACCCCCATTACCGTCAATCACGATACCATTTTTTATAATCTTTTTTGTCATCACTTATTCCTCCCCATTATAACGTTTGCACAAGTATTCCGGCTACAACAACAGATGCTACGGTCACTGTTGTAAAGCCGCCAATTAACATCGGTGATAATAATTCATCAAAAATAACCTTTTCCTCTTTTTCGTTTCTAGCAACACTTCTTGAAACCTCTTCACAAAGCAAATAATCCCCTGGAAATCCGAATAGAGCTGTTAAAGCTACCGGCATACCTTTATATGGGTGCCAGTTGACCAGTTTTGAAGTTATATAACCACCAAGTGTGATCCCAACAGTACCGAGCACAAGAATTAAAATGATACTAGGCAGATTATTTATAACATCCTGGGGTGAAACGTCTGCCATCGTTCCAATAACGACAAAAATAATCGCAATCATTGTGACGGTAAATGAATTTGCCTTTTCAAGGGACTTTGCTTCAAACAGACCAAGCTTAAGCCCAAAAATCCCAATAGCCAAACACCATAATGTAAAATGGATCTGTGTGATTTCTCCAAGTGTGATACCGATTGCCGCACCGACAAATATAAAAAACAATTTCAATGTGGCACTAGCTTTAAAGGGATTAGGCTTTTTTAGCACCTTCGTTTTATCAGTGGATTCCTTCGCAGCAGCAATTTGAACAAATGTATCATTATCAATTGCTTTTTGAATCTTGAAGGCGTACCTTCGCATAAAATTCAAAGCAAGCGGCATTCCCATCACTCCTTGGAAAGCAACAATTAATGCCGGGATTACTACTAGACTTGTTAATCCAATTTCTGTTAGTTTTTCGGAAGTAATGATTAAAGCAATAATTCCGCCACTGATCGGTCCTACCCCAGCAACTGCTGTCTCATAATCAAAAAGCAATGGAACAATTGTCAGTATTAATATTCCTGATACAATAATTCCGCCTAACGCGATAACGACAGCCTTCCATTGACTTCTCAGTATAGAGAAGGGAATTAAGGTACCCATATGCAATATCGCTGGTCCGATTAAGATCGCTCCCAAAGCTGCAAAAGTTGATTTATCTAAGATGTCTTCGGGAAAAATACCTGACCACTTACAAACTAAGAAACCTGTCATTGCTGTCAATAGCATGGGAATTCTTGCTCTAGATATAATCGACAGCCATTCCCCCAGTGCGATTAAAGCGAAGATAAAAACTGTAGCAATAAGTGGATTGCTAAGCATAATACCCCTCCTCAGAAAATAATAAAGACTAATATATCACGGTAACCTTGCTTTGTCCACGTTTTTTCAGACTATTAATTACACTTATAATATTTGCACTTGAGCAATGAAAGGTAATAGACTGACAGATGTGCATGCTTGATCTCAACTAAGAAAACGATTACGATATTCAAATTTAATAAGTTAGATTTCGGAAATCACAATAGAAATTTACCATATATTGTTTTATGAAATTTTTGTTACAGTCGGATGATTCATGTAGCTAAATGGATTCCGTTCCATCGCATGAAACCTCGGATAAAATGAAAAGTTTTCCAGAATCATATAGAGCGACAAATTTAGGTAAAAATGAATATTTATAGCGTAAACTCAAACAATACAGGAAACGTACTTTATTCGGAGGGTTGAATACTATGAATGCTGAACATAATACAAAATTGACTTCAGCAGAATTATCACAGCTTTGGACATCCTATCAAAATGACAGCGGGTCTATATGTATGCTGACATATTTTCTGAAGTCGGTTGAGGACGCTGAGATCCGTTCCCTATTAGATCATGCACTGCAATTATCCCAATCGCATATCCAAAAGCTGTCAGGAATTTTTACCAATGAAAATTTCCCAATTCCAAAAGGTTTTACAAAAGACCAGGATCTAAATATAAATGCACCACGCCTATTTACGGATGTTTATATGCTTCAATTCATGAAGCAGTCGGCTCAAATATCACTAAATGGCTATAGTGTCGCCAAATCCTTAGCAGTACGCTCAGATATTGACGCATTTTTTGGGCAATGTTTAGCCGAAGCAAATCAACTGGATACGATGGCTAAAAACATCCTTTTAACAAAAGGGCTATATGTACGCTCGCCGTATATCCCTTATCCTGATAAGATTGACTTTGTCAAAAAGCAACGTTTTCTCACTGGATGGTTAGGTGAACGAAGGCCGCTCCTGTCATTAGAGATGACAAATCTTTTTGCCAATTTTCAACGGAATGCACTAGGGATTGCAACCTTAATTGGCTTTAGCCAAGTTGCAAAATCAGAAAAGGTGAAGCAATTTTTTATACGTGGTAAAGAAATTGCGGCAAAACAGAATGAGGTCTTTGGTTCTTTATTACGTGAGGATGACCTTCCAGTACCAATGACTTCAGAAACATATGTAACAGAATCCAAAGTAGCACCGCTTTCAGACAGACTCATGATGTTCACAATTACAGGGTTAATCGCACTGGGGATTGGCTATTATGGAACAAGCATTTCCACAAGTTTAAGAAGGGATTTAGTGGCACACTATGACCGGTTTATCCATGAAATCCTTAAATATTCAGAGGACGGTGCAAACATTCTCATTGAAAACGGTTGGATGGAAGAACCGCCGCGTGCAAGTAATCGTGATGAATTAGCGAATAATTGATAAATGGGGACATTTTGGCAATTGAGAGACTGGGACAAAAGTGTTTTAAACAAAATAAAATCCGAACATAGTTGGTGCATACAAGCTACGGAAATACACTACGCTTTCCGCGGGCTGCCCCTGAGCCTACTCTGAGCTATCGTCTACGTAGACTCACCTAGGCTTTTCTTCCCCAGGGAGTCTCCGTGTATTTCCTTCGCTAGTATGGTGAAATGTTCTGATTTGGGTTAAACAATTTTAGTTATGTCCCAGCCTCATTAATGTGACTAAAAATGCAGGGAACCCAATTGCATTGGCTCACTAAATTAAAATTGAATTATATCTTTCGTTTTTTTCGATAAAGCATACCAGCTATACCTAACACAATAATGCACACAAGAAGCAAGATTCCAGATAAATAATCTCCAACGATGGAGCTTGCTTTTACGTCATTCTTCATCGTGATTGCATGGTTGTTTTTTCCCACTTTTTTTAATGGATAGGAAGCAATTACTGTCCCTTTTTCATTCGTTATTTCCAGTGTGTTTTCGTCTACCTTCTTGCTGACTTCGCTGTTTAGCGCATGGGTATAAAATAATTTTTGGGCTGTCTTATATTTTTGTTTATGAAACGTAAATGTTGTTCCTTTTGAAATACTGGAAGTTTCAAAGTTATGAAATCCATAGTCTAATGAATACTCCCGCCACTTAATTTCTACAAAATTTGAAGTGGGGGTTTCTGGGGTATCGACTCTCAAGATGACGATTAACCACCAGTGGAGTTGACACATTGGTGTGCTAAAAACACCCAACCCCGCTATCCCATTGGTCTTGCCTTTTGGGATTACGTTTATTTTAGTGTGACCGATATTGGATGCAATAAGGTTTCTGTGCAGGCAAAAGATTCCTTAAATGCGTCCCGGAATACTTTTTTCATGATATTTGCAGCACCATTTACATCGGCATTCATGTGTGTGCCATTCTTTGAACGGTATAATCCTCGCTTCACACGCTTCCCTGAAAATGATTTATTATTCTCCTCCCCATAAACGGGAATGTCATCATAATCCAGAAAACTTGCTTGTGACGTGTAGGATTCTTCCGTCATAATCACTTTTATACCATGACGTTCGACCTTATAGGTGATCATCTGAACTAACAGTCGATGGGGTATGGTTGTAAACGTTTGATTATTTCTTTTTCCCATATTTGAATGGTCTTTCCAACC
>NZ_BMFR01000026.1 GCF_014638995.1 Virgibacillus oceani
ATTCGAAAAACATGAATGTTTTTCTTGACATACTGGTTGTTTTGTTCAGTTTTCAAAGAGCAAATTTTCAAGTGCCGCTCGTTTTTGGCGACTTTAATATCATATCATGCTGATAAAATCATGTCAACAAAAAGTTTGATATTTTTTAAAGCCATGTTGCCGCGTAACGTGTTCTTTCTTGGCGACGCATTTAACTTTACCACGGTTAATATACAAAGTCAACGATATTTTTAAATAAAAAATATCTGTTTTCTAAACACCGGGGCCTAAAGTGCACACTTACTGCAAAATTTGAAATCACGTACTTAGAGGAGGGCGATCAATTTAATCCCTCCTACTATTATCATTAACTCAGATTATATAAAAGACTGCTCAGGAAATATGAAACTAAATCGACTTATTCTTCCATCCGATACTTCCTTTGATAAACCCCAGTACCCTTTGTCCTTAAACGTTCGGTTTGAACAATGCCTTTTTCGACTAAATATGCAAGCATCGCTGTGAGATCAAGTGCGTATGGCTCTACCAAAGGATGGTCCTTTAATTCGCCATAGGACCATGATTCATCCTTCTCCTTTAAAACATCTAACAAATGTTTTGCAGATACTCTTGCCCTGTTGCTTATGACAAAGTCAGTGGCCAGAATCATTAATTGAACACGTTTGTCTAATTCCTCATTGCTTTGAATAAGTTCATCATATAATTTATATACTTCCGGATCGATTTGACGAACCTGATTCCAGACTGTTACTTCAGGATGATATCCCTTTTCGATAACTGCTAATCGTGCTAAATAATGCAGAGAATTAACAATCCTGCTGTACGCATCCTTATACTGGGAGGATTCATAAAGATCCTTCACCTCACTATAGCTTTTGACAAGCTTGCCGAATTCAATTGCCTTTCGCAAATTCCGTTTATCATGTGGAAAATCGCGTATTTGTTCTTTAAAGTCAGCTATATATTCATTGCGGTCGAAAATAACCTTCCCATAGGTTAACCATGCGATTGCCTTTCGATATCCGCTTGTATCAATCCATTTTCTTAATAATTCATTCGTAACAATGTGCATGGCAGCTGTTTTATCGTCAAATTCGTAATGCTTTACATGCCATTGTATATCAGATTTTTCTACTATTATAAGTAATATCACATCAAAGTTATCTGTAATTGGGCTGTTTGGTCTCGTTTTTTCAATCAACAATACACCTAGTGTGTTAGAATCACTTGCTCGTTCCTGGTAAATGGGTCTCAACAAATCTTCCATTTTACGAATTCCTCCAATAACCTTGTATATTATATTATATTTCGACATTCGTCTACGAAATCCTTTTTACAACAAAAAATTGATATAATTATGCTATACTAGCCAATGTAATAGATAAGGAGGAAACACATGGCGCAATTAGTCTATTCGAGCAAAATAAATAAAATCCGTTCCTTTGCTTTGTTTTTAATATTTGCTGGATTCCTTTTAATGTACGGTGGTATTTTGACGAAAAAGATCCCGTGGCTTATGGCAACATTTTTCATTTTAGGTATTCTGCTTATTGTTTTTAGCTGTGTTGTTTATTTTTGGATTGGCATGCTATCAACAAAAGCTATCCCTATCATTTGTCCAAACTGTGAAAAGCCAACGAAAATGCTTGGACGTGTGGATGCTTGTATGCACTGTAAACAAACGCTAACACTTGATAAGGATTTAGAAGGCAAAGAATTTGATGAAAGATATAATAGCAGACATTATAGAAAAGAACTAAGAGAAAAACAAAAAAACAGCAAGAAATAAAATTTCCATTAAAAAAATCCGGATGCTGCGTTTCCAGCATCCGGATTTTTTATAAATAATATTAGTGCTTTTGCGTTTCAACATTCTTACAGCTATCGCATTTGCCATAGATTTCCATTCGGTGATGACTAACTTCAAATCCTGTCACCTGTTCAGCAAGTGATTCCACTTCGTCCAAGCTTGGATAGTGAAAATCAACTATTTTGCCACATTCTTCACAAATTATGTGATAATGCTTTGTCGTATTATAATCAAACCGGCTTGATGAATCACCATATGTTAATTCACGAACAAGGCCAATCTCTTTTAGGACCCGCAAATTGTTATAAACAGTGGCAACACTCATATTAGGAAATTTACTCTCTAAAGCTTTATAAATTTCGTCGGCTGTTGGGTGAATCATGGAATTCAGAAGATATTCAAGAACCGCATGACGTTGTGGTGTAATGCGCACCCCAGATTCTTTAAGTGTATCAATCGCTTCACGTAACTTTTGTTCAGACACCGCCATGCACCCCACTTTCATACGTATATTTCAATTCTAATAATATTATTAGTTTATAATCTTTATAATTAGTGTACCTGTTCAAACCGTATCCTGTCAATATAAGTATATTGCGTAACGAGAATTATTATAACTATTAATTCATTTTAGTGTTTGCTGTGTATTCTTTGCTATTCAAAAAAACAAGCAATACGTTATATTTTTAAAACGCACTGCTTGTTTTCTATTAAATTAAACGTCTGCCTGCAGTGGTATCTCTTCACCATCCAAGCTTTGATTCACATACCTCGCAGCCACGAATAGCAGGTCAGATAATCGGTTTAAATACGATACAACAAGTGGATTTACCACCTCGTCCCCTAACCCAACCGCAGTACGTTCAGCACGTCTTGTAACCGTACGTGCTGTGTGTAGAGCACTTGAAGTACTGTGGCCAGAAGGTAAAATAAAGTTTTTCAATGGCTGCAACTGTTTATCCCATTCATCAATTTGGTCTTCCAGCTCCTGAATATGCGAGTGCTTCAGCTTCCACGTAACTTCCTTATCACTCGGAGTAGCAAGTTCTGCACCAACGTGGAATAAAATGGTTTGGATCCGGTGCATTGTTTTTAAAAACGCATCTTTTCCCTCCCACTTTTCGTTGTCCAAAAAGCTTAATGCAAGACCAATCATTGAATTCGCCTCATCACATGTTCCGTAAGCCTCTACACGTAAATCATTTTTCGGTACGCGCTTTCCATAAATCAATGACGTTGTTCCTTTATCCCCTGATCTTGTATAAATTCGCATCTCTAATACCCCCTAGTAACGTCAATTTTATTAATAAGATCCATTTTTCCATTCATATACGTATGAAGATTGTTTTCAAAGATTTCTAATGCCCGTGTTACATAATGTCGTGATTTACCAGATAAATGTGGTGTGACCGTAATATTTTCTTCCTGCCAAAGTGGGCTTTCCTTTGGTAATGGTTCCTCTTCAAATACGTCTAATATGGCATGGGCAATTTCCCCCTGGCGAACTGCTTTTAATAGATCCTCACCTTTTACAGCGTTTCCACGCCCCATATTTAGAAATACCGCATGATCTGGCATCAGTTCAAAATGTTTAAACGCATAAAAAGCTACTGTTTCCCGTGTGCTCGGAAGAACGGATACAACAAAATCGGCCTCTGGTAACATGTCCTCCAATTGATTTGTTGTATAATTCTCGTCAAAATGTTCGATGGACCGGCCGCTTCTGGAAACTCCAATTGTTTTCATACGAAAAGCTTTTGCTAAACGAGCTACCTCTTGTCCAATTGCACCTGCACCAACTACCAGCATTGTTTTCCCGGTAATTTCCTGAATTCTTACCGCTTCGTCCCAATGGCTGCTAGTCTCCTTTTCAATTAGCTGTTTTCCGTTCCGATATACTTGCAGCAGCATAAAGATGGCGTATTCAGACATTGGTACTTTGTGGATTCCGCGTGAATTTGTCACAACAATATCTCTGCGCTTAATTGCTTCGAACGGCATCTGATCCAATCCGGCTGACAAAACCATGATCCATTTTAAGTTACTTGCCTGATTAATAATGTCTTCCGTAAAGTCGCTGCCATACGATACTACTATTTCACAGGTGGATAAATGCCTTTTCGCCTCATCCATAGTATTGCAAAAAATGAATGATAGTTCCGGAAAACGTTGTGTCAGGCTGGTCTGATGCTTACTTGATAACTTCGCAGTAAATAGAATCGACAACCTTCTCTGCCCCCTTACAAAATTATTACTATATACTATAGTATACGTTTTTCCGTTTGTTGAACATAGATTGCGTTATTTGTTTTTAATTAGACGTGAAATTGCTTGGGAGAAAATTGTTATATCAAATCGAATCGAACAGTTCTTAATATAGTAAAGATCATAGGCTATTTTTTTATCATGATGATTGTATTCCGATTTCCCATTAACCTGGGCATAGCCTGTAATTCCTGGCCTCATGTTTAGACGATTTCGTTGATTTTGATTATAATAATTTGCTATTTCAGGTGTTTCCGGTTGTGGTCCAACCAAGCTCATATCACCTTTTAGAACGTTGATAAATTCAGGGATTAAATCGAAACGATATTTTCTTAACCAGATTCCGGTCTTCGTCATACTTGCTGTGCAGTTGTTCCGATAAACAAATTCATTCGGAACACCCTCCGACCATTTATTTGGAAATGGATGTGGCGGAAATGCGCGGATTACTTTAGAAGGAATTGTAGTTGTACGGAATTTCCATAAAATAAACGGCCGATCGTGTTTGCCAATACGTGCCTCTTTATATAGGATCGGTCCACCTTCTTGTTTATAGATGATAATACTGATTACCACTAGCAATGGTGCAACGAGAACTAGCAAAACAGTACTCACGACAATGTCTATTATTCGTTTCGCTATGAAATACAGCATGCCGCGTTTGCGAGAGACAGTTTTTATTCTTATATTTTGCCACGCTTCCATGTTTACCACTCCTTTTAAGAAAGACTAGTATGCGTCCAAGTGTTACTTATATCTATTCCGAAAACTAGTTTTATATAACAAAAAACCTTCCCAACGTACGAATTGGAAGGTTTTCTCAGTAAATCATTCACTTATTTCATTAAATTCTCTGGATTCAGCTGCTTTAACGCGTCCACTACGAAAATTCCATTGTCACGGATCAATACATCGTCAAAATATAATTGGCCACCGCCATATTCCTGGCGTTGAATTAATACCATATCCCAATGTACTGCAGAATCATTACCATTGTCCGCATCATCATATGCTGCGCCTGGTGTGAAGTGCAGACTCCCCGCAATTTTTTCATCAAAAAGAATATCACCCATTGGGTCGGTAACTTTGGGATTTAACCCAATCGCAAATTCTCCAACATAACGTGCACCTTCGTCCGTATCTAATATTTTGTTGAGCTGATCTGGCTTATCTGCTGTTGCCGCAACAATCTTTCCATCTTTAAATGTTAATGCAACATCGTGAAACACATTCCCCTGATATGGACATGGTGTATTGAATTTAATAGTGCCATTTACACTATTTTTAATTGGTGCAGTATACACTTCTCCATCTGGTATGTTGTATTCTCCGGCACATATGACTGCTGGAATATCTTTAATGGAAAACGTTAAATCAGTTCCTTGTCCTGTAATATGTACTTTATCTGTCTTCTCCATCATATCCTTCAGTGCTCCTTGAGCTTTTTCCATTTTCGCATAGTCGATTGTACATACGTCAATAAAATAATCATAAAATCGCTCATAACTCATTCTGGCTTTTTGCGCAAATCCGTTTGTTGGATAATTGAGTAATACCCACTTCCGCTTATCAACAAGAAAGTCTTGTGATGCTTTCATTTCCTTTCCCGACATACGAAATTGCTCCTGTGGCACATCAATAAATTCTGAGTCATTTTCTTCACCGACAATTTGAACAAATGCATCGATATCCTGATATTTATGTAAGTTCCACTTATTTATTAATTGAATCTGTTCCTTTTTGGCGCCGGTTACGAAAAGCCGATTGATTTCATCATCCCTTAGATCAACATATGGCAGTACGTTTAAATCATATGCCGCTTTAATTAATTCCTTGATTAGCGGTTTTGCATTCGTACTGCCTGAAATAAGTACTTTTTCATTTTCTTTCATAGCTAATGAATGTGTTAGCAATTGATATGCTAACTTTTTCAGACGCGGATCATGCACTGAACAATTCCCCCTTTACGATTTGATGTATTTAATAGATTGGTGTTTTGACACAAAAGACGTAAACCGAGACGTAAATTTTTCATTTTACGTTGCTCTTTTGCCCCGCAGGTATGAATATGCTTTTTTTATTTCCTCATCACCATAAACGTATGAAGTTATAAAATATCACATTAGTGTATTTCCAGAACGGTAGTCTAAGCATTTCATTACGTCGCAGTCTACGGAAACTACATAATAAGGCAGCCTCATATGATTAAGACTGCCTTAATTCATCCTTATAAATTTTCCCTAATGTATGTTAATGCTTCCTCCACATGTCCTTTTACTTTTACCTTGCGAAATTCTTTTTGCAGATTACCTTCTTTATCAATGATAAATGTAGAGCGCTCTATTCCGTAATATTCTTTACCAAAGTTTTTCTTCAGCTTCCATACTCCATAATCTTCAGCAACTTTATGGTCTTCATCTGCTAACAATAGGAAAGGCAAATCATGTTTGTCGATAAACTTTTGATGACGGTCAACCGGATCCGGACTTACGCCAATTATCACTGCATCAAGTTCAGCAAAGCTTTCGTGCTGATCACGAAAATCACAAGCCTCCGTAGTACAGCCGGGTGTCATATCTTTTGGATAAAAATAGAGCACAACATGCTGTCCCTTAAAATCTGCCAAACTAACCTCTTTACCTGATTGATTCGGCAATGTAAATTGTGGTGCCTTTTTGCCTGCTTCAACTGTCACATTATAACCTCCATACCAAATATTCTTATATGCTAACTATAACAGAAGTTAGCAGGCTATTCATTACCTCTGCTTCGCGCGGTATGCTGAACTAGTTTTAACACAAATGCAGTCGGCAGAACATAGCCGATTAACGCCTCAATAAGTGCAATAAAGCGTCCTATTCCGATTGGCGTGATGTCACCATATCCAATTGTTAAAAGGGTTACCCCGCTAAAATAAAATGTGTGAATAATAGAGCCAAGCACACTAACCTGCCGCAATTCACCATGTTCCACTAACATAATATTGTGAAACGACAATATAAAATATATCAGACCAAACCCAATAATGACGACACTATACAAAATTAGCAATGTATAAAATATTTCTGCGGAAAACCGGCTCTCTCTCATTTCAACCTGAAAACGGAACTTACCTCCGCGGATAAAGCCAATAATACTAGTCACAATCACTATACATATAGCTGCAAGTATTATCCATGAAAAGATAGACATTAAATCCCCTTCAATCCAAATTCGTTCCATATATATATATGCTTGTAAGATGGATGGCTTGTCATTTATTTTTTGCCATTAATATTATAGGATAGGATTATGAAAGTTAAGGAGCTGTTTTTGATGAAACAGATTTACTTAGTTGAAGATGATCCGAAAATTGCAGGATTACTTAAGGACTATTTGGAAAGATATGAGTATACCGTAACGATTGTAAAAGCTTTTGATAATATTATTGGTGAATTTAAACAACTGACCCCACATCTTGTTTTAATGGACATTAATCTGCCGAGGTATGATGGATTTTATTGGTGCCGGCAAATTCGCAGCATATCAAATTGCCCAATAATCTTTATTTCAGCCCGTGATTCCGGGATGGATCAGGTAATGGCGATTGAGAATGGCGGCGATGACTATATTACAAAACCATTCAACTTTGATGTTGTCCAGGCAAAAATAAAGGGAATCATGCGCCGAATTTACGGTGAATATGCTGTGTCAAAACAGGCTGATTTTGTTGAAATAGATGGTTTCGTATTATATTTGACCGCTATGGAAGCTAAGTATAAAGAAGATGCAGCTGTGCTCACGAAAAATGAATTTGTACTTTTAAAGGCATTCACGGATCAACTAAATCAAGTCTTATCCAGAACCCATTTACTTGAAATGTTATGGGATGACGAGCATTTTGTAGATGATAACACACTATCGGTTAACATCACTAGGCTACGCAAAAAGCTTGAGGATATCGGAATTGAAAATAGTATTCAAACGGTACGTGGTGCGGGATATAAAATGGTAAATACATGGAGTGGTACGTAATGAAAAGTTTTTTAAAGGACAGCCTTCCATTTATCTTATTTTTTTATTCACAGTGCGTCCTGATTATCCTAACTGTTCAACTAGCTGTCGCAAGTACGGGAAACCCAATGGGAAAAGGAATGGTTTTTTATTTATTTCTATTACCTACCTGTTTTCTCATTGTTTTTCTTGGATTTCGTTATTACAAATTTAAAGATTTCTATACCGTTTTTAATAACCTATCCCAAGAAACGGATCATGCCTGGTTTCCCGAACCACCAAATATCATGATGGAAAATGTTAAACATCAACATGACATGCAATACAATTATTATCACCAGCAAATCGAACAGCTTGAACAGCACAAACAAATGGAGTTTAACTTTATACAGCAATGGGTCCATCAAATGAAGACCCCAGTATCTGTTATGCATTTATCCATGCAGAAGGAGAAAATGAATTTACCGGAGCATTTTGTCCATAATATGCAAGAGGAAATTGAACGGATGCAGCAAGGGCTGGATTTGGCACTATATCAATCACGTCTGCAAAAGTTCGATCGGGATTTTCATGTCCAAAAAATTTCCCTTAAAACGATGGTCAAAGACTCCATTAAAGAATTCAAATCAAGCTTTATACGAAACAACGTTTTTCCGGAATTATTGGTTGACGAAGGTCTGATTGTGGCAACAGATCCGAAATGGTTTCGTTTCGTCCTGAACCAATTGATTTCCAACGCTATTAAATATTCCAAAGATGAATCAGGGAAGATATATTTTACTGCCAGCATGGACGGAAAACAATTAAAATTCCAGATACAAGACAATGGTCACGGTATCCCGTCACAGGATTTAAAACGTGTCTTTGATCCATTCTTCACTGGATTAAATGGCAGGACGTTCCGCGAATCAACTGGAATGGGTTTATATTTATCTAAAGAAATATGTCACGCACTTGGCCATGAGATTAACATTTCATCGGAAAAAGATATTGGAACTGCTGTAACAATTACATTTGTGAATACGATTGACCATTACTAATCCCAACCTTACAAACATGTAAGGTTTCTTTTTTCATTTGAAAGATAATGCGATAGGTAAAATTGCTATAATTAGATAGACTTAAGGGAGAATAAAATAGTGAATACAGGTTCTAGGAGGAAACGCAATGTCTGTTTTAGCAGCAGAAAATTTAACAAAAATATATGGTGGCAAGCGAGGAATTCAACAGGAAGCCTTACATCAATTCCAATTAGACGTTGAAAAAGGGGAGTTCCTTGGGATTATGGGGCCGTCTGGAAGCGGTAAAACCACTCTGCTGAATCTTTTATCGACAATTGATAACCCTACATCCGGAAAAGTAATCATTAACGGTGAAGTGGTAACATCATTATCTAAAAATAAATTAGCAAAATTCCGGCGACGGGAAATGGGGTTTATTTTTCAGGACTATAATCTTCTGGATACACTGACAATTGGCGAAAATATCCTGCTCCCATTAACACTTCAGGGGGAAAAAGTGAAGGAAATGGAGAAAAAGCTGGTCATTGTTACAAAACAGCTTGGTATTGATATGATCATTAATAAGCGTACATACGAGGTTTCCGGAGGGCAAATGCAGCGGGCGGCAATTGCTCGGGCAATTATTCATGATCCGACGGTTATTTTTGCGGATGAACCAACCGGTAATCTGGATTCCAAGGCATCATTGCAGGTAATGGAATCACTTAGCGCATTACAGCAGACACACAGAACAACAACTGTTATGGTTACGCATGACCCATTTGCTGCCAGCTTTTGCGGCCGAGTGATTTTTATAAAAGACGGGAAATTATTTAATGAAATTCACCAAGGTGAAAATCGGCAAAGCTTTTTTCAGGACATTTTAAATGTGCAATCACTTTTGGGAGGAAATATGGATGACTTTCAAACAATTCGCATTTAACAATGTTAAACGAAATACAAGACAATATTTAAGTTATTTCTTAAGCTGTATGTTTGCGGTAACGGTTTTCTTTATGTACGCAGTAATTGTTTTCCACCCTGATATACAAGAAGCCGAATTTCGTGATGTTGTCCAGCGTGGAATCCTTTTATCAGAAGCAATTATTTATATTTTCTCTTTTTTGTTTGTTCTGTTTTCAACTGGGTCGTTTATTAATTCCCGTAAGAAACAATACGGGGTACTAACAACACTAGGAATTAGTAAGTCGCAGCTTAATCGTATGCTTATTTTGGAAAATACGATTATCGGTGTAACATCAATTGCTGCGGGATTATTATTAGGTGCTTTATTGACGAAATTATTTTTAATGATTTTCCAGCAGATTCTTGGGCTGGATCAAATTCTGCCTTTTTACTTATCGTTAAAAGCAATCGGAATAACTGTTATATTATTTTTTATTATGTTTGAGGTGAATTCTTTAGCAGTTGTCTGGACATTAAGGACGAATTCAATTATGGAAGTATTCCGTGGAGCTAAAGGTCCGAAAAAGACCCCAAAGTTTTCATGGATATTAAGTTTATTGGGAATTGGATTGATTGGATCGGGGTATTACCTTGCGTATACAGCGAACGTAATGACTATTATAATTTATATGGTTCCAATTTTGATGCTTGTCATACCTGGTACCTATTTTCTTTTTACTCAATTTAGTATTGCATTTATAACTCTTTTAAAGCGGAAAAACGGATTTTATTATAACAAATTAAATTTGCTTACCGTCTCTGAATTAGCCTATAAGCTGAAGGATAATTCCAGAACATTGTTTATTGTGGCTATTTTGAGTGCAGTAGCATTCACATCATCTGGTGTCCTATATGGATTGTTTCAAGGTGTAGAGGATGAAGCCAAGCGTTTTGTTCCTCAGGATGCCACCTTGAATAGTAAAGGAAATGAGAATGCAGATAAAATCGAAAAAGAGATTGACCTTGTCGAAAACGCATTCCAGGAAAAAGGTATAGCGTTTGATTCAAAATTGATTCGAACAACACAGGCACAGATTTATAGTAATGACAAGAACTGGGATGAAGTATGGGTTCAAATCTATTCGTATTCGGATTATGCAGCTATAACTAGACTTCATGGTCATAGCGTTCCCTTTGAAGTAGATGATGATGAAATGGTCATTTCAAAACAGGAATTTGCCTTACCCGATGATGAAAAAATTCTACCAGGGAAACTTACGATTAAATCAGAAAACAATTCAGCAACCTTTAAAACAAATGCTGCAAAATTAGGTTTGAATCAAAATATATATACCACATTTGATGTAGTTGTTTCCGATACCATGTTTAAGAAGTTTTTCCAGACTGCAGAAGCTAATGAAGTTTATTCTAATTATGCTATGGAGATTCCTAATTGGAAAGCCCATAAAGAAGATATTTCACAGATATTTAGCCACGTAGACAGAAAGATAGCCCATCCGGATTCGAAGGCAGAATACTATTTAATGATGAAAGAAGGTCTGTCCTATTTGTTCTTTTTTGGTATATTTATAAGTGTGTTATTCTTTTTAGCAGCTGGATCAATATTATATTTTCGAATGTATCAGGACATGGACAAGGATTTACATTATTACCACTCCTTATATCGGATAGGATTTACGGATAAAGAAATGAAGAAAATAGCGACTAGACAGCTCGGATTTTTATTCTTTATTCCGTTTTGTGTCGCAGTTGTACATGCAAGCTTTGCTTTTAAAGCATTACAAAACATGATTGCTTCATCCGTAATTATGCCAAGTGTGATGATTATTTCATTCTTTTTCGTCATACATCTGATAAATTTTATCTTCATACGAAATGTATACACGGCTAAACTGAAAAGAGTAATGTAGAATTGGCACAGTGATTTTTTTACTTTAGGAGGCAATTGATAAATATGGATTTCACAAAATCTGAGAGTTTACATGAAGAGGCACTTAAGCATATTGTTGGTGGTGTTAACTCTCCATCACGGGCATACAAGGCTGTAGGAGGCGGATCACCTGTCTATATGGAACATGGAAAAGGTGCATATTTTTGGGATGTCGATGGTAACAAATATATCGATTATTTGGCAGCATACGGTCCCATTATTACCGGCCATGCCCATCCACATATTGCAGAGGCAATTTCCCATGCAGCAACAAATGGTACTTTATACGGTACACCGACAAGTTTAGAAAATAAATTTGCTGAAATGCTGAAATCAGCAATCCCTTCACTTGATAAGGTTCGTTTTGTTAATTCAGGAACAGAAGCAGTTATGACAACGGTTCGTGTAGCACGTGCTTATACTGGCCGAACAAAAGTAATCAAATTTGCCGGCTGCTATCATGGCCACTTTGACGCTGTTTTAGTTCAGGCAGGTTCTGGTCCCGCAACACTTGGTACACCAGATTCAGCAGGTATTCCACAATCGGTTGCAGAGGATGTTATAACGGTTCCTTTTAATAATCTTGATGCTTTTAAAGAGGCAATTGAACACTGGGGTGAACAAATCGCTGCTGTTTTAGTTGAACCGATTGTTGGCAATTTTGGTATCGTAGAGCCCCACGAAGGATTCCTGCAAGCGATAAATGATATTACACATAGTGCTGGAGCATTAGTCATCTATGATGAAGTTATCACCGCATTCCGCTTTACATATGGAAGTGCACAGCAGGTCTATGGCATCGAACCTGACATGACTGCTATGGGCAAAATCATTGGTGGAGGCTTACCCATTGGCGCTTATGGTGGACGCCAGGAAATTATGGAGCAGGTTGCACCACTTGGACCAGCTTATCAAGCAGGAACGATGGCCGGCAACCCTGCATCAATGGCAGCAGGAATAGCATGTTTGGAAGTATTAAAGCAAGAAGGCGTTTATGAGAAATTAGAGCGTCTAGGTGAACGATTAGAAGCAGGAATAGTAGAGAAAGCTTCTGAGACGGGAGTTCCCATTTCAGTGAATAGACTTCGCGGTGCGCTGACCATATATTTTGGCGATGGCGAAATTACCAACTACGATCAAGCAGAAGCAAGTGATGGAGAAGCTTTTGCCAATTTTTTTAAACTCATGTTAAATCAAGGGATTAATTTAGCGCCTTCAAAATATGAGGCATGGTTTCTAACTACGGAACATACAGAAGCTGATATTGATCAGACAATTGAAGCAGTCGGTCATGCATTTGCTGCGATGGCTGGAAAGTAGATTTAATGCAGAGCACTCTCCTTTTTGGGGAGTGCTTTTTTGTATGGATAGGGTTTCGGGGATGTTCCTCCTCTCCGGTTGATGTTCCTCCTCTCCGGTTGATGTTCCTCCTCTCCGGTTGATGTTCCTCCTCTCCGGTTGATGTTCCTCCTCTCCGGTTGATGTTCCTCCTCTCCGGTTGATGTTCCTCCTCTCCGGTTGATACATAAAAAACTCCACCAAAGGGGGAGTTTTTTATATCAATTCATTCCAATATGCTCAGGCTTATCCAAATTCTGTACCTGATATAAATCATAATAGCTGCCTTTACGGATCATCAATTCTTCGTGAGAACCAATTTCACTTATTTCACCATTTTCAATAACAACGATGCGATCGGCATGTGTAATGGTTGCTAATCGATGGGCAACGATAAATGTCGTTCGATCAGATGCCAATTTCTCTACTGCTTCCTGAATCGTATGTTCACTTTCTAAATCAAGTGCAGATGTTGCTTCGTCGAAAATCAGGATTGGCGGGTTTTTCAAGAATACACGGGCGATTGCAATGCGCTGCTTTTGCCCTCCGGATAATTTGACTCCTCTTTCTCCCACTAATGTATCATAGCCATGTGGCAGTTCTTTAATAAATCCATGTGCATTAGCCGCTTGTGCTGCTGCTATGACTTCTTCGTCCGATGCTTCCGGATTCCCCATTCGTATATTCATGGCGATGGATTCTGAGAACAATGTGTTATCCTGTAATACCATACCAATATTGTTACGCAAAGAGCGCACTTTAACATCTCGAATGTCGTAACCATCCACTTTAATCGAACCGCCTGTAACATCGTAAAACCTTGGGATTAAACTAATTAAAGTTGACTTTCCTCCCCCACTCATTCCTACAAAGGCAATCGTTTCTCCTTTTTTAACATGCAATGACACATCTTTTAATACATTTGCTTCATTATCATCGTATTTAAAAGTAACGTTCTCCACATCTACAGTTCCATCAACCCGGTCAAGCACCTTTGCGTTTTTCTTATCAACAATATCGTATTTTTCATTCAGGAATTCAAAAACACGGTCGATAGAAGCAATCGATTGAGTTAGTACCGTTGAAGAATTCACCAAACGGCGCAATGGACTATAAACGCGTTCCATGTATCCGACAAATGCAACCATCGTACCCATTGTCAAATCGCCATTAATTACTTGATAACCAGCGAAAGCAATTACTAATAAAGGTGCTAAATCGGTTATCGTATTCGTAACTGCGAATGTTTTTGCGTTCCAATCCGTATGCTCAATTGCACGGTCTAAAAAGTTAACGTTTCGTGTATTGAATTGCCCTTGTTCATAATCTTCTAATGCAAAGCTTCTTGTTACAGGCATGCCTTGAACCCGTTCATGAAGATGCCCTTGAACCTCGGCTAACGCTTGCGAACGGTCACGCGTTAATCGACGCAATTTTGCATAAAAGTATTTTACGGAGAATCCATACAATGGGAAGAGAATTATGGCAACAATTGTCAACCATACGTCCATGGTCAGCATAATGCCAATAGCGATTAATATCGTGATCATATCCAGCCAAATATTCATCAGACCAGTTATAACAAATGTTTTCGTTTGTTCGACATCATGTATTACCCGGGAAATAATTTCGCCGGTTTTTGTCTGAGAATAGAATCTCAGGCTTAACCTTTGAATATGATCAAATAGTCTGTCACGTATGTCATAAAGGATTTTATTCCCTACCCATTGCGCTAAATATTGTCGAATATATTCTATTGGAGGACGCAATAGAAGGAAAACCACGAATGCTCCTCCCATAATCCAGAAGAGCTCGCTAATTTTATCTGACTGACTCATATCCTCTGCAGCAATGATATTGTCAATGACATATTTTAAAATTAACGGCAATAATAATGGAATGGCAAATTTTACAATCCCTATCAGCACAGTCCATAAAATTTTCCATTTATACGGTTTTACAAATTGCATATATTGTTTAATACTATTCATAAATGCATCTACCTCGTTTTACTATATAAGTGAATAGAAAAGCCTTGCTACATTTGTAACAAGGTTCATAATTAGGATTTCATCATTATTATCATAACCACTATTACGTACTTCTTACATTTTACTATTTTAGCGGTATGTTAAATAACGCTCATACCATTGATCGACAAAGTCTGGTGAAAATGGTCCTTTCCGCTGTCGTACCCATCGCAGTAAATATTCTATATTATTATGCAGAATACGATCCAATACTTCCGGGTAATTCATTTTTATTTTGTGTACATCATACTCATCTTCATCCAGTAAATCGTACGTCATGTCAGGAAATACTTTCACGTCCAAATCGTAATCGATATATTTTAACGCTTCATGATCATAAACAAATGGGGAACTTATATTGCAATAGTAATAAATCCCATCATCCCTCAGCATTCCGATAATATTAAACCAGTACCGAGAGTGAAAATAACTAATCGCGGGTTCCCTTGTCACCCATGTTCTCCCGTCACTTTCTGTAACCAGGGTTTTGTCATTAGCACTAATTACAACGGATTCAGTACCCTTCAAGACTAGGCTGTTATCCCATACACGGTGCAAATGTCCATCATGTTTGTAGCTGTGAATTTGAATTTTTGAACCTGTTTTAGGACCAGCCATGCTATCTCCCTTTCAATTTATTTTAATTTTTATATGCAAACTATTTCCTATATTATAACGACAATAAAGCTAAATATAAAGTAATTAAGCTGTCCAATTGTTTTATGGTAATAAAAACACAAGAAGAGCTTCCTTGGCAGGAAACTCTTCTTGTTGAAAATCGGGGTAGATATCGTTATTTCTTATTTTGCTGAGATTTTTGATTTTGCTTTCTTACTTCTTGAGCATCTGTTTCAGAAGCAAATTCAGTACCAAATTGCCCTTGACCTTGAGATTGCTGACCTTGAGCAGCTTGTTGGTTCTGTTGTCTTACTTTCTGAACGTTAGTACCAGAAGTTGTTTGGTTAGGTTTTTTAGCCATCATTATCACCTCCGCAATAATTAATTTCTCCATTTCAATAAAAGTTATCCAACATAAATAGAGTTAAAATTATCTTTCATTGGAATAAAATGTAAATATGGAATAAAAAAAGTGAAATTACATAAATTATGAGGACAAGTACTGTCTAATGGAAAGTGGGAAGGATTCAACATGATTCAGATCCGTGATTTTACAGAATTATCAATGATGAGTAAACGCCGATGGGATGACGAAGAACTTGAGTATTTTCAGCACGCATTGTCACAGCTCCTCCCATACGTTAATGCCGAGGGACTTGCCATATTACAAGGAATTAATGAAGAAATAAAAGAAAGAGAGTAAAAGACAGTGGGACACGGGGACTGTCCCTCTGTCCACTTAAATAAACTTCATCATTTTTTGATGGGATACGGGAAATGGATACAATTCCAATCCTTCCTTATCAACAAACTTCAATCGTTGATCATATAATTGATTTTGGATCGTTTTTGCCTGGTATATTTCGAGCTGCCAAATCAAATGAGAAAACACATGCTTCAAATTACCTGCTTTGGAGCCTAACGTAATTTTCACACCATATTCACTGTGTACCCAGTTTTCAAGATGGTCGAATCCAATTTCATCAATTGGAACCATCGGAAATTGCCATAAACTTGCCAAAAGCCCGTTATCTGATCGTTTTTCAATCACATATTGGTTCTTTTCGTTTTTAATGAGCAGTGCTGCATAAGGAACTTTCTTTTGTTTTTTTGCTTTTGATTTTATTGGCAGTTCTTCCTCTATTCCTTCAGCAAAAGCTTTGCAATGCTGTTGGACTGGACAAAACATACACATAGGTGTTTTAGGTGTACAAATAAGTGCGCCCAACTCCATAATTCCTTGGTTAAATGAAGAAGGATCATCTTGTGATATAAGTTCACGCACATAGTTTTCAAACTGTTTCTTGGCACTGGGCTTTGCTATGTCGTCTTCAATTTTTAACACCCTTGCCAGTACACGCATGACATTGCCGTCAACTGCGGGTTCAGGCTGGTTGTAAGCAATGGAGAGAATTGCACCTTTTGTATATGGGCCAACACCTTTTAGTGATCCCAAGTCCTTTGGTGTATGGGGCACTTCGCCACCGTATGCAGCAACCACTTCCTTTACAGCGTTTTGTAAATTACGTGCACGGGAATAGTAACCTAGACCCTCCCATACTTTCAAAACGTCTTGCTGGTCAGCTTCAGCCAAATCGTGAAGTGTTGGGAATTTAGTAATAAACCGATGAAAATAAGGAATTACCGTGTCAACTTTTGTTTGTTGGAGCATAATCTCGGACACCCAAATTTTATATGGATCCTGATCTTCTCTCCACGGAAGATCACGTTTATTTGTATCGTACCAATTCAGCAAATCTTGTTGAAATTGATAAATGTTAACATTTTGTAATTTGTTTTCAATCAATCTTATTCATCCTTTATGTTACAATTACCTGAGTCAAAACATATCACAAATTCAAAATTAATTCTAGCAGCGAAAACACTCTTTTGACTCAAGTAAACTTAGCAAAATAAACCTTTCTATCTTGCAGATCACGCAGCATAGTCGAAGGAGGATCTTCATTATGGATACAGGTACCCATGTGGTCATGGGGATTGCATTAGGCGGGCTGGCAACATTAGACCCTGTAGTAAACAGCGATCCTACCCTATTCAATGCAGTGCTTGTCGGAACAATTGCAGGTTCTCAGGCACCGGATTTTGATACAATATTAAAATTCAAAAATAATGCAGTTTATATACGAAATCACCGTGGTGTTACGCACTCAGTTCCCGCTGTTTTAATGTGGGGAATTGCTGTATCATCTGTAATTCATGCATTTGTACCGCACGTAGACTTTTTGCATCTTTGGGCATGGACATTTTTAGCCGTGATTATTCACGTACTAGTTGATATATTTAACGCCTATGGAACACAAGCCTATCGTCCATTTACGGATAAGTGGATAGCACATGGTTTTATTAATACGTTTGATCCGTTTATATTCAGTTTGCATGTGGCCGGTATTATTGCCTGGATCCTTGGGGCAGACCCCGGGTACACATGGTTAATCATTTACACGGTGATTTTATTATATTATATCAAACGCTATATTGATAAAAGAGAAATAGTCAAAAAGATTCATGACCATTTCCCAACTACAGAAAAAATTGCAACATCGCCTACGATCAAACAGAATGAATGGCGGGTTGCGATTACAACGGATGCCAAATTCTATGTTGGTTCGGTAGAGAATGGGCATATTCAAATCGTTGATGAATTTGAAAAGGTTCCGCTTCCTGATTCACCTTTAATTAATCTGGCAAAAGAGGATCATAATGTGGCGGCATTTTTGTCATTCTCACCTGTTTACCGCTGGGAAATTAGCGATTATGATGATTTTACAGAGGTACGCTTCATCGACTTGCGTTACCGTTCAAAAGGACATTATCCATTTGTAGCGGTTGTACACATTGATGATAATATGCATATCATGAGTTCTTATACAGGCTGGATATTTTCTGAGCAAAAGCTTCAGAACAAACTGCTGGTTGGAGACAGCCCAATTTAAAAAGCGAGGTTATATCCCTCGCTTTTTTAGCAGTAACTATATTCATTTGTAATCTTATCCAATCTGGTATCTCTATTTAACCTTATCTCCCAATATCGAAATTGGGATTGCTTCTTCTTTTTCATATGTTTCATCCAATAGATTGATCCGATGACCCCATGCAAAAACTCCATTGATATAATTTATTTTAAATGTATGTCCTGGATCACCAGTCATTTGATGTACATCATCAGCATGAAAATCCTCAGGGTTTAGCATATATGCCATCGCAACCTGCATTTTACGTTCATTGATTGCGACCTCACTAATATTGCCAAGCTGCTCAGCTTTTTGGGCTTTTTCTTTTAATCGGCCAATTTCCTGCCGTAATTGCTCGACAGAATAGTCACTATATCGATAATCCATTTGTTCACTCTCCCCTTACCTTTCATTTTACATTTTATCAATAGTTTAAGACAATGGAAATGATAAGTATCACCAAAACTAGTTTGATAAAAGGGGAATTTTCATGAAAAATGTTGCAATAACTGGTGCAGGAAGCGGTTTGGGGAAAGCTCTTGCCCTTAAGTATGCAAAAAATGGATATAATGTATATTTATTAGGTCGAAACGATACTAAATTGCACATTGTCCAAAAGGAAATTTTTACGAATGGCAAAAAGGCGGAGGTTGTTTTATGCGATGTACGCGAACCAGCCTCTGTCAGTATTGCTTTTCAAAAAATGGGAGAATTGGATGTATTTATAAACAACGCTGGCATTGGTATATTTGGGCCGGCAGAAGATTATTCCATTGAAGATATTGACGAAACTCTTGATACGAATATTAAAGGAACCATTCTAACTGTACAGGCTGCCTTACCATTAATTCGCAAAAATAAAGGACGCATGTTAACCATTATTTCGACAGCAGGACTGCGTGGAAAAGTAAACGAATCAATCTATTGTGCAAGCAAATTCGCTGTCAGAGGGTTTACGGAAAGCCTGCAAAAAGAATGGGAAAACGAATCGTTCTCAATAACCGCTGTATATATGGGGGGAATGAACACACCATTCTGGGACAACTCAACACATGTAAAAGATGCCACCGGTTTAAAAGGACCGGAAATTGTGGCAGAACAAATTTTTAATGAAGATGACGGTCGCAAAGAGATTTATGTTGATAGATAAATCCGTTAAACAGGGTTCATAGTGGCATATAAATTATGCTTGGTATACCGCGTCCTCGTCGGAAATTAAGATAAATAACCCTAAAGGACTTGCCGTTATCTAGGCAGGTCCTTTTATCTGTCAATGTGTTCGTCTAAAAATTTATTGATTAATTCAATAGTGAACCCTTTGCGATACAATACCTCTTTCATTTTATTCCGCAATTCATATCCCTCAAATTTTGCTTGATGCTTCCGTAACAATTTATCTCCTTGGTGTACAAGTGCATCCCACTCTGCATCAGCATCTTTTACATCTTGTACACCATTTAGAACATCTTTAATGACATCCTGGGCAAAACCTTTTTGTATGAGTGTTGCCTGCAATTGCTGAAGCTGTTTGCGGAATGAGTGTTTACTGTTGATCGTTAATTTTTTGTTCACCCATTTTTGTGCCTTTTCAGTTTGGATATCATAGGAATATTGAAGAATAGCTTCTGAAGCAATTGCCGCTGAAACGCCTTTTTCGATAAGCTCCTTTTTAACGAGCATCGGACCTTTGCTTGATGTATGTATTCTTGTCTTTACAAAAGCATCAGCAAACATTTTATCATCCAGTAAGTTCTCTTTCGTAAGACGTTCAATAATTACTGGTATATGTTCTGGCTCGATCTCTTTTTTTACTAAATAATCATTTATTTCTTTCATTGTACGCATTCGGTAGCTTAGAAAATTGATTGCAAGGGTATAGGACTTATGTAATGTATCTTTTTGGATCAGTGTGTTAATCATTGTATTATCCAGTTCCAGACCTTTTCTAAGCTTATTCTCAATTAACACAGCTTCGTCGACACTAAAGCCATATACCTCTTCTTGGCCATTATCCAAAAAGATATTAAAACGATTTTTACTTTTTTTCTGTGTGGTGATACGGGTAATTCTTGTCATGTTTTCACCTCTTTACCTTATGATAACACGGAAAATGCACGGAGCACCTGCAAGAACCGATGATAAATTCAATTTTACAGTTTCCAGCTATCCTGGCGATATTTCTGCCCTCCCGCAACGGGTTTTTCTCGCCAAGCTATTCATATAAACATATAATAAAACCATACTTATATAGAAAGAAAAATTTGGAGGAGTGAACGTTTTGAACATTTTAATTACTGGTGGCACCGGTTTTGTTGGCGGACATTTAACAAAGGAATTAACGAAACAAAACCATCATGTTTACATACTTACACGCTCCCCTGACAAACACACAAACACAAATTTAATAACATTCATAGGTTATGAACACGACATTAACACACTACCTGTTATTGACAAAGTCATCAATCTGGCTGGTGATTCGCTATTTGGCTACTGGTCGAAAAAAAAGAAAGAAACTATTTTGTCCAGCAGAATAGAAACAACACAAACTGTTATTGATTTTATGAAGCAAATGAATTCGAAACCATCCACATTTATTAATGGATCTGCAGTTGGGTATTATGGGACATCTGAGGATTTAATATTTACTGAAGATACGACAAATCCAGGTGATGATTTTTTAGCAAGTGTTGTCGTCAAATGGGAAAAAACAGCTAGCCAAGCTTCGGATATGGGCATCCGTACTGTTTACGCTCGGTTTGGTGTGATTTTGGGTGAAGAAGGTGCACTTCCCTATATGTGCCTTCCCGTAAAACTGTTCGCTGGCGGTAAAATAGGAGACGGTGAACAATGGGTTTCATGGGTGCATATCGAGGATGTTGTTCAGCTTATTTTGTTTTGTTTAAATAATGATTACATCGAAGGGCCGGTGAATATCACCTCTCCAAACCCAAACCGAAACAAAGAATTCACGAAAACATTAGCAAACATATTAAAGCGGCCGTATTGGCTGCCTGCCCCCGCTCCAATTATTCGAACTGTAATTGGTGAAATGAGCCTTTTAATTACAAAAGGGCAATATGTGTTGCCAAAAAAGGCGGAGAGCAATAATTATCAGTTTGTGTATCCCTATTTAGAAGATGCATTACGTCAAATTTATGGGAAAAGGCAACCGAAAAGTTTGTCATAATTTGTATGAAAAAAATGATTTCCTTTTTATAAAAATCTGTGTAAAATAATAGTATCAAAACTGGATTGAAACAGAATTGAATAGGGAAGGCAAATGGTGCGCCACCAGTTATTTAATTGGTTCTAGTGGGTTCGATTCCCACCCCGAATTTTTGTTGAACGCTAACTAAAAATTCGTGGGTGGGTCCGACCTCTTTTCTGTCAATATACCCACCTGAATAAGGAGGGTATTTTTTATGCTGAAAACGCGTGAATTACACGAGGTGCCGGTTCTTTTTGAATTATTGTCACATCCAGATGTATTTCCCTATGTCAGACATAAAGCAAAGACAAGTGATGAATTTTATTTCATTACGAAACAAACGATAGAAGCTGAAGAAAATGGAGAGCTTATATCGAGAACTATTTTAGATGAATATAGTCAACCAATTGGAACCATCAATTTATTTGATATCCAAGGTAATTACGGGTTTTTGGCCACATGGATTGGCCAGCCTTATTTCGGAAAAGGATATAACAAGCTAGCTAAAGAGTTATTTTTCCAGGAATTGTTTTTCACGTATCAAATAGAAGCTGTGTTTATGAAGGTACGTAAAACAAATACACGTTCATTGAAAGCAGTACTAAAATTACCATACGTGGCATTAGGCAACACCATTTATCCAAATGTTTATAATGCCGTAAATCAGCAAGGTGACATTTACGATCTCTTTGTCATTTCAAAGGAGCATTATGTGTCTTATCATCAATTTGCTCAGGCTGAAGCGGCAGCAAGTGATGAAGAGGTTTCATAAGGAAACTGTATATTTTTTGTAAAACTGGGAAGGCTACAGCTAAAATGAGGAGGCCTTTCTTATGAAGAAAAATCCGAAAAACGACCGTAAGCCAGAGAAGTTTCTATCAAAAACACAGGAAGTTTACTATCAGCGGGAATTCAAGCATGCGGATAGAATTTATAACGAATTAAGCCAAAAAGGAAACCGACGTTAATGTTCGGTTTCCTTTTTTTATCCACAATTGAAACAATGGTTGTTAATAAGCATGAAAAAAGCTGGTAGCGCAACACCAATTATGCACAACCTATATGTGAATAACTCCTGCCGACTTTGTGGATATTGTGGATTATTGCCAAAAACATTGTGAACAAGTCCCTTTTTTTGTGCATAACTATGTGGATACATATTTATCATAAATTCGAACCTATTTGCAATCTGGATCGTATATAGACTATACAAAATAATGATTGGAGTGAATAGGATGCAGGAGCTTTTCAATGAAATTAATTGGGCAGTCATAGCACCGTTTTTAGTCATTCAAGCAATTTTACTTCTTGTTGCACTGATTGATTTATTTAGAATTGATAAAACAAATGGTCCAAAATGGATGTGGATATTCATTATCGTCATAGTGAATATTATCGGCCCTATTTTGTACTTCATTTTTGGAAGGAGACAGTGATTAATGACGTTACTAACAGTTGAAAACCTATCAAAAAGTTATGATGGCAAACCCGCTGTTAAACAAGTCAGCTTTCAATTTCAGCCGCAAAAATGTGTTGCGCTTATTGGGCCTAACGGTGCAGGAAAAACAACAATATTACGTACGCTGTCAGGACTATTAAAGCCCACTTCCGGTATTGTCACGTTCAATAACATGAATGCGAACGATGATTTACGAAAACATATTGGTTATTTACCACAATATCCAGTCTTCTACCCTTGGATGACTGGAAGTGAATTTTTAGTGTACGTAGGAAAGCTTGCCCATTTATCAAAAGAAGAAGCAATGGCACGATCGGAAGAACTGCTTTCCTTAGTAGGACTTACTGAAGCAAAAAACAGGCGTATTGGGAAATATTCGGGAGGTATGAAACAGCGGCTTGGCATTGCACAAGCAATCATTCACCGACCAAGACTATTGATGCTGGATGAGCCGGTATCATCGTTGGATCCAATTGGCAGAAGAGAAGTTCTAACGTTAATGGAAGAATTAAAAAAAGAAATGACAATTCTTTTTTCGACTCACATTTTAAGTGATGCAGATGAAGTAAGTGATGAGCTACTGCTATTGCATCAAGGGAAAATTGTGGAGAAAGGATCCATGGATGAACTAAGGAAAAAGTATCAAACTGCTAAAATAGAACTCTCGTTTCAGGATGAGTCTGCAACCTATCAGTCTAAGATTAACAGTCTTCCATCCGTTGTTAAATGCCATATGGAACGCCACACCTTACATGTTGCTGCAAATGATATTGCTGCTGCACGCAAAGAAATTCTTATGGCTGCTTCAGCTGATAACTGGCCATTAACATCCTTCACGATCAATCGTACGTCTCTAGAGGACATGTTTATGAAGGTGGTGGGAAATTAATGCAATGGATAACACTGTTTCAAAAGGAATTACTGGAGAATTGGCGGAATTATAAGTGGATCTGGGTACCATTGGCTATTGTTTTAATCGCAAGCATGGATCCAATTACAAGCTACTATTTACCACAAATCATGGAAGCAGTCGGCGGTATGCCTGAAGGGGCTAGCTTTGAATTACCTGACTTTCAACCTAGTGATGTCGTTATGATGAGTATTAGTCAGATTAGCAGCTTAGGTGTTTTGATTATTGTTTTAATGTCTATGGGAACAATTGCAGGTGAGCGAAAAAGTGGTGTATCGGAGCTCATCCTGGTAAAACCTGTTTCATATAATAATTATATTACTGCAAAATGGGCTGGACTCCTTGTATTGGTTTGGGCTTCCCTTTTCCTTGGAATGCTTTCAAGCTGGTATTACGTTAACATTTTGTTTGGTGTTCTATCTTTCATCTCCATACTGAAGGTTGTCTTCTTTTATGGGCTTTGGTTATCCTTGGTAGCTACTGTATCGATTTTCTACAATACATTGTTTAAAACACCAGGGCTTGTGGCTTTTTTAAGTATAGCAACAATTATGCTTTCATCACTGATAACAAAAATATTCGGTCAAAGGTTTGAATGGAGTCCCAATAATATTTCAATTTACATTAAAGAAATGCTTGTCACGGGCAGTGTTTCAGCTGACCTTTTGGCAACAGCACTCATTACAATTGGAATTATTGCTGTCCTTTTAATTGGCTCTATTTTTACCTATAAAACAAAAGAATTGGCAAACTAAAAAAAGCATTGGCTTCATTACTGAGGCTAATGCTTTTTTTGGATCCAATTATTTTGTACTCACAATCGTTATTCTTCGCAGCAAAAACCAGGAAATTCCATATAAAACAATTCCTATTAATAATAGTTGATAAAAAAGAGTCATATCTAATGAATGATAAATATCGATGAAAAAGTCGGCAGCCCAGCCTTTAGCTATACAGGCAAGCAGTATAATGACAAGTATGCCAACAACACTACCTCCGCCCAACAATCCATATTTATAAAACAGCAATCCAATTACGAACATTACTGATAATAGGAAAAACATAATCGCTGTATCGATGATTACCCGATTCATAAATGTATCTGATAACAACATGGATGGATGGACCAAAACGTACGATTCTATACTAAATACCGATGTTATCCTTTCAATTACCATGTGTACAATACTTATTAGCACAGACTCCGCTATTCCTAGGCCAAGGAAGAAAATGCCCATTGCCATGTACAAATTCTTTCTAGTTGCTCCCATTTTTATCGAAAACGGGATTCCCTCTTTCACTATTACAAAACCCAAAATTGCACAATAAACATATAGCGCTGATGATGGACTAAAATACATTGCACCATCCTCTACATTAACAAGCAAATAACCGACAATCAGCGTAAGACACATTGTAATTAATAATATTGACCAAAAAATGATAAAGCCCCGCTTCAAATCTGTCAGATAAAAATAGAGTAACCCATATAATTGTCTGCTCATTTTTAAGCCCCCTTGTTTTCCGTTAAATAAATCATCAGCTCCTGAATTGGTACCCCTTCAACATTTAATCCTGCTGACTTTGCTTGTTCCATATCCCCGTAAACATATGCTGTCATCATGCCAGCTAGCTGCTTTTTACCAATGATGTCTTTATCCTTAATGAAATCCTCCACTTCCTGAACAGTTCCGGAAACAGAGCATGTTTTATTACGTAATACCTCAGCTTCTTCTTTGAGTACAAGTTTTCCATCTTGAATAATAAGTACTTCTTCAAACAGTAAGCTTACTTCATCAATCAGATGGGTTGAAAATATGATAGTTCGCTTCTCCAATTCGTATTCCTCTAACAGAATTTCATAAAATTTCTTTCGAGCAGCGGCATCCAGACCGATATACGGTTCATCAAAAATAGTGATTGGTGCTTTGCTGGCTAATCCAACAATTATTCCAAGTGCCGATTCCATTCCCTTTGATAAGGTTTTCACTTTAGCATTTGGGCTTAAATTATATTCTTTTACTAACTCATCAGCCAATGCATTGTCCCAATTTGGGTAAAATATCGAATAGATACGAAGGACGTTCTTCACCTTTAAATCCTTTTTGAAATTATTTCCCTCTTTTATTAAGCAAATGGATTCCGTTATCCGCCCATTGTCAAATGGATTTTCATCATCAATCGTTATTTCACCACTTGACCCAATTATGTGACCTGAGAGGATTTCCATGAATGTTGTTTTACCAGCACCATTTCGCCCGAGCAGACCATAAATTTTTGGTTCATCTAATGAAAATGAAATATTGTCCAGCGCTAATTTATCTTTATACCTCTTGGTGAGATTCTTGACATCAATTCTCATTGATATTCCCCTCCTTAATCATATCTACTAATTCCTCGTTACTGACATGAAGCTTCCTTGCCTCATTTTTTAATGGTTGGATGAAATTTTCATAAAATGTCTGTTTTCTTTTTTCAATTAAAATATCCTTAGCATTTTCTGTGACAAACATTCCAACACCTCTTTTTTTAAATAAAATGCTTTCATTAACCAACTCATTAATTCCCTTAGCTGCTGTTGCGGGATTTATTTTGTAATAGCTTGCGAATTCATTCGTTGAAGGAACTCGTTCACCAGGTTTAATGGTTTCATTGATGACAGAATCCTCAAGCTGTTCTTTTATTTGCAGGAAAATAGGGCGATTATCATCCAGTTTGTCTTTCATACGTCACCACCTAGGTTAATTGGTTAGTTAGTTGTGTAACTAACTATATAACCAATTAATACAAATGTCAAGGTATTTTTCTGAAAAATATAAAAAGCTCTGCACAAATATGATGTGCAAAGCTTTTTATTATATTTCTCTCGCTCATTTCTATTAATATCACGACCTATTGCCGCTATCCTCTAAGAAAATTCGAACAGAACATTTCTGTGAAAAAACCTCTGCTATCATCCAATCTTTTCTATCAACCCGTCCATTGGGTCCTTTTCCGTTATTACAAAATAACCCTTTCCATCAGTTGTAATTGTAATATTACCGAATACAGCTGTTGAGTATATGTGTGCGTTGACTTTTTGAAGGTTATGAATTACGCGATCGACTGGGTGACCATATTTATTCGTTTTGCTATACGTCAATATAGCTATCTGTGGTTTTATTAAATCAACAAATGGCAATGATGTACTTGTTTTGGAGCCGTGGTGGCCAACCTTTAAAATTTCTGATTGGATTTCGTTTGTTTTAATTAATCGCTTTTCCTGTTTTCGTTCAGAATCACCCATAAGTAAAAAATCAATTTCTCCATAGCTTAACTTTAGAACGATGGATGACTGATTGTTATTCTTTTTTCCATTGTGTGTATTTAGAATTCGTATTTTCACTAGTGGGTCAAGATCAATAATGTCATCCCGCTTGGCAACATCAACGTGAATATCATTTTTAATAATTTGGTCGATATATTTTGCGAATGTGTTAGTTGTATGCAGCTTACCTGAATCAATAATCCTATCCACATCTATTGATTTCATTACAGCAACGAGTCCACCTATATGGTCTATATCTGGATGGGTCGCAATCAGCAGGTCAATATTTTTTACATGATGCTTTTTAAGGAATTCTACAACAAGTTTTCCTGATTTGGGCGGCCCTCCATCAATAAGTATTGTTTTATCGTTCGGTGTTTCGATTAATATGCTGTCACCTTGCCCAACATCGATGAAGTGAACCTTCATGCTTTCATCGGTTTCACTATAACTATAATTTGCGGGGTATATGATTAATATTAAAAGAGCTATACTAATTGTCCATTTTAAATTTCGCATTTAAAACATCCTTTCCTAACGATTAGTTTTTCATTTATTTCGTTTAATTATTATCAAATAATTGTTTTTTAAGATTGCATTTCCCGTAAAATCCAACGTAAGTAGCGTGCGACAACAAAAAAATGCTGGTACCAATTAGGTACCAGCATTTTCGTATTATTTACGCTTGTTCAACTTTGATTTCATCAGCTGCAACGTTGACATGAACTGCTTTTATGTCGTCATTTTCCAACAGTAAATCAGTTAGTTGATCTTCAATTTTATCTTGGATAACACGACGTAATGGTCTTGCACCAAAACGCGGATCATATCCGAGTTTAACCAGTTGTTTTTTTGCTGGATCTGTAATAGTGATTGCTAATTTATTTTCCTCCATGCTTTGTGTTAAATCTGCAAGCATTAAGTCAACAATTTCAAGTAAATTTTCTTCAGTCAACTCATTGAATGAAATAATCGAATCAAAACGGTTCAAAAATTCTTGTTTAAAATAGGAGCTTAAATTTTCTAAGATTGACACAGATTCATGCTCGGTGCGGTTGAAGCCGACATTGATTTGCTTTACACCTGTCCCAGCATTGCTGGTCATAATAATAACCGTTTCTTTAAAGCTTACTGTTCTGCCATGTGAATCAGTTAAATGACCGTCTTCCATAATTTGCAGGAACATATTTTGTACGTCTGGATGTGCTTTTTCAATTTCATCCAATAATATGATGGAATATGGGTTGCGACGTACACGTTCGGTTAATTGTCCCGCTTCTTCATGTCCAACATAACCTGGAGGTGAACCGATAATTTTAGACACAGCGTGTTTTTCCATATATTCACTCATGTCTAATCGGATCAATGCATCACGTGAACCGAATAGCTCCTCCGCCAGTGCCTTCGTTAATTCCGTTTTACCAACACCGGTTGGACCAACAAATAAGAATGAACCTATTGGACGGTATTTTGATTTTAATCCTGCACGGCTGCGGCGAATTGCTTTTGCAACCTTATCAACTGCCTGATCTTGTCCAATTACTTTTTTAGAAAGGTTTGCAGCAATATTTTTCATTTTTTCCTGTTCGTCTTTTTGTAGTTTTGTTACAGGAATGCCTGTTTTTTCTTCAATGATTAATTGAATATCTTCAAGACCTACATCAATTACCTGTAACTCGTCCTTTGCCTTTTCCAATTGCTTTTGCAGTTGTATTTCCTGATAACGAAGATGTGCTGCACGTTCATAATCTTCTTGATCTGCAGCTTGTTCTTTTTCCTGAATGATTTCCTGCAGACGCTGTTCAATTGAATCAGAGTCTTTTTCTGCATTCGCAAGATTAAGGCGAGAACCTACCTCATCCATCAAATCAATTGCTTTGTCTGGCAGGAAGCGATCTTGTATATAACGCTGTGACAATGTAACAAATGAACGAATTACATCGTCTGAATAGCGTACTTCGTGGAATTTTTCATAACGATCTTTTATTCCATTTAAAATCTGTACTGCATCCTCTACTGATGGTTCCTTAACGATTATTGGCTGAAAACGACGTTCGAGTGCAGCATCTTTTTCAATTTTGCGATATTCTTTTAACGTTGTTGCACCGATTAATTGTAATTCACCACGTGCTAGCGCAGGTTTTAAAATGTTTCCGGCATCCATTTGTGAGCTTTCTGCTGTACCGGCACCTACTAACAAGTGAATTTCATCAACAAATAGGATAACGTTTTTACGAGATTGCAATTCCTGTACCAACTGCTTCATTCGTTCTTCAAATTGGCCTCTAATGCCTGTGTTCGCAACTAATGATGCAACATCAAGCAAATAAATCTCCTTGTTCATTAGTTTCGCAGGTACGTTACCTTCAGCAATTTTAACTGCTAATCCTTCTGCAATAGCTGTTTTACCAACACCAGGTTCACCGATTAATACCGGATTATTCTTATTGCGTCTATTTAACGTTTCTATTACTCGTTTAACCTCGTTATCACGCCCAATAACAGGATCTACCAGTCCAGCACGAGCAGCATGTGATACGTTCTTACCTAGCTGGTCAAGCAGTCCATTCCCTTGATTACCTTGTTTTTCACGAGTTTTTGTTCCCATTTGACTAGATCCATTTCCTTGAAAAAAGCTTTGAGAAAATGCATCTTGTTCGTTTGGATTAAATCCAGAGCCTTGATTCATTAAATTTCCTCTTATTTCCTGAAAGCAATCATTACATACATGCATTTGCATTTTTTGATTATTGATTTGCATAGATACGTTTATCGTTGCAGGCTGAATTCCACATTGCTGACAATTCATATGTGATTCCTCCTTAAATTTTAGAAGTAAAAGATCAATTTTTGACTTTGACTAACTTTGACCTTATGACTTTATTATACTCTGACCTTTTTTGACTTTCAAGTGGTTTGGTTAAATTTTTTTTGATTTATTTGCCTATAGCGACAGAGATGCTTCCATCCTATTGTTAACATTATTATTTTCACATATAATAAGGAACGAAACATGCAGAATCTAGATTTTCGATTTGAATTGAGGTATTAACTTTGACTAATTCACGAACTGAACGCAGAAAACGAACTAAATCCAAATGGAAAAAGCGAATCATTTACACCTTCCTTTTCTTACTTATTATCATTATTGGTATTGGAGGATATTTGGCTTTCCACACATATAAAGCTGCAAAAGAATCATATGAAGGAATTGGCCGGCCTGGTGAGAAATCAAAACTGCGAAATGAAGCAGTTACAATTGGCGAAGATCCCATTTCCATTTTATTAATGGGTATAGAAAATTACTCGACCAACGGAAAAAATGGCCGGGCAGATACCCAAATTGTTGTGACCTTAAATCCGCAAACAAATAAAATGACCATGACTTCTGTTCCAAGGGATACAAGAATCATGCTGCCTGAAGAAGGTGCGGGACAATATGCTGGATATCATAAAATAAATGCAGCTTACACGTTTGGATCAATAACAGGATATGGCGGAAAAAAACTCACTATCGAAATGGTTGAGGAGCTTCTGGATATACCTATTGATGAATACATTGCCGTAGACTTCGAAGGGTTTCGTGATATTGTAGATGCTCTTGGTGGTGTCACAGTTGATATTAAAGAAGGCTTTTGGGAAAAGAATATTTATAACAATGACAAAAGAATTTACTTTGAAGAAGGTCCTAGAAAGTTAAATGGGGAAGAAGCATTGGCGTTTGTTCGGATGCGAAAGCGCGATGTTAATACAATTTATCCTCGAGATGAAAGACAGCGGCAATTTATCCAAGCAGCCATTAGTGAAGCAATCTCTGTTGGTACCATATTTAAGGTAGGAGAAATATCTGACATTTTAGGCAAAAACGTTGAAACCAGCTTAAAACCATCAGAAATTTATGCATTACAACAAGCATATTCATCTATTGACGCTTCCAAAATTAAAACATTAGAAATTGAAGGCTCCAATCAAATGATAAATGGAAAATCATTTTTTATTCCAACTGATGAAGGTCTATCCGATATTTCCGACAAACTAAGGCAGCAGTTAGACCTATCAGATGAGGAAATAAATTCTTCAAACGAAAATGGATAATCCTATCAATAATTTTGCAAAACTAATCCCGAATGCAGTTTAAAAGCATTCGGGATCTTTAATTTGGCTGTTCCCATTTTTATTGATAAAAACAATCTATATTTCCGTAAATTCCAATAAAGAGAATCTTACTTGTTCACTTTTTCCTTCTGCCTTAATTCCACACGTCTAATTTTACCTGATGTTGTTTTAGGCAATTCATCAATAAACTCGATTTGCCTTGGATATTTATATGGAGCAGTCAGCTCTTTCACATGGTCCTGCAATTCCTGAACAAGACCCGGATTGCTGTTGACACCCTCTTTAAGCACAATGAAGGCTTTAACAATATTGCCACGGACTTCATCGGGACTCGCAACAACAGCACATTCTTGTACAGATGGATGCTTGACCAGGGCATCTTCAACTTCAAATGGACCAATTGTGTAGCCCGAGCTTATAATAATATCGTCACTGCGACCTTCAAACCAGAAATAGCCATCCTCGTCTTTTGATGCTTGATCACCTGTTACATAATAGTTTCCCCGTTGAGCTATTTTTGTCCGTTCAGGATCTTTATAATATTCGCGGAATAATGCAGGACAATCCAAGCGAACGGCAATGTCCCCAACCACACCAGTACCAAGCGGCTCCCCATTCTCGTCAATAACTTCTACATCGTTTCCTGGTGTTGGTTTGCCCATTGACCCAGGCTTTACCTCCATATCCTTCATTATACCCAGCAGCAATGTGTTTTCCGTTTGACCATAACCATCACGAACCGTCACATTAAAGTACCTTTGAAACGTATCAATGACTTCACGATTTAATGGTTCTCCTGCTGATACTGCACTATGCAATGCTGGTAATTGATAGTCTGTTAAATTGTCTACTTTAGCCATGATTCGGTATTCTGTTGGCGTGCAGCATAATACATTAATATCCTTATCCTGCAATAAACTTAAATACGTTTTCGCATCAAATTTACCATTATATACAAAGCCCGTTGCCCCAGAACCCAAAACAGATAAAAACGGACTCCAAATCCATTTTTGCCAGCCTGGACCCGCAGTCGCCCAAACAGTATCACCGTCATTGATACATAACCAATTGGCAGAGGCTGTTTTCAAATGGGCATAGCCCCATCCATGTGTATGTACAACCCCTTTTGGATTTCCTGTTGTACCAGATGTATATGGAAGAAATGCAATATCATCACGTGTTGTGTTGGCCATTTCCAGCTGATCGGATGCCTCGTCCTTTAATCTGTCCAGGAAATCCCATTCTTCAGCCGGTTCTCCTACAACAAAGCGTTTTAACTGGTCGTATTCATTTATATTCTTATATTGATCAACAAACGGAAAATAGCTAACAACCGCACTAACTTCCCCATGGCTGATTCGATACTGTAAATCCTTGGTTTTTAGCATTTCTGAACTTGGAATTATAATAATACCTGTTTTTAATGCAGCTAAATATACTTCATAAGCTGCAATAAGTCTTGGAATCATAACAAGTATCTTATCCCCCTTTTTCAATCCCTTCTCTAAGAAAGCGTTTCCAATACGATTTACATTTTTCATTAATTGGGTGTACGTAATTACGTCATTATTCCCAGCATCATCCTGCCAAACTAGTGCATTTCGTGTTTCGTCTTTTGCGTATCGCTCCATTTCCATAACAATATTGTAATTTTCCGGAGCTACTAGATCTTCTCTATTCATTGCATCAACTCCAATACTTGTATTACTACTAGTATAGCAAACGTTGTGAAAATTTTAAATAAACAATAGAATTTGAATGTCAGCAAATGCTTGATACTATTGTAAAAGAAAATCCATGCGACTATTTGCATAGAATCCATAATAAAAAGGAGCGAGACTAGTCTAATGGCTAGTCTCACCCTATTTTCAATATCCGTATACAGCTTCCGGAAGCATGTTTTTCATTACCAAATCATCCAAGCTTTTAAAACTATATCCTTGTTTTTTTAATTCTGTTACTAATTTAGATAACGACTCTGCATTGTCAGAGGAAACAGTGTGCAGCAGCACAATAGCTCCTGGATGCACTTGATTCATTATCTGATCATAGGCATATTTCCATCCCTTTTGATCATTCGTGTTCCAGTCAGCAAATGCCAGCGACCAAAACACATGAATATATCCCAAGTCATTTGCCCACTCCAGGGTTTTTTCGTTAAACACCCCTTTTGGCGGGCGCATGTATTTTAATTCATCCTGATCGGAAATTGCAGCAACTGCCTCCTCTAGTTCCTCTAGCTCCTTGCGCATTCCTTCTTTCGTTAATATCGTCATATCTGGGTGATGATACGAATGATTTCCTATAATATGTCCTTCGTCTACCATTCGTTTTATTAAGTCTGGTTTACTCTTTACATAATGACCTGTAACAAAAAAGGTCGCAGGAACATTTTCTTCTTTCAACACGTCTAAGATGTCATCTGTATAGCCTTGTTCGTATCCATTATCAAATGTTAAATAGATAACTTTATCTCCTGAATGATCCGCGTAATACGCTCCATAATCGTCCAAGATTTTTTGGTATTTTCCTACGTCTGGAATTTTATGATCTGTGTTTTTCTTGTAACCCCATCCGTAAGAAGCAGAGGCATGTGATCCCATTAGAAAAAAGATAAGGAGAAACGCTGTCATAATTGGTACAATTAGCGGTACATTTCGCATAATAACCCACCCTGTTTTTTCCCTTACCTTTCACTTTAATGCGGTTTTTTATTCATACTAGAAAAGCTGTTTTTGAAAGCTGGTGCGTTTGAAACAAAAGACGTAAAATGCCACGTAAATTTTGCATTTTACGTTGCTCTTTTACCCCGCAGCCCGTATTGCACTGGCCCCCAATTGTTGGACACTCAACTGACAAATGGGGGTGCTTTGATGAACAAATTTACAT
>NZ_BMFR01000027.1 GCF_014638995.1 Virgibacillus oceani
TTAATCTGTTTTATTCGAAAAACATGAATGTTTTTCTTGACATACTGGTTGTTTTGTTCAGTTTTCAAGGAGCAAAATGGGCCTGAGTGGACTCGAACCACCGACCTCACGCTTATCAGGCGTGCGCTCTAACCAGCTGAGCTACAGGCCCAACATAATCAAGTTATAATGGAGCGGGTGATGAGAATCGAACTCACATCATCAGCTTGGAAGGCTGAGGTTTTACCACTAAACTACACCCGCATTTAAAATAAGAAAATCATAATCTATGTGTCTCGCTGGTCGGGAAGACAGGATTTGAACCTGCGACCCCATGGTCCCAAACCATGTGCTCTACCAAGCTGAGCTACTTCCCGATAAAATGGCGCGCCCGAGAGGAGTCGAACCCCTAACCTCTTGATCCGTAGTCAAACGCTCTATCCAATTGAGCTACGGGCGCTTCAGAAGCAACGTTTTCAAATATAACACATACAAACAATCATTGCAAGTATTATTTTCGATGCGGCCGAGAGGACTTGAACCTCCACGGGGTCGCCCCCACTAGGCCCTCAACCTAGCGCGTCTGCCATTCCGCCACGACCGCGTAAGCTTGACAAAATAAAACACCAAGAATATACACAGCATAATTTATTTCAGTTTGATGAGCCATGAAGGATTCGAACCTTCGACCCTCTGATTAAAAGTCAGATGCTCTACCGACTGAGCTAATGGCTCATGATGAATTACTAATCTATTATATGCGCCACCCAATTACGAGCTTCGTCAATCGCAGTGCGTCTTCTTTACAAATAAAAATGGCTGGGCTACCAGGATTCGAACCTGGGAATGACGGGATCAAAACCCGCTGCCTTACCGCTTGGCTATAGCCCAACTTATGGCGGTCCGGACGGGACTCGAACCCGCGACCTCCTGCGTGACAGGCAGGCATTCTAACCAACTGAACTACCGGACCCAACCGTATCATTTATTTATAGAAAAAAGATGACCCGTACGGGATTCGAACCCGTGTTACCGCCGTGAAAGGGCGGTGTCTTAACCGCTTGACCAACGGGCCAATAAAATGGCGGAGAAGGAGGGATTTGAACCCTCGCGCCGCTTACACGACCTACACCCTTAGCAGGGGCGCCTCTTCAGCCACTTGAGTACTTCTCCGTATGGCTCCACAGGTAGGATTCGAACCTACGACCGATCGGTTAACAGCCGATAGCTCTACCACTGAGCTACTGTGGAATAATAAGTATATCTCACGACACATACAAAATAATCGCGACGAAAAATATAATACAATAATATCAATTCTTTGTCAATTACTTTTCGCAAAAAATATTAATTTTTATCCCTTATGTACACTCTTTTTAAAGGGCTTATTTAATTTAACATGGAAGCCATCATTCGTCAATGGTTTATTAAGCGTTTTTTACACTTATCATCATTTTCTGCAACCATTTTATATGAAGCTAATTTCTTTCCGCAACTAATTTCCCTTTGCAGCTCCCGCATCTATACCTGCCGACATCAATCCTTCTTTTTCTCTTATAAATATGTCCACAGTCCTTACATCTATAATAATGTTTATATTCCCTTTTAGATGATGGCAAAGGGTTACAATGCCTGGGCGAACCAGTAGCTTTTAATAATTGTTTAAACTCAAGGTCACTATGTTTATATCCTTTCCCTTCTATATGAAGATGATAATGGCACAATTCATGTTTAACAATACCAATAAACTCGTTTTCTTCCATCTCAATAAAATACTTAGGGTTTAATTCAATTTTCTTTTTTGATGGAATATAGCGGCCACCTGTTGTTCTCAAGCGCGTATTAAATGTTACATCATGGATAAACGGTTTGTGAAAGAATTCTATTGAAAGATTATTAACTAAATTAAACAATTCACTATCATTTAAGAGATTCATTCGAAACACCCTTACAGATCATAATTTATTTTAGCATAGCATATAAAAGTAAATAAGATGCTTTTATCAAAAAATCTATTAATTAAACTCATTATAATTAAATATTGATTTTTAAATAGATTATATTATAATTGTATTTGAGAGATTTAATTTATATGAGGAGAGGGGATTTACATTGAGTAATAATAGAAAAACACTAACTACTGCAGCAGGAATTCCAGTTGGAGATAACCAGAACTCTGTTACTGCCGGCTCCCGCGGTCCAGTATTAATTCAGGATTTTCATCTGCTGGAAAAACTAGCACATTTTAATAGAGAGCGTATCCCTGAACGTGTAGTTCATGCAAAAGGCGCAGGAGCGTTTGGATATTTTGAGGTTACGAACGATGAGATTTCAAAATATACAAAAGCTGATTTCTTGAGTGAAGCTGGTAAACGCACAGATATGTTCATCCGCTTTTCTACGGTAGCTGGAGAACTGGGATCCGCTGATACTGTTCGTGACCCACGTGGTTTCGCAGTTAAATTTTATACAGAAGAGGGAAACTATGATTTAGTTGGTAACAATACACCAATTTTCTTTATTCGTGATGCAATTAAGTTTCCTGATTTTATCCATACTCAAAAACGTCATCCGCAAACACATTTAAAAGACCCTAACATGGTATGGGATTTCTGGTCATTATCACCAGAGTCACTTCATCAAATTACCTGGTTACATGGCGACCGCGGCTTACCTGCAACACTCCGTCATATGAACGGATATGGCAGTCACACATATAAATGGGTTAATGATCAAGGAGAAGCTTTCTGGGTGAAATATCACTTTGTTAGTGAACAAGGAGTAAAAGGACTTGATGTGGATTTAGCAGAGAAACTTGCCGGAGAAAATCCTGATTACCATACAGAGGATCTATACAATGCTATTGATCAGGGTGACTTCCCTGCATGGAAATTATACGTTCAAATCATACCTTACGAGGATTATAAAACGTATAAATGGGATATATTTGATGTTACAAAAACAGTTTCCAAAAAGGACTATCCGCGCATCGAAGTGGGTCGTATGGTGCTAAATCGCAATCCTGAAAACTACTTTGCTGAAGTTGAGCAAGCAGCATTCACTCCTGGTAGCTTCGTGCCTGGAATTGAGGCATCACCTGATAAAATGCTTCAGGGACGTATTTTCAGCTATGGAGATGCCCATCGTTATCGTTTAGGCGCTAACCACCAGCAAATCCCAGTTAACCGTCCTGTTAATGAGGTAAATAATAATCAGCGTGATGGGTATATGGCTGTTGATGGAAATGGTGGAAGCTCTCCAGTTTATGAACCAAACAGCATAAACGGTCCTGCAGAAGATCAAACGAAGAAAAGCAGTCCATTTGAGATAATGGGCGAGGCTGATAGTGTTGCTTACGATAGCGAGGATCACTATACACAACCTGGCGATCTCTATCGTATGATGAGTGCTGATGAGAAAGACCGTTTGATTCAGAACTTTATTAACCATATGAAGCCAGTGGAAAGCGATGAAATCAAATTGCGTCAGATCGAACATTTCTACAAAGCTGATCCTGAATGGGGCGAAAGAATCGCTCAAGGATTAGGCTTGCGTGTTCCAGAAGGCGTAAAATAAATCACCTAGCAATTAAAATAGAGAATAGTGCCCTTTCAGCACTATTCTTTATTTGTTATAAGAAAAGTAGACATGTCATTTGAACTGTGTACGAAATTCTGGACTCTCCTGAAAAATATAAAAATACCATTGAGCAGGATTAAACGGAAATACGTATAAACTTAATTGTACTAATAAAAACCCGCTGCATCTTTACCACCGAAACAGAACATGATTCCAACAGTTGTTGTTGTTCCATTATCCAAACGGCTAAAAAAAGACTAGGTGCCACAAACAGCAACTAGCCCTTCCTATTAATTATTTTCACTTTTAACCATTGACAAGGCAATACGGCCTTTATTGGAGTCAATTTGCTCAACCCAAACTGTAACGACATCACCAACTGCCGCAATATCCATTGGATGCTTTACAAATTGATTTGACATCTTAGAGATATGAACAAGACCGTCCTGTTTTACACCAATGTCAACAAAAACTCCGAAATCCACCACATTTCTTACAGTCCCCTGCATTTCCATTCCAGGCTGTAAATCTTCCATTGTAAGAACATTTTGTTTCAGCAACGGCCTTGGCAAATCATCACGCGGATCACGCTCGGGACGACTTAACGCACTCATAATATCAATTAGTGTCAGTTCACCAATATCAAGTTTTTCCGCTATTTCCTTTTTATTTACTGTCTTTAGCTTTTCTTGCAACGTATCGGTACCGATATCATTCAGTGAACAACCGAGCATTTTTAAAAGATCTGTTGTCTGATTGTAGCTTTCTGGATGGATCGGTGTGCGGTCTAATGTGTGTTCCCCATCAACAATGCGTAAAAAGCCTATACTTTGTTCATACGTTTTTGCACCTAATCGGGGTATTTTTTTCAATTGTTTACGATTCGTAAATTTCCCTTCCTCATTACGCTGGTTAACAATATTAGCTGCTACTGTTTTACTTAATCCCGAAACATATTGCAATAAAGAGGATGATGCTGTATTAACATTTACCCCTACCTGATTAACAGCCGTTTCAACAACAAATGATAATGATTCATTCAAAGACTTTTGACTAACATCGTGCTGATATTGTCCCACCCCAATTGATTTTGGGTCAATTTTCACAAGTTCGGCAAGTGGGTCCTGGACACGCCGAGCAATAGATGCGGCACTTCTTTCTTCAACTTGTAAATCCGGGAATTCCTCACGCGCTAATTTAGATGCAGAGTAAACACTAGCACCAGCTTCGTTAACAATAATATAAGGTACATTAAGCTTATGCTTTGAAATCACATCTGCAATAAATTGTTCAGTTTCACGTGAGGCTGTACCATTTCCAATTGCGATTAGCTCCACTTTATACGTATTAATGAATTCCATTACAATCTTTTCTGCACCAGCCGTATCGTGCTTAGGTGCAGTTGGGTACATTACACTTACAGAATGAACCTTACCTGTTTCATCAACTATAGCAAGCTTGCAGCCAGTCCTAAACGCTGGATCGACACCAAGTACTGTTTTCCCCTTCAGCGGCGGCTGCAGCAATAAGTTTTTCAGGTTCTTAGAAAAAACATCAATCGCCTGTTCTTCCGCTTTTTCCGTTAAACCATTACGTAATTCACGCTCAATCGATGGCTGAATTAAACGTTTGTAACTATCTTCAATCGCTGCATTTAAAATATCAACTATACCTTGATCAGCTTTTGGTTTAATAACCTTTTTCTTTAGGAATTGGACAATTCGTTCCATAGGTGGCTCGATTGAAACTTTTAGTACATCTTCTTTCTCCCCGCGATTCAAGGCTAAGATACGGTGTGATACCATCGACCTGACGCTTTCATCATAATCATAATACATCTCATAAACGCCTTTTTCATCCAGTTCAGCTGATTTTACCTCAGAATGAACGGTTCCGCGTTTATATGTTTCATCCCGAATATAATCACGATATTCAGGATCATCGGAAATCCACTCGGCTAATATATCATTGACGCCACTTAGAATATCTTCTATTGTATGTAATTCATGTTCTTCAGATAAATATTTCTCTGCTTCAGTTGAAATATCGAAAGACCCTTGACTCCATATTAATTCAGCTAACGGCTCCAATCCCCTTTCTTTGGCAATTGTTGCTTTGGTTCTGCGTTTCTGTTTGTATGGGCGATATAGGTCCTCTACCCGCTGCAATTGAACAGCTTCCGTAATTTCCTTTTCAAGTTCATCGGTTAACTTACCTTGTTCGTCAATCAAACGAATAACCTCTTGTTTACGTTCTGCTAGATTAACTGCATAGTGCCATTTGTCCTGAATTGCCTTGATTTGTACCTCATCAAGTCCTCCAGTTTGCTCTTTTCTATATCGGGCAATAAACGGTACTGTGTTGCCCTCATCCATTAGTCCAATAACTGTTTTTACGATGGTTGTTTTTACCTGGGTTTCTTTTGCCACCCATTCGGTCAGATTTTGCTCTAATTCAACGTTCACAGTTGCTGCCTCCTTTACATACATTTTCAGTTTACCAAAGTAACCGATGTTTTCCCAATAACAGCCTATTTAAAAGAACTATCTCGTAAATTTCGTTCCCTTTAATTTCGGAGTTTCCATAAAATGCGTTATTTTTTCTTAAATATAATGTGAGGATTCTCGCTCGAGTGAAGTGGATCCTCGCTCGAGTGAGACGGTTCTCGCTCGAGTGAGACGGGTTCTCGCTTGAGTGCAGCGGATCCTCGCTCGAGTGCGGTGGGTTCTCGCTCGAGTGCAGCGGATCCTCGCTCGAGTGCGGTGGGTTCTCGCTCGAGTGCAGCGGATCTTCGCTCGAGTGAGACGGATTCTCGCTCGAGTGCAGCGGATCTTCGCTCGAGTGCAGTGGGTTCTCGCTCGAGTGCAGCGGATCCTCGCTCGAGTGCAGCGGATCTTCGCTCGAGTGCAGCAGATCCTCGCTCGAGTGCAGCGGATCCTCGCTCGAGTGAGACGGATTCTCGCTCGAGTGCAGCGGATCCTCGCTCGAGTGAGACGGTTCTCGCCCGAGTGCAGCGGATCCTCGCTCGAGTGAGACGGGTTCTCGCTCGAGTGCAGCGGATCCTCGCTCGAGTGAGACGGGTTCTCGCTCGAGTGCAGCGGATCCTCGCTCGAGTGCGGTGGGTTCTCGCTCGAGTGCAGCGGATCCTCGCTCGAGTGAGACGGGTTCTCGCTCGAGTGCAGCGGATCTTCGCTCGAGTGCAGTGGGTTCTCGCTCGAGTGCAGCGGATCCTCGCTCGAGTGAGACGGTTCTCGCTCGAGTGCAGCGAATCTTCGCTCGAGTGCAGCGGATCCTCGCTCGAGTGCGGTGGGTTCTCGCTCGAGTGCAGCGGATTCTCGCTCGAGTTCTGCACGATGGCGCCCATTACACTACATCTCTCAAAAATTAAACCATCAAAAAGACCGACATCAAATGCCGGCCCTCTTATCCAACGTATCGCATTGCAATTAATGTTGTATCATCATTTCTTGCTTCTCCGCTTACATGTGCAAATGATTTTGTAATGTCATCTACCTTTTTATTTAAAAAGTATCTTTGTGATAAGTCTGAATCTGTTACGCCATCCGAAAACATAATGAAATTCATTTCAGGTTCTATTTTTTCAGTAACGACTTTAAACGGACGATGATAGCCTGCTAAATATCCCGCATTGGGAATGTTACGCTTCTTCTTGCCGTCTGCTGTTATTGTCATTACCCCAATATTTCCGATTGAGGAAAACGAATAACGGTTGGACAGATAATTTATTTTTAAAATACCTAATACGACCCCGCGTTTACCCAAAAGCTGCTCATTACTCTTTTTTATTAATTGTTCAACTGACGCATCAACATTATTTCTTATAATATCAACCACTGCCTGGGAGGATTCTTTTGCAAATTCCCCGCTGCCTAATCCATCTGCCAATGCACAAATAAATTCATTTTTGGATTCTGAATAGTAGTAACTGTCTCCGCAATGATAGTTCCCTTTTTTTGCTTTTTGGTAAACAGCTACTTGTACTTTATCCATATTCAATCCAAAACCTCCGAGCTTTCGGATTGAATTGCTTCACGAAGCTTCCTTAGTGCACGACGCTGTAATCTCGAAACATGCATTTGGGAAATACCTAATAATTCCCCGGTCTCTTTTTGACTTCTATTATCAAAATAGGTACATTGCAGGATTTGTTGTTCACGTTCGGATAGAATAGGCATAATCTTCTCTAATAACATTTTTTGATCAATATTTTCGTAGCCATTTTCTTCGTTTCCGACAAGGTCCAGTATAGCTACCGTGCTGCCATCAGAATCTGCCTCTATTTTACGATCAACGGATAAAGCTTTATAACTTTTCCCCATTTCCATCGTTTCTAATACATCTTCTTCCGAAACATCTAGATAGTCGGCTATTTCCGGTACTGTTGGAGATTTTTGATTCATTGTCGTTAATTCATCAACGGCTTTTTTTATTTTTGGCCCCAACTCTTTAATGCGCCGCGGTACATGAACACTCCATGTTTTATCACGGATAAACCGTTTAATTTCGCCAATTATCGTTGGTATTGCAAAGGATTCAAATGATTTACCAAATGTCGCATCATATCGTTTGACTGCTGCTAGTAGGCCAATCATGCCCACTTGGACCAAATCCTCATGAATACTGCTATTTTTAGAATATTTTCGAGCAATTGATTCTACGAGGTCTTTATAAGTAAGAACAATTTTCTCCTGTATTTCTTCATCAGCTGGCTGGCTTTGCAAATGTTCAATCCATTGGTAAACCTCGTCTCTTCCCTTATTGTGTGGTTGAGATTTGGTCGTCATCAAAATCCACCTCGGTTTCTTGAAGGTACTTCGTCATTAAAACAATAACACCATGGTTATTGTTAATCTCCACCTTGTCCATCAAGGCATTAATTAAGAAAAGTCCAAAGCCTCCTTCTCGAAGGTTTTCGACGGATTCTGTATGGTTATATGGACCGATTCCTCCTTTGACTTCATTCAAATCAAAGCTTCCACCGTGATCAGCCACCATTATTTCAAGACGATTTTCATATACTCCAAACCCAATTGTCACTTCACCCTCGTCTTCATCATTATACGCGTGTGTGACTGCATTGGTTATTGCTTCTGATATAGCGACTTTCAGATCCTCTATATCCTCATAGGAAAAACCCATTCTGTTAGCAACTCCAGAGATACTTAATCGAATTACCCCAACATATTCTGCTTTCGCGGGAACTTTCATTTCAATAAAATCGAATTTTTCCATCACTCACTTCCACCTCTTATCGCTGCCTTAATATCTATAATTTCGATTAGTCCTGTAATTTTAAATAAACGATATACACGGTCTTGCAAATTGATTAATTTGAGATGACTATTATTTTCTTTCGAGGATTTTAATGCACTTATAAAAATGCCTAATCCCGTACTATCCATGTAGTTTACATTCTCAAGATCAACCTCAACTATTTGACCATCTGCTTTTGTCAATGGCAATAGGGCTTCTTTTAATTGTGGAGCAGTATATGCATCAATTTCACCTGACAACGAGACTATTGACTTAATATTTTCTTCTGTTACCTCAATTGCTAAATTCATTTAACCATCCTCCATAATGAAAACTTACGAACATGTCTATCGATCATAATTTTACAATTTGAATATACGCTTATAATGTGTATATTCCCTGCTAAAAAAATAGTTAAACTTCTCTGCGTAATATGATTAAGGTAAAATCATCCCGTAATTGAAAATTCTGTAACCGTTCAAAGTGTTTATAAACGTGATCAACAATGTCCTGGGCAGGTAAATGGGCATAGCCTTTAATAACTTCCAGCACTTCCTCACTCTCGATAAAACGATCACCATCCCTGCATTCCGTGACACCATCCGTCAGCAGGATAACCATATCCCCTTTTTCAACACGCTGTTCATATCGTTCGTAATTAGCATCTGAGGAAACACCTAACACAAGACCTTTAGCTTCTATTTCTTCAAAAGTATCTTCCTTTTTACGGTAATAAAAGCCCGGCTCATGTCCTGCGGAGGAATAGCGCAGCTTCTGTTCAGATGGTATAAATTGTGCATAAAACATAGTTATAAACATACTCGGATCAACATTGCGAAAAACAACTCGATTTAAGTTTTCCAAAATGGCCTTTGGACTCATCGATTCTTCTGGCAAGCTATCCATCGAATATTTAATCATTGACATGCATAACGCTGCTGGTACTCCTTTACCAATCACATCGGCTATAGCAACACCAAGTGACCCATCCCTTCCTTTAATAAAGTGGTGGTAGTCACCATTCATTTGGTGTGCCGGTACACTTATTACACCAATGTCCAGACCATCAATTGAAGGTTTTGTTGTTGCAAGCAGTGTTTCCTGCATCCCAGCGGCTACAGCTATCTCTGTTTTTAATTCCAGCTGTTTTTCTCGTAACGTTTGATATTCCTGGTGTGCCATACCATACGAAATCATTGTTTCCAAAAGAAAATTCATGGAATGCCCTGTTTTTTCAGATAGGTTAGGATACAATTCTGATAATGCCTGAATGTGCAAATTTATAATTTCTTCTGGGGGCACATTATTTTTTATAAATAATTTACTGATCTGCTCAGCTCCATACAACGATTGTTCATCTTGAGTATCAATATACCGTTTTAATAAATCTTTATAATTGGCTGCATCTAAATTTACAGTGTCCATAAGCACTCCCCTTATTATGGAGTTTTCCATTCGGGTTTATTTTATTTGTTAAAGGCTGTCCCAATAAGTATGATTCCCCACTTGTAAGACAGCCTCCTTTTATTTTAACTATTAAGTTTGCCAGGTCTTATCTTACCCATTTCAGCGCCCTAATTTCAGTACCTTTGCCTTCTTCTGATTTAATATCGAAGTCATCCATCAGACGTTTTACACCTGGAAGCCCAGCACCCAAACCACCGGATGTTGAAAAGCCATCTTCCATAACCTGGCTAATATCCCGAATTCCAGGTCCTGAATCAATCGCGATCATGCTTATACCTTTTTGGTTGATATTATCAATTACTTCAAAACAAATTTGTCCTGTTTCAGCATATAAATAAATATTGCGGGCTAGTTCTGAAATTGCAGTTGCGATCCTAGCCTGGTCAACCGTTCCGAATCCAATTTCCCTTGCGATATCACGACCCATCTGGCGTGCTCCAACGATATCCCATTCCTTATTGATGTTAACACAGGATTGGAGACCCATAATTATTCCCCCAATTCCTGATGTAGTTTAATTAGGCCCTGCTCTAGATCTAATGCAGTTGGTACATTTTTTAGATGAATACCTAAATCAATTAATGTCATGGCAACTGCTGGTTGGATGCCTGTTAATACTACCTTTGCCCCCATAAGATCTGACATAGTAACAACGTCGCCCAAAACCTTTGCAATAAATGAATCTATTATTTCCACGGATGTTAAATCAATCACAACGCCAGAAGAACCACTTTGGTGAATTTTACTTAATAGGTCTTCCTGAAATTGTATTGCAGTATGGTCATCTATTTCTGTTTGAATAGAGATTAATAAATAATTGTGCAATTTCAAGATAGGTATCCGCAATTTTATCACTCCCCATTTAATGAATCTAACATTCTTCCGATGCTTTCCTCTTTTCCATCTAAATCAACAACTTTACGATTGGTTATTTCCAGTGCAGCGGTAAATCCTTTTCGGAGTGAGCTTTTAGTTGGGAATTTACCAAGATCAATGCCTAAATTTACAATTGTTTGAGCAATCTCAGGGCGAATACCTACGAGAATACAGGTTGAACCAATCAGGCGAACAGCCTCTGCAGCCTGAATAATATGATGTGCAACCATTGTATCAACAACAGGAACACCTGTAATATCGATTAATACAACCTCAGCATTATGCCTGATTACCCCCTCAAGTAAATTCTCCATAATTAATTTCGCACGTTCAGTATCAATTGTTCCAATTAAAGGCATTACCGTAATGCTATCCATCACCGGGATGAGAGGTGCAGATAATTCTTGAAGAGCAACACGCTGCAATGATACGATATGCTCCCAGCTGCCTGAATACTCATTTACTAGCTGACGTATAATCGGCTCGACCCACATATCAACACTTTTCAGCACATTGGAAATGTAAGTTGAATCAACTTGATCAGATTGGCTGAGAATATAATCAACCGTAACTCTTCTAAATACTTGAAGTCCATCTGTAATATAACTGAGCGGCCACCCTAGGTTTATTAGTTTCTCAGAAAATTCCTCAAGAGAAATAGAAGCCCCTTGCTTTTGAATACTTGAAAATATAACATTAACAAATTCCCTATTGGTATTCTCAAACAATTCGTCAGATATGGATGAAGTGTAATTTCCATCCTTCAATGAATCAACTTCGTCCAGCCACATATGTACAATTGTATCGCTATTATCTATTACAATCTTTTTGAATTTCCCGTCCATTGGTTAACCCCCCAAAATAACTGTTTTTACTATTGTCACATGGTACCCGAATATTGCGCAAATTATTTTAATGATTGTATGCATTGTTCCTTATCTTATTGTACCATAAAGCCGGGTTTCGTTCAGTAAGGGGGGATTTTATCCATAAGAAAAACCCCTGTTTTCTATTTAACAAGGGGTTGACTATTGTCCGTACATTTCTTTTAGTCCAAGGCTTATTTCCAATGCATGATCAATTTTATCCATCATTTCATTATCTAACTTTGTAATTTTATCTGTTAGCCTTTGCTTATCTAATGTTCTAATTTGCTCTAGCAATATAACTGAATTGCGATCAAAGCCATAGCGTTTTGCGTTTATTTCTACATGAGTTGGAAGTTTTGCCTTTTGAATCTGTGCAGTGATAGCTGCAACAATCACGGTGGGGCTGAATCGGTTTCCAATATCATTTTGCAGGATCAGCACTGGGCGTATGCCCCCCTGCTCTGATCCAACTACAGGGGAAAGGTCAGCGAAATATACTTCGCCTCTTTGAACGATCAAATTGTTACACCCCGATCACAGAGCGCTCTAAGGTGTTTTTTTCCGCCTCCTCTTCAGCTTGAAAAGCCTCCGAAGCGATAGTTAGATTAATTCTAGCCATTTCCGTGTATCCTTTTTGCATTGATTCGCGGAACTGTTGGATATGCTCATCTTTTTTGGATTCTAAATAGTTTCTCGTTGCTTGACATATGAAGTCACTCAAATCTGTATTTTCATACTTCATTAATCCATCCACCTCATTTAACAGGTTTTTTGGTAACCTTACTAAAATTTCCTGTAAGCTCTCTGACAAAACCATACACCTCCGCCAACTGTTGAACGACCGATATAAAATTCATCTTTTATCATATCATTGTACACTATGCTTTGCAAAGGCTTGGGGAGAAATTTTTAAAAAAATAACTGGTTTTCTCGTTTAAATTTTCATCACCGTGGTATATATATTTATTTTAGGATATAAATATTATGCAATTTTATCGTAAAAAAATTTCTTGATGGTAGTTTTTGCTTTATTTGCTAAGATTATACCTTATCCGATGGGTTGCTGTTAAAATGGATTATTTTTGTAAAAAAAATAAAAAGCAGACCCCCTCTCCTTAAGAGTCTGCTTGAGATGCATTCATTTATTTCACTGCTTTTCCCTGTACAGATTTTGCTACTTCAATTAGTTCTTCTTTAGTTAAATCTTCACTAGCCAGGTAAAAGTCCATTCCATTGCTGCTCCATTAAATGGAGTTATCAGAGATCGCCCCAATTGTATGCCCGAGGTTTACAATTTCTCCAGTTACCTCTTGCGGGGAGGAGAGTGTTGGAACTACTTCTTTTTTCTCTTCAATTAACGTGAAATTCTTCTCACCTTCATAAGTCATAACTACCCGCTGTCCATTTTCCAGGTCTACTTCCTTCTTTTCAGCCAATTCACTTCCTGTTGTTTCAGTTGGAAGCACTACTGTAAATGGATCAACGGTTTCATTTGCAGACGCTGATGTTTCTGTGGCACCACTTGTCATATTTTTCTCCAAGGCAAAATCATCACCCTTGAAACTTGGATTTGTATCAAAGTTATTGAATTTCACTTCAACCAGCGCATTTTTATCTTTGTCCAATACTTTAACAAGTTTAGGAGTATACGATTTTTTATCAATATGAATTTCTTGATATGGCAAATTATTATTACTTTGATAATTTGTTTTTGTTTGGAAGACGTATGCAGCGTCGGTTACTTTAAATGTAGCCTCGTTATCTTTCACAATATCTTGTACAAGTGACTGAAATAAATATGGCTGGCTTGTTTTCTCCGGCCAATCCCGCTGAAACTTGAAGCTTTTATTTAATGCAGGGGTTAGGACGAATACGCCGTCTTCATTTTTCAATATTATTTGATTGCCCTTTTCATCTTGATTGTTTTTTAACGCTACCCGATAAAAGTCCTTTTTCTTGTGCCAAATATCGAGCTGGTATTTTAGACTTTCAGGTCCAGTGTTCATTTTCATTTCTGCTGCAGCCTTATATCCGTTCATATTTTCTAGCTTGTCTTCTAATTTTTTCACGACATCTTCCTGGGATTTCTCACCACAGGCAGCTAGTAACAGGATTAGGCCAAAGGCAATTGCTATCCAGATACCAAATGTTTTTTTCATGGACATATCTCCCTTGTCTCATTTCCGGAACTAAGTACAGACTATTTATCGCCTGAATTAATAAGCGGATCAGAATATACACTATCCACTTGCTCACGTACAGAATTCCAATTAGGACAAAGGGAACCTCACCATCACTAACAAAAATGTACAATAGACTGCTCTGACTGCATAAAAACGAGCATGCATTACTAAACATAGATGCTTTTTCGTATGGCTAGTACTATTTTTACTACCTCACATTCTTCCCCCCTTGCTTTAACGTCAAAAATATTATCCATCCATACAAATTTCATGCATACTGTCACAGTCTTAACCCGTACATTAATTTGTGGCGAAACTTCCTTATGTTCCCTCCTACCCGCACTAAAATATATGAGACAACCTTGACAAATATGCAAAATCTCCTATTAGTTATTATCTTCTATCACAACCTGAGCCATCGCATACTCCTTACTGTGTGTGATGGATATAAAAATGTTATCATCGTTAAATCCTTGAACGATTATTCTTGGAGCACCTTGTTCATTCGGCAAAATTTCGATATGCTGAAAACTCAGCTTTCCAATTCCGGTTCCTGCCGCTTTAGCAAATGCCTCTTTTGCCGCGAACCTTCCAGCAAGATATTCAACCTTGCGCATTACACCAGTTAGACTACTATATAATTCTTGCTCCTTATCTGTTAGAATTCGTTTAATAAATCGCTCATTATGTTCTATTTTCTCTTGTATTCGGTTTAATTCAATAAGGTCAATTCCTATCCCTTTTATCATAAATGCCCAACCTTTCTTCTAAGGAATATTACGATTAAACAATAATAAGCTTATTATTGTATTGTGTTTTAGTTTTTTAGTACTCTAATAATGGTCATACTATGAAATAATATTGCTTAAACTAATAATAACAATTTTATATTGAGGGGAATAACTATGTTCATTCGCACGGAAAAAAATTTGAAAGATTTCATCCGATTTTATCCAATTGTATCCACCCTGGTGATTATACATCTAGCATTATGGTTTTTTATAAACTTCTTGCAGCTGCCAATTGGACTCCGTTTTTTTCAATGGGGGGCGGGATACAACCTAGGAATACATAATGGGGAATACTGGCGTTTGGTGACACCAATTTTTTTACACGGTGATTTTATGCATGCGTTATTTAACTCATTCTCTCTCGTATTATTCGGGCCAGCTTTAGAACAAATGCTGGGAAAATTCAAGTTTCTTGTTGCCTATTTTGCAGCTGGAATCATAGGGAATCTTGCAACCTATCTTATTGAACCGACCGCATTTTATTCCCATATTGGTGCATCTGGTGCTATATTCGGTTTGTTTGGGGTCTATGTATATATGGTATTGTTTAGAAAAGATTTAATCGACCAAGCTAATGCACAAATTGTTATGGTCATTTCCATTATAGGATTAATTATGACCTTCTTGCGTCCTGGAATAAACATTTATGCACATATTTTTGGATTTATTGGCGGATTTGCATTGGCAAGAATACTATTATCAAATGTGAAACCATTTTCTCCTTGGCGCAATCAATCCAATAGAAATGATGGAAACCCAGTTCAATTTAACTCTAACCGATGGAATAAAAGGAGAGTATTGCCTAGAGGAACTGGAAAAACAGCAATATGGATTGTGTTGGGAATTCTTGTATTATTAGGAATCATGAGTAGAATATTGTAAAAACAAGTCAACAGAATCATCACTTCTGTTGGCTTGTTTGTTGTTTAACGATAAGAATACCAATCTGCCAGACGGTTTACATCCTCAATTTCGAGATCCTTTACTCTATAATGTCTGCCACCTAAATCGGAAACAATCGATAATATAGGGGTTGCAAGTTTTTGTTCTTTTTGAATCTTATGCTGACTTATTTCAAATGACTGAACCCTTTTGTGAAAAACTACAACAGTCTTTCGATTAAGCCGCCGATACCTTATAGTTAATTGTTCATCATCAATGCAGAAACCACCATCCTTGAACCTTAGAAATCCAAGGTACATACTTGCAATTAATAGGATAAACGGAATCCAGCTAAATTGCGGCCAAAAGTATACGACCCCGGCAATCAGCAAAATAATCGGATACATGGAGCGCAATAAATAAAATTTCTTAGCCCGCTTCGGCAACTCAACCAAATCATCCCTATTTGAAATATATTCTGGAAGAAACTTTTGCAAAAAAGCATCTATCTTGCTAGTTTTTATAATTGGGAATAGTACAGAGGAAAAATCCTCACCCTTTTCCAACGATCCTCCTGCCACTTCTGCATATATGCTTGCGTACCCTAATGGCTGCCGTAAAATACTTTCATCAATTCCAATTGCCTGAATCCGCTTCAATGGTATAGTCAGCTGTTTTTTCTCTAGTAAACCCCTCGTTATAAAAAGTTCATCATTATTTCTCGTAATTGTAAAATTCCCGTACTTTATCATCGTACCCGCAATTCCAAGCAGCCATATCAACACTAAAATGGCAATTGCAAGCAATATGATGACCGTAATACTTAGCTTAATTATCATTTGATACGTATTGTCATAAAACGCATCCGGAATAAATTGCTCTATCTCGGAAAATAAAAACGCAAGGATTGCTAGGATAATACCAATGCTTCCCGATGTTGTTCCTGCTAAAAATAACTGTTTAAACTCAATCTTAGCAGAAGGCTTACGTATGTTATCTGTTTGTTCATCGAAAAGCATGGATTTTTGTTCCGGGATTTCCTTTAGTTCTTCCCGCAGTTGTTTACCTTCCGTTAGTTTAACCGCCTTTAATGCTGCCTCTGCCCCAGTTCCACTTCCCGCAGTTTCGATTTTTACGCTTACAAGCTTAAACAGGCGATGAATTATCCCTTCTGTTAAGTCAATCGACTGAATGCGATTTTTCGGAATGTAGCGTTTCTTACGAACAAGGACTCCATATTCAATTCTGAGTTCTTCATCCTCTATTCGATATGTATAGCGGTACCAGGATAAAATACTAAATGTAATCAAACCTATCAACAATACCGCAGATGCTAGAATAAAATAAATAAATGCTTCATTCCTTAGTGCAAAAAAACCGGCACCGATAGGAAATATCGCCTCTTTTAACGTTTTTATAAAGTTGAAAAAAATTACCGCCGGGTGAAGTCGCTTTTCCTCAAACATCATCTTCATCCACCCTTGCTAATGCTGATATTTTATCCCTAAGCGTAGATGCGTCTTCTTCTAACAAGGCAGGGATTTCATGTGTGGTTGCTGCAGTTGATATCGTAACACTCGCAAGCTGATACTTTTTCAAAATGGGGCCTTGCTTTGTATCAACATGCTGTACTCTGATCATGGGAACCAACGTACGCGTCACAATAAATATTCCATGCTGTATATAAATTTCCTGATCAAACACTTCATATCGCCATCTTTTAAAGCGAACCTTTGGAAAAACGAATACAAACAAATATGTGCTGATGCTGCAAATGATTATCACTAAACCAATATACCAGAGTGGAAAATCAAAAATGATTGAAACAATAAATCCCGCAATTACTACTGCCCATACAATCCCCATAAAAATAGCTTCGGAAATTTTCCAAGCCTTCACAGCATCCCTTGCAATTGTGTTCTTGGGTGGTTGTCTCATATTAACTCCTCCATTCGATGGACCATCTACCTCTACCAGTTATACGAATGCATCTTCGGAAAGGTTTCCTAAGAAAATTAGCAGCAATGTCAAATGACGCTGTCTGCGCCTTTTATACGAACAACAATTATTTAGTGTAGCCTTATATAATCAAAAAAGCTCCTGTATGCTAGGAGCTTTTGTTTTTAGTATTAGTCACGATTTTTTCGTTTTTGAAAGTTACCTTTACGATTGCGGCCACCTTGATTTCTTCCACCTTGGGAGCGTCCGCCTTGGCCACCGCGTCCTTTTCCTTTGCCATAGTAATTGCGCTTGCCGCCACGACGGCCATTATCCTTGCTTCTCTGCGCTTTTTTAACACTAATTGGCTGTACAGACGAAATTTGAACAGGTGTATTTCTTCGTTCTTTTGTTAATAGCTTCAGCGCTGCAGCAATAATCGTAACTGAATCATTCTCTTGGAGTAATTCGCTTGCTGTTTGATGATAGGAATTTAAATCTTTCTTTTCAATTGTTTTTAATATTTTATCAACAGCTACCTGCTGCTGTCCGCGTTGTGCTTCCTGGTTTGTTGGCGGCATTAGACGTTTCATCTTACTCTTAGTAACTTTTTCAATCAAATGCAAATGAGCTATTTCTCTAGGTGTAATGAAAGATATTGCTTCTCCGGTACGACCTGCACGTCCAGTACGACCAATGCGATGCACATAGCTTTCCGGATCCTGTGGAATATCAAAGTTGTATACATGTGTTACACCGGATATGTCCAGGCCGCGTGCAGCCACATCTGTTGCCACTAATACTTCTACGCGCCCATTCTTAAATTTGTTAAGAACTGACATTCGTTTGCCTTGAGTCAGATCTCCATGGATACCTTCAGCACGGAATCCACGAACCTGTAATCCTTCTGTTATCTCATCCACGCGTTTTTTAGTCCTTGCAAAAACGATTGCCAATGCAGGTGCATGAATATCCAAATGATTGTTTAACGTATCGAACTTATATTTTTCAGGAACCTCTACAAAATATTGATCGATATTCTCAACAGTCATTTCTTTTGCTTTAACTTTAATTTCTTCCGGATTCTTCATTAACGTATTGGCAATTTCACGAATTTCCTTTGGCATTGTTGCAGAGAATAACAATGTTTGCCTTTCTTCTGGAATCCCTTTTAATATATCGCGAATGTCGTCGATAAAACCCATGTTAAGCATTTCATCGGCCTCATCTAAAACAGCGGTTTGTACGTTATCAATACGAATTGTTTTCCTTCTCATATGGTCAAGCAATCGTCCTGGAGTTGCAACGACGATATGCGGGCCATCCTTTAATGCACGAATTTGTCTTTCCATGTGCTGACCGCCATAAACTGGCAAAGTACGTAACCCTTTAAATTTGCCTAACCGATTTATTTCCTCTGCAACCTGAATCGCCAGCTCACGTGTCGGGGCTACAACCAACCCTTGAATTTTACGGGTGGATTTCTCGATCTTTTCTATCATCGGAATACCAAATGCGGCGGTTTTTCCTGTACCGGTCTGTGCTTGTCCAATTACATCTTTCCCTTGCATAGCAAGTGGAATTGTCTGTGCCTGAATCGGTGTTGCTTCCTCAAAACCCATTTTTTCCAATGCCTTCATAATGGGTTGGGAAATACCTAAATCATAAAATGTTGTCACCTTAATAGTCTACTCCTTTTTTCCTTAAAGATTTATTCGCATGAACCAAAAGCATAAAAGCTAGTTAAGTGTTATATATATTATATTTTTACCATAAAAAAAGGCATCCTTCTTTCTCAGAAAGGGGGCCTCTCTTGAAAATTCATGCATTTATTAACAGTTACTTTATCATAACATATATCCCATTACGATATCTACTAATTCTTAAAATGATTTTTTAACGATTGAATGGTAAACTATAATGGTAAAATAACTATAAACATGATTTTCATGGGAGGTTGTTTATGCGTATTCCTCCGTTTAATCCATACATAGCGGTTGTAATTGGGGTAATAGCTGTATCATCATCGGCAGTCCTAGTTAAACTAGCAGACAGTGCACCAGCTCCTATCATTGCAAATTATCGAATATTATTTGCCGTTATTATTATGGCACCTTATATTTTCATCAAGTATCGCCATGAGTTTCGTACGATTCAAAAAAAAGACTGGATTCTTTGCACATTTGCCGGAATATTTTTAGCGTTTCATTTTATTCTCTGGTTTGAATCATTAAATTATACATCCGTCGCAAGCTCTGTTGTTCTTGTTACGCTGCAGCCTATTTTCGCTTTTTTGGGAACGTATTTGTTTTTTAAAGAACGCTTTTCCCCAGGCGCGGTGATCAGCATGGTGATCGCATTATTAGGAAGCATCATCATCAGCTGGGGGGATTTCCGGATAAGTGGGATGGCTTTCTTTGGCGATATTTTAGCATTACTTGGGGCCGTTACCGTAACCGCCTACTTTTTAATGGGACAAAACGCTAGAAAACGTTTATCGTTAATGACATATACCTTTGTTGTATACGGAATAAGCTCCCTTACATTAATTCTATACAACCTGATTTTACAAAACCCATTTTTCGGATATCCTGCAAATAATTGGTGGGCATTTCTTGCATTGGCAATTATCCCGACTTTTTTTGGACATACATTGTTCAACTGGGCAATAAAATGGGTAAGCACCTCGACAATCTCAATGGGTATTGTGTTCGAACCAATTGGTGCATCCATTCTTGCTTATTTCATCCTTGATGAACAAATTACCGGATCACAATGGTTAGGCGGGACAATCGTATTATCCGGTTTATTTTTATTCATCATGAGTACGTCTAGAAAGCGGAAGGTAACGATTTCTCAGAAAAAAATATAGTTATATAAAATATTTCAACAATCATTTACATTAAACTGATATACTTGAACCATCTTAATTAAAGTAGGTGAGGTCATGCGAATCCAACTAATGACAGATGGTGGAGCCGATGTACCGAAGAAATTATCCGAGTCACTAAAGCTTATTGTGATACCGCTTTATTTGCATTTTCAAGATGAGCAATATAAAGGCGGTGCAGACATAGATTTACCAAGTTTTTATCAAAAAATTAAAGAGGAAAGTGAACTTCCCAGGTCATCTGCCCCAAGTCCAAATGATTTTTATCAGGCATATAAACAGGTGAATCCAGATGTACCTATTATTATGTTGAGTTTAACGAAGGGCTTAAGCAGTACGTATGAAAATGCCGTTCAGGGAAAAGAAATGCTTCTAGATGAACAACCAACCCGTCAAATTGAAGTAATAAATACAAAGACAGCTACTTGCGGGCAAGCCCTGCTGCTCCATGAGGCTGAAAAAAAGCTTAACGAAAATTATTCATTTGAAGAACTTGTCACACATCTGTATGAACGTGTTGAACACATAACAACATTATTTGTTTTAAAAACACTTGACAATTTAATTCGCGGGGGACGATTAGATAAAGTTAAAGGTGCCATTGCCAAAACCCTTAACATTAAATTACTGATGCGCGGCAGTGAAGAAGGAACAATAGAGGTCTCTGAAAAAGTAAGAGGTGACAAGAAATCCATACGCCGTTTCATCGAACAGATTGGTGAATATACGAAAAATGTTGAAGATAAGGTGATTACGTTAACACATTGCAATGCTGAAGAACGCGCGAAAAAAGTATTGACTGAAATACGAAATAAATATGCGTTTAAAGATGCCTATATAACAGAAATGGGACCATTAATTTCAACCTATGCCGGTGAAGGCGGACTTGTCATATCGTTTTTTAGGGATTAATAAGAGGACTATATGGACTGAACAGAACCGTATAATAAAAGGAGTAGTGCCACCAGGCTTTCTACTCCTTTTCCTTTGTCAAAAATTGATAAATCATCGTGTTTAATGTGTCCTTATCATTTCCTAAACAGATAAGGTGTCTTGACCGCTCAAAAAAAACGACCTCTTTTCGCTTTGATGTAATTTCTTTATTCAGATAGTAAGCTGTTTTGTATGGAACCATTCCGTCCTGTTGGCCTTGTGCGATCATTACAGGCGATTCGATATTTTTTAAGTATGGTTTGGTGAACTTAACTAATTTCAAAAATTCCAGATTTGCTTTAAAAGGTACAGCACCCAATTTTTTTTTGTAATGCAAATACAATTTATTTTGCCTTAGCTTTCCTTTAAATCCATCGGCAACAACCTCGCTAATGTCACGGCAAATTTGTTTAAACGATAAATATTTTCCTGCTGTAGCCAGAAGTACCAATTTATCCACTTTATATTTTGCTGTTAAATAGGAGGCGATCATTCCGCCCATCGAAAACCCGATAAGGTACACTTCATCATATCTTTCATTTAACTTTTTCAGAGAGTCCTCTGCAGCAGCAATCCAATTTTTATGGGAGACATTTTCAAGTGCAAGTTTTCTTCCATGACCAGGAAGTGTTGGTACTTCAATGTGCCAATTGGTATTTTCTTTTAAATACGTTGATAATGGTTCAACTTCATATGGTCCCCCCGTGTAGCCATGTATAATTAAACATGCAATCATATCGATTCTCCTTAATTGTTCTTTAGTGTGCGTTCAAAAAGTGATGAATGTACCGTAAAATTCAAGGTGGCGTCGCTTTGAAGAATAATTTGATGCATTTACATATATGAGGACCGGAAAACAAGCCAACGAACAAAATCGGGCTTTTATTTTCACCGGACTTTTTGAACATCTTACTTTCTTTTACCCGTTTCGTACAAGATTTATAACCCGTAATGATTTATTCTTTCTTAATCTGTTTCCATCATTGTTCGATTTTTCCAGTCTAAATTAATGATTTAAAAAGCTGATGGGTATGATTCCGCATCAGCTTTTACAAGAAACAATTTACATGTTTTTCATTATAGAGCCAAATTGTTTAACCACCGGGGAGACTTGCTGCACTGTATTTGCAAGCTTTCCAACGGTTGAAAACATTTTATCGAGATCCATCTGCCCATTTTTATCCTGGAAATAAGAAACAAGACCACTTGACTTTGGCGGTGGATATGGTGTTGCGTTTGGCTGCATATACGTATACCAATCGCTTGGCTGCTTCGGTTTGGCAAATTGTTCGAATGGTGTTTTATAATATGGCGGCGGATTTTGGGGCTGATACTGCAAATAATTCCATTGCTCGGGATGCATATATGAATTGCCGTAATAAGTATTGTACGGAAAGGGCTCATTAAAATTGTAGGGTCTATTAAACATAACAATACACCTCTTTTTGCACTTTCTTGTATTACAATATGCCACAATACCTGCTAGTGTGATTTATGAACTATAATTAATTTTTTCCAAAGCTTTGTTTTCCGATACCCAAAGCATGCTTTAGTTTGCTTTTTTGCATTCCCAATATTGGTTCGCCATCAATGAACGTAACAGGTGTACCAAATATTCCTTTCCCTTGTAATTCTTTCATATATTCAGGGTTTTCCGTAACATTTTTCTTTTCATAATTGATATCCCATTCATCCAATTGATCCAATAACCTATTATTGCGCTGACAATTGCTGCTTATATATATTAAAACATCTTTTTTGCTCATTGTTATTTCCTCCTACTGTGGTTCATACTATTGATTACCCAGCAATGTAACAGTTTAAACATTAATATTACATTGCTGTTACATTTCATTTACACAAGCTGCTTACTGAAACGCAACTAACAATTACAAAAAATCCATTTATTACTGTAACCGTTATTAAACAAAGCAAAACGCTTTATCTAAAATTAGACAAAGCGTTTTGCCTTGAGGGTCCCCCCCAAGGAAGGGCATAAGTCTACCGACTGACTTATGCATATAATTAGAGCAGAGACATCATCCCATATATCCCTCTATTATCATATCTGCTTTTTTTATCACATGCTATGACATAAATCACAGGTAAATGTTTTTCTAAAAAATTTCGCTACAGCTTTCGTAACGATAATCCTAATTTCTTTAATAAATTTATTGCTTGTTTTCTTTCTTCATCACTTAATTCACTCATCAATTCCTCAATACGCTGCCAATGCTCCGGGAAAATTAAATTTAATAGTTCCCGTCCCTTATCTGATATGGAGGCAAAGGTACTTCTTCTATCATCGGGACAAGGTACTCGTACCAGATATTCCTTTTTTTCAAGTTTATTTACGATATATGTAATGCTGCCACTTGCAAGTAAAATTTTTTCGCCAATCTTCTGCATCGGCTGATCTCCTTTATGATAAAGCAGTTCTAATACTGCAAAATCGGTTAGATTCAACCCCCTTGATTGGATATCTTCTTCAATTTTCTCCATAATAACACGATATGTTTTCGATAAAACTACAAATAACTTTAATGACGTATCTTGTTTTTTCACTAATAAAGTACTATTTTCTTTCGTTATCAATGTCAACTACACCAACTTCCGATCTATAATTTTGTATAATTATACCATTTATAATTCAAGTGGGTGTATTTTTACCCTGAACTACCTTTTATCATTTGAATATGACCAGGCAGAATTGATAATTCAGATGGCGTCATTCCATTTATTTCACCATCCATATCAATTGTTTTAGTAGGATCAGTTGAAATGGTTAATTCTTTCGCTTGAAAATAAATTAATTCAGATAGTTGATCTAAGTTGTTATTCGGTTGATCTAACATAATTAATTCTTTAAACGAGGCTAGTGTAGAGTTCTTTACAATTAAAATATCAAAGAATCCATCGTCAGACCTAATGGAAGGAATAGGAATTTGTCTAGTACCGATAAACCCTCCATTCAAAACTACTAGCATTACCGCCTCTCCTTCATATGTTTCCACATCCGTTTTCATTTTGTATGAGAATGGTTCCGATTGCGTAACAGTCTTAATTGAACTCATAAAATAACTAAGTACGCCAAGCGATCTTTTTTGCGTTTCATTAATATTCAACGAAGTGTCTGCGACTAATCCAATTCCCCAAAAGTTCAAGAAATACCAATTATCTGTTTTACCAAGATCAATAGGTATTATTTCACCGTTAACAATGGCTTCTGCAGCCTGTCTAAGATTTTGGGGAATTCGGAGCATGCGACTAAAGTCATTACATGTTCCCGCGGGCAAAATGGCAATGATTGGTCTAATTTCAAGTTCCGCTATACTGTTAATACATTCGTGAACCGTTCCATCTCCTCCCATGATAATGATTAACTCAACCTCACTTGCATATGCAACACAGCCATCCTTTAATTCATTTATTGTTTGGGTTTTTAAGACGGTAATTTGTTTGATTGATTGTGAAAGGATTGGCAGTGTTTGTGAAAGCTTTTGTTCTAAATCCCGATTTCCGGCATTTCCGTTAAATAAGAATAAGGCATTTTCGTATTTCACAATAAAACCCCCAATTTTACTATTATCCTTTGTTATTACCTATTTCAGCTTTCCAAAACCCATTTATTAAAATAATCATATCTGGATAACACAATTAAGCAATAAGTTATACTTTTTAACCATTTTGTAAAATAAAATCGTAAATCAGGAGTAAATTTTTAAAAATAGTCTAGCATTTTTGACCTAAATGTTATTTAATAAGAGTGAAGGATTTATAATTTTTTCATTACATAGGAGGGTCAAAATGAAGAAAATCTATGGTCTGGCACTTATGTTAGCCCTAGCTTTCGTTCTTGCCGCATGTGGCAGTTCAGATGAAGGAGATTCAGCTGAAGGAAGCGAGACACCAGAAACACTTGTAATGGGATTTGTTCCATCACAGGATTCTGACACGATCGCTGACACAGTAAAGCCATTAGCAGATGAGTTATCTGATGTATTGGGTATACCAGTAGAGGGAAAAGTTATGGTGGACTACAATTCATTAGTAGAAGCTATGGGAGCTAATCAGGTACAAATTGGATTCATTCCAGCTTTCGGTTATGTATTAGCCAATGAACAATACGGGGTGGAAGTAATCCTAAAATCGGAACGTTTCGGATCAGGTACATATAAAGCACAATACGTCGTTCGCGCTGATTCAGGTATTGAAAGCCTAGAAGATTTAAAGGGAAAAAGATGGGCATATGCAGATAAGGGATCTACTTCAGGCTATCTTTTCCCAGCCAATCAATTAATGCAGGAATTTGGTTATGATAGTGCTGCAGAGCTGGAAACAGATTTCTTCTCTAACACGCTGCCGGCTGGCGGGCACGACTCAGCTGCAATCGCTGTTTATGAAGGGGATGCCGATGTTGCGACAACCTTTGATGACGTTCGTACAGAGCTTGAAGGTGATTACCCTGACGTAATGGATAAGTTAAAGGTTATCGGTTATACAGAAGAAATTCCGAACGATACAATCTCTGTTACAAAAGAACTGGATGATGAATTGGTACAGAAAATCAAAGATGCATTCCTAGGATTTAATGAAAATGAAGATATGATCAAAATCATGAACGATGTTTACAATTGGGATGCAATCATTGAGGCATCCGATGAAGAATATAAAGTTGTTAAAGATACGTACAAAAAATTCAAAGACAACATTGAGCTTTAATAGTTTACCAGCTTTATAGCTATTAAATGCTTATTAGGAGGGGGAGGTATTATATCTCCCCCTTTTTCTCAGTTAATCAGCAAAACCCTTAATCTGTAATGGAGGAAATAGCATATTATGATTGAATTTAAAGACATTGGCCTTGTATATCCAAATGGCACAGAAGGTTTAAAAAACATAAATGTAACGATTAATGATGGAGAATTTGTTGTTATGGTTGGTCTATCTGGTGCAGGAAAATCCACTTTTATTCGCAGTATTAACCGCTTAGTCACACCGACATCCGGCTCTCTTCTAATTGATGATGAAGACATTTTATCCTATCGTGGATCTGATTTACGCAAACTCCGTACAAAAATAGGTATGATTTTCCAAAATTATAATCTAGTAAAACGGTCAAACGTACTGAAAAATGTACTTGCAGGACGTTTAGGACATACGGGTACTTTTCGATCTATATTTAATTTATATAAAAAAGAAGATGTTGGACTTGCATATGAAAGCTTAAAGCGTGTAAACATCGATGAAAAACTTTATAATCGTGCAGATGAATTAAGTGGCGGGCAGCAGCAGCGTGTCAGTATCGCACGGGTTTTAACACAGAAACCAAAATATATTTTAGCAGATGAGCCGGTTGCATCCCTTGACCCACCGACATCACATCAGGTTATGACCTATTTGAAAAAAATAAATAAAGAAGACAATATCACTACAATTGTCAACCTTCACTTCATCGATATGGCTATGGAATATGCGGATCGAATTATTGGTATGCGTGCAGGAGAGGTTGTTTTTGATGGTCCTGTTTCCGAAGTATCAGAGAAAACGTTTGAAGAGATTTACGGCCGTACAATACGTGAGGATGACTTGCGTGGGGGTGCAAACGAATCGTGACAAAACAATCGAACTCATTGTCTCAGGGTACAACACCACCGATTTTTCCAGTGAAAACGAAAATACAAGTTACTGTTATTTTTTTCGTTGTAATAGGTGTTTATCTTTTTAGTATGTTCTGGACGCAGCAGCAAATGGTGGGCGGATTTGGTAATGCAATTGGAAATATGGTTGTTGTTATTGAAAAATTCTTTCCACCTAATTTGAGCATTCTTCCCGCTATTTGGGACCCTATGGCGCAAACGATTCAAATGGCAATCATTGCAACAACAGTGGCAGCAGTTTTAACAGTCCCATTAGCATTATTATCGGCGCAGAACATTACAACATTCAAACCGCTTTATTATTTTACACGTACATTATTGAATATTTTACGTACAATTCCTGATTTAGTTTTAGCAGTCGTATTTGTTGGTTTATTTGGTATTGGATTGTTTCCGGGTATCATCGCATTAATTATTTTTTCATTGGGAATTCTAGCGAAATTAATCAGTGAAACAATCGAAGCAGTCGATATGAATCCACTTGAAGCAATGCGAGCGTCAGGCGGAAATATACTGCAGGTCATTTTTTACGGTTTGGTACCACAAGTATTGCCGCAGTTCACATCGTTTGTATTATATGTGTTTGAAATCAATATTCGAGCATCTGTTGTATTAGGGCTAGTAGGCGCTGGTGGTATCGGGCTTGTTCTTGATCAGCAATTAGGCTTTTACAATTATCCAAATGCAATGGCAATCATCGTACTTATTTTCGTCGTTGTGCTTGTCATTGAATATATCAGTAATAAACTTAGGGAGGCATTGATATAATGGCGACATATTCATTACCTCCAAAAAAAGAACAATCTTCGTTTAAAAAGTTTAAAAAGATCTTTATATTGCTTGCAGTGATTGCTCTATATGTCTGGACCTTTTTAGGAATAGACATTGATTGGACCAGGGCTGTGGAACGGGCAGCCAGTAACTTTCATAGAGTGATCCCTAAGCTGTTCAGTCCCGATTGGGCAGCAGCTGGAGAAGTATCGCAAAAAATACTTGAAACCATTTTTATTGCTTTTGCCGGCTCCTTTATGGCCGCAATACTTGCAATACCGTTAGGATTTTTAGCGGCAAAAAATATGTCTCGTGGGAAATTGTTATCGGCAATCGGCAAATGGATTTTGTCAGCCATCCGCGCTTTTCCAGATATTATTTTAGCTATCTTGTTCGTAGTTGCAGTTGGTCCAAATGCCTTTGCAGGGGTGCTTGCGATTGCAATCGGTTCAACGGGTATGCTTGGTAAGCTTTATTCAGAAGTTGTCGAGTCGATCGATATGCAGGTAGTCGAAGCAATGGAAGCCAATGGTGCCAATAAAGTTCAAGCGCTCTTTTACGGTGTTCTTCCGCAAATTATACCGGAATTTTTATCCTATGCAATCTACCGGTTTGAAATTGATATTCGTGCATCATCCATTCTCGGTATAGTTGGTGCAGGCGGAATTGGTACAATGATCATTTTCGCTGCCAATAACCGAAATTGGAATGAAATGGGCATGATTTTACTGGCAATTATCATCGTCGTAACCATTATCGACTTTATTTCAGCAAGAATTAGAAGGAAAATTGTTTAATTTATTTAAACAGAAACGAAATTAAAGATGATTTATACTTTAATTTCGTTTCTTCATATGCATTTTGAAAGGATGTACTACAATGCTAGATCATACAGCAAAAATCACCCTTCTATATACCAGTGATGTACACGGTAACGCACTTCCTATAATGTATGGAACAAATGAACCTGCAGACATAGGACTTGCTAAATATTCAACTGTCGTTAAGCAGGCAAGAAGCGATAATAAGCATGTTATTGTATTGGATAATGGTGATTTAATTCAGGGTACACCGCTAATGACCCATTATGTTAAAGAACATGCTGACTCGGAAAACCCGATGGTTGGAATTATGAATAAAATCGGAATCGATGCTGGTGTAATTGGAAATCATGAATTTAATTTTGGAAAAAAAGTGCTTACTGATGCAATTAATCTATCTGATTTCCCTTGGCTTTCCGCAAATTGTCTTGACGCCAAAACGGGTAAACCGTATTTTGGAACCCCCTATCGTATGATTCAATTGGAAAATGGTATAAAAGTTGCCATTGTTGGTGTGACAACTCATTATATCCCAAATTGGGAAGCTCCGGATCACATTGAGGGGATTCACTTTGCCGATGCCTGTTCAACGTTAAAAAAGTGGGTTGAGCACATTCATCAAGCAGAACAACCCGATGTATTAATCGCTTCCTACCACGGGGGATTTGAACGCGATATTGAAACAGCTGAGCCAACCGAAACATTAACCGGTGAGAATCAAGGGTATCAAATGTGTGAAGTAATAGACGGTATTGATGTATTATTAACTGGACATCAGCACCGTCAGCTGACTGGCGCCATTCATGATGTATTGGTTGTCCAGCCAGGATTTAATGCCCAATCCTATGGTGAAATAACGATTGACCTGAAAAAAGGTTCAGATAAATGGCAAATTCATAATAAAAACGCTGCTATCCATACATTGGATGGGGTAGAATCAGATCCTGCTATAATTGATTATATGCAAGCTATTGAATCTTCTACACAAAAGTGGCTTGACCAGCCAATCGGATACATTGAAGGTGACATGACAATAACAGACCCACTCCAAGCTAGAAAACAAAAGCATGCATTCATTGAGTTCATTCATCAGGTGCAAATGGATGCAGCAGGTGCAGACATCTCTGTTACTTCTCTCTTAAATAACAGTTCAAGAGGATTCGGTTCTGTCGTAACAATGCGCGATATTGTTTCCAATTATATGTATCCAAATACATTGGTTGTACTTGAACTCACCGGAGCCGATATCATTGCCGCGCTAGAAAAATCTGCAGCATATTTCACAGTAAACATGGATGGTGAAATTGATGTAAACCCAGCATATGTCGAACCAAAACCCCAGCATTACAATTATGACATGTGGGAAGGAATAGATTATACAATAAATGCGGGGAAACAAATTGGTTCACGTTTAGAAAATGTCACTCATAATGGTGAACCAATTCAATTGAATAATACCTATCATGTTGTACTGAACAATTACCGTGCAAATGGCGGAGGAAATTATGACATGTTTAAAAATAAACCAATTGTACGTGAAATTCAAAAAGACACAGTTGAAATTATACGTGCCTATTTTGAACGCTACCCTACTGTGAAAGCAACACAAACACAGAATTTTAACGTAATTGCACAATAGACATAAAATGCGACGTAATATTCTCGGGTCGCCGTCCGGGATCGCTGCGGGCGGATGCGCACCTTAGGGCACGGCCTCAGCCTCCTCGAGAAAGGTGCACTGGCCCCCAATTGTTGGACACTCAACTGACAAATGGGGGTGCTTTGATGAACAAATTTACAT
>NZ_BMFR01000028.1 GCF_014638995.1 Virgibacillus oceani
AACCCCAAGGAAGAAACATCAACCCCAAGGAAGAAACATCAACCCCAAGGAAGAAACATCAACCCCAAAGCAGAAACCACCTTTATATTGAAATCCTCCCCCGTTTATCGCTATAATAAGAAGATATTCCGAAGCAGGAGCGATTACATGATTTTACAGCAGATTCCAGTCACAATTGAATTGCACATGTCTATTAAGGACAATGGGCAAATCGAGCGAACAACTACGAATGCATTTGGAACTTTTTATAGAAAGAATAAATTTGATGTAGTGACATACGATGAACAGCTTGAGGACCGTGTAACTATTAAAAGTTTATATACAATTCAAGCTGATAAAGTAAGTGTAAAACGGTCTGGTGCACTATCCATGCACCAGCAATTTCAGCTAAACCAAATAACGGAAAATCTGTACAAGCATCCACATGGAAATTTTCACATGGAAACATGTACCGATTATATAAACTACCAACCATTTGATAAAATAAATCCCGGAAAATTAACTATTCACTATACGGTAAAATTAAATGGGCAAGAAAAGCGTGAGCATGAATTAATCTTGTCAATCAAAGAGGAGAATCCACAATGAATATATTGGCACAAACGGAAGAAACCCTTAAACAGGAAATAGCTGCAGCTGTAATTAATGCAAATCTTGCAGCTGAAGAAGAAATACCGGACATTATTTTGGAAAAGCCAAAAGATAAGGCACATGGCGATTTTGCCTCAAATATTGCCATGCAGCTTGCGCGGATTGCTAAAAAGGCACCAAGACAAATTGCCGATGAGATTGTTAAGTCATTGGACCAATCGAAGGCATCGATCGATAAAGTGGAAATTGCAGGACCAGGATTTATTAATTTCTTCACGAAAAATGATTTTCTTGGTGAACTAATTCCCACAATTATGACAGCTGGTGAAGCCTATGGTAAAACCAACACAGGCAATGGAGAAAAGATCCAAGTTGAATTTGTATCTGTTAACCCTACAGGTGATCTGCATTTAGGCCATGCGCGCGGAGCAGCTTTTGGTGATGTTCTTTGTAATGTTTTAGATACTGCAGGGTACGATGTTGAACGGGAATATTATATTAATGACGCCGGTAATCAAATTGACAACCTAGCATTATCTGTTGAAGCGCGTTATCTGCAAGCTTTAAATAAAGATGCTGCTATGCCAGAAGATGGGTATCACGGTTCTGACATAATTGAAATTGGAAAGACGCTTGCATTGGAGTATGGTGATAAATGGGTAAATATGGAAAGGGAAGAGCGATTAGCCTTTTTTAAAGAATATGGCCTGGACTTTGAACTTGGCAAGATTAAAAAAGATTTAGCCGATTTTGGAGTTGCGTTTGACAGCTGGTTTTCCGAACGATCCTTATATAAAGAAGATAAAGTAACCAATGCTTTAAAAACTTTGGAAGATGGCGGTTATATATACGAAAAGGATGGTGCTACATGGTTCCGTTCAACTGATTTTGGAGATGATAAAGACCGTGTATTGATCAAGCAAGACGGAACCTACACGTATTTAACACCTGATATAGCTTATCATCAAAATAAGCTGGAACGTGGATTTGACAAGGTAATCAACGTCTGGGGAGCGGATCATCATGGATACATCCCTAGAATGCGTGCTGCGATTCAGGCACTTGGCTATTCTAGGGATAAGTTTGAAGTGAAAATCATTCAAATGGTTAATCTGTTTGAAAACGGTGAGAAACTGAGAATGAGCAAACGAACGGGTAAAGCTGTTGCATTGCGGGAGTTAATGGAGGAAGTTGGAGTTGATGCTGTTCGTTACTTCTTTGTTACACGGTCGAACGATTCACAGCTTGACTTTGATTTAAACCTTGCACGTTCACAATCAAACGATAACCCAGTGTTTTATGTGCAATACGCTCACGCACGAATTTGCACCATGCTGAAACAAGCAGTGGAAAAAGGTTTTGCTGCCGAAGAGAAATATGATGCAAGCTTATTGACTGCTGAAAAGGAAATTGATTTGCTTAAGAAGCTTGGAGAATTTCCGCAAATGATTGCTGATGCGGCTGAAAAACATACACCACATAAAGTAACACAATATGTTTTTGATTTAGCATCACTTCTGCATAGTTTTTATAATGCTGAAAAGGTTTTGGACCAGGGTAATCCAGAGCTAACGAAGGCGCGGATTGCATTAATGAAAGCTGTAAGGATCACGATTGCTAATGGACTAAAGCTAATCGGGGTAACGGCACCAGAGAAAATGTAATTAAAAACTCCTCATCAAAATTAGGTGGGGAGTTTTTTTGGTGAAAAATTAGATAAAAATGTGTTGACTGAATGATCATTCACATTTAAAGTAATAGTATAGCAGTTTTGGATAAAAATTTTCTGGAAAATGAAATCGCTGCCATTTTTCAGTATAATAGAAAAAAGGGGGAGCGAATAATGAAGACGTTTATACTCATTAACACGTTAATGTTTATTGCTATAGTCATCTATGGAATATATTTATTCGCTAGGGTCATAGCAACGAGAACCGCATATATTAAACTTGGGAAAAAGTCGGAATTTGATGGTGATATAAAATCCCGTTTAAGAAAAATTGGCACGATCGTTTTTGGACAATCAAAACTACTGAAAGATAAAAAGTCTGGAATTATGCACGTTATGATGTTTTACGGCTTTTTGCTTGTTCAGTTTGGTGCCATTGATATGTTTGTTAAAGGATTGGCACCTGGCAAGCACTTGCCGCTTGGTCCTTTATACCCTGGGTTTACATTCTTCCAGGAGCTTGTCACACTAATGATTTTAGTAGCAGTAGCCATAGGATTTCACCGCCGCTATGTCGAAAAAATTGTTCGGCTTAAGCGGGGATTTAAAGCTGGATTGGTTCTGATCTTTATCGGAACATTAATGCTTTCTGTATTAGCAGGAAACGGTATGGCACAAATCTGGCATGGTCATGAAGCAACGTGGACAGAACCAGTTGCTAGTTTAATAGCGAGTGCGTTTGGCTGGATGTCACCAACAGCTGCAGCGGTTGTGTTTTTCATCTTTTGGTGGATTCATACGATTACTATCCTTACGTTCCTTGTTTATGTACCGCAATCAAAGCATGCACACTTAATTGCAGCGCCAATCAATGTGTTTTTAAGTAAAAGTGTGCCAGGCAAGCTTGAGAAACTGGATTTTGATATTGACGAGGATGCTGAGGAAAGTGAGGATGAAATTTCCTTTGGCGTTGGTAAAGTGGAAGATTTCGAGCAATATCAAATGATCGATTTCTATGCCTGTGTTGAATGTGGCCGCTGTACAGATGTATGTCCGGCATCAGGTACCGGCAAAATGCTGTCGCCAATGGATTTAATGGTTAAAATCCGTGACCACCTGACAGAAAAAGGTGCTGCTGTTACTGGTAAGTCTCCTTGGGTTCCAACGTATGCTTTTGCAAATACAAAAGGAAACCAAATGGTAAATCAGGAAGTAGCAGCAAGTATGGAAAATGTCAGCTTAATTGGTGACGTTATTACAGAGGAGGAGCTTTCCGCATGTACAACCTGCCGTAACTGTGAGGATGCATGCCCTGTAATGAACGAGCATGTTGATAAAATTATTGACCTTCGACGCTACCTTGTTATGACAGAAGGCAAAATGGATCCGGATGCGCAACGAGCAGTGATGAATATTGAGCGTCAAGGAAATCCATGGGGCTTATCGAAAAAGGATCGTATCAAGTGGCGTGAAATTGATGAGTCTGTTTACATTCCAACGGTTAAAGAATTGAAAAAAGAGGATAAAGAATTTGATTATTTATTCTGGGTAAGTTCCATGGGTGCATACGATAGCCGGAGCCAAAAAATTGCCATAGCCTTTGCAAAATTAATGAACAAAGCGGGGGTAAGCTTTGCTATCTTAGGTAATAAGGAACAGAACTCGGGTGATACGGCACGTCGTATCGGAAATGAATTTTTATTCCAGGAAATTGCCGAGAAAAATATTAAAGAATTCGAAAAAAATGGTGTTACTAAAATCGTTACAATTGATCCGCACGCATACAACATATTTAAGAATGAATACCCTGATTTTGGCTATGAAGCGGAAGTATATCACCATACACAAATGCTATTTGATCTTGTGATGGATGGGAGACTAGCACCAAAGCGGGAGATAAACGAACGTCTGACGTACCATGATTCCTGTTATTTGGGTCGGTATAATGGGGTATATGATCCGCCAAGGGAAATTCTTAAAGCAATTCCAGGTCTTGAGCTGGTTGAAATGCAGCGCAGCAAGGAAAATGCAATGTGCTGCGGTGCAGGCGGCGGGTTAATGTGGTCAGAGGAAAAAACAGGCAACCGGATTAATGTTGCCCGTACAGAACAAGCAATGGCCGTTGAACCAACTATGATTTCAAGTGCATGTCCATTCTGTTTAACCATGTTAAGTGATGGAACAAAAGCAAAAGAGGTTGAGGAAGATATAAGTACAATGGACGTTGCAGAGATATTAGCGCTGTCTGTATTAGTTGATGAAGAGGCAAAAACAGCGTAAGCTTATTACAGGAGGGGTAATCATATGCCCCTCTCCTTTTAAAGGCATGATCTGAGCGAGCGTTCAATCAAGAAAAGTAAGCGTTATCAATGATTGATAGAATAATAGTTGTACATAAAATCTGAAAGGAATGGTTTAACAATGAGAAAAACTGTTATCGTATCCGGAGCTAGAACTCCATTTGGGAAATTTGGCGGAGCGTTGAAACCTTTTACAGCATCACAATTAGGAGGAAAAGCAATTCGTGCAGCACTAGATCGTGCGGGATTGCTTGAGGCGGAAATTGATGAAGTGATTATGGGAACCGTTTTGCAGGGTGGCCAGGGTCAGATTCCATCAAGGCAGGCGGCGCGTGAAGCTGGAATTCCATGGGAGGTAAAAACGGAAACAATTAATAAAGTATGTGCATCAGGTCTTCGAAGTGTAACATTAGCTGACCAGTTGATTCGTCTTGGCGAAGAAGATGTGATCGTTGCGGGCGGAATGGAAAGCATGAGCAATGCGCCATATTTCCTTCCTGATGCACGCTGGGGTAACCGTATGGGGGACAAAAGTGTAAAAGATATGATGGTACACGATGGACTAACATGTTCATTTCAAGGTGTTCACATGGGTAACTATGGTAACAGTACTGCAGAGGAATTTGGATTAACTAGGGATGCACAGGATGAATGGTCGTATCGCAGCCATCAGCGCGCAGTTAAAGCTATTGAAGATGGAAAATTTGCTGAAGAAATTGTATCGGTGGAGGTTCCCAAGCGTAAAGGTGAACCAATCGTTGTTGATACAGACGAAGCACCCAGAAAAGACACCAGCATTGAAAAACTAGCAAAATTGCGTCCAGCATTCGATCCTAATGGCACAATTACTGCTGGAAATGCCCCTGGAGTCAATGACGGGGCATGTGCATTTGTTGTCATGTCTGATGAAAAGGCCGAACAATTAGGAAAAACACCAATGGCAACAGTACTTGGCCATGCAGAGGTAGCGGTTGAGGCAGAACGTTTCCCGCAAACTCCAGGTCTGGTTATTAATAAATTACTAGAAAAAACCGGCTATACGAAAGATGCTATTGATTTATTTGAAATTAATGAGGCATTTGCTGCAGTATCATTGGCTAGCGGTCAAATCGCTGACATCGATCCTGAAAAAGTAAACGTTAATGGCGGAGCAGTTGCACTAGGCCATCCGATTGGAGCGAGTGGTGCACGCATTATTTTAACATTAATTCATGAACTTAAACGCCGTGGCGGAGGAATAGGTATCGCAGCAATTTGCAGTGGCGGTGGTCAAGGCGACGCAGTGTTGATCGAGGTTCCGAAAAACTAAGTGAGGACTCGGAACCTGGTGCCCGAGTGTGCAATTTAGCGGTGGTCGCGCAATTACAATGCATGCGTACGAAATGTGGTGGGGAGCATGCACCCAGCTGGCAATGAACGCAATGATCGAAGCACGCACGAGGGAAGTGCGTGTAAATCCAAATGCAGAATGCCAAGCGGGGAGTGTACAAATCAAAAAAGCAGTGCCCCCAACACATATGCGGCCAATTAACCTAATAGGGACCAGGTTTACTCAAATTAAAACTATAGGGGGAAAACAACAGCATGGCTATCAAAAATGTAATGGTAATTGGAGCAGGACAGATGGGGGAAGGGATTGCTCAGGTCTGTGCACAATCCGGTTATAATGTGTTTTTAAATGACATGAATGAGCAAGCACTGGAAAAAGCTATGAAGAACATGGAGAAGCGTTTAACACGTGCTGTCGAAAAGGAACGAATTACGGAATCAGATAAAACAGATACGTTAAATAGGCTGCATCCTTCGACAAAGCTAACAGATGCGGAATCTTGTGATCTAGTAATCGAGGCAGTTGTCGAAAATATGGAAGTAAAAACAAAGGTATTTAGCGATCTCGACAAAATTACACCAAAACATGCCATTTTAGCATCCAATACATCATCACTGCCTATAACGGAAATTGCCGCCGTGACAAATCGTCCTGAACAGGTTATTGGCATGCATTTCATGAATCCGGTTCCAGTTATGAAGCTTGTCGAAATTATTCGCGGTCTGCAAACAAGTGATGAAACCTATCAAGCAATTGAAGAAATGACAAATAAATTGTCGAAAGTACCTGTTGAGGTTAATGACTTTCCAGGTTTTGTTGCAAATCGTGTGTTAATGCCAATGATTAACGAGGCCATTTATACTGTATACGAGGGTGTATCAAGTGTTGAAGACGTTGATACAGTAATGAAGCTCGGTATGAACCACCCAATGGGACCATTAACCTTAGCTGATTTCATTGGCCTGGATACATGTCTTTACATTATGGAAGTACTTTACGAAGGGTTTGGCGACAGTAAATATCGCCCATGCCCATTGCTTAGAAAATACGTAAAAGCGGGATGGCTTGGCAAAAAATCCGGCAGAGGGTTTTATCAATACGAAAGTTAGGGGCATAAGATGCTGGTTAAATTAAAGGTAGCAACTAACATCATGATTTACTTTGAAAGGGGGCGCATATAGTGAATATACATTTTTCCGAAGAACAGGAAATGATGCGCAAAATGGTTCGTGACTTTGCTCAAAAGGAGGTCACACCAGAAATTGAAAGAATGGAACGAGAGGATCGTTTTCCAATAGAAATTATAAAAAAAATGGGTGAACTCGGATTAATGGGGATACCAATTCCTGAAGAATATGGCGGCAGTGGCATGGACTATACATCCTATATTATTGCCATCCATGAGCTGGCAAAAGTTAGTGCAACAGTTGGTGTCATTTTGTCGGTTCATACATCCGTTGGTACAAATCCGATCGTATATTTTGGAAATGAAGATCAGAAGAAACGTTATCTTCCTAAGCTTGCATCGGGAGAATATATTGGTGCCTTTGCGGTAACGGAGCCAGGTGCAGGATCTGACGTTGCCTCTTTAAAAATGAGAGCAAAGAAAGACGGCGATAACTACATCCTTAATGGCTCAAAAGTATTTATCACGAACGGTGGGGCAGCAGATACGTTTATTACCTTTGCCCGAACGAGCGATGAGGAAGGCTCAACAGGGGTCAGTGCCTTTATTATTGAAAAGGATACACCGGGACTTGTTATCGGCAAAAAGGAAAAGAAAATGGGTTTACATGGATCAAGTACGGTGCAATTAAATTTCGATCAATGTATCGTGTCAAAAGAACAGCTTCTCGGCAATGAAGGTGAAGGGTTTAAAATTGCTATGTCTAACTTGAACTTTGGCCGAATCGGTATTGCCGCACAAGCTCTAGGTATTGGTGAGGCAGCGCTCGAGTATGCAGTAAACTATGCAAAAGAACGTGAACAGTTTGGAAAACCAATCGCACATAACCAGGGAATTTCTTTTAAACTGGCAGATATGGCAACAGAAATGGAAGCTGCAAAACTGCTAACCTATCATGCCGCATCAATCGTTGAACGGGACATATCATGCAACATGGAGGCTTCAATGGCTAAAATGCATGCTTCCAAAGCAGCAAGAAAAACAGCAATTGAAGCGGTTCAGGTCTATGGCGGTTATGGGTATACCGAGGATTATCCTGTGGAACGTTTTTTCCGGGATGCAAAAGTAACTGAAATCTATGAAGGTACAAACGAAATTCAGCACATCGTTATTGCCAAGCATTTATTAAAGGATTAGAGGGGGAAATATACAATGAACTTTCAACTAACTGACGAACAAGAAATGCTGCGTAAAATGGTCCGTGACTTTGCGAAAAAAGACGTTGAACCTACAGCAGCTGAACGAGACGAAGAGGAACGCTTTGATCGTGAAATTTTTAATAAAATGGCTGAGCTTGGCCTAACAGGGATACCCTGGCCGGAGGAATATGGCGGCATTGGAGCAGATTATGTGAGCTATGTAATTGCAGTTGAAGAACTTTCACGTCTTTGTGCGTCAACTGGAGTTACGCTTTCGGCCCACATTTCACTATGCAGCTGGCCAATCTTCAAATATGGAAACGAGGAACAAAAGAAGACATTTTTACATCGTTTGGCAACAGGTGAGGCATTAGGTGCATATGCATTGTCAGAGCCAGGGGCAGGAAGTGACGTCGCTTCAATGAGAACTACGGCAAAAAAAGATGGTGATGACTACATTCTAAATGGTAGTAAAGTGTGGATCACCAATGGCGGTGTTGCAGATATTTATTTAGTATTTGCCAAAACAGATGCAGACGCAAAACATAAGGGAATCAGTGCCTTTATAGTTGAGAAAGGCACAGAAGGATTTACATTTGGTAAAAAAGAAAAGAAATTAGGTATTCGTTCATCACCTACAACAGAATTAATTTTTGAAAACTGCCGTGTACCTAAGGAAAACATGTTAGGCGCTGAAGGTGAAGGGTTTAAAATTGCAATGACTACACTAGATGGCGGACGTAACGGAATTGCTGCTCAAGCGCTAGGTATTGCCCAAGGGGCGCTAGATGCAGCAGTTGACTATGCAAAAGAACGTGAACAGTTCGGTAAACCAATTGCCCATAATCAAGGAATTTCTTTTAAACTAGCTGATATGGCAACTGAGGTAGAAGCTGCTCGTCTATTAACCTATCAGGCTGCATGGCTAGAATCGAATGGCTTGCCATATGGAAAAGCTTCAGCAATGTCAAAATTATTTGCTGGTGATGCTGCAATGCGTATTACAGTCGAAGCTGTTCAAGTATTCGGTGGCTACGGTTATACAAAAGACTATCCAGTTGAGCGGTATATGCGCGACGCTAAAATTACACAAATTTATGAAGGAACGAACGAGATACAGCGCTTGGTTATAGGGCGGATGTTGACGAAGTAAGAAATCGGCGCTTAGGCCGATTTCGAGCGAGAACGATGCAAACTCGAGCGAGAACGATGCAAACACGGGAACCAGCACCCAAACCTATCACCTAGTACCAAAGAAAGGATGTACCCAATGCACCAACTACTCGAACGGATGCAGCAAAACGACATACGGGCACTGGCTAAAGCGATCACAATGGTTGAAAATGACCATCCGGAGAAGCTCGAACTATTAAGTGATGTTTTTTCGCAAAAAAAGCATGCACACTATGTTGGGATAACCGGTTCACCCGGAGCTGGGAAAAGTTCGTTAGTAAACCGTCTGATCACGCATATCCGAAATGAGGGGAAGACGGTTGCGGTAATTGCGGTTGATCCGACTAGCCCATTTAGTGGCGGTGCGCTCCTTGGAGACCGGGTGCGAATGAATCAGCATTTCACCGATGATGGTGTCTACATTAGGAGCATGGCGACCCGCGGGAGCCTCGGTGGACTAGCGCGTGCTACAAAGGATGCCGTTCGCATATGTGATGCATATGGTTTCGATGTCGTTATTGTTGAGACTGTTGGTGTCGGGCAATCAGAGCTTGACATTATGAAAATTGTTGATACAACAGCACTGGTTTTAACCCCAAATAGTGGGGACGTCCTGCAGATTTTCAAGGCAGGTATCATGGAAATCGCCGACCTGTTCGTAATAAATAAAGCTGATTTACCCGGTTACGGTAAATTAAAGGCACTATTAAAAGAATTAATCATGATGACAGCAACGGCTGATCATGAAAAAGCAATTGTTAAAACCGTTACAACGGAAAATAAAGGTATCGATAAACTGTGGGAAAAAATCAATGATCATCATGATTACCTATACAATACAAAAGCTGGAACAAAGCGCAGGATCATGCAGCAGGAGCTTGAAGTATACGAATTAATCCGTGAAGAAATATGGCGTGATGTAACGAAATTTATCGAAAGCAACGATGAATTAGCAGCAATTACGGAAAACAGTGATCCATATAAATTGGCAATTGAGTGGTATGAAAAGTGGAAAAAGGAAGGGGGAAATTAAATGACCCAAAAACAAGTCCTTTCTTCTGTGAAAGATCAAGACCTAATTGAAAAACGACGCCAGCAAATGATTAAAGGAGCCATAACCCTCTTTAAACAGAAGGGTTTTCACCGGACAACGACCCGGGAAATTGCCAAAGAAGCGGGCTTTAGTATTGGTACACTTTACGAATATATCCGGACCAAGGAAGATGTTCTTTTTCTTGTTTGTGATGCGATTTATTTTCAAGTAAGAGAACGCCTTGAGGCTGTAATTGACTTAAAGGATCCATCAATTGACAACCTGGTTACTGTTGTTAAATCTTACTTTCAGCTAATGGATGAGATGCAGGAAGAGATTGTTATCATGTACCAGGAAGTGAAATCACTTGAACCGGATACCCGGGAATATGTGTTGCAAAAAGAACGTGACATGGCGGCAATGCTTGAACGCGTAATCGTAACCTGTCTGCCGTATGAAATCAGCAAGCAAGATGTGGAGCTTCTGGCAAATAACATATTCATTCAAGGGCATATGTGGGGTTTCAGAAGGTGGATTTTGCAAAAGCAATTTACATTAGAAGAATATATTGACCGGCAGATTCATTATTTATTGCAGGGTTTAAGTGTTTGGGAAGAAAATTAAAAAAGAAGAGATGGGAGGAGCTTGATGATGGAACAAGTACAAGTTTATAAACCAACACATCCAGTTCGTTTTGTAACAGCATCAAGTTTGTTTGACGGCCATGATGCATCGATTAACATCATGCGCCGTATTTTACAATCGAGCGGTGCGGAGGTAATTCATTTAGGTCATAACCGCTCGGTGGAAGAAGTTGTACATGCAGCAATTCAGGAGGATGCCCAGGGAATTGCAATATCATCTTACCAGGGCGGTCATGTGGAATATTTCAAATACATGGTTGATTTGCTGAAAGAACTAGGTGCTGGACATATTAAAGTATACGGTGGCGGTGGTGGAGTTATTATCCCACGCGAAATTAAAGAACTTCATGCGTATGGAGTGTCACATATATTTTCACCCGAAGATGGTCGTGGAATGGGACTTCAGGGCATGATTAATCTGATGCTTGAGGAATGTGATTACGTTCCACAAGTTGATTTGAAAAAAGATGAGGATAAACTCGTACAAGGTGACCGTCAGGCAATTGCACGGTTTATTACGTACATGGAAGATAATAAAATTGACCAAGATGAAAAGCAAAAAGTGCTGGAATCATTAAAAGCAAAAGGAAATCGTAATACCCCTGTACTAGGTATTACCGGGACTGGCGGTGCTGGAAAAAGCTCATTAACCGATGAATTGATCCGCCGTTTCATTAATGAAATTCCGGAAAAGAAAATTGCAGTAATTTCCATTGATCCAACGAAAAAGAAAACGGGTGGTGCATTACTTGGCGATCGTATTCGCATGAATGCAATCTTTACCGACCGTGTGTATATGCGTTCACTTGCAACGCGTGATTCTAGAACCGAGCTGTCAAAAGCGATTCAGGACGTTATTGATGTAGTAAGAGCTTCTGGCTGCGATTTCATTATTGTCGAAACTAGTGGAATTGGGCAAGGAGATGCAGCAATTACCGATATCACTGATTTGTCGATGTATGTGATGACAGCAGAATTCGGTGCACCATCCCAGCTTGAAAAAATAGATATGATCGATTTCGCCGATTTTATTGTAATCAATAAATTTGAGCAAAAGGGATCTGAGGATGCATTAAATCAAGTAAGAAAGCAATACGAGCGCAGTCACATGCTTTTCCATCAGGATAAAACAAAATTCCCTGTGTTTGGAACTATTGCAAGTCAATTTAACGATGAAGGTACAAACGCATTGTTCGCTTCCATCATTGATACATTGAATGAAAAATATAATTGGAGTAATCAAATTGACTTTGACCGTAATGTTATTGCGGAAAAGCAAAATAGAATTATTACCAACGAGCGCCGCCATTATTTACGTGAGATTGCGGCACATGTGCGTAATTATCATCAAAATACCGATAAGCAAAGCCAAATTGCCCGAAAGCTTTATCAGCTTGAAGGCGTCAAAGAAGCATTTGATGATGATAACGTAGTTCGGACAATTGATGAAAAGATTGAATCCTATCAAGAACAGCTGCTGCCTGCAGCGAAAAAATTACTCGAATCTTGGGATGGTACGAAGGAAAAATATAGCCAGGAAACCATGACATTTTCTGTTCGCGATAAAGAAATTGAAATGGACATTGTCACGGAATCACTGGCAGGCTTAAAAATACCGAAAGTCGCTTTTCCGAAATACACCGATTGGGGCGAACGTCTAAGCTGGCTGCTCAAAGAAAACGTTCCAGGTGCATTTCCATTTACGGCAGGTGTTTTCCCATTTAAACGTAAAGGTGAAGATCCGACACGACAGTTTGCAGGGGAAGGTACACCAGAACGTACAAATCGCCGTTTTCATTATCTATCAAAAGATGATGATGCCAAGCGTCTATCTACTGCGTTTGACTCCGTAACACTATATGGGGAAGACCCAGCACAACGACCGGATATTTACGGTAAAGTTGGCGAAAGCGGTGTAAGTATTTGTACATTGGAGGATATGAAAAAGCTGTATGATGGCTTTGATTTAACAGATCCAAAAACGTCAGTGTCCATGACAATAAATGGTCCTGCACCAATAATTTTAGCGATGTTTTTCAATACTGCAATCGATCAGCAAATTACGAAATTTAAAGAAGAAAACAATCGGGAGCCAAATAAAGAAGAATATGACCAATTAAAAGACAATACATTAGCAGTTGTCCGCGGTACAGTGCAGGCAGATATTTTAAAAGAAGACCAAGGGCAAAATACGTGTATCTTTTCAACTGAATTTGCGTTAAGAATGATGGGAGATATTCAACAATACTTTATTGATAAAAGCGTTCGGAACTATTACTCTGTATCGATTTCCGGGTATCATATTGCAGAAGCCGGTGCGAACCCCATCACACAGCTCGCATTTACGCTTGCCAATGGATTTACGTATGTCGAGTACTATTTAAGCAGGGGGATGGATATTAACAAATTTGCACCAAACCTATCATTCTTCTTCTCGAATGGACTGGATCCGGAATATACGGTAATTGGCCGTGTTGCCCGCCGGATTTGGGCGGTGACAATGAGAGATAAGTATGGTGCAAATGAACGCAGTCAGAAGCTGAAATATCACATTCAAACATCCGGGCGTTCCCTGCACGCACAAGAAATTGATTTCAATGACATTCGCACAACATTGCAGGCTTTAATCGCAATTCAGGATAACTGTAACTCATTGCACACGAACTCATACGATGAAGCTATTACAACACCAACGGAAGAATCTGTAAGACGTGCGATGGCGATTCAAATGATCATTAACAAGGAGTTTGGCTTAACGAAAAATGAAAACTCCCTGCAGGGTTCGTTCATTGTAGAGGAATTGACAGATCTTGTGGAAGAAGCGGTATTACAGGAATTTGAAAAAATGAATGACCGCGGTGGTGTACTAGGTGCAATGGAACGTCAATACCAACGAGGCAAAATCCAGGAAGAATCCCTTTACTATGAAGGTAAAAAACATTCCGGGGAACTGCCAATTGTCGGTGTTAACACATACCTTAGTCCAAATCCGCCTTCAGAAGAACAAATAGATTCGATGGAACTTGCCCGTGCATCTAAAGAAGAGAAAGAACACCAAATCAGTGAATTGCACAAGTTCCAAAAGGTAAACGGGGATTATGTTGATGAAGCATTAGCACGATTAAAAGAAGTTGCTGCTAGCGGCGGAAACATTTTTGTTGAACTGATGGAAACCGTTAAAGTAGCTAGTCTTGGCCAAATTACCAATGCATTATATGAAGTAGGCGGACAATACCGTCGAAATATGTAATAAGGAGTGGAAAAAGGTTGGATAATAAAAAGTTGAGGGAAACGAATGGTTTTTCTCAACTTTTTTATGTTTTTCCCTAGCATATTAAGTATAGATTTGTTTATAATGAATGGTATGGTTTACAATGGAATCTGTTAATAATAGTACTTATAGCAATTGTAATTATAAAAAATATAACAGCAGGCCGAAAAAAGCCTTAATTAACAAGTAAAGGGAGTGCGGTGCCGTGAGCTTGAATAACTATAGCCACGAAGAAATCTCAAAAATGTCAATGATTGATTTGGCAAATTTAATTTTATTGGAAGAAAAAAAGGCTCTTAATTTTAAAGATATTTATGAAAAAATTGCTGAGCTCAAAGGATTTAATGAAGAAGAAAAGCATGATAATATTGCACAGTTCTATACAGACTTAAATATTAATGGACATTTCATGACTATTGGCTCAAACATGTGGGGGTTAAAACGCTGGTACCCTGTTGAGCAAATTGACGAGGAAATAACCGCTGTACCAAAGAAAAAGAAGAAAAAGGCACCGAAGAAAAAGGCACCGAAAAAAGAGGAAACTTTCGAGGCGGAGGAAGAACTTGAAATTGATGATGATGATATTGAAGTGCTGACAGGTAACTTCAAAGAAGACGATGATGAAAATGATGGATTCGACGAAGAATTTGATGACGAAATCGATGAAATAGACGATGATGAATCCTATGAAGATGACGATGAAGAATATGGCGATGATGAAGATGAGGACTATGAAGAGGAAGAAGACAATAAGTAATGTGCGGTCTTGACTTTTCTAATCCAAATGAGTACAATTTTTATTGGGCTCTTTAAATTTATTCGTAACAAAGCGTTCCCCCTTTTGTGGGGGAGCGCTTTTCTTTTTTAGTCAGAAAGTATTCCAGCAGCTTGCACTGGTTGTTGATGGTTTTCTTATGCATAACCCACGTTTAAATAAAAGCCGATTTACACAGATTAAAGGGTGATTATCGCTTTTAAAAAGTATATTTATTTCATAGAGAAGAAAGAGGGATAGGCAGTGACAAAGTATATTTTTGTAACAGGCGGTGTAGTTTCATCATTAGGAAAAGGTATTACGGCGGCATCGCTTGGCAGATTATTAAAAAACCGCGGGCTTAAAGTAACCATTCAAAAGTTCGATCCATATATCAATGTGGACCCGGGAACAATGAGTCCATACCAGCATGGAGAAGTTTTCGTAACGGAAGATGGTGCGGAAACAGATTTGGATTTAGGGCATTATGAACGTTTTACCGATATAAATTTGAATAAATACAGCAATATCACAACGGGTAAAGTATACTCGAGCGTTATTAAAAAAGAACGCCGCGGGGACTATCTTGGTGGTACAGTACAAGTTATTCCGCACATTACGAACGAAATTAAGGAACAAGTATTTCGTGCTGGACAGGAAACGAAGGCAGATGCTGTTATTACTGAAATCGGCGGTACTGTTGGAGATATTGAATCATTGCCATTCCTTGAGGCTATTCGTCAAATTAAAAGCGATATCGGCCGCGACCATGTCATGTATATTCATTGTACACTTGTGCCATACATTAAGGCAGCTGGTGAAATGAAAACGAAACCGACACAGCATAGTGTAAAAGAATTACGTTCGTTAGGTATTCAGCCTGACGCTATCGTATTACGGACAGAATTACCAATCAGTAAAGATATGAAAGAGAAAATAGCATTGTTCTGCGATATTAATGAACAAGCGGTTATTGAAATGCGTGATGCCGACACACTTTATCAAGTTCCAATCTCACTGCAGGAACAAAACCTGGATCAATTAACTTGTGATCATTTTGGATTGGACTGCAAGCCAGCAGATATGGAAGAATGGAGTGAATTGGTTTCAAAAGTTAGAAACCTTTCCAATACTGTCAAAATCGGTCTCGTTGGAAAATATGTCGAACTTCCTGACGCGTATATTTCTGTTGTCGAATCTTTGAAGCATGCAGGCTTTGATTATGATGCAGATATCGACATCCACTGGATCAATGCGGAAAAATTAGACAAGGAAACAATTAAGCAAGAGCTTGAACAAGTTGATGGAATTTTAGTGCCCGGCGGATTTGGTGATCGTGGAATTGAGGGGAAAATTGAGGCAATACGATACGCTCGTGAAAACAATGTGCCGTTTTTCGGTATTTGCCTTGGTATGCAGCTTGCAACGGTTGAATTTGCTCGCAATGTAATGGGATTAAAAGGTGCACATTCAGCAGAAATTGATCCAAGTACAGCCCATCCAATAATTGATTTATTGCCGGAGCAGAAGAATATTTCAGACCTCGGCGGAACGTTAAGACTTGGGGTTTACCCTTGCAAATTAAAAGATGGAACTAAAACTAAAGCTGCATATGGTGAAGACTTAGTGTACGAACGCCATCGTCATCGTTATGAATTTAACAATGATTACCGTGAACAAATGGCGGCAAATGGTCTAACATTCTCAGGTACAAGCCCTGATGGACGATTAGTAGAAACTATCGAAATTACGGAACATCCTTGGTTTGTTGCCTGCCAGTTCCATCCAGAATTCAAATCACGTCCTACAAATCCTCAGCGTCTATTCGCAGGTTTCGTAGGAGCTGTTGTAAAACATCAGCAATAATATTACGAGGGACCCAATCCAAATTTGGATGCGGGTCCCTTATTTATTAGTACAAAAGATAGAAATTACCCTTATAAATTATGTATAATATCCTATCACTTAGGTAGCATCTATACACGAAATTCAAAGAATAAAAGTATGAAATAGCCAATTAATTCGGCAAAAAGTCTCAAATTTAATATATTTTTGAGATATGTTCTCTAAAAAGAAGGAATTTTATAGATTTACATAGAATTTGTGTATAATTAGGAAATTTTATGAAGCGGATAAGGGGAAGGTTGTATTCTATGAAAAAAGAGATATTAGTTGTTGACGATCAACCAGGAATACGATTACTATTACATGAAATTTTCACAAGCGAAGGCTACAAGGTGACAACAGCAAAAACAGGAAAAGAAGCTTTGGATAAAATACATAATAATCCTTTCGATTTAATTATGCTTGATTACAAATTGCCGATTATTGACGGATCACAGGTATTACACCAAATGGAACAAGAAGAGATAGCGATTCCAGCTATATTAATGAGCGGTTTGGCAGAGGATATTATTCGTGAAAAGGATAAATTCAGCATAGTTAAAGAAATCCTTGCAAAACCATTTAATATTCTAGATGTATGTACATTAGTAAAAAAACTATTAAAGTAAATGTTATTCCAGGTGGACCTTCATCCATCTAGAATAGATCACATTTGCTTTTTCTTATCATGGATTTTTTCATAACCATTTCAGGTTAGTGGGCATTTGCCAGGGGATTTTATCTTGCTCGTACGGTTATATAAACACGTCATTCCTGCACACATGGCTTTAGTTCTTGCGCCTTTATTCACTAGTTGGTATTCTTATACTTGTAGATTAATTAATTTTGACGGATGATTCTGGTTTCATCTAAGAGGAGGATTTGTAATGCCATTAGTATCTATGAAAGAAATGCTAGAAAAAGGGAAAGAAAATGGCTATGCAGTTGGACAATTCAATTTAAATAATATGGAATACGCTCAAGCGATACTCCAGGCTGCTGAAGAAGAGAAGTCACCAGTTATTCTTGGTGTTTCAGAAGGCGCTGGGAAATATATGGGTGGATTTAAAGTTGTTGTAGCAATGGTTAAAGCATTAATGGATGAATATGGTACAACCGTGCCGGTAGCCATTCATTTAGACCATGGCTCAAGCTTTGAAAAATGTGCACAAGCAATTCATGCAGGATTTACATCGGTAATGATCGATGCATCACATGATCCATTAGAAGAAAACATTGCATTAACAAAAAAAGTTGTTGAACTCGCTCATATTCATGGTGTATCAGTTGAGGCAGAACTTGGCACTGTTGGCGGACAAGAAGACGACGTTATAGCTGATGGCGTTATTTACGCAGATCCAAAAGAATGCTTGGAACTTGTTAATCAAACGGGAATTGATTGTTTAGCACCGGCACTTGGTTCTGTTCATGGACCATACAAAGGAGAACCAAACCTAGGTTTTTCTGAGATGGAAGAAATTTCAAAAACAATTGAACTTCCTCTAGTATTGCATGGTGGAACAGGAATCCCTACAAAGGACATCAAGCATTCAATCTCCTTAGGTACGGCAAAAATAAATGTAAATACAGAAAATCAAATTGCCCAGGCGAAGAAAGTACGTGAAGTTTTAAATGAAAAACCAGATGTATACGATCCAAGAAAATATTTAGGTCCAAGTCGTGACGCGATAAAAGAAACTGTAATCGGCAAAATGCGCGAATTTGGTTCATCTAACCAAGCATAAAATAGGATGATAGAAGAGGTTGGAATGAGAAACAGTCAGTTATAGCTTTTCTTATTCTGACTTCTATTATTAACTTTTAATAATATATGTAGAGAAGAGAGGATTTTTTTCTATGAAATTTTTTATTGATACTGCAAATATTGATGAAATCCGTTCTGCAAATGCACTTGGGGTCCTGGCCGGTGTTACAACAAATCCAAGTCTGGTTGCTAAGGAAGGGATATCCTTTCATGAGCGTTTAACGGAAATCACCGAGGAAGTTTCAGGATCTGTCAGTGCAGAGGTTATTTCGGAAGACGCGGAGGGAATGATTAGAGAAGGGAAAGAACTTGCCGCAATCGCACCGAATATTACGGTTAAAGTTCCAATGACTCTAGAAGGATTAAAAGCTGTTAAAGCATTCAGTGACCTTAACATTAAAACGAATGTAACGTTAATTTTTAATGCGAATCAAGCATTATTGGCAGCTCGTGCAGGTGCAACATATGTATCTCCATTTATAGGTCGGTTAGATGACATCGGTCAAGATGGAATGACATTAGTCTCAACTATTGCTGAAATTTTTGACCGGCATGGTATTCAATCAGAAATCATTGCGGCATCTATTAGACATCCACTGCATGTTATTGATGCTGCACTAAACGGTGCACACATTGCAACAATTCCATACAAAGTACTTGAACAACTTGTAAAACACCCACTAACAGATCAAGGAATTGAAAAATTTCTTTCAGATTGGAACAGCAAAAAGTAAAATTCCCTTGCATGAAACTGGAAAAATTGTGCAAGATAAAAACAAAAGCGGAGGCGACTGGTCAGAAGCGGACGCGTAAGCAAGGGGCCGAAAAGCGTGCGAACTTTCACGCTTGAAGAGTCCATTGCTTACGCGGGCAGCTACTAGGAGCCGGAGCTAGATGAAACAAAAGCGGAGGCGACTGGTCAGAAGCGGACGCGTAAGCAAGGGACCGAAAAGCGTGTGGTCTTTCACGCTTGAAGAGTCCATTGCTTATGCGGGCAGCTACTAGGAGCCGGAGCTAGATGAACAAAAGCGGAGTTGAACGGTTACACAACTTTTCGCTTAAATATTTTCCTGACAATCATAGATGTGTGCTCAATATATTGTTTTGAGCAACCTCAAAAAGCGAGGTATTCCAAATGCAGAAAATGTTAGTAGAAGGCGGTCGACTTTTAAATGGTAAAGTGCGAGTCAGCGGGGCAAAAAACAGCGCTGTTGCATTATTACCTGCCGCAATTTTAGCTGATTCAAATGTTACCATTGAAGGACTGCCAGAAATCTCTGATGTTTATACACTTGGTGATTTACTCGAAGAAATAGGCGGAAAAGTATCGTGGGATGGACAAACGGTACATATTGATCCAGAGCATATGATTTCCATGCCGTTACCGAACGGAAAAGTAAAAAAACTGCGTGCATCCTATTATTTTATGGGAGCAATGCTCGGAAAGTTTAAACAAGCCGTAATTGGCCTTCCAGGCGGGTGCCATTTAGGTCCTCGTCCAATTGACCAGCACATTAAAGGATTTGAAGCACTAGGCGCACAGGTAACGAATGAGCAAGGTGCGATTTACATCCGAGCGGAGGAGCTCACTGGTGCAAGAATCTATTTGGATGTGGTAAGTGTGGGTGCAACCATTAATATAATGCTTGCCGCAGTAAAGGCAAAAGGCAAAACAGTTATTGAAAACGCCGCTAAAGAACCGGAAATTATTGATGTTGCAACATTGCTGACAAATATGGGTGCTAAAATTAAAGGTGTGGGAACCGATGTAATTCGAATTGAAGGGGTTCCATCTTTACATGGCTGCCGTCATACGATTATTCCTGATCGAATTGAGGCAGGGACCTATGCTATCGCTGCAGCGGCCGCTGGAAACGAGGTCGTAATCGATAATGTGATTCCACAGCATTTGGAGTCACTGCTTGCAAAATTACGTGAAATGGGAGTAACCGTTCAGGAAAGCGATGAGCAGCTCCTGATCGCGTCAAAAAATCCTTTGAAAAGTGTCGATATCAAAACATTGGTATATCCAGGTTTCCCAACAGACCTTCAACAGCCTTTTACAACATTGCTGACCAAGGCTATGAATACAGGTGTCGTTACAGATACCATTTATTCCGCTCGTTTAAAGCATATTGATGAGTTAAGGCGAATGAATGCTATTATTAAGGTTGAAGGTGGTTCTGCAATTGTTTCAGGTCCTGTTCAGTTAGAGGGTGCAAAAGTAAAGGCATCTGATTTACGTGCAGGTGCAGCACTCATTATAGCGGGATTAATGGCTAATGGAGTTACGGAAATAACTGGCCTGGAGCATATTGACCGGGGTTATGAAAAAATTACTGACAAACTAATTGGTCTTGGAGCAACTATTTGGCGCGAAGAAATGACAGATAGAGAAATAGAGCAATTTCAGAATTCTTAACATAAATAGAGGCGGTAATCCGCTACGCTTTTCAGATTCAGCATGTTGAGGGAAACCAGATGCAGGACAAGACGATAGGTGGACCATCTTACAGGTCCATTGCGTGAGTTTTTGCAATATAGGTCCTTTCACTTGCAATTCCATGGGATGAGGCTATTTTCAACATAAAAGGAGAGAGTAACCATGGAAAGAAGTTTAACAATGGAATTAGTTCGCGTAACAGAGGCAGCAGCACTTAAGTCAGCTCGCTGGATGGGAAGAGGCAAGAAGGACGAAGCTGATGATGCCGCAACATCTGCAATGCGTGATGTTTTTGATACAATCCCAATGCAGGGTACAGTAGTTATCGGGGAAGGCGAAATGGATGAAGCACCAATGCTGTATATTGGTGAGAAGCTTGGCACTGGCCAGGGTCCAGAAGTAGATGTAGCAGTAGATCCCTTGGAAGGAACAAATATCGTTGCGCAGGGTACTTGGAATGCTTTAGCAGTAATTGCCATTGCTGACCATAAGAAATTGCTTCACGCCCCAGATATGTACATGCAAAAACTAGCTGTAGGTCCGGAAGCAGTTGGGAAAGTGGATATAAATGCTTCAACACTTGAAAACCTTCAGGCGGTGGCCAAGGCAAAAAATAAAAATATTGAGGACGTTGTTGCAATTTTGTTAGACCGTCCGCGCCATGCTAAAATCATTGAAGAAATTCGTGATGCAGGAGCGCGAATTAAACTCATTCAGGATGGTGATGTAGCTGCAGCAATGAACACGGCATTTGACGATACAGGTGTTGATATACTTTTTGGAATTGGCGGTGCACCTGAAGGAGTATTGTCAGCAGTAGCATTAAAATGTCTTGGTGGAGAATTGCAAGGAAAGCTTATCCCATCAAACGATGATGAAAGAGAACGCTGTAAAAAAATGGGGATAGACGATTTTGATAAGGTGCTATATATGGATGACTTCTGCGGCGGTGATGACGCTATTTTCGCAGCTACAGGTGTAACGGATGGCGAATTGTTAAAGGGTGTCCAATTTAAAGGCTCGAAAGCAACAACGCAAACGGTTGTCATGCGTGCGAAGAGTGGAACAGTCCGTTTTATTGATGGCGATCACAGTCTTCAGAAAAAACCTAACCTCGTGATTAAACCTGAATAAATCCAACATAATAGAGGGGAGCCATGCAAAACTGGCTTCCTTCTCTATTACTAGAATCCTAGAAAAAAATAGTGTTGAATATTATCATTGAAACAGGTAATATTGTAGATGTTTAATAAAAGTAAAGAATGGTTAATATAATTACATATATAAAAACTTCTATTCTAGCTTCCTAAACTTTCTTCATTTCTTCAAAGGAATTACCTTCAGTATAAGAAGTGAAAAACGCAAGCATAACAATGGTATTGCTTTCATAGTTGCAGGCGGGCAATATACTCCAATTCGAAATTAAACAAATCAATGAAACTTTTAACAAAATAAATCAAACATATCTTTTTGTAATAAGGAAAGATGTAAATAAGAATAGGCGTGGTGAATTGAATGGCAGCATTAACAATTTCTCACTTAGAGACACTCACATTAAAAGAAATTTATGCATTGGCAAAGGAATTTAAAGTATCATACTATGCAAAGCTAACCAAACGTGAACTTATTTTTGCTATTTTAAAGGCGCAAGCGGAAAAAGACGGTTATTTATTTATGGATGGTATTTTGGAAATTATTCCATCTGAAGGATTTGGTTTCCTAAGACCGATTAATTACTCACCAAGTGCAGAGGACATTTATATCTCTGCATCACAAATTCGCCGTTTTGATTTGCGAAATGGTGATAAGGTTTCAGGGAAGGTTCGGCCACCTAAAGAGAATGAGCGCTATTATGGCTTATTGCATGTGGATGCTGTTAATGGGGATGACCCGGAAACTGCAAAAGAGCGTGTCCATTTTCCAGCATTGACGGCACTTTATCCTGATCGGTTAATGAATTTGGAACGGGAAGGCAAAAAGAATCTATCGACAAGAATTATTGATTTAATGACACCAGTTGGATTTGGGCAGCGCGGTCTGATTGTTGCACCGCCAAAAGCTGGTAAAACAATGCTTTTGACAGAAATTGCAAATAGTATATCGGCAAATCATCCGCAAGCTAAACTAATTATTTTGTTAGTAGACGAGCGGCCTGAGGAAGTAACCGATATCGAGAGATCCGTACATCCAGATGTTGATGTCGTTAGTTCAACCTTTGATGAGGTACCTGAAAGCCATATTAAGGTTTCAGAGCTTGTGCTCGAACGTGCGATGCGCCTGGTTGAGCATAAACGTGATGTTATCGTGCTAATGGATAGTATTACACGCCTGGCACGTGCTTATAACTTAGTAATTCCGCCAAGTGGAAGAACCTTATCAGGTGGTATTGACCCGGCTGCATTCCACAGACCAAAGCGCTTTTTCGGTGCTGCACGAAATATTGAAGAGGGTGGAAGTTTTACCATCCTGGCCACAGCACTGGTTGATACTGGATCGCGTATGGACGATGTGATCTATGAGGAATTCAAAGGTACAGGTAATATGGAATTGCATCTTGACCGCAGTCTTGCAGAACGAAGAATTTTCCCGGCAATCGATATTTTGCGTTCAGGTACTCGAAAAGAGGAATTACTTGTTCCAAAATCGCATCTTGATAAAATCTGGGCAATCCGTAAAACGATGCAGGATTCACACGATTTTCTTGATCGCTTCCTGAAACGATTAAAAGCTTCGAAAAATAATGAAGAGTTTTTCCAGCAAATGGACGAGGATATGAAACGCCGCGGAACGAAAAGGTAAACAAATGTTACGGACCTGAAAGTAAACGGTGGAAAATAGATATCTGCTATTGCATTCATTTGCGAGCACTGGTATAATCTCTTTATGTGAGTTTAGATAAGGTATATCAACCTATGACGGCTCTTACAATAACTCTGTTTCCAAGGGACTCAGGGCAAAAAGGAGTGGAAAGACATGAAAAAGGATATTCATCCAGAATACAGAAAAGTTGTATTTCTAGATACTAGCTCAGACTTTAAATTCTTGAGTGGATCTACCCAAAACTCTGAAGAAACAATTGAGTGGGAAGATGGCAACACATACCCATTGATCCGTGTTGAAATCTCTTCAGATTCACACCCATTCTACACAGGTAAGCAAAAAGCAGACAAAGTCGGCGGCCGTGTAGACCGATTCAAGAAGAAATATAATATGAAATAAAAAGTGGAGCCGACCGGTTAGGGGCGACCGCATAAGCAAGTGACCGTAAAACGCGTGTTTTTCGCGTTTGAAGTGTCAATTGCTTATGACGCGAGCCCCTGGGAGGCGGAACTGGATTAATAAAAAGTGGAGCCGACCGGTTAGGGGCGACCGCATAAGCAAGTGACCGTAAAACGCGTGTTTTTCGCGTATGGAGTGTCAATTGCTTATGACGGCAGCTTCTGAAAGCCGAAGCTGAATTAGTAAGCTTAAGGCCGCTTATTTGAACAAATTAGTAAAAACAGGCAAATTGTCTAGACGTTGCCTGTTTTTTTACTTTTAAAATTGCCATATTAAGTCCAAATTAATGTTAAACTAATTACTATATACATACAGTACAAACTGTGAAGGGAGAGGCCCGTTCATGTATGTTATGAAACAAAGCGGCTGGGTGGAAGTTATTTGCGGCAGCATGTTTTCCGGAAAGTCAGAGGAGCTTATCCGTCGCGTCCGCCGAGCAACATACGGAAATTTAACAGTGCGTGTATTTAAACCTGCAATTGATAATAGATATGATGATGAATCTGTTGTATCACACAACGGTTCATCAACAGTAGCCCGCCCTGTAAACAGTTCAGATGAGATTTTAGAGCATATTGATGCAAGTATAGATATTATCGGAATTGATGAGGTTCAATTTTTTGATGAAAATATCGTTGAGGTTGCGGACGAGCTTGCGAATCAGGGAATCCGCGTAATCATCGCTGGTCTCGATACAGATTTTCGTGGAGAGCCATTCGGTCCAATGCCAAAGTTAATGGCCTTAAGTGAATCTGTAACTAAATTAAACGCAATTTGCCCGGTCTGCGGATCACCAGCAAGCAGAACCCAACGCTTAATTAATGGGAAACCTGCTTCCTACGATGACCCAATTATTTTGGTTGGTGCATCCGAATCATATGAGCCAAGATGCCGCCATCATCATGAGGTGCCAAATAAACCAAGCAATAAGATCTTGCAAAGCTTGGCCAAAATATCGAAGTAGCAGGAGCGCCGTTGTGGTGCTCTTTTTCGTTAATATAGGCAACGGGGATGGTGCTGTTTTTTGTTTCGCTGATAGTATGATGGAAAGCCGCCGACAGACACAGCATAAGCGCTGATAAAACACAAAACCGCTGAAGACGCACAAAGCCCAGCACTAATGTAAATTGCCATCGCCAGCGAGGCCTGCTACCCAAAAAACTTAACTTTGACCAACAAACCTGAGTATACTATAATTGTACTGTTAATCGAAAAAGAGGTGACCGTGGTGTTAGACCGTTTACAGACGCTAGAAGATCGTTATGATAAATTAAATGAATTGCTAAGTGATCCTGAAGTTATCAGTGATACGAATAAATTGCGTGAGTACTCAAAGGAGCAAGCTGGTCTGGAGGATGTTGTTCAGGCTTTTCGTGAATATAAAGAGGTTACAACACAATTAAAAGATGCAAAGGCAATGCTTGAGGATAATCTTGATGATGAAATGTATGAGATGGTAAAAAGTGAAATCACAGAACTTAGTGAAAGCAAGGAAGACCTTGAGGAGAAAATGAAAGTGCTGCTCCTGCCTAAGGATCCGAACGATGACAAGAACGTTATTGTGGAAATTCGCGGGGCTGCCGGCGGTGATGAGGCAGCATTGTTCGCTGGTGATTTGTACCGCATGTATTCCCGTTATGCTGAGACATACAACTGGAAGACAGAGGTTCTTGAAGCTAGTTCAACAGGTGTTGGCGGCTACAAAGAGATTATTTTCATGATTAATGGTACCGGTGCCTATTCGAAATTAAAATATGAAAATGGTGCCCATCGTGTTCAGCGTGTTCCGGAAACAGAGTCTGGCGGAAGAATTCATACATCAACAGCAACGGTAGCTGTTTTACCGGAAACGGAAGATGTCGAAGTTGAGGTACATGACAAAGACATTCGGGTAGATACGTTTGCATCAAGCGGTCCAGGTGGCCAAAGTGTAAATACAACGATGTCGGCTGTTCGTTTAACCCATGAACCGACTGGGATTGTTGTATCGATTCAAGATGAAAAATCGCAAATCAAAAATAAGGAAAAGGCGATGAAGGTTTTGCGCGCGCGCATTTATGATAAATTCCAGCAAGAGGCACGTGCCGAATATGATGAAACAAGAAAGTCTGCTGTTGGAACTGGTGACCGTTCTGAACGTATTCGCACGTACAATTTCCCGCAAAACCGTGTAACAGACCATCGTATCAATTTAACCATTCAAAAGCTTGATCAAATTTTAACTGGCAAATTGGATGAAATTATTGACGCATTACTTATGGAAGAACAAGCAAAAAAATTAGAGCAAATTGGTGAATAATATGGATAAACCAATGAAACAATACGAAGTCCTGCAGTGGGCTTCTCTTTTTTTAGAAAAACATAATCGCGAAACAAGGGTTGCTGAATTGCTTTTACAGCATTATTTAAATGTTACCAGGTCCCATTTTTTCATGACGATGCGAGAACCGGTACCCAATGAGATTGTCCAGGAATTCCAGAAAGCGATCAAAGAGCATGCGGAAACGGGAATTCCAATCCAGCACTTGACTGGCTGCGAAATGTTTTACGGCCGAACATTTGCAGTAAATAAGCATGTTTTAATTCCAAGACCGGAAACCGAAGAGCTGGTTCAGCATGTTATAAAGCTTGCTAAGCTAGCAGGTAAGCCCATAACCATTGCTGATATTGGGACGGGAAGCGGAATCATTGCAGCAACACTTGCACTGGAGCTTGAGAATGCCACGGTTTATGCGACAGATATTTCAAAAGACGCACTTAATGTTGCAAAAAATAACGCAAAACAGCTTCATTCTAAGATAACATTTTTACAAGGTGATTTATTACAGCCACTTATCCACAACAAGATAAAAGCAGATATTATCGTCTCAAACCCGCCTTATATTGCTAGGGAGGACGCGGCGATCATGCAAGACACGGTTAAGGCATTCGATCCCGAACTTGCATTGTTTGCCGAAGAAAATGGGTTGGCAGCTTATAAACAAATCATTGCCAATCTGCCTCAGGTTCTAAAAGAGGATGCTTATGCAGCCTTTGAAATCGGTTATCAGCAAGGAGAAGCGGTAAAAACTCTTTTGAAGGAAAAGTTCCCGGAAAGTGAAGTCCAAATCCATCAGGACATCAACAAAAAAGATCGCATCATCACAGCCAAAATTAAAAATTACTAGAATACTAGTTTAAAAATATCGTCCACTGACCATACTGTTTGTAAATCAAAGGAAAAGAGGGTTTGGACGATGAGGAAACTAGTATTTTTTGTATTCATATTTTTTATTATTTTTTTATCCATACCAATTCAAGGTGTTACGCAACAAGCTAATTCAGAAGCAGGCTATCAAGTTATTCCCGATGAAGCAATTCGTCTCCGGATATTAGCAAATAGTGATAAAGACGAGGATCAGAGAATAAAACGCATCGTCCGGGATGAAGTGAATGAATCGATAACAAAATGGGTAAAGGATATTGCAGACATTAACGAAGCCCGCAAAGTTATTCAAGCGCAATTGCCTGAAATTAAGCAAATAGTAGCAAGTACGCTGGGACGTGAGAATGTGGACAGTGAGTTTCAAGTTGAATATGGTAAAAACGTATCCTTTCCTGCCAAATTATATGGATCCTTTTTATACCCGGCTGGTGAATACGAAGCAGTATTAATTACGCTTGGTAAAGGCAAAGGCGCCAACTGGTGGTGTGTCCTTTTCCCGCCACTATGCTTCTTGGATTTCTCCAATGGTACGAGTGTAGCATCAGCAGCTGACAAGGACATGGAGATAGCAAATGTGGAAAAGGTGAAACAGGATGACGAGGTTGAAGTGAAATTTTTTCTATTTGAATGGATTGAATCGGTTATAGATTTCATATTTAAAGCATAGGATGGTAGAAATAGAACATGAAGCTAGGAATCTATCAATAATAGTAGAGGTGATAAATATGAAATTAATTTCAACACGTCACGCGCCGAAAAGACAAGTGGAACTATTTTTAGCAAACAATCAGGATGTTGACAAACAGGCACTATTGCAAAATGGATATGTAGTGGTGGTAAATGAAAACATAGAAGGCTGTTTTATCCTAGAGCAAGAATCTGAAGGTGTATATTGGCTAAAGCAGCTGCATGTTACAAAGCAAGCAGCACCATCGCTTCCTATCCTTTTAGAAGCTATCCTGGCTTTAGCAAAAGAGCGAAATGCAAGAAGTGTCTATGTGCACAGCCATCAGCCAATGGTTGACGTCTTATTGGAAGCACTGCAGTTTCATCCGCAAAAACAAAGCACATTCGTGGATAAACATCCAAGAGATCATGGGAATTGGTGGACATACAGTGTATCGTAGCCTATATTCACAGGTTATCCACAGAATGTTGTGAGTAACCTGTTGGAAACTTGTTAGTAAAAAATATACCTGTGAATAGTTATGTGGAAAACCTGTTTAAGTACATGTGTTTCAATTGTTTTGGGATGTATGAATGATAAAAATAGAAGGCTTATTTATCAACTGTCTGTGGATAATATCCAGAAGGCTTTTTTGTTTTTATGCTGAAAACGGGTTACGTGTTGTGGATAAGTGTATAAAATTGCATGAATGTCTGCCATAGACTAGAATTATTGGTAGAAAAGAGGTACTGAGAAAATGTTTTTAACAAAACGATGGAATATAAACGATAATATCAATGGCAAGCAGGCAATAAATGAAGCGGCAGAGCTATTAAAAAGTGGATCAACAGTAGCATTTCCGACAGAAACAGTCTATGGATTAGGGGCTGATGCGACTAATGAAACAGCGGTAGCGGGTATTTTTGCAGCAAAAGGCCGTCCAGCAGATAATCCATTAATTGCCCATGTTGCCACTAAGGAACAACTGAAAAAGCTAGTAAGTATATTGCCTCCAGTTGCGGAAAAACTAATCGACCAATTTTCACCAGGTCCGTTAACATATGTTTTACCGAGCAATGGTGTGTGTGCAACCAATGTAACGGCTGGATTGTCCACAATTGGTGTCCGCATGCCTAGTCATCCAGTTGCACAGGAATTACTTCAGCAATGTGATTTACCAATTGCTGCACCTAGCGCCAACACGTCAGGGAAACCTAGTCCGACAACAGCGGGACATGTATGGTCAGATCTGGAAGGCAAAATAGCTGGAGTGCTGGATGGCGGTCCAACTGGTGTAGGTGTTGAATCAACTGTAATTGACTGCACGCAGGAGATTCCAATTATCCTGCGTCCAGGAGGGGTGACAAGGGAACAGCTGGAAGAGGTAATTGGATCTGTCATGGTCGACCCTGCACTAGCCAACACTGGAGATAAACCGAAAGCACCAGGGATGAAATATAAACATTATGCACCAGAAGTTCCTTTATGGCTAGTTGAAGGTTCACTTCAGAATGTCGTTGATGAACAAAGGGGGAAGGTACAGCGAATAGGTGTCATGGCAAGCACCGAAACAGCCGCAAGCATACGTGCTGACAAGGTTATATCGCTTGGTTCCAAGCAGTCCCTAAATGAAATAGCAGCAAATCTCTATGATGCACTAAGGACCTTTAAAGAAGGTGACATTGACCTTATTCTATGTGAAACGTTCCCCGAACAAGGTATTGGCCAAGCCATAATGAATCGGCTGAAAAAAGCTGCAAGTGTATATGTACCTGGAAAATAGAGTAGGACAAGGGGGCACGGGACAAGGGGTCAGACCCACTAGCGTTGCATAACTGTAAATAAATATTATATATGTAAAAATTTTACATTACCAT
>NZ_BMFR01000029.1 GCF_014638995.1 Virgibacillus oceani
TAACCGCTCAGCCTTGATCGAGCAATTTTTTTAGTCTTTATATAGGTATGGGCACTGTAAAACTATGGGGATAAAACAAACTATCATGTTGACTGGAGACAATCAATTAACTGGAAATTCAATAGGAAAATCAGCAGGTATTACAAATATAAAAACCGATTTAATGCCTGCTGATAAACTAAATGCCATACATGAACTGCAGCAGCAACATGGACATGTGGCAATGATTGGCTATGGTGTGAACGATGCTCCCGCTCTAGCCACCGCAACCGTTGGGATAGCAATGGGCGGCGCCGGAACGGACACAGCACTTGAGACAGCTGACATTGCCCTAATGGGAGACGACCTAAAGAAATTGCCTTACACAATTGACTTAAGTCGCAAAACATTAAAGATAATCAAGCAAAATATCGGTCTGGCATTTGGATTAAAACTAGCAGCCTTAGCATTAACCATACCTGGATTGCTAACATTATGGATTGCCATAATAGCCGATATGGGGGCAACTTTAATTGTTGTATTGAACTCATTAAGGCTAATTCGATCCAGGTTTTAATAAAAAATTGCAGTTTCTTGAAATTCCCTTGTATTTTTATCTTTAATCGTGATATACTATTAACAATTATTGTTGTTCGGAAAATGATTAAGGCTATACCACCTTGAATTATGAAAGAGCAAGAATAGTAATAATGTGCAACAGAGCACTTGGAGGAAAAAAGAATGAATAACGGTACAGTAAAATGGTTTAACGCAGACAAAGGTTTCGGTTTCATCGAAGTTGAAGGTGGAGACGATGTATTTGTTCACTTTTCAGCAATTCAAGGTGAAGGCTTCAAAACTTTAGAAGAAGGTCAATCAGTTACATTCGATATCGAAGAAGGTAACCGTGGACCACAAGCTACTAACGTTGTAAAACAATAGTTGCTTTAAAAAAGCTCTTCCTACAGTGTAGGAAGAGCTTTTTTGTTTGGTATTTAATGTTTTTGCGGAGCGGAATTCGAAGCCTTGGTTTATGTTCTTGCTCTCCTGCCGATGTTCTTGCTCTCCTGCCGATGTTCCGCACATGAGAACAATCTATTTCCTTTCCTCCCGCATCTAAGCAAATCAAGCGCTTTTCTCTTACAACTGTACTATACTTGAATGTGCATGATAATTTAGATTATTCAATGAGGGGTGTTACTATCGAATATACAGCACTAAGAAAGACTGATTTAAAAATTTCCAAGGTTGGTATCGGTACGAATAAAGTCGGCGGGGCCATTTATTATGACCACACTGATCCATCGCAAGGAAAAAACTTTATTAAGGAAGCTATTCGATTTGGAATTAACTTCATAGACACGGCAGATATGTATACCGATGGACGCTCTGAAAAGCTCATTGGAGAAGTGCTTCGTGAAATTGATACAAAACGTGAGGATATTGTGCTTGCAACAAAGGGTGCCATTGAAAAGCTTCCAGATGGCACTACTAGAAAAAATAATAAACCATCCTATTTACGTTCCGCTTTAGAAACAAGTTTAAAACGGCTAAATCAAGACTACATTGATTTGTATTATTTGCACTTTCCTGATGATGAAACACCTATCTCTGAATCAGTCGGCGAATTAAGCCGGATGAAAGATGAAGGTAAAATAAAAGCAATTGGAGTGTCAAATTTATCTCTTGATCAGTTAAAAGAAGCCAATGAGGTTGCTGAAATCTCAGCCTTTCAATTCGGTTACAATATGCTAGATCGCACCGCTGAACAGGAATTGTTGCCATATTGTATTGAAAATAATATATCATTTATACCTTATTTTCCTTTGGCGTCTGGAATTTTAAGTGGAAAATACTCAATTAACTCTGCATTTGATGATGGAGATCCGCGCCAAAAACGATTTAAGGGGGAAGATGCACGTAAAAAGTTTGAAATTGCTGCAAGGTTAAATGACCTTGCAGATTCAAAAGATATCACAATGCCACATCTAGCCCTAGCCTGGCTGCTAGCTCAAAAAGGAGTCGATGCCGTTATTCCTGGAGGCAGACGCCCAGAGCAAGCACGAAGTAATGCAGAAACTGTTGATATAAAACTGTCTTTTAAGGATTTACAAACAATTGAAAGCATTTTGGATAACTAAACTTTTTCTTTAATAGATTAGAGCTTGGTATTTATTCCAAGCTCTCTTCATTTGGATGCTACTTTAACTACCTGTGTCCTAGCAGCAATATCGTAAAGAGTTTGTTTTTTCTTTGTGAAAATCGCTGTTAATATATAAGCGAAAATAAGTGCATAGATCAAGCCGCCGATCATGTAGTATAAAATAGGAATTTTATCATCTCCTAAAGCAACCATCCGATACACAAGGTAATGTGACAATTCCCATGGTATAAACTTTAAAATTACTCGATAAACTGCCTGCAGAACAGGAAGAACCTCCTGATTTTCATTGAAAACCTGGATCCCCATTTTCTTTTTCCCGAACGTTTGCCCAATTATTATGGAATCGCAGACAATAAAATAAAGTGAAATTGGCAATGTCACCATCATGAAACCAACAAACTGCGCTTTAATAAGTGATCCACTGAACAATTCCTGTATAGAAGGAAATAGAAACACTCCAAACACAACAAGTATCGCCAAATATACAAGAATAAGTAAGTAATCGAATAAAAACGCTTTAAATCTGTCCATAAATGTGGCATTCATAAACAAAGCACCCCACTTTTACTCTAAGCTTAAGCATTTCTTCATGCATGGTTATACCAGGATATCACCCTGTGTTTAATCTCTTTATCGTGTACTTCTTCAGCACTGAACCCTCCAACATCCACGACACGTACAAATTGTTCTTGCGCATCCTTAAGCTTTACTATACAGTATCCTTCAAGTATCGAAGGAATAACTTCTGCAATATTTTCATTAGCATATAACTCATAAATCTTTTCTTGATCCTGCTCCGCCAATGTCCAATTAACCGATGCCGGTTTTATTTCCACCCCATTGAAAATATCTAAATAATTGTTCGTTTTTTTATCACCAGCAGCTTCTAACGGAGTCATTTTTCCGTTAATTGCATTCAGCAGTTTTATTACCTCGGAAAAACCAATAAACAGCATTCCGGAGACAAATCCGCCAATTGTCCATGCCAAAAAGGTTGACCACACAAATCCATCATAAAAATAATCTGCATTTGCCAGGATTATTCCTAATAAAAACCCTACTACCATTTGAGCTACACCAATGATAAATAATATCTTAGCTACAATGTTTTCATTCATCTCTTATTCCCTCTCCTTCCCCAACTATTTATATTCGCCGGGAAACAATTACTTTCCTTCCAATAAAACACGTTATTTTACAAATTGCATCATTATTTTTATAGTTAATATAAACCTATTATACAGGAGGTACTTAAAATGACACGAATTGATTTTCCAAGGAACGGTTTTATAAAATTTGCAAAAGGACTTGATGAAAGGATAGTTGATGTCCAGCCCCATGGGTTTAACAATACCATCCATTGGCATATTGGACATGTTCTTGTAAGCACAGAGGGATTTTTATTTGGTTACCCAAAACAATCAGCCAATATACCGGAATCCTATCATGAGTTTTTCGCAACAGGAACGAAACCAGCTGATTGGAGCACAGATGCACCCAGTTTATCCGAGCTGATAGAACATTTGGAACAGCAGCTAGCAAGAATTAATAACCTTTCCGATGAATTTTTAGCGAAAGAAATTCCATTTACACTCCCGTTTGGCAATTTTAAAACGTACGAAGATTTATATGACTTTTCCATTTACCACGAATCTGATCATCTTGGTCAGATCAAAGCTATGAAACGCATTATCGAAGCAAAGTAATTTAAAAGGACGTAATTTTATGCAAAAGTATATTGTTATCGGTGCCGGAATTTTAGGTGCGACAACTGCTTATCAGCTCGCAAAATCCGGCGCTGAGGTCGTAATTATCGACCGAAATGAAAAAGGACAAGCAACCGATGCAGCTGCAGGCATGATTTGTCCATGGCTCTCCCAGCGCCGTAACAAAGCCTGGTACAAACTGGCCAAAGGCGGCGCCCGTATTTACCCTGAAATTATGGAGGGGCTCCGAAATGATGGTGAAAAGGAAACGGGGTATGCGAAAGTTGGCGCAATCAGCCTGCATACAGACGAAAAGAAATTAATCGCTATGAAAGAACGCGCAATCGAGCGCCGTAAAAACGCCCCAGAAATTGGTGAGATAACACTGCTTGATCCACAGGAAACGAAGGCGTTGTTTCCGCCATTAGCAGAAGGATATAGTTCTGTTCATGTAAGCGGAGCAGCAAGGGTTGATGGACGTGCATTACGTAATGCTTTGCTAAATGCCGCTGCAAAACATGGGGCTACGATCATGAATGGCAATGCAAGCCTTTTACATACAGGTAGACATGTTACTGGCATAACTGTTTCAGGCAAAACGATAGAAGCAGACACTGTCATCGCCGCGTCAGGTGCCTGGATGAACGATTTGCTAAAGCCGTTACACATACAATTTAACGTGTGGCCGCAAAAAGGACAAATCATGCATGTACAGTTAACCGATACGGAAGTTAATAACTGGCCGGTTGTCATGCCGCCTAACAATTTAAATCTGCTGGCCTTCAACGATAATCGTATTATTATCGGAGCGACCCATGATGACAATATGGGGTTTGACAATCGTGTAACAGCAGCTGGAATACATGAAATTTTGTCAAAAGCATTACAGGTTGCACCTGGATTGGCTGAAAGCATGATACTGGAAACTCGCGTAGGATTCAGGCCCTTTACACCAGGCTTTCTACCAGTTATCGGACCACTTCCAGGGTTTAATAACCTAATACTTGCGAACGGGCTAGGAGCTTCCGGACTTACAATGGGACCTTATATTGGATCTGAGCTAGCCAAATTAGCACTTGGCAAGGAAATGGAAATTGACATAAACGATTACGATGTGGCAGGTGCAGTTGAATAGCTGCAGCTCAATCCCACTATTTGAGTGATTAATTCCCATCATGGATAGGGCTTGTTATACATTGACTAGTCCCTATCCTGTGGAATTTTTTCCTTAACCTGTTTTAATGTCGCTACTATAAGAAAACTAACAATCACTAGTAAGAGCCATGAACTCACTTTTCCAAGATGGACAAGACTCCATGCTTCAGTTTGATATGGATATTCCCAAGCCCCGAAGAACGTTGCTATATTTTCGGCAACCCATATAAAAAATCCGATGAGTACAAAGGAAAGTGCTAGTGGCATGCGGTAACGGGTTCCATTTACCTCGTATGTTACCCAGGATTGCCAAAAAACGATTATGACAAGTGCCGATAACCACCACCTTACGTCAATCCAAAAATGGTGAGTGAAAAAATTTAAGTAAATCGCTGCCGCAAGAGGTACAACCACTAAAAATGGCGGCCACTTAAGAAGTTCAACCCTCAATCTCCTCCACGCCTGACAAAGATAACTCGCTACACTTGCGTACATGAATCCGCTATACAAAGGCACTCCGAAAATCTTGGAATATCCATCCTCAGGGTAAGACCAGGACCCCATATGAACTTTAAAAATTTCAAGCGCAAGACCAATGAGGTGAAACAGTGTGATAACCTTAAGTTCATCCCGTGTTTCAAGCCCGGAACGCACCATCCAGACCTGCATCAGAAGGAAGATGAGGAGAAGCCAATCATACCGGGGCAGAAATGGTAGTGGCAAAATTTGTGTAATAGCTAAGGAAGCAAAAATAACGACAGGAAACAAACAAGATAGGGCCTGCTCCCAACCAAAACAAACAAGTTGTGTTATCGCTCTAACAATTTGTGCCTTTAATGGTCTCCTTTGATAATCATTCCGAATGGTTACATTCATAGCCAACTCCCCTTTTATGCATTTGATTCCTTGAATTTAACGGAAACAGCACGTATCCGAAGACGCTACAAAATTGTTTTCACTAGGATAACGTGACTGTGTCCTAGGGTTGCGCACCCGCCCTAGTGATCCAGGATTACTCTTAATAAGTCAGGAACAACACTTTATCCCTAACACTGTTCAATACTCCAAACTTAAGGATCTTCATCATCAGCCTTGTATTCTAAAATATCCCCCGGCTGGCATTCTAAAGCCTTACAAATCCCCTCTAATGTTGATAATCGAATCGCTTTCGCCTTTCCATTTTTCAATATAGAAAGATTAGCCATCGTTATTCCTACCCGCTCGGAAAGTTCTGTAACGCTCATTTTTCTTTTAGCCAGCATCACATCAATATTGATTATAATAGCCATTTTTTCACCTCAGACTGTTAAATCATTTTCTGATTTTATTTCAATCGCTTCATTTAAAAGCTTTTGAAGAACTGCCGCAAAAACTGCAATCACTATCGATGCAAAAATAATGATCAGCCCAAGTACTATAATACCGGGGGCGTCATCTTTTTCCGCGATAAGATATAGAAGCGGCAAACCTGCCAAATATATGATACTGATTGTGATTGCACAGTTTTTAATATCCTTTAAAGCATTTACAGAAATTTTAGAGAAAGCAATGCTCTTATCAATATAACTTAATAGTTTAAACGCTTGAAACAGCGCATAGTAAAAAGGTATTGCTGCCCCATACATAACTATTAAAACAAGAAATTCCATAAAGGCAATATCTGGGTATAATTCCCCCGCATAAATCGCTATATTGGGGACCACAAATATGCACAGAGCAAGAATCGGAATTCCAATAAGAATAACTGCTATCTTCAAAAAAACTGTCGACCCTCGATTCATAAAAACACCCCACTTAGTTAGTTTGATTCATAAAAAGAATAAGCTAATCAATTATTTGTATCTGCTGCACTAAAATCATAGACACTCTTTTAATTCATGGTCAGACCATTAATTCATTTTCTGATTTTATATCGATCGCTTGTTTCAATAGATACTGAAGAACTGCGGAAAAGACCGCTATAACAACCGAAGTGAAAATAATAATAAACCCAATTAGCGCTATCCCAGGATGCAATGCGTTTTGTGCCATCAGAAATATACAACCTATTATCGAAAATGAACAATACTTTATATAATACAGTGATCTAACAGACAGCTCTGAGAAAGCGATATTAAAATCAATACAGCGCAAAAGTTTCAAAGCATGATATAAAGCAAATAAAAATGGAATTAATGTAATATACATTCCGATTAAAACGGGATATTGCAAATGAGCAAGCTCAGGAGCTAATGCCGCCGCTTCATTGGCTAGCCATGGTAACCAGAATAAAGATAATATAAGTACCATAAATCCAATAAACGAAACAGCCACCTTTAGAAAAAGTGTAGATCCTTGATTCATAAAAAGCACCTCACTAAATTCATGTTAAACTAATTTTAATATACTTTTTATCGTTTTACAATAAATAATTACTAATTAACATTATATTATTATTGTTTTTATACAAAAATATGAAGCATTCCTTTACAAGAAATGCTTCATATTTTAGTTATAATTAATTCTTGGTAATTTAAGTAACATCATAATCGTGCCTATTATTTACTGTATAGCAATTTAGAGAGCCATAATGCACAATACGCATATATTTCCTTCTAAAAAAGCTGGCAATATTTCTATCCGTATTCATTTCAATGCATTGACTACAGCCTTGGCAGCCTGCGCAATGAGTTCATCGTTATATGTGGCATCTTCTGTATCACGGCTGGAAAGAATTACAATAACAATGGGTTCCCTATCTGGCGGCCATATAACAGCAATGTCATTTCGTGTACCATATTCCGCGGATCCAGTTTTATCACCAACCTCCCAGTCCTCAGGCACACCTGCACGAATCAATTTATCTCCAGTAGTGTTTCCACGTAGCAACTCGGTTAAAATCTTACGTTTGTCAGCAGCAAGCAAGTCACTTACTGCAAAATTCTTTAGACTCGTGGCCATTGCTTTCGGGGTACTTGTATCACGGGAGTCGCCAGGAACAGCTTCATTCAAGTCAGGTTCAATACGGTCAGCATTAATAACGTTATCACCAATCTGCCTCATTGCTTTTTCAAATTTTTTCGGACCCCCTAATTCTTCAAACAAAAGATTTGCTGCTGTGTTATCACTGTATTGAATAGCAGCTTCAAGGATTTCCCTTAGTGTCATTCCTGTATCAACATGTTTCTCCGTAATAGGAGAATACGTTACCAAATCATCTTCTGTAAAAGTTATAAGTTTGCCAAGTTCATCAATTGACTTCTGCTGCAGCAAAACTCCCGCAGCCAGTGCCTTAAAAGTGGATGCGTAAGCAAAACGCTCATCCGAACGATAGGCAACCGTTTGATTCGTTCCAGTATCAATAGCATAGACGCCAAGCCGGGCATCAAATTTGCTTTCCAGTTTGGCAAAATCCTTGTCCGTACTAGGCTCTGCTGCTTTGTTGTTCCCTATTTGGGATTGGCCCTTATCTGAATTTTGTTCTTTCGTACAACCTGCTAATGCAATCAGGGTGATCAAACAAATTAGTATGGTAATTTTAAAATTAAGTTGCAGCGTGGTATTTATTTTTTTCAAAATCGTTACCTCCAGAAAGTAAATGTTTAGTTGCAACTAAATATAGGACTACACGTGTAATACAATACTACATTTGTAATCTATTCCTGTCAATTATTTTCCCCATACATAAAATTCCATATTTATTTCAAATCCAGTAGTTTGATAATGGAGCAATGACATGATAAAATTTACATATTACATTTGTAATATGTAACTCGTTCGTTTTCAAGTATACGGAAAGAAATGGAGACGATTCGCATGACCTTTACGAATTTTGTCATAAGTTTTATCGTGTCTTCTTTTACCATTGGAATCATTATGCTGCTAAAGAAAATTTTTCACAAACAATTATCAGCGAAATGGCAATACAATCTATGGTATTTCTTACTGTTTGCATTAACACTGCCATTTCTGCCAAACGATTTAATTAATATTGGAAGTCATTTTAATTCACCTGATAGTAATCAAAGCTATAACTTAAGCCCTTCTAGTGCTGCGACAGTGGAAGCTCACGGGAATAATTTAAATTGGATGAGGGACTTTACGTTATCTGTACAACGTTTTAGTCCCGAATTTTTGAATAGCCTTACAGCTGGTATTTGGATCCTTGGCATGATAATTTTAATTGTTTTAACCATACATGCGTGGTTAACATTGAACACCATTAGAAGCACAACATCTCAGCTAAAAAATAAGAAAGTTCTTCAATTATTTGTTCAATGTAAAAAAGAATTGAATATATCCGGAAAGTTGATTGTAGGGGAATCACGGCATGCTAAATCCCCGATGACATTTGGTCTATTGAAAACCTATGTCGTGCTACCGAAGAATTTTGACGAATGGCTTTCCATGGAAGATATAAAATATATTTTCTTGCATGAGCTAAATCACTATAAATATAAAGATATTACAACAAATTATCTGATGGTCATTTTCCAAATTTTATACTGGTTTAATCCACTTGTTTGGTTTGCCTTCAGGGAAATGAAACTGGATCGCGAAATCGCCTGTGATAACGCTGTATTGCATTCATTGGAAGAGGATTGTTATGCCAAATATGGGAATACAATTATTAATTTTGCTGATAAATCGTCAAAACTTCGTGGTTTCGCGTTAGCAAATCAATTGAACGGATCCAAAGAACAACTTAAAAAACGTATTCAAAGAATTGCAGCCTTTTCAAAGGAATCAAAGCTATTAAAGATGAAGAGTATAGCGGTCTTTATGCTTGTTGGAGCACTAGTATTTACTCAGATCCCACTCGTTACTGTCATGGCAGGTGATAATGATCGTTACGATTTTAATAGTGAGCGGGTTATGTATGAAGATTTAAACAACTATTTCAACGACTATGCCGGAAGCTTTGTCATGTACGATAAGCATGCTGATCAATATCATATTTACAATAAAGATCAAAGTGAGCTAAGAGTGTCCCCGGATTCCACTTACAAGATCTATAGTGCATTGTTTGGATTGGAATCAAGTATTATAACAACTAATAATACTACATTGAAATGGGATGGTGAGCAATATCCTTATACATCCTGGAATACAGATCAGGATTTAACTGCTGCTCTGACAAATTCAGTAAACTGGTACTTTCAGGAATTAGACAAAAGACTTGAATTGGATACAATCAAGGAAAATTTGAGAAAAATTGATTATGGTAATTACGATGTTTCTGGAGGGGTAAAACAATTTTGGCTGGAGTCCTCTTTAAAAATCTCTCCTATCGAACAAGTGCAATTATTGAAGAATTTTTATACCAATCAATTTGGATTCCAGGAGAAAAATGTGCAAACCATCAAAAACGCCCTTCTGTTAGAAGAAAAAAATGGCGCACGTCTATCAGGAAAAACAGGTACAGGTACTGTAAACGGCAAGCAAATAAATGGTTGGTTTATTGGTTATGTAGAAACCGGAAATAACACTTACTTCTTTGCGGCAAATATACAAAATGAAAATAAATCATCTGGAAGTAAAGCAGCGGAAATAACCTTATCGATACTTAATGATAAAGGTATTTATTAAGATCTATATAGAGTCATTTGAATGAATGGATTTGTAAAGGAGGATGAAAATGTCAAGAAAAGTGCCCGATATTTCAGAAGCAGAGTGGGAGGTAATGAACGTACTTTGGGAAAATGCTCCACTATCAGCCAACGAAGTCATTTCATTCCTGCAGGAGAAGATGGATTGGAAACCGAAAACCGTACGTACACTTTTGGATCGTCTGGCCAAAAAAGAGGTGATCGGTGTAAATAGGGACAAAAAGGTCTTTACGTTTTTCCCGCATTATGCACAGGATGAATGCCAACACGCCAAAGCACAATCCTTTATCCAGCGAATTTATGGCGGTACACTAAAATCCATGCTGGTCCAGTTCATCCAGGACGATTCATTATCAGAAAAGGATATTAAGGAATTACGCACGATTTTAGATGAGAATCAAAAAAAGTCTTAGGTAAATAGTAGCCCTTTTTTTCTTCATGCTAAAAAAGGGCATATTCTTTTTTCCGCTTTTTAAACTGACAAAATGCTATCTTGCATCCAAACAACTTCATCACTTTCAACAAGCGACTCAATTGTTTTTAAATGGTTAGACTGTGTAACTATTTTATAAACATCAGCATTCCCTTCAGATATGCTGATGTAGTCTCCGTCAACATGCACATACAAGCTTTCTGTCGAAAAGTGATCTTCTTCAACCTGATTAGTAGTAATTATTCTTAACGTATAATCCCAATAATCTCTAAAACCCGTTTCTTTTTTTAGTTCCACATCTGAAAAATCCGCTAGAATACGATTGATAAGATCTTGATCCCTTATCGTTGCACTTGCTTCTCTCTTTGGTAAAGTGCCCGAAAAATCATTGATATCAATTGTGATACTTCTCACAGTACTTTCTTCATTCAGTTGATCAGACACAACATCTTGGAAAGTTGTATATTTCATTTTTTCGTTTATAAAAAAGACTCCATAAATACAAAGCATACCAACCGCAATTAATATAACTGGAATGATAAATTGCTTGGATTCCTTGATATACCTCCATTCCATAAATGATTGAAAAATAGAAAACACTAATAAAATGCATGTTACAGTCCATATAAAAGCTTTTTCTGAATCTATAAAAGTAATCATAAAGCCAAAACTGACTACCAAAAGTATGGTCATTCCAAATATGTATATCTTTTTACCATCTGTATCCGAAAGTTTATTTCTATTTTCCTTAAACAGCCACTTGCTTAATTTGATATTCAAAAAGTTTAAGGCAAACACTATAAACAGGATTGCTATCCCCATCGGTAACCTCCTTTCGATAGACATTATGCTTATACTGTATAATTTACCTCTTAAAATTTAGTAAAAAGACCAAATCATGCAGTGATTTGGTCCATTGAGGTTGTCTATTTCCTATTCTATTTAAATGCCTCAGTTAAATTCGTAACAATTTGCTTCTTGCGTGATACGACGCCTTTTAACAATGCACGATTGTTTTCTAACGTAACATTAAATGCTTTTTCCACATTTTCTTTCGCTTTACCAAGTGCCATAGCCTCGGAATCATTATTTAAAATATCCGTAACAACAAACAGGAATAAATCAAGATTCTTGCCTTCAATCGTTTTGTTAATTTCCGTTTCCAATTCTTCCTGATGAACGAGAACTGCATTTGTATCAACAGCATTTACCTGTGCGATTTCTACTTTTGATCCATTCATTTCAAATTCCTTTGCGTCCATTGAAATGAGTTCTGCCATTGATTTGTCGCTTAAATCCGCTCCAGCCTTAAGCATATCCAACCCATATTGATCAAGGTCCACACCTGCAATTTCTGCTAATTCATGAGCTGCTTCAACGTCTTCCTGGGTACATGTCGGTGATTTTAGCAGCAATGAATCGGAAATAATCGCTGAAACAAGTAATCCTGCAATTTCCTTTGTGATAGCAACATCATTTTCCTTGTACATTTTCTTTAAAATTGTTGCTGTACAGCCAACAGGTTCAACACGGAAATATAATGGCTCTTTTGTTTCAAAATTTGCGACACGGTGATGATCAATAACCTCAACGATATGTGCCTCTTTTATGTTCTCAACACTTTGCTGGAACTCATTATGATCGACTAAAATAACATCGCTATTTTCAGGAACCTCTACGATTAATCGTGGTTCTTTTACATTGAAATAATCTAATGCGAATTGTGTTTCTTTGTTAACTGCACCCAAACGAACAGGCTCTGCTTTTACACCTAATTCATTTTTTAAATGTGCATATGCAAGTGCTGCTGTAATTGTATCTGTGTCCGGATTTTTATGTCCAAATATGAATGTTTTTCCCATTGTAACTCTCCTATCACAATATAAATTAATGTCTTTACTCTTTATACCAATTATAATAGACGATTGCAAAAGAGAAAAGCACTTCCACTCGAGGTATAATAGTTAATGCCACTGCTACCGACAAAAAACCCCGCATCCAAAATGCGAGGCTTCACTATTTAACGATCAACACAGAACAATTAACACGTTTCGTTACCTTATGACTGACACTTCCCAAAATAAACTTTTGCAAATTATTAAGGCCGTGGCTGCCTATGACAACACAACTTATTTTCCCTAAAAGCTTAAACCGTAATTAACTTTTGAAACATACCATTATAAACCATAACAAAATCGAATAAAAACGTGGTCATTCGCTGGATGCTTCATTTTTCTTGCTTATTCTTCTTTTTTCTACATAGTCCATTATTAGCGGTGAAATCATTACTAATTTATGGTTAAAAAATCAAAACCAAATTCAGCCTTTTTGGCCAAACTGGGTTTCCTATAATAATACAACATAATGCAATAACCTAACTTTCCTTTTTCCTTGCTAGTTTATTTCTATCTTTCGTTCCTGGGGGCTGCTCAAGCCAACCATTATTAATCATAATATCTGCACCTTTTTTGGCATATTTCGCAGTTTCAAATGACAATCGTTCATAATTCACAACCAAATCGGTGCGTTGACTCGCTGATCCAGCAGCTGCATAGTTGCCAATACCTGCAGATGCAATAAGTGACATATGAAACATTAACAATTTATCCGAAAATGTTTGTGTTGTCGATTCACTAACACTTATATCAGGCAATCGCGGCGTTTGGATGTCATTATCCAGCAATGTTTGTGAAAAGATTTTGATATGCTTTTGTGAGATTTCTTTTCCGCGGAGCATATATTCTTGTATTTCTTTTGCTGGTGAAGTTTGTGCAAAAGCAAGGCATAGCTTTATCCCCATGGAATTAGTCAATATGTTCATATACAAATGGGATATTTCAACCGTATTTAATGGACGCTTTTCACTAAACGGATTAAGCCCATTAAAATAGCTTTTATCATTCACATAGTCTGTTTCTTTTGGAACCTCAATATATGGATGTCTTGAAAATATACCCTTTGCCAAAGCAGTATCCGCAGATTGATTATAAAGTTCAGCTGTTAAGGATAATCCTTGTGTAAAGTATTTTCGAATGTCCTCTCTTGCACACATTGCCAAAAATCCACTGTACCCAAGCATCCCGACCTTTGCCATTTGATTTACATATGTCAGGCAAAAAATATCAGAGAAAAGCCAAGGTGCATCCATATTTACATCCCTATCAGAAAAACCATTCGGTATTGCAAACGATTCCTTATCAAAAATATGTTCTAATTCCTCAAGATGGGTGACGGAAATATCATACGCAGTCTGTACGACAGATTTTATCTCTGGGTCTTCCATATATTTCAACATAAAGTTCAGAACCAGTCTGGACATGCTATCATTCATATAGGCTGTCCAAAGTGAGGCAATTTCTGAAGATGTAAGGTGTGTGCTGTCATGCGTCATAATTTAATAAACCTCCCTGTACAAAGGTACTTCTTATAATATCTACTATTTTAAGAAAAATATACGAAAATCCTTAAGTCTTTGTATATGTTTCAGTGGAAGTCATTTATGTTCCCCTTTTACGCAACTTATCATGTCGTTTGCTAATAGAGCCAGATTTTATACGTTTACTTGTAAAAGTTCTTTCCCCTTGCCGCATAAATCATAATTACTTCTTCATACAGTAGTTATTAGAAAGGACAAGAGGTGTGGTGAATGACGTTTCCTTTATTTGTTGTCTTGTTAACCATTTTTATGCTTGCCATGCTCGTAATTGGTCAAACGATTTATTATCGAAATGAAATCACTAAAATGAGTGGCATGATGATTGCAATGGGATTAGGAATGAGCGTTGGTTTAGCTGTTGGAATTATTATGGGAATTATGTACTCAGGGACACTATTTATTTCAACAGTCTTAGGTATGACGATAGGTTTTACTGCAGGTTTCTTATCCGGGATACCAATTAACATGATTGCTGTACTGGATGGTATGCTAGCCGGCATTATGGGTGGTATGATGGGCGCAATGCTTGGATACATGATTTCGCCAGAATATAGTGATGCTATTGTTAAAATTATGTTTATGCTTTTCATTGCAACCAGCCTGATTCTTCTCTATATTGTTCAAGAAGAAGTAAATAAAAATCGTTCCCTGTTTAAAAACCTCTTTATCATAACGATATTGTTTCTAATCTTTTTAGTTGGATTTAATCAAACGGGACCAATATTTCAAGATATGAATGGTAATGAACAACACGAAAAAAAACACAGCTAATAATTAATTTTTCTCAGCCTTCCAGCTCTCATCACCGTTATCTTCAATTATCCCTAATACAACATCCGCAATTTCCGGAGCTCTGAGCAGCTTGTCAGATAATGTAAACTTAATATCATCCGCTTCTGCCAATGTTAACCCCTTTTTCAATTCAACTGTAGCTTCAACATGGTAGGAACGTCCCTCCTGCAATACCCTCATTTTATAAATATCTACAACAGATTCATCCTCAAGCAGGGCATCGGCTATCTTTTTTTCAACATCTGCAGGTGCAGAGACCCCGATAAGTCCAATCATATTATCATATCCAACCCGAAAAGCTACGAACAACATAAGAATTCCAATTATAATCGAAATGACACCATCGGCTCGAAGTATACCGAAATATTGCGCTAAAACAATTCCAATAATCGCAAATACTGCACTTGATGTCGCAACCATATCCTCATAAAAAACCAATCGTGTAGCCGGAGATGCTTTACTTGCACTCTTAAAAGCATCAAATAAGATAAACCCCTTACTCTCCGTATCCGATTCCCTTGTAATTTCCTTCATTGCCTTAATTAATATAAATCCATCAACTAGAAAAGCGGCAACAAGGACACCAACATTTAACCAAAAATTCCCCGACTTCTCAGGGTGAAGGATTAGTTCCCAGCCACCTTTTGCCGTTTCATAAGCCATTACGGTTACAACAATTACTGCAATCATGCAGAAAATATTAATGATTCTTCCAAAACCTGTTGGAAAACGCTTTGATGGCTTCATTTCAGAAAGTACGCTGCCAAAAAAAACGAATGCCTGGTTTACGGTGTCCGCTGTTGAGTGCATAGCTGAGGCAAACACGGAACCATTACCGCTCACTATTGCTGCAACAAACTTTAAAGCAGCAATTAGCGCATTCCCAAGTGCCGCAAGTCCTGAAGAAACATTTCCTTTTTTTACAAGTTCGATAAAACGCATGTGTTTGTCCTCCTGCACGTTGTTGGTTTATGTTTTGATGATAAATATATATTTATACGATTGATTATGTAATTTAAAATTTGTTATTTCAGGTAAGGTAATAATGAATCCAATGTTTTTTTTAGTCTATCGGCCTGCAGCTGATATAGCTTTTTTGCATCTGGATCATCAGTCTGTAAGGAGAAGCTCTCTAAATCAGCCTGTACTTTTTTAAGTGATGCCGAAAGTAATGGTTTTTGGATTACTTGCTGCTGTTGTATTTCATCATTGTATAAATCAGCATATACATTTCCTTTCGAATCAATCTGCGCTAAAAAGACATCCTCGAATGTGGTGGCACCTTGTTTCATAATCTCACCTTGAAGCCATTTGTCGGAGTATCCTAACGATAATAGCTCTTCCTTCAATAGTTTTCCATCTGAAATTACGATTGTAGGGCTATGTTCTTTTTCAACGGCAAGGCCAATTAGATCTGGAGTTATCGGCTGTTGTTCGGTCTTTTTCATCACACTTACCTGACCGTTTGTTTCCATGACTGCCATTTCAACATCAGAAACCTTGAATATATTTTTTTCCCTTAACGACAACATTAGTTCATCAACAGACATATGATTTTTACTTAGATTCTTTTCCTGCACTTTACCATCCTTGATTACAATGGAAGGGGTTCCATCTGTCACATGACGAAATTTCATCGATTTTAAGCCTAATAACCCTAGTATTACAGGAAAAATCCCCCAAACAAGCAGCCCCATAATCCCGTTTGAAATTTTAATATTTTGATCAACTGCCATAGCAGCCGCTATTGAACCAATCGTAATACCAACAACATAGTCAAAAAAAGTCATTTGGGAAAGTTGTTTCTTACCCATTATTCTTGTCATAACTAACAGCAAAAAAAAGGAAATGGTTGACCGAACTAAAGTCAAGATAAACTCCGGCATCTTCTCGAACCTCCATTTTCTATTCGAATGCAATCCTTTTATATTATTGGACATAATAAAGATAAACATGCAGGAGGTGTTTATTTTCATGGGAAAATACGTGAGAACTTCCATCCTTATTGTCATGATTTCGCTGTTGCTGGTAGGATGCCAGGGAGAAAAAGAATTTTATAAAAAAATTGATGATATCAATCAGTCTGTGGAACAAGCCGACTGGGAACAAAGCAAACGTAAGATTAAGGCATTAAAAGAAATGTATAAAGAAGGAAAATGGAAGTTACAGCTGCTAGGTGATGAAGCGGAATATGAGGGAATCAATGTTGAAATGGAAAAACTTAAGGAAGCAGCTGATGCAAAGGACAAGACACAGATTAAGGTAGGCTTAGGTACGATTCGCGGACATTTACATGACATATATTCGTTTTAATACTTAAAAGGAAGGAAAATAGCTTATGACAGTAGCAAATCAAGTAAAAGAAGCATTAGGAACGTTAATAAGTGCACAAGCAAGTCTTGAACAATTTACCCAGAAAGCTCAAAATGAAAAGACAAAACAAATTTATTCAAACGCTGCAGCTGAAATTAAAGATATTATTGTACATCTTGATAATCGGCTCACAACGATTGAACAGGAAGAACCTCAATACCGGAATTTAGAACACTAGACTTCCAGCCCTTTATTAGTGCTGGCTTTTTTATTAAATTTACGATCAACTATTTAATTCGGTCACATTTTCCTAAAAGGGCTATTGATCGACAAAATAGTAATTAGCTGCTGATTTAGCTCTTGGATAGATGTCTCATATCCCTGTCGATGCCATTCGATTAGTATTCCAAGGATAGCATTTGTCTGATAGCTTATTAGATAGTCAACTTTAATTGATTTATCTAATTCCAGATAGCTATCATCTATGGACATTTGCATAAACGATCGTACTGTATCAAACAGCTGATAATAGTACATCATCGGAATACGCTCATCAAAGATAATTTGATAAAAATCCTGATATTTCTTTACATGATGAAATATCTTGATCATGTCTGCCTCGATATGCTGAATATGAAAGTTCGTCTTATGATAAGGTTCCTCATAAGCATGTCTAAAATCTTCAACAATTACCTCTAAATAGTGTTTAAAAACGTCATGGACGTTTTTATAGTGGGAATAAAACGTTCCACGATTAATTTTTGCTAAGCGGCAAAGCTCTGCGATTGTAATCGATTCCAATGGCTTCGTTTTTAACAGGGTTAGTAAAGCATGGCGTAAACTTTCCTGTGTTTTTAAAATTCGTAAATCCTGTTTCAAATTTTTTTCACCTCAACCTGAACACTTTTAAATATAAGTGTCTATTATCCAACATTAATTGTATTTTCCGTTGTTTGTACATCTTTTCCCTATCCAGTATAATAGTTAATGTACACATGTTCAATATCTTATTTAAATAATTTGGGAGGGAAATAGGATGAAATTAAAAGACAAAGTGGCTATCGTTACCGGTGCAGCTTCAGGAATGGGGAAAGCGATTGCAGAATTGTACGCTAATGAGGGTGCTAAAGTAATTGTTGCCGATCTTAACGTCGATGGTGCCGAAGAAGTGGTTAACAGTATCATTGATAATGGTGGAGCAGCAAAGGCTGTTCAGGTAAATGTCGCTAAACAAGAGGACATCGATAACATGATTGATACTGCCGTAAATGAATATGGAACGTTAGATATTCTCGTAAATAATGCTGGTATTATGGATGGATTTGAACCTGTTGGGGATATTCTTGATGAACGCTGGGACTTAATCTTTGATATTAATACAAAAGGCGTTATGAGAGCGATGCGCAAGGCAATTCCAATTTTCTTGGATAAAGGAAAAGGAGTTATCGTGAATACTGCTTCGACTGGCGGATTAAATGGTGCCCATGCGGGTGCAGCATACGGTGCCTCAAAACACGCGGTCGTTGGTCTTACAAAAAACACTGGCTATATGTACGCACAGAAAGGTATCCGTTGTAATGCAATTGCCCCAGGCGGTGTGGAAACAAACATTGCATCTTCCATGAAAAATGTTAATCAGTTTGGCATGGAACGCACCAAATCCGTACAGTCCGTAATACCTAGAGTAGGACAGCCTGAAGAGATCGCACAAGTGGCTTTGTTTTTGGCATCCGATGAATCCAGTTTTGTGAATGGTACTGTAATTACTGCTGATGCTGGTTGGACAGCAGCTTTTTAAATAAAATTCTAACACCGAGGCTATCACTAGAAACAGCTATTTAGTGATGGCCTTTATATTAATTATTAACTGAGGGGGTACTAGGATGACAAACTAAAAAGAAGGTGCCTCCCCAGGGTCAGCACCTTCATTCTTTCTTTATGAAAATAAATCCTTAAAACGAGCCCAAACTCCTTTTTCTTCCTTTTCTTGCTCTTTAGGCATTTCCGGTTCCTCTTGTTTAATACTTTCCGTTTTTAAGACAAATTGTACCGAATTAACGTTTTTGTTTTTAGCAGAAACAAAGGATACGGCTTCAAAATCGGATTTATCATAATCGTCCATCATTTGATCAATTTCCTCTGTCATTTGTTTTGATAAATCTTTCGTGGATTGGTGCAATTGTGCTGTACCATCATGAAGTTCACCAACTCCATTTTCTAATTTTCCACTGCCTTCAGCAAGGTCACCAATTCCAGTATTTAATTCCTGGTAGGAAGTGGATAATTGGTGCACTACTCCCGTATAATCTACCAATCCCGAGTGAAATGTTTTATAGTTGGCGGATAAACTAGCTATCCCTTCCTGTAATCGAGCAAACCCTTCCATGCTATCCATGTTTTCTAAAGAAGATGATAGTCCATCCGCCATGGCATCCAAATTATTGGCCATTTTGCTAATTCCATCAATCGTATTCTCTAATGTTATATCAACTGAATCAAAACCCTGTTTCACCCCAGCGTAAGTGCTTTTCGCAGCTTGTGCAGCATTATAGGTTTCCAGGAGTTTCTCTACTGCTTTTTGATCTGCATTACTGTTTTTCAATGCTTCTATTTCTTCAGTCGTAACACCTGCAGGAATGGCTTTTATTGCTGCATTCAGTGTACCGTAAGCCTTTTTATAATTTTGTTTTAGAGTTGCCAAACCATCTGCAGTTTTGTGTAAACCACTAGAAATTCCAGTGAGTCCTTCGTCTAACTCTTCCATTCCACTTAGATCCATCCCTTCAGCATTACCGAGGGATTTACTCAATGCGGCAAGAGCCTCATCAATGGCTTTGGACCCATCAACCAGTTCAGAGGAAGCTCCATCAAGGCCAGTGATTCCATTTTTGTATTGCTCCGAACCGTTGTGTAATTGCGAGACACCATTAGTTAATTCAGAGACTCCACTGTTCAGTTCTCCGACACCATCATTCATTTCAGCAATGGCGCCTGTCAGGGATTTCATATCACTTGTCATTTCATCTACATCTGGTTGATCAACAGACATCGTTGAAGGAACACCCGTGATGTTGATGCCGTCTAACTCAAATTCATCTACATCCGCTTCCACAACTAATTCCGCCTCATCCTCAGGCATTACGGTAAATGTTACTTGTTTATTCTTTCCAGCATTAGCAACCATTCCGTCTTCCGCCTTGATGTTGCTGGCAATTTCCATATCGAGCGTAAGAGAAATTTGCACTAAATAGTTTTCATAAAACGTCGATTTATTCCCTTCATTGGCAGAAGTCTTGATATGAATTTCCACATTTCCCTCTTTTCCAGCAAGATCCTCCGGAGAAATTTCCTTGCCGTCTAAGAAATACGAAATCGCAATATCCCATGGCAGGGCAGCGTCATTCATATTCCCCTGATAATAAAACTTCCCTTCAGGTGCTGTAACCTGTACCATATTGTCCGTTTGTTTCATATCTGATAAATCGGTCAAGTTCTTTAGACTGGAATAAGTGCCGTAATCAACAACCTCTCCAGCCTTTGTAACGTCCAGCGTGTTCACAACATACACTTCCTGCCTGTCACCAGTGGCGCTAAGCGTTGCATACACCACTTCATCCTTTGACGAAATTTCCCCATCCTTCTTAGCTATCGATTCCTTCGTCTCACTGTCATTTGAAGAAGCTGTTACAAGAAATGACGGCAAAACAAGGATAACAGTCGCCAATACAAGTAATATTTTTCTCCTCATCATCATTTCTCCTTAAAAAAGTTTGCTTTCCATGTTGTTTTTTCTATAAGTCTATCAAATACCAATAGCATGGCTGGCAGGAATAACACAACCATAATAAAGGCAAGTAATGCACCACGTCCCAGCAATAATCCGATGGACGAAACGATCGGGTTAGACGAGGTCATCCAAAGAATAAATCCAACACTTGATAAAATGGAAGCAGAAATGGCAATCGAGAAAATTTTCTCATCGATCGTTTTCTTAATTGCTTTAAGTGCCGGCATTTCTTTTCGGTTTTCTTTATATTCTTCCGTCAGCAGAATACCATAATCAACTGTCGCGGCGAGCTGTACCGTACTGACAATCAGATATCCTACAAAAACCAGTGAGGAATTTGTAAAATAAGGAACTGATAAATTAATCCATACAGCCGACTGAATCGTCAGCAGAAGAATGACAGGTATAGATATTGATTTAAACGTGACCAATAAAACAATGGCAATTGTAATAACGGTTAGTAAATTAACAACTGTATTGTCCTTTTGAACGACATTTTTCATGTCATACAATGTCACACTTTCTCCCAGTGAATAGAACGCATCACCATAATAACGTTCAGCTGTATGCTGGACATCTTCAATTAATCCAAATGCTGTATCTCCTTCAGTATCTGTATTTGTTTGAAGTATGATTCGACTGTAATTTTCGGAATAAAACTGTTCTGTCACAGATTGATCCAAATACTCAGGTGGAATTGCTGCACTGACTGTGTTGACATAGGACAGAACACTTTTCACATGCTCGGTATTCTCCAAGTCCTCCACTAATTCTTCTTCTTTCGCAATGTCCCCTTTTGGAACGAGCAGGACCATAGAAGTATTCTTTCCAAATTCTTCTTCAATCTTTACAACATCACTGCCAGCACGTGTTGATTCTGGCTGTTCACCGATTCCATAAATGAAATTAGTTTGACCCTGTGCTAAAAATGCAGGTACAAGGAGAACAAATACTAGAATCAAACTAGGTATTTTTAGCTTCATCACGCCATTCCCAATATTTTTAAAGCTTGGGAGTAATGGCCTATGCTGCGTTTTATCAATCCATTTATAAAACATAAGGGTCAACGCTGGCAGAAAGACCATCACACTTATAAAGCTTAATAGTATTCCTTTAACAAGATTGAGCCCTAAATCCGAACCGATCTCAAAATTCATAAATGACAAGGCAATAAAACCAAAGAAAGTGGTCGACGCACTTGCTGCAATTGCTGGAAATGATCGCTTCATCGCGAGCTTCATTGCCTCTTTTGGATCAGCTGCCTTTTGTCTGTAATCAGAAAAACTATGAAGCAGAAAAATAGCATAATCCAATGAAACCGCGAGCTGTAAAATCGGTGCCACTGATTGTGTAACAAAGGATATTTCTCCAAGAAAAATGTTCGTTCCTAAATTAATCAAAACCGAAACTCCGATAGCCGTTAAGAAAAATACCGGTTCAATCCAAGAATTGGTGGAAAGAACCAAAATGATAATAATAATCGGTATCAATAATGCTGCGGCATACATCGTTTCGGTGAAAGCCATCTTTTGCTGAGTCGCTGTATTTAGCGCCTCCCCTGCTATGGCGTTTTCTTCCCCAATAAGGTCATAGATGGCATCCGTTACCTCCACTTCATCTCCCTCACGGATACTGAAGGAAAATAACGCATTATTGTCCCTATAGTAAGATTCCACTGTATCCCGATCAGCCATTTCGATGGGGGTTTTTATATCAATGGCGTCATCTAACCATGTAACATCCGACACACCATCAATGGATGCAAGTTGATCCTTGTAATCAAGAGCTTCTTGTATGGTAACATCATTAATCATTACTCGCGTATTCGGTACAGCTCCATCAAATTCCTGATCCATGATGTCCATTGCTGCTGTTGATTGTGCATCCTCTGGCAGGTAATCTACCATATTGTAGTTTACAGCTACCAAAAACTGAGCAATGGTACTGATTACTGCAATGATTAAAAATGTAATGACAACAGGTTTTTTATGTTTAATAATTCGTGATGCAATGCTTATAATAGTTCACCCTCTCTTGCGTACTTAAAAGCGGGAGCGACCGGTTGACGACTAGTAGATTCTTGCACGTATAATACGGTGTACGGTATGTCGCATGGAAGCGGCAATTTTAACTGAACATACCTTCACAAAAAATAAAGGAAACCTAGAGAGCGAAGGAAATTCACTAGTCGCTGGCGCTGCAGCTAGACATATTAATAATTCCACTATATCATTATATAAAACACGGTGTTGCTTTTACAACAAACAGTTTTACAAAATACGTACATTTCCCAACACAATAGATTCTTGTGTTGGGAAATGTGAAAAATTTTGGAGGGATTCTTATTACTTCTGATAAATTGGACAGACGAAAAAAATATACACGAATGGTTTTAAAGGATAGCATTATGAAATTATTGAAGGAAAAGCAAATTTCTGCGGTTACAGTCAAAGAAATTTGTGAACTAGCCGATATCAACCGTTCCACCTTCTATGCACATTTCTCTGACCAGTTTAACCTTCTTGAGCAAATTGAAGAGGAACTAATCGAGGATATGAGTATGTACCTGAGCTCATACAATTTTGAGAAGGAAGATGACGCACTAAAAATGACGGAAAAATTAATTGAATACTTTGCTTCCAAGAAGGATGAATGCCAAACACTTCTTAATGAAAATAGTGATTCCTCCTTCCAGCAGAAAGTTATGGTCGTGGCTCATCGTTTCATTATGAAAAACTTAATGGGAGTTAAGCCTCTAGATAATGATATTTCTCAGTATCTCAGTTCGTTTATCATAAGCGGCAGTATTCAGGTAATGAAGGTTTGGTTGAACAATGGAATGGATAAATCTCCAAAAGAAATGGCTGAAATAATAAATAACATAATTAATAAGGGGATTTACGGATTGAGGTCATCTTAAATATGAATAGACGAAAATATATTTATAACTAACTCGTTTAAATTTGAAAACATATTGGTCTTTGGGCTCATAAGAACCTGCACCAGCCCCCACATTTAATACAGTTTTAACTTGACCTAGTGTTTTCAAAACAAAATCAGCAATTCTTGGATCTGTCTGCCGGTGACTGGTATATGTCTGTCCGTGTGTATCACAATTAATTATAGCTGAAGTCTTGAATATCCACTTTTACAATTGCCCCCTTATAAACATAATTATTAAATTACTTCCAGTGCATAATTTCGTCTGTCAATGTATTGGATACAAGTCCTATCAACCTTTTTCCCATCAGCCATATTGCTAGGCTAGTTCCCCACAGGATAAGTGCAGAGCCGAAACCAACTACAAACATATATGCATTTATCTGGTGTTCCTGCAGTGTGAAATTCAGGGGAACAAATAGTATTGTCATAATGGGAAGCACACATAGAAGTACACCCGTAAGATAGTAAATCCTAACCTGAAAAAGATTGGCCAATGGCAAAAAGTGAACACCGACAATAATTGCTATTACAGGAGGGATAAATTCGGTGTGACCAATAATGTTGCATACAGCAATCGTGACCACTATTGCCAAACCTTCTGCAGCAAAAACAATGTTAAACCAGAATCCTATTTTCTTCCCACGCCTCCCATCTCCATGTGGAACTTGATTCGGTAAATCACGCGATGCATATATAAGTAAACAACCACCAATAAGCAAAGCAACTCCAACTATTAGAGAAGCAACGAACAACCAAGGATCTCCCCAGCCTTGTAACCCGATTATCCCCGTATATGCCCACATAGTTCCAAAAAACGCCATAAACAGTACACCCGCTGCCGTTCCACGTACATCAGACCTGGAAACAGTTTTCAGTGTTTGTGCCATATTGGAACATTCCTTTCATTCTAGGGTTATCTTTCTCTTCATTATATACGAATTTTCTGCAATTAAAGTTCCAATTTCCTGATTTGTGAAAAAGTTTATTGAAATTATCGCTGGGCAGATAGATTTAAATGTATAAAAGAGCCTGGGACAAAAGTGTATTTACCAAAATAAAATCCGAACATAGTTGGTTCATACATACCGCTACGGAAATACACTACGCTAGTATGGTGAAATATTCGGCTTTGGGTTAAACAATTTAGTTAAGTCCCAGCCTCCGATTATTTTTGCAAATCATTCTTCCGCCTCTTTAGCTTTCTCAAATAAAGCCTCTGGAATCATTTCAAAGCCTTCAATCACTGTGTTTTCTTCTACTTCCACTACTAAGCAAATTTTTCCATCTAATTGAACTTGACGTACATATCTTAAATCCTGTGGACTAATGGAAATATCCGCTACTTTTGTTTTTATTTTTATTGATTTTGAGGAATATTTTGGTACAATGCTGCTTGCTTTAAACTCATATTTTTCATCATCAATCACAGTCTTAAATGCCTCTTCTACTTTTTCCGAATCAACCTCATTAACCCCACTGCTTTTTAAAACTTTTTCTACATCTTTGTAGTCCAGTTTAGGAATATCTTCCTCTTCATTCTCTTCTACAACTCGATGAATCTCCTCGTATACATTCGAAAGTGTGGATGTATTGATTTGATCTCCCGCTACTTTTTTCACAATTTCCTCAAAAACAATTTTATCCTCCTGAGCTGTCATTATTTCTTCAGCATTTAATACTTCTTCGATGAAATGATAGTTGAGTTCATTTGCCTTCCCTGCTGAATATAGTACGTGATTGACATCTGCTGCATTGTCCGTGAAGCATGGAAAAAGAAATCCTGAAATTGGAGCCTTCAAATTGATAATTGGATCAACCACAAAATTATACTTAAACTCCTTTTCCACATAATCAAACAGCAATTCTTTTTTCGGATCCTGCGTTTTATTCATACTGCACAAAATAAAGGAATTTGAATAAACCTTATCCCTTTCACTTTCCTCCGTTTCCTCATTACGGCGTTTCATCGGTTTCATATATTCTCCGCGAATAAAGGTTACAACAATATCCATTTCATATTGCTTATCCTTCAGCATTTTTTCTACAAGCTGAAGCATATACGTTTTCCATTCTTCCGTATCACTGCTATTTAGTGATTGATGAAGGATTAACTGGCTATTATTTTCCACATCGCGCTGGAATTTTAATTCAAATAATTTCTCGTCCAATTGACCGGAAAGCACCTTTTTAAAATTGCTCATAAATAACTCTTTCTGTTCCACTTCCAGCATCTCAAACGGGAGACTTTCCTGATGATAGATGTCACTGGATTCTTTCATAATGTACACATTAAAGATTTCATGGATTTTTAGTAAATCATTATTTAATTTAAATTGTTTGCGAATAGTTGCGATGTCTTTTTTATTCAAGTTTGTTTCACTCCTGAGTTGGTTGTCAGCATGTTGTTTTATAATATGCATTCTATTATTTTATCATAGATTGCGAGTATAAGATTCCACTAAATCTCTTAGATTCAAGGAATTTATTATCATAAAATCCTTTCGTAAAATTAATTTAAGATGATTGATTACCTTACCTTTTCCAATCCTATTCCCGTAAAATAAAATACCTCACAAACATTGTTGAAACAACATTTGTGAGGGTTTATCCAAGCCCGCTTCTTCCTAGTATTCAATTGCAACATCGAATTCATTTCTTGTATGTTGTTGACTTGTAACTGTCGCTATTAAATGATCTAATTCTATAATTACATGATCATTACTTACAATAACAACTGGTCTTCTTTTTCAATTTTTTAAACCAACAGTCCATATTTCTCCACGTTTACCTGTTTTACTCATCTTCCTTCCCCCAAAACATTTCTTCTTTTTCTTTTATGATTTGTTCTTTTGGAGGTCTGCTGTCAAAGTATATCAAATAATTTATTTAGTAATTTGATCCATTCCCCATTATCCATTGGACCAAATACATTTTCATACACACAAAATGGATTATTTAGCAGAGGCGCTGTTAAATATCAATTTAATCCGTCCCAGATCTTAAATAATGTGCATTTTTATTCACTTTATTGTAGCTTCATCAAATTGTCTAGCAACCTCAAGTATTGCTTCCTTATAATTTAAAAGATCATTTACTGTATCAATCTTAATATTAGTTCTGTTCACATCGTTTAATTGAATATACTTTTTTGAACTGTTAAAACCTAAACGGCAAATCCATTTTCTGATATTATCGTCTAATAATACATTAAAGTAACTTTTATTATCTCTATAAAATACTCTAGATGGTTCAATTTCCTCTTTAAGAATAAGTTTTACAAGAACATAACCTTCTATTTCTTCTTCTGTGGTATGTATTTCATCTTGAGGTGATCTTGTTTCATCACTTAGTTCAACATTTTCTTTTTCAATCTCAATAGCTGCATTAATATTTGGACTCCGGCTGCTGTCAGATGATGAATTTAAAGCCTTTTGCAGTTTGTCATTAACTTTCTCATTAACAAATTGATTCAATGACTTTTTCACTAGTTCTCTAAAATTATCAATAACTTTTTTTGTTTTTACACCCTGGTAAATGTCATTAAGAACAACTCTAATAAAATCTTCAGATGGTTCTTCCCATTGTCCAGTTAGATATTTTTTTATTTCCCCAGTATATTTCAATTCAGATGCAGTTGTTAATACATTTACTACATCGAAGTCATTTTTACGAAACTTTATCAATTCTAAAATATCAGCATCTTTTAGGTCCAGCATATTAATCACAAAGAATGGTTTCTGGTCCATTTTGTTTTCCTCTTCTAAATCAGTGAAAAATTTATACTCAATTCCATTAGTTAAGATCGCAAATTTTGCCTTAGTAGTACCAAAATATCTAAATAGTTGAGAGTCATGTTTTTTTAATTCCTCATTTACACTTTTGGCTTCAATTAAAATAACTGGTTCTTCTTCTTGCAAAATAGCATAGTCTATTTTTTCACCTTTCTTAATACCTACATCAGCTACATATTCAGGTACTAGTTCTTCAGGATTAAATATGTCGTACCCTAATGCTTGGATTAAAGGCATAATTAAAGATGTTTTGGTTGCCTCCTCAGTTTGAATATTTTCTCTTATTCTTTCAATCCTGCTACCTAGATTTTTGATTTGCTGCTTAAATTCCTCCACTAATAACTCACTCCTCATATAGATTTAATTTTAGAATATTCTACCACTTATTATATCAAACTATTATATTGTTGTATTTTATTTTTGATTCATCAATATTTCAATTTATTATAAAAATATTCATTTTTAATCTAAAGTCATTAGAATATTACTAGCATTGTACCGTATAATGGATAAAATCTACATATAGCAAAAAAAGACAGGAAATTAATCATCCTGTCTTTTTCTTTCAATAATATTCAACCTTTTGGTTTGATTAGAGTTGATACCGGTGGTCGGGGTCGAACCGACACTCCCCAAGGGGAACGGGATTTTGAGTCCCGCGCGTCTGCCAATTCCGCCACACCGGCATGTGTTGGAGGCGGTAACCGGATTTGAACCGGTGATAAAGGTTTTGCAGACCTCTGCCTTACCACTTGGCTATACCGCCATTTTGTAAAGTAATATGGAGCGGAAGACGGGATTCGAACCCGCGACCCCCACCTTGGCAAGGTGATGTTCTACCACTGAACTACTTCCGCAAAATGGCTGGGCTACCAGGATTCGAACCTGGGAATGACGGGATCAAAACCCGCTGCCTTACCGCTTGGCTATAGCCCAAAATAATTATATATAGAAAATGGGGCGACCGGTGGGGATCGAACCCACGAGTGCCGGAGCCACAATCCGGTGCGTTAACCACTTCGCCACGACCGCCATAATAAAAATGGCAGGGGTAGTAGGAATCGAACCCACATCAAAGGTTTTGGAGACCTTCGTTTTACCATTAAACTATACCCCTACTTGATCAGAAAAATATAAATGGTGGAGGGGGGCAGATTCGAACTGCCGAACCCTGAGGGAGCGGATTTACAGTCCGCCGCGTTTAGCCACTTCGCTACCCCTCCACATAAATATGGAAATAAAAAAAATTCAAAAATGGTGGCTCCGGACGGAATCGAACCGCCGACACAAGGATTTTCAGTCCTTTGCTCTACCGACTGAGCTACAGAGCCATTATGAATTAATAACTTTTGATATCCACTACATCAAAGAGTGGCGGTCCGGACGGGACTCGAACCCGCGACCTCCTGCGTGACAGGCAGGCATTCTAACCAGCTGAACTACCGGACCAAACTATAAAAATAATTTGGTTGCGGGGGCAGGATTTGAACCTGCGACCTTTGGGTTATGAGCCCAACGAGCTACCAGACTGCTCCACCCCGCGATATGAAAAATATTTTGTTTGAATGGTGGAGGATGCAGGGCTCGAACCTGCGACCCCCTGCTTGTAAGGCAGGTGCTCTCCCAGCTGAGCTAATCCTCCAAGTAAGTGGTGACCCGTACGGGATTCGAACCCGTGTTACCGCCGTGAAAGGGCGGTGTCTTAACCGCTTGACCAACGGGCCAATCATATTATTTTTAAAAAGTGGCGGAGAGCGAGGGATTCGAACCCTCGAGGCCGTGGTAACGGCCTACACGATTTCCAATCGTGCTCCTTCGGCCACTCGGACAGCTCTCCATGGCTCCACAGGTAGGATTCGAACCTACGACCGATCGGTTAACAGCCGATAGCTCTACCACTGAGCTACTGTGGAATGGAATATGCCTGGCGGCGTCCTACTCTTGCAGGGGCAATGCCCCAACTACCATCGGCGCTGAAGAGCTTAACTGCTGTGTTCGGTATGGGAACAGGTGTGACCTCTT
>NZ_BMFR01000030.1 GCF_014638995.1 Virgibacillus oceani
AAGGTAAAATGGTAATGCAAAATTTTTACATATATAATATTTATTTACAGTTATGCAACGCTAGTGGGTCAGACCCTCTGTCCCGGGACAGAGGGTCTGACCCCTTGTCCCGTCTGATCATTTGTTATCAAAGTGTTATGTCATTAAAGCAGGACATACATTAATGAATGCAGAAATATACTCTAATGAAAATTCATTATATTATGATAGTTGCGTTTCGCATACTTGCTTTAGCTTTTATTAAATGAAGCAGTTAAAGGGAAACGATACCTATCATAATAAACCAAATAGGAAGGGAGTTAAACCTTATGGATTTTGGAATACTTTCTTTATTGCCTCCAGTGCTTGCAATTGTGCTTGCAATTGTAACCCGAAATGTTATCCCGGCACTATTCGCGGGTGTTTGGCTTGGGGCGACAATGGTACACGGTTGGAATCCACTGATGGGACTTTATGCAAGTTTCAGTGAATTCATTTTACCAAACGTTGGAGATCCCTGGAGTGCAACCGTGTTAATCTACTGTGGAATTTTTGGAGTGCTTATTTCTGTTTTGCAAAAGACAGGCGGTGCCCATGCGATTGCCCATGCAATATCTAAAAGAGTAAAAACGGACAAAGGTGCCCAAGGGTCAACGATGCTGTTTGGTATCATCATTTTCTTTGAAGACTATTTTAATGCTTTAACTGTTGGAAGTGTTATGCGTTCGGTTACAGATAAAATGCGTGTATCACGTGAAAAATTAGCATATATCGTGGATTCAACTTCTGCTCCAATGTGTTTGCTTGGACCAGTGTCTACCTGGGTAGTTTTTGTCATGGGGCTGATTGGAGTAGAGTTTGGAAAATTGGGGATTGAAAAATCGGAATATGTGACGTATTTATCGACAATCCCATTCAACTTTTATGCGATTTTAGCGATCCTGCTAGTTGGAATTATTGTATTTAAAAAATGGGATTTTGGACCAATGGCAGAAGCGGAATACCGGGCGAGAACAACTGGAAAAGTGATACGGGATGGTGGACAGCCGCCGTCTGACGATTCGATGACAGATGTGGAATTGGATGAAAGCCATACACCAAAAATAAGAAATATGATTGTACCATTAGTTGTGCTGCTTGGCTTAATTCCACCATTGTTCTTATGGACAGGCGGCTTTCCCGAAAATGATTTAATTACAGCAATTGGCGAATCTGATGGCGGAATGTCCATTCTAATCGCTGCATTTTCCGCTGCGGTTGTTGGTCTTGCGATGGGCATGCAGCAAAAGCTGTTTAAGTTTAAGGAAGCGATGGACATGATTGTAAATGGTATTAAGAGTATGACGCTTGTCTATATTATATTGGCTTTGGCATGGTCTATTGGAAGTGTAACATCTGAACTTGGAACTGCTGCATTCGTTGTGAAAGCAGCCGAAGCAAGTGCTGCACCAGCCTTTATTCCAGTAATGCTGTTTATTATTGGTGCAATCATTGCATTCACAACAGGTACTTCATATGGTACGTTTGCGATTATGATGCCGATCGCAATTCCAGTAGCAGCTTCGATGGATATCTCGATGGCAATGACAATTGCTGCAGTATTTAGCGGAGGCATTTTTGGGGACCATTGTTCACCAATTTCTGATACAACAATTCTATCTTCTGCAGGTTCTTCAAGTGATCATATCGATCATGTTAATACGCAGATTCCATATGCGATCTTAGCCGGAGCATGTGGATTGGTTTCATTTCTAATTGCAGGTATTACCGGTTCTGCAATTATAGCTCTTGCAGTCGGTGCTGTAGCAGTATTTGGTCTAGCATACTTATTAAACAAGATTTGGGGAAAACCAATACCAGAGAAATATAAAATATCAGCATAGCGGGACAGGGGGTCAGACCCTTTGTCCCATTGAACTCCTGTTCTGTTAATCCCATTCAAATGGGGTTTGCTGATAGACATAATAATTTAGCCAATTGGTGAAGAGTAAGTGTGTATGGGATCGCCATGAGTTTGGCGGTTGTTCCTTTTTATCGTTATTCGGAAAGTAATTTCTCGGCATTTCGATGTTCAATCCTTTGTCAAGATCACGCTGGTATTCCTCGGCAAGTGTTATGGCATCATATTCTAAATGGCCGGTAATCATAATATGCTTCTTATCGTTGGACAGGATAATAAATGCTCCAGCATCATCTGAATCTGAAAGTAATGATATCTCTGGATTTTTTTGAATTTCCTCTATGGATACCCCTGTGTGTCGCGAATGTGGTGCACGGAACACATCGTCAAAACCACGGAAAAGTTTTATCGTTGGATCTGTTATACGGTGTTCATAGACGCCAAAGCATTTCTCCGGAAGTTCCTGCTTTGTAATTCCGTAATGATAATACAATGCAGCCTGAGCACCCCAGCAAATATGCAGGACAGATGTTACATGCTGTTTTGACCACTCCATTATTTCTGTCATTTCCTGCCAATAATTAACCTCTTCAAATGCTAAATGTTCAATAGGTGCCCCTGTGATAATCATCCCATCGAAACGCCGATTTTTTATATTTTCAAAGATTGTATAAAATGTGTCCAGATGTGATTTGCTCACATTCTTGGATGTATGTGTAGTCATTTTCAGGAACGTAATGTTGACCTGTAACGGTGTGTTTCCTAACAATCTCAAAAGCTGCAACTCTGTTTTTTCTTTTTCAGGCATTAAATTTAAAATAACGATATTTAATGGACGGATATCCTGGGTCCTTGCCCGGTCCTCATCCATGACGAATATATTTTCCTGTTTTAATGCTTCTACTGCAGGTAATTGTTTAGGTATATTAATTGGCAACAGACATCTCTCCTTTGAAATTTCTTATCTATTGCATTTTATCACATGATGAGAAACGTCAATTGATTCACAGGCTGTTTATTTCACCATTTCCCATTCATGGATTTCATAGCCTCTTGCGCCCTGTGAAATATAGGGGTCCTGTTTTACAATTTGTTCAATTTCATTTTTAGTTTCTCCGATATAGATAACCAATCCCCCTGCACCATCTGTAAATCGCCCTTTTGCAAAAATCCTTCCTGCTTCTGTTTGTTTTTGTAGAAAGCTTAAATGATCAGGGCGATAGTGCATGCTTTTTTCCTGATCAAGCATTGGTAAAAATACGGCATAATAATTTGACATAATGCTCCCCTCCAATATGTATTCCAATTTAGTATACTATATTTCGCTGTATAAGCTTCCATCACATGCATATTTTTTAAAATGGATCCCAATCTAAGGAAAGGAGTTGATAGTCATGCCAAGAGAAGACGTAAACACTGGATCCGGAGCTTCGCCAAATCCAAGACGGAATAAGGGAGGGTGTCATTAAGGATCCGAAGGGGGTTCAAATCGGAATGAATACAGATGTTAATTTTGGGAAAGCCCCTTTACGTTCAGCTAAATCAAAGGATGAAAAATTGAAGAAGTTTGAAGAAATGATGAAAGGCACAAGTTGACCTGAATCTACTACTATTCTGAAAGCAGTTGTTCCTTGCTGAATATAGAAAAGGCTTTATTTCTAAGAATGTTTAGGCGTAAAAGCATGAACACTTCCTAATTGGTTAATCCAGAAAATGTCGCTAACTAAATAGCGCTACAAAGAAAAAGAGCCTGGGACAAAAGTGTTTTAACCAAATAGCATCCGAACATAGTTGGTGCATACATACCGCTACGGAAATACACTACGCTTTCCGCGGGCTGCCCTGAGCCTACTCCGAGCTATCGCTCTACGTAGCCTCACCCAGGCTTTTCATCCCGCAGGAGTCTCCGTGTATTTCCTTCTCTAGTATGGTGAAATGTTGAGCTTTGGTTTAAACAATTTAGTTATGTCCCAGCCCCTTTTTCTTTAAATTATAGTAAAAACGAAAAGTTTATCACCGATTTCCCTCAATCCGACATCTGACTATGCCTTTAGAAAGACAATGCTTTTCTATAACACACCTTGATCGATCATTTCAACCACTTCATCGATGGAAAACTTTCCGTCATTTAGGAGGTTAAGCTTTTTCTTCTCAAGCCTCTCATTCGTTTCAGGATCGTTTTTCTTTATAGGTGATTCATGTATTTCAATGGCAGACAAATAATAGTGCTTATTGTCTAATTCAATAATAGAGTTGTTCTCCTCTATTATTGTTCGGATAAACTTCATTTCACTTTCGTTTAATTTTAGCATGGATGGCCGCACCTCATTGATATATGCATTCAGTTTTATTTACATAGTTATTTTGAACTATTAAAATTTTCGTATTTAGTGTCAGCTTAATGGGGGTGTTCCTGCTTTTTGTTTAGAAAAATAGTTTATTCAGGACGGGTCTTTGACTCTTGGCTTACCAGGGTCACAATTTGGTGGTGCAGTATTAGTTGATTCCGCAAGTTTAATTAGGTAATAGCATTCCTCCCGTGCCATATGATCGGCCATTAGGGCAGAAAACGTTCCTAAAACCTGATCACTAAGTTCCATTTCTTCTAATTCACCTAAAAAAGTTCTAAATAAGTTCATTTCAACCTCAACGTCATTATTAAATCTGTTTAATGCGGGAAATGATTCGATATTTGCGCGTAAGTAACCAGTTAAATCTACTGCTTTTAAATAAAAATGATTAAAATGCTTCGTGAAGTTGCTGCTTTTTTCTTTTAATCTTTTTTCGACACCAGCCATCCGATCATTTATCGCTCCAGCGTGACCCGAGGCATCCATCAGCCATAAAAGATGATGATGCAATTCATGAAATATTGGAGGGACTTCGCCTTCCAGAAGATAATTTAATACGTGCTGATATTCTTCCAATTCGTTAACCATGTGATTTACAAAGGTTGAAGAGAGGTGAATGCCGAAATTACTGGTCAATTGACGCTTGATAATGGATAACTTAAAATCCTTCAGGTGTTTCGTTACATCAGAAGCAGTTTCCGCAATTGATATGGCATTGGTATCGTTGATTGACCTAGCCTGGTTTAAAAGCTGGTCATATTGATGTACAAAGTACTTAGCAGTTTCTATGTCCTTCGTTTCTGATGGATAAAGCGAATCACGAATGAATCTTGAATGATCCCCTAAAACCTGCAGCCAAAACTGATGTTCAAATGCAGCACTATTTACATAATCAGCCATATAAGCATCTCCTTTATGTCATTTCCATTCATATACTTATTCTTTAGGTGGCTTGTTTAATGAATGAGAAAAAAGGGGAGGCTCATTTTCCCGCGTATATCATAAACTGTTATAATGTGATAAAAGGTTGTGTTTGTGTACAATAATAACTAATTATTTAACATAGAAAGGACATTTCCATGTCATTATTAGCACTTTCGCTTATTATTTTGTCTGCCTTTATGCATGCAACCTGGAATTACCTCGCCAAGCGATCTTTAGGCGGATATCCTTTCGTATGGCTCTATTTAGCCGTAAGTACAATTATATATGCACCTTTTGTCATTGGAATGTTCATTTTCTCAAGTGTTCATATAGGCTGGGTTGAAGTTTGGTTCATTGCAGGAAGCGCCATAATACACCTGATGTATTCGCTGACATTGCAAAAGGGCTACAAAATTGGTGACTTTTCTTTGGTTTATCCAGTCGCAAGGGGCACTGGACCAATGATTGTTGCTATTCTAGCAGTTTATATTTTTGATGAAAGCCTGTCTATTACTGGAGTTATTGGGATTTTACTTATTATCGGCAGTGTATTTACGATTTCGGGGGGCATTCAGGCTATCAGGAATACAAGTACATTGCTGCCGCTTGTTTATGGAATTATAATTGGTGTCATTATCTCTTCATACACACTTTTTGATAAAGCAGCGGTTGGGGTTTTGCTAATACCACCGTTACTATTAAATTATGGAACGTTTCTGGGACAGCTTTTATTTCTTACTCCAAAAGTATTACGAAATTGGGATGCTGTTAAAGATGACTGGATAAACCACCGAAATAAGGCAATTGGGGTGGGGATACTCAATCCGCTCGCGTACATACTAGTGCTGTCCGCTATGACATTTACGCCAGTAAGCTATGTTGCACCTGTACGGGAGGTAAGCATTCTAATTGGGACTATTATAGGAACTAAATTGCTTGCGGAAGGATTTGGAACGCGCCGGATCATTGCAGCGGGAACAATGATTGCCGGGATTATTATTGTGACACTTTCCTGATAGGAGAAATGGAACGGAGGAATCAATCTCTGTTCCATAAAAAAATCCAAGATCAACAATTTGTCAACCTTGGAATTTATGGTTATTTATTTTTTCGTTTGCTAAGTCTGCCAAGTAAAAATGCTCCAGCGCCAATTCCAATCATTGTATTGGTTTTTTTGTTAAATACTTGCTTGATCATTAGATTCAGGTTTTGTGGCCGTTCTGCAAGACGGCGCATAAAGTAACCATACCAATCATCGCCAAATGGTACATAGGTACAGAAGTTATAGCCTTCTTTTGCTAATTCAAGCTGAAGATCTTTTCTAAAACCGTACAGCATTTGGAATTCGAATTTTTCTTTCGGAATGTTATTTTCGTTTATGAACCTTTTAACATGGTTGATGATGTGATGATCGTGCGTTGCAATTGATGTAAACTTTCCATTTAATAAATGATATTCGATTAATTTGATCAGGTTACGATCAATATCTCGTTTATCCTGATATGCAAGCGTTTCCGGTTCCTTGTATGCACCTTTAACTAGTCGCAAACGATAGTTTTTATACTTTTTGATGTTTTCCCAGGACTCGTAGAAATATGATTGGATAACTGTACCAATATTACTGTATTCTCTTGACAGTTCATCAATCAGATCAAAGGATGGGTGCAGGTGACTATAATCCTCCATATCAAAATTTATGAAAATATTATATTCATTTGCACGTGCAACAATTTCTTTTAGGTTGTCTAAGCAGAAGCCATAATCAATGTCCAATCCAAGCTGAGTTGCTTTTAAGGAAATGTGGGCATCAACATTATTTTCATTTATTGCTTCAATCACATTAATAATCTGTTTTTTTGCCTCTAAAGCTTCCTCTCTATCGGAAACAAATTCTCCAAGATTATCAATCGTACAGGAAATTCCATGGGTGTTAAGTTCTTTGACGCTCTCAATCATTTCTTTTACATTGGTCCCAGCAACGACAGATTGTGCGCCGAGCTTAAAACCATATTTTTGAGCCATTTTATTTAAAAGTTCATTTTGTGACATGCCAATAAAGAAGTCTTTCAACATATTTTATCCCTCATTGCTTTTTTCTTTAAATTATATCATATGTCGACAAATTTTTAGTGAAATTTTCTCATTTGAACTGATTTTGTTTTCGTTCAAATGTTTATAGTTATAAGGTTGTGAACAATTCGTTTTACGACATGATTATAAAAGCCAGTAAGCCGATAGATTGAGAGACCAGCCATGGAAAGGGGAATTTTCTAATAGGTTCTTTTTTGCACAATTTTTAACAGGTTGTTGTACTTCAATAGGTCCTTTTTGCTATAATAGTTAACAATCTATCAGAAAATACTTTCTATTTATAGCAGGAGGAAATTATGAACCGCATTATAAAACCTGAATCACTCCATTTACAGGCATACAATATAATTAAAAAGGGAATTTTAGAAGGGAATTATCAACCGTCAGAACGAATGATTGAAGCCAAGATGGCCGATCAATTAGGAATCAGCAGGGGACCAGTGAGGGAAGCGTTCCGAATGCTGAGTCAGGATGGATTGCTTACATATAATGATGGTTTTGTTCGTGTTTACCAGCCGGCAGTTCAAGACGTGGTAGAGATTTTCCAGTGCCGCGAAAGCCTGGAAACATTGGCTATTTCTCTAGCAATTACCAACATCTCTCATGAGGAAATGGAACAACTGTCGAATAATTTAACGGAAACGGCAATTGCATCAGATCATAATTCGGGAATTGAATTAGGCAAGCTTGATCAGCAATTTCATGACATTATTATAAATGCATCAAAAAATAAGCAATTAATAGAGTTGCTGGAGGTCATTCGAACAAAGATCCATTATATGCGCAATAGTATGGTAAATGGTGAATTTTATCCTTCCTTTGTCGAGGAGCATGAACGTATTTATAGGCTTTTACTTGAAAGAAACGGGGCGGAAGCAGTGAAAATAATGAAGGTCCATATAAAAAAAGGATTAGATGGTGTTTTGCAGCATATTAATAGTTAAGAACAAATTAGTTAAAATCTTAATCCAATCATATAACGGATTAAGATTTTTTTGACAATAAATATAGTTAACAGTTAACCGTTGACTAAAAATAATAAATATTGTAATATGCAAAATGAATTGAAATATTTTGTATTTATGCATCATGGAAATCGATCGAGTTATGTGTCGAATAATAATGTAAGCGGATTCATTATAGTGATAAGGGATGGTGTTTATGATGAAGGGAAGGTGTTTTTGATAGGAATATTTTCAATATTAGAGGGGTGGGGAATACATGAAGGTAAGATATCCGCTGTTTCAAATTATTGATAAAGATGGAAACCTGACGAATCAAAAGTACGAGGACAAACTGACTGGGGATAAGGCTAAATTATTATATTATCACATGACACGCATTCGGACGTACGATCAAAAGGGGGTAGCACTGCAACGACAGGGGAGGATCGGAACCTACGTGCCCTTTGCCGGTCAGGAGGCGTCTCAAGTTGGAAGTGCCCTTGCCTTGGCAGATGATGATTGGATGTTTCCAACATATCGTGATCACGGGGCATCATTAACGTTTGGGGCTGACTTAGATAGAATGCTGCTTCATTGGAATGGCCGTATGGAGGGATGTCTGCCATCGAGAAAGAAGAATATTCTGCCAGCGTCTATTCCGATTGCAACACATTTACCGCATGCGGCAGGTGCTGCAATGGCTGAGACTTATAAAGGAACGAACAATGCCGCCATAGCCTATTTTGGAGACGGGGCAACTTCGGAAGGTGATTTCCATGAAGGACTTAATATTGCCAGCGTATTTAAAGCACCGGTAGTATTTTTCAATCAAAACAATGGCTTTGCAATATCACTTCCAGTTGAAAGACAAATGAATTCGGAAACGATTGTACAAAAGTCAGAAGCTTACGGAATTCAAGGAGTACGGGTTGATGGGATGGATGTATTTGCCGTCCATATTGCTGTTCAAGAAGCGCTGGAACGTGCGCGAAATGGCGAAGGACCAACGTTGATTGAGGCTGTAACAATCCGATTTGGTGCCCACACAACAGCTGACGATCCTTCAAAATATCGAGATCAGGAAAAAATAAACCGCATGAGGGACGAAGTGGATCCCATTCTGAGACTGGAACGGTTTATGACAATGAATGGTATGTGGGATGAGGAATGGGTAAAGCAAATCAATGCTGTTATTAAGGATGAAATAAATACAGCAATTGAGGCAATGGAATCATACAAGAAGCCTGATGTTGCAATTATGTTTGATCACGTTTTTGAAAAACCAACATGGACAATCGAGCAGCAAAGACAAAATCTCTTGCGGGTAGGAGGAAGAAAATAGGGATGGTTATGTCTAAAGAATTGGCGGAGAGCAGATCAGCTGTGAAGACGAATTCACTGACAGTTATTCAGGCTATTAATAATGGATTGAATGTGATGCTTGGGAAGGATAAACATACTCTAATCCTCGGTGAAGACGTCGGGAAAAATGGTGGTGTTTTTCGTGCTACGGATGGCCTGCAGGAAAAGTTTGGGGAAAATCGTGTAGTGGATACACCACTTAGTGAGGCAGGATTTGTTGGTGCGGCGGTAGGCATGGCGTTTAATGGGCTCCGGCCAATTGTAGAAATCCAATTTCTCGGGTTTATTTACCCTGCCTTCGAACAAATCGCGACACATGTAACCCGTACAAGGACACGAACATTAGGTCATTATAATTTGCAGATGGTCATCCGTGCACCATACGGATCTGGTGTACGATCACCGGAAATACACTCAGATAGTGTGGAGGCATTTTTTGCCCATATGCCCGGAATTAAAGTGGTCTGTCCATCAAATGCATACGATGCGAAAGGATTGCTAATTGCAGCTATTGAAGATCCTGATCCGGTATTATTTTTGGAACCAATGCGATTGTATCGTGGAAAACGTGAAGATGTGCCGGAAGCTAAATATAGTGTTGAACTAGGTAAGGGGAAACTTGTGGAACAGGGGGATGATGTCACTGTTCTTGCTTGGGGTGCAATGATGCCGGTTGCTTTGACAGCGACTGAACAAATGAGGCAGCATGGCATTACATGTGATGTTATTGATTTGCGAACATTGTATCCGCTAGACAAAGATATTATTTCTGAATCTGTTCAAAAAACAGGAAGGGTTGTCATCGTACATGAAGGGCACGAAACAGGAGGGGTAGGCAGTGAGATCATCTCAATCATCAACAATACGTCATTCCTTTATTTAAGGGCACCAATGGAACGTGTAACAGGATTTGACGTACCGGTTCCATTGTTTGCACTGGAAAATGATTATCTCCCTACACCAGAACGTGTTTCGCAGGCAATACGAAAAGTAGTGAATTTTTAGGAGGTGAACAAGTGGTTCAAGTTAAATTCAGTGATATCGGAGAAGGGATGAACGAAGGAGAGATTATTCATTACTTTGTTCAGGTTGGTGATGAAGTTGAGGCGGATCAGCCGCTCGTCGAAATGCAGACAGATAAAATGGTTGCAGAAATACCCGCACCGTCAGCTGGTACCATTAAAGCAATCCATTTTAACACTGGTGAAGTTGTTACAGTTGGAACCGTTTTAATAGAAATCGAGACTGGTCAGGAAAATCATGCATCAGTTGAAACGAATCTGCAGACACAAACTCACGAAAACAGTGAAGTAATGTTTCAAACACCTAAACAGTTCAGCCGTATTTTAGCGGCACCATATACAAGAAAGATTGCCAGAGAACTTAATATAGATATTGAACAACTAACTGGAACAGGCCCAGCAGGACGCGTGACAGATGAAGATGTCAGGCGATATGCAGAAGGACCAGCAGTTGCCGCCAATGATGAGGTTTCTCCTCAAATGGATATAAGAGGCAATAAGCTTCCTAGGGATGAAACGATTCCGTTTAAAGGGATACGAAAACAAATTGCTGTGAAAATGAGCCATTCCTTAAGTACAATCCCGCATGTAACACATTTTGATCAAGCAGATTTAACGAATGTATTAGAATTTCGCAGTGAACTAAAAGAATCGGGCGAAAATATATCTGTTGCCGCGTTTTTTGTAAAAGCAATTGTAATAACATTAAAAGAGCATAAAATCTTTAATGCGCAACTTGATGAAAAGAACGAGGTAATTCGCCTTTTAAAAAGTTACAATATTGGAATTGCCACTAATACTAATGATGGATTAATGGTTCCGGTGCTTCACAACGCCGATCGAAAATCACTTCGAACAATAAACGCTGAAATGATAACCCTGACACAGAAAGCACAGAAGGGACAATTATCACCTGAGAATATAAAAAACGGAACATTTACAGTCAACAATGTTGGACCACTTGGCGGGATAGCGGCAACACCAATCATTAACCATCCGGAGACTGGAATTATCACGTTTCATAAAACGAAAAAGATGCCTGTCGTGATGGCTAATGATGAAATTGCTGTCCGATCAATCATGACAATATCATTTTCATTTGATCACCGAGTTGCGGATGGAGCACAATCGATTGCTTTTATAAATAGATTTGTCGACTTGATCGAAAATCCGAAGAAGCTGCTATTGGAGTTGGTTTAATGGTTGTAGGGGAATTTGCAGAGCAACGTGAATTAGTCATAATCGGCGGGGGACCTGGCGGCTATAATGCTGCCATCCGGGCTGCACAATTAGGGATACAAGTAACATTAATTGAAAAAGCGGAACTTGGCGGAATGTGTTTAAATAAAGGCTGTATTCCATCAAAAGTCTTTACAAACACAGCGGGACAGCTGTCAAAGATTCCAAACCTCGCATCGTTCGGAATTTCTGTAGGTGAACCGAATTTTGATTATAATCAGTTAAAAAAATATAAAGAAAAATGCATAACACAGTTAAAAAAAGGGGTCAAAGCATTGTGCGGAGCAAATCAAATAGAAATTGTTCATGGGAAAGCAAATTTTATTGCTGCGAATCGAATTGGTGTGGAGGATGGTCATCGCTTTGATGTGTATGAGTTTCAGCATGCAATTATAGCTACGGGGAGCATGCCTGTTTTGCCAGAAAACATTCCTGCCGATGATCGTATTCTGCTGGCTGATGCAGTTTATCAAGTGGATAAATTGCCTGAGGAACTTATTATCTGCGGCAGTGACTACATAGCGTTGGAGGCAGCTTTAAGTTTTCATCATATGGGTGCAGCAGTATCTATTGTTTTAAATGATAAAGAAGATTTTCCATTTGATACGGCGATTAACCGGGAATTGAATCGTATATTAAAAAAGAAGAAAATCAATGTTTACCGCGGGTATGATCTTGATGAAATAACTTGTACCGTGGATGGTGTCGAAATAAAAATAATAAAAAGTGAAAATAGCATTTTATTATCAGCAAGCCATTTATATATGGAAACAAACTATAAACCAACAGTTGATTTATTAGGAATAGACCGTCTGGGAATAGATGTAACAGTGGACGGTTTTGTGAAAACAGATAAAGAAATGAGAACATCGATAGGGTCCATTTTTGCTGTTGGTGATGTAACAGAAGGAACACCCTCAGCTTTGAAGGCAATCAAACAGGGAAAAGTTGCAGCAGAAATAATTAGTGGAATAAATAGTGAAGCTGATATCACATTTTTGCCAACTGTTGTTCACAGTATACCACCGATTACGAAAGTTGGATTAACGGAAGATGAGGCTTGTAAATTGGGATATAATGTTACAACAAGCCAATTTTCATATAGCGGAAACAGCTATGCCACCATTACTAATGACAAATCGGGAGTTACAAAAATTGTTATGGATGCAGATACGAATTTATTATTGGGGTTTCATGCAATTGGGGCTGGTGCAGTTGAATTAATCAGCTCAGGTGTGACAGCCCTTGAAATGGTTGGACGTGATGAGGATATGCGTTTTCCGTTTTATCCGCACCCAAGTTACAATGAAACGATTCTGGAAGCTGTGGAAGGCTTAACGGATAGCGCTATCCATATGAAACCTGCAAAACGGAATAAGCCCATAACCAAGTAGAACTCCAAAATTACTATTTTCACCATTTCCTGATGGTTTTGTCTGGTATACTGGCTGGGCTTTGCTGTATGATTCCGCAGATCAGGAAATGCCTATATAGATGGACAATAAAATAGATATTATTAATATATTTACTGTGATGATAGTATAAAGATAATAAATATAATTCTAAAAATTCAGGAGGAGAGGGTCAGATGATAAGTTTTGAGCATATAAAGGATCGGCTGCGAGGTATATCAATTGCACCAGTTATTACACCTTTTAATGAAAGCGGTTCCATTGACTTCGGAACACTTGAACACTTAATCGACTGGCAAATCAAAAGCGGAAGTCATGCTATATCTGTTACAGGAACAAGCGGAGAGCCAAGTTCATTAACAATTGAAGAACGTGTGCAGGTAATGGAAACTGCTATGAATGTGATTGACGGAAGAGTTCCCTTTCTGCCTGGAACTGGCTCAACAAATCATGATGAAACAATGTTTTTGACAATGAAAGCACATGAGATTGGTGCAGATGCTGCGATGGTAATTGTTCCATATTATAACAAGCCAAATCAAGGCGCGCTTTACAAGCATTATAAAACAGTTGCTGATTCGGTTGATTTGCCAATTATTGTTTATAACATCCCAGGACGGACCGCTGTAAACCTTGAGGTGGAAACGTTAGCAAAATTAAGCAAGGATTGCCCGAATATCATTGGGGTTAAGGAATCCAACAAAGATTTCGAACATGTAAACCGTGTATTGCTTCATTGTGGAAGAGATTTCTTGCTTTATTCTGGTATTGAATTGCTGTGCTACCCAATGCTTGCAATTGGCGGGGCTGGATCTATCAGTGCAACAGCAAATGTTGTCCCAGCTAAGGTAGCGGAATTGCACAATGCATGGAATGAAGGGAATTTAAAACGGGCACAGGATTTGCATTTTGAATTAATGCCGCTGAATGATGTGCTGTTTAAGGATACAAACCCTGCACCAGCAAAAGCTGCTTTAGGTATTATGGGAAAAATCAATCCAACATTGCGGATGCCAATGGACGTACCATCTAAAGAACTTCAGGAAGAAATAAAGAATGTTTTAAAAGATTATGTTGATCTAAAGAATAGCGTTGCGAACAATTAAGCAATTTTAACTAGTTTAAAAGGAGTGAAACGCGCATATGTCTCAAACACAGCTCGATAAACAACATATTCTTAACACATTAGATGTAAAAGATATTCAGTTGTATATTAATGGCGAGTTTGTTGATGCAGAGTCAGAAAAAACATTTGAAAATTTGAATCCATTTACAAATGAAGTAATTAACCATGTTGCTGAAGGCGACAAGGCAGATATTGATAAAGCAGTTGCTTCAGCCAATGCAGCATTCAAAGGTACGTGGAGAAAGATGAAAGTAGCGGAACGGTTAGATTACGTTAAAAAAATTGCAGCTGTGATTGATGAACATATTGATGAAATAGCTCCACTTGAATCGTATGACACAGGTCTTCCGATAAGTCAAACGAAAAAAATGGTAGCACGTGCTGCGAAAAACTTCCAATTTTATGCGGAAATGGTGGCTAGCAGAATGGTTGGTGAGGCGTATCAGGCAGATGATGAATTTATCAATTACACAATTCACAAACCACACGGTGTAGCAGGGTTAATTACACCATGGAATGCACCGTTTATGCTGGAAACGTGGAAAATAGCACCTGCTTTAGCTACAGGGAATACGGTTGTTTTAAAACCGGCGGAATGGTCTCCGTTAACAGCAAATAAACTTGCTGAGGTTATTGATAAAGCTGGACTTCCGAAAGGTGTTTTCAATGTTGTGCACGGATTTGGCGAAACTGCCGGGGCTTCACTTGTTTCAAACCGGGACGTGAAATTAATTTCATTTACTGGGGAAACAAAGACCGGTTCGGAAATCACAAAGAATGGTGCCGATTCATTAAAACGGGTTTCGATGGAGCTAGGGGGGAAATCGCCAATTATCGTTTTTGATGATGCCGATTTTGAACGTGCACTTGATGCATGTACATGGGGAATCTTTTCGTTTAACGGTGAACGCTGCACAGCAAATTCCCGTCTGTTTTTACATGAAAATATATATGATGCTTTTGTAGAAGCACTGAAAGAACGAGTAGGAAATATCATTGTCGGCGATCCATTGGACGAAAAAACTCAGGTCGGACCACTTATTCATACAACCCATTTTAATAATGTTAAACGTTATCTGGAAATAGCCAAGGAAGAAGGGGCAGAGCTTGTTAGTGGAAAGGTACCTGAGGCGTTTAAACGGGGTAATTTTGTAGCACCGACAATTGTTTTAAATATTACGAATGACAAAACGGTTGCACAGGAAGAAGTATTTGGCCCTGTCCTTACGGTTATGAAATTTAAAGACGAAGATGAAGTGATTGATCTTGCCAACGATGTTGAATATGGTCTTGCAGGATATGTATGGACAAAAGATATTCAACGTGGTCATCGGGTTGCACAAGCAATTGATTCGGGCATGCTTTGGATTAATTCGCAAAATGTCCGTGATTTAAGAATTCCATTCGGGGGTTCAAAGTCAAGTGGTATTGGCAGGGAAGGTGGCCACTATGCATTCGATTTCTACACAGAAAAACAAGTAATCCATGTGGCGTTGACAGACCATCATATTCCGCAGTTTGGAAAGAAAAAAGACTAATAAGGGGGAAATTCAGGTGCCAGCAAAAACAGGAAAAGAATATATGGAGCGTTTAAAGGCAGCAAATAATAATGTATACATTCACGGGGAACGAGTGAATGACGTTACAGAGCATCCCGCTTTTCAAAATGTGATCAAGTCAATGGCGAGACTATATGATATTCAACACGAAAAGCCAGAAAAGATGCTTTATACAAATCCTGCGACAGGGAATAAGGTCGGCAAAACGTTTATGGTACCAAAAACAATTGATGATTTAATTGGACGCCGTGAAGCTATTATGGAATGGCAGCATTTTACCAATGGGTTGATGGGACGTTCTCCGGATTATTTAAATGCCGACGTGATGGCGATGGGCGAGGCTAGTGAGTTTTTCGCTGAAGGAGATCCAATGTTTGCAGAGAACGCAAGGAAATATGCCGAGTATGCAAGGGAAAATGACGTCAGCTTAACACATACATTGATCCATCCACAGGTTAACCGTGCCAAAATCCAGGCAGAACAAAAGGATGCAAATGTTGCCCTGCATTTGGTTGAAAAAACGGATGAAGGCATTATCGTTGATGGAATCAGGCTGCTTGCGACACAGGGCGGCATTACAGATGAAATTCTTGTATTTCCATCAACGGTTAAAAAATCCGGAGAACTTGATGATCCGTACTCACTTGCATTCGCCCTGCCTAATAATACACCGGGGTTAAAATACTTGTCACGAGAATCGTTTGATTATGGGAAAAACAAATATGATCATCCATTAAGCGCAAGTTTTGAAGAAGGAGATACCATTGTTGCCTTTGACAATGTACTTGTCCCGTGGGATAGGGTATTTGTTTGTGAAAATTCTTCTATTTGCAACCGAGCATTTGGTGAAACGAATGCTGTTGTCCATATGTCACACCAGGTAATTGCGAAAGGCGTTGCCAAAACAGAATTCCTGCTAGGTGTTGTGTTAACACTTATGGATTCGATTGGCATCGATGGTTTTCAGCATGTTAAGGATAAGGGGACAGAAATCATGCTGACATTGGAAACGATGAAATCGCATCTATATCGGGCAGAGCACAATGCAAAGCTTGATAAATGGGGGATGATGACACCGGATTTTGATGCATTGAATGCAGCAAGAAACTGGTATCCGCGTGTATATCCACGTATGGCAGAAATCGTACGTATTCTTGGAGCATCAGGCCTAATGGGGATACCGACGTATGCCGATTTTAATCACGAAGAAATCGGACCAATTCTTCACAGAGCAATGCAAGGTAAAAACGTAGAAGGATATGAGCGGGTTCAGATTTTTCGCCTAGCTTGGGATTTAACCATGAGTGCTTTTGGAAACCGTCAGACACATTATGAATACTACTTCTTTGGTGATCCCGTGAAAATGGGAATGGCATATTTTGATAACTATGATAAAGATCCATATAAAAAACGAGTTCGCAGTTTTCTTGATGAGTTAAATGTCTCTAAACCGAATCTTGTGAAAGCGTAAGGGGGGATGGAGCTTTGAGTCCGGATTTTAATATTGTTCGTACTGCCAGAGCCATTGTCAGGGTCATAGACCTACATGCTGCAAGAGATTTTTATGTTAATGGATTAGGATTTATTGAGACGGAAGCAGATGATAAGCACATCTATTTAAGGGGGTTGGAGGAAAGAGGACATCATAGCTATGTTTTAAAAAAAGCTGATCAGCCAGGTGTGGAAGTGATTAGCTATAAAGTAGCTGAGGAAGAAGATTTGGATAAACTGGCAACAGCTCTTGTAGATAAGGGAATGGTGCTGAAGTGGTTTGAAAAGGGAAGCCAGCATGCACTAGGTCGTGCGTTCCGTGTGAAAGATGTGTCAGGCATCCCGGTTGAATTCTTTTGCGGTATGGATACAGTTGAACGTATGCTGCAGCGCTATGATTTGTACAGGGGTTCCAAAATGCAGCGGATCGATCATTTTAATTGCATGGTTCCAGATGTACAAAAGGCATATGATTTTTATATTAATGTGCTGGGATATGCATGTTCAGAATATACAACCACAAAAGATGAATCCATTTGGGCTGCGTGGCTGCACCGTAAGCCAACTGTTCATGATACAGCTTTTATGAATGGAAAAGGACCGCGCCTGCATCATGTGGGATTTTGGCTGACGGATCCGATGAGTATTATTAACACGTGTGATGTTCTGGCTTCGTTAGGATATGCAAGCAATATTGAGAGGGGACCCGGACGCCACGGGTTATCCAATGCCTTTTTCCTCTATTTGCGTGATCCTGATGGGAATCGCGTTGAACTGTACACTGGTGATTATTTTACAGGTGATGCCGATTTTGAACCGATTCGCTGGGATTTGAATGACCCGCAGCGAGCAACTTTTTGGGGACATGAAGCACCAGATAGCTGGTTCAACGAGGCAATGCAATTTGTTGATTTAGATACAGATAAACCTATTGCAGTAAGTGGTGCCAAATTGGATCAGCAAAAGCCGAATTTTATCGTGTAAGTGTTAGTTAGCTACCGGATTCTTACAAAAGCTGAATAGAAAGGAGAGATAGTATGGATGATAGCGTTTTTCGAAATGCAATGGGAAAGTTTGCAACGGGTGTGACGATTATAACAACCAAAACCAGTACGGAAACTCGCGGAATGACAGCTAATGCTTTCATGTCGGTGTCCCTGAATCCAAAGCTAATCACTATTTCTATTGATAATAATGCCTATATGCTGGAAAAAATTAAAACCTCGGGAAAATTTGCAGTCAATATTCTTTCCGACCAACAGCAGCATATTTCCATGCATTTTGCGGGACAGAAAAAAGAAAAATCTAGAGTCGATTTTGATTTAATTAATGGCGTTCCAGTTATAAAGGACTCTTTAGCGTCTATAGTTTGTGACCTTGATCGATCGTATGAGGTTGGTGACCATACACTATTTATCGGCAAGGTTGTTGAACTTAATTTAAAGGATGGAGACCCATTAACGTTTTACGGGGGTAAATATAGAAGCTATCAGGCAGCAGAATGTGTTCAGCAAGCATAATTTAATAATTCATGTACGTGGGCCAGTAAACTGCTGGTCTGTTTTTCTGAATACATCCGCGTCTTAGAAAACAAGGGGAGTGTATTAATGAGCAAGGTAAAACTAAAAATCAAAGGTTTACCGCAATATTATCAGGGATTAGTAGATTTCGGCAATAAAACTATCGATATAAATGGGCATCAATATAATACTGGTGAACTTGCTTTGGATGTTCCAATATCAGGGGCAGTTTATGGAACTCTATTGAACTATCAGGGTTCATATGCTGCGTTTGAGTCTTCTATGCGTCAAGAGCCATATATGGAACCACCAAAGGCACCAGTTTTGTATATTAAACCACAAAACACATTAAGAAGCTCAGGTGCTGTGATTCCTTTACCGGAGGGCTTTTTCAATTTAATGGTGGGTGCGGCATTGGGCATAGTTATAGGAAAACAAGCAACAAAAGTTGACGAGGATGAAGCATTGGGCTATGTGTACGGCTATACCGTTGTAAATGATGTCTGCATTCCACACGAAAGTATCTATCGACCTGCAGTAAAGGAAATCGCACGTGATGGCTTTTGTCCAGCTGGTCCTTGGGTTGTTGAGCGTGATTCTGTGAAAAACCCTGATGAATTAGATATAAGGTTATATATTAACGGTGAATTAAAGCAGGAAAATAATACACGTAATTTAGTCAGATCCGTTAGCAAACTTATCTCCGATGTAACATCATTTATGACACTTTATGCTGGTGATACATTGCTGGTTGGTGTTCCGGAAAAGGCTCCATTGGCAAAGGAAAATGATCGTGTGCAAATAAAGATTGATGGAGTTGGAATGCTGCATAATACGATTAAGCGTGAGCAGGATTTGCTGGGAGGTGTTTTGGATGAGGCATGCACGAGTCGTTTATAATGGATCGATTCATCACGCTGTTGAGGAAGGTGGACGCGTTAAATTGAACGATGGAAGGCTTTTGGATGAAACTGACGTTGCATGGCTGCCACCAGTAGCACCGCGGACAGTTTTTACTCTGGGGCTGAACTATGAAGACCATGCAAAAGAATTATCATTTAGCACGCCCAAGGAACCGTTAGTTTTTTTGAAAGGACCAAATACGTTTACGGGCCATCGCTGCCGTACATTCCGCCCAAGTGATGTCACGTTCATGCATTACGAATGTGAACTGGCGGTTGTCATTGGAGGCACGGCCAAAAATGTGAAGAAGGAAGATGCCTGCGATTTAGTAGCCGGATATACGATTGCAAATGATTATGTCATGCGAGATTATATTGAAAACTATTACCGCCCCAATCTCCGGGCAAAGAATCGTGACGCATGTACACCACTTGGACCGTGGATTGTCGATGCTGAAGACATTAGAGATCCAATGAACCTGACATTACGCACGTATGTTAACGGTAAAATAACACAGGAAGGTACTACAGCTGATATGATTTTAGGAATACCAGAATTAATTGAGTATTTAAGCAGCTTCATGACCTTAAATAGTGGTGATTTAATTTTAACCGGCACTCCAAAGGGATCTGTTGATACAAAGGTTGGAGATGAAGTTGTAACAGAAATAGAAGGGATTGGCAAACTTGTTAACACAATTGCGGGTGAAGAAACGCTTGTTAGGGAAAAGCGTGTTAACATGACTTAACCGCTTTTGTTCACGCAACAACACGGTCAAAGCTTGCAATACCCTGGGTTCACCGTGCAATCTTATTCACGATGAAATTGAATAATCAAGTCATTGGAGGGGGGATAAAATGCCGCATTTCTACATCGAATATACGGACAATATAAAGGACGAGGCTGATATCCATGGCTTACTTCAAAAAGTAAATAAGGTGTTTTTGTCTTACAATAAAATCGTTCCGGTCGGCGGTCTTCGTATTAGGGCAATTGAGCTTAATGATTACCTTATTGCCGATGGATCTTTTGATGATGCTTTTGTACATGCAACGCTTAAGATGGGTAAAGGGCGATCAGAAGAAGATAAAAAAACCTTATGCGACGATCTCTTTAACAAGATAGAAGAACATTTTACGGATATGTTTAAAAAACGCTATTTAGCTTTATCAATGGAATTATATGAATTTAGCAATCCTACCTATAAAAAAAATAATATTCATAGGCGGTTTGAAAGCTAGAGTGGATGGAAACTTAACTAAAACGATTGTTCCGAAATCTCCACAAGCATTTATCTACTCCCTGCAATTAATAAGACAATTCAGAATTCATGAGGAAGAATGTTATAATGGATATAAGACTTTTTAAAGTTCTTAAACTAACAGGTAATAATTGAAGAAAGAAAATGGAAGGTATTTCACAAAAAGGGCGGTATTGAATGGTAGACTTATTACTCTGGATAACTATTGGTTTCATAATAATCGGATTTGTTGTTCTCATTTCTTTGAAAAAAGGTATGGAAAGTAAGCTCGCCTTTATAAAAGCAAATATGGAAGACGGGGAAAGTTCAACAAAAGCTAAATCTATAATTTGGTGGATAGCGAGTACCACAGCCTGGGGAATAGTAAGTATGATTCTTGTTCTTTGGTGGTTTCATAAACATTTTGGATAACTGTCGGTTTCAGATGTACTTAAACATTCAGGTGCTCCAGTTGCTGATTACAGTATATTTAGGTGCTAAAGACCGACATAATAAGGTCGGTCTTCTTTCGTGATGATTAATTTGTTATTTAAGTATGCGATTTTCATTGTTGTTTTTTCGTGTCATATCCACGTTACTGAACTACTTTGACGTTGTGGAGGTTCCTTTTTCGCACTTATCAAAAATCGTACATTTCTGGCACCCTGCTAGAAAAAACGGGAACCTCTTTTCTGATTTTTGGTACGATTGATAGATCTATAGATGCTGTGATTGTTTCCGCGTTTTTGGAACTTCCAGCTGCAACTATTGTACCCCATGGATCGATAACCATCGATTCCCCAGCGTATTCCGTTCCATTACAGCTGCCTACAGTGTTGCCTGATACTACAAAAAATTGATTTTCTATTGCCCGGGCAATTTGCAGGGCTCTCCAATGATCCTTTCGAGCAGACGGCCATTCAGCCACAATATGCAGAACTTGTGCCCCTTCTAATGCTATCATTCTTGCCAGCTCCGGAAAGCGCAGATCATAGCAAATGATGAGTCCCATTTTAACATCGTCCAGCTCAAAAACCTGTACTTTTTTCTGCCCTCCAGCAAGATAGAGGTGCTCATCCAGCATTGGTACGAGATGAATTTTATCGTATTGGTAAACTAGTTCCCCGTTGCGATTAAAAACCAGACTGCTATTATAAATCTTTCCGCCTTTTTTATTACTGATCGAACCACCGATAATATTGATACTGTATGTTTTGGCAAGGTCTTGTAAAAATGATTTGGTTGGTTGACTGTTAAGATCAGCGGCACTGTCGAGTTCTGTTAGGGCGTAACCGGTATTCCACATCTCTGGAAGAACGATCGTATCAGGTTTATTCTGTTGGACAATTTCTGTAACCCAAGTGCTTACATTCTTGCGGTTTACTTCTGGACTTGCTGGGACAATTTCAGTTTGATAGACGGCATATTTCAAATGTAATCGCTCCTTTTTTAAAGCTTTATCAGATAATAACATCATAGATGAAAGCAATCAAACCTTTATCAGTTTTACCGAACGAGAAAGCCCATTACAGTGTGATAGCACTCCCTTTAGGGACGGGATGATAGTGAGGTCAAATAAGGAGTACCACTTTTAATCATAAGGTTTTGTGGTGCTTCAAGTAGTTGAATATTCCGCTATCTATATTTTTATATAAATATTGCAGCAGTAACTTAAACTGATAAAATAGAGGTATGGAAGAATATAGAAGAACCAAGACAACAGTATCATTCATCAACTATCACTTTGTTTTGCCTTGCTATAGAAGGAAGATATTTCTTGATGCCAATGTAGAACAAAGATTTAAAAAAATGGTACACGACATAGGTGAATCGCTAGTGTAAATGCGGATTCGAGAAACATAGAGACATAATCGGTGCCATGAATATTCGACATGCACCTGTGATTGATGGTAATAGTCAATCAGCCTAAGATGCTATAAGCACTGTCTTAGGAGGGGCAATGAGATGCCCTCATCTAGAAGGCTGTTCCAAACAGAAATGGACTGCGAATGTTTAGTCATTCAAGAATCTCATCCGTTTAACTGTAAGGTTTAGGACTTGCGACTTTAGTCGTGGGAGTCTCAAATGGAATACATTCATCGATATGATAAATAACAATAAATGAACATATATGGGAGTGGATATGGTGCGGGAATTTGAACAATCGGAAATGTTGAAGCGGCTGCCTGAGCAGTTCTTCGCGAAGCTTGCGAAAAAAGCACAAGACTTAATAGAACAAGGCTATGACATTATCAATCTTGGACAGGGAAATCCGGATTTGCCGACTCCAGAACATATTGTCAAAGAATTACAGATTGCAGCGGAAAACCCAATTAATCATAAGTATTCGCCGTTTCAAGGATTTGATTATTTGAAAGAAGCGGTTGCAGCGTTTTATCAAAAAGAATACGGGGTTAAAATTGATCCTTATAATGAAGTAGCTATTTTGATTGGTGCGAAAGCGGGACTTGTTGAGTTAAGCCAATGTTTACTAAACAAAGGTGATACAGCATTATTGCCTGATCCGGGTTATCCGGATTATTTGTCCGGTATTGCGATGGCGAATGCGGAGTCTTCATTTATGCCGCTTTTAAAAGAAAATGACTTTTTGCCGGATTATCATGCAATACCAATGGATGTACTGAAAAAGGCTAAATTAATGTTTTTAAATTACCCCAACAATCCAACGGCAGGAACAGCATCAAAACAATTTTTTGATGAAACAATCGAGCTTGCAAAGCAGCATAATATTTGTGTTGTACATGATTTCGCCTATGGGTCACTAGGTTTTGATGGCAAGAAACCGCAAAGCTTTTTACAGTCCGCGGGTGCAAAGGATATTGGTGTAGAAATATACACCCTTTCGAAAACATACAATATGGCCGGCTGGCGTGTGGCATTTGCAGTAGGAAACCCTTCTGTTATTGAAAGCCTAAACCTTATTCAGGATCATCTTCATGTAAGCTTGTTTGGCGCTGTTCAGCATGCAGCAGCACACGCGCTGACAGGTGACCAGTCTCCGGTTTTGGATTTGCTAGCTACATATGAGAAACGGCGAAATTGCCTCATTACGGCACTCCATAAGGTTGGCTGGCGGGTAGACGCACCAAAGGGAACTTTTTTTGCCTGGCTAAAAGTCCCGAATGGTTATTCCTCTGAACAATTTGCAGATCTATTGCTGGAAAAAGCAAATGTGCTGGTAGCCCCTGGGAATGGATTTGGTTCAACTGGAGAAGGGTACGTACGTGCGGGGCTGCTGGATACGGAGGAAAATCTGGAGGAAGCAGCTCGGAGGATAGGTGAATTGGGGATTTGGTAGACAAAATTGGAAAGTAATAACAAGGAGGCTTGAGCATAACGAAACATTTGGTACAAAAGACAAACGATTACAGAATAGAAATGTTAGAACGTTACTTTATCAACAGTAGGATTTTAATACGAAGTTGACGTAAAATGCGACGTAAATTTTGCATTTTACGTTGCTCATTGACCCCGCAGCCCGTATACACTACGCTTTCCGTGGGCGGCTGATGAGCCTCCTCACGCTGGGTGTTCGTCG
>NZ_BMFR01000031.1 GCF_014638995.1 Virgibacillus oceani
CAACCCCAAAGGAAGAACATCAACCCCAAAGGAAGAACATCAACCCCAAAGGAAGAACATCAACCCCAGTTCCATTTTTTAAATTTTCCTCTAAACACTTAAAATTCTGCTTATTCTTAACCATTTGTTAGTTATTTTTAAGCTATGGCAGTTAAGTATAAGCTAATCATTCTTAATCCTAATTAAACATGTTAAACAACACTTAATCCGTTTTGACGAAACATAACAATCCTCTATAAGCTTATATAGTACGTTTTTTAAATAACTAGGAGGTGGGATCATCCAAACGGAAAGTAATGTGATGACGAAAACAAAGGAAGTTGAAAGTGAAATTCAGTTCCGTAAACCTAATAAGGATGACGGAGCAGCTGTCTGGGAACTTGTGAAGCATACAGGCGTCCTTGATGTTAATTCTTCCTACAGCTATTTAATGTGGTGTGAAATTTTTTCGGAAACTTCAATAGTAGTTGAACGAGAAGGGGAGACGGTCGGATTTATTTCCGGGTTTATCAATCCGAATACACCGAATACATTATTCATATGGCAGGTAGCCGTTCATGAATCACAACGTGGTAAAGGACTTGGAACTAAGATGCTGTTTGAATTACTGAATCGTACATTTTGTAAAGATATTCAGTATGTTGAAGCGACCGTATCACCATCAAATATACCGTCACAGCATTTGTTTATGGGCCTAGCAAAAAAGCTGGAAACAAATTGTGTAATGGCCAATTATTTTTTATCAATCGATTTTCCACGGACAGGACATGAAGACGAACAGTTGTACAAGATAGGACCGATCCAGGAAGAAAATAAACAAATAAAGGGATGATGCATGTGACAACAGCAGTACTAGATAATACAAAAATGAAAACGTTTGAAGAAGTTGAATCAGCAGTAAGAAGCTATAGCCGCGGCTGGCCGACAATATTTACGAAGGCAAAAGGGTATAAGCTTTGGGACATAGATGGAAAAGAGTATATTGACTTTTTTGCAGGGGCTGGTGCCTTGAATTACGGTCATAATAACGAGGTCATGCAGGAAAAGTTAATCGAATATATTCGTAACGATGGAATTATTCATAGCCTCGATATGGGAACGACCCCTAGAAAAGAGTTTCTTGAACGATTTAAAGAAGTAATACTTACACCCCGTGAATTAGACTACAAGATTATGTTTCCGGGACCAACTGGTACAAATACAGTCGAAAGTGCATTGAAAATTGCGAGAAAAGTAACTGGCCGTGATACGGTGATTAGCTTTACAAATGCATTCCATGGAATGACGATTGGCTCACTCTCTGTAACCGGTAATTCATTTAAACGCCATGGAGCGGGAATTCCGCTTCATCATTCTGTTGCAATGCCATTTGATGATTATGTGGAAGATCAGGATTCGATTGCATATTTGGAACGTTTTTTGGAGGACAGCGGAAGCGGTGTTGCATTGCCGGCAGCAATCATTCTAGAAACGGTACAAGGTGAGGGTGGCATAAATGCTGCCAGATTAGAGTGGCTAAAAAAGGTAGAAAACATCTGCAAGCGTTGGGATATTTTATTAATTGTTGATGATGTTCAAGCGGGCTGTGGCAGAACAGGGACTTTCTTTAGTTTTGAACCAGCGGGAATAAATCCAGATATTGTTTGCCTATCCAAGTCAATTGGAGGTATCGGCTTGCCAATGGCGATTACATTAATTAAACCTGAATATGATCAATGGGGACCAGGTGAGCATAATGGAACATTCCGCGGAAACAATTTGGCATTTATTGCAGCATCGGAAGCATTAACATACTGGGAAACGGATGAATTCAGTAATGCTATCCAACAGAAGGCGAGTATTTTGAGTGACGTCATAGAGGCATTAATTAATAAATATCCAGAATTGAATGCGGAAGCACGAGGCAGAGGTTTAATGCAAGGAATAGCCATTCACAACGATGGTCTCGCTGGTAAAATTTGTGCAGAAGCATTTGACCGCGGTTTAATCGTTGAAACATCAGGACCAAAGGATGAAGTTGTTAAATTTCTGCCGCCATTAATTATTGATGAGAAAGGTCTTGAGGAAGGACTGGCAATTTTAGAGGAAAGTATCATAAAGGTTCTCGATAAATAGTATTATCTAACAAACTACTTAACTGAAAAAGGGGATATTTAAATGATCGTAAAATCACTTGAGGATATTATTGGAACAGAAGACGAAACATCTGGTGAAAATTGGACCAGTCGAAGGTTTTTATTGAAAAAAGATAATGTCGGCTTCAGTATGAACGATACACTTATTAAAGCAGGTACTGAAAATTACTTTTGGTATAAAAACCATATAGAAGCAGTGTATTGTATTGAAGGAGAAGGTGAAATCGAGAAGGTTGAGACTGGTGATGTCTATCAAATTAAAGCAGGTACAATGTATACATTAGATGAAAATGATAAGCACATATTACGGGCTAGAACACAAATGCGTATGGTTTGTGTATTTAACCCGCCGTTAGTTGGGCGTGAAACACATAATAAAGAAGGATATTATCCTTTATTGACAGAATAGTGGGGCTGGGGGCATTCAAATAACACTTGGTCGGTCGCGGGGTCTGTGCGGGACGCGGGGTCTGACCCCGTGTCCCGCATGACCCCGCGTCCCGCATTTAATGCTGTGTATCTTCGTCTATTCCGAGAAATTTTCTGCTTGAATTCTGTTTAGGGATGGATATCTTAAGTATTCCATCTTTTAGTGAAGCTGTTGTATCTTTTTCGGAAATTGTAAATGGCAATGTTACCAATCGCTCCATTTTTTGAAATGATTGCTCCTTGTTATAATAGTTTGTTTTGTCATTTTTCTCTTCATGAACGACTGAATCGCTAACCGTTATCCGCAGCTGATTGCCGATGATTTCAAGTTCAATCTGGTCGCGTTTGTACCCTGGTAATTCAGCCTCAACAAGTACTTCTGATTCTGTTTCATGCACATCAACCCAAAATGGTTTAAGGTTGAAATAGGTATTGAGTTTTTTAGACGATTCATTAAAAACAGTATCCATTCGCTTCATAAAGTCGCGAAATGGTGCCATATCAAGACCAAACCCTTTTGGAAAGTTATTTCTGTTTGACCCCATTTATCTTCACCTCTTTTAGCTTTAGCTTAGGTTATAGTACTAACGTATGCTAAATGGTAAAAAGAATGGTGGGCAAATGTGCAGCTAATACAATATAGGCTGTGCAGGAGGAGATAGTAAAAAATAGTTCTTTTGACCTTTTTTATTTTTCAATGCAATTCCCACTTGATTTATCGGATTAATTAGAATAAACTATAAATCATAATTAAATAATCTTATCAAGAGAAGCTGAGGGATCTGGCCCTGTGAAGCTTCAGCAACCTCTGACATGTCAGAAAGGTGCTAATTCCAGCGGGAAGTAATTCTTGGGAGATAAGAGCGGAATGATATTTTTAGGTTTAAAAACCCTCTTTTCTCTAATGGAAAAGGGGGTTATTTTAATGGAAATAAAGTTCGATTAAACATGAAATTTACAAAATTATCATAGAAAGGATGATTGTCATGAGTGAAATTGTCATCATATCAGGAAGTCCTTCTAAATATTCCAGGTCTGAACAAGTATTGAAATATTTAGGTTCATTATTGAAAAAGGAACACTTTTCTGTAACACATGTTTCGGTAAAAGATATACCATATGAGGATCTTTTTCTTGGGAAATACGACAGTCCGGCAATAAACAAACTTGCTTCATTAATCCAGAATGCAAAGGGAGTCGTCGTTGGATCGCCGGTATACAAAGGTGCCTATTCAGGCGTGCTGAAGGCATTATTAGATGTTTTGCCACAGGATGTGCTATCAAATACACCAGTTCTTCCGTTGATGACTGGAGGCAGTATGTCCCATTTGCTAGCAATGGAATATACATTGAAACCTGTGTTGGCTACATTAAAGGGCTACAATTTAAAGGGGCTTTATCTGCTTGATAATCAAATCAACAAACATAAGGAAAATCCGATAATTGATGTGAAAATTTTGGATAGGACGAAAAAGCAGCTCTATTATTTTATCGAACTAGTAAATCAGAGTGCAGCAGTTTCGCCTTCATACTAGTTTAAATGAGGAGGAATAACGAATATGACAAAAAACAGAATCTATTTAAATGCGTTTGATATGAATTGTGCCGGACATCAATCCCCAGGTTTATGGACACACCCAGAGGATGAATCACATCGATATAAGGATAGTGAATATTGGATAGAACTGGCTAAATTGTTGGAGAAAGGCCGTTTCGATGCAGTGTTCATTGCGGATGTGCTTGGCACGTATGATGTTTATAAGGGATCAAGGGATGCGGCTGTACGTCAGGGTGCACAATCCCCAGTTAATGATCCATTGCTAGTTGTTCCATTAATGTCGGCCGTAACGGAACATCTCGGATTTGGTGTAACAGCATCTGTTACGCATGAACATCCATATCCATTTTCCCGCCGAATGTCAACGCTTGATCACTTAACGAAAGGCCGTGTGGGGTGGAATATTGTTACCTCTTATCTTAAAAGTGCTGCCGTCAATATGGGATTGGAAGACCAGTTGAAGCATGATGATCGTTATGATTTAGCTGAAGAATATGTGGAGGTTTGCTACAAGCTTTGGGAGGAAAGCTGGGAAGATGATGCTGTTAAGCTTGACAAAGAAAATGGAGTCTACACCGATCCAAACAAAGTGCACGATATTCAGCATGAAGGGAAATATTTTAAGGTTCCTGGTGCCCACTTAAGTGAACCATCGCCGCAACGGACTCCAGTTCTTTATCAAGCAGGAGCATCTATAAAAGGACGCACATTTGCCGCGAAAAACGCGGAATGTGTATTCATTGGTGCACCGACATTGAACGTTGCTAAAGAGACAGTTAGACGTTTACGGGCAGATGTTGCTAAAACAGGCAGAACCCAGGACGAAATTAAAATTCTTACGATGTTCACACCTATCGTTGGAAGAACCGAGGATGAAGCTAATGCCAAATATGAGGAATATAAAAAGCATATCAGTCATGAAGGAGCCCTAGCATTATTCGGTGGCTGGACAGGGATTGATTTATCTAAGTATGATGCTGATCAAGTGATTGATTATATTGAGAATGATTCCATCCGATCTGCGCTGGAGGGTTTTACTAAAATTGACCCAGACAAACAATGGACAGTTGAAGAAATTAAAAATTTTGTAGGGATTGGCGGGATGAGCGCCTATACTGTCGGATCTCCAGAACAAGTTGCTGATACAATGGAAGAATGGGTGAACGAAACAGGTGTTGATGGCTTCAATATTGCCTATGCCATAACACCTGGAACATTTAAGGATTTTATTGAATATGTCGTTCCGATTTTGCAGGATAGAGGGTTAGTTCAAAAAGAATATACAGGAAATACACTAAGGGATAATCTATTTGGTTATGGTGATCGGTTGCGGGATCATCATCCAGGAAAGAGACAGAAAATTGACTTGCTTGTTAAATAAGGCGGGGTGGGGGACATGGTTTGTTCCCCATACTTGTTTCGTATGCAATGATGTGACAGCCTCGCCGCAGTTAAACATTTGGTTGCCCAAGAACTTAGGACTCCTCACTGAAACCCCTGCAGCCTTGAGAAAAATTCCTTCACGAATGAATAGAACACCTTTTCTGAAGGAGCCAATGTTTTATCCTTCTGTTTAATAATTCCAACCGTTCTTCTTACCTCAGGAATTTCAAGGGGAATTTTAACAGTCATTCGCGGTGTTGATTCATGAAATGTACTTTCTGGTAAGAGTGTTACCCCGATGCCAGCGGAAACAAGTCCTTTAATAGCGTCCAAATCTTCGCCTTCCGATGAGATTTTCGGTTCAAATCCAACCTGTTTGCACGCATCGATAATTATTTTCTCCAGTATGAACCCTTTTGGGAAGCTTACAAACTCATCATTTTTTAAATCAGTAAGGTACAACTTTTTCCTGTCTGCCAACGGATGTGTTAATGGTAAAAGCGCTAAAATATGTTCCGTAAACAGAATATGGCTTTCAATTTCAAGATCATCCTTGGGAACGGGTCCTAAGAAGGCAACATCGATTTCACCTTTTTTAACGGAATCGATTAAAAAGGAATACGATCCCTGCCGTAAATGAAAGGAAACGTTGGGATATTCATCCTTAAAAGCAGAGATAACATTCGGAAGCAGATGATTCGATAAACTCGTTGGAAAGCCAATTTTTATCGTTCCGCGTTCAGGGTCTAAATGTTCATCGATTTGTTTTCTTGCGTTATCAATTGCCTTCATTGCAATTTCACAATGGTTATAAAACGTCTTTCCAATTTGCGTTAATTTAATATTCCGACCCTCGCGTTCAAATAATGCAACGCCAAGCTCATCTTCTAAGTTTGCAATTTGTCTGCTGATTGCCGATTGAGCAACATGCAAATGCACTGCAGCTTCGGAGACGTGTTCACGTTCGGCGACCTCCATAAAATAGCGTAATTGACGCAGTTCCATTCGTATCTCCATCCATTCATATCAAAAAGAGATTGTTTTAATCTAAATTATATATTGTTTAGATTAATTTGAAAACCTATAATTAATAATACACAGTATTTACGGAATTTACCGACATTAACGGGAGGGATATACATGAGTTATAATCAAATACCTGAAGCTCAGGGCCTATACCACCCAGAATTTGAACATGATGCATGTGGAATCGGCTTATACGCACATATTAATGGTGTCCCGACGCACGACATTGTTAAAAAAGGATTGCACATGCTTACAAAACTGGACCACCGTGGTGGACATGGAAGTGATCCATTAACTGGAGATGGAGCTGGATTAATGGTTCAAATCCCTCATGCTTTTTTTAGCAAAGTATGCTCGGAAATGAATTTGCCTGAAAAGGGACGTTACGGTGTTGGAATGATATTTTTCTCAAATAAGGATCATTACCGCGAAGACGCGGAAATGCAAATGAATAACTATATTGAACAAGAGGGTCAATCAGTGCTTGGATGGAGAACTGTACCTGTTAATGCCGGCCAAATTGGAAGTAAAGCAAAAGAAAGCTGTCCAGTTATCCGCCAAGTGTTCATTGGCGCAAATCCGGCAATTAAGGAAGATATAGAATTTGAGCGAAAGCTATATATTATCCGAAAGCAAGCGGAAAAAGCAGCTTTGGAAAGAGAGGAGCTTTTTTACTTTACCAGTCTCTCTAGTCAAACAATCGTATACAAAGGGTTATTGCTTCCGGTACAATTAGATGCTTTCTACATTGACTTACAGGATGAGGATTTCGTATCTGCATTCTCAATGGTACATTCCCGTTTCAGTACAAACACGTTTCCAAGCTGGGAAAGGGCACATCCGAATCGTTATTTAATGCACAACGGTGAAATCAACACGTTAAGAGGCAATATCAATTGGATGAAGGCACGCGAAGAACAATTTGTTTCCAAGGCATTCGGAAATGATTTGAAAAAAGTGCTGCCAATCCTAAATGAAGGTGGCAGTGATTCCTCTATATTGGATAATGCACTTGAATTTTTTGTTTTGGCTGGCAGAAAACCTGCCCATGCGGCTATGATGCTGATCCCTGAGCCATGGGTTAACAATCCGCATATGTCGAAAGAAAAGAAAGCTTTCTATGAATATCACAGTTCGTTAATGGAGCCATGGGACGGTCCGACGACAATTTCATTTACTGACGGCAAACAGATTGGAGCCATTTTAGACCGGAATGGACTTAGGCCGGCTCGGTATTATGTGACAAAAGATGATTATCTGATTTTTTCATCAGAAGTTGGTGTCATTGATATTGAGGAAGAAAATATTTTGTACAAAGACAGGTTAAGTCCTGGAAAAATGCTATTGCTTGATTTGGAGGAAGGGCGGATTATTTCTGATGAGGAAATTAAAACAGAAATGTCTGCTGAGAGACCATATAGAAAATGGTTGGATGACAAACTTGTAAAATTAAAAAATAAGGTTGAAACACTAGAGGAAAGCCCTTTTGATAATTTGGTAACTAGACAAAAAGCGTTTGGATATACGTATGAAGATGTCCATAAGTATTTGATTCCTTTAGTAACGGATGAAAAGGATCCTATTGGAGCAATGGGAAATGATGTCCCGCTGGCAGTGTTATCAGACTACCCACAATCACTATTTTCATATTTTAAGCAATTATTTGCACAGGTGACAAATCCCCCTATCGATGCCTATCGTGAACAACTCGTTACATCTACTACTAGTCTGCTTGGACCAGAAGGAAATATCCTGCATCCAGATCAAACAAATTGCCGAAGATTACAAGTAGATACACCGGTCATTTCAAATCGGCAGTTAAGACTATTAAAATCTGATAGTTATCCAGGGTTTGCGAGCAGGATAATCGATACATTATTCAAAGGCGATTTGGAACATTCGCTTGAGAATATTTGTCAGGATGCAGAGGCGGCAATAGCGGAAGGGGTTACTATTCTCATTTTGTCAGATCGGAATATGGATGAGAATCATGCTGCAATACCATCATTGCTTGCGGTTAGTGCACTCCATCAGCACTTGGTCAGACAGGGTATCCGTACGAAGGCAAGTATTATTGCTGAAACTGGTGAAGCTAGAGAGGTTCATCATTTTGCATCTTTAATCGGGTATGGGGCAAATGCGATCAATCCATATTTGGCTTATGCTACGCTAAGCCAATTGATCAAGGAAAATAGCCTGGCTTTAAGTTATCAGAATGCAATCCGCAATTACATTAAAGGGATAACTGAGGGCGTTGTAAAGGTAATGTCGAAAATGGGGATTTCCACTATTCAGAGCTATCGTGGTGCCCAAATATTTGAGGTAATTGGTATCAGCAGAACGGTTATTGATCGCTATTTTACCGGAACGGCGACACAATTAGGAGGTATTGGGCTAGGAACGATTGCTGAGGAAGCGATTAAGCGCCATAAAAGTGCCTATGCAAATGCTGTTGATAATACATTGGATTCAGGAAGCGATTTTCAATGGAGAAAAACGGGCGAACATCATGCATTTAATCCGAAAACCATTCATACGCTGCAATGGGCTTGCCGAAGAGGAGATTATGATTTATTTAAAAAATATACTGAAGCAGCAAATGAAGAACGCATTAATTTTCTAAGAAATTTATTTGCCTTTAAGGAAACGAACCCAGTCCCGATAGAAGAAGTAGAACCTGTTGAATCAATTGTAAAAAGGTTTAAAACAGGGGCAATGTCGTTTGGTTCTTTAAGTCAGGAGGCACATGAATCACTTGCAATTGCAATGAACCGAATTGGCGGCAAAAGCAATAGTGGTGAAGGCGGGGAAGATCCGGCTCGATTTGTGCCGGAAGAAAATGGTGATTCTAAGCGAAGTGCTATCAAACAAATCGCATCTGGACGCTTTGGGGTAAAAAGCCACTATCTCGTAAATGCAGACGAATTACAAATTAAGATGGCGCAAGGTGCGAAACCCGGTGAAGGTGGACAGCTCCCAGGGAAAAAGGTATATCCATGGGTGGCAGAAGTACGCGGATCAACACCTGGAGTTGGGCTCATTTCACCGCCGCCACACCATGATATTTATTCCATCGAGGATATGGCACAATTGATTCACGATTTAAAAAACGCTAACCGTGACGCTCGAATCAGTGTCAAACTTGTTGCAAAAGCGGGAATTGGCACGATTGCTTCTGGTGTAGCTAAGGGAAAGGCTGATGTCATTTCTGTCAGCGGCTATGATGGCGGTACAGGCGCATCTCCCAAAACCAGCATTAAGCATACAGGACTTCCGTGGGAGCTTGGACTTGCTGAAACACATCAAACATTAATGTTAAATGACCTTAGGGATAGGGTTGTATTAGAAACCGACGGGAAGCTGATGACTGGAAAGGATGTCGTGATGGCAGCACTTCTTGGCGCTGAGGAATATGCATTTGCAACAGCACCACTGGTTGTATTGGGCTGTGTGATGATGCGGGTTTGCCATATGGACACCTGTCCAGTAGGAATTGCTACACAAAATCCGGAGCTAAGGAAACACTTCATGGGTGATCCTGATCATGTCGTTAATTTTATGCATTATATTGCACGAGAAGTTAGAGAAATAATGGCACAGCTAGGTTTTAGAACGGTCGAGGAAATGATAGGAAGAACAGATGTATTAGCCGTTAGCGAACGGGCTAAATCACATTGGAAGGCAAAATATTTGGATTTGTCTACGTTATTGTACCAAGTTGATGGTCCAAGAACGTGTCAAAAAAAGCAAAACCATTATCTTAGTGAATCACTCGATTTAAGTGAAATTTTACCAGTGGTATTACCGGCAATTGAAAAAAACGAGATAATAGATCACTCGTTTCCTATTAAAAATACAGATCGTGTCGTCGGAACAATCACAGGCAGCGAGATTTCGAAACGCTATGGTGAATCTGGATTACCTGATGATTTGATAAAATTACGATTCACAGGGTCTGCGGGACAGAGTTTCGGTGCTTATGTTCCAAGTGGTATGTCATTATTTTTAACTGGTGATGCTAATGATTATGTAGGGAAAGGCTTGTCTGGCGGGAAAGTGGTAGTAAAATCTCCTGTAGAGGCAAAACCCTATGAATCTAATAACGTAATAGCAGGTAATGTTGCGTTATATGGTGCTACAAGTGGAGAAGCATATATTAATGGTTATGCCGGTGAGCGGTTTGCTGTCCGTAATAGCGGGGCAAATGTCGTTGTCGAGGGAATTGGAGACCATGGCTGTGAGTATATGACTGGCGGTCGGGTTGTTGTATTAGGTAACGTGGGTAAGAACTTCGCTGCGGGAATGTCAGGAGGTACAGCTTATGTCTATACCGAAGACCTTGATGCTTTTACCCGCCTATGCAACAAGGAAATGGTAGATTTGGAAACGATGAAAGATAACCGTGAGCTAATGTTAATTAAGCAAATGGTGCAAAAGCATTATCATTATACAAAAAGCCAAAAAGCGGCATTTGTACTAAATAACTGGGATGAAAGTAAGAAGAAATTGGTGAAAATTATCCCTAAAGACTATAAATTAATGCTGGAGAAAATCACGGCATACAAGGAGGAAGGTTTAACAGACAATGATGCCGCAATGAGTGCTTTTCAATCAAAAAATGAAAAAAAGGCAGTGACTGCACAGCCGGAAAAGACTGAAGCATTGCCATTATAACGATGAAAGGAGAGCGTAAACATGGGGAAAAATACGGGATTTATGGATTATGAGCGTGAAGAAGCGGATGAACGAAATCCACTTGTGCGAATAAATGACTGGAAAGAATACGATGCTCCTTTCTCGGATGATGTATTGACGAGGCAGGGAGCTCGGTGTATGGATTGCGGAACGCCTTTTTGCCAAATGGGTGATGTTATAAATGGCCAGACTTCAGGCTGCCCTATTTATAACCTGATACCTGAATGGAATGACCTTGTATATCGTGGCCAGTGGAAGGAAGCATTAGAAAGATTGCTGAAAACGAACAATTTTCCGGAATTCACGGGAAGAGTTTGTCCGGCACCATGTGAGGGGTCATGTACGGTAGCCATTTCCGATCCTGCTGTAGCCATCAAAAGTATTGAACGGGCGATTATTGATAAAGGATTTGAAAAAGGCTGGATGAAACCAAGAATCCCGCAAAAAAGAACAGGTAAATCGGTTGCTATCGTAGGTTCCGGGCCGGCAGGGTTAGCAAGTGCCGATCAATTAAACCAGGCTGGTCATGCCGTAACCGTTTATGAGCGGGATGACCGTGCTGGAGGATTATTAACTTATGGCATTCCTAACATGAAGCTGGAAAAGGATGTTGTGGAACGAAGGATTAGATTGCTTGAACAAGAAGGAATCGATTTTATGCTTGATACTGAAATCGGCAAGGACATTGCGGCTCATGAATTAAATGATAGGCACGATGCAGTTATCCTATGTACTGGTGCACAAAAGCAACGTGATCTTATTATGGAAGGAAGAGAAGCAAAAGGGATTCATTTTGCAATGGACTATTTAACTGCTTCCACCAAACATTTACTGAATGCGAATAGCAATTTCATTGATGCAAAAGGAAAAGACGTGATTGTCATTGGCGGGGGAGACACTGGAGCAGATTGTATTGCGACAGCCCTTCGTCAGGAATGCAATAGTGTCGTTCAATTTGGTAAACATCCAAAGCTTCCATTAGAAAGAACTGCAGGAAACATGTGGCCAGAGGATCCAAATGTATTTACTGTTGAATATGCCCATAAGGAGGCAGCAGCGAAATTTGGTGAGGATCCAAGAAACTATTCCATTCATACGAAATGCTTTGTTTCGGATGGGAATGGGGATCTGAAAGAGGTCCATACCGTTCAAATGGAAAAATATCGTGATGAAAATGGCAGGTTTGTTTTTCAGGAAATCCCCGGCACGGAAAAAGTCTGGCCAGCACAACTTGTATTAATTGCGATTGGTTTTGAAGGTCCCGAGCAGCCATTATTAAAGCAATTAGGGCTAAAAACGCAGAATAATAAGGTGGAAGCAAAATACGGTGAATTTATGACTAATAAAGAAAATGTATTTGCTGCGGGTGATGCGAGGCGCGGACAAAGCCTAATTGTCTGGGCGATAAACGAGGGAAGAGAAGTTGCCCGGAAGGTTGATCAGTATCTGACGGGAAGCTCTGTTTTGCCATCATATCTGGATTTTTAGGCAACTTTATAGTTAAAAATTGAACTATCCATATTGTATGAACGACTTTTGTCAGAATACCATCATGGAAAGTATCTTAATTAATAATCAAATTTACGGCATCAAATTCATAAATACCTCAGGTGAAACAAATTGTATAAAAAGTGAATAAAAAATTAATCATTCATACGAACTATGCAATTATTGCATAGTTCTAAAATTAATTAATAAATTTATAAATATACAATTGACTTTATTTTTATACAATTTATAATAAAGGATATAAAATTTTGAGGGGAGGAGAAAACATTGAAAATCGCAATTATCGGGGCAACAGGATATGGAGGAGCTGAGTTAATTCGAATTTTAAACATGCATCCTGAAGTATCCATCCATTCCATTCATTCATCGAGCCAGCAAAATAAACCTATTCACGAAAGCTATCCGCATCTTGAGTCAATTACGGAACAGGTTCTTCAAGAAATTGATGCCGAAAAGATTGCACGTCAAGTTGATTTGGTTTTTACAGCTACACCGTCGGGAATTTCATCCAAGCTTGTACCAGAATTGTTGAATAATGGCTTGAAGGTCATTGATTTATCTGGTGATTATCGAATAAAGAACCCTACAGTTTATAAAGAGTGGTATAAAAAACAACCCGTGGATGCGTATTGGCTTCATGAAGCTGTATATGGCTTGACGGAATGGATGGATGAAGATTTAACAGAAATAAAGTTCATTTCCAACCCCGGCTGTTATCCGACAGCTGCATTACTTGGGCTTGCACCTTTAGTGAAAAATCAGCTAATTGATACGAACTCTATAATCATTGATGCAAAATCGGGGGTTACCGGTGCAGGAAGAAATGCAACTCCAACGACCCATTACCCCGAAATGAACGACAATCTTAAAATTTATAAAGTAAATGAGCATCAGCATATTCCGGAAATTGAACAAGTGCTTTCTGAATGGAATGCTGAAGTAGGTCCAATTACTTTTAGCACACATCTTGTTCCTATGACAAGAGGAATCATGGCGACAATGTATGCTGATTTGACAAAAGAAATAAAATACGAGCAGCTTTTTCAGTTGTATCAGGAAAGCTATCAAGATGCGTATTTTGTCAGGATAAAGGAGCAAGGAATGTTTCCATGCACGAAGGAGGTGTACGGATCAAACTTTTGTGATATTTCACTTGCTTATGACAAACGGACGAATCGTGTAATGGTTGTTTCTGTTATCGATAATCTTATGAAGGGTGCAGCGGGTCAGGCTGTTCAAAATCTGAATAAGCTATTGGGGATTGCTGAACAATCTGGATTGGATTTTGTTCCAGTATATCCATAAAAATGCAGCCATTGAAAGGAGGTTCTAATTTGCTCACGATTGATCAGCAAATTATGAAAAAAGAAGAAGGGACAATTATAACACCAGCCGGGTTTCAGGTAGCTGGATTGCATTCGGGTGTGAAACGAAAACGAAATGATTTAGGAATTATTACCTGTGATGTGCCGGCAAATGCTGCAGCTGTGTATACCACAAATGTTATTCAAGCGGCTCCAATAAAGGTTACGAAAGAGAGTATCGCCAAAGAGGGAAAGCTTCAGGCAGTTATCGTAAATAGCGGAAATGCAAATGCATGTACGGGCAAGCAAGGTGAAAAGGATGCATTTCTGATGAGGAGTGCTGCTGCTGAACAATTGGGCATTCCTGAATATTATGTTGCTGTAGCATCTACTGGCATAATCGGACTGCCTATGCCGATGGACAAAATTATTCCTTCTATTAAATTGTTAGAACCTGCTGCTTCAGACAACAATGTTGATCAATTTAATGAGTCAATCCTAACGACAGATATTTTTACAAAATCAACCTGCTATCAAACAACCATTGATGGTAAAACAGTTACAATGGCCGGATCGGCAAAAGGTTCTGGAATGATTGAACCGAATATGGCAACGATGCTTGCATTTGTTACGACAGATGCAGTAATTGAATCGTCTATGCTTCAGGTAGCTTTAAAAGAAGTAACGGAAACTACATTTAACTGCATTACTGTTGATGGGGACACATCTACAAATGACATGGTGCTCATTATGGCAAGTGAGAAATCCGGAAATGAAGGTTTAACACCGCAGCACCGTGAATGGAGCGTATTTGTGGAGCTATTACGTAAAACATGTGTAGATCTTGCCAAAATGATTGCGCGTGACGGTGAGGGCGCTACAACTTTAATTGAGGTGGAGGTAAACGGTGCACTAAATGACAAGGAAGCGACTCAAGCAGCCAAAGCAGTTGTTGGCTCTTCATTAGTTAAAACAGCTGTATATGGAGCAGATGCCAATTGGGGAAGGATTATTGCTGCTGTTGGATATAGTAAAGCTATTGTTAATGCTGAAACAATCGATATCACAATAGGGCAGGTTAAATTGCTGGAAAATAGTCAGCCGTTAGCCTTTGCGGAAGAGGAAGTATCTGAAATTTTAAACAATGAAACAGTGAAAATAGTGGTTGATTTAAATATCGGTACTGGAACAGGCGTGGCTTGGGGATGCGATCTTACATATGATTATGTTCGCATTAATGCAAGCTATCGCTCGTAGGGGGGAACTGAGGTGAAAGATATAGTCGTTTTGAAATGTGGGGGAAGTACAATCGATACGCTGTCTGAACAATTTTTTACAAACATAGCAAGTCTGAAAAAAGCTGGTCTAAATCTAATTGTTGTTCATGGCGGTGGTCCAGCTATTAAGGAAATGCTTACAACATTAAATGTCGATACTGTATTTGTTGATGGCCTGCGAAAAACAACAGCACCCATAATGGATGTCGTAGAACAGGTACTTGCTGGAAAGGTAAATAATGCATTGACTGCAAAGCTAAATTACGCGGGTATTTCTTCCGTGGGACTTTCCGGATCAGATGCAAAGCTTATGACAGCGAAGGCGAAAAACTTTAAACGGTATGGTTATGTTGGGGAAATAACAGATGTAAACGCAGCCTTTTTGCTTCAGTTAATCGGGATTGGGATTACCCCGGTTATTGCGCCAATTGCAATCGGTGAAAATGGTGTCAGGTATAATATTAACGCAGATACGGCAGCGGGCGCTGTAGCCAAAGCGATTGGAGCGGAGAAATTAATATTTGTAACAGATGTACCCGGAGTGATGCAGGATGACAAGCTGCTGGATTTTATCACAGATGCTGATAGTGAACAATTAATAGCAGATGGTGTCATTCATGGCGGCATGATTCCCAAGGTACGCGCTGCCGTTGAAAGCCTGCACGATAATTTGCCGGAAGTGATGATCGTTGATGGAAACCAGCCAAAACTTACGCAAAACACAGGTTTAGTCGGAACAGTCATTAAAAAGTCAATAGGAGTTGTTTAGGATGGAGAGTGCATTATTGCCAACATATAAGCGATTTGATTTATCTGTGACGAACACAAACGGAACAATAGTAGAGGATATAAATGGGAAGAAATATCTTGATTTTGGGTCCGGAATTGGTGTTTGTAATTTAGGTCATCGGCATCCGGATGTTCAACAAGCGATTGAGACACAGCTCCAAAGCTACTGGCATGTGTCAAACCTTTATCACAACCCAATTCAAGAAGAAGTAGCAAAGCTGTTAGTCCAGCAAAATTCGGGTGACTTTGTCTTTTTTTGCAACAGTGGGGCAGAGGCGAACGAAGCTGCAATAAAATTAGCAAGGAAGGCGACTGGAAAGACCAAAATAATCTCATTTAACCAATCGTTTCACGGGCGGACTTTTGGTGCAATGGCCGCAACTGGTCAGGAGAAAATTCAACGAGGATTTGGTCCGATGCTCGATACATTTGACTATGTCCCTTATAATGATCTAGATGCAGTTCACCAAGCAATCGATGAAAACACTGCTGCCATTATGCTTGAAATGATTCAAGGTGAAGGCGGGGTCATCCCGGCGAAGCAGCAATTTATATCTGGGCTTCGGCAATTGTGCAAGCAGCATAACATTCTATTGATTGTCGATGAAGTACAAACTGGAATAGGCAGAACTGGAAAACCATTTGCCTACAACCATTACGATATTTCACCAGATATCGTTTCGGTTGCGAAAGGGCTGGGAAATGGCTTGCCAGTTGGTGCAATTATTGCAAAGCACGAACTTTACAATGTATTTGGTCCAGGGTCACACGCGACAACGTTTGGTGGCAATCCAATCTGTATGGCGGCAGCACAAGCAGTTTTACAGCATGTCTTTCAATCCGGCTTTTTACAACAGGTGGAGGAAAAAGGGGATTATCTGCAGGAGCAATTAATTAAAAAGGTTGGCAATCTACCATTTGTTTCAAAAATACGCGGTAAGGGGCTCATGGTTGGTATTGAGTGCATAGGTGATGTTTCTTCCCAAATTACACAATTAATGCAGAAAGGATTGCTAGTACTAAGCGCTGGACAGCGAGTTATACGTTTATTGCCGCCACTAACGGTTACGGAAAAAGAAATCGATGCAGCAGTAGGACTTATTCATGAAACGCTAATAGCATATCCTGCTTTCTTGCATTCCTAAAATTACCTGTTACAAACAATCTACAATTTTATTACATGTTGCGACATCCAGCTAAAAATGGTTTAGAATAGTGAACGTGTCAATCATTTTTAGATAAATAAAATTGTAGGTGTTAACGTGAAAAAAATCATACTAATTATAACAACAATCGCCGCACTAAATATAGTATTACTAACACATGTCCATGGGGAAGAAATTACTTCACCCCCTACATTAGTAAGTAAATCAGCCATTATGATCGATTCCAAAACAGGTAGAGTCCTTTATCAAAAAAATGCATCAGCACAAATGTATCCTGCAAGCTTAACGAAAATTGCAACAGCCATCTATGCGATCGAAACGGGTGATTTAGATGATACAGTCACTGTAAGCAAGAAGGCAAGAAATACAGCGGGTACCCGGGTTTACCTGAACGAAGGGGAACAGGTTACGTTAAAAAAGCTGCTGCAGGGAATGTTAATAAATTCTGGAAATGATGCCGGCGTAGCAATTGCAGAAAATCTGAGTGGAAACATTAATCAATTTTCGCTAGACATAAATGGTTATTTAAAAAATGTAATTGGAGTACAAAACACGCATTTTGAAAACCCCCACGGTCTCTTTAATCCAAACCATGTTACAACGGCAGAGGACTTGGCAAAAATAACCCAATATGCTATGAAAAATGAGACATTTCGAAATATATTTGGTACAAAGAAACTGAAATGGAATGGTGATGCTTGGGATACAACGCTTATAACCCATCACAAATTAATGAGGCAAATACCGTACGAAGGGATAACAGGTGGCAAGACCGGCTTTGTACCACAGTCAGGATTTACCCTGGCAACAACAGCGGAGCGAGGAGACTTAAGTCTTATCGTCATTACATTAAACAGTTATTTAGAGTCTGCCGCATACAATGATACAATCAATCTATCACACTAGCCAAGAGGACTCCTTCCTCAAAAATTGGAAGTAATTTTAGGTGGGAGGTGAATTGGCGGTTTTATTAATTGATTTAGCACCCTTTTATTGGTAATATAAATTATACAGAAACATATGTTTGGGGGGTGGGCGAATGGCAGGCTATAAAACGATGCAAATTTGGGTAAAAAAAGGACATCGAATGTATGGATACTTCGAGGAAATGTGTCAAAACGCGAAGAATATGCATAATACGACAAACTTTTATATACGACAAGTATATACTGCTCTCACGCAGGAAAAAGCATTGCAACCTCTTCAAAAAGAAGTGCTGGATAATATTCGAATTCACTTACCTGAAATCAATGCGAATCAACTCGCTGCTTATCGAAAGAAAGTGGTAAAAGAAGAAGCAATACCTATTGATAAGAGAAAAGAAGTTACATGCAATTTATTTGAAGAGCCAACAAAAGAAAAACCATATATCAATTATAACGTTATGGATGCTCTTTTTAAATCAATGGATCAAAACGATTATCGTTCTTTACCAGTTCAATCAAGCCAAGGGGTTATGAAAGTCGTTTTCCAAAACTGGAAATCATTTTATGCAAGTTTACGGGAATATAGAAACACGCCTTCTAAGTTCAAGGCTAGACCAAAAATCCCGGGATACAGCCGTTCGAAGGAAAAAGAAGTAACATTTTCCAACCAGGATTGCGTGATTAGGGATCATAAGTTTTTGAAGTTTCCCAAAACAAAGGAACGATTAAATATCGGTAAATTGGGTTGGATAGAGGGGAAGCTAAAACAAGTTCGAGTTATCCCAAAGTATGGTCAGTATGTAGTTGAAATTATCTTCGCAGGTCCTCCAACACAAGAATCAAGGGAGTCCAGGAATCGTTACCTGTCGATTGACTTAGGAATTGATAATCTTGCAACCATCGTTACGAATACTGGTGAAA
>NZ_BMFR01000032.1 GCF_014638995.1 Virgibacillus oceani
AGCGATCACACCGGAGAAATGTGAATAAAGTAAGCCTTTTTTGGAGGGAATAAAGTGATGCTTTACAGATATAAGACGTTCCCAAAAGGTCGAGTCACACTCACAACACTTATAACGTCTACGGTTCAATTGTAAGCCAACTCGCTTTAAACGAATGGGCAAATCCATAATCAATTGTTTTCGTGAGCTGTGCTTATATAACTTGTCAAAACCACATTCTGGACAACGTTCTGGAGGATAGATTGCTTCCACTTTAAACATCATATCGGTTTCATTCTCTTGTGGTGGTTCGATTGCTGTAAGATCTGGGAGGAATAATAAGTCGTTCATATTACACCTGAACCAACTCTGGATTTTGATAGATATTACCAATAATTTTTAAATTGCATTCAAGTGTCTTATCATCCACATATTGTACTTCGTTTGTCATATGCCAATGTGAGTACAAATTTATCCAAGCACGAAACTTAAACTCTCTCATTACCATCACTCCTATCATTTGATAGGTTAATTATACCAATAAAGGATAATGATATTCCACTAAATAATCCGATTTATGATTAAATTGTTGTTAAACTATTAAACTGGGTTTTCCACTATATATTCCGAAGACCCATTTTTACATGCACACGTGATTCCCCTCTCATGTGGTGTGCAAGTCACCTGCAATTGGCATCTAATTTTCTCGTTCAATTCACAGCCCCATATTTTTAGCTATTATCGTTTTCATTATTTCGTTTGTTCCGGCATAAATAGCCGCAACAGGCGTGTCACGATATCTTCTGGCAATCTTATATTCTTCCATATACCCATAGCCTCCGTGCAATTGCATACACTCTGAAGCAATTTCCTTTGCAGTTTCCGTTAACCAGTATTTTGCCATCGATACTCTATTTACAATGTCCTTCCCTGCAATATGGTCTTCAATTAACGATTCTAAAAAGGATTTACCAATCTCAACCTTTGTTGCCATTTCAGCTAGTTTGAATTGCGTGTTTTGGAATGATCCGATTGGTTTGCCAAAAGCCTTCCTGGACTTGACATAATCTAAAGTAATTTCAACCATATCTTCGGAGGCTGCCAGACCAGCAATTGCTACAACTAATCGCTCCTGCTGCAATTTTTCCATTAAATAGTGAAAGCCTTTCCCCTCTTCACCGATCAAATTTGCAGCAGGTACACGGCAGTCTTCAAAATATAATTCTGCTGTATCCTGTGCATGCATACCAACTTTGTTTAGTTTTCGGCCACGGGAAAATCCCTCCATACCATCCTCAACTATTAACAGACTAATTCCTTTATGCTTTGGCTCAGCTTTTGGGTCTGTTTTAACTACAGCTAAAATTAGACCTGCATGGATGCCATTCGTAATAAACGTCTTTTGTCCATTGACAATATAGTCATCCCCATCACGAATGGCAGTTGCAGCAATGTTTGCTAAATCTGACCCGGTTCCTGGTTCTGTCATGGCAACTGCAGTAATATTTTCTCCTGTCACACATCCCGGGAGCCAGCGTTTTTTCTGTTCTTCTGTACCATATGATTCTATATATGGAACAACAATATCTGAATGAAGTCCGATTCCAGTTAAACTCGTTCCCACACGTTCTAATTCTTCTAAAATAATAACGGAATAACTGAAATCAAGACCTAAACCACGATATGCTTCTGCTACATGCGGGCAAAGGAAACCCATCTCACCCATTTTCCGCCAAAGCTCGATAGGTATAATCCTGTTTTCTTCCCAATTGTCATAGTTTGGCTCCACTTCTTTTTGTAAAAACTTTCGAAAAGACTTACGGAATAATTCATGATCCTCCGTTTCAAATCGATACTTCCCCATAATGGTCACTCCTTATTTTGGCTGCATCCGAATTGCACCGTCCAAGCGAATCAATTCACCATTAAGCATAGGATTTGTTAGGATACTTTCTACTAATTTTGCATATTCTGCTGGATTACCTAGGCGGTTTGGAAACGGTGTCATTTCACCCAAGCTTTTTTTTGCAGCTTCAGGCAATGTATCAAACATCGGCGTTTCAAATAAACCTGGGGCAATTGCCATAACCCTAACACCGAAACTAGCAAACTCTCGAGCTATCGGTAATGTCATACTTGCAATTCCGCCTTTCGATGCACTATAGGCGGCTTGGCCGATTTGCCCTTCAAATGCCGCAATAGATGATGTATTAACAATTACCCCCCGTTCTCCATCTTTATTCGGTTCATTTTCTTTCATATTGGCAGCAGCAATTCGTACAGCATTGAATGTACCAACTAAATTTACTTGAATAACCTTTTTAAAATGCGATAAATCCACTGGACCTTTTCTCGAAATAACTTTTCCCGGCGTAGCGACACCAGCACAATTGACAAGAACATTAAGATTGCCAAATGTATCTGCAACCTTGGTTGTATTATCTTCAACCTGCCCTCCATTTGTCACATCCGTTTTCATATAAAGAACCTGTTCCTTGCCGAGTTCATTCATTAGCCGATCAGCTTTTTCATCATTTATATCAAAAATAGCCGCTTTCCCGCCATTTTCAACAATATGTCTGACTGTTGCCTCTCCCAAACCTGAAGCACCACCTGTTACGATGGCTTGAACATCACGCAGCCTCATACCAATCACCCCTATAGTCGCTCTATAATTGTTGCATTTGCCATGCCCATACCTTCACAAATAGCAAGTAATCCATATCTGCCTTCAATCCGTTCTAGCTCATGGATTAAAGAGACTAATAGTTTTGTTCCTGTAGCACCCAATGGATGGCCAAGTGCAATTGCACCGCCATTAACATTCAGTTTTTCCATGTCGCCTCCAGTATCGTTTAGCCATGCAAGCGGCACTGGTGCGAAAGCTTCATTTACCTCATACCTATCCATATCTTTTAAGGTTAGATTTGCTTTATTTAATACCTTTTCTGTTGCTGCAATAGGACCTGTCAGCATAAGCGTTGGATCAGAACCAACAACTGCACGGGCTGCAATTCGGGCTTTTGGCTTTAATCCTAATTCGGTTGCTTTCTCCACAGACATCAGCAAAACAGCCGATGCCCCATCACTCATTTGACTGGCATTCCCAGCGGTGATTTTTCCATTATCTTTAAAAACTGTTTTTAAACCTGCTAAGATATCAATTGCAGTATCCTTTCTGGGACCTTCGTCAATCTTAAATGTCTCCATAGTACCGTTTTCCAGGTACACTTCAATTGGGACAATTTCTCTTTCATATTTTCCACTTGAAATTGCCGCTACCGCACGCTGATGGCTTTGTAAGGAATACGCATCCAGTTGTTCTCTAGTAAACTTCCATTTGTCGGCAATTTTTTCGGCTGAAATTCCTTGATTCACAATTTCATAGGCTGACGTTAGCTTTTCACTCGGTTCAGCCTCTTTCATATTCGAAAACATCGGAGCACGTGTCATACTTTCTACACCGCCAGCAATGACAATGTCCATATCCCCTGAAGCAATTGCTTGTGCCCCAAAATGGACCGCCTGTTGACTTGAACCGCATTGTCTGTCGATCGTAACTCCGGGAACATGAGTCGGAAATCCAGCTATTAAAGCAGCGGTTCGAGCAATGTTTCCTCCTTGCTCATTAATTTGTGTTACACAACCTAAAATGACGTCTTCTACATCCTCTTTACTCACATTTGCACGTGCGATTAATTCATCTAAAACTACCGCTGCAAGCTCATCGGGGCGATAATTTGCCAATTTACCCTTACGTCTCGCTACTGCTGTACGACAACCTTCTACAATTACAACTTCCCGCATAACTCCACCCCATTCATAAATAATACCTATATACAGTATACCTTGATATGAAAAGACGATAAAGTTATTTACTGAAAATGTTGATTTTTCAAACATAGTAATACCCATTAATCAATAACTGATTAATGGGTATTATTTAAGTCTATTTGTTATCGGTTGTTAATTCGGTATAAACAACCAAACGTTCTTCGTGTGTTCCTATATCATAATTGTATTCCCCTGTGCAGGTAATCAGATTTAGCATTCGTCTTGAGGTATAGCCAAAAACCTTCTGAACAGGTGCATTACCAGTTTGAAAAGATTTTTTATCCACCACTTCAAATACTAGTGAATCACCCGCTTCACCCAGAACCTTTACTTCATCACCAGTTTCAAGCTCATTTAAATCCCAGAAAACCCCTTTACCTTTGGGATCATTCACATGACCAGCTATTATTGAACTGCCGCGGTCACCCGGTTTAACACCTACATTAAACCAGCCTGTATTCCGATAGTCCTCTGGTACTTCCATTTTACCAGTTTTCGTTAAGCCAACTTGTTCAACTGCCGCTTCGATTCCAATCCTTTCAATAATAATTTTCTTCGGTACAACACCGTATTGCGCATCTTTAATGATAGGAGGAGACATTACTTCATTAGTCTTATTAGCAGCTTCAATAGACGATTCGCTGACTTCTTCTTGGCTTGATTTCATATCACTGGTTTGGGCAGACTCTGTGCTTTGTGTTTGCCCACAGCCAATGAGTAACGTCAAAAATAATAAACTTATGAACTTCCACATCGCACTGTCTCCCTCCCCCTTTGCTTCATGTAAAATTACTATTCTTCATTTCCTAATTTAAACTTACGAATTGCTGCAAGTGCTGCCAATGCTAAAGCAATTGCACCTAAAGTCCACCATAACATCATATTGTTTTCATCTGCAGGTGCATAACCAGTTTGTGGCATTTCTGATGGCATTTCACTTGCAAATTTATCTGGAAATTGCGCTACAATTCCTGATGATAAAAGTTTAGCAGCAGTATACATATGTCCATATCCTTCACGTGCTTGTGAAAATGCCTCATCATATGTTCCAGCCGCATAGCTATCAAATGAACCAATTAATTGATCAGCATGCATTTGCAACCCCTCAGCCAATGCAGATGCTTCTACCTGTCCACCTGTTGCTTCTTCAATAAACTTAGAAAAATTTTCTTTATACATTGCTAGGTTATCTAAAGCTTCTTGTTTCGCATCTTCATTTTCTTCAGCTGTAGCATTTACGTAATCGACAAAATAACCAATATGCTCTGACCACATATCCTGGAAAGCTTGACCCGCTTCATCCCCATATACAGAAGCGATTGCTGCTGATAGATCCTCGGTGTTTGCACTTAAAGCTTTTGTTGAAGCCTCAAAGTCCGGTGTTCCCTCAATTCCATTTTGCATGGCAACAACCGCAAGTCCTGCATGTTCAGACAATAAATAGCTTAAGTCTGCACGTAAATCCCCAGCCGGTGTAACAGCCATGGTGTCATTAAATTTGTCAGGGAATTGATCAACAATAGCTGCCGATAGCCCTTTTGCAACCATGTGCATGTGTGAAATTGCCTCACGTTCATGTTCGTATGCCTTTTGATAATCTTCCGCTACATAACTATCAAATGCTCCAATTAACTGATTGACATGCATTTGTAAACCCTCTGCTAACGATCCAGCCTCTAGTCGTTCACCGGTTGCTGTTTCAAGAAACTTTGAGAAGTCTTTTCTATATTGAGATAGTTCATCTAATGCTGCTTGTTTAGCTTCCTTGTCCCCTTCTGCTGTTGCATTCACATAGTCGACAAAATATCCAATATGGGCACTCCACATATCGTTAAAGGATTGTCCTGCTTCATCACCATAGACAGAAGCAATTGCTGCGCTTAAATCCTCTGTGTTTGCTTTCAGTGCTCCAACAGATGCTTCAAAATCCTCTGATCCCGCTGCACCATTGCGCATTGCCTCAATAGCTAGAAATGCATGTTCACTTAATAAATGTCCTAAATCAGCTCTGAGATCAACAGCAGCAGTTTCTACCGCAGGGCTACTGTCCATTGATGCTGCATTTACTAGACCTCCGTTTGCAGAAAATAGTAATGTTGCACTAAGTGGTGCAATAATAAATCCTTTTTTCCAATTCATGAAAAACACGCTCCTCATTATAGATTTGTATTTTGTTTTCTACTAAGCTAACGGAGCGAGTTTTAAATTGGATCACTATTTTTAATAACTTTCTTTATTTTTTTTTGAAATATGAAAGAAAAAAAGCCTAGATGCACTGATATAGCACATTTCGGCTTTCTAATTTTGGCTGTTTTTGTAAAGTTTATTTATTGGCTGCAATTACGTGAACACCGAAACTCTTTGCTCACAGCTTCGACTTAAATAATTTATTATACATTTGAAATCAACAATACCTTAGTGACAGACTTTTTTTATAACGGAGAACTTAATAAAATATTCCCTTGTGGTGTTTTGCTGTTCGCAGTTGGTTCTTTTGTAATAGCTATAGTGTCCCATTTATGATTTCCCTCATAATTGATTACATAGGACACCGCACCAAGTCCATTATTATTCGGAACAAAAGTACCCGCTCGATATGGCTTTCCATCTTCCACCACCCAAACCTGATATGTTTCTTCTCCTTCTAACGGTGGTAAATCACTGGCTTGCACTACCAAATTAGTGTTCTTGTTTTGTTCAATCATCATCGCAGTCGCTTGTGCACTAACACCTTCAGAAGGTTGAAGTTCCTCCATTCGTTGAATAGTATCACGTATTGTTTCAGAGCCTGAATCCGCTACATCCTCGTCTTGATTTATATATATTATTGCTGCACCATTCCCGATCAATGAGAGCACTAATACAGCAGCGACTAATGGTTTATACCATTTATTCACTTTTTTACCTGGGATAATCTCTGTCACTCGTTCATTCGATGTTTTATTTTTTTCTGCCTCTGTACCTTCCATTGCCATATCAGAATTTTCTGCCTGAAGTACATTAGAGAGGACACGCTCCCTCATCCCCGCAGACGGTTCGATTGGTTCACTGCTATATGGCAAGTCAGCTGTCAGTTCCTGCAGTTCTTTTAATTCATCTTGACAGTCTTTACAGATTTGCAGATGGGCTTCAAATTCTTTCCGTTCTTCACATGTCAATTGATCATTAAAATAATCCAGTAATACGTCACATGAATTTTTTGTCATTCCCGAACCCCCCTCTCCTGCACATTCGACAGTTTTTCTCGTAAGTGTTTTAATGCAAGCCGCACCCTGCCTTTAACTGTTCCCAGTGGTATGTTGCATGTGGTGGCAATTTTCGATTGAGACATTCCTTTAAAATAAAATAACTCAATGATTTCCTGTTGTTCACTCGTTAGCTCTTTAACAGCTGTACAAATCCTTTCACTGCTTTCCTTCCATTCAACTACTTCTTCTGTTGAAGGCCGTTCATCCAGTAAAGCATCCCTTTCCTCCAGCTCGTATGGCGTTTCTTTCTTTTTCCGTAATAAATCAATACTTGTATTACGTGTTATGGTCAACAACCATGATGAGAATTTGCCTTTCGATTCATCATACATGCCTTTTTTTGTCCATAACTTTGTAAATACTTCCTGCACGACCTCTTCTGAAAGAAACTTATTATTTGTCATACGGAATGCAAAAGAGAATAGTAGTTTTTCGTAGCGATCATACAATAGTTCTAAAGCGTTTTCGTCTTGTGCTTCGATCCGTCTGTATAAATCTAGATCATGTTCTCGCATAACATTCTCCTTTGAAAAGATATATGGTTCATCATATCATAAGAGGCATAATAAATTCTTAATAAGAATACGATCAACTTTTAAAAATGGATCAATCTAAATAAAATTTATGTTATATTCTATTTCAGTCGGGAAAACCAAAATGAACGTTATTTTTTACAGGGAAAGGATAGGTAGATAATGAGAAACTCTCAATACCAACCGACCAAAAACTTACAGCTGTCGGATGCACAGGAAGTTCATTATACTCGAGAATTCAAACGGGCGGATATTGCAGGTGGCTATCGTAAGCCGCGGGTAAAAGAAGCAAAACACGAAAATCAAAAATAAAATATATTATTAAACAGGTTCCATTTTATTGGGACCTGTTTTAAATTGAAACTTTTCCTATGCACAATCGTATCAACTAGTGGAGAAAAAATAATGGAGGTAAAATAATATGTCAGAACCTGCAATGCAGTTGCTTGATGTTAAAAAGAATATCGGCAGCAAACAAATAATTAAAGGGATTTCCTTTACCATAAACCAGGGTGAGGTGTTTGGATTTATTGGGCCAAATGGCGCTGGTAAAACAACAACAATTCGTATGATGGTCGGTTTAATGAACCTTTCCGATGGCGATATTCGAATTATGGGAAACAGTATTAAATCCGATTATAAACAAGCTGCCCGTGAAATCGGTGCTATTGTGGAAAACCCTGAGATGTATCCATTTATGAGCGGGAAACAGAATCTATTGCATTACGCCAGAATGATTCCTGGTGTTACAAAAGAACGTGTGCACGAGGTTATTTCACTTGTGGGACTTGAAAAACCGATCAATGATAAAGTTGGAAAATATTCTTTAGGAATGCGTCAGCGCCTTGGAATTGCTCAAGCATTATTGCATAAACCATCCGTTTTAATATTAGACGAGCCCACAAACGGACTTGACCCTGCAGGCATAAGGGAAATTCGTACATACATACGGAGCCTTGCTGAAAAGGAAAATGTTGCTGTTATTATTTCCAGTCACCTGCTTTCTGAAATTGAACAGATGTGTGATCGGATCGGAATTATTAAAAATGGAGAATTAATTGCAATACAGGATGTACATGACACGCAGGCAGAAAAACAAATAAGTCAAATACTTATGGAAGTGACACCTGCCGAAAAAGCTTGTGAACTATTAAAATCTCAGCATGATATAGAATCTGCTGTCAAAGGCGGGGCACTGTTATTTCAAAATGAAAAAGAATTGATACCGCAGTTAATTAAAACACTTGTCGAACACGATATCTCCGTTTTTCAGGTAAGTGTTACAAAAGCATCGTTGGAGGATAAATTTTTCGATTTGATTGGGGAGAATACAATTGAGTAACTTTTTTAAGCTTCTGTACAATGAACAATTCAAAATATACATACGAAAGTCAACCTGGATAATGTACTTACTTTTAGCGGGCATTATTGTAACATTAGCTGTCGTTGCAAATTCATATGGTGAACTTAATGAAAAGTACCAGCAGGATAATTGGCGTGAAGTATTACAGGAAGAAAATAATGAGATTAATGACACTTTGAAGAAAAATGAAGATAGTTTTGTATCTATGCAGCTTGAAAAGAACAATTTTCATTTGGAAAACGATATTCAGCCAAGGGAATATGATGCATGGCAATTTGTTATGGAAAATGAATTACTGCTGTCGCTAGTCACATTATTTACAATTATAGTGGCTGCCGGTATAATCGCAAATGAATTCAAATGGGGTACGATCAAGCTGCTGCTAATTAGACCTTTATCCCGTACCAAGATTTTGCTGTCTAAATATATATCAGTTCTTGTTTTCGCCTTCTTTACACTTCTCTTTGTCTTATTGTTTTCCTGGATAGTTGGAGCACTTTTCTTCGGTGTCAACGGAGAACCTTCTTTTGTCCAATACCAATTAGGCAATTATGCAGAGGCATCTGTTTTTGAGGAAATTACAAAAGGATACGGTTATCAATTAGTCACTTTATTGATGATGGCTACGTTCGCATTTATGATTTCTTCCGCTTTCCGCCAAAGCTCTTTGGCAATTGGTGTAGCGATTTTTCTCATGTTTGCAGGAAATTCAATCGTTGGGTTTTTCGCGGACCGCAGCTGGGCTAAATACATTTTATTTGCCAATACAAACTTGGAACAATACGAATTTGGTGATCCTATGATTGAAGGGATGACGTTGGGCTTTTCAATCTCGGTATTGGCCGTATATTACATTGTTTTCCTTCTTATATCGTGGCTTTTCTTTACCAAACGGGATGTTGCAGGTCATTAATTAATCAATTGAATGACATTGTAATACGTAAAACCATATGTTATAAATAATAGGGAAATAAACTTAATTATGCCTTTTCTGATTGAGGTGTGAAAATGAAACGGTATTTATCTGCAATGTTTCTTATTCTTAGTGCTTTGATTTTAATTATCGGCCTGCGCTTTGACTATCAATGGAGCGGCATTGCATCGTGGGGCTTGTCGTTCATTTGTTTAATATTCGCAGCATACTTTACAAAGTATATTCCTAATGAGAAAAAAGGAAAGAAACAATCATAATAAGTACAAAAAGCTGTTTGTCTCTGAGGACAAACAGCTTTTTTAATGACCTGCATACTGATTTGATTCCTTTACCGTACGCGTCTCGCAAAATCTACAAAGCGAAACTTATCGGGGCGATGTCTTGATTCTGTATATTGGAAAAGACTAGTATCGTCTAAAAAGACTTGGCTTTTTATAACGACAACATTGGAGAACCCTTCTAAATCGAGCAGATCACGGTCCTCGTCTGTCGGTTCTTCCACAACAATTTCTTTTTGCGCAAAACTAATTGTTAACTTCAGTTCATTTTCCAAATAGTCGTAGATAGAATCCTCGCATATTTGCCTGGTCAGTACGGGGACATATGCCGTATTAAAATAATCTTTATCCAAAATAATCTTTTCTCCGGATATTTCACGAACTCGAACGACATTCCAGATGTAATCAGATTTCGCTACCTTTAATATTTCTTGTATATCCTGACTTGCTTCAACAAGTGCAAGCTCCCTTACCAGCGTTCTGGTCGGCAGCTGCATATTGTTCGCAAGCTCTTTAAAACTAACAATTCCGGATACAGGAAAATCAAATTTACTGATATCAATAACAACAGATCCCTTGCCACGTACTTTTTGAATATACCCATTTTGAGCAAGTATATTTAATGCCTTGCGAATCGTTTCACGTGAAGTATGATACAAACCAGTCAATTCATTTTCCGACGGCAGCAATGTAGATTTCGGCCAATGATTGGTTTGAATTTTTTTTACGAGATCGTGATAAATCGTCATATATTTCTTTTGCATATTCCTACCTCATTATTTTATATGATACACAACCGATTCATATGGTCTTAAAGGTAACTTTGCTAAAGTTGTCCCTGAATCTGGATAATTGGAAAGGAGAATGGTAACATCCTTTGAACTACCCATGTCAAAGCCGACTGTAATCTCTTCTTTATAAAAATTACTGGCAACTAAAATGGACTCACCGTTCCAATTACGTGTGTAAGCAAAAATGTTGGAATCATCTTCATAAAGCAACTGATAATCTCCATATGCTATGATATCATACTTTTTACGCAAGGCGATTAACTGCTGATAATGAAAAAAGATGGAAGAGGGATCGTTTACTGCATTTTCCACATTTATAGTTTTATAATTTTCAGCAATCGGTATCCATGGTGTCACAGTTGAAAATCCCGCATTCTTCTCACTTGTCCATTGCATCGGTGTTCGTGCATTATCTCTGGATTTTTGTTTTAGGGTATCTATCGTTTCTTGTTCTGATTTACCTTGTTGCTTTACTATTTTATATGCATTTAATGATTCAACATCCCGGTAATCTTCTATGCTGGTAAAATTCGGATTTGTCATGCCTATTTCCTCGCCCTGATAAATGTATGGCGTTCCCTTCATCATGTGCAATGTTGTCGCAAGCATCTTTGCTGATTCATTGTGGTACTTTGTATCGTCACCGAATCTGGATACTGCACGGGGCTGATCGTGATTACACCAGAATAATGCATTCCACCCATCTCCCTCATGCATACCCACTTGCCAATTTGACAATATCTGTTTAAGACGTAAAAAATCAAATGGTGCTTTTGTCCATTTTTCCCCGTTCGGATAGTCGACTTTTAGATGATGAAACTGGAAAGCCATATCTAATTCATTACGATCCTGCTGCGTGTATAAAATACAATTCTGAAGAGAGGTTGACGACATTTCACCAACTGTCATCATCCCATATGGTGCAAAAACTGCCTGATTCATTTCGTGTAAATAGTCATGAATTTTTGGACCATCCGTATAAAACTTCCGTCCATCACCTGTCTCGTCATTTGGGAAGTCCTGATTTTTCGATATCAAATTAATAACATCCAACCGAAACCCATCGATTCCTTTATCAGCCCAAAATCGCATCATATCGTATAATTTTTCCCGAAGATGATTATTTTCCCAATTTAAATCAGCCTGTGTTTCATCAAAAAGATGCAAATAATATTGTTCTGACTTTTCATCGTAATGCCAGGCGGGTCCACCAAATTTGGACTGCCAATTGTTCGGTTCTTCCCCATTTCTGGCATTTTTCCATATATAAAAATTCCGGTATGGACTATCCTTTGATGAAGATGCTTGTCTAAACCATTCATGCTCCGTAGATGTGTGGTTTATAACAAGATCCATAATCAATTTCATGCCACGTTTATGCGTTTCGGTTAATAATTCCTCAAAATCAGCCATTGTCCCATACATTTCTTCAATTGCAAAATAATCACTAATGTCATACCCATTGTCTTTTTGTGGTGATTGGTAAACAGGTGTCAGCCAAATTACGTCGACTCCCAGGTATTTTATATAATCCAATTTTCCAATGATACCCTGAATATCGCCTATTCCATTTCCAGTGGTATCGTTAAAACTTTTAGGATAAATCTGATAAACTACTGCTTTTTTCCACCATGCTTCGTTCATTGTTTACACCTCATAGCTCTTGTTGTATTATTTCATTTTTCGTTTTGCTATCATGTACGTAATTACAAATGGTACTACAATTACAATCGCCATTCCAATAAAAAATGCAGTCCAGCCATCTGGAATTATGGATAAAAATCCAGGTAATCCGCCAATGCCAATGGAGGTTGCTTCGACATGCTGCATTGTAATAAATGCACCCGCAATTGCTGAACCGATAATTGCTGCAATAAACGGATATTTAAATCGCAAGTTAACCCCAAACATTGCTGGTTCAGTAATACCGAGCCATGCAGAAATACCTGATGTTCCTGCCAATCCTTTTAGCTTTTCATCTCTAGCTGCACGCATCATTGCAAATGCAGCAGCACCTTGGGCAATGTTTGATAATGCTAGAATCGGCCATAGGAATGTCGACCCAGTGCTGCCTACCAACTGTAAATCTACTGCCAAGAACGTGTGATGCATTCCCGTAATAACCAATGGAGCATAAATGGCACCATATACAAGGCCACCCAGAATTGCAAATGAATCAAAAATGGCAACCAATCCATCTGTAATCCAGTTACCGATTGCAAACATTATCGGTCCAATGACAATAAATGTTAAGAATCCGGTAACTAACAATCCAATCGGCGCAACAACCAATAATTGCAGCGAGTCCATTACACGTTTTTTTAGAAAGATTTCTATTTTTGCTAAAACCCATGAAGCAAATAGAACCGGTAACACTTGACCTTGATAGCCTATTTTTTCAACTTCAAAGCCAAATAAGTTCCAAGTTGGTATAGATCCTTCCTTCAGAGCATCACCGTATGACCAAGCATTAAGTAGGTCTGGATGAACAAGGATTAGACCTAGTACAACACCAAGCAATTCGTTTCCGCCAAACCGCTTTACAGCTGACCAGCCAATCAACGCCGGCAAAAAGGTAAACGCTGTATTTGCAATAATGTTGATCATGTTAGCAAGCCCGGCCCAGCCTGGATACATTTCAATGATCGACTCATCACCGAATACTGGATTTACTAAAATATTATTAATCCCCATCAGTAAACCTGCCGTTACGATTGCAGGAAGAATCGGAATAAAGATATCTGCTAGAACTTTAATTCCACGCTGCAGCGGATTTTGTTTAGCGGCTGCTTTCACATCCTCTTTTGAAGCTTCTTCTATATCCGTTTCCTCAACCATTGCTGCATACACTTTATCGACAGTCCCCTGTCCTATTACGACCTGAAACTGCCCATTTGCTGAAAAGGTTCCTTTCACGATATCCATATTTTCTAACGCGGCTTTATCAACTTTTTCCTCGTCTGCTAATGCAAAACGAAGACGCGTTACACAGTGAGTGGCAACATTAATATTGTTTAAACCGCCAATAGCTGCAACTATTTCATTTGCTTCCTTGCTGTATGCCATTTTCTTTTCCTTACTAACTGTATTATGCATGTCTTTTTTACCTGTACGAACTAAAACCGATTTGCCAGCCACAGCTTTTGTTTCGCTAGTTTTTTCTAAAGGCTTAAATTCATCACCATTCGTAATTACAATCGGAGTAATCGTACTTGCTGCATTTTCTTTAATATAATTCAAATCAAATGTAACAAGCGGATCACCAATTTTTACATGGTCTCCCTGTTTCACATGGGCTTCAAACCCATTTCCCTCCAGCGAAACCGTTTCCAAGCCAATGTGAATTAAAACCTCTATGCCTGATTTCCCACGAATTCCAACAGCATGCTTCGTTGGGAAAATCTGTATAACTTCTCCGTCTAATGGCGATACTACTTTTCCTTCACTTGGTTCAATTGCTATTCCGTCCCCCATCATCTTTTGTGAAAATGTTGGATCAGGGACAGCATTAAGTGACTTTATTTCACCACTTAATGGTGCATATATTTCTTCATATTTATTCGGCACGGGATAACCTCCTCATATTCTCATTCAGAAACTTGTATATACATATTCGTCTATCAAGTATATCTTGTATATACATGTTGTGCAAGGGCTTTCAAATAAATTTCCTAAAGCGGATGGGCGGAACATCACACAACACTCCCTTGCAGATAGGCCAATGCGAATATGCCCATGAAAAATACCTGTCCTGCATAGATTGTGCCAGACAGGTATTTTTCATCATCACAATTGATTTTATAAATAAGGCAAAAGCAATAATCGATCATCATTATCAGCCGGGGACCCTCTCCCATCGGTATTATTTGTAATAATATACAATCCCTTTTCCGTAGCTAAAACGTCACGAATACGACCAAAATCACTATATATAAGCTCAATTTTTTCCGACTCCGGATTAAAACGTCGCAAACCTTCCCCTTTTAACGAGGCAAAGTAAAAGTTACCATTAAAAAACGTCATCCCGGATGGCGCCCAAGTATCCTCACCTGAATGAGTCACCGGGGTCTCCATTTCATCTCCAGCTTTATCACCACGTATAACTGGCCATCCATAGTTTCGTCCTTTTTCAAGGCGGTTAATTTCATCATACGCATCCGAGCCATGTTCCGTTGCGTACAAATTGCCCGCATGATCCCAGGCAAGCCCTTGTGGATTGCGATGTCCATATGTGTAAATATACGAATTATCAAAGGGATTATCACTTGGAATAGAACCATCCAGATTCATTCGCAAAACTTTGCCGGCAAGACTCTCTAAGTTTTGTGCTAATTCAGGGGCGGTTGCATCACCGGTCGTGATATACAGTTTATGATCTGGTCCAATTTCAATGCGTCCACCTTGATGAAACTGACCACCTGGGATTTGGTCAATTAGTACATCTGTTTCCTTCCAATGATCGTTCTTTTCTTCGATTGTAACAACCCGCTGGTAGACATCATTATTTTCTTGATAAGAGTAATAGGCATACACTGTATTTGTATCAGTAAAATTTTCCGGAAAGGCGATGCCCAGTAATCCCGCTTCTGGCTGATCAGCTAAATCTTTTGAGAGTTGAACGTTCTTTCTAATTTGGTTGCCATCTTTAATTGTTACGATTGCGCCAGTTCGTTCGCTTATGTAGAACACATCGTTATATAAAACGATTTCCCATGGCGTTTGCAGGTTTTCACCGACTATCTGAGGTTTATCGATATTCGTTGCTTCTTCTGGTTCTGGTGTTTCGGGCTCTTCTGCTGAATCAGGTTCATTTGGCTTTTGAGATTTTTCCTCATCTTTAGCACAGCCAGTAAAAATTACTAACAATGAGATACTTAACAATAAAATACGGATACAAATCCCCTCCAAATTATGTACTATGTTTAACACCTTTCATAGTAACCATTTATAATGTATATTTTCTTATAGATTATCGTTTTTACACATAAGACGTAAACTGCGACGTAATATTCTCGGGTCGCCGTCCGGGATCGCTGCGGGCGGATGCGCACCTTAG
>NZ_BMFR01000033.1 GCF_014638995.1 Virgibacillus oceani
AGCGATCACACCGGAGAAATGTGAATAAAGTAAGCCTTTTTTGGAGGGAATAAAGTGATGCTTTACAGTAGTGATTGAACAACTTTGAAAAGGCTCTCAATTTCACGTTCTGTTAGTGCTGCTGTGGGCTCGTCCATAACGATTAACTCCGCGTTCGTCGCTAATGCACGAGCTATCTCGACCATTTGCTGTTTACCTACAGACAATTCTCCCGCCGTAGCATCGGGCGGAATGTTTGTTACACCTAAAGCATATAAACTGGCTTCGGTTTGTTTTTTCATTTCTTTCGTATTTAGGATGCCGGTTTTTCCATAGGTTAGTTCTTTACCAAGAAACATATTCTCGGCAACCGTTAAATGCGGGATAATATTAAGCTCCTGGTGAATAACGGCAATTCCATCCTGTTCTGCTTGCTTTGGGTTGGAATAATCCACTTCTCTGCCTTTAATCTTGATAACTCCATTATCTCGCGCATGTATTCCTGTTAACACCTTAATTAGTGTTGATTTCCCTGCTCCATTCTCCCCCATTAAAGCATGAACTTCCCCTTTGGCAACCTTGAAATGTACATCCTTTAACACCTGATTGCCTGAAAAGGATTTGTCAATATAGTTCATTTCAACAAAAGGTGTTTCTTCCATTTTGCGCACCCCCTAATCATTAAAAAATCACTCCTGCATGCAAAATGACGTTAGCAAATGGTGTAGCTTCCCCCGTGCGAATGACAGCTTTTGCCTTAGGAATTTCTGCCTTCAGCTGTTCATGTGATACATAATTTATATGAACATCACGATAATAGCTTTTCAGTTCATCATGCAATACAATATTTTTGTCATAAATTTCTTTTGCAATTGTCATTTCTTCTACTTCCATGTCATCGGTAATTGCTTTGAAAACTGTTATAAAACTTGGTGTTCCTAAGGTTAACGACAAATCTATGCAATGCGTGTCATCCGGAATTGGCAGTCCGCAATCCGCTATAATGATTTTGTCTGTATGTCCAAGTTTCCCCAGTACGGATGTAATATCTCGATTTAATATGCCTGATTTTTTCACTAAGAAACCGTCCCTTCCAGAATAAATTGTTCCACCTCTTGCCCAGTTGGCATACCACCTTGTGCACCAACTTTTGTGACCGATAATGCAGCCGCAGCATTCGCGTATTGAATGGCCCTAGCCAGCTGTACTTTCCCACCAAGCTGTGATGCAAGTGCACCATTGAATGTGTCCCCGGCTCCGGTAGTGTCCTTCACTGCCACTTGATGACTCGGCAAATACCGACTTACACCTCTATCATAAAATTGAACACCTCGTTCACCCTGTGTCACAATTACTTTTTCCTGAATGGAAGCAAATCTTGGAGTATTTTTCATTGTTTGGACTTCAATCTCATTAGGTGTGAGAAAGGTTGAGCCAGTAAGTACCAGATCTGGCAGCTGCTGATATGGCGCGGGATTAACGATAACGGGAATACCATATTCATTGGCTATCGTTAACGTGGAGATCACTGTTTCCATTGGAATTTCTAATTGAAGCAGCACGATATCACTATTTTCTATTAATTTCTTATGTTTTTTAACATGTGCCGGGGTTACCAAACGATTAGCGCCGGAAGCAACAATAATTCGATTATCACCTTCCGAAACAATTATATTCGCGAGACCTGTTGAAACATCAGACAATGTCACTATTCCCTCTGCATTGATACCTTCTAATTGCAAATGATCTATGAGTGTTGACCCAAATGAATCATTGCCAACAGCACCGATCATGTTTACTGCTGACCCAAGGCGTGCTGCTGCAACAGCCTGATTTGCACCTTTCCCACCAGGATATGTTGCAAATTCTCCACCCATTACGGTTTCACCCTTCATCGGCATTGTATCTGCAGCAATGGTTAAATCCATATTAATGCTTCCCACAACACAGACAGTTGAGTTAACGATCAATTGATTCTCCCCTTTTTCTTGTTGATTGACGTTCAATAAGCTGAACAGTAAATTCCTCTCTTTTTGATTGATACTTGCTATCATTTATTTGCTCAAGAAGCATCTCTGCAGCCCGTGCACCAATTTCGTAGATGGGCTGTGCCATAGTTGTAAGCGATGGTGTTGTCGTTTCCCCGAGCATAATTCCATCAAAAGCGATAACAGATAATTCGTCCGGAACGCGAATTCCTAGTTCTTTAGCACCCTTTAATACCCCTACACCCATCAAATCATTTCCTACAAAAATACCGTCTATTTCGGGATGAACCGTTAGTAACTTTTTCATCGCTTGGGTCGCTGTTTGAAAATAATATTCGCCACTTACTATATAGCTTGATAAAAACCAATCCTCATCCTTTACCTCATCAAGGTAGCCTTTCATGCGTTCTGCTGTATTAATTACATGATCCGGTCCGCATATATGCGCAATTCTTTGACAGCCTATCGATTTTAGATACCGTACAGCTTCTCTTGCCCCTTCTCGATTATTGACAGTTACAGATGACATATTTGCCCCAATGATTCTATCAAGAGCAATAATAGGTATTTTAATTTTACTGATGAGTTCTTTTGTTATCGTACTGGACACTATTATAATGCCATCTACTGACTTCTGCTGCAATGCATTCAAATACGTTTGTTCCTTCTCGATTTCATCGTCCGTATTACACAAAATGAATGTATAACCATGATGGTTCGTGACGTCCTCCACTGCTCGAGCAAGCTCCGGGAAAAAGGGATTCATAATATCTGGAACAAACAAAGCTATCATTTTCGATTTCCCTTTAAACAGACTTCGTGCTACATCATTTGGCCGATAATCTAATTGTTTAATTGCGCTGTTGACCTTCTTTTTTGTCGATGGATTTACATAACCAGTACCGTTCATAACTCGTGAAACAGTAGCTGTTGATACACCGGCAAGTTTCGCAACATCTTTTATCGTTGTCATTATATAAAACCACTCTCATAAATTTATTGAAAATATTATGTAACCCGTTACATCTAAAGCTAAATAAAAAACACGTCATTTGAACCTGCTTTATGTAACCCGTTACATTAATAATAAAATGTATCTAAATTAGTGTCAATCTTTTTTATAAAATACACTAATCCTGTAAATACAAATCTTAGGGATGACCACAAACGAACAAAAACATGGATTAATTCCATGCTTTTTCCTTAGAATAATCTAATCTTACTGCTTCTCTTCACAGCCTTTGATTTTGGTGGAACATATCCCCGCTCATAAATTCTGCCCTTTGCAATCTTGCATTTTTGTAAAAACATTTCTACCGAGCCGACTTCATATTCCTCAATAGCCTTTAAAAAAACTTTTGCAGCTACCCTTGCATCCTCCAACGCATGGTGGTGTTCAAACATAATATGGTGATGGTCGGCAAGCGTATTTAATTTATGATTGTGTAAATCCGGCCATACCCGTTTGGAAATATTCGCTGTGCAGAGATATTCCAAATCTGGATATTGCAGATCAAATCGATCTAGCGTATGCCGAATTACACTCATATCAAAGCTTGCATTATGGGCAATTACTAGATTATGAGCAAGATAATTGTGTAAGGCTGGCCACAATTCCGGAAATGTTGGTGCATCTGCTACATCATTTTCCGTAATTCCATGAACGTATGTATTATATGGGCTGAATTCCATAAGTGGATTTATTAAGCTATAATATTCATCAACAATCCCGTTCTTATTGGCGACGACTACACCAATTGCACATGGACTGCTGCGTTTTTCATTTGCAGTTTCAAAATCAATGGAGACAAATTCCATAATAAAATCCCCTTCGCTCTAATCTCGATAAACAACCCTTGTTCCACATATAATATCGTGCAGGGCTTTCTTTTCTTCATTCCAGCCCGCCATCATAAACCCAATCATTAATGGAAGCGCAGAAAGAATATAGGCAAAAGCCCTTCCAAGTGATTTCAACAAACTTATTTGTGCCATCATATTTTTATCCAAAACCTGGATTTTACATACCATTTTCCCTGGACTGCCTCTAAACTTGCTTCCAGTAAATATAATAACAAAAATGACACCGTAAATTAAATTGGCAATATCTTCTGATGGTGAAGATTCAACTGAAGTATATTTTTCAAATAAACTTGCATCCTGTATAAGAAATGAAATAATAACTGCAAGTATAAAAGTAAACACGCCATCGACAAGATTGGCTAGAAATCGTATCCAAAAGCCCGCTGGTTTATAATGTTCCATTAATTGTAAGACTCCTTCATTTTGTAAATAGCTATTATTACAATAAATGCTAAGTAATATATTTTCAGTGTAAGTCACAAGAAATGAACTTGTAAATAATTTTGCATTACTGCACAAAAACGTACAGCAATGCAAAAACGTTGATATTATGACGTTTCTATGGAGGTTTCCTTTATAATTTTGTTGGGGTTTAATATGTTGTCAGGATCAAGCACCTGCTTAATCTTTTGCATTACCCCTAATGCTTCGCCGTGTTCTTTCTCTTGATATTCTTGTTTGCCAATTCCAACACCATGTTCACCAGTACAGGTTCCGCCTCTTTCCAAGGCATAATTTACGATTCGTGCGTTGACCTGTTTCGCCAAATTTACATCTGCCGGATTAGACGGATCGATCATGATTAAAGCGTGATAGTTACCATCACCAACATGGCCAACAACTCCACCCTCAAGTCCCGAGCTTTCAATGGCCAATCTTGCTTCTTTGACAGCACCTGCAAGCTCAGATATTGGCACGCAAACATCCGTCACCATCTGCTTTTTCCCCGGATGGCCGTGAATATAGGCATATGCTACATTATGACGTGCTTCCCAAAGACGATTTCTAGCGGCTGTATCTGTTTCAAATTTTATTTCTTTGCAATCTTTGTCAAGCACAATCTCTCTCGTAAATTCGACATCATGATTGAGCCCTGCCTCATTGCCATGGAATTCCAGGAATAATGTCGGACCTTCCTTGTATGTTGTTCCACTGTAAAGATTCATTTGCTTCATCGACTGTTCATCCACAAGCTCAACTCTTGCAACGGGAACACCTGCCTGCAAAATCCCAACAACTGCTTCAACTGCATCATCAACACTATCAAATGATGCCCTTGCAGCCATAGTATGTTCGGGAATTCCATAAACCTTTAGTGTTAACTCAGTAAAACAGCCCAGTGTCCCTTCAGATCCTACAAAAATACCATTCAAATGATAACCAGATGACGATTTTGCTGCTAGATTACCAGTATGAATAATTGTCCCGTCAGCTAGAACCACCTCCAAATCACGGACTTGATCACGCATTACTCCATACCTTACAGCTGTTGTTCCACTGGCATTCGTTGCTGCCATACCGCCGAGTGTCGCATCAGCACCAGGATCAACTGAAAAAAATAGTCCATATTTTTTCAGCTCTTTGTTTAATTGTGAGCGTGTAACACCAGGCTGAACTTTAACAAGGAAATCCTGTTCCCTAACTTCTAAAACTTTGTTCATAAGAGAAAAATCAATTGTAATTGTGTCCTGTTTATTTGGAATGACATTTCCTTCTAAACTGGAACCAAACCCAAAAGGTACAACAGGGGAATGATATTTATTTGCTATTTTCATAATCTCGCTTACTTCATCAGCAGTCTCTGGAAACACAACAATTGCTGGCAAATTAGGTGTATGATAAGATTCATCCTTACTATGCTGCCGGAGAACAGTTTCGTTAGCCGTTACACGGTCATTATTTAGCGCTTCTTGCAACTCTTCGTTAAGTCCCATTGTTACAACTCCTTTATTCTCGTTCCATCACTTTATTTTCTAGCTTCCCTATTTTTTCAATTTCTAATGTTACACGATCCCCACCTTTTAAATATTGTGGCGGATCCATCGCAAAACCTACTCCATTGGGTGTACCAGTTAAAATAATATCGCCTGGATTTAACGTAATTAGGCTTGAAATGAATTCTATTAAAAATGGTATATCAAAAATCAATTTGCTTGTATTGGAGTTCTGACGTTCCTCCCCATTTACATAAGAACGAATTGCTAGATTGTTAGGGGATCCGATTTCATCCGCTGTTACAATCCATGGACCAATCGGTGTACTGCGATCTAATGATTTTCCCTGCAGCCATTGCGGTGTTCGTTTTTGCAGATCACGGGCAGAAATATCGTTGCCGATCGTATAACCTGCAACATATTCAAGTGCATCTTCTTTGGAAACATGAGAAGCTTCCTTTCCAATTACTACTGCCAGCTCTGCCTCGTAATCCAGCTTTTTTGTTGATGCAGATTTTTCAATATCATCCTCCGGCCCAATAAGTGCGTTGTTGAATTTGGCAAATAGAACAGGAAATTCAGGGATGTCGCTTCGCATCTCTGCAGCGTGCTCGGCATAATTTTTCCCAACACAAATAATCTTAGAAGGTGCCGGATTAGGGATTGCTAGACTTACCTCCTCAAAGTACAGCATTACACCGGAATCACCATTTTTCGTTATATAATCACATGCCTCCCTGGCCCGCTCTACTGCTGCTGCTCCCATGGAAAAAAAGGCATGTGGTTCAGATGGAAGAAGTTGATCAATTAAATGAACGGCGTCTTTATTATTTTTTGAGCTAAGGAATGCCAGGTAGCTTTCCTGTAAATCAATCACATTACCATCCATTACACAGCCTACCCTATACGAACCAGGCTTTCCTTTCAACTTGTAGCTAACTATTTTCATGCTTAATCCACCTCATTTATTAGGTCATATTATTATTTATCGTACCACAAAATTTCAATCTATCCCCAATATTCAGTCTAAAAATATTCTAAATTTTCTCTTGACATTTAATTCTCATATATGTATTGTGTTTAATAACATTTACATTTTAATATGTATTTTTCTTATCCAGAGAGGTGGAGGGACTGGCCCTTTGAAGCCTCAGCAACAGGTTATTTTAATACTGTGCTAATTCCAGAAGCGTAAAGCTTGAAGATAAGAAGAGAAATTAGCACGTTGTCTAAACCTCTTCTTGTTTTCAGGAAGGGGTTTTTATTATCCCCCAAATTATGAATGAAAAGGAGGAAAACACAAAACTCTACCGATTAGGCTTAACCACATTATTTAGTTACCTAAAATTTGATAAGAAAGAGGGAATTTACATGTCAATTACATTAACAAAAGCACCATTTAAAGCAGATCACGTTGGGAGTTTATTACGTCCGGATAACTTACACCAAGCAAGAAAAAAATTCAAGGAAGGTACCATTACTGCTGAACAATTACGTAAAGTCGAGACACAGGAAATTAAGCGTATTGTCGATAAACAAATCGAAGTTGGACTATCAGCTGTGACGGATGGTGAATTCAGGCGCAGATTTTGGCATACAGATTTCTTGGAGCATTTGAATGGAGTAGAAGGGTACGTACCGGATGTCGGCTATATTTTTAACGGAAATGAGGAAACAGAAAGATATAACATACGCAATACAGGGAAAATTTCTTTTAATCCCAACCATCCATTTATAAAAGATTTTAAAGAATTTAATAAAATAGTTGATGGCCGGGCGGTTGCTAAACAGACCATTCCAAGTCCTAACCAATTGTTCAATGTCGCTATCCGTGATGAGAATATTTATCCCGATATTGATGAATATGCAACTGATGTAATCAATACCTACCGTGATGCAATACAGGCATTTTATAATGCTGGTGTACGATATTTACAATTCGATGATGTTTATATAGCGGGACTGTCCTCACCAAATATTCCATTTAACGATGGGCAATATTCCAGAGAGAAATTAATTAATTTGGCATTACATGTGGTTAATAGTGTTTTAGCAGATAAACCAGAAGATTTAGTCGTAACAACCCATCTTTGCCGTGGAAACTATAGATCCAATTGGGCATTTGAAGGAAGCTATGCACTAATTGCACCAACATTGTTCGCTAAGGAAAAAGTTGATGGCTTCTTTCTGGAATATGATGATGAACGTTCCGGAGATTTTAAACCATTAGATTATATTCCGAATGGTGGTGCACAAGTAGTTTTAGGTGTTATAACTTCTAAAAGCGGGGAACTCGAAGACAAAGAAATTATTAAAGCTCGCATTAAAGAAGCATCGCAATATGTTCCGCTTGATCAATTATGTTTAAGTACACAATGCGGATTTGCCTCCACCCATCATGGCAATAAACTTACTGAGGAACAGCAGTGGGAAAAACTAAAATTTATTGTTGAGATTTCAAAAGAAATTTGGGAGTAGGGCACCCGTTAAAACACTTCCATGCATAGCAGGAGAAAATGATGGGTATTGACACTTTGATGTACAGATTGCACAGGCAATCGCCTATCTAGAAGTCATATCATATTGGGGCCTTCTTGCGATAGAGGGTCCTAATTTAAAAGGAATGAATCACATGAAAAATAATGACTTTGAAACTCGATTAGTACAATTAGGTAATAAGAGTGATCAGACTACAGGTGCCGTGAATCCTCCTATTTATTTTTCAACCGCCTACCAGCATTCAGGGCTTGGCAATTCGACTGGATATGATTATACACGAACCAAGAATCCAACTAGAACCGTATTAGAAGAGGGAATTGCAAACCTGGAAAATGGCGATTTTGGGTACGCCTGCAGCTCTGGAATGGCTGCTATACAACTGACCCTTTCCCTTTTCAGGTCCGGAGATGAACTAATTGTACCAGAGGATATTTACGGCGGGACATACCGGCTGCTGGAACATTATTCATATGTATATAATATACAAACATACTATTCGGAATTTACGAGTGCCGAAGAAACAGAGAAATTGATTACAAATAAAACAAAGGCATTATTTATTGAAACACCAACCAATCCCTTAATGCAAGAAATCGATATTGAAGAATTTGCTGCACTTGCTGCCAAATACGACCTGTTGCTCATTGTTGATAACACATTCTTAACACCTTATCTTCAGCGTCCGCTGGAACTCGGGGCGGATATTGTTATTCATAGTGCTACTAAATATATTGGTGGACATAATGATGTTCTAGCAGGCCTAGTCGTTGCCAAAGGAAAAATAATTTGTGAGAAATTGGCAATCATTCATAATGCCTCTGGCGCAGTATTATCCCCCCTCGATTCGTGGCTGTTAATCAGGGGATTGAAAACACTGGCATTACGAATGGACCGACATGAAAAAAATGCAAAGATACTTACCGAATATTTAGCTAATCAACCAATGGTGACCGACGTATTATATCCAGGGCAAGGCGGAATGCTTTCATTTCGTCTTGGAAAAAGTAAATGGATTGAACCATTTTTGAAAAAACTCCAATTGATAACATTTGCTGAAAGTCTTGGCGGTGTAGAAAGTTTCATTACATATCCCGCTACACAAACGCATGCTGACATTCCAAAAGAGGAACGCATACGCCGTGGGATATGCGATCGATTATTACGTTTTTCCGTAGGCATTGAATCGGCAGAAGACCTAATTTCGGATTTGCAGCAGGTCTTTTCAGCGTTGGAAAGGGAGGAAATTCGGATATGAGCATCTTAAAAGACGAACTGAAAACGGTTTGTCCTTCATATCATTGGAGCACCTGAAAATAGCAGGAAATTCCCTGCTATTTTCATTAAGAATTTCTTATTTCCTACAGAAACCCGTCACCCATAATGGAACGTCTGGTTAGGATGGATTCAGTATTCTTTGCAAAAATTGCTGTGTACGTTTTTCTTTCGGATCTTTAAGCACTTCTTCCGGTGGCCCCTGTTCAACAATGTACCCATTATCCATAAAAAGTACCTTATCTGACACTTGTTCAGCAAACTGAACTTCGTGGGTAACAATAACCATCGTCCAGTTTTCCCTAGCAAGGTCTTTAATTACCGTCAAGACTTCCCCAATCAGCTCAGGATCCAGAGCAGATGTAGGTTCATCAAACAGCATTAACTCTGGCTCTATTGCAAGTGCCCTGGCAATTCCAACCCGCTGCTGCTGTCCGCCAGATAGCTGATGCGGATAAAGATTTATTTTATCCTTCAGTCCAACTTTTTCTAAAAGACTCTCCGCTAATTCCCGTACCTCGGTCTTGTTTCGTTTCTGAACAATGATTGGTCCCTCAGTCACATTTTCTAAAGCCGTTTTATGCGGGAAAAGATTGTAAGATTGAAAAACCATTCCCGATTTACGTCTTAGTCTTAAGGCATCTTGTTTACTGATTTTCTTATCAAAATTTAGAGTAAGTCCATCTTCAAATGAAAACACCCCATTGTCTGGCAGTTCTAGTGCATTTAAACAACGCAGGAGTGTCGTTTTCCCTGATCCAGAAGGTCCCATTATTGATAGAACCTTGCCTTTTTCAATTTCCAAATCAATATCTTTCAATACTTCTAAATCACCGAAAGCTTTAGCTAAACCGTTAATTGTTAAAAACACCAGTTTCCCCCCTTTTTATGTTGCTGTATAACGCTCAAGTCGTTTTTCAATAGCCTGTTGCACAATCGATAATAGAAAACAGATAATCCAGTAAAGAATGGCTGCCTCTATATAGATCAGCATAAAATCATATGTCACCGCAGCAATCTCTTGCGCTCTTCTAAATAATTCCGTAACAAGTATTAAGGAAGCAAGCGATGTATCCTTGACTAAGCTAATAAATGTGTTTGACAATGGAGGAATCGATACCCTGGTAGCCTGTGGCAGAATAATTCGCTTTAATGCTGTGTTTTGCGTCATACCAATTGTGTAGGCTGCTTCCCACTGCCCTTTTGAAATCGATAAAATGGAGGCGCGAATTATTTCCGATGCATAAGCCCCTACATTAAGGCTAAACGCAATGATAGCACTTGGAAATGGATCAATAGTAATGTTCATGCTAGGTAAGCCATAAAATACGATAAACAATTGGACAAGCAAAGGTGTTCCTCGAATTGCTGAAACGTAAACAACAGCCGGGGTTCGCACGATTGCCGATTTCGAAAGACGCATAATTGCTGTAATTAAAGCCAATATCAAACCTGCTGCAAATGATATAAGTGTCAATGGGATTGTATATTTAATTCCACCTGTAATCATGGGAAGGAGGGAGTTTTTGAAAAGCTCCCACCCTCCTTGGTCAGCAGTTATTGTAAATAACATATCATTTAGATGAAACATCTTCACCAAACCAATCTTTCGCAATTTTAGCTAGCGTACCATCTTCTCTCATTGATTCTAATTGTTCATTAATTGCATCAACTAACTTGTCATTCCCTTTATTGAATGTAAATGCTGTTTCAGAAGCATTGCTTTCTTCTGCTGCTATTTTTATACTATCATCACCTTCTTGATTCAAATAATCAAGAACCGCAAGCTTATCATTCACGGTTACATCTGCCCGCCCCTGCTTCAACAACTCAATCGACTGCGCGAGCCCTTCTACACCTACAAGCTCAGCACCGTTCTCTTTTGCAATAGCACCAAAGTTACTCGTCAATGATTGAGCTGATTTCTTTCCTTCTAAATCTTCAAAAGAATTGATGTCATTCGTATCCTTTGGTACAACGACAACTGCCACTGAATACGTATATGGATTTGAAAAATCATAGTTTTCCAAGCGATCTTCGTTAATTCCAACCTGATTTGCGATCAAATCAAAACGTTCGGAATTCAAACCAGCAAACATAGAGTCCCACTGCGTTTCCATGAACTCAACCTTTACTCCCATACGATCAGCAATTTCCTTGATAACTTCAACATCATATCCTGTTAAATCACCTTCATCATTATGAAAGGTAAATGGAGCATATGTCCCTTCAGTTCCGACAGTAAGAACACCTTTTTCCATAACCTCATCATACAGTCCGGAAGATCCATCCTCGCCAGCATTACTGTTTTCACTATCGTCACTTGAACCACATGCAGTTAATAAGGCAATAAGTCCAATCATAAAAACCCATAAAGTAAATTTCTTCATTTCTATTAAACCCCCAGTAATTTTATCGGAATAATTGATTATAACCCATCATATAAAATAAGTAAAAGATTTGCTACTCAAACTTAGAATTCCATAAAATGATTGAATTCATTCTTTTTAGTAAAGTAAAAGAGCCTAGGAATCCCCCAAGCTCTATATCACATTTTATTTATTTTCAGCAATGTCTGTTGAAATTTGCCACGTTACACCAAACTTGTCTGTTACCTGACCATAGGATGGACTCCAGAATGTTTCCTGAAGTGGCATTTCGACTGTTCCACCTACCTGCAGTTTTTCGAATATATCTTTTGACGATTCCACATCACTTACCGTTATTGCTACATTAACTTGTGAACCAGTTATGTGCGTTTGACCTGGAAACGTATCTGAAAGCATCAGGTCTGTATCCCCTATTTTTAAATGTGCATTTAATACACGGTCTTTCGCTTCTTCCGGAATAGGTGATGCTGGATTTGCAGGCATGTCACCAAATGTTTGAACGTTTAATACTTTTGCATTTACAGCGTCTTCATAAAATTTTATTGCTTCCTGCCCATTTCCATTCGTCACAAAGTATGGATGGAATTTTATTATCATGTTCATACACCTCTTTTTTTTAATTTTTCTATATATAAATTCGACTTCAATACTTAAATTCCTTTTTTGAACTTAAATTGGGGACAATTCATTGATGAATTGTCCCCATTACCTGCATTTTCCTTATTCTTTTACAAATTCTTTAGTACTTCTTACTGTATCTATCGGGCGGACCATGTTCTCAATCTGTTCTCGTTTTGGTTCAAGGAATGGAGGTAATGATAAATTTTCTCCAAGTGTTTCATAAGGCTCATCTCCCATGAAACCTGGACCATCTGTTGCAAACTCAAACAATATTTGTGGTGCAACTCTTGTGTATAATGATCCGAAAAAGAATCTATCCACGAATCCTGACGTTTGGAATCCGAAGTTCTTCATCCGCTTATCCCATTCATCTAAAACAGAACGATCGTCCACACGAAATGCGGCGTGATGAACTGTACCGTACCCTTGCACCGCTGGAGGGAGAACGGTATTATACTCAACGATAACTTGTGCACCATTACCACCTTCACCCACTTCAAATAAATGATAAGAACCTTCTTTATCAATTTCGTTAAACAATAACACTTTTTCCATCATTTCTTTAAAATAATCAAAGTTAGCAACACGAACAAAAATCGGTCCAAGACCCGTAATAGCATATTCTAATGGAATCGGTCCTTTTTTCCATGGTGAACCTGCCGCTACCCCTTCATTGTTTTCATCAGAAATCAATTGATAATTTTGGTCATCAAAATCAACAAAAGAAAGTGTATGTTTGCCAAATTGCTGCTTGATACCTGTATGTTTTACATCCAGACGTTCAAAACGTTTTGCCCAATAATCTAATGCAGCGTCACTTGGTACACGAAAAGATGTTTTAGCAATCTCATTTGTTCCATGCACACCTTTTGGAATTCCTGGAAAATCAAAGAACGTCATATCTGTCCCTGCGTTTCCTTTATCATCAGCGAAAAATAAATGGTATGTTTGAATATCGTCTTGATTTACTGTTTTTTTGACTAATCGCATTCCCAATACATATGTGAAAAATTCATAATTCTTTTCTGCGCTGCTTGTAATGGCTGTTACGTGATGCATTCCTTTTAATCCGTTCATTATTAAACCTCCCGTTATGTTTCTGCAATAATTATTCTTAATTAAGGTATTTTGAATTCAAAATAAATATAACATAAATGGTTATAATAGTCAAAAATACAATATAAATTCTTATTTCTTGCCGTAACAGCTTTTCTATCGTAAAGTTTATTAGCTTTAATAAAGTCTTCTATCCAAACGGCTGTTTAATATTGTATAAAACCACATTTTTAATAGTCATTGAAAAATAAAAAGCGGCCGGAACAAAGGTAGCTTAGTCAAAAAAATCCGAACTATGAATTCTTGATTGGAATTTGTATTCGTTCGGATTTTTCTTTTTTAGGTATTCGTATTCCTTACTGCCAATTTTCCGTAGACTGCGACATAAGTATTACATTTTATGATGTTCTTCGATTCCGCAGCCCGTATACACTACGCTTTCCGTGGGCGGCTGATGAGCCTCCTCGTGCTGACGTGCACTGGCCCCCAATTGTTGGACACTCAACTGACAAATGGGGGTGCTTTGATGAACAAATTTACAT
>NZ_BMFR01000034.1 GCF_014638995.1 Virgibacillus oceani
AAGGTAAAATGGTAATGCAAAATTTTTACATATATAATATTTATTTACAGTTATGCAACGCTAGTGGGGTCAGACCCCGTGTCCCGCTCTTTTCTATTACCGATAAAAACCGATTTTGCTTTTATATTCAGTTAGGGTATCATCGGACAATTTATATTGGTCGTAAGCCGGAACCTGATTTTTGCTGTATGACTTTTTGCTTGGATTTGTTAAGTTCTTTAAACCTATTTGAATTGTTTTAGTAAACGAATTTCGTCTTGGTTGACTTAATTGCATGTTTCTCACTCCCTTTTGAAAAAATGACTGGTCGGTTTTCCTATCCAATCCTCATTGGTAAAACTTGCGATTGTATACATAGTCAGCTATCGTCTCTATAACTGGCGGCTTCTGGCTATGGCTAGTGATACGATGCTCACTATATTCTGTTCGACCCTTCCTGATTGAATCCACCTTATTATTGCTATACATGAATTCTTTCAAAAAACTTTTTAATGAATGTCTTTTTACCTCGCGTCTATATTCACTAAGTTGCATTGAAATATCCTCCTTATAATTAAAATGACTAGTCAGTTTTTTAAATTGTAAAAAAACTTACATATCGTTCACCATAAACACCTGCTTTACAGTTATTTCAAAACCAATTTCTTCAAGCATTTTATAAGTTGTTGTGCTCCCTTTTCTCGGAACATTGACGACAACCCTATCTATCCTATTCGAGAAATCACCAAATATGCCTGTAAGGAGTAATTTTGTAATCGATTCTTGATCTGCATGATTCGGGTCTGCTTCACATTGATATAAAACAGTTCTTTTATGATTAAAGCTATCATCGTATGTTCTTCTAAAATAAGCATATCCAACAACATCATTACTATATGCATCCCGAGCCAGAATTGCTTCCGCGTTCGGTACACTTTTCCAATGTGTCTGCCAAGGGTTTAATTCCTTGTAAAACGAGAGCTTCCCAACCTCCTGAGGCAACACGCTTTCAATCGTATAATTTGTGCCCCACGAAGCATTCATTTGAACCTTTTGTGAACCATTTAACGAAAAATTTGCAAGCTCATCCTTTTTCATATATCCAAATCCTTGATAAAGGGCTATTGCCATTTTATTTTCTTTAATAGCTTCTAACGTGGCTAACGATACCTGTTCATCTTTGTAAAGAGCGAGCAAATGATGCATAAGCTGTTTAGCTACTCCCTTTTTACGGTATGCTTTTACCACAGCAGTACCCCCATTCCAGGCTACCTTTTTGCCATCCATCACTCGTATGCCACTTTTAATAATTCCGATTGGTTTATCGTCATCAAAAGCAACCACGGACAGGTTTGGGGAAAGGTCTTCCATCGCCATTCGGCCAACGAACTGATCGATCGTAAAATTAATCTTCACATAATAATCCTCAAATCCCAAATTCCAGGCTGTAAGTGCATCGTTTAAGCTGCACTCCGATAATTTTTTCACCGTAATCATCATTTACTCGCCTCCCTATTCAAAACTGACTAGTTAGTTTATAAGATAATCTATGTGTCTCTCCGTTTAAAACTATACGGTTACGTCAAATAAGCTAGCATCGTTGTTTCAATTTCTTTAATTCGTTCTTCTAGCTGTTTTTCATCAAAACGTACCAATGTATGCAGCCACAATCCATCATGCAAAGCCCAAAACATTCCTGCTGCTTTTTCAGGGTCAACATCCTTCTTAAATTCCCCAGCTTCTATTCCCTCAGCGATAATATCTTTGACGATTCCAAGGACAGTATCAAATCTGTCAGTCAAAACTTTCTTAACGTCCGGAGAATCGCTTGAGTACATCCAAAATTCAATATGAACCCGCATCATCTTCTTTTTGTGTAAATTAAATGGAATATCAAGATTTATCCAGTACTTCAATTTTTCTAAAGGACTCTCGATCTCACGTAATACTTTATTCAATCTTTCTAGTGATGTCTTCGTTTGGTGCTGCAACAATGAAATGAAAATATCTTCTTTACTGTCAAAATAGTTGTATACAGAGCCTTTACTTAAATTAGAATAACGTACTATATCATCAACAGATGAAGCATAGTAGCCTTTTTGTGAAAAACATTCCAAAGCCGCATCAAGCAGCGCCAAACGTTTTTCTTCTTTTGCTTCTTCTGAAATTCTTGGAGCCATGTTAACACCTGCTTTTTCTATTATAAAAACTGACTGGATAGTTTATATAAAGAGTATATGCCAAGTTTATCCAAAATGCAACTAAAATATTCCTTTTTTTATCGAAAAGCGGGACAAAGGGTCAGTCCCCTCGTCCCGTGCAGTTATTTCTTCAAAATTGGTATCCAAATGTCACATTGGTGATCCTCAGCCGATACATCGCCACTAACAGGATAAACCTCTAGCTCTGGGGCATCTACATGTTCATAACCTGTGGATGGAAACCATTCAGAGAAAATCCGATCCCATGTTTTTTCAATCGCATGCGGTATTGGACCTATTGCTGGAAAGACTGCCCACGTTGCTGCCGGTATTATTCTTTCTTCCCAACTGTCAGGCACACTGTTCTTTCCTTTTTCCGCACAGATAAAATAGGTCAATTCGTCTTGTTCTTTATCAAAGTCCATACATGCACCAATCAGCCCCATGGTATCACAGTATTTTTCCAGTTCAGCAGTAAATCCATTGCTGTTCGATTCGTCCCAAAACGCTTGAATATCACGATGATTTTGACCATCGCATGTTGCCGTACGAATCCTTTTCCCTACTACGCGAAATGCTTCTTTCTCCACAATTTTGTAATCCATTTCTTCATCACCCTTTAATTTGATTTGAAAGGAGAGTCTTGGAAAAGCCTTCAATGATTGATTATGATTTCTCACGGCAGATGGATTTATCCCATGCGTTTTGCGAAATGCCTTCGAAAAAGACTCTGGCGTTTCATACCCATACTTAAATGCAACGTCAATTACTTTACTGTCCGAATGTGTCAGCTCTTGCGCAGCCAGTGTAAGTCTGCGTTTGCGGATATATTCAGCAACAGTTACCCCTGTAAGCATATGAAACATTCGCTGAAAATGAAATTTAGACATACATGCGACCAGTGCGACATGTTCGATTTGAAGATCACCGTCTAAATTTCTCTCCATATAATCAATGCTATCAACCATTCGCTTTAGACCCTCCACAAGGAATCTCCCCTTTCTAATTCAACTCTATCAATCATAGTCATGCATATCCTGTTAATCTGTGCTTTTTATAGACAGTAGATTGTTATGTATTTTATAAGCGGATCGTATTTTGTTCGTTTTGGATCGTATTTTCCCGAAATCGGATCGTAAAACGGATAATTGGATCGTATTTTTGGATTTTGGATCGTAAACAATCAAAATCGGATCGTATTGTAATTATATTCCAGTAGTTCCCGTCACTACCTTATTCCGTTTAATTGAATAGTTTGTATTTTTTAACAACAATATCCTGCCATCAATGGAAATCCGGGAAAAATTGGTATATCATGAATATATCTAGAATACTATTAATTGTTTAACAATGTAAACGGAGGCGGGAAAATGAATAATCACGAAATTGATTACAAGCTTTATGGGGATGATATGCAATTTGTCGAGGTGGAGCTCGATCCGGAAGAAACGGTTATAGCTGAGGCTGGGAGTTTAATGATGATGGATGATCAAATTAAAATGGAGACTATCTTTGGCGATGGTTCTGGAAGTCAAGGCGGCGGCATAGTCGGAAAACTGTTCGGTGCCGGTAAACGGATCATTTCCGGGGAAAGTTTATTTATGACTACTTTTACAAACAATGGACAAGGAAAAAAACATGTTTCCTTTGCATCCCCATATCCTGGTAAAATCATTCCAATGGATTTAAGTGAAATTAACGGAAAATTAATCTGTCAAAAGGATGCCTTTTTAGCAGCAGCAAAAGGTGTGGCAGTTGGTATTGAATTTCAACGCAAAATTGGCACAGGCTTTTTTGGCGGAGAAGGATTTATCATGCAAAAACTAGAAGGTGACGGTATCGCATTTGTTCATGCAGGCGGAACGATACATAAGCGTGAACTTCAGCCTGGCGAAACAATCCGTGTTGACACAGGCTGTTTGGTGGCAATGACAGGTGACGTGGACTACAATATTGAATTTGTAAGTGGCGTTAAAACGGCACTATTCGGCGGGGAGGGTCTTTTCTTCGCAACACTTCGCGGGCCAGGTACGGTTTGGATTCAATCCCTTCCATTTAGCCGATTAGCAAGCCGTGTATTTGCAGCGGCACCGGAGCGCGGCGGTTCTAAAGGGGAGGGCAGTATTGCAGGTGGATTGTTCGACATTTTAGGCGGCGACAGAAAATAAATACAGCCTCATGCCCATACATCTAGCAAATAGCAATTCTGCTTATTTGCTAGATTTTTATTATTGCTATAAACCCCAATACATGTTGCTTGAAGAAATGGTAAAAATGTATTATTATTTCTTTTGTATCGCTGGTGTAGCACAGCTGGCAGTGCACTTCACTCGTAATGAAGGGGCCTGATGGTTCAAATCCTCACACCAGCATTCTATTTGGAGAAGTACCCAAGCGGTTATAAGGGGACGCACTCGAAATGCGTTAGGGCGGGTAACCGTCGCGTGGGTTCGAATCCCACCTTCTCCGTTCCCGCTAATCTCTCATTCTTATACACTCCTATTTCCACTAAGACTTTTGTCACATCTTTACAATCCTACTATTTCTGTTTAAGATAAATATAGAAAACTGCATATTCTCATTAGCACTAGGGGAGCTGTCATAATGGCTGAGAGGAACTGTTTCGTTCTGACCCTTTGTACCCGAACCAGGTAATACTAGCGTGGGGAAGTGTGATAGAAACGTACATATTAATTTTATTCAGACGTTTTATCAGACTACATCCCGCATGGGGTGTAGTCTTTTATTTTTTAGCTAAAACTGTGAGGTGATAAACATTGAATGACAAATGGGGATTTTTAGACACGGGGATACACGATGCGGCGGTAAATATGGCGATGGATGAATCATTGCTAAACTGGCATAGTGAAGGTAAAATTCCACCCATTTTACGTTTTTATCAATGGTCAGACCCCAGTCTATCGGTCGGGTATTTTCAGAATGCAGAAAAGTCTATTGATTTTGCGGCAATAGATCAATATAAGGTGCCGCTTGTCAGAAGATTAACAGGCGGAAGTGCAGTCCTTCACGATGATGAACTCACCTATAGCATTATCATCGCCGAAAATAAACCGTTTATCCCTGCATCAGTCAGAGAAGCATATTACATACTATCGAAGGGAATTTTCGAAGGGTATGCTAATCTTGGAGTCACTGTAGATTATGCAGAAAAAATCGACACAAGCAAAACTCGATCAGCAGTCTGCTTTGAAAGACCAGCATTGTATGAATTGATGGCAAATGGAAAAAAGATTTCCGGAAATGCCCAAACACGCAAAAAAGGGGTGTTATTGCAGCACGGGTCTATCCCTAGAACAATAGATGGGAAAATGCTTTTTGACTTATTCCGTTTTCCAACAGAAGAAATTCGCACAAGAAAACGAAAGGCTTTTTCAGCTAAAGCAACCACAATCAGTCAGGAAACAACGAAACAAATTTCAATCGACACCATGAAGGACGCGTTTAAAAAAGGATTTCAGACAGGAGTAAACATCGATTTATTTCCATTTGAACTTACCAACGATCAATGGGATGAAGTATACCAGCTTGCCAACACAAAATACAGGACAAATGAATGGAACTTCAATCATCATCTAAGGAGCGTGTAGTAATGGCTAAACAAGAGGAATACATACGTAAACCGGAGTGGCTCAAAACAAGAATTAACACGAACAAATCGTATCAAGGTCTTAAAAAACTGATGCGTGAAAAGAAACTGAACACCGTTTGTGAAGAAGCACGCTGTCCTAATATTCATGAATGCTGGAGCGAGCGCAAAACAGCAACATTCATGATTCTGGGCGACACCTGTACACGCGGCTGCCGTTTTTGCGCTGTAAAAACGGGATTGCCAAATGAACTGGATTGGGGAGAGCCTGCACGTGTTGCCGAATCTGTCGCCATCATGGGATTAAAGCACGTGGTTGTGACAGCAGTAGCACGCGATGACCTCAATGACGGCGGTGCAGCAGTATTTGCGGAAACTGTTCGTGCAATTCGCCGGGAAAATCCGGGATGTACAATTGAAATATTGCCATCTGACATGAAAGGCGATTATGAGAGCCTGCACACGTTAATGGACAGTGCGCCAGATATCTTCAATCATAATATTGAAACAGTAAGACGATTGACCAAACGTGTTCGCGCCCGCGCCATGTATGACCGTTCCTTACAATTGCTTCAGCGCGTTAAAGAAATTGCACCAAAAACACCAACAAAGTCAAGCATCATGGTTGGATTAGGTGAGGAAAAAGAAGAAATCATGCAAGCAATGGATGATTTATTGGCACATGATGTGGACATTATGACTATTGGGCAATATCTGCAGCCTACGAAAAAACATCTTAAAGTGGAGCGCTATTATCATCCAGATGAGTTTGCTGAACTAAAAGAAATTGCACTTGAAAAAGGTTTCCGTCATTGCGAATCAGGTCCATTGGTGCGCTCATCTTATCATGCTGATGAACAGGTTAGTCAAGCATCTGCACAGCGCAGGATCCATTATATGAAGGGCTATGAGGAGCAATCGGAGCAGAAAGTTGATTTTACGTTGGACGCAATTAATAAAAAATAGACAGGAATTCCCGCTGCATATGATTGTGCAGCGGGAATTTTCATCTTTGCAAAAGCATCTAACATGACTGCATGCACACATATTGATAGAATAAATGAAATACTATTCCTTTTTCGGAGGGTTGAGAATGAGGAAGCTGCAAAAACTTACATCACTAGATATGATAGAGAAATTCATACAAGAACATGAGTTAGCATTCCTGTACATTTCACGTCCCAATTGCGGTGTATGCCATGGCCTATTACCGCAAGTACGGGAATTATTGATGAACTATCCTGAAATCAAATTGGGACATGCAGACGCAGACGAAGTAATGGAAATCGCTGGACGCTTTTCCGTTTTTACAGTTCCTGTTTTACTCCTCTTTGTCGGTGGAAAGGAATACATCCGTGAAGCACGTATCGTTCATCTAAGCCTACTCGATAAAAAACTTCAAAAAATATATAACAATGTGGTTGGTTAGGGTAAACATTGTAACGGTTCCATTTTAAGAAAATTTTATTTTACACTGTGAAAAATAAAGGATTGGCTGAATGTTTGACCATCTTTTCCCCAAACATTCACTGGTAACATGCGTAAACATAGTTATCTTTATCCCATTTATAAAGGATGGACTCCCTTTTCATGCCAATTCGTTCCGCAACCTTAATCGATGGCTGATTATGCAAGTCAATTAGTGAAACCATTTTGGGGTACGCTAATACCTCCAGCCCATATTGCTTACATGCTAATGCCGCTTCTGTTGCATAACCATTTCCCCAAACGCTTCGTGCAAACAGATAGCCGATTTCCATTTCTACCTTTTCTTCAACCTTTTGTGGAACGATCCCACACTGTCCAAGAAATTCGCCTGTATGTTTATCCTCAACAATCCAAAGTCCAACACCAAAGCTTGCATAATTATTCAATGTCCAGGCAATCCACTTTTCCGCCTCTTCCTTTGTTTTAGTGGATGGATAATAGGTCATCGCTTCCGGGTCACTGAATATTTTCATCAGATTATCAGTGTCTTCCATATTCATTTCCCTTAATTGCAGACGCTCCGTAGTTACTATCATAAGCATGCTCCTTTCGATTCCATTATTGATAATTTTATCAATCATCTCATAATTTGTATTCAAATACATAAATTTAGGTAAAGGATATTGTATTCATGTTAATTCAGTCATCATTTGTATTTTTTAAAAGGAGTCCATGTATATGAAAATACTTGTTGTTGGTGCGAGCGGAACCATTGGAAAAGCTATTACCAAAATACTGGAAGCGGACAATGAAATTATTCGGGCAGGGCGGAATGGTGCTGATGTTTCTGTTGACATTACATCCGTCGACAGTATTAAAACAATGTACGAAAAAGTTGGCAAGCTAGACGCTATAGTCAATGCGGCGGGCCGTGCACAATTCAGCCCACTTGCAGAATTAACTCCGGAATTAAACGAAATCGGGATCACTAGCAAGCTAAAAGGGCAAATTAATTTAGTTCTTTTAGGTCAGGATTATTTAAATGACAACGGAAGTTTTACTCTGACAACCGGTGTCATGATGGATGATCCCATCAGACAAGGTGCATCCGCAGCCATGGCCAATGGTGGTGTGAAGGCATTTGTGAAATCTGCGTCAATTGAGATGCCTAGAGGAATTCGAATTAATTGTGTCAGCCCAAACGCTGTACAGGAATCATGGGGAAGGCTTCGGGATTACTTTCAAGGATTTGAAGCAGTTCCAGTAAGCCGTGTAGCTCTTGCCTTTAAAAAGAGTGTTTATGGTGCACAAACCGGGCAAAATTATGAGGTCTACTGAGCCGCAAAAGCTAAGGAACAATGCAAAGGCTTGCTTTTTACAATTGCAAAAGCAAGCCTCCTTTTGTTCCAATCCCCGTTCAAATCTGCATGCCTATCAACTATTTTATTTGCAAATCTGTAATATAAAAGGAATAATCCTTAACATCCACGATCTGTTCCGTTGGTTTTAATACCCCTTTATAAAGGGTTTCACCCGTTTTTAAGCTGCCTACCAACACTTGCGCCGATTGTTTTGCATCCAGAATTGTTGTGACTGCATACACTTTACCATTCTTGATTGCAACAGCTTTTAAACCTTCAGGAGATCCCTCATTGCCACTTGAATCCTGTAATTCAAATGTAATCTCTTTTCCAAATGTATCATTCTTTAATGAATAGGGAGAAATTGTAACAGACTTTGGACTTTCCTCCACAAAATAAATCGTACCGTCATCGAACATAATGGTTTGCTCTAGGTTTTGAAACCTCTCAGGCACTTCAACAGTTTCCGTTTTACCTGTCTCAAGATTATAGGCAACAAGTTCACCGCTCACTTCCTCCGATGCATAATAACCTTCAGGCTGTTCCACATCCACAAGAATTGACTTGTGAAAAACTACATATTGATGTGCCTGCATCGGATCGGTTTCATTCAAGATGATCATTTGTCCCGATTGATTTTCTTGTAAATTTTCTATGGAAGCAATTTCACTTTGATCAATCATTTTCCCTTTTTCGATATCGAATCCGTATACATGTACTGACTCATTACCTTCAACCATATTCTTCGTAACAAGCATAAGCTTCCCATCTGTTATTTGCACATCATCCACATTCATATAATCAAACGCAGTACTATCTGGTACCTCGATCTCGAATGAATTCGAATCACCCTCCGATTTGTTCAAAATAGATATCTTGAAACGGAAATCTTCTGGTGCAAGCATATTAACCTGATAATCTACCTCCCCATAAGCTAAATAGGTTTCATCTTCATAATAGTTATCTGGAACACCAGATTTTCCCCGCATGAAATTTCGGTGCTCCTCTCTAAGTTTTCTGATGCTTTCTATTGCACCAATGCCATCAATTCTTTCTAAAAATGACTGTTCATTTTTATACTCAGATCCTTTTGACGTAACGGTTAGACCTTCATTTATTGCAGAACCTGCATAATAATTCCCATCTATTACAACGGGGTCAATCTCGTTTTCATTACCGCTCTTTTTTTCTATCGCAAAATCCGGATATTGATCTGCTGAAAGTGCAGATGTTATATAAAATGCCCCAATCGTTAAGATAAGAACAATAAACACAACGGTCAGCTTCCAATATTTATTCATAACAATCCCCTTTACACCCTAATTTTTTTCTTCAGCAAATAGCTGCTCGTCCAAATGGAACAGCACGTAACGATTAATCCCATCACAATCTCCAAAAGCAGCAATTCACTTGGATAAAGGTAGTGGTTTTGTAAAAATTCTTGGATTAGTATCGGTGTAAAAAATAAAACAACCGCCAAAAATCCGTATCCAATTCCAAGTAAAATTCCCTTTATACGATAGCATCTTTCGAACATAATAGCGGTAAAAAGTAAGGTAACAACAGCAAATCCTGCGCCATAGTATAAAATAAATTCAATAAAGGAAGTTGGGATAATCATTTGCAGCTCCCGAAAGCTTCCGATAACTTCCAGAGTCCCCATATCCATGCGAAAGTCTTTTGGAACCATCCATTTTAAAATGGTACTCTCAATTGGAAAAAGAATTAACTGAAAAGCCACAAAGCCCAAAGTCATTAGGAGAATCGTTGTTAATTTAGCAAGGAAAACATTCAGTCTTGCTGTTGGCAGCATCAATAAACGATATATAAATGTATTTTTCCCAAACCAGTCTCTGTACCAAATAAGAAAAATATAAAATGCTACCACACCAATACACAATGCAATTGGACCAAAAAACCAAATGCTTGCAAATACGCGTTCAAGACTCATTGGACCATATTGAAGAAAAAACTCCGCTTTCGGCATTAATTCTTCATATATCATGTGATTGGCTTCCTTCAAATAACTTTTAGATTCAACGATAACACCAGCAAACTGAGATACCAATACAATTGCCAACAGGACAAAATACACCTTAGCAATTCGATTAAACTCAAAATTGACCAATTTTAAATATCTCTTCATGCTTTAAACACCTCTCTCATGACATCCACTACCGATTTCCCTTCATCCTCACGAACCGCTTCCGCATTGAATTCTTTTAATACCTGTCCATTATCCAGCAATACAACCTTGTCAATTAAATGTTCAATATCGCTGATTTCATGTGTCGTTATGATAACGCCCCGATCCTCAATCAAATGACTCGTAAAAACATCGGCAATCTGTTCCCTGCTGAATATATCAATTCCCGAAAATGGTTCGTCCATCAAAATGTAATCAACGTCCATCGCCAGACCAAGCAATAGATTTACCTTCGCTGTATTACCTTTTGATAAATCAGAAATCCGATCACTTTCTTTAAGTTTGAAAAATCCCAGCAATTCTGTCGCACGCTTCTGATTCCAGCTGTTATAAAAGTCGTCCATAAACTCCATTGCATCAGAAATGCGCATATTCGGCAGCATCGTTATCGCATCCGGGATGAAAGTAATTTTTTCAAAGCTTTCCTTTTTGATTGTTTCACCATTGATTAAAATTTGTCCGCTATGAATAGGAGTAAGTGCCATTATTGCATTCAAGATGGTCGTCTTTCCTACACCATTTATACCAATTAAGCAGGTTATTTCCCCTTTATTTGCAGTAAATGAGACACCTTTTAATACCTCTTTCCGACCGAATTTTTTCGTTATATCCTTTACCTCAATCATGAAGTTCCCCTCCTTAATTCTTATCCTCTGCAGAATATTTTTCTTTTACCAAATATAAAACCTCATCAACAGGTACATTGATTGAACGAATAGAATTAACAAAGGAGTCTACTGCTTGGAGAATAAGTTCTTCCCTAACCGACCCTAAAACGTGTTCATCCTTCGTAATCCGACTTGGCAAATTTCGCTCCGTATAAATCAAGCCTTCCTCCTCCATTTCTTTATACGCACGCTGCGCAGTATTTGGGTTGATTTTCAATTTATTTGCAAGTTCCCTTCTTGAAGGAATTTCCTGACCTGGTTCCAGCATGCCCGTTGCAATTTGCTCTTTGAAATGACGAACAACCTGTACATAGACCGGATCTCGATTATTGAACTTTATATTATTCATAGACACAACTCCTAAATTTCAATAGATGAGTTCTTTAAACCTCACGTCTCATTGCTTTTAATACATCTATTTGGGTAGCACGTTTAGCAGGGCGCATTCCAGATAGTATGGTAACTGCTAAACAAATGCCAACAGATATGACAATCAAGATACCTGGAATAGCCGAAAACTTTAAGTTGTCTGGGAGCTGTTCCCCAAAAGCTGCTTCAATAATGATTGGAAGACCAAAGTTCACTAAGAAACTTATTGCATATGCGACAACGACACCAATCACAGCACCAATTACCCCAATGCAGCTGCTTTCCAGCAGAAAGATTCGTTTAATCGTTTTCGGATTAGCTCCAATTGCTTTCATAATCCCTATATCTGGTGCCCGCTCTGTTACAGCCATTGTCATTGTATTGTATATCCCTATGGAAGCTATTAAAATAGCAATGGTACCAATCAACAGTAAACCCGCCTTCGCAACGGTAAACAGCATATTAATCTGTTCCATTTCTTTGACAACGGAATAAGTCGCATAGTTTGCTTCATCCAGTTGGTCGGAAATTGCTTTTACTGCTTCTAAATTGGTTGCATATACGTTTACCTCATCAAATGTATCAGCATCCTCACCCTGACCAGCCACTTCATCTTCTTGAACTGGATTTCCATTGGGCGTACCAGTGAACACCGCAATTTCATTCAAAACATCCTGAGAAATATAAACCTTTCGTTCCTGCATCCATTCCCTAGACGGCTTTTCAAGAATGCCAACAACCTTTAGCGGAATGGTGCGGGTTACCTCTTTCCCGTCATCCATTTTGTTGACGGTCATATCAATTGATTTGCCAAGAAGTTCGTCTTTGTATTGATAATCATCCTTTAATTGGCCATCCTCACTGTATAAATCCTCTTCCTTGACAGAAGCTGGGTGAAGATATTTTGGAAAATGATAGCCGACGACAATCTCGTTATTTTCCTTTGGTAACCTGCCTTCCTGCAATTCTAGTCCAGACTTAACCTCAGACGGAAAATGGGCAGCAACTGTATCCGTCTCCTCCATATAATCACCAATTGAATACGTTGTGATCTGTTGAAGGTGATTTCTTCTTGTTACTGCCTTGACGCCATCAATGGATTCTAAATAATCGATATCATCCATCGTTAACGCTCGAAACCCCTCATCATCCTTCTCATATCCATGAATATCAATTTTCGTAACAATTTGCTGTTCTAGTGTATCCTCAACAACCGTTTCCTGGAGACCAAAGCCTACGGATGCCAGAACAATCAGAAACGTGCAGCCCATCGCAGTAGCCAAGATTGTCATAAACGTTCTAACCTTATTTTTCTTAACATTTTGCCTGACAAATGCTAATTGATCCTTTAATCTCATCGAACTTCACCAACTTCCAGGAGTCTTCCATCCCTGATGGCAATTGTACGGTTGCCTATTTCAGCAACCGCATCATCGTGTGTAATAATCAGAAATGTGATACCCAATTCGCTATTTAATTGCTTAATAAACTGCAATAAATCAGCTTCTGTTTCGCTATCCAGGCTGCCTGTTGGCTCATCAGCTAAAATGATCGGCGGGTTCAGCACCAATGCTCTAGCGATACTAACCCGTTGCTGCTGCCCGCCTGACAATTCACTTGGATAATGATCCTGATAATTCGTTAGCCCAACTTTTTCGAGTATTTCAGAGGTGATTTGCTTTCTTTTAAATTCACTCTCTCCCTTTAAAATTAATGGCAATTCGATATTTTGATAGGCTGTCATGCTAGGTATCAGCTGAAAGCTTTGAAAAATAAATCCTAAATGATTAAGCCTAAAGTCAGCAAATGCTGCCTCTGTAAAGTCGGTTACTCTTTGGCCGTCAATCAAGATTTCACCTTCAGTTGGCTGACTAAAGCCACTTATAAGGTTTAATAATGTGGATTTTCCCGAACCGCTTTTCCCGACAATGGAAACTATTTCACCTCTTTCAACTTTAAATGTTATATCGTTTAATACTGGTAAGGTCGTTTTTTTATCTTTTTTGCCTAGTGTGAAACTGTGACTAAGTTGCTTTACGTGTATCATCTTTTCTCCTCCGATAGCCGATGCAGGAAGTGTATTAAATGGTTAATACACTACAGCCATAAAAATAAATGTATTAAGCAGTTAATACACCCTTGTGATGTATTATAGACTTAATACACCTTAATTGTCAATACAAAAATGGACCCTTTTTTACAATAGGACCACCCACTTGTAAATTTCACATCGCCGTTTCCGTAAACTGCGACGTAAATACTTGTGGTGATTTTGCATTATTTTGGACGCTCTTTGGTCCCGCAGCCCGTATA
>NZ_BMFR01000035.1 GCF_014638995.1 Virgibacillus oceani
ACATTATCTCGGATTTTAAGCTGGATTAATTTGATATTTGATGTCTGGGATAATGTGCTGATTTACATTATATCCATTGACGAAAAGCGTAGTATGACCAGAAGGCTGTTAGAATCCATTGAAGAGCAATCAATGTCTAAGACCTTTGTAGAAGTCGCAGAAAGCGTTGGTGTTGACGAGAAGACCGTTAGGAACGTCTTTAAGGACTATGCGGCATTTAAAGAAAGAGAATACCAATTTGAGACTCCTAAATGGCTTGGGATAGATGAAATACACATCATTCGTAAACCTCGTCTGGTACTTACCAACGTTGAACGGAGAACTATCTATGACATCAAAAAGGATCGTAACAAGGATACAGTCATTAAACGCCTTTTAGAGATTGAAGATAGGTCTTATATCGAATACGTCACAATGGATATGTGGAAACCTTACAAAGATGCAGTGAATATCGTCCTTCCACACGCTAAAGTGGTGGTAGATAAGTTTCATGTAGTCCGTATGGCAAATCAAGCCTTGGATAGTGTTAGGAAATCTTTAAGAACTAATATGACACCAAAAGGAAGAAGAACACTTATGCGTGATAGGTTTATACTTCTCAAACGCAGGCACGATCTAATCGACCGTGAATTGCTACTTTTAGAAACTTGGCTTGGAAATATTCCTGATTTGAAGGAAGCTTATGAACTCAAAGAAGAATTCTATAAGATATGGGATACGCCAAGTTCACAAGAAGGAGAAAAACGATATATAAATTGGCGTCAGCGTTGTGTATCCAGTAATGTTAAAGATGCTTATAAAGACCTTGTTAGAGCCGTAGACAATTGGAATGAAGAAATATTCAATCACTTTGATAAAAGACTTACTAACGCATATACAGAGTCTATAAATAGCATTATACGTCATGTTGAACGACTGGGAAAAGGATATTCTTTCGATTCTTTAAGGGCAAAAATTTTATTCAACGAAAAGCTTCATAAAAAGCGTAAACCTCGTTTTAATAAAAATGCTTTTTACGATGCTTTACCAAATATGTTTGACCACGTTACAGATCACAACGTTTCAGATAACTTTGGTATCGACTTCACCACATTTATTAAGGAGTTGGAAAAGGGAGAGCTATAAGTTCCGTTCCACCATAAATCCGAAAATCCAAGAAAAAAGCACCCTATATAAATTTCAGGGTGCTAGAAATATTATGTTACTGAACATTATTTATTAATAATTTGTACTTGCTCATGTTTATGGACATAATCTTCTGGTAAAGGAAGTTGACCATTCTCGTCCATTTTGTACTCTTTACCTTGAATTATAAATATAGTATTTTCATCATGTCCAAACTTTCTCCAATCCTTCTCTATCATTCCTCTACTCTCAAGATCAACTTCATGAATAACACCAGAAGGATCAATCCTATATCTTGTCGGTTTATTATTTATAGTGAAAGGCTCTTCGGTATTGATTCCCAATCTATTAAATCCTTCTAGTACTTCACTAGCTTCTCTTGCAGTATACATAATATTAATTCTTCCAGTCTCTGCAAACGTCTGTAAATGAGTTAAAAATTGCCTGTTTTTCTCTAGATGGACACGTTTCTCATCACTAATTTGATTATCGTAATGCAGTGTTTGAACGTAACTTGAATTTGAATCACTATTAAATTGATAGTTTATCAATCCATAATCTGTATCCACACTGTATACTTTGTTTTCTTCAATAGTTAAATTGTAATTTCTGTCAACCTGTAACCGTGGTGAAATAGATTTATCATTGTATTTCACTTTATTAGTTTTGGGATTATATATTTCTACATTCTTATTAGAATGAACACCATCAGTTCTCTCTACTGATTGTGAAACTGTGTTACGGAAATTTTGTTGTTGGACATTACTTTTATCAAAATAATTATTTAGTAATCTTTGAATACTAGAGACCATAAGTAAGTAATATCCCTCCTTAAAAAGATATTATTTTTAATATCGGAAAAAATCCCATTAATTTAATAGATATAATGTACTATTTTTTATTTATTTTTTATTCAAATTTTCAATTTATATTTAGATTCGCAGTAATTATACATTGCATTAGGTATTGCAACAGAACGCTTTTGAACTAAAACTTTACTATAACTATATGGGTAGATGAATAGAAAAGTAAATTAAATGCTTTTTTTATAGTTTTTTAACTTCTAAAGTATATTGGATATTTTTTTCATAATTCATCTATAACGAAAGAGCATCTTTATGGAATTTAGTTAACTTTGGTATTCGTTTTTCCATATTTCTAAAGAAATTGAAGAAGGGTGAATTATAAGCCCTTTTCCACTATAAAATCCGAATACCCGTAAAAATCGATGTGTAAAATAGGACTGTGCAGGGATAGCAGAAATGGATATTAATTGGATTCCGCTACTCCATTTTTCAGAATCTTGCCTTTAAAATGAGGGTTCCCCAAAATCTCCCATGATTTTTTTACTATTTACATTTTTCTAAGTACAATTTCTAACGCTGAAGGATAATCTTCAGGTGGTAAGGATCTATTTTGGTTATGGTTTATTAATTCCCATGATAGTTTAGGTGTTATGCTTAATGGTATATGAAAAAAGTCTACAGGTGTTGTGTAAATGTCATCACCAATAGGTAAAAGTGTACCAGTTACCATTTCTCCGCATTGAGCTTTCCTATAGATGTCATTGAAGATACCAGCAATAAGCCGTTTGTATCCAAATATATCAATAAGTTCATATACCCTTTTACTATCACCTATTGATTTTACAATATAAAAGCTAGGTTTTACCTGTTTCCACTCACCTAGTATACGATTGATAGCTTTTCCTTTCTTTTTCCATTTATGTTGATGTATCCCCCAAAACAGGTGGTAAATAGGTTTATTTTTCGCTCCTATTGAACAGCTAAAGATTATCCACCAAATTAATTGCGGGTAAATACGATGTTTTATTTCCTTGGATCCTTCTATTTTAGACAATATTTTATTTGTTTTAGTTATAATTTCGCTATCAAAATGATTCATTGAAAAAATAAATAGCTCATCCAGTATGGTTAACAATTCATCATGAAGTTTATTGGATAAATGAATTACGTTAGAAACTTTATTTATTCTCTTAGCTGAAGTCATCATTTAAGTCTCTCCTACTCTATTAATTTTTCCTATCTTACCATGTCACAGAAAAAGCTGCTTAAGCTAAAATAGTATTTTTGCAGTAACAGATAGATTCAAAATAGAAATCTCACTTGGGGAAAATTCTATTTTAATGTAGAAAACAATACCGAAAATGCAATTATAGAAGTTTGTCTATTATAAATATTGGAAGAAGGAACATGTCAGTATGTAATGTTGAAATTTGTCAAAACGTGTTATGATAAATGCAAAAGGATTTAAGGAGTATCTTGCAATGAGAAGGGGAAATATCTTAATTTTACTTACGATTTTTATGTTGTTATTCGTTGCAGCTTGTTCTAATGACAAGGAAAATATAGAAACAACAAGTGATCCAAATAAGGAACCGCAAACAGAAACGGAAAAAGAAGAGCAAGAAAAACCTAAGGAACCGGAGAAAATTGAAAAGGAAATAACGATATCGGCAATTGGTGATATGCTTATTCACTCGCAAGTTTACAAAGATGCAAAGGTTGCAGGAGGGTATGACTTTACACCGATGCTGGATGCAGTAAAGCCGTTTTTAAACAGCTCAACGATTACGATTGCCAACCAAGAAACCATGATTGGAGGCGAATCTATCGGTCTATCATCTTACCCGCGATTTAATAGTCCAGTAGAGGTTGGCGATGCATTGAAGGATGCTGGAGTTGATGTTGTATCTATTGCTAATAATCATACATTGGACCATGGAGAAGAGGCAATTCAACAGGCTATTCAGCATTGGGAAACAATAGACATGATGTATACAGGTGCATATAGGGATCAGGAAGACAGCAATGACATTCGTGTATATGAAACACAAGAGGGGATATCTGTGGCTTTCTTAGCTTATACATATGGAACGAATGGCATTCCTGTACCTGATGGAAAAGATTATTTAGTTAACTTGATTGATCGGGATAACATGGCTGGTGCAATTGAAGAAGCGGAATCAAAAGCTGATGTAACCATTTTAAGTCTTCATTTTGGAAATGAGTATGAACGACTACCTAGTGAGGAACAGAAAGATTTAGTACAATTTGCAGCTGATCATGGGGTCGAAGTCGTATTGGGTCATCATCCCCACGTCCTGCAGCCGGTTGATTGGGTGGAAGGTGAAAGTGGCAATAAGACACTTGTTGCTTATTCTTTAGGAAACTTTTTGTCCGGACAGGATGAATTTTACCGTCGGATAGGTGGTATTATGAAATTTACCATTCATAAAACGATTGTTGGCGAAGAGGAGACAATAGACGTAACCTCGCCAAAATTTGTTCCAACATTTGTAACGTATCAAGACTGGAGAGACTATGGTGTTATACCAATGTATCAGTTAACGAATGAACAATTACCAAATGCACAGGAACATTATGAGGAAATTAAAGCACATATGTCTCAATGGATGCCGGAGCTAGAGTTCATTGAAAAATAAGGTAAACGAAAAGACCATGCTGCCAATTTAAAATGGAGCATGGTTTTTCAAGCGGCGCTTTTTGGAAATTTTGCTAGGTAAGGCACCTCTTCATCGGAATGTTAGGATTTAGTGAAATAGTTCCTTCTAAGACAAGCATCATATTTAAAGCAGAGTCTAATTATACCCTCGTTAGGAAGTGAGTCGAGCTTTCCCAAAGATCAAACTTTTTATGTAATGTGTAACCCATTTTTGATATGATAACGTTATGTGTTTATTAATTGAGGAATTAAAGGAGATTAAAATAAATGGAATGGAAAAATATTTATCGGGGAATGCTCATGGGCGCAAGCGATGTTATTCCCGGTGTCAGCGGTGGAACGATTGCAGTATTGCTAGGGATATATGATCGATTAATTGCTGCTATAAATGGAATACTAAGTAAAGACTGGAAAAAGCATCTAGGATTTTTAATCCCGCTTGGCATAGGGGTAGGGGCGGCCATTTTGCTGCTAAGCCGTGTTATTGAATGGTTATTTGAACACTATCCAGGCCCAACACAGTTTTTCTTTTTAGGGTTAATAATCGGGATATTACCTTATTTATTTCACCAAGCAGATGCTAAAAAAACGTTTGGTGCTAAGCATTATATTTTATTGATAATTGGGGCAATAATCGTTGCGGCCATGGCTTTTTTACAGGCTGACGAACCTGCTGTAATCGACAATATAACGAATTCCACTTACATTTTGTTGTTTTTCTCAGGGATTATTGCCAGCAGTGCAATGATTCTTCCTGGAATTAGCGGTTCATTTATGCTGTTGGTTATTGGTGTCTATCCTACGATTATCAGTGCGATCAGTAATCTCAAGCTTGATATAATCGCTGTAACAGGCATAGGCATTGTTATTGGGATATTAGTAATGAGCAAAATTATTAATTTCTTCTTGAGCAGATATCGAATTATGACATTTGCACTCATTATCGGATTAGTGATTGGATCAATTGTAGTTGTATTTCCTGGGTGGCCCAATTCAACTGCATTACTGCTGCTGAGCGCAGGGACATTTATAATTGGATTGCTTGTTGCTTACATACTTGGACGAGTGGAATATGCGAACTAAGCAAACTATAAGACAATCCTGCTTATAATCGATAAAATAGAAGTAGGAAAGGTAAAGGGGTGTGTAATAAATGGAATATATAAGAACAGAAGATAAATTCAACGAAGTGATTCAAAGCGAGAAACCTGTCATTATTAAATTTTTTGCTGACTGGTGTCCGGATTGTAAACGAATGGATATGTTCATTGGCGATGTTTTAGAGGAATTTAATAACTATGATTGGTATGAAATAAATACTGATGAGGTAAAAGGCATTGCTGAGAAGTATGAGGTAATGGGCATACCGAGCATTTTAATTTTCCAAAATGGTGAAAAGCTTGCCCATCAGCATAGTGCATATACAAAAACACCAGAGTCAGTAACAGATTTTTTACATGAACAACTAGGTTAAGTAAACATTGGTCCACCTTCTTAATTGAAGGTGGTTATTTTTATGCTGTTTTTGGGAATGTGTGTAAAGAGGTGTTTTATAACATGAAGATCCTTTTCTCACAGTTCTCTAAGCCAGCTGGCTGGATAGGGAAATGGTTTGGCTGGTATATGGCTAAGGAAAACAAGCACATTAACCAATGGACAATAAACTTTTTAGATATACAGGAGCAAGACCATATTGTTGAAATTGGTTTTGGCCCTGGGCAAGCAATAATGGATATGCTGAAACGGCATGATACGATATATATTACTGGTGTTGATCCATCCGAGGCTATGGTACACCAAGTTTTAAAGAAATTAAACAAACGTTTGACCAATGGACAGATAGGGATTTTTCAGCATAATGCCGATGAATTTCCTATTCTTCATAAGAAAATAGATAAGGTATTGGCTATTAACAATATTACGTTCTGGAAATATCCTGTTAAGACATTAGCGAAAATTCGCATGCAGATGAATCAGAATGGAAAAATTGCAATAACATTGAGGCCACATGAGAGAGGCGCTACAGATCAGACAACGAGATTGTTAGGTAATCAATTAAAAGCGATACTAGCAAAAGCGGGATTTCGGGAAATCTGCATATTTATCAAAAAGACAAATCCGAATGATACAGTTTGTGCGGTAGGCCAAAATACAATGATGCAATAAAAAAAAGGATACGCAAGTGGTGCGTATCCCTTTTCCCGATCTGACTAAACTAAATCAAAATGTAACTTATCATAGTTGCCAAAGTTTATTTTACAATTTTGTAATGTCAGCAAGTTTTTATTAAGTTTTTTTGGTTTTAATTGATAAATATGTGCAAAAGTATCTCTATCTACCCCACTATAATTGATTTTTGGAATGGATTGTACGTTTAGCAAACTGGTGTCCGGATAAGCATCTTTTGGATTCTCCCACTCAATTAGAAATGGAAGCAGTTCTTTCTCATGATTGTAACTAGGAAATAGCATGCGCCATTTTAATAGACTGCCATCCGGCTTTTTCCGCTGGCCAGCAAAAGGACCTGAAAAGGGAATGTTATTTTCTTTGAAATGAGTTACATAATCGTCCATTTCATTTGTCCTGAGTGCAAATTGAAATGGACCAGAAAACTTATTATCTAAAACGTAATCCAAATGCTGAATCAATGGATTTTCTGCGTTTTTCGTTTTGCTTGCATCCGTCACGCCAAGCCACTCTATATAACTATCATTTGAGAAATAAGATAAATAGTTATATGTGCCCCAATCTGCATGTTCACCACCTTTTACGGCTTTAATTGTAAATTTATTTCCATACTTTGCACTTGATTCTTCAGCATTAATCGCTGCGACTACAATATGATCCAATGCTAGCATAATAATCACTCCCCATAGTAAACTCTTTATCTATTTGCCTACGTAAACAGCATATGGTTTTTTATTTTCTATATTATCTATTTTTTGCGATACAATTTGCAATTTATTTGTTTCGAAAAGAAAGCAGATTAACCTTTAACTAGTTGTGGCCGTGCATACAGGTCCACTTCCGTTTTAATCTTTTCCATTCTTTCATCAAGGTAATTTGCGGAATCTGCTGCTTCTTTTAGTTCATTACGTAATGAAGCTGGAATAGCTTTATCGAATTTATAATAAATTTTGTGTTCAAGACTTGCCCAGAAGTCCATCGCAATAGTTCGGATTTGTATTTCAACTTTAACCTTTTCTACCCTGTCTGTTAGAAATATTGGAACATCAATAATTAAATGTAAGCTCTTGTAACCATTCGGCTTTGGCTGCTTAATGTAGTCTTTAATTTGCAGGATATTTATATCGTCCTGTTTCCTTATTAATTCATAAATACTGTAAATATCGGTAATAAAAGAACAAGTAATACGGATACCGGCAATATCATGTATATACTTTTTGGCATTTTCCAAAGTAGGCTCTAATCCTTTTCGTGCAAGCTTTTCCATTGTGCTTTCGGGAGTTTTTATTCTTGAATTAAGGTGTTCAATGGGGTTATGCTGATGAATAAATTGGAAATCTTCATTTAAAATATTTAGCTTCGTATTCACTTCATCAAGTGCAAACTTATATATTTTAAATAAATTTTTCCATTCATAAAGAACAGACTTTTTAATTTCCATAAAAATTCTCCTTCGATACAGGTATTTATAAATCGTCGTGTTTGTATAACCCTTTTTTTAACAGATTCATTTCTAAAGTAAAGTATTCGACCGCATCATCATAAGCTATTTCCTTTGCATAGCTTTGTACAAGATTATGGAAAGTAACTGCCATAATTATTTTGATAGCGTGAAATAATTCATTATCATTGTTAATGTTCAATTTTGAAGTATTGATTAAATGACTAATCTTTTTAAACTGTTTATTAATGTGGCTTTTATCTAACTCTTTTGTATAAATATTCTCGATTTTGTAATTCATGTTTAAAAAAGCGTTTCTGAAAAAATCACGATTTTCCTGGTTTTGCGATTTTTTCAGCATCGATTTATATAATATTGTTACCGTTTCAAATATATCACCATCTGTTTCTTTTAATAGGAAAAGAAACTTTTTCTGTCTTTCTTTTGCGTGTTCATTTAATAGAAAGAAGAATACATCTTCTTTATTATCAAAATATTGATAGAAACTTCCTCTTGGTATACCAGAAGTCTTAATAATATTTGAAATGGATGCTTTATATAAGGAGACTCTTGAAAATTCTTTCTTGGCTGCTTCAATCAAAGTTTGTTTTTTTTCCTCAGGTAAATTAAAAAATGTTTGCTTTGGCATCATTTCGCCTCCATTAACAAATCAAAGTGACAGTGTGTCATAAATGTTATGAACCTATTATAAATGACACAGTGTCACAAGTCAACATAAATATGACGCTGTGTCACTTTGGGATTAATTAATGTTAAAGTGTACATTTTTTGATATAGTACATTAAAAGACATGTAAAGCAGGTGTGGATATGGTTCAATCAGCCATTTTAATTGTTGAAGATGAGCAGAAATTAAGCCGCGTTTTACAATTGGAATTGGAGTATGAAAATTATAAGACGGAGATTGCAGGTAATGGGAAAGATGCACTTCGTTTAATGGAACAAAAAGAGTGGGATTTGGTTTTATTAGACATTATGCTTCCAGAGCTAAGTGGTCTGGAAGTGCTGCGCCGTGTTCGCCGCAATGATGATCGCCTGATTTATGAAGTTGAAATTTACTCCAAGACAAAAGAAGCAGATATGGAAATTGATGCGTATACAGGTGAGATAATAGCGATTGAAATAGACCATGAAAATTATTAACTGCAAGACCGCGAAGATCCTTTCTTTCGCGGTCTTTCTAACGGCTTATTTTATTAACTATATTGTTTATTAACAACATAGTTTCCGTAAAATTCGACGTAAATACTTGTGGTGATTTTGCATTATTTTGGACGCTCTTTGGTCCCGCAGCCCGTATACACTTCGCTTTCCGTGGGCGGCTGATGAGCCTCCTCACGCTGACGCGCTCCGGGGTCTCACCGATGCCACATCTCCCACAGGAGTCTCCGTGTATACGGGCTGCTAGTAAGTGTATTTATAAAGTAATCATGATTTCTTAAAGATATTATAGATACTTTATATTTAATAATTACAATCTATGCATGTACCGATATATATTAATTCCACTTCACTAGTCCGGGTGAGCGGAGGGCGGTGACTCCTGCGGGAAAAGCACGAGTCCGAAGACCCCGCAGAGTGGTTTTGAAGTGACCCCGAAAAATTAGACACATTAATTTATTAAGTTATCAAGCAGCTTGTAGGGCAAGATT
>NZ_BMFR01000036.1 GCF_014638995.1 Virgibacillus oceani
ATATACAAATTACTAATTTACAGTTTCTGTAAGCTGTGCAACGCTAGTGGGTCTGACCCCTTGTCCCGGTGAAACTTTCTTCTTGTTGATTCGTATAGTAATTATGGAGAGGGGGAAGTGTTTTGGGTTTTAATGAGAACCTTGATAATGAACAAAAATTGAAATGGAAAAAACGATTAAACTGGATTGGTTACATAGTAATTGGCATTATTCTTGTTTTTATATTAGGAGTATTTGCAAACCACTTGATAACGAATTATATTTGGATGGATTCACTTGGATTTTCAGAAGTGTATACAACCATTTTAGGGAGCAAGGTGCTGCTTGGTGTGGTTGGGTTCCTTTTATTTTTCATCGGTACAGTCATTACATTATTTTGGATTCGCAGGTCGTATATTAGCCAATTGCACAAGAGCCAATTACCGAAAGTTGTGTTAGACAAAAAATGGAGCAGTGCGATCGTTATAGGCATTGCCCTATTAATTGGATTAATCGGCAGCGGTATCACACAAGGATTTGGCTGGGAACGTACACTTAAATTTATGGAGCATGCGTCATTCGGAGAAACGGATCCGCACTTTCATTTGGATATTTCCTTCTATATGTTTGTTCTGCCTTTTATACAATTTGTCGTTTACCTTTTGCTTGGGTTAGGCATATTTTTTCTATTATTAGAAATTGGGGCTTATTCCGTATTTAAAATGTATCGATTAAATCGTCCTGCGCAGCTGCATATGGGAATAACGCTTGCGGTAATAGGACTTCTATTGGCATGCATTCATGTTATTGCTCCGTTTGGCACACTATTTACAAATCAGGTAAATCTGTTTCAGGAAAGTGTGGTTTACGGGTTAAGTTATACCGATGATGTGATTAACATTCCAAAATCGTATCTGTTAGCTGCGGTTGCAGTAATCGGTACGGTTTGGGCGATCATTGCTTTGGTTCGTGGCAAATTACGATCCATGTTACTTCCGATTATTGCATATGTCGGATTGGTAATCGTTGGACAACTAACATCTGTGGCAGTGCAGCACTTTATTGTTTCACCGAACGAATTTTCAAAAGAACGCCCATATTTGGAACAAAATTTAACCTACACAAGAGCAGCTTATAGTCTGGATCAGATTAAAGAAATGGAGCATCCAGGTAATGACTCATTAAGTAAAGAAATGGTAGAACGTAATGAGAGGACCATCAGCAATATACGTATGAATGATGCAAGGCCATTGCTGGATGTTTATAATCAATTGCAGACATTTCGCACGTACTATGAATACAATGATGTTGATATTGACCGATATAGGATTGACGGTGAGTATGAACAAGTATTTTTAGGGGCGAGGGAATTAAATACGAGTGATCTTCCTGACCAGGCTAAAACGTGGGTTAATGAAAACCTGAGATATACGCATGGTTATGGGGTTGCCATGAGCCATGTAAATCAAGTCACGAAGCAAGGTCAGCCGGAGTACATTGTTAAAAACCTTCCCCCAGAAGGTGCAATTGAGATCAATCGCCCGCAAATTTATTTCGGGGAAGAACCATCTCAGAATGTAATCGTAAATAGCAAGATCGATGAATTTGATTATCCTTCTGGTGAAAAGAATGTCGACACTCGATTCGAAGCAGACTCAGGTATCCCTTTAAAAGGAATTAACCGGCTATTATTTTCCGTGAAGGAAGGCTCATTTCGAATGCTTGTTTCTGATCAGATCACGGAAGAAAGTCAATTATTAGAGACGCGGAATATAGTGGAACGGGTTAAACGTATTGCACCTTTTTTAACATACGATGAAGATCCGTATTTAGTGATTCGTGATGATGGCAGTTTAGTCTGGATCATGGATGCTTATATGACTGCGGAGCGTTATCCATATTCTGAGCCCTTTCAGGAAAATCTAAATTATATGAGAAATCCTGTTAAGGCAGTTATTGATGCCTATACGGGTGAGGTGGATTTTTATGTGGTTGAACCGGATAATGCATTAATGCAAACATATCAAAATATGTTCCCAGACTTGTTTACGGAAGAAATTCCCGAAGACATACAGGCGCATTTCCGATATCCGGAAAAATTGTTTACTGTTCAAGCTTCAATGTATGGCACGTATCATATGTCAAACCTGGAAGTATTCTATAATCGTGAGGATTTTTGGCAGTTTCCTACAGAGAAATATTTCAATGAGGATACCGTTATGGAACCATATTACATGACGTTGAAATTGCCTAAAGAAGATCAAGAAGAATTTATATTAATGCTTCCATATATACCAAAAAATAAGCAAAACATGATTTCGTGGATAGGTGTCCGCAACGATGGTGAAAGTTACGGGGAGATGTTTGTATATCGTTTTCCAAAACAGAAAAATATTTATGGACCACAGCAAATCGAAAACCGCATTAACCAGGACTCGGACATTTCCAAACAGCTTAATCTTTGGTCACAGGGCGGCTCAGAGGTGATACGGGGGAACTTACTGACGATTCCAATTGAAGATACCATACTTTATGTTGAACCAATTTACATTGAATCATCAAATGAAACATCACTTCCTGAAGTGAAACGGGTTGTCTTGGCTTATGGTGATAACATTGTCATGGAGCCAACGTTTGACAAAGCACTTGATGAAATGCTGAAAATAATCAATCCGGAAAGTAAAAATAATGAGAATAAGGAAGTGAACGAGACGGAGCAAGCCAATCCAGACGAATCATCTTCACAGCAAATTTCGGATGCGGAAGAAAAATTACGGGATTTTGCTGATCAATTTGATGCCTATCAAAAGGCATTATCAGAAGGAAACTGGGAAGAAGCGGGTAAAATCATGGCTCGGATTGAAGCTCAATTGAAGGAATATAATAGGTGAATGTATGAAGGACTGCCCTAGGGGTGGTCCTTTGTTTCGTTGAGGAGGATATTGTCTGATCACTATGTAAACACACTATCTTGGGAGAGCCGGTGTAAGCATGAATCAGCAAGAGGCACGTAAACAAAAATGGCTTGCATCTCCGCAAGCCATTGGTAATGTTAGTGTGGGACATGGGGACTGACCCCTTGTCCCGCCCTGATTTGTTTAGTTGTTGAAATATGCTCCGTGCTTAACTGGTCCTACATATTCATTAAGTTTCCAGCCCTGGGCAATTGCTGCTGTGACGAATTCCTTCGCTGCTTCCACTGCCTCTTTCACAGATTTTCCATTTGCAAGATTTGCAGTGACTGCTGCGGCAAATGTACAGCCCGCACCATGATTGTAAGTCGTATCAAGCTTTTCCTTTTCCAGCAGTGTAAAGTCTTTTCCATCATAAAAGAGGTCCACGGCTTTTTCGTGATCTAGTGCTTTTCCACCCTTAATGACGACATTTTTTGCTCCAAGGTCGTGGATTTTTACTGCAGCATCCTTCATGCCATCAATTGTTTTAATTGGTCCAGTTTTAGCAAGCTGTCCCGCTTCGAACAAATTAGGTGTGGTAATTGCTGCACGAGGCAAAAGCAATTCCCGCATCGCATCGGTATTTTCCGGCTGCAATACCTCATCTTCGCCTTTACATACCATTACCGGGTCAATGACTGCTTTATCTAATTTAAATTCATCTATCTTTCTCGCACCGAGTTCGATGATCTCAACCGAACCGAGCATGCCTGTTTTCATTGCATCAATACCGACAGATAAAATAGTATCCAATTGCTTTTCAACGATGTCAACGTCAATTGGAAATACACCATGACTCCAGCCATTAGTTGGATCCATCGTAACAATGGAGGTAAGTGCATTCATGCCATATACACCATACTCCTGAAATGTCTTCAGATCTGCTTGTATACCTGCCCCGCCACTTGAATCAGATCCGGCGAGTGTTAACGTTTTTTTCATCGACATTGAGCTTTCCCCCAAATCTTCATTTATAATTCATACCGTGTTTATAGGATATAACAAATTTTGTGACAATAAAAGTATTTTTTATTATGGTATAGTATTTGTAAATCTCAGCCATTCAAAAGGAAAAAGGAGAAATTAATACAATGGAAAATATTACATTTGGGGACATTTACAATCCAGGTCAGGTTGTTTTTGAAAACGATCGATACAAACATATCCATTACCCAGAGATGTTAATTCGGTATGACAGTAATTATATTGAATTTAAAATGATGCCGTCTGTTGCTGAATTTATAGAGGCGGCAAATTATTTAACACGATTTCATCGAAAATATGGACAAAAGCATATAAAGTTTTATTTTCCCGGGAATGAAAAACCATCTAAAGAACTAATGAATCACTTTATGAAAGCATGTTACGAGGTTGGATACAACGAATTATATGCTATCCAGCCAAAACAATTTCCTAACGTAACGAATCATCCGGATATTGATACACAAACTGTAACAGACACGAATTTTCAAGCGTTCTTAGAATTACAGTACGAAACGGATTTGGAATTTGGTGAGGAATTTGCCAACCAGAAGGAAGACCTTCACAAACGTAATTTCTTAGATAGTCATATATTACAGATTTTGGCTACTTATAAAGGGATACCTGCAGGCTCCGTAGATGTTATTATTTCAGAGAAAACAGCGGAAATTGATGGATTATCGGTTAAGGAGCCATTTCGGAAAAAGGGTATTGCAAGCAGGCTGCAAAAGTATGTTATGGATTGTTTTCCCGACAGGACAATAATTTTAGTTGCCGATGGTGAGGATACACCTAGAGAAATGTACAGAAGGCAAAACTATCATTATTTGGGGTTTAAGTATGAGGTTCAGATGGTTTATAGTTCAAACGATTAGTTGAATTTTAGCAGATGGTAAAAATTTGTTTCGAAATCGTCACAAAATTTCATCGTGATATATTGCATTTCGCTCTAAGACATAGTATTATATATTTCACCAATATATTGCATATTGGGTTAAAAATAATCTATTAGAACTGGAATATATAAACATACAACGTAGAGGAGCGAATATCGTGAAGGACAAACTATCATTCTCATCTTACGCATTAATAGGACTCATGTTATTTGCCTTATTTTTTGGGGCTGGAAATCTGATATTTCCGGCACAGCTTGGTCAAAATGCTGGAACAAACCTTTGGCCAGCTATTGTTGGCTTTTTAATCACTGGAGTCGGATTGCCCTTGCTTGGAATTCTAGCAATGAGTTTTTCAAAAAGTAATAATTTACAAGAACTCGCAAGCAGAATTGATCCAGTTTATGCTGTATTCTTTACATCACTTCTTTATTTAACAATTGGGCCATTCTTCGCTGCTCCAAGGACAGGTACAGTAGCATATGAAGTTGGTATTGCACCATTTGTGAGTGAGGGATTTCAGCAGGGTGGATTGTTCCTATTTACGTTGGTCTTCTTTGCGATTACACTTTGGTTTTCACTGAATCCTGCAAAACTTGTTGATAATGTTGGAAAAATATTAGCACCGGGTATTGTTGTTCTGCTTGGAATTCTTCTGATGATGGTTATCATTCAGCCGATGGGTTCTATCCAAACTCCACAAGAAGCGTTTGCTGACGGGGCTTTTGTACAGGGGTTCCTGGAAGGGTACAACACGATGGACGCACTTGCTTCCCTCGTATTTGGAATTATTGTGATTAAGGCAATTCGTTCGTTTGGTGTAACTTCTACAAGTGGAATACTTGCTGCCACAGCAAAATCTGGTGCCGTTGCAATCACATTTCTAGGAGCCATTTATATTGGTATAGCTTATTTAGGAGCTACGAGCACAGAAGAATTTGGTATTTTTGCGACAGGTGGCCCAGTTCTCAGCAGTGCGGCATCGTATTACTTTGGAATAGCAGGATCAATCCTGCTGGCCGTTGTTATGACGCTTGCCTGTCTCACTACGAGCATTGGTTTGACAACCGCATGTGCAGAATACTTTCAAACGTTATTTCCGAAAATCGGCTATAAAAAGTTTGTTGTGTTCTTTTCAACGATTACATTTGTGATCGCTAATTTTGGGCTGACAAACATTATTTCATATTCGGTACCTGTATTAATGTTTCTTTACCCGCTTGCAATTGTACTAATGCTGTTAACGTTTCTTTCACCATTGTTTAACCATTCACGTATCGTTTATGTATCAGCAACAGTTGTCACATTTATGGTCAGTATTTTTGATGGTTTAAAGGCATTATGTGACTCACTTGGAATCGACTATTTTGGATGGATGGTACCGTTCGTTTCCTTCTATAAACAGTCACTGCCTTTATACAGCCAGGGACTCGGATGGTTATTGCCAGCATTAGCTGTTATTGTAATTACAGGCATTATTGTCCGTGTGCAAAAATTATCAATTGCCCACGCTTAAAAAATAGGCCGGTTTCCTTATAAGGAACCGGCCATTATCTTTTCATTTGTTTAAACTCATCAATTGCGCGTAGCCAATTTTCTTTCATTATTGAGGAAACATTTGTTGCATCACCTGTCTTCATTAGTTCAATAATCGTCGAATGTTCGTCTATGGACTTTTTCGTTAGAATAATCGAGTTGTGAAAAAATAATCTTCTAACATGTGCCTGAAGTAAGGTTACCATGGAGTCAATATATGGATTTTTAGCTGTATCGACAATAATTTGATGGAATTCCTCATCAATTTTTAATGCCGAATAATAATTTTCCAAACGGATTGCTTCTGCAAATCGTTTGTTTGTATTTTCCAGCAAAGTGCTAATTTTATCAGTTAAATTTGCAATAGCTAATTCAGCTGATAATGCTTGTAAGGCTGCTAAGGGTGGTAAAAGGTCATTGATTGACTCTTTTTCAACTTCTGTTACCTGTGTTGCCTTGCCGGGATACATTTTAACAAATCCCCGTACCTCGAGCAGCTGCAATGATTCACGTACTGGGGTTCTGCTGACACCAAGCGCCTGTGCAAGTTCCGAGTCATTTAATTTTTCGCCGGGCTGCAGTGTTCCATCAATAATCCATTGCTGAAGTTGGTTAAATGCACTCTCTTTGGCAGATTGGCGAATTGGTTTCGAATGATCAGTTGGTATTGGCATTTGCAATTCCCCCTTTTTAAAATATCTTTATAATTAATAGTATACAATAAAAGGAATTCAATTGGTATATGCAATATATTGGAGACTCTCGGATCATATTGCAAAACAAATTAATTGCCGAACGTAAAAGAACAGGGTTATTCTATTTTTTAGGATGAAATAGATAGTTCTACATACCATTGGATAAGGGGTTTTGTCATATGAAATGCAAAATTAATCGAAATGCGGCTAAAGTATTGAGAAAAATGCTGGAAAGTAACGAAGCGGAAGGAAAAATGATTCGAGTTTTTGTTACACACCTTCATGGTGACCATGCACATTACGACATAAAATTGGATACACCGACTGAAAATGATGTGGTTGTAAAAACGGACAAGGATATTGACATAATTTTAGAGAAGGATGATGCGTTTTTGGATGGTATATGGATTCAGTATTTCTATGTTCCGCAAGAGGAAATGTTCATAACCAATCCTAAAAAAGGGCATCATCATTAATTAAGGGTTTTCGTAAATTCTGATTTTTATTACGTAGTATCCGTAAAATGCGACGTAAATACTTGTGGTGATTTTGCATTATTTTGGACGCTCTTTGGTCCCGCAGCCCGTATACACTTCGCTTTCCGTGGGCGGCTGATGAGTCTCCTCACGCTGGGTGTTCGTCGTGTTGCAAGCATTTTCGGTGATGCTGCACTCCTCACAACTCGTAG
>NZ_BMFR01000037.1 GCF_014638995.1 Virgibacillus oceani
GTACTCTTCTGAAATAATATGCTAAATTTTTTGCATATTGTAAAGGAGGAGTTTTTTTATGCTTTGTATTTACGATTTTGAGATTGAGCTTGAGGAATACGCATTAAAAGAAAGAAGGAATGAATTTCCGGTATTTGATCGATGTCCCAATTGTAACGGCATCGCCCAGGGAAATCTACATAGAAATGGTTATTACTGGAGGTACGGGATTAATGAGCACGATGAGGCATTTCATATCCCAATTTGTCGATTAAGGTGTTTAGCTTGTAAAGCTAATATCTCCATCCTGCCAAGCTTTCTTATTCCTTATTATCAGCACACTTTATATACGATTGTTGATCGGGTACGTCAATTTCTGGAGGGGAAGAAAGTAATTGGATGTCGCCAGCAGCTGGCTCAGCACATTAAGCGTTTTTGCGAAGGAATCCATTGGATTCATAGTTTTTTTGTGGACATAGGTCATCAAATTGGGCTATCTAATGATAGTAAAAAAGAGGCCCAAAAATATATGAAAATGATCCTCGATATTGGCATATCACCCTTCTTTCGAAGGAGTTGGGGTCACTTATCATCATATTTTATGGGCAAATTAATTCTACCATATTTGAGGTACAAAAAAAATTATAATTGTCCCACATAAATCTTGCCTATGAATTTTTTGGCGAAAAAAGTAGAATAAAAGCAATGGATAACCGGTTGTCCTTCTATCAAAAGGAGGAAAATTCAATGGATGAAAAAACACGGGAGGAAATTGCTTTATTTCGTTATGGATTGATTGCCCCATTGTTGAATGGGCAGATAGAAGCAAAGGAATATTTCCAACAAATGGAGGGGAAAGTTCATTCTATTCCATACTACGGGGAACGAAAGGTTGCGGCTAAAACGATGCAGGAATGGTTGCTTCATTATAGAAGAAATGGATTTGATGCGTTAAAGCCAAAGTCTCGCTCTGATCGTGGTGATTCTAGGAGACTATCTCCGGATGACAAGGATCATATTCTGGAAGTAAGAAGAGATTTTCTTCATATGCCAGTTAGCGTGTTCTACGAACAGCTTATCCAGCGTGGAGAGATTATAAAAAATCAAGTTTCTTATGCCACTATAAACCGTTTATTGAAAAAACATAAACTGGCTGGTCGGAATCATATGAGTTTTCATCCAGAAAAAGAACGGAAGCGCTTTTCATATGACAAAGTGAATGTATTATGGCAGGCAGATCTATCGCATGGCCCATATATTTCAATCAATGGGAAAGCTAAAAAGACGTTTCTTATAGCCTATATTGATGACTGTTCAAGGCTTGTCCCTTATGCGCAATTCTTCATTTCTGAGAAGTTTGATGGGTTACGGGAAGTGACGAGGGAGGCGTTAATACGACGTGGTAAGCCAACCATTATTTACGCAGATAACGGAAAGATTTATCGGTCAGAAACGCTACAGTATGCATGTGCCCAATTGGGTATTACGTTAGCTCACACACAACCATATGACCCCAAAGCGAAGGGTAAAATTGAACGACTATTTAAAACGATACAAACACGGTTCTACCCGTTATTAAAATCGGATCCAGTTAACTCCCTAGAGGAATTAAACAAGAGGTTTTGGGAATGGTTGGAGGTGGATTACCATCGTAAAAAGCATGCGTCGCTTAACGGTAAAACACCACATCAACTATTCCAATCACAATTGGATAATATCACGTTTATAGAGGATTTGTCCATTTTAGACAATATCTTTTTAAAGCGTGCAGTGCGTAAAGTGAAGTTGGATGGAACAATTACATTGGAAAAAAGGTTATATGAAGTGCCTTCTCAATATATTGGGCAGAAAATTGAAATTCGAATGGATGAACAGGCTGTATATGTTTTTGAAGACGGCAAAAAGATAACGAAGGCTATCCCAGTTACCATGCATGATAACGCCCATGTCAAACGTGGCCAATCACCGTTCGCGGTTTCTGATACTTCTCATCATGGGGAGGAATTAGATCGTGTATAAACCATTTTATTCATTGGCAAAAGAACCATTTTCTAAGGATATGCGTCCAACAGATGCCTTTCCATCCAAGGGCTATCGGGAAGCATTGAACGGCCTTGAATATTTACAAAAGTCCAAAGGAATTGGTTTGGTTATTGGTGATCCCGGTGCCGGAAAAACATTTACCTTGCGATCATTTAAGGATTCCCTTAATCCCGCACTGTATCATGTGATCTATTTTCCCTTATCCACTGGAGGAGTGATGGATTTTTACCGAGGTTTAGCTTATGGTTTGGGAGAAGAACCAAAGTTTCGTAAGGTAGATTTATTCCGTCAGATTCAACAAGGAATTGAAAGAATGAATCGGGAACGAAAAGTCACGCCGGTTTTTATTTTGGATGAAATGCATATGGCAAAAGATGCCTTTTTACAAGATTTGGCGATTCTTTTTAATTTTCATATGGATTCATCGAATCCGTTTATTCTTATAATAGCCGGGTTACCGCATTTGAAAACTAGGTTGAATTTAAATCATCATCGACCGTTGTCACAGCGAATCGTTATGCGATATCAGTTACAACCATTAGACAAAGACGATGTGCATTCTTATGTAGAGCACCATTTAAAACTAGCCGGTGCCAAGATGCCAATTTTCACAGCATCTGCCCTTGAAGCCATTGCCTTACGATCACAGGGCTGGCCACGTGTCATCAACACGTTAACGATTAATTCTCTTCTATATGGAGCGCAACTAAAAAAAGAGCAAATTGATGATGAAATCGTTCAAATGGCCGTTGAGGAAAGTGGTTTATAGTGCTGACAGGAATTATGGCTTTTGATGAGAATGTGCAGGAATGGAAGATATGGATTGGCCATGATGTGTTTGGAATATCCGCGGGAATGGATTTCGAAATCTGCATAGACTGTTATTATTACAAAGCAATTTTTGAAAAAGATTATTTCGATTGGTTTGTGACAATCGAGGATGATGTAGGATTTTCATTGCGTTTAGTAGAAACATATAAGGTAAGGGTCCAAGAGAAAGAATTGAATCCAATAGTTGATCTCCCTTTTTAAACAAGGGGGATCTTTTTATAAATGCCAATCTGAAATATTTCGCCTATTTATTTTCAAATCTGAAATAAAGTGAGTAAAATTGC
>NZ_BMFR01000038.1 GCF_014638995.1 Virgibacillus oceani
TGTCTTTTTTTGTCCTATTTTCATAGTGAAATTTATCTTTTTTTCGTCTGTGCTAAAATTTTTTTAATTTCTCCTAATCGCCGGTATCTGGCGGAAAAATCAATTTGAAATTGTTCACCGAGTTTTTCTAAAATATCATCATAATAATCAAATATGTAGTAATTCTGGTTGATCTCCGTACACTCTGTTTTTCGTAGGCTATTCAACAGTTGTGGCACCGTAAACTTTCCTTCCATCTCCAGCTCCAATAGCCGGATAATGGTAAGTGACACAAAACAAGTTAAAAAGTGTGCTTCAATATGTTCTTTTCTGGATACATAGACTGGACGCGCTTCTAAATCACTCTTGGTAACGCGAAAAGTCTCCTCAATGCGCCACAAGCCCCGATACATGTCAATGATGGCATCATCCGTCTCCTTGTATTCACTGGTAATCAATACATAATATCCATCCAGTGCTTCCTGTTCTTTGATTTTCTGTTCATCCAACTGTAATTGCTTCTTCGGGGTTAGGATTTCTCCAGTCTTCTTATCAAAGGTTATATTTTTAATATAACTGCTGGCTCCTATAGACGTGGCTCGTTTATATGCCCCTGGCCTTTCGATTAATGCCCGTGCCTTTTGAAGTACCTTTTCTCGTTCATACTTGGCCTTTTTCGCATATTTTTCACTCCAAAACACGACTTGCTTTTCATGCACCTGCTTCGTTACTTTTTTTCCGTTTTTTGCTGTCACTTGAATCTCTCTCGGATAGAGTCGCGACTTTCGTTTGTATTCATGTCCAAGCCATTCATAACCGGTTTCATTGATGACGTAATCTTTGAGTTCTTTATTTGCTCCGCGTACAGACATACTGAATACATAGCCATCTTTAGCTGATAACGTATACCAAATGTTATCCCCAGTAGTCATGCCCTTGTCTGCCACGACAACCGCACGCTTGATACCATAATCCAATTTCATTTTTTTCAGGTTCGGGCGATAGGTCATACAGTCATTCGTGTTGCCAGGGAATAATTGATACGTGATGGGTATGCCTTGATTATCCATAAATAACCCCATTTGAACAATCGGGTTGGGACGATGTTCTTTGGAAACACCTTTGCGGCGAAAATCCTCCTCATCCACTGTATCCGTTTCAAAATAATAATTGGTGACATCATAGAATACACGGGAGGTATCTCGCCCATACTTTTCCGTTATCTGATCATGTAGCCACTTTAGGACATCATCCTTTTTTTCGTTAAAGAAAGTCAGTGCCCGGTAAACATCCTGGAGGTTGAAGTTATTTCGTTCAAAAAATAAAGAGCGATTTTCAAAGGATTGGTATTTGGAACCCGGGTACAACAGACGTGTAAAAATTAATAATTTAAAAATAATGTTGGCATCAAAAGAAAACTTGCGGCGATGAGAACGATTTTTCCAAAAGGTATGTAAACCGAGATAGTGATAAATATGACTAAGTATGACATGACCAAAATTTTTTCGATATGCTTTTTCTTTTGCCAATTTATCATCGATGGACAATTCTAAGCGTATGGGTTCTTTCTGTTCCTTTTTTGCCTTTTTTAATTCCTCGACACGTTGTTGGAAGTGGGCGATCGGATCGTCGTAGCGTTTCTCCGCTTCGTCCAGATAGCCCAAGCTTTCAACGGTTTTCTGCCTGGCATATTTCTTTTCTTTATCGTAATAGGAATCAACGATGCTTAGATGAATCCTTCCATTCTTTGTTTTCGTCCTTTTTAAATGCATTCCATCACCCACCTTTAATCTATTATACCATATAACACTATATTACGCTATTAAAATATAACGTGGAAAAAATAAAAAAAT
>NZ_BMFR01000039.1 GCF_014638995.1 Virgibacillus oceani
GTACGGAAAAATTTCAGGTCATACAGCGTTATTTAAATGAATCAATTAGTTATCGTGATTTAGCGAAACAAATAGGTGTTGACAACTCCGTGTTACGTTACTGGGTGAAGTTATACGAATATCACGGAGATAAGGCCTTCACCTTTCCCTATACAAATTATTCGCCTGCCTTTAAACTAAAAGTATTACAGTTTATTGAAGAGAATGGCTATTCAATTCGAGAGGCGTCGGCTTTCTTCCACATTCCTGATTTTTCTATGGTACGGAGGTGGAAGAAAAAGTGGGAAAAAGGTGGTATCGATGCCCTTGAAGTAAAGAGAAAGGGGCATCTCGATATGACCGATCATAAAAAGGAAAACAAAATGAAAGAAAGATCTAATAAGGATTCTATAAAGACCATGCAAAAAGAATTAGAACATTTGCGAATGGAGAATGAGTATTTAAAAAAGTTGAATGCCTTAGTTCAAGAAAAGGAAAGATCTCAAAAAAAGACAAAGCGCAAGTAATATTTGAGCTAAGGCATGATTATCCAGTAAACAAATTAGTAAAAATAGCAGGACTGGCACGCAGTACTTATTACCATCTAGTTCTAAAAATGAATGAATCGGATCCTAATGAGGATTTGAAAAACAAGATCTGTTCCATTTATCATGAGCATAAGGGACGTTATGGTTATCGTCGTATCCAGGAAGAGCTTGATAATAGGGGTTATCGCGTGAATCATAAAAAAGTGTATCGCCTCATGAAAGAATTAGGTCTTAAATCTCTTGTCCGAATGAAGAAGTACAAATCTTATAAAGGTAAGGTCGGAAAGAAAGCCAAAAACATCTTAAATCGTAATTTTAAGGCGGAAAAACCTAATCAGAAATGGGTCACAGACATCACCGAATTTAAGCTTTTTGGAGAGAAGTTGTACCTATCTCCGATTCTTGATTTATTTAATGGCGAAATAATCACGTATACCATTGGTTCCAGACCGACGTACTCACTTGTCTCAGACATGTTGGAAAAGTCCTTTGAGCGATTAACAGATCAGAATGAGTTAATTCTCCACTCAGACCAAGGATGGCATTATCAGATGAAACAGTATCATCATGCCTTAAAAGAACATGGAATAACACAGAGTATGTCACGTAAAGGAAACTGTTATGACAATGCCGTGATAGAGAACTTCTTTGGAATTATGAAATCTGAATTTCTTTATTTAAACGAATTTGAAAGTATTGAACACTTTAAACAAGAGCTTGAAGAATATATAAACTACTACAATAACAAACGTATTAAGAAAAAATTAAAGGGCAAGAGTCCCGTACATTATCGA
>NZ_BMFR01000040.1 GCF_014638995.1 Virgibacillus oceani
AATCAATAACTTGGACGCTCTGAGATATTCCTAGATAATGGTCATAGGATCATTTGGGACAATTCTTACACTCCTTGTGGCTTACCACATTAGAAAGACTGTTTCCCAGTGCACGTGTCGATCTTCATACACGCAGGCTGTACACCTTGATGTTCGAACCCGGATTGTAGTAGCCCGGGGCGGCTTTCGATGCAAGGATAGTACTCATACACGAGGCTGCTGATCAGCGTCCACACTAGGGATATCTCAGAGCGTCCAAGTAACAAGTTCCAATGATTCTAAATCGAAAGGAGGAATACCCCATGAAATTATTTGTCGGATTAGATGTGAGTTCATTTGATATCAAGGTTTGTTTTTTAGACGGTGAGGGCGAAAAGCTTAAGTCCTTCACCATTGACAATGATCTTCCAGGTGCAACACAGCTCAGAGACACTATTCTTGATACAGTCAGAGGACAATCGATTGATGTGCTGCGAATTGGACTTGAATCCACCAGTGTATACAGCTTTCATCCGTCCATGTTTTTACACAACGACGAATTTATGCGTGGCCTGGGGGCGAAAGTATTCGTCATGAATCCCAAGCAGATTGCCAACTTCAAAAAGAGCTACAGCGACATGGACAAGACCGATGAAATTGATGCCTTTATCATCGCTGACTACCTTCGTTTCGGCCGTTTACCTATGTCCGTTGTGAAAGAAGAGCAATACGTTGCCCTGCAACAATTAACACGAGCCAGATACCAGCTGATACGTCAGATTGCGCAAGAAAAACAACGATTTCTTCAACACCTTAGCTTTAAATGCAACACATTTACGGAAGAAGTGGAATCGTCCGTCTTTGGTAAAGCCATGATGGATTTATTTCTGGAACGGTACAGCCTGGAAGAACTGGCACAAATGAGCCTGGATGAATTGGCTGCCTATCTTCGCTCCAAGGGTAAAAATCGCTTTAATGACTCAGAACAGGTGGCCAAATCCATTCAAAAAGCCGTTCGTTCTTCCTATCGTCTGGACAAGGTGATGGAAGACTCGATTGATACTATACTGGCTACGTCCATCACAGTCATTCAAACGTTCCAACGGCAGATCAAAGAAATCGATAAATCCATTACACGTATTATGGCAGGATTGCAACAGACGCTTCAAACCGTTCCTGGTTTAGGTCCGGTATTTACAGCTGGCATCATAGCTGAAATTGGCCAAATTGAG
>NZ_BMFR01000041.1 GCF_014638995.1 Virgibacillus oceani
AAATTTAAATCAGGGTTAAAAGGTTAACAATAGACAAAATCTATCATTTGCTTTTAATCCGTTTTATTTGAAAAACATGAATGTTTTTCTTGACATACTGGTTGTTTTGTTCAGTTTTCAAAGAGCAAATTTGTTTTTAGACAGCTTTTATATTGTATTATCACAACTAAATTTTGTCAATAACTTTTTTATGGTGGAGCCTAGCGGGATCGAACCGCTGACCTCCTGCGTGCAAGGCAGGCGCTCTCCCAGCTGAGCTAAGGCCCCTTTGAATGGTCGGGAAGACAGGATTTGAACCTGCGACCCCATGGTCCCAAACCATGTGCTCTACCAAGCTGAGCTACTTCCCGATAAAATGGCGCGCCCGAGAGGAGTCGAACCCCTAACCTCTTGATCCGTAGTCAAACGCTCTATCCAATTGAGCTACGGGCGCGTATGGTGCCGAGGGCCGGACTCGAACCGGCACGGTAGAAACCTACCGCAGGATTTTAAGTCCTGTGCGTCTGCCAATTCCGCCACCCCGGCGTTTGGAATTGGAGCGGAAGACGGGATTCGAACCCGCGACCCCCACCTTGGCAAGGTGATGTTCTACCACTGAACTACTTCCGCATAGCATATTAAATTAAATGGTGCGGGTGAAGGGAGTCGAACCCCCACGTCAAAAGACACTAGATCCTAAGTCTAGCGCGTCTGCCAATTCCGCCACACCCGCAAAATGGTGAGCCATGAAGGATTCGAACCTTCGACCCTCTGATTAAAAGTCAGATGCTCTACCGACTGAGCTAATGGCTCACAACACTTAGATAACATTTAAAAAACATATTATGTTTTAAAATGGTGCCGGCCAGAGGACTTGAACCCCCAACCTACTGATTACAAGTCAGTTGCTCTACCAATTGAGCTAGGCCGGCATGGTGGAGGATGCAGGGCTCGAACCTGCGACCCCCTGCTTGTAAGGCAGGTGCTCTCCCAGCTGAGCTAATCCTCCGACACTTATGTAACGCCTGGCGGCGTCCTACTCTTGCAGGGGCAAAGCCCCAACTACCATCGGCGCTGAAGAGCTTAACTGC
>NZ_BMFR01000043.1 GCF_014638995.1 Virgibacillus oceani
AGTGAGAATGCCGGTATGAGTAGCGAAAAAAGAGTGAGAATCTCTTTCACCGAATGCCTAAGGTTTCCTGAGGAAGGCTCGTCCTCTCAGGGTTAGTCGGGACCTAAGCCGAGGCCGAAAGGCGTAGGCGATGGACAACAGGTAGATATTCCTGTACCACCTCATGAGCGTTTGAACGATGGGGGGACGCAGTAGGATAAGGAATGCGCACTGATGGATAGGTGCGCCCAAGCAGTGAGGGAGTTGGATTGGCAAATCCGTCCAACAATTCTGAGCTGTTACGGGGAGGGAACTAGAGTACCGAAGTTCCTGATTCCACACTGCCAAGAAAAGCCTCTAGTGAGTTCATAGGTGCCCGTACCGCAAACCGACACAGGTAGGCGAGGAGAGAATCCTAAGGTGAGCGGGAGAACTCTCGTTAAGGAACTCGGCAAAATGACCCCGTAACTTCGGGAGAAGGGGTGCTTCTTTTGAAGAGAAGCCGCAGTGAATAGGCCCAAGCGACTGTTTAGCAAAAACACAGGTCTCTGCGAAGCCGAAAGGCGAAGTATAGGGGCTGACACCTGCCCGGTGCTGGAAGGTTAAGGGGAAGCGTTAGCGCTTCGGCGCGAAGCGCAGAACCGAAGCCCCAGTAAACGGCGGCCGTAACTATAACGGTCCTAAGGTAGCGAAATTCCTTGTCGGGTAAGTTCCGACCCGCACGAAAGGTGCAACGACTTGGGCACTGTCTCAACGAGAGACCCGGTGAAATTATACTATGCGTGAAGATGCGCATTACCCGCGACAGGACGGAAAGACCCCG
>NZ_BMFR01000045.1 GCF_014638995.1 Virgibacillus oceani
TTGGGGTGAAGTCGTAACAAGGTAGCCGTATCGGAAGGTGCGGCTGGATCACCTCCTTTCTAAGGATATGTAAAAAGCGTAAGCGACTATTTAGCGGTGACACGCATAAGTAAGGAACCGGAAAGCACATGGGTTTTGTGCTTGGAGTGTTCATTGCTTATGTCGCGAACCGCTAGGAGCTGAAGCTGGATTACGGAACGCCGAAGAGGTTCGCTTAGGTGGCCTCTCGGTAAGGGCATGCTTGGTTGTTTGGTTCAGTTTTGAGGGATTGATTTCTCTTTCATATTTGGATATAGATGGGCCTGTAGCTCAGCTGGTTAGAGCGCACGCCTGATAAGCGTGAGGTCGGTGGTTCGAGTCCACTCAGGCCCACCATCTATAACAACATGGGGCCTTAGCTCAGCTGGGAGAGCGCCTGCCTTGCACGCAGGAGGTCAGCGGTTCGATCCCGCTAGGCTCCATTTTTGTACCTTGAAAACTAAATAAGAGTAAGACATTCAACGACATCAAAACAAAAAAGCGCAAGCGACTGAATAGCGGCGACCGCATAAGCAAGGTACCGAAAAGCACATGGTTTTGTGCTTGATGTGTGCATTGCTTATGATGGCGAGCCGCTAGGAGCTGAAGCTAGATTATATGTAAGTTCTTAAAATCTTAAGTAATAGTTAAGTGA